>JADFIG010000004.1 GCA_022566735.1 Pseudomonadota bacterium
ACCGGCAAGATGTACCCCCACGGACCGGTTTCCAGCTAGCGCATAAGTGCCGTTCTAGCGCAGTCGTCCAACGCGCTCGTTATGGCACATAGCGGGTGATCTGGGATGCTCAAGGTACGGGTGGATAGGCTCGGTGGGGGTGGCCGGTGTCGGCATCGGCGTGTCTCGCCGCGAGAGTTGACAGGTCAAGAATCCCCCGGAGCGAAAGAAGGAAGTCACAGCTTGGCGGAGCGCTTTTTTTATCACAGCTTCCCTCAACGCTCGGAGCGGAACGAGGCTCTGGAAAAAGGTCTCGCGATCCTAGATTCGATCGCGACATCCGGGTTCCTCTTGACTCCAGGGATTACGGAGTGGAGGGAGCCAAGAGAGGGTGGACTATCCGACCCCGTGAGGCTGGCTTCCAAGTCGATCAGCTTCACCGAGCTTGAGTCCGGGGAGCTGTCGCGCCATTCCGAACGGTACGGTCCGTTCGCGATCCAATTCCCGATCCGCAAGCTCTTGGCCCTGGGAGCCCTGCCGGTGATCTATCTACCACCCGCCAGGGCGCAGCGACAAGGTCTCGAGGGAGTGGGTTCGACCTTCCTGTTCCGAGTGGGCGAGATCCAACGACTCCTCGAGAGACTCGTAACTATCGAAGCCCTCGACCAAGATGACAGGCTCCTTGTGGTTCACGACGGCGACGAGACCACTGAAACCACAATCACCGTAGGCGCAGCGAAGGAGCTCATCGAGGTCCTGGGGCGGCGGCACCAGCCGGTACAGCAGCTGCTCAACGCGTTGCGTGCCTTTCTGTCGCTGGTTCACATCACGGAAGACATAGAAGGCGAGGACGACGAGCTGAAGCACTACCGGGAACGCGAATGGCGCATCGTCTCAGGTATTGCTGCGCAAGAAAGCGATACGACCCGCGACCTCACCGATGAAGAGAAGGACCGCCTTATCGCGCTTGATCGAGACTTCTTTAGCTACGTCGAGGAGTTCCCGACCGGACCGCGGCGAAGAGTCGACAAATGCCGAATGATGGAGCGACTGGAGAATGAACCGGTCTTGAGCTACGCCAGCCGAGTCATTGTTCCGGCGGATGCCGCCACGAACGCAGCAAGCTCCTTGGAGGCCGCCGGACTGTCCCTTCAAGTAATCAGTCAGGAGGAGTTTCAATAGGCGTCCCCGATCCTTGGACGAGCGCCGAGGTGCCGATCTCGTGCGGTCTCAGATATGGGCTATTCCGCTACAGAATGTTGCCAGCTCAAGGGGTCATTGCAACACTTCGCCGAGTTTCTCGGATGGTGTCATCCAGTTGAGGGTTTGTCGAGGGCGACCGTTGAGGGAGTGTGCAGCCTTGTCGAGGTCAGCCTGGGTGAGCTGGCTCGCTTCATGATGGCGGTCATGCGCCGCCGATAGAATCGGGGTAGATGGACGACAAACTCGACATCCTCAACCCATCGACTAAAACCCTTGCCTGGATCAGCGGCATCATCGCCATATTCTTCACCGGCAACAAGGGCGTCGGAGTGCCAGGGTAGTTCCCGGTCGCCAGCAGACGCTTCTGCCTCACGTTGAACCACCCGACGGCAATTCCAGAGACAAGATCCACATACTCATCGCCCAACTCTTGCACGTGACTGAGGTTCTGCCCGTGAGGGCCACCCACCGATTGGCCGATAAGTAGGCTCGGGGGATCGAGCCGCTACCAGTAGGTGACGTAGCCGGACGGCGAGTGAGGCTCGAGCCGTGCTCAGAGGATGAGCCCGTATCCCGGACGGCAGGCACTTCCTGATAGGCGCGCAGTGAGCGAGTGAGAGATATGCGGGCAGACATGACAGGGGTGAATACCCATGTGGCGAGCCGTCGCCGACGTCTGCTCCTGGCCGGGCTTGTCGTCCTTGTCGTCGTTGTGACGGCGGCAGTCTCGTTGCTCACGCGTTCGACCGCACCGAGCGTCGACGGCTGGTCGACCTACCAGGGAGTCGGCTGGTCAGTCGGTCATCCCCCGGGTTCGTCGATCCGCCTGCCGCCAGGACATACCGGACCGACAGCGCAGCTGGATACAGCCTTGGTCGTCCTCGACCAGCCGGACTGCGTCATCTCCATCACGCCATTCTCCAATCCGACGCTTCTGGCTCCATCGAACTATGTGAGTCAGCTTCTCGAACGCGCCCAAGCCGAGGCACAGGTCAGCGGACTGCCCAGAATACGAGTTGAGTCGAGGCGGGACATCTCGCTGCCTGACGGAGAAGCGTATGAGCTCCGGCATGTCTCACCCGGTGGCCTTGAGATAGTGACATACGTCGTCCTCGGCGACATCGGCCTTGCTGTCCAACCGCATTGCACCGAGCCGGGCGACACAGATGCAGCACTCTCCGTCGCCCTCGGCGTTGCAGCTACTGCACGGAGAACCGAATGAGCAGGCGGCCTCTCGCCACCGCCACGGCTGTGGCACTTGGCATCTTCGTGGCGTTGAGTTTGGCGCCGACGGTCAGGGCCCACTGGTTTGGGTATGACACGGCTGATGCCACCCACGAAGTGATCGCCGACAACGCTCGAACGGTGATTGCTGAATCGGGCGAGCCTGCCACCGACCTGGTTGCCTTCCTGGCTGATTATCGCGCTGATTTCACGGCCGGCCTCCGGGGCGCCGATCTGTTCTTGAACGGCGTCGACTCCATCGACGGACACTGTCTCCAGCCCGCAGTCCGCGATTGGGAGGCTGAGAGTTGCCCGGCTGCAACATGGAACGATTTTCCCGAATGGTCCGGAATGGTCTTCGGAGACCACGGATACGATCCCGACCCGGGTTCCGGCTTGGTGACGAGTGCAGAGCGACTGGGTCCTTTGATTCGCGATGACCTTGTCCGTCAGTTCACCGACTACGAGAGAGCCGGCGACGCGGTCTGCGAGCCCAAAGATCCTGTCGAGGCTGCGCGGGTTCGGAGAGATCCGGCCGGTTGGTGGCCGACGTACGAGGCGCTCCTCGCCGGTTCTGATCTTCCCTCCTTTTGTCGTATCGGCAGCCTCTATGAGAGGCTCGGAGGGTCTTCTCCCGAGGACAAGGTTGACGCACTAGCAGCAGCAATCGACGAGGCAGACGCCGCTCAGATGGCCGCCGCGTTCTACAACCGGTCTGTCTCCGACTATCTCGATGGTGATCTCCGCAGCGCGGCGCGGAACCTCGGTGTGGCGGTCCATCTCGTGCAGGATGTCTCCAACCCAGAGCACACCTGGGCTGTAGACGACGCAGTGACGTTCTTGTCGCTTCAGGATCATGCAAACGAAGACTGCAGAACTTTCGAAGGGTTCTTCTGGTCCTGCTACCTCTCATTGAATCCGAGCGAGCTGGATGACATCGATGGCGACTATTCGTCCTTCGGCCCCGAGATCTGGGTTCAGCTGACTGCTCGCGCCGCTCGCCGGTCGGGCGATCTTGCCCCCGACTCGGTTGCACCACTCGTGGCGAGAATCGCGGTTCGTTCGACGACTGGAATGCTCATGTCGTTCGGAAGGGACGTCGGGCTTGTTGCCGGTGGGCCCAGTCAGTGGTACTTCGACACACCGGGCCATCGGGAAGGGTGGGTCCCCAACGCCGATATCGCGTTTTCGTCGGTGGAGGACGACGGCAAACTGAGGCTTGACCCATCGGGTCCGGACCCGTGGATCGAGATCAGCGGCCTCCGACTCGACGCCGACGCCTTCGGCTCGTTGTCCATGTCGATCGCATCAAATGCCACCGACAAATCCGGCACCTTGTTCTGGAGGCGAGCAGGAGACGCGTCGTTCGACCCGGCCCGCTCCATCCTCTTTGCCGTGCCGAACGTCGTCGGGGCCGACGGTCAGGCATCTTTCGAAGAGGTGGTGATCCCCCTGGTGAAGAAGGAGGAGTGGTCAGGGGAGATAACAGCCCTTCGTATCGACCCGACAAACCCGCCCACCGGTGCTGCTAGTGCCGGTGCTGCGTCCGATTCGATCGGAATCGACTGGATCAGGTTCACCCGAGGCTCGGGGACGGTGCTCGGGAGCATTGTCGGCGGTTCGGGTGATCTAATCGAGCTTCCCAATCTCTACAGCCAGCGGGACTATCCACACATCGCGCTCGCCGGCGACCCGGCGCTTCCATTCGATGACTGGGGCTGCGTAGTGACCGACGTCGCAATGGTTCTCAACCACTTCGGCTGGTCTGGCGACCCAGTTTCCCTCAACGAGTGGCTCACCAACAACGGAGGGTTTGACGGCGACGGGAGCATCAAGTGGGACTCTGCTGCTCCTCTCGCGGATCTCGTCGTCGCTGCATTCACCGACCCGACGCTCGTGGATTCTGAGCTTGCTGTAGGCAACCCGGTGATCGCGAAGGTGCTGACCCAGTCGAGCGGATATCCATACCACTGGGTCGTCATCGTCGGACGAGAGGGCTCTTCATACCTCGTGGCTGATCCTTGGACAGGGACGATCCACGACATCAGCGAGCCTGTTGCAGGGCTCGGTACCTACACGATGCTGTCGCAGTTCCGTGTGTACCGGCCGACGGGCAGTGTGGTGCCGCCCCAGTCTCCAGGTGAGGTTGTCGTGTCTGAGTCGCTTGTTGTGAGTCCCGATAGCACAAGTCCCGGATCGACCGTGATCGCCACCTTCGCGCTTACGAATACAGGAGGGAGTGACATCACGCTGGATCGCGTTGGCACCGCCGGTCGCGGACCACATGGCGCCGACGATATCGAAGACTTTCCTTTCGTCCATAGAGTCGCCATCGCGCCGGGTTCAACGTTCCTCTATCAGGCGTCCCGAACCTTCACCGACCCGGGCTCGTACACGTTCAACGTCTGGGTAGAGGAGGCAGGTCATGGCCGTACGCCACTGCCGCAGCCGGACATCTCAGTGACCGCATCGCTCATGATCGACTCCGGATCGACTCCACAAACCGGGCAGCCACCAGCAGAGGCCACCGGTCAGATTGCCTTCGCCGCTCGGAACGACTTCACACACAGCTCTGACATCTATGTGGTAGACGCGAATGACACCACCCTCAGACGGTTGACTGAGACACCGGAGAACCACTTCTCAACCGATCCTTCCTGGTCACCCGACGGAGCACGCATCGCCTTCCATCGATCAACCACGGGTGACGTGTCTGACGGGGAGATCTTCTTGATCAAACCCGATGGGTCCGAGCTCACTCCGCTCACGGATCAGCGACTGGCTCGATACCAACCTTCCTGGTCGCCGAACGGGGAGCAGATCGCGTTCGTCGCGGGCCCATACACCGACATCATGGACAGGAGTGACGTGTACGTGATGAACGCCGACGGGACCGCGGAAAGGAAGCTGACACAAAACCCACAGAATGTCTTCACGTGGGACCCCGCCTGGTCACCGGATGGGAGGACGATCGCCTTCTCAGAGGGCCGAGAGGACGTATCGAGCCCTGACCACGACATCTACCTCATAAACGTCGACGGCAGCGAGAAGAGGAGCCTCCTAGAACACCCGGCAGACGATAAAGAGCCTTCCTGGTCTCCTAATGGAACACGGATCGCATTTGTGAGCTCGCGAGACGGGAAGCCTGACATCTTTTTGATCAATGCGGACGGCACGGGACTCAGGAAACTCACCACCGATCCGACCCTGTCGCCGCAGTCGCCCGTCTGGTCACCCGACGGCCGGCTGATCGCGTTCTCGAGCGGCCCCGACATCTACGTCATCGGCGCCGACGGCACGGAGCTGAGGAGACTCATCACCGCTCCGGGCGACTTGGTAATAGGCGGCCTCAGCTGGACGGCCGCGGAAGCGGTCCTGCCCCGGGAACAAGAAGCACTGGGCCAGATCGTGACCTTCTCGGGTGATGGTCCCGGCCGCTGCGGTGATTTCCTTCTGACGTGGTCGAATCCATCAGCTGCAGATCTTTCCCCCCTGGGATCAACGGTCGACATCGTCGACAGTCTTGGGAATCTGGTCCTCCAGATCACCGCGGCCGAGTACCTCTACCCCGCATGGTGCGGCGACTTGATCGGCGATGGGTCTACCGTTCTCGGTTATTCGAGGGAGTGGAAGCCGGCCACCTGCTGTTCCTGGGGAGAGGTCATCCCGATAGAGCCGTTTCCCCGATGGCACATCACGGTAGAGGACGCATACGCTCCTGAGCCGGTTCAGCTCGACGACTCGGGTCCGCTTGAATTGATAGGCGTTTCGCCGGTACTCAGATACTGTTGTGGCTTGCCCGGCTACGTTGCCGTGGGAACGCCTGTCGTGTACGCCTACGACGGCGAGAGGTACGTGGAAGCCACCCGTCGGTACCCCGAGTTCATCCGGGCGGACCTTGCGCACATCCTCGAGCCTCTTCGTGAGCGCCAAGCCGCGGTCTTCTTCGAGGAGCGGGCCGCTCTGGCACTGTCGGCGTTGGGGGACTACATCCTGCTCGGCGAAACCCGGGAGGGTCTGATCAAGCTCAAGGCCATCGTGCAGCCCGATGTGGCGGCATGGCTGGACGAGATCGTCGCGGAAGCCGAGGCTCTGATAAGCCAACATTTCGCAGGGGTTGAGGTGTCTACGCCTGGTCCCACGGTACCGCAATCGCTGCCGCCGGGAGAAAGAGTCTGGGAGCACCTGGGCTTCGGTTTCGGGAAAGATTCGGCGCCGCTGAACCGGCACCACAAGTACCGGCAGGCAATCGCCTACGCCATCGACAAGCGAAGGATTGCTGCCGAGATCAGTGGCGCAGTGCCGATCGCCTCCTACGTCGACGCGTTCCTGCCGGCCGTGTCGCAGGGTGCCTGGGCCCAGTATGACTACAACCCGATGAGAGCGCGCCAGCTCATCTCCGAACTGTGCGCCGAGTTGGGACGCGATTGCGTCGCCGACCCGCTTGAGGTGAATATCGGTTTGGCATGGCTTCCTGAACGGGTGGAGTTGGCTGATCTCTTGGTGGAGATGCTAAAGAGCGTCGGCTTCGACGTGCGCGTGGTCTTCACTGATTTGGCTATCTTCGTAAATGCTCTCACCGAATATGGCACCGCCGGTATCGGGGGGTGGGGGTGGGCAGCGTCAGACGACATGGCCACCCTGGTGGCGATTCACGAAGTGTTCGATCCAGCAGCTCCGCCACCGGAGGGCTCCAACTACTATCACTGGGGGACGCCCGATTCCTTGGTCATCGACGAGCACACGCGTCGCTGGTTGTCGCGCGACCGGGCGCTCGACGAGAGCATGCGCGTGGTCAACGCCGCCATCCGCGGCTTCATGGCCCAGGCCCGCGTGCGCCTGCAAGACCCTGAGCGCCGCGCCGCGCCGCAGAACCTGCTCGAAGCCATGCTGGTGGCCGCCGACGCCCCCGACAGCGGCATGAGCGACGAGGACGTGGCCGGCAATGTGTTCACCATGCTGCTGGCCGGCGAGGACACCACCGCCACCAGCCTGTCGTGGATGACCGAGCAGCTCTGGCGCCACCCGGCCGCCCTGGCCCGCGCCCGTGCCGAGGTGGACGAGGTGCTGGGCGGCCTGGCGCTGGCCGACTGGACGCCCGAGCACCTGGCCCGCCTGGACTGGCTGGAGGCCTGCATCCACGAAAGCATGCGCCTCAAGCCGGTGGGGCCCTTCAACCTGGTCGAGGCCTTGAAGGACACCGAGGTGGTCGGCGTGCCCATCCGCGCCGGCACGCCCGTGCTGCTGGTGATGCGCCACGACACGGTGCGCGACGAGGTCTTCCCGCGCGCGGCCGAGTTCCTGCCGGAGCGCTGGTTGCCCGAAGGTGAGCCCCTGGCGCCGACCGCTGCCGCCATGTCGGCCAAGAAAGTGTCCATGCCCTTTGGCGCCGGCCCGCGCATCTGCCCGGGGCGCTTCCTGGCCCTGCTGGAGATCAAGCTGGCCGCGGCCACGCTGCTGCGCCACTTCGACATCGCGGCGGTGGACACGCCCGACGGCCAGCCCGCGCAAGAGCACATGGCCCTGACCATGGTGCCCGTGGGCCTGACGATGCGGCTGCGCCCGCGCGACCTCGCACCCTCGCCGCTCAGAGCATGACCTGCGTGCCCAGCTCCACCACCTGGTTGGCCGGCAGGCGGTAGCAGGTGGCCGCGCCTTCGGCCTGGCGGGTCATCCAGCCGTAGAGGGCGCTGCGCCAGGCCGGCAGGGTGCCGGGGCCATCGGCCACCGAGGAGCGCGCCACGAAGAAGGTGGTGCGCATGGGCTCCAGCGTCAGCATGCCAAGGTCGGCGGCTGGCAGCTTCGAGACACCGGCCAGCGCCGCCGGGATGTCGGGCTCCTCGCGGAAGCCGAAGCGCACCGCCAGCGTCCAGGCACCGGGCGCGATCTGCGTGAGGTGCAGGCGGTCGGCGTCGCTCACGTAAGGCGCGTTGTCGTTGAGCACGTGCAGGAACACGGTCTGCTCGTGCATCACCTTGAAGTGCTTGAGGTTGTGGAACAGCGCGCTGGGCACGATGGTCGGGTCCGAGGTCAGGTACACGGCCGTGCCCTCCACCAGCGGCACATCGGGCAGCGGGCCGCCCACGAAATCGGCCATGGGGATGTCGATCTTGCGGCGCTGGTCTTCCACCCGGCGGCTGCCTTCCTTCCACGTCGTCAGCATCAGGAAGATGAGGCCGCCCAGCGTCAGCGGGAACCAGCCGCCTTCGCCCAGCTTGTTGAGGTTGGACAGGAAGAAGCCCAGCTCCAGCAGCGTGAACAGGGCCAGCGCCACCAGGGTGGGACGGCGCCAGGTGCGCGGTGCGATGAAGGTCACGAAGGCCGTCAGCAGCGTGGTGATGATCATGGTGCCCGACACCGCGATGCCGTAGGCCGCGGCCAGCGCGCCCGAGGACTTGAAGGACAGCACCAGGGCGATGACCGCCAGCAGCATCAGCCAGTTGACGCTGGGGATGTAGATCTGGCCCTTCTCGGCGTCCGAGGTGTGCAGGATGCGCACGCGCGGCAGGTAGCCCAGGCGGCTGGCCTGCAGCGTCATGGAGAAGGCGCCGGAGATGGTGGCCTGCGAGGCGATCACCGTCGCCGCCGTGGCGAGCACCACCAGCGGGATGAGCAGGCCCTTGGGCGCCAGCAGGAAGAAGGGGTTGGCCGCGGCCGCGGCGTCGCGCAGCACCAGCGCGCCCTGGCCGAAGTAGTTCAGCATCAGGCAGGGGAAGACCAGGCCGTACCAGGCCAGGCGCACGGCCTTGGCGCCGAAGTGGCCCATGTCGGCGTAGAGCGCCTCGCCACCGGTCAGCGCCAGGAACACGGCCGACAGCAGCACGAAGGCCGCCGTGGGGTGGTCTACCGCGAAGTGCAGCGCGTGCATCGGGTTGACGGCCTGCAGCACCATGGGGTTGAGCGCGATGCTGTGGATGCCCATGGCCGCCAGCGTCAGGAACCAGACCACCGTGACGGGCCCGAAGAAGGCGCCCACGCTGCTCGTGCCCTTCTTCTGGATGAGGAAGAGGCCGATGAGGATGCCGATGGTGATGGGCTCGATGACGTGCTCGAAGCGCGGCGTGGCCACGCTGACGCCCTCCACGGCCGAGAGCACCGAGATGGCCGGCGTGATGATGGCGTCGCCATAGAACAGCGCCGCGGCGAACACCCCCGCGCTGACCACCAGCACCGACCGGCGCGGCGCATCGTGCGTGATGCGGTGGGCCAGGGCCGTGAGCGCCAGCACGCCGCCTTCGCCGTCGTTGTCGTACTTCAGCACGATCCAGACGTACTTGATGGACACGATGATGAGCACCGCCCACAGCAGCGCCGACAGCGTGGCCAGCACGTTCTCCGGCGTGACGGCCATGGCGTGCGGGCCGTTGAAGGCCTCCTTGAAGGCGTAGAGCGGGCTGGTGCCGATGTCGCCGAAGACCACGCCGAGCGCGGCCAGGGTGAGGGCGCCCAGGCGCTGGCTGCCGTGGGCGTGCGCCCCGCTGTCCGGCGCGAGCGCCGAGGGGATGGAGGGCGTGGAGGACATCGTGTCAGTCTCCTGAGATGAATCGGTAGCCCACGCCCACCTCGGTGAGGAAGTGGCGCGGCTGGGCGGGGTCGTCTTCGAGCTTGTGGCGCAGGCGGCCGACGTAGATGCGCAGGTAGTGGGCGCTGTCGGCATAGGCCGGCCCCCAGACCTCCTTGAGCAGCTGGCGGTGCGTCATCACCTTGCCGGCATGGGCCAGCAGCACGCACAGCAGGCGGTGCTCGATGGGCGTGAGGTGCACGGGGGCCTCGTCGCGCGTGACCTGGCGGCGCACGAAGTCCACGCACACCCGGCCAAAGCGCAGCTCGGGGGTTTCGGTGGCGCTGCCCTGGCGGGCGCGGCGCAGCATGGCGCGGCTGCGCGCCAGCAACTCGCCCACCGAGAAGGGCTTGGTGAGGTAGTCGTCGGCCCCGGCGTCGAGCACGTCGATCTTGTCTTCCTCCGCGGCGCGCGCCGACAGCACCAGCACCGGCATGGCCGACCAGGTGCGCAGGTCTTCGACGAAGCGGCGGCCATCGCCATCGGGCAGGCCCAGGTCGAGGATGACCAGGTCGGGCTTGCGCGTGCCGGCCTCGATCAGGCCTTGCCGCAGGGTGTCGGCCTCGGCCACGCGGCAGCCATCGCCTTCCAGCGCGGTGCGCACGAAGCGGCGGATGTGGGGGTCGTCCTCGACCAGCAGGATGACGGGGGACAGGGCGGTGGCCTGGCTCATGCGGGCTCCGGCTCGATGGCAGGGGGGGTGCCCAGGGGCAGTTGCAGGCGCACTTCGGCGCCGCCCGTGGGCGGGTTGAGGGCGTCGATGCGGCCGCCGTGGGCTTCGACGATGGCCTTGCAGATGGCCAGGCCCAGGCCCATGCCGGGGACATGGCCCTCGGGCTCGCCGCGGGCAAACAGCTCGAAGACCTCGTGCAGGCGCTCGGGCGGGAAGCCGGTGCCGGCGTTGTGCACGCTGACCTGCAGCCAGCCCTCGGCGGCGCGGACGGCGAGCTGGATGTCGGTGTCGGGCGGGGCGTACTTGGCGGCGTTGTCCAGCAGGTTGCCGAAGACGCGCTCCATCAGCACGGCGTCGAGCGCCACCAGGGGCAGGTCGCAGGGCAGGTCCACGGCCACGCGGTGGCGGGCCAGGGCCGCAGCCAGCAGCTGGATGCTGGCGCCGATCACCTCCTCGATGGGTTGCCACTCCAGGCGCAGCGGCAGGCGGCCCGGGCCCGGCGTGGCCCCGCGGGAGGGGGCGGGCAAGGTGGCCTGCAGCCGGGCCATGTCCAGCAGCTTGCTGACCATGTCGTGCAGGCGCAGGGCCTGGCCGCGCAGGGCCTCGGCCATCTCCCGGGCCTGGGGCGACAGCGGGGGCTGCAGCAGCGACAGCGTCTCGGCCATGCCCACCAGGGCCGTCAGCGGGGTGCGCACGTCGTGCGACAGCGCCGAGAGGATGGCGTTGCGCAGGCGCTCGGTCTGCATGTCCAGCTCGCTCTGGTGGGCCACCTCCACGAAGTGCAGGCGCTCCAGCGCGGTGGCGGCCAGGGCGCCGACGGCATCGAGCATCTCGGCATGGGCCTGCAGGCGGTGGCCCTCGGCTTCGCTGACCAGCATGACGCCGCGCTTGCGCGTCGAGCCCAGCAGGGGCAGCAGGACGTGGTGGCCGTCCTCGTCCTGCAGGCGGTGGGGGCCCGGGCGGGCGCTGTCCTGAACCACCGACTGCGCCAGCAGCGCCAGGCTGGCCGACGGCACGGGCGCGGGCAGCGTGGACAGGCCTTCGCCGGGGTCGGCCTCGATGCGCTCCAGCGTCTGGCCGGGGCCGGGCAACCACAGTTGCAGCGTGGCATGGAGCTGGCCGTGCACGAAGGCGCGCAGGTGGGCCAGCACTTGCGAGGCGGTGAGCGCGCCGGCCAGCTGGTGGGCCAGGGCGTGCAGGGCCTGGGCGCGGCGGGCAGCCTGCAGGGCCTCGTCGGCGCGCTGGCGCATGCCCAGGGCCAGCTGGGCGATCAACAGCGCCACGGCGAGCATGACGGCGAAGGTCAGCAGGTACTGGATGTCGCTGACGGCAAAGGAAAAGCGCGGCGGCACGTAGAAGAAGTCGAACAGCCCGACGCTGAGGAAGGCGGCCATGACCGCCGGGCCGCGGCCCAGGCGGGCGGCCACCAGCACCACGGTGAACAGGAAGAGCATGACCGCGTTGACCGGCTCCAGCCAGTCGTGCAGCGGGGTGGTGGCGACGGTGGTGGCCCCGCAGGCCGCCGCGGCCAGGGGGTAGCGCCAGCGGCTGGGCGGGCGGGCCTGGGCGGGCAGGGGGGCGTCGGTGCGGGGCATGGGGCCAGTGTGTGGCGCCGGGCGTCTCGGCCAGGCAAATTCTGGCAGCGGCGGCGTAAAAAAGGCATAAAGACGGCCCGCGGCCCCCCCGGTGGGGCGCAGGCCGCACTCAGCCGGCGCCGGGGTGGGCCAGCCCTTCGATGCGGGTGAGCTGCAGGGCCTGGCCGCTGCGCCAGTGCCGCCGCGCCGAGCCGCAGTGCGGGCAGGGCTCGGTGCGCGCGGTGGGGGTGCTGGTCTGGCCGCAGTCCAGGCACTCGGACACCGCCTCTTCGCGCAGGGTGTGGATGCGCGCGCCGTCGGCCAGGCTGCCGCGCAGGGCGTGCGCCAGGGCGGTGCGCAGGGCGGCCTCGTCCACGCAGCCCAGCGCCCCCAGGGTCAGCGTCACGTCGGTGATGCGCGACAAGGCCGGGGCCTGGGCCTCCAGCAGGCGCAGCACTTCCACGGCCAGGGAGAGCTCATGCATGCGGCGTGGCCCCGGTGGTGTCAGGCGCCGCTTGCGCCCGCAGCCAGTCCATCAGCATCGCCCAGGCGGCGTCGAGGTCCTGGCGGGTGTCCGCGGACAGGGGCTCGCCCAGGCCGAAGCTGCGCCCGCGCACGCTGAGCAGCCAGCACGGCGGCGGCGCTTCGCCCAGCACCTCGCGGCACAGGGCCAGGAGCTGGTCGGGCGGGCAGTGGTGGGTGCCCAGCCGCGGGCCAGGCGATGCGCCCGTCGGCGGTGCCAGGGCGCGCAGGCGCACGCCGGGGACGGGGGCACGGGGGGCGGCCTGGCCGTCGGCCGCATCGGCATCGGCTTCGGCATCGACGAACAGCACCGCCTGGCGGCCCAGCAGGTCCCAGGCGTGCTCCACGGCCAGCTGCTGCTCGCAGACCAGCTCCACCTGCGCGGCCCAGGCCGGGCCGAGGCCCCCCGCGTCCAGCCCGTCCTGCAGGCGCCGGGCCAGCTCGGGCCCCACGGCATCGTCGCCGCGGCTGGGGTTGCCCACGGCCAGCACCAGCAGCGGCGCGCGCGGCGCCCTGCCCTGGTTCATGCCAGGGCTCATGCCCAGGGCTCCGAAGCGATGTGCTCGGGGCGGCTGACGCAGCCGTCGTCGTGCTTGAGCAGCACATCGGCCACCGCGCCGTCGGCGTCCAGCAGCTCCACGCGCAGCGGCATGCGGCCCACCGCGTGGGTGGCGCAGGACAGGCAGGGGTCGTAGGCGCGGATGGCCACCTCGATGCGGTTGAGCAGGCCTTCGCTGAGCTCGCGGCCATCGAAGCAGGCCGCCGCCACGCTGCGCACGGCCTCGTTCATGGCGGTGTTGTTGTGCGTGGTCGAGACGATCAGGTTGGCCTCGGTGACGAGGTCGTCCTCGCCGATGCGGTAGTGGTGGATGAGCGTGCCGCGCGGCGCCTCGATGACGCCGATGCCCTCGCGCAGCGGCGTGCCCGTGGCCATGAGCGCGTCGCCGCAGATGGCCGGGTCGTCGAGCAGGCGGCGGATGAGCTCGGCGCAGTGCAGGCTGTCGATCATGCGCGCCCAGTGCTGGGCCAGCGAGGCCGTCACCGGGCGCCCGCCGCCCCAGGCGACGAAGGCCTGGCGGTGGGCCTCGGCCAGCGGGGTGTCGAGGAAGCTGGCGTTGTTGATGCGCGCCAGCGGGCCCACGCGGTACCAGCCGGCCTCCGGCCCCAGGCTGCGCAGGAAGGGGAACTTCATGTAGGTCCAGGGCTTGACCGCCTCGCCGATGAAGCTGGCGTAGCCCTGCACGTCGACCTGGTCGGCCACGGTCCGGCCCTGGGCGTCGCGCACGCGCAGGGCGCCGTCGTAGAGGTCGGCCGCGCCATCGGGGCGCACCAGGCTCATGAACATCGAGGGGAAGTCGGCAAAGCCGGGCGTGGCCGCGTCGCCGGGGTGGTGGCGCAGGAAGAGGTCGCGCGCCAGCACCACGGCGTCTTCGCACCAGCCGATGATCGGGTCGATGTCGGCGCGCAGCAGCTCGCGGTCGGCCGGCGACAGCGCCTTGTTGAAGCCGCCCGGCACCGAGCCCGTGCCGTGCACGCGCTTGCCGGTGAGCACGCGGATCACCTCCTGGCCGTGCTTGCGGATGCGGATGCCTTGCAGGCCCAGTTCGCGGTGGTCGGCCAGCACGCCGGTGACGTTGCGGTGGGCGACGGCGTCGTCGAAGCCGAACAGCAGGTCGGGCGAGGCCAGGTGGAAAAAATGCAGGGCGTTGGACTGCAGCACCTGGGCGGCGTGCAGCAGGCGGCGCAGCTTCTCGGCCGTGGGCGTGATGCGGGTGTGCCCGATGGCGAAGGCGTCGCAGGCCTTGCTGGCGGCCAGCAGGTGGCTGACCGGGCAGATGCCGCACAGGCGCTGCACCAGGGTGGGCACCTCCCAGTAGGGGCGGCCCTGGATGAAGCGCTCGAAGCCGCGGAACTCGACGATGTGCAGGCGCGCCTGCCGCACGCGGCGCTGGGCGTCGAGCAGGAGCGTGACCTTGCCGTGGCCCTCGACGCGGCTGACGGGCTCGATGACCACGCGGCTGAGGCCGCTGGGGTCGGGGGCGGTTTCAAGCGGGTGGGGCATGGGGCGTGGCGGGCGGTGTTCGCGGGTGGTGTTCGGCTCGGGCTCAGTCGAAATGGCGCAGGTGCAAGGGCAGCACCAGATCGCGCTGTGCCAGCTGGGCCAGGATGAGCTGGCGGAAGGCCTCGGCCGGCGGCGGGCAGCCGGGCAGGGTCAGGTCCACGTGCACCACCTCGTGCACGGGCAGCACCGCGCGCAGCAGCGGCGGCAGCTCGGGGTCTTGCGGCAGCTGGGCGTCGTGCAGGGGGCCGCCGAGCTTGCCCTGGGCCGCGGGGTTCAGGTAAGCCTCGGCCATCAGCTCGGCCACGGGGATGCCGTTGCGCAGCGCCGGCACGCCGCCGTACATGGCGCAGGCGCCCACGGCCACCAGCACCTTGCAGCGCGCACGGAACTCGCGCAGCACCTCGACGTTCTCGTGGTTGCACAGCCCGCCTTCGATCAGGCCGATGTCCACGCCATCGGGGTGCACGTGCTTGAGGTCGGTCAGCGGGCTGCGGTCGAAGGCGATGTGATCGATCAGGTCGGCCAGGGCCTCGTCGATGTCCAGGAAGGACATGTGGCAGCCGAAGCAGCCGGCCAGCGAGCAGGTGGCGATGGTCAGGGGGCGTGGCGGGGTGCCTGGGGTGGGGCTCATGTGTCCTCCGGCCGCCGGGCGATGTCGGCGTCGTCGTCGGGGCCATCGTAGTGGCGCTGGCCGATGGGGATGGCAAAGCCCTGGCGCTTGGGCATGAGCGCGCCCACCGGGCAGATGTGCACCGCGCGGTCGCTGGCGGCCACGCCGCTGTCCTGGAGCAGGCCGCTGGGGCTGTTGACCAGCAAGGTCGTCTGCGCGCCGCGGCCGCCGATGGCGAAGGCCGATTTGCCGTCGACCTCGCGGCTGGCGCGCACGCACAGCTCGCACAGGATGCAGCGGCTGCGGTCCAGCCAGACATCGGGGTGGGAGGCATCCACCGCATGGGGCTGCTGGCTGTGGTGGAAGTGGGTGTCGGTCATGCCCAGGTGGTAGCCCACGGCCTGCAGGTGGCAGTTCCCGCTTTTCTCGCAGAAGGGGCAGTGGTGCTGGCCCTCGGCGAAGAGCATCTGCACCAGGCGCTGGCGGTCGTGGCGGATGGGCGCGGTCTCGGAGCGCACCTCCAGGCCGGCCTGGGCGGGCCAGGTGCAGGAGGTCACCGTGCGTTCGCCGTGCGGGCCCACCAGGCGCACGCTGCAGACCTTGCAGCTGCCGATGGGGTCGAAGTCGGCGTGGTGGCACAGGTGGGGGATGTAGGCGCCCGCGGCCTGGACGGCCTGCATCAGCGTCTGGCCGGGCTGGAAGGGGATGGGGCGGCCGTCCAGGGTGAAGGTGGGGGTGTCGGTGCTCATGCCGGTGTCCATGTGCGTGACGGGTGGGGCACCGTGGCGGCTTCGAGGTCGAAGGCCCGCACGTCGGGCACCAGGCGGGGCAGCACGGCCTGCGGGAAGTGGGCGAGCACGTCGAGCAGCGGGTGGGCGGCGGTCTGGCCCAGTCCGCAGTGGCTGAGGCGGCCCATCAGGTCGGCGGTGTCGCGCAGGCGGTCGAGGTCGTGCGTGCTGGCGTGGCCTTGCACCAGGCGGTCGGCGGTGTCGACCAGCTGCACGCAGCCGACACGGCAGGGCGTGCAGAAACCGCAGGACTCCGCGGCGAAGAAGCGGGTGTACTGGCGCGCCACCTCCAGCATGTCGCGCTGCGGCCCGAAGACGGTGAAGGCACCGCCGGTGGGCAGGTCCTCGTAGGCGATGCGGCGCTGGCACTGGCTGGCGTCGATCAGCTTGCCCGACGGGCCGCCCACCAGCACGGCCTGCACCTGCGCGGCGATGTCGGTGACGCCGCAGCCGGCCAGCACCTCGGCCACGCTCAGGCCCCAGGGCACCTCGTAGAGGCCGGGGCGCGGCACGTCACCGGCGATGCTCAGCAGGCGCGTGCCCGGCGACGCCGCGGTGCCATGGGCGCGGAACCAGGGCGCGCCGTGCACGGCGATCTGGGCCACCTGCACGAAGGTCTCGACGTTGTTGTTGACGGTGGGGCGGCCCAGCACGCCGCGGTCCACGGGGAAGGGCGGGCGGCTGCGCGGGATGCCGCGCTTGCCCTCGACCGATTCGATCAGGGCGGTTTCCTCGCCACACACGTAGGCGCCGGCGCCCAGGTGCAGGGCCACCTCGAAGGCCTGGCCGGTGCCCGCCACGTTGGCGCCCAGCCAGCCCTGGGTGTGGCGTTCGGCCAGCACCTGCTGCAGGTGGGGGGCGATGAAGGCGTACTCGCCGCGCACGTAGAGGAAGCCTTCGCGCGCGCCCACGCTCAGGCCGGCCAGGGTCATGCCCTCGATGACCTCGTGGGCCCAGGCCATCAGCAGCAGGCGGTCCTTGAAGGTGCCGGGCTCGCCCTCGTCGGCGTTGCAGGTGATGGCCTTGCCCTGCGCATCGGGCGCATCCGGGGCCTCCAGGCAGGCCTGCCACTTCTGCCAGGTGGCGAAGCCCGCGCCGCCGCGGCCACGCAGGCCGGCATCGCGCAGGGTGGCGATGGCCTGGGTGCGCGCGGCGTCCAGGCCCTGGGCTTGCGCGAGGGCGGCGAAGCCCCGCAGGGCCAGGCCCGGCGCGATGGGGTGGCTGAGCGTGAGCTCGTGGCGCCACACCGGGTTGCGGACCTCGAAGAAATCGGGCGGCCATTGCGCCAGCGGGGTGTCGGCCTCGATGAGGGCGGCGACCTCGTCGATGCGCCGCTCGGTCAGCCGCGTCAGGGGCCAGCCGTTGAGCAGGCCGGCGGGGCCCTGGTCGCACAGGCCGGTGCAGGCCGTGCGGTGCACCGAGACGCGGCCGTCGGCGCGGGTCTGGCCTTCGGCCACGCCCAGGCGCTGGCACAGGCGCTCCAGCAAGGCCTCGCTGCCCAGCATGCGGTCGGTGACGCTGTCGCTGAGGTAGACGGTGAAGCGCCCGCGGGGCGTGCTGCTGAGGAAATGGTAGAAGCTGACCACGCTGCGCACCTCGGCCGGCCCCAGGCCCAGGCGCGCGGCCAGGGCCAGCACGACCGGCTCGGGGATGTGCTGGCAGCGCGCCTGCACTGCGCGCAGCACCTGCAGCAGCACGGCCGGCGGGGCGCCCTGGGGCGGCAGCAGGTCGCTGGCATCCGGGGTGTCGGCGGAGGTGTTGGCGGCGGTGTCCGTGGACTCTGGGGACGCGGGCGTCGGGCTCATGCGTTTCACCTTACGTGCGGGCGGTGACAGATGCAAGACGTGGCGGCCGCATCAGCAGATGCGCGGCAGCGGGTCGCCGCTGAGCCAGTCGAGCAGGCGCACGCCGCCCAGCGCGGTGCGGGCCTGCACGAAGCCGTGCGGGTCGGCCACCACGGTGCCGATGCGCGCGGCGTCCTGGCCCAGCGGGTGGGCGCGCATCGTGGCCAGCAGGGCGTCGGCATCGTCGGGGGCGCAGATGGCCAGCAGCTTGCCTTCGTTGGCCAGGTAGAGCGCGTCCAGGCCCAGCAACTCGCAGGCGGCGCTCACGGCGGGCTGCAGGGGCACGGCCGCTTCTTCGAGCACCATGCCCACGCCGGAGGACGCGGCGATCTCGTTGAGCGCCGTGGCCACGCCGCCGCGGGTGGGGTCGCGCAGCAGGCGCAGGCGCGCGCCGCTGGCCAGCATGGCGGCCACCAGGCGGTGCAGCGCGGCCGTGTCGGAGGCGATCGGCGCGTCGAACTGCAGGCCCTGGCGCTGGCTGAGCACGGCCAGGCCATGCTCGCCCACCCGGCCGGACAGCAGGATGGCATCGCCCGGCCGGGCCTGCGTGGCCGACAGGGTCACGCCGGGGGCCACGTGGCCCAGGGCGCTGACGCTGAGGTAGAGGCGGTCGGCCTTGCCGCGCTCGACCACCTTGGTGTCGCCGGTGGCGATGCGCACGCCGGCCTCGCGCGCGGCCTCGCCCATGGAGCGCGCGACCTGCTGCAAGTCGGCCAGCGGCAGGCCTTCTTCGAGGATGAAGCTCACGCTCAGGCACAGCGGCTGCGCGCCCATCATGGCCAGGTCGTTGACGCTGCCGTGCACGCCCAGGCGGCCGATGTCGCCGCCCGGAAAGCACAGGGGCGAGACGACGTGGGCGTCGGTGGACAGGACCAGGCGGTGCCCGGCGGGCGGGCTGCAGTCGGCGCCGAGCACGGCGGCATCTTCCCCCGGCGGGCTGGCGTGGCGGCCGCTGCCCGAGGGGGGCGCGCCGGCCGGGGCGAAGGCCGGCAGGAACAGCTCGCTGACCAGCTGGTGCGTGGCCCGCCCGCCCGCACCGTGGGTCAGGTCGATGCGACCGCGCAGGTCCAGCGGCCGCACGTAGGCGGCGCCGTGGGCCCAGGGCGCAGCCGCGGCCAGGGTGTCGGGCTCGGTAGCGGGCGTGTCGGGGGGATGAGGGGCCATGGGGGTCACGACGAAGGGGCGGGTGAAGCAGGTGGAGGCCGCCTGGACCGGCCATGGCGGAACACCGCCGCACACGCCCCTTCCGAGCTGACCATGCAGGCGCCCAGCGGGTGGTCGGGCGTGCAGACCGTGGCGAAGAGGCGGCAGTCGGTGGGCTCGCAGCGGCCTTGCAGGATGGGGCCGCAGCGGCACTGCGGGTGGTCGGGCACCTGCGGGTCGGACAGGGCAAAGCGGCGCTCGGCATCGAAGTCGGCGAAGGCCGGCCGCAGGCCCAGGGCGCTGTGCGGGATGCGGCCCAGGCCGCGCCAGGCGAAGTCCTCGCGCAGCTCGAAGACCGCATCGACCAGCGCCTGGGCGCGCGGGTTGCCCTCCTCGCGCACCGCCCGGGTGAACTGGTTTTCCACCTCGGCGCGGCCGCCGTTGACCTGGCGCACCAGCATCAGGATGGCCTGCAGCAGGTCCAGGGGCTCGAAGCCGGCCACCACCACCGGCAGGCGGTGCGCGCGGGCCAGGGCCGCGTAGGGGCGGGTGCCGATGAGGGTGGACACGTGCGCCGGCCCGACCAGGCCGTCCAGCGGCACGGGCTCGGGGTCGCCGAGGATGGCCTGCATGGCCGCCGGTGTGAGCACGTGGTTGCACAGCACGCTGAAGTTGCGCAGGCCCTCCGCGGCAGCGCGCTGCACGGCCACCGCGGTCGGCGGGGTGGTCGTCTCGAAGCCGATGGCCAGGAACACGACCTCCCGCCCGGGGTGGGCGCGGGCCAGGTCGAGGGCGTCGTCGATGGCATAGACCACGCGCGCATCGGCGCCCAGGGCGCGGGCCTGGAGCAGGCTGAGCGGGCCGGACGCGGGCACGCGCAGGGTGTCGCCATGGCTGGCCAGGATGACCTCCGGACGGCGCGCCAGCGCGATGGCCTGGTCGATGCGGCCCACCGGCAGCACGCACACCGGGCAGCCCGGGCCGTGCACCATGCGGATGCTTGCGGGCAGCAGGCCCAGCACGCCGTGGCGGGCCAGCGCATGGGTGTGGCCGCCGCAGAACTCCATGAAGCGGTAGCGCCGGCCGGGCTCGACGGCCTCGGCCAGCTGGCGCGCCAGGGCCAGGGCCACGCCGGGCTGGCGGAAACCCTGCACGTAGCGCAGGCTGCCTTCGGGCAGGGCGGCCGACGGTGCGGTGGACGGTGCGGAGGATGGCAGGGGTGCGCTCATGCGGCTTCTCCCGGGCTGTCCAGGCGGCCCTGGCTGCGCGTCCAGCGCTCGAACTCGGCCAGCGCGGCCTCGGCCTCGGCCACGTCCAGGCGGGTCAGGGCGTAGCCGACGTGGACGATGACGTGGTCGCCCACCTGCACCTCATCGAGCAGGGCCATGCAGACGCGGCGGCGCAGCCCGCCCAGCTCGACGGTGCCGAAGCCGTCGGGGGCGAGGTCGATGACGCGGGCGGGTTGGGCCAGGCACATGGGGTGGCGATCCGGTGTGGGGTCGGTGGGTGGTTCAGGGTGACGATGATGCCTGTGGTGCTTGCGATGCCTGCATTTGCAGGGCCACCCAGGCCTGGCCCAGGCTGAGGGCGCCGTCGCCCACGGGGAACAGCTCGGGGCGCCAGACTGTCAGGCCGCGCGCGCCGAGGTGGGCGTGCAGGGCCTCGTCGAGCAGGCGGTTGGCCAGGCAGCCCCCGGCCAGCACCACGGTGTCGATGCCTTCGTCGCGGCAGGCCTGGGCGGCCCACTCGGCCAGGCCGGCGGCCAGCGCCAGGTGGAAGACGGTGGCGGCCCAGGCGCGCTGGGTGTCGGGTTGCCGGGCCTGGTCGGCCAGCCAGGCCAGCAGGGGCAGGGGGTCGAGTTCGCTCAGGCGGGTGTCGGCGGTGTTGCCGGTGCCCGGCCGGGGGGGCGCCTGGGGCATCAGCGTGTCCAGCACCGCGAGGGTGTCGTCGCCGAAATGCGTGCTGAAGCGGTCATCGCAGCCGCCGTCCAGCCCCAGGCCCTGCACCGAGCGGGCCGCGAGGCTCTCCAGCCGCATCGGGCCATCGCCTTCGTGGCCGTGGTGGGTGAGGAGGCCGAGCAAGGCCGCCGCCGCGTCGAACACCCGGCCGAGGCTGCTGGTGTGCGGCAGGTGCCGTGCATGGGCCAGGTGCGCCGCCAGCGCCGGGGCCGCGGGCAGCCGGGGCCAGCGCGTGGCGATGTCGTCGTGGCGGCCCAGCAGGTGCAGCACGGCCGCGCCCATGCGCCAGGGCTCGCGCGCGGCCGCATCGCCGCCGGGCAGGGGCAAGGGGCGCAGGCGGCCCAGGCGCTGCACGTCGGCGCCGTGCACGCGCAGCAGCTCGCCGCCCCAGGGCTGGCCGTCGCTGCCCAGGCCGTGGCCGTCCAGGGCCAGACCGATCACCGGGCGGCGCGCCTCGCCCCGCGCATCGTGCTCGGCCAGCACGGCGGCGATGTGGGCGTGGTGGTGTTGCACCCCCTGCACGCGTCCTGTCGGGGTGGCCCAGCGGTGGGCCAGTTCGGTGCTGAAGGCGTCGGGCTGCAGGTCACAGGCGAAGGTGCCAGGTGGGCCGTGCAAGCCTTGCAGGCGCTGCGGCCAGCGGTCGGCCAGGCCCAGCATGGCCTGGCGCACCGCGGGGTGGGAGAGGTCGCCCTGGTGCGCCGACACCGTGGCCTGCCAGTGGCCGTCCGGCTGGCGCTGCGCCAGGCACAGCGTGGCCTTGAGGTCGCCTCCGAAGGCGAGCACATCGGGGGCCGGGGCGTCCGCGACATCGGCGGGCAGCGGTGCCCAGCGCACCGGCAGGGGCACGAAGCCGCGCGCGCGGCGCAGCAGGCAGGCGCTGCCATCGTCGCGCACGCGCAGCACGCTGTCGTCGGCGCGGGTGACGATGGCACGGTCGTGCATCAGCCAGGCGTCGGCCACGCCGGCCAGCTCGCGCAGGGCTTCGGCCGGGGCAATGGCCATCGGCGCCCCCGACACATTGCCGCTGCTGACCACCAGCAGCTCGGGCCGGGGCTGCTGCAGCCAGTCGGTGCCCGCGGGGCGCCCCGCGGCGTCGTGGAAGAGCAGGTGGTGCAGCGGCGTGGCCGGCAGCATGGCACCCAGCCAGGCCAGGCCGGGCGCCACGCCATCGAGCGCCGCAGGGGGCAGGACGCGGCGCGGCAGCAGCACGATGGGCCGCTCGGGCCGGCGCAGCCAGTCGGCTTCGGCGGGGCGCACCTCGACCCACTGTGCCAGCGAGGCGGTGTTGGCGGCCATCACCGCCAGGGGCTTGCTGGGGCGGCGTTTGCCCGCGCGCAGGCGGGCCACGGCCTGCGGCTGGGTGGCGTCGCAGCACAGCTGGAAGCCGCCCATGCCCTGGATGGCGACGATGGCGCCCGCGCGCAGCAGGGCCCAGGCCGACGCCACCGGGTCGCCCTCGGGGGGGGCGATGTCGGCGCGCCCGTCGGCGTGCTGCAGCCACAGGCGCGGCCCGCAGGCCGGGCAGCTCAGCGTCTGGTCATGGAAGCGGCGCGCTTGCGGCGAGGCCATCTCGGCGGCGCAGTCGGCGCAGGGCGGGAAAGGCGCCATGGCCGTGTGGGGGCGGTCGTAGGGCAGCCGGTGGATGAGGCTGTCGCGCGGGCCGCAGCGCGTGCAGTGGGTGAAGGCATGTCGCCAGCGGCGCGCGCCGGGGGTGAACATCTCGGCCAGGCAGTCCTCGCAGACGGCCTGGTCGGCACCGATGCGCGCCTGCAGGCCGCCGTCGGTGCTGGGCAGGATGGCGAAGGGCCGCAGCGGCGGGTCGCTGGGCTCCGCGTCGGTGAGCAGCGCGATGCCATCCACCCGGGCGGGCGCAGGGGGGTGTCGCAGGGCTTCGCGCAGTCGCACGACGGCCTCGTGCGGGCCGTGCAGCAGCACGTCGATGCCATCGCCCGTGTTGCGCACCCAGCCGCCCACGCCGAGCAGGTGGGCTTGCTGCCACAACCAGGGGCGCAGGCCCACGCCCTGGACCAGCCCGTGCGCCCTCAGGCGCTGGCGCACCGCTGCGTGATCCAGTCCAGCCATGCCTCGAGTCCTTCACCGCTGCTGGCCGACACGCGCAGCAGCGGCGCATCGGGGTTGACCTGGCGCAGGCACTGCACGGCGCGGTCCATGTCGAAGCGCAGGTGGGGCAGCAGGTCGCATTTGGTCATCAGCACCAGGCCGGCGGCGGCGAACATGTCGGGGTATTTCAAGGGCTTGTCTTCGCCCTCGGTGACCGACCACAGCAGCACCTTGGCGTGCTCGCCCAGGTCGAAGCCCGCCGGGCAGACCAGGTTGCCCACGTTCTCGATCAGCAGCACGCCATGGGGCAGGGCAGGCAGGTGGTGCAGGGCGTCGTGGACCATGCGGGCGTCGAGGTGGCAACCCTGCCCGGTGTTGACCTGCACGGCCGGCGTGCCGGTGGCGCGGATGCGGTCGGCGTCCAGGCTGGTCTGCTGGTCGCCCTCGACGACGGCCACCGGTCGTGCCACGCCGCCGGTCTCCCGCAGGCGCTGCACCGTTTCCACCAGCAGCGTGGTCTTGCCCGAGCCGGGGCTGGACACCAGGTTGAGCGCCAGGGTGTGCTGCTCGGCCAGGTGCTGGCGCACGTGCCCGGCGACGTGCTGGTTGGCGCCCAGGATGTCCTGCGCCAACGCCAGCACGCGGTGGTCGTGCGGGACGGGTTGCAGCGGCGCGTGGGCATGCCCATGGCCCTCTGCATGGCCGTGGGCGTGATCGAGGAGGGGAGGGTGGCCGCCGTCGCAGCCGCAGATCGTGCACATGGCCCTGAGTATGCGCATGTTGCGGGCCTTGCGCACGCGCCAGATCAGACGGCGGGGCTTGTCATCGTCCTGACCGGCGGGCATGGCGAGGGGATGTGCGCATAACCCGAAACGGTTGTGGTTTCCGGGGTGTCCGCCGCCCCGGCACTGCAGGCTGCCTCACGGCGTGACATCCGCACGCTTTGCGGGCTTGCGCCGATTGACAGGCGCACGAGGGGCTTTGAGCATCGGACACTGCGGCCCGCGGCAATGTCGCCGCAGCCTGCGCGAACCAGGGCGCCATCACCCTGGCCATTCCGTTTCCATGCCCTTCGACAGCCTGGCCCTCAAGAAGATCGAGCTGGCGCGCTCCGACATCACGAGCCGCCTCACCGGTCTGCACGACATCGTCCGTGGCCGCCATCCCTTGGTGCACCGCATCGCCCTGGTGCTCTACGAGGCCGACAGCGACCTGCTGCGCACCTTCGCCAGCAGCTCCGACAAGGGCGAGACGCTGCAGCACTACGAAGTCCACCTGGCGGCCGTGCCCTCGCTGCGCGCGCTGGCCCGCGAGCACGTCTCGCGCGTCATCGACAACCTCGACCTGGCCCTGCGCCAGAACTCTCCCCACACCCTGTGGCTGAAGGCGCAGGCCTACCGCAGCAGCTACACGGTGCCGGTGTACTCGGGGGACCACCTCACCGCCTTCCTGTTCTTCGATTCGCGCGAGTTGCACGCCTTCACGAGCGAGGTGGCCAGCGACCTCGACGTCATCGCCGACATCCTGGCCCAGCTCTATCAGTTGCGTCTGGCGGCCGTCAACACCCTGGTCGGTGCGGTGGACGTGGCCAAGGGCCTGGCGCGCATCCGCGACGTGGAAACCGGCCGCCACCTCGAGCGCATGGCGGCTTACTCGCGCCTGGTCGCCGCCTCGCTGGCCGAGCGCCTGGGCCTGAGCGACGAGTTCGTCGAGTACCTGCACCTGTTCGCGCCCCTGCACGACATCGGCAAGGTGGGCATCCCCGACCGCATCCTGCTCAAGCCCGGCCGCCTCGACGACGAGGAGCGCCTGTGCATGCAGCAGCACGTGAGCGTGGGGGTGCAGCTGGCGCGCAACATCATCGCCGACCTGGGCATCGACAACGACCTGGCCGCCGCGGTCATGCTCAACCTGGTGGCCCACCACCATGAGCGCGGCGACGGCTCGGGCTACCCGCAGGGTCTCAAGCTCGCCGACATCCCGCTGGAGGCCCGCATCGTGGCGGTGGCCGATGTCTATGACGCGATCTCCTCGCAGCGGCCCTACAAGCCGGCGTGGACGGAGGAGGAGTGCGTTGCCGAGCTGCGGCGCGAGGCGGCGCTCCAGCGGCTCGACCCGGTCTGCGTCGAGGCCCTGATCGCGGCCAAGGAGGAGCGCCTGCGCATCTGCAACCAGCTCTCCGACGAGGAGGTCGCGGCCCCCGCGGCCCCCGCGGCCGCCTGAGGGGCGCGGGGCGGGTTCAGCCACGCCGTTTCAGGCGCGCCGCTTCAGTCGCTCAGGTCCCAGTCCCGCAGGGAGTCGACGAACCAGTCCGTCACCATGGCCTGCAGCTTGTCGTCCCCGAAGATCTGGCCGATCTTGAGGTAGAGCGCGGCCAGGAAGCCCTCGATGCCGCTGGGGCCGATGTCGTGCGTGGCCTGGCGCAGCACCGCGCGGATGCGCATCCCCAGCAGGTTCTGGAAGTCGTCGTCCTGGGGGTTGAAGGCGTCGCGCGGGTAGGCGGGCAGGGGCTCGCTGGTGGCGCAGGCGCCCAGCAGGGGGATGATGGGCAGCGAGGGCTGGGTGCCGTCCATCACCGTCCAGTGCGCCAGTTGCGCGGCGCTGGCCTGCTGGCGCCAGGCCGAGAACAAGGGGTTGCCGATGGGCAGCACCAGCTTCTTGCGCAGGTACTCCTGGGCGTTGAGGCGGCCCAGCAGGAAGTCGTGGCGGCGGAAGGCGTGGCTGAGGAAGCCCCCGAAGGCGCTGGCACAGGCCGTGGCGATGGACTTGCCGCCCGCGGCCGCACCGGGGCGGCGGGCCGTGATCATGTAGCGGCTGAAACAGTCCTCGTCGGTGGCCAGCAAGATGTCGCGGCTGTCGTAGCGGGCCTGCTCCTTCCAGGTGCCCAGCATGGCGCCGAGCTCCTTGAACAGGCTTTGCTTGCCTTCGGGGCCCAGGGTCGGCACCTCCGCGAAGGGGTCGATGAGCAGCACGGCGCGGCGGGCGTTCTCGCCCTTGCGCGGGTTGCGCCCGACATGGCCGGCCAGTTCGCTGCGGGCAAGCTGGATGGGTTCGTTGTTCGTCATGCCCCCATCCGCCACCAAGAAGTTGTAGGTGTGCGAGGGCGCGGGCTCGGGCAGCAGGCCCCAGTTGGGCACCATGGGCCGCACGGTCTGGCCCTGGCCATCGGCCCCGGGGATGACGACCGGGCGGTACTGGTAATGCGCCATCGGGCGCTGCAGGGCGCGGGTCGGGAAGCCCACCGGGAAGGCCGAGGTGCCGAGCGCGAACTTGGCGTACTCCGCCCAGGGCAGGTAGCCCGGCTTGCCGCTGGCGTTCAGGCAGGCGCCGAATTCGTCGGGGCGCAGCACGCCGGGTTCGCCCAGGGTGTAGGCGGCGATGCGCACGTGGTCGGCGTGGGAGACGTGGTGCTGCGACAGGCCGCTGCCCATGTCGGTGCTGTAGGGCACACCGCGCAGGTTGGTCAGCGTCAGGAACAGGGGCAGCGGGTCGGCCAGGTAGCGGCGCTGGACGCGCTGCGAGACATCGAAATGGTCCTCGTAATGGACGATGAGGTCGCGGGCGCGCTCCAGCGGCTTGGGGTTGAGCAGGGAGACCAGGCGGGTGCTGTCATCGCCTTGCAGGTCGGCGATGTCGAGCATGTCCCGGATGTCGAGCTGGTTGACCCAGACCTCGTAGAGCGGGTTGAGGCGGGCGTCGGCCTCGGACGTGGTGGCGCGCACGTGCGGGAAGCGCCAGGACAGGCAGCGCCCCAGCAGGGCCGCGATGACGCCGCCGCCGGAGGTGCCGGTGACGGTCTGGAGGCGCGCGTCCCAGAAGGGCACGGACGCCTCCCCCGGGTGGGCGGCTTTGGCGGCCTGCCAGGCGTCGAGCGCTTCGATGAGGAAGTCCACCACCCCGGCGGTGTAGGCTCCCGCGGAGACCGTGCCGCCCAGCACCAGGCCCAGCTCGAACACGCCGTCGGCGGGCAAGGGGCGCTCGGCGGGGAAGAGCCTGTCCCAGTCGGCGGGCGGGGTGGTGGAATGGGTGAAGGGAGAGGGCATGGGGCGTCCTGCTAGGCGGCGTGGTGGTGGTGGGCCACGCAGCTTAGGCAGGCCTGCCGGCAAAGGGTATCCCTAGGCCGACGTCCCTGGCCCCGACTCAACTGCGGGGCTGGGGTGCCTGCCAGCCGCCACCCAGCGCCCGGATCAGCCCGACGGTGCCGCTGGCCCAGGCGCCGCGCAGCTGCACGGCCTGGCGCTCGACGGCCAGCAGGCTGCGCTGGGTGTCGATGAGGGTGAGGTAGCTGTCCTCGCCGGCACGGTAGCGCTTGTCGGCCAGCTCGGCCGAGCGGCGCGCGGCCACGACGGCCTCGTCCAGCGACAGGCTTTGGGCATGCACGCTGCCCAGGCCGGAGAGCTTGTCCTCCACGTCACCGAAGGCGCCCAGCACGGCCTGGCGGTAGTCGGCCACGGACTCTTCCAGCACGGCTTCGGCACGGGTCACCGCCGCACGGTTGCGGCCGCCGTCGAACAGCGGCATCGACAGCACGGCGTTGGTCAGCCAGCTGCGTGCGCTCCACTGGAACAGGTCCTTGAGTTCGTAGGAGGCAAAGCCGCCATTGGCCGTCAGCATCAGGGCCGGGAACAGCGCCGAGCGCGCCTGGCCCACGCGGGCGGTGGCCGCCATCATGCGGGCCTGGGCGGCGGCCACGTCGGGGCGGCGCTCCAGCAGGGCCGAGGGCAGGCCGGCCGGCACCAGAGGCACGCGCGCGTCGGTCGGCAGCGGGCTGGCCGCGAAGCTGAAGGCCGCCGGGGGCTGGCCCAGCAGCACGGCCAGGGCGTGCTCGACGCGGGCGCGCTCGCCCTTCTGGGCATGGAGGTCGGCCTGGGTGGTGGCCAGCTCGGTGCGGGCGCGGGCCACGTCCAGCTCGGAGACATCGCCCGCGGCCAGGCGGCGTTGCGCCAGCTGCAGGCTTTGCTCGCGCAGCGAGGCGGTCTGCGTCAGCAAGGCGACTTCGGCGTCCAGGGTGCGCAGCTGGAAGTAGGTTTGCGCCACGTCGGCTTGCAGGGCCAGCAGCACCGAGCGGTGGCTGGCCTGCGAGGCCAGGGCGTCGGCCTCGGCGGCCTGCACGCTGTGGGCCACGCGCTGGAACAGGTCGACCTCGTAGCTGGCCGTCAGGCCGGCACGCCACAGGTTGGTCGGCGAGAACACCCGGTCGGGCGTCAGGCCGCGCTCGGCGGCGGTGGGCTTCTGGCGGGCCACGCTGGCGTTCACGCCCAGTTGCGGCAGGCGGTCGGCCTGGCTGCTGCTGAGCAGCGCGCGGGCAGCCTTGACGCGGGCGGCGGCGGCGGCCAGGCCGGGGTTGTCGGCTTCGGCCTGCTGCTCCAGCAGGTTGAGCGCGGGGTCGCCGAAGGCTTCCCACCAGGCGCCACGGGCTTGCGCTTCGGCCGGTTCGGCCGGCTTCCAGCGGGTGGTGTCGGCGGCCTGGCTGCTTGCCAGCGGTGCGGCTTCCTTGAAGGCCTCGGGCACGCTGACGCGGGTCTCGGGAGGCGGGGGCGCGGTGGCGCAGCCGGCCAGCACCAGGGCGGCGAACAGCGGGGCCAGCGCCAGGGGGCGGAGGGAGGGGAAGGTCGGGGTGGGCATCACGGGGCCTCCGGGGCAGGCAACTCTTGGGTGACGGCGTGGGCTGAGGCAGCGGTCTTGCGGCCTTCCAGCTTCACGGCCAGCTTGCGCAGCAGCACGTAGAACACGGGGGTGAGGAAGAGGCCGAACAGCGTCACGCCCAGCATGCCGGAGAACACGGCCACGCCCATGGCATGGCGCATCTCGGCGCCGGCCCCGGTGGACAGCACCAGCGGCACCACGCCCATGATGAAGGCGATCGACGTCATCAGGATGGGCCGCAGGCGCAGGCGGCTGGCTTCCAGCGCGGCTTCGACGATGCCGCGGCCGTGGTGGTGCTCCAGTTCGCGGGCGAACTCCACGATCAGGATGGCGTTCTTCGCCGACAGGCCGACCAGCACGAACAGCGCGATCTGCGTGAAGATGTTGTTGTCGCCGTGGGTCAGGTAGACGCCGGTCAGCGCGCACAGGATGGACATCGGCACGATCAGGATCACGGCCAGCGGCAGCGTCCAGCTCTCGTACTGCGCGGCCAGCACCAGGAAGACCAGCAGCACGCACAGCGGGAACACATAGACCAGGGTGTTGCCCGCCAGGATCTCCTGGTAGGTCAGGTCGGTCCACTCGAAGCCCACGCCCTTGGGCAGCACCTCGGCGGCGATGCGCTCCATCGCGGCCTGGGCCTGGCCCGAGGACACGCCGGGGGCCGGGCCGCCGTTGATGTCGGCCGAGACGTAGGCGTTGTAGCGCTGCACGCGGTCGGGGCCGTAGGAGTCCGACATCTTCAGCAGGCTGCCCAGCGGGATCATCTCGCCGGAGTTGCTGCGCACCTTGAGGTCGGCGATGGTCTCGGGCGAGGCGCGGTAGGGCGCGTCCGCCTGCACCACCACCTGGAAGGTGCGGCCGAACTTGTTGAAGTCGTTGGTGTAGAGCGAGCCCAGGTTGATCTGCAGGGTGTTGAAGATGCTCGACAGCGGCACGCCCAGTTGCTTGGCCTTGGTGCGATCGACGTCGGCGAACAGCTGCGGCACGTTGATCTGGTAGCTGCTGAACACGCCGGCCAGCTCGGGCGTCTGCCAGGCCTTCATCTGCAGGGCTTGGGTGGCTTTGAAGAGCTCGTCATAGCCCACGTTGCCGCGGTCTTCCACGAACAGCTTGAAGCCGCCGATGGTGCCCAGGCCGTTCACCGCGGGCGGCGGGAAGACCATGATGAAGGCGTCCTGGATGGCGCCCAGGCGCTTGTTGACCTCGGCGGCGATCTCGTTGCCCGACAGGCCCGGGCCCTTGCGCCTGGCGAAGTCGTCGAGCGAGAAGAACACGATGCCGGCGTTGGGCGCGTTGGTGAAGCCGTTGATGGACAGGCCGGGGAAGGCCACCGAGTCCTTCACGCCGGGCACCGACTTGGCGATGTCGGCCATGCGGCGGATGACGGCGTCGGTGCGGTCCAGCGAGGCGGCGTCGGGCAGCTGGGCGAAGCCCACCAGGTACTGCTTGTCCTGCGCCGGCACGAAGCCCGAAGGCACGGCCTTGAACACGAAGAAGGCGCCCACGCACAGCAGCAGGTACACGCCCATGGTGGCGGCCTTGTGGCTCAGCGTGCTGCCCACGCCGCCCTGGTAGCGGTGCGAGGCACGGTCGAACACGCGGTTGAAGCGCTTGAAGAAGCCGCCCAGGGCCCAGTCCATGGCGCGCGAGAGGCGGTCCTTGGGGGCGTTGTGCGGCTTGAGCAGCGCGGCGGCCAGGGCCGGCGACAGCGTCAGCGAGTTGAAGGCCGAGATCACCGTGGAGATGGCGATGGTCAGCGCGAACTGGCGGTAGAACTGGCCGGTCAGGCCCGACACGTAGGCGATGGGCACGAACACCGCGCACAGCACCAGCGCGATCGCGATGATGGGGCCCGAGACCTCCTTCATGGCCTGGATGGTGGCCTCGCGCGGGTGCAGGCCGTTGGCGATGTTGCGCTCGACGTTCTCCACCACGACGATGGCGTCGTCCACCACGATGCCGATGGCCAGCACCAGGCCGAACAGCGACAGCGTGTTGATCGAGAAGCCGAAGGCCAGCAGCACCGCGAAGGTGCCCACGATGGACACGGGCACGGCCAGCAGCGGGATGAGGGAGGCGCGCCAGGTCTGCAGGAAGACGATGACCACCAGCACCACCAGGGCCACGGCCTCGACCAGGGTCTTGACCACGGCATCGATGGACGCGCTCACGAACTGCGTGGGGTCGTAGACGATGTCGAAGTCCACGTCGGCGGGGAAGTCCTTCTTGAGTTCGGCCATGAGCTTGCGCACGTCGGCCGACAACTGCAGGGCGTTGGCGTTGGGCGCCTCGAAGATGCCCATGCCGATGGCCGGCTTGTTGTTGAGCAGCGAGCGCAGCGCGTACTGTGAGGCGCCCAGCTCGATGCGGGCCACGTCACGCAGGTGGGTGATGCCGCCGTCGGCGTTGGTCTTGACGATGATGTTGCCGAACTCTTCCTCGGTGCTCAGGCGCCCGGGGGCGTTGACCGAGAGCTGGAAGGGGGCCTTGGTGTCGGGCGGGGCGCCGACCACGCCGGCGGCCACCTGCACGTTCTGCTCGCGGATGGCGGCCACCACGTCGGCGGCCGTCAGGTTGCGTTGCGCGACCTTCTGCGGGTCCAGCCACACGCGCATGGCGTAGTCGCCGGCACCGAAGACCTGCACATCGCCCATGCCGGACAGGCGGGCCAGGCGGTCCTTGATGTTGAGCGTGGCGTAGTTGCGCAGGTAGACATCGTCGTAGGTGCCCTTGGGTGACAGCAGGTGCACCACCATCGTCAGGTTGGGCGAGCTCTTGACGGTGGTCACGCCGAGCTGGCGCACCTCCTCGGGCAAGCGCGGCAGGGCGCGCTGCACGCGGTTTTGCACCTGGGTTTCGGCCTGCTCGACGTTGGTGCCGATCTTGAAGGTCACGGTCAGCGTCAGCACGCCGTCGGTGGTGGCCTGGGAGGACATGTAGAGCATGTTCTCCACGCCGTTGATCTGCTCCTCCAGCGGGGCGGCCACGGTTTCGGCCAGCACCTTGGGGTTGGCGCCGGGGAACTGCGCGCGCACCACCACGGAGGGCGGCACCACCTCGGGGTACTCCGAGATGGGCAGGCGCAGGATGGCGATCACGCCAGCGATGAAGATGAAGATGGACAGCACGGCCGCGAAGATCGGCCGGTCCACGAAGAAGCGAGAGAAGTTCATGGTGTGGGCCTCACTTGCTGGACGGTGCGGCGGCCGATGCTGCAGAGGCCGCCGGGCCACTCATCGGCACGACTTGCGGGGCCACGGGCACGCCGGGGCGCACGCGCTGCAGGCCATCGACGACCACGCGTTCACCGGCCTTCAGGCCCGCGGTGACCACGCGCAGGTCACCCACCTGGCCGCCGAGCTGCACGGGCCGGTACTCGGTCTGGTTGCTGGCGCCCACCACCCAGACGAACTTGCGGTTCTGGTCGGTGCCGATGGCGCGTTCGGCCACCAGGGCCGAGGCTTCGCCCTGTTGCGCCTGCGAGCCGACCTGCACCTTGGCGAACAGGCCGGGGGTGAGCAGGCCATCCTGGTTGTCGACCACGGCACGCATGCGCACGCTGCCGGCCTGCGGGTCGACCTGGTTGTCGACGAACTCCAGGCGGCCTTCGTGCGGGAAGCCGGTCTCGTTGGCCAGGGCCAGGCGCACCTGCAGGGCCTTGGGGTTGCTGCGCGCCAGCTTGCCCAGCTGCAGGTAGGTGGATTCGTCGCCGTTGAAGCTGACGTACATCGGGTTGGCCGACACCAGCGTGGTCAGCACCGTGTTGCCGTCCACCAGGTTGCCCGTGGTGACCTCGGCCTTGCCCACGCGACCGTCGAAGGGCGCGCGCACCTGGGTCCATTCCAGGTTCAGGCGGGCCGATTGCAGCGCGGCCTTGTCGGCGCGGGCGGCGGCTTCGAGCTGGCGGGCGGCGGACTGGCGCTCGTCGTGGTCGCGCTGGGCGATGGCGTTGTCGGCCAGCAGGCGCTTGGCGCGCTGCAGCTCGGTCTGGGCCAGCTCGGCCTTGAGCTGGGAGCTGGCGGCGGCGGCTTCGAGGCGGGCGACGTCGGCCTGGTAGGGACGCGGGTCGATCACGAACAGCACCTCGCCCTTGCGCACCAGGGTGCCGGCGCGGAGCCTGACCTGCTCGACGGTGCCGGCCACGCGCGGGCGCAGCTGGGCGCGCTCGATGGCTTCGATGACGCCGGAGAAGCTGCGCTCCTGCGTGACCTGGCGGGTGATGACTTCGGCCACGCTCACGGGCATGGCCTGGGGGGCTTGCGGGCTGGACGCGGCCTGGGCGTCTTGCCCCTTGCCGCAACCACCGAGGGACAGCAGGGCGGCGGTGGCCAGGGCGCCCAGGGTCAGTGCGGGCAGGAGGGGGCGTTGCGGTGTGTGTGTCATGAGAGGGCTCCCTTGGTGGTGGATGGATGGGATGGGTGAGGCATCGGAGGTCAGGCCGTCGGGCCGTGCGCGGCGAGGAAGTGCTTCATGGCCTGCACGCAGGGGTCGTCGGCGGTGATCTCGCAGCGGTCGGTGTTGTCCTGGATGTCGCAGGCCGGCAGGGCGATGTCGCTGACCTGGTTGCCGGCCTGTCGCAGTTTGTCGGCGTAGGCGATGGCCTCGTCGGCCAGGGGGTCGCCTTCGGTGTGGAAGATCAGGGCCGGCGGCAGCGCCCCCAGCCGGCTGGCCTTGAGCGGGCTGGCGTAGGGGTGCAGGCGGTCGGCCGGGCGGGGCAGGTAGCGGCGGTAGCTGTCGGCCAGGGCGCGCGCCACGCCGCCGCCGTCGGACGCGTCGCCGGCACAGCGCATGGAGTGGCAGCCCAGGCTGGCGTCGAGCATGGGCATCACCATGATCTGGCCGGCCAGCGGCGGGCCGTGGCGGTCGCGGCTGACCAGGGCAGAGACGGCCGCCAGGTTGCCGCCGGCCTCCACCCCGCCGACGAACAGGTGCGTGCCCTTCCAGCCCAGCTGGCGCTTGTGCGCGCTGACCTGTCCCAGCACCGCGTGGGCGTCCTCGACCGCGGCAGGGAAGGGGCGCTCGGGCGCCAGGGCGTAACTCGGGGCCAGCACATGCACCTCGCAGGTGTCGGCCAGCACGCGCAGGCAGTGCTTGGCCTCGTCCAGGTCGTCGACCACGAAGCCGCCCGGGTGGAAAAACACCAGCAGGCTGGGGCTGCCCTGCGGGTGGCGGGGCGACTTGTACAGGTGCAGGTGGAGCGGGCCGCTGTGGCCGGGCCAGTCGAACTGGGCATCGGGCCCCATGGGGCTGGTTCGGCCGGAGGGGAGGTCGTCAGGCTGCATGGTGGGGGCCGTGGTGGTGGCAGGGCATGGCGGGCATCGTGGAGGGGCACTTTATTGATTTCGCTGTTGTCAATAAACTGTCCAAATGCGAAATGACTGTTCATGGATCTGAACAATGGACAAACTCAAGGCCCTGGAGGCCTTCGTCAAGGTGGTCGACACCGGCGGCTTCACCCGGGCGGCCGAGGCCCTGGAGATGCCCAAGGCGACGGTGTCGACGCTGGTGCAGGACCTGGAGGCCCAGCTGGGCACGCGGCTGCTGCACCGCTCGACCCGCCGCGTGACCCTGACCGCCGACGGCGCCACCTACTACGAGCGCTGCCTGCGCGTGCTCGACGACGTCCGCGAGGCCGACGAGTCCGTGTCCTCCCGCCAGGGTTCGCCCAGCGGCCGCCTGCGCGTGGACATGACCACCTCGATGGCCAGCTACCTGGTGCGCGAGGCCGTGCCCGATTTCCTGGCCCGCTACCCCGACATCCACCTGGAGCTGGGCTGCACCGACCGGCCCATCAACCTGCTCAGCGAGGGGGTGGACTGCGTGATCCGGGTCGGGCCCATGCAGGATTCGAGCATGGCGGCGCGGCGCATCGGCTCGATGCAGTTCCTCACCTGCGCGGCGCCGGACTACCTGGCCCGCCACGGCACGCCGACGCACCCCCATGAGCTCTCGTCGCACCGCTGGATCAACTATTTCTTCGGTGGCGGCGTGGCCCAGTGGGACTTCGAGCGCGACGGCGAACGCATCGTGCTGCGCTTCGACGGTGGCCTGGCGCTCAACGACTCCAACGTCTATGAAGACGCCTGCGTGGCCGGCCTGGGCGTGGGTCAGCTGCCGGCCTTCCTGGTGCACTGGCACGAGCGTGCCGGCCGCCTCGTCACCCTGATGCCGGACTGGCGGGTCGAGGACCTGCCCGTGCATGCGCTCTACCCCTCGAACCGCCACCTGTCGACCAAGGTGCAGGCCTTCGTGGAATGGGTCGCGCAGGTGTTCGAGGCGATGCCTTCCTTGCGGCGCTGAGGCCGTGCCATGATGGGCCGCTGTTGCCGCCCGTGTCCATGCCTGATCTGCCGATCCGTCCCCCTTCGCCCGCAGGCGCCAGCGCTGCGCCGCCGCAGGACGCTGCCGACGTGGCAGCCGACGCGAGGCCCCTCCCCGCCTGGCCCGGCCACACCGTCACGCGGTCCCAGCGCCTGAGCTGGCGAGACGTCGTGGCCGGCCTGTGCGTGGCCGGCCTGCTGTTGCCCGAAGCCGTGGCCTACGCCGGACTGGCCCACCTGCCGGTCAGCCACGCCCTGGTGGCCATGGTGATCGGGCTGGCGGTGTACGCCGTGTGGGGGGGCAGCCGCTTCGCCGTGGTGGCGCCGACCTCGTCAACGGCCAGCCTGTCGGCGGCGGCGGCCTGGTCGCTCACCGGCGGCGCCCACGGCGCTGGCAGCGGCCTCGATTACGTGGGCGTGCTGATGGCCCTGACCCTGGCGGCCGGCGGCATGCTGTGCCTGCTGGCGCTGACCCGGCAGGGGCAGATGTCGGCCTACGTGTCGCGGCCGGTGCTGCGCGGCTTTGCCTTTGGCCTGGCCATCACCATCGTCGTGCGCCAGTTGCCCGACGCCCTGGGGCTGCCCTTGCCGGCCCAGGGCCTGGCGCCCATCCAGGTGCTGCCCTACACCCTGGCCCACCCCGCGCATTGGCACCTGCCCAGCCTGTGCGTGGCCTTGCTGGCGGCGGCGCTGCTGGCCTGCCTGCGCCGTTGGCCGGCCTTGCCCGCGTCCCTGCTGGTGATGGCGCTGGCCATGGGAGCGGCCCGGTGGCTTGACCTGCCGGCCTGGGGCGTGCAGGCGGTGGGCGAGGTGCTGGCGCCGAGCTGGTCGTGGCGTCTGCCGGAGCTGCCGCAGAACGTCTGGCTGCAGGTGGTCGAGCTGGCCTTCGGCCTGCTGATCCTGGTGTTTGCCGAGTCCTGGGGCAGCGTCCGCAGCCTGGCGCTGGCGCATGGCGACCGCGTCGATGCCGACCGGGAGCTGTGGGCGCTGGGCGGCTGCAATGTGCTGTCGGCCCTGTTCCAGGGCATGCCCGTGGGCGCCGGGTTCTCGGCCAGCGCGGCCAATGCCGCCAGTGGCGCGACCAGCAAGGCCGCGGCGATCTGTGCGCTGGGGGTGGTCCTGCTGGCGATGTCTCTGGGCCTGTCGGAGTTGCGCCACCTGCCGCGCCCGGTGCTGGCCGTGGCCGTCATCGCGGCGCTGTGGCATGCGCTCAACCCGCGTCCGCTCATCGACGTCTGGCGCATGAACCGCGACCGCGTGCTGGTGGTGGGCTCGGTGCTGGCGGTGCTGCTGCTGGGGGTGCTGCACGGCATGCTGGCGGCGATCGGGCTGTCGCTGCTGGCGTCCTTGCGCCGCTTCAGCGAACCGGTGATGCACGAGCTGGGGCGCCTGGATGGCAGCGAGCATTTCGTGGCGCTGGACGCCCACCCCGATGCCACCGTGACGCCGGGCGTGCTGGTGCTGCGCCCGGAAGAGCCGCTGTTTTTCGCCAGCGCCGAGCGCGTGGTGGGCGAGGTGGGGCGGCGTGTGCGCACCCTGCAGGGCCTGCACACCGTGGTGCTCAGCCTGGAGGAAACCGCCGACCTCGACAGCACCGCCGCCGAATGCCTGATGGAGTTGGACCACCGCCTGCGCCAGCAGGGCCTGCGCCTGCTGCTGTCGCGCGTGAAAGACCCGGCACGCGAGCTGCTGTCGCGCTGGGACCCGCAGGGCCTGGGCGCGCCGGGGCGGCTGTTCGTGAGCGTGGCCGACGCGGTGCGGGTCGGGCGGGCAGGCCCGGCCAGGATCAGCGCAACAGGGCGTCCACGCGCTCGCGGCTGATGCCTTGCAGCGCCGGGGCGAGTGCGGCGAAGACGGCGTAGGGGGCTTGCTCGCCGACCTGCTGGAAGTCCTGCGCGAAGCGCGTGGCCCAGGCCTGGCGCTCGGCCAGGCGGGTGGCGCCGTCGGTGTCCGGGCTGGACGCCGACCTGTCCAGCGCATCCAGCTGGCCCTGCGCTTGCTGCACGGCGGCCTGCACGCGTTGCTGTGCCGGCACCAGCTGACGCAGGGTGTCGCGCAGCGCGGTGGCGTCATCGGCGCGCCAGGTGTCGGGCTGCAGTGCGTCGGGCTGGGGGCTGGCCTGCAGGCGGTGGAACTGCCGGGCCGGGAAGCGCACGCCGCCCCCGCGCACGCTGAAGCCTTCGCGCACGGCGGGCCAGTCGGCCTCGCGGCTGGAGAGGGTGACTTCGCCCGCGGCATCGGTGTGCAGGCGCACGCCGGCAGGCGCCAGCGCCAGGTCCAGGCTGCGGGCCTGCTGGGCCGCGTTCAGGCCGGGCCCGATCACGGCGGTGGCGATGCGGCGTTCGCTGGACGCGCTGGCGCCGGTGATGAAGGACAGGGTCTCGCCCTGGTCGAGCTGCAGGCTGCGGGCGTCCAGCCCCGGGACCTTGAAGGCCTGGCGCGCGACGCCATCGGGCGCGAGCCGCAGTTGCGTGTCCAGGGCACCGCCGCTGGCCTGGCCGCGCTGGCGCCACAGCGCCTGCACATGCTGCAGCTGCCGGGCGCTCAGGGCGGCGCTGGCCTCTGCCTGCGCACCGGGTGTCTGGCGCTGCTGTGCCGGTTGCGCGAGATGCGCCAGCTGTGCGCTGGCGGCCGATTTCAGGCCTTCGAGGGCCTCGTCCAGGCCCTGCAGGTAGTCCAGGGCTTGCTGGGTGCGGGCGATCTGCAGCTGCCCGGGGCGCGCGGTCTGCTCGGTCGGGCGCAGCGCCGTGCCGGTGGCTGCGGCGGGGGTGTCGGTGCGTGACGGCGCGGGGGCACGGGCGGTGCCGGTGGCCTGGGTGGCGGCGACCTGGGTGGCGGACGCGCCACCGCTGGAGGCGGGCAGGGCGTCGGTGCTCAGCGGGCGGATCTGCATGCGTTGAGGCGCCTCAGATCACATCGAACAGCGACAGGCCGGCCACCTTGCCATAGGCTTTTTGCGTGGCCTGCAAGGCCGAGGTGTAGCCGTTGAGCTTGACGGCGGCGTCGCCATAGTCGAGCTGGCCGAGCTGGAGCTGGGCCTGCCTGTTGGAGAGGCTCACGTTGGCGTGGTTGGTGTCCAGCGTGTCCAGCGTGTTCTGGGCGCCACCCAGCCGGGCGATGTCGGCGGCCACGGTGTTCAGGGTGCCGTCCACGGTGTCGATCATGGTGGCGATCTGCGCGTGGGTGGCGGGGTTGGAGACGTCCACGCCCGGCGTCTGCAGGGTGGTGATCATGGCGTCGAGCTGGTTGAGCAGGTTGGCCGCGTCGGGCAGGCTGACGTTGGCGGTCTGCGTGACGTCGTTGCCGACCACGACCTTCTGCGCCGCCGTGTTGCCGTTGAAGGCATAGCGCGCGCCCGCGGCGGCCGCGCCATTGAAGGTGAGCGTCTGGTTGCCGGTCAGCGTGCCGGAAAACAGGTAGCGGCCTTCCTGGTCGCGGCTGTTGGCCGTGTAGAAGAGGCTGTCGCGCAGGGCCTTGAGCGAGTCGGCCATGGCGGCGACGTCGTTGGCGTTGTTGCCGCCATCGGCCGCCCACACGAGCAGGTCGCGCGCGGACTGCATGTCCGAGACCATGCCGTCGAGCAGGGCCTCGTTTTGCTGCAACCGGCTCTTGAGGGCGCTGATGTTGTCGCGGAACTGGGTCAGCGCGGCGTCCTCGCGCGACAGGCGCAGCAGGCGCACGTGCGTGACCGGGTCGTCCGAGGGGCGCAGCAGCTTCTGGCCGCTGGCCATCTGCTGCATCACGTCTTCGACGCGGGACTGTGCGCCTTGCAGCGCGGTGTTCATGGTCGCGTGGTACTGGGTGCTGGCGATGCGCATGGGGGGCTCCGGCTCAGTGCATCATCGACAGGGTGCTGTCGAAGAGTTCGTTGGCCACGGCGATGACCTTCATGTTGGCCTGGTACATATGCTGGTACTGCATCAGGTTGATGGCCTCTTCGTCCTGGTTGACGCCGCTGGTGGACTTCCAGCTCGATTCGGCCTGGTCGCGCACGGTCTGCGCGGTGCTCAGCGAGGCCTGGTTCTGCTGGCTGTCCATGGCCAGGCGGCTGGTCAGCTGGGTGTAGGCGTCGCCCATCAGCACCGAGCCCAGAGAGCTCACGGCGATGGGCTGCTTCTTGATGTCGATGAGGGCGAGCAGGTTGTCGCTGTTGCCCGGCAGGGTGGCGTCGCTGGAGAAGGCCAGGTCCTGCGCGACCACACCGGGGCGCACCTTGAGCATGCCGCTGGCGCTGGTGGCGTCGTAGACGAACAGGGGCTGGCCGGCGGTGCCGTCCATGGCGAAGCCGGCGGCCAGTTGCGTGTTGAACTGGCTGGCCACGGCGTTGGCCATGTCGCCGATGGATGTCATCAGCGGGTTGAGGATGTCCTGTTCGTGGTCGTTGAGGCCGCCGAGCTGGCCGCCCAGGTCCTTGCTCAGCAGTGCGAAGGTTTCCTTGGCGAAGTTCAGCTTGAGCGACTGCGAGCCGTCGGGGTTGCCCTGCACGACCAGGGTCGAGGCCAGCGCGCCGACCACCAGGGGCTGGCCGCTGCGCAGGGAGACGCTGCGCGTGCCGTCGGCCTGGTCCACCACCTGCACGCCGACCAGGCCGGCGAGGGTGTCGATCTTCTGGTCGCGCTCGTCGACCAGGCCGGAGGTGTTCACGCCGGTGGCCTGGGCCGCGGCGATCTTCTCGTTGAGGGTGGCGATGCCTTTGTTGAGGGCGTTGATCTGCGACACCACCGCGGTGCGCTGCTGGTAGACCGCGGCGTGCTGGTTGGACAGCACCGTGTTGAGCGAGTTGAAGCGCTGCGACAGCGCGTCCGCCGAGGTGATGACCTGCTGGCGCAGCGGGCTGGAGGTCGGCTCCACGCTGGCGGCATTGAGGGCACTGAAGAAGGCGTCCATGCCGGCGTTGATGCTGGCGGTGTCGTCGCCCATGACCTGCTCCAGCTGGCTGAGGTAGGGCTGGCGGGTCTGGTGCTCGCCGAGGTTGGAGGCGGCCTGCCACATCTGCAGGCTCTTGTAGCTGTCGCTGAAGCGCAGCAGCGAAGGCACGGCCACGCCGTTGCCGGCCGACAGGGTGCCGCTTTGCAGCGGCGCCACGGTGGCGATCAGCACGCCCTGGCGGGTGTAGCCCGGCGTCATCACGTTGGCCACGTTCTGGCTGGTGGTGTTGAGGCCGGCCTGGGCGGCCAGGGCACCGGTCAGGGCATTCTGGATGACGGACATGGCGTGCGAAAGTCAGTGGTGCTGTCTGGAACAGGCGACCGCGGGCGGCCGTTCATGAAGCGCGGGCGGGTGTGCGGCGCGAGGGATGCGTGACGGATTCAACGCTTGGCCGAGGGATCGGTGGGCAGCAGCTGCCTGAGGATGGCGTCGGCGATGCCGAAGGCGCGCTGGTGGGCCAGGCTGTCGGCCACGGCGGTGTCGGCCATGTCGAGCATGTCGCTGGCGATGCGGTCCTTGAAGACGCTGTCCTCGCCGGCGAACTCGCGCGTGGTGCGGCGCATCTGCTGGAGCATCTGGCCGATGAACATGGCCTCGAACTTGACGGCGGCCTTCTCGACCCTGGCGCGTTCGGCGGGCGACAGGGGGCTGTCCTGGGCGGCGTCGGCTGCCGGGGCGACGGGCAGCGCGCTGGCGGGCGAGGCGTCCGGCAGGGAGAGGGCGGCGGTGGCCGAGAGGGCCTGCGGTGTGACGGATCTCATGCGTGCGCCTGCGCGGTCAGATGACGATCAGCTCGGCGTCGAGGGCGCCGGCCTGGTCCAGCGCCTGCAGGATGGACATGACGTCGTCCGCGGTGGCGCCGGTGCTGTTGATGGTGTCGATGATGGTCTGCAGGTCGGTGCCGCCGGGCCACTTGAACATGTGGCCGGTGCCCTGGTCCACGGCGACGCTGGACTGCGGCGTCACCGTGGTCTGGCCCTGGCTGAAGGGCGCGGGCTGGCTGACCGATTTGGCTTCCGAGATCACGACCTTGAGCGAGCCGTGCGTGACCGCAGCCGGCCGCACCGTCACGCCTTGCGAGATCACGACGGTGCCGGTGCGCGAGTTGAAGATGACCTTGGGCATGTCCTCGCCCACGCCGACGCGCAGGGCTTCGAGCTGGGCCACGAAGGCCACGCGCTGGGTGCGGTTCTCGGGAGCGAGGACCTCCACGCTGGTGGCGTCTTCCGTGCTGGCCACGGCGCCGAAGCGGCGGTTGATGGCCTCGACGATGTTGGTGGCGGTCTGGAAGTTGGGGCGCTTGAGGCTCAGGCGGATGGTGGGGCGGGTGCCGAAGTCGGTCTCGATCTCGCGCTCGATGCTCGCGCCATTGGGGATGCGGCCCGAGGTCGGCGTGTTGACCGTGACGCTGGAGCCGCTGAGGCCCTGCGCCGACAGGCCACCCACGATCAGGTTGCCCTGCGCCAGCGCATAGACCTCGCCGTCGGCGGCGCGCAGCGGGGTCATCAGCAGGGTGCCGCCGCGCAGGCTCTTGGCGTCGCCCAGCGAGGACACGGTGATGTCGATGGTCTGGCCCTTGCGGTAGCCCGGCGGGAAGCTGGCGCTGACCATCACGGCCGCGGCGTTCTTCATCTTGGCCTCGGTGGAGCTGGGCAGCTTGACGCCGAACTGCTTGAGCAGGTTGCTGACCGACTGGCCCGAGTACTTGGCCTGGCTGCTGTCGCCCGTGCCCTGCAGGCCGACGATGAGACCGTAGCCGATGAGCTGGTTCTCGCGCACGCCCTCGACGCTGACGAGCTGGCGCAGCGCGTGCGACATGCCGGGCGTGGCGGCGACCGCGCTGGTGGTTGTGCTGTGGGCGCGTGCGGCCGGTGCGGCGTGCGCCAGGGGCATGGCCGCCGCGCTCAGGGTGAGGGCGCCCAGGGCCAGCAGGGTGATTCGGGCGACGTTGCGGGAGGTGGTGCGCATGCTCGTCCTCAGAAAGGCATCCAGGGGCTGTTGAAGAAGCGGGTCAGCCAGCCGGCCGAGTTGGCGTCGGCCAGGGTGCCCTTGCCCGCGTAGGTGATGCGGGCGTTGGCGATGCGCAGCGAGGACACGCGGTTGTCGGTGTCGATGTCGCCGGGGCGCACATAGCCGCTCAGGCGGATGATTTCCTCGCCCTGGTTGAGCGTCAGGCTCTTGTCGCCGACCACGTGCAGCACGCCGTTGGGCAGCACCTCCTGCACGACCACGGTGACGGCGCCTTGCAGCGCGTTCTGCTGCGTGCTGGTGGCCGTGCCGTTGAAGTCGCGCTTGGCCGACACGCCCACGCTGGTGTTGAAGCTGTTGGAGCCGATCACCGTGGGGTTGATGGTGGCGCTGGTGTTCTTGCCGAACTGGGTGTCGGCCTTCTTGCTGGCTTGCGTGGTCTCGTTGAGCATCACGGTCAGCACGTCGCCGGCCTTGAAGGGCTTGTGGTCGGCCGTCAGCGTCCAGACCGCATCGGGCACGAACACCCCGCCCGACTGGCCTTTGCGCGCCGGCACCCGTGACACCGGCGGGGGCACATCGGGCGTGGGCTCGGGCGGCAGGGGCATGCTGCCGCAGGCCGCCAGCAGCGCGGCCAGGGGCAGCGCGAGCACGGCCAGGGAGGTGAGGCGGGAGGGCGTCATCGTGCGGCTCATGGCGAGTTTCAGCGTGCCGCCTGGGCCAGGTACTGCAGCATGTTGTCGGCGGCGGTCAGCACCTTGGTGTTCATCTCGTAGGTGCGTTGCGCGGCGATCATGTCGACCATCTCTTCGACCACCTGCACGTTGGAGCCTTCCAGCGCGCCCTGCTTGAGCTTGCCGAAGGCTTCCTCGCCGGGCGTGCCCTCGGTGGGGGCGCCGCTGGCGGGGGTCTCCTGGTAGAGGTTGTCGCCCAGGGCGCGCAGGCCGGCCGGGTTCATGAAGGAGGCCAGGGTGAGCTGGCCCAGCTCCTGCGGTGCGGCCGCGCCGGGCAGGGTGGCCGAGACCGCGCCGTTGTCACCGATGCTGATGGCCGTGGCGTTGGCCGGCACGGTGATCTCGGGGCGCAGCGGCAGGCCCTGGGCATTGACCAGGCGGCCTTCGGCGTTGAGCTGCAGCTGGCCGGCGCGGGTGTAGCCGATGTCGCCATTGGGCATCGTCACCTGCAGGAAGCCGCTGCCGACGACGGCCACGTCCAGCGACTGGCCGGTGCTTTGCAGCGAGCCGTTGCTGAACACCTTCTGCGTGCCGACCAGGCGGGTGCCATTGCCCAGCTGGACGCCCGTGGGCGAGCTTGTGTTGGCATCGCGCGGAGCGCCAGGCTGCTGTTCGACCTGGTAGAACAGGTCGGTGAAGACGGCGCGGTCGCGCTTGAAGCCGGCGGTGTTGACGTTGGCCAGGTTGTTGGCGATGGCCTGCAGCTTGGCATCCTGGGCCTGCACGCCGGTCTTGCTGATCCACATGGCGGGGTTCATGGGGGGCTCCTGTCAAACGTTGGGATGGGGTTCGGATCGGGGGGAAGGGGTGCGATGAGGTTCAGTCGCGCACCAGGCGGTTGCCGGTCTCGGCCATGCTGTCGGCGGCCTTGTAGAGCTTCATCTGCAGCTCGAAGTCGCGGTTGATGGACATGGTGGCGATCATTTCTTCGACGGCCGAGACGTTGCTGCCTTCGAGGTGGCCGCCTTGCACGCGCACGGTGTCATCGACCGGGGCGGGCTCGCCGCTGCGCGTCACGATCAGGCCGACCTGGTTCTTGGTCAGGTTGTCCGCCGCGGGCTTGACGAGCTTGAGCTTGTCCACCGGCTGCATCTGCTGCTGGCCCGGGGGCTGGACGGAGACGGTGCCGTCCTGGGCGATGGCCACCTTGGTGAAGGGCGGCAGGGTGATGGGGCCGCCATCGCCGAGCACGGGCCGGCCGGCCAGCAGCAGCGCGCCGTCGGCGTTCACCGTGAAGGCGCCGTCGCGGGTGTAGGCCTCGCCCTGCGGCCCCTGCGGCCACTGCACGGCGAAGAAGCCGGGGCCGGAGATGGCCGCGTCCAGGTCGCGGTCGGTGGCGCGCACGGCGCCGCCATGGGTGGCCACGGTGTTGGTGGCCAGGGTGGCGACGTGGCGGCCGTCGTAGCCGTAGCCCGGCACGGCCTGGGCCTGCGACAGCTCCAGGTCGGCGCGGAAGCCGTGGGTGTCGATGTTGGCCAGGTTGTTGGCGTGCACCTGCTGGGCGCGCATGGCCCGCTCGGCGCCGCTCATGGCGGTGTAGATCAGCGCGTCCATTCAAGCTCCTCAGACGGCCTGCATCAGGGCCTGCATCAGCTCGTTTTCGGTCGAGATGACCTTGGTGTTGGCCTGGTAGTTGCGCTGGGCCGACATCATGTTGACCAGCTGGGCCGTCATGTCGACGTTGGACTGCTCCAGCGCACCCGCGGTGAGCTTGCCGGCCATGCCCGTGCCCGGCGTGAAGAACAGCGGCGCGCCCGAGTCCACCGAGGTGGTCCAGCTGGTGTCGGAGATGGGCACCAGGGCGTTCTCGTCGGGGAAGGTGGCCAGGGCGATCTTGCCCACGCTCTGCTTCTGGCCGTTGCTGTACTGGGCCATGACCGAGCCGTCTTCGGACAGCTGCACGCCGGTCAGCGTGCCCGAGGCATAGCCATCGGTGGCGTTGACGGTGGTGGTGGCCTGGCCGGCGAACTGGGTGGTGCCGGTGTAGTCCATGTTGACGCTCAGCGCGGCGGCACCGGTCGGCGTGCCCAGGGCCAGGGCCACGGGCGCGGCCGGCGCGGTGAGCTGGCCGTCGGTGCCGAAGTTCAGCGTGGTGGTGGTGGCCAGGTCGGCACCGTCGAAGGTGTAGTGCGCGGTGACCTGGTTGGCGCCGGTCTTGACGAAGTACTGGGTCAGGCTGTGCTGGGCGCCCAGCGAGTCGTAGACCACGGTGACCATCGAGCCGTTGAAGGACTGGGCGTTGGCCTTGTCGAAGGGCGTGACGGCGGGCGCGGTCCAGTCGGCGAAGAGGTTGCCCACGTACTGCGTCTTGGTGGAGGCCTGTGCGGCCACCTGGCCGGTGGGCACGGTCAGGTCGCCCATGCCGCCCAGCACGGTGCTGCCGGGGGCCATGGGATAGCCCTGCACTTTGCGGCCGAAGCTGTCGACCACGAAGCCGTCCTTGTTGGTGCTGAAGATGCCCACGCGGGTGTACTGCATGGTGCCCGACGTGTCCTTGGTGACGAAGAAGCCGCGGCCCTGGATGGAGGCGTCCATGCCGCGGCCGGTGGTCAGCACGCCGCCGCCGATGTCGATGCTCTGCGTCATCGAGCCGACTTCGACGCCGGTGGGCTGGGTGCCCGCGTAGGTGGAGGCGAAATTGGTGCGGCTGGACTTGAAGCCATAGGTGCCGGCGTTCGCGATGTTGTTGCTGATGGTGTTCAGCTCGGCATTCACGGCGTTGATGCCGGACAGGGCGATTTCAAAGCTCATGGGGGCTCCTTGTCGGTCAGCTGGCCTGGCGGCCGTTGAAGCGGGTGATGGCGGTGGGGGCGGTGTCGCCCAGGTGGGTGACGTTGAGCGCCACGCCGCTGGAGGTCAGGCGCACGCTTTGCAGGGTGCCGGCGACCTCGATGCTCGGGGACTCCTTGCTGCTGGTCTCGACGGCGAGGCTGTAGCTGCCCGAGGGCAGGCCCAGGGCCTGCGGGTCGATGGTGAAGCCGACCTCGCCACTGGCGCGCGTGCCCAGCGGCAGGCGGTAGGCGGTGCCGGCGGCGCTGGTCAGCACCACGGTGGTTTCGGCCGAGTTGCTGCCCAGGGTGAAGCTGCCGCGGATGGTGCTGCCGTCGACCTGCACCGTGTCGGTCTGCACCATGACTTCGGAGCCGACCTGGGCGCCCAGGCCCAGCGTCTGCAGGCTCTCCAGCATGCTGGCCTGGCCGCTGCTTTGCGTGGCCAGGTTCTGCAGGGCCTCCATCTGGCTGAGCTGGGTCAGCTGGTTGACGAAGGTGCTGGCGTCGGTGGGGTTGAGCGGGTCCTGGTTCTTGAGTTGGGCCACCAGCAGGGTGGTGAAGAGCTCCTTGGGCGAGCTGGCGCTGCCTGCCGCGGCCACGCCATTGCTGGCCGTGCCGCCGCTGTTTTGCGAAGAGGTGAAAAAGCCGGTTTGCATGGTGTCAGCCCTCGCCGAGTTTGAGGATGGCGTTCTGCATGGCCTTGACGCGGCCGAGCACTTCGACGTTGGTCTCGAAGGCGCGGGAGGCGGACATCATGTCCGTCATCTCGGCCACCGAGTTCACGTTGGGGTAGAAGACTTCGCCGTCTGCGTTGGCCAGCGGGTTGTCCGGCTCGTAGGCCTTGCGCAGCGGCTCGGTGCTTTGCACCACGTCCAGCACGCGCACACGGGCGCCGCGGCCGATGTCGTCGCTGAAGGCCTGCTGGTCGAAGACCGAGGCGAACACCGGCTTGCGGGCGTGGTAGGTGGCGTCGGCCGTGGAGGCCGCCGACTGCGCGTTGGCCAGGTTGCTGGCCACGGTGTTGAGGCGCACCGTCTGGGCCGTCATGGCGGACCCGGCGATGGCGGCGATGTCGCGGAAGGACATGGGGGTGGCTCCTGGTGTCACTGGCCGGAGATGGCCTTGGCCAGACCCTTGAGCTTCATGTTCAGGAAGGTCAGGCTGGTCTGGAAGTCGGAGGCGTTCTGAGAGAAGGCGGCCTGCTCCACGCCCAGCTCGACGGTGTTGCCGTCCTGCGAGGGGTGGTTGGGCACGCGGTAGAGCGCCTGGCCGGCGTCGAGGTCGGCACCTGCGCCGGCACCGAAGCCATCGGCCAGGTCGCCCTGGGCGCGCTGGAGGCTTGCGCTAAAGTCGATGTCACGCGCTTGGTAGCCGGGCGTGTTTTCGTTGGCGATGTTCGATGCCAGGATCTTGGTGCGCTGCGCGCGCATGGCGAGGGCCTCGGGATGAATGTCCAGGGCCTTGTCAAAGCGGATACCCATGAGACTCCTTCTGTCGTGCTTGGTGAGTGTGTTGGCCGCGTGCGCGGGCGTGTCGGCGAGGGCCGCCACGGTGCCGGTGAACGTGCCGGTGAACGTGCTGGCGCTGGCCGAAGCCGAGGCACGGGCCTTGTTGCAAGAGCGTGCCGAGCAGGCGCGCTGGATCGCGCCGCAGTTCGAGCTCAGCGCGCTGGACGCCACGCCCGGACGGCGCAGCGACGCGCCCTTGGCTTGCGCGCAGCCGGTGTCGGTCGAGCCCCTGGAGACGCGCTTTGCGACGCGCATGAAGTGGGCGGTGATCTGCACCGATGCCAAAGCAGATGCCAGCGGCTGGCGGCGCGAGGTGGTGGTCAAGGCGCGGGTGTCGGCGCAGGTGCTGGTGATGGCCGACGAGGTGCCCGCGGGCCAGCCCATCGCGGCCGAGCAGCTGAGGCTGGAGCGGCGCGACGTCAGCGCCACGACCGATGCCATCTCCGACACGGAGGCGGTCGTGGGCCGCACGGGGCGCAGCGCCTTGCGCACCGGCCAGATGCTGGCCAGGCGGCTCTTGCTGGCGCCCGTGCTGGTGCAGCGCGGCCAGGGCGTGGGCATCCAGGCGGGGCATGCCGGCATCGTCGTGACCGCGCCCGGCGAGGCCTTGGAGGCCGGCCGCGAAGGCGAGGTCATCCGGGTGCGCAACACCCGCTCGGGCAAGGTCATCCGTGCCCGGGTGATCGATGCGGGGCTGGTCGAGCCGCAGGCCATGGGGGCGTCCACGTCGGATCAGTCCCGTCCCGCGCGGGACTGAAGCGCGCCCGCGGCCTGGGCCGAGGCCGGGGCTTGGGTTGGCGGCTGGACCTTCAGGCTGGCGGCCACGCGCACGAACTTGTCGGCATAGGCCGGGTCGGTGGCGTAGCCGCCGCGCACCAGGCCTTGCGCGAAGGCGCGTGCATCGCCGCCCACGCCCAGGGCGCCCTGGTAGCGCGGGCTGCGCAGCAGCTGGGCGTAGTCCTGGAAGGCGCTGGCCGCGTCGGGGTAGCTGCGGAAGCGCTCGGTCTGCAGGGCGGGCTGGCCCTGCGCGTACTCGGTGGTCAGGGCCTGGGCGCTGTCGCCCTGCCAGCGGCTGCCGGCCTTGATGCCGAAGAGGTTGTGCGTGTCGCGGCCATCGGCCTGGCGCAGCGGTCGCTGACCCCAGCCGGATTCCAGCGCGGCATGGGCCACCAGCAGCTCCGGCGCGACGCCCAGCTGGGCCGCGGCCTGCTCGGCCAGGGGCGAGACCGCGTTGACGAACTGTTGCCGCTCGGCGCCCATCTCCTGCGGGAAGCCGCTGGCCTCGGTGGCGCTGATGCCGTTGACGCCGTTGATGCCATTCACCAGCCCCATCGCCTGTGGCTGGCGCATCGAGGGCAGTTGCGAGGACAGCTGTGAGGACAGGCCGACGGCATCGCTGCTGCCATGGTGCAGGAAGTCGCTGACCTCCTGGCGCACCTGCTGGAACAGGCCGGAAAAGTTGCCCTTGCCCGCGCCACCACCGGCGGGCAGGCTGGGTGCGGCGATGCGTTCCAGCCCTTGCTCGATGGACTGGACGGCGCGCTGCAGCCCCGCCAGGGCGCCACTGGCGTCAGCGTTCAGCATAGGTGGCCTCCTCGCCATGCAGCACGCGTTGCATCAGGGCGTTCTGCTCCACGATGAACTCGCAGTTGCGCACATTGAGCTGCTTGCACTCGCGCACCAGCCCTTCGAGCTGCTGCCACAGGTCGTCCAGCATGTCGCGTGCCGCCGGGGCGAGCTGGTCGAGCACGGACGCCAGGTTGCGGGGCTGCTCCTGGCCGCTGAGGGCGCGCGTGATGGCCACGCGGGTCAGGCGGCGCTCGTCGAGCGCATCGACCAGGGCGTTGATCTGCTCGGCCAGCTCGGCCAGGCGCTGGCTGTCGTGCAGCAGCGCGGACTCGAACTGGCTGGCCAGGGCCAGGCGCAGCACGCCGTAGTCTTCGATGTCGGACTGCACGTCGCGCACCAGGCGGACCAGCGCCTCCTGGCGGTTCATCGGCTTCGTGGTGCCCATCACTGGCCTCCGTGGTAGCGGGCGATCAGGCCGGCCAGCTTGCCGGCGTCGAACTTGATCTCGCCTTTGGCCAGGGCGTCGCGCACGGCATCGACCTTGGCCTGGTCGATCTCGGGCATCTGCGACAGGGCCTGCATCGCGGGCTGCAGCGTGGCCGATTGCAGCGGCTCGCTGGCCGGGGCGTCACCGCTGCGGGTGGGGCGGGCGTCGCTGGCGGATGTGACGGGGCCTGCGGGCGAGACCTGCGTGGGACCGGAGACCTCGGGCGTGCCGTTGGACGAGATTCTCATGCGTCGACCTCTGATTCGGGTGTCCATGGTGGGTGCCGGGCGTTCAGTGCGCGCCCGCGGGATCGGTGTGGGGGCCCAGCTGCTGGCGCAGCGTCTGCAAGGCCGCGGCATCGGGCGCCACGGCGTCCACGCCTTCGGTGAGGGCGGTGACTTGCGTGGGCATGCCGAACATGGCCGAGATGTTGCGGGCCTGGGCGGTGGTGAGGATCAGCAACTCGATGCGGCGGTTGACGCCGGCCTTGGGGTCTTGCGTGTCCAGCGGTGCGCGGTCGGCCATGCCCACGACTTGCAGGATGCTGGCGGTGGGCATGCCGCCGGCCAGCAGTTGCGAGCGGGCCGCCATGGCGCGGTGGGTGGACAAGGCCCAGTTGGAGAAAGCGGCGTTGTCCATGCCGGCGTACTGTACGGCGTCGGTGTGGCCCACGACCAGCATCTGGTTGTCGATGCGGGCGAACAGCGGTCCCATGTCACGCAAGAGCCGGCGGAAACGCTCCGATGGTGTGGCGCTGCCACGCACGAACATGCCTTGCTTGTCGGTGTCGTGGACCATCACGCGCAGGCCGTGCGGCGTGATCACGCTTTGCAGGTTGCCACCCAGGCCGGCGTCTTCGCTCAGGCGCTGCAGCACCTGGGCCAGCTCGGCCAGGTCGGCGGCGCTGTCATAGCGCACCTTGCGCGTGGGGATCTTGTCGGCGCGATCGTCGCTGCGCGGCTGGGCATCGGGGTCGCGCGGCAGCGGCTCGCGCGAGATCAGGCTGCCGCGCGGCCCGCCCATGGACTCGGGCATCACGCCGCGGCCCTCGTCCATCTGCTGGCCACCGACGGCGCGCATCACTTCCTCGGCGCGCTCCTGGTTGCGCGCGGCCAGCACCCACATCACCAGGAACAGGCACATCAGCGCCAGGCAGAAGTCGGCGAAGGCCACTTTCCAGGCGCCGCCATGGCCCTCGTCGTCATGCTTGCGCGAGACGCGCTTGATGACGGCTTCGCCGTGGGACTTGTCGGACTTCAGGCTTTGCACGGGGAACCTCAGGCCTGGCGCTGCAGGTTGGAGACGTTGGCGGGACGGTCGGTCGAGCGGCGGCGCGGGGTGTCATCCGCGGCCGCGGTGCTGGCGCTGTCCTGCATGGCGTTGATCCAGCTCTCCAGCTGGGCGAAGCTGGGCTTGATGTTGAGCTGCACCAGGCGGCGGCCGGCGTCGATGGCCAGCAGCGCGGGCTTGCCCGACAGGTGGGTGCACAGCACGACCTTGACGCACTCCAGGTTGGAGATCTCCTTGTTGACCAGCTGCTTCATGACGTTGCTCAGCGGGTCGAGCACGCCGTAGCACAGGAAGATGCCGATGAAGGTGCCCACCATGGCCGCGGCCACGCTGGTGGCGATGTCGCCGGCGGTGGCGCCATCGGCGACGGTGTTCATGGCCATGACGATGCCCAGCACGGCGGCCAGGATGCCGAAGCCGGGCATGGCCTCGCCGATCTTCTGCAGCGACTTGGAGGGCTGCATCAGCTCGTCGTGGATGGCTTCGAGCTCCTGCTCAAGCACGCCTTCGAGCTCGTGGCCGGTGATCTTGCCCATGGCCATGAGGCGGAAGTTGTCGACGATGAAGTGCAGCAGCTTGGGCTCCTCCAGGATCAGCGGGTAGCGCTGGAAGATGGGGCTTTGCGCGGGCGCCTCGACGTGCTCGTCCAGGGCCTTGAGGCCGCGTGCGGCGGTCTGCAGCAGCTCGAACATCAGCAGCAGCAGCTGGCGCTGGAACTCCTCGCCCTGCTTGCGCTGGCGGATGGTCTTGCGCAGCTGGATGCCCATCTCGTTGAGCACGTGGCGCGGGTTGCCCAGCACGATGGCGCCGATGCCGGCGCCGGCGATGATGAGGATCTCGATGGGGTGCCAGATGTCGCCGAACTTGCCGCCGTTGAGCACAAAGCCCCCGAAGACACAGGCCAGGACGATGGCGATGCCGAAGATCTGTTGCATGGTCTGTCGCTTTCCTTTGGGGTCAATCCGGGCGCAGCACGTCGCGCATCTTCTTCAGCGCGGCCTTGTTGATCTGGCAGACGCGGGCGTCGGTCAGGCCGAGCACGGCGGCGATTTCCTTGAAACTCAGCTCGAACTCGTAGTACAGCTGGATGACGCGCTGCTCGCGCTCGTCCAGGCTGAGCAGGGCCTGCTCGATGCTGCGGCGGCGCAGGTACTCGGCCTCGGGCGTGGGGCTGGCCGAGGCCTGGTCGCTGAGCTCGTGGATGAGCTCGTCGAAGCTGGCCAGGGTCTCGGCGTTCTCGTCGAGGCGGAAGGCGTGGTAGGCCTCGTGGCTGATGCCGGTGGCGGCCAGCACCTCGGCCTCCTGCGGCTCGCGGCCGAGCTTGCGGGTGAGGGTGCGGATGGCGTCGCGCAGCTTGTGGCTGTCCTGGCGCACGGTGCGCGGGCGCCAGTCCTGGCGGCGCAGCTCGTCGAGGATGGCACCGCGCACGCGCATGGCGGCGTAGGCGGCGAACTTCTCGTCGGGCTGGCCATAGCGGCGCAGCGCGTCGAGCAGGCCCATCAGGCCGATCTGCTCCATGTCCTCGCGGTCCATGGCGCCACCGACCTGCGAGGCGAGCTGGCGGGTGATGCGCTTGACCATGGGGGTGTGGGCGATCAGGTGGCGTTGCTCGTCCGCGGCGTCGACGTGCGCCACGGCCTGAGACACCTCGCTGTAGCCGCTGTAGAGGTCCATGCTCATTCGATGATGAGTTTGCTGATCATGGCTTCGGCGAAGGGCTTGTCCCGCTGTTCGTGGCGGTAGCGGTCGCCGAAGGCGCGGTTGATGTCGGCGGTGAACTGGTCGATGCTCATCAGGCTCGCCTTGTCCATGGTGTAAGCCGACAGCGACTTGACGGCCACGCTGCGCAGCAGGGGCAGGTGCTCCTTGACGGTTTTTTCCTCGTCCTCGCGGACCTTGAAAACCAGGTCCATGGCCAGGTAGTGCGAGACCGGCTCGCCGTCCTTGCCACGCAGCATCACGATGATCTTTTCGAGGCTGACGTACTTGTACTTGGCGCCATCGCGCTCGGCCGCAGGCGTGGCCGGGCCGCTGGCCGCGTGGCCACCGGCAGACGGCGCGGCAGCGGCCTGAGCCGTGGGGCTGGCGTGGGCCGAGCCGCGCCACCACAGCACGCCGCCGGCCACCAGGGCGGCCAGCAGCAGGGCGACGACGGCCGTCAGCGCGAAGACGAGGTTCCGGTTTTTCATGGTGGGTCAGCCGAGTTCGGGGTGCTGTGCGGCGTGCTTGCCGGTGTGTGTGGCAAAGGACGCGTTCGGGGCGCTGTCCTCGGTGTCTTGCAGGGCGCGGGTGGGCGATGCGGTGTCCGGGTCTTGCGGTGTGCGGGGGCGCTGGCCCTGGCCGTCAGCGTTGCCCTGGCCGGACTGGCCGGTCTGGCGCTGGCCGCTGTCGCTGACCTGCACGCTGACACTCAGCGTCTGGCGCTGGCCCAGGTCCTGGCGCAGGTTGTCGCTGACGGCGTGGAGTTGCTGCACCACCTCGCGGTGCGTGGCGCTGAGCTGGACCTGCAGGCCGTTGGCGTCCTGGCGGATGAGGATGTCGATGCGGCCCATCTGCGGCGGCTCCAGGCGGATGACGGCCTGGTCCATGCCGCGCTGCAGCTGCCACTGGACGTGCTCGCCCAGGGCGTTGAGCATGGGTTCGCGCCATTGCGTGGGCTGTTGCGGTGCCAGGGCCACCGTGCCGCTCGGGGCGGCGGGCAGGCGGCCCAGGGCGAGCTGCCAGTCTGCGGGGGGGCGGGGTGCGGCGGTGTCGCTCAGGCCGCTGTCCGCAGCGGGCTGGCCGCCCTTGCCCGCGGACGAGGCCCAGGTCGACGCGGCGGTGGGTGTGGCGCTGGATGTGGCACTCGATGTGGCGGTAGAGGCCGGGCCAGCAGCGGCCTCGGCGGCGGCCAGGCGGGTGTCGCGGCCTGCGCCCGACAGCGGCTGGGCCGTGGCGGGCAGGGAAGCGTCGGCACGCGCCGTGGTGGTGTCGATGGTGGTGGCCATGGTGGTGAGCGACGCGGCCGAGGCGGTGGACGCCATGGGCACCGCGCCCTCGCCGCCCAGGGTGTCGCCAACCTGGGGCGCAGCCTCGGCCTGCGCCTTGCCTGTCACGGTGGCTGCGGCCAGTCCCCCCCAGGGCAGGCCCAGGCTGAGCGGGGCGCTCTGGGCGGGCAGGGAGCTCAGCCAGTCCGCCGCGGCGCTGCCAGCGGTCTGGGCGGCACCGCCTTGGGCGTCCGTGGTCGCGGTGGCCGTGTCGTCCTGGGGCGAGGACGCGCTGTCGCCTTGGGTGTCGGCGGTCGACGCGGCGCTGTCATCCACAGGCCCTTGCGCGCTCGCAACGGCATCGTCGCCGGGCTGCGAGGCCGGGGCGGCGCGCAGGGCGTCACCGAAGCGCTGTTCGTTGGCGGCAGGGCTCTTGCGGGGGGTGGCGGCGGGCGCGGGGCTGTGGGGGCTGCTCAGGCCGGGCAAGGTCAGGTTCATGCGGGGCTCCCCTTCATTCGCTGTGTTGTGCGTAGGCCATCCAGCCATCGCGGCAGCGCTGCATCTCGCTCAGGCGCTGGGACAGGCGCTCGGCGGCATCGGCGCAACGGGTGAAGGCGTCGTGGTGGACGCGCTGCAGCAGGCCCATGGCCTGGCGCATCTCTTCGCTCCAGCCGTCGGCGCGCTCCAGGTGCGGCAGCAGGTTGGAGAGCTCGCGGTCGATGTGACGCAGGGCCTCCCAGTGCCCGGCGCGGGCGGCGGAGGACAGGCGCCGCGCGATGTCACGCAACTGCGTGGCGCGGTCGATGGGCCGGTCGGCGGAGCGGGGCAGGGCGCTGGGCATGGGCATGGGCATGGGCTCATCCATGGCGGGCTTGCACGCCCTGCCAGCCACCACGCAGGGTGGTGATCAGCTCGGTGACCTCGTCGACCAGGCCCACTTCGAGGCGGATGCCGGCCTGGGTCAGGCGGTCGGCGCAGTGTTCGTAGAGGCGGCCCAGGTTCTGGACGACCTCGCTGTCGCTGTCGGTGTCCAGGGCGCTGGACAGGCCCCAGAGGATCTGCACGCATTTGTCCAGGCTGCGCGCCTTGAGTTCGTGGCGCTTGCCGTCGATGTGGGCGCGGGCCCGGGCCAGCTCCTCCAGGAGGCCGTCCATCAGCACGATGACGAGCTGGACCGGCGACGCCTGGACGGTCTGGGCGCTCAGGTTGACGGCTTGGTAGCTGCGGTAGGCGTCGTGATCCAAGATGGTGACCTCGTGGGGGGCGTGGCGTTGGGCGTGGCGTCAGGCCGAGAAGGCGTTGTTGAGCAGGCCGGTGGTCTGGCTCATCTGGCTTTGCAGGGTCTGCAGGCGGGTGAACTGGGTCAGGTAGCGCTCGTAGTAGGCGCTGTACTGGCTGTCGAGCTTGGTCTGGCGGTCGGCCAGGGACTTCTGCACCTTCTGGACACCGTCCTGGCGGTGCTTGATCTGTCCGGTGGCGCTGTTGAGCCAGACGTCGAGGTACTGGTCCATGCCGCCCAGCAGGCCGCTGCCGGTGGTGATGCCGGTCTTGCCGAAGACCTGGTCGAGGCCGGTGGGATGGGCTGCCAGTGCCGCGTTGAGCTTGGTGTTGTTCACCGACAGCTGGCCGTAGCGGTCGGCGCTGATGCCGAAGTTCATCAGGCTCAGGCCGCCGAAGTCCTGGCGCAGCAGGCTGTGCAGGTGGTTGCGCAGGGCTCGCACGCTGCTGTCGGAAGCGAAGGCGCCTGCCGGGCTGCCGGCATCGGAGCCACCGGCCAGGGTCAGCTCGTCCAGGGTCTTTTCCAGGGCGTTGTAGGCGTCGATGAAGCCCTTGACGTTGGCGGCGGTGGCGCTGTCGTCGCGGGCCACGCTCAGGCTCAGCGGCGCAGCGCCGGGGGCCATGGCCTGGGTCAGCGTGACGCTCACGCCGGGGATGGCCGTCAGGGTGTTGCTGGCCTGCTGCAGCTTGATGCCCGTGCCCTGGCTGCCCAGCCAGGCGATGGCGTCCTGGGCGGCGGTGAGCACTTTCGGGGTGCTCAAGGCGGTCTGCAGCGCACCGGCGGGCAGGCCCGAGGCGTCCAGCGTGATGGCGCCCGTCGCACCGCTCTGGCCCGAGGTCAGCACCAGCTGCGTGCTGCCGCTGACCGTGACGATCATGGCCGTGACCTTGCCGCCGTTGCCCGAGGCCTGGTTGATGGAGCGGGCGATCTCGGCCTGCGAGAGGGTGCCGTCGCCATCGGTGTCGGCGGCGCTGAGGTTGACGTTGAAGCTGGAGCCGTCGGCCAGGTTGATGCTGATGGGCCCGCCGGTCGACACGGGCACGGCCGGCAGGTCCTGGTAGGCGATCTGGTGGGTCGTGGCCAGTTGCTCCACGAAGAGCTGGTAGCTGCCGGCCTGTGCGGTGCTGGACGCGGTGGCGGTGGCAAAGCCGCTGGTGTTGAAGCTGGCGGCCAGCTGCTGCACGCTGCCCTTGCCCGACATGGCGGCCAGGGCGGTGTCGAAGCTGCGCAGGGCCGACTGCAGCTTGCCCAGGGCCGTGCTGGCGGTCTGGGCGGCCTTGGTCTGGGTGGTCAGCAGCGCCTGCGTGTTCTGCGTGTAGGCGGTGGCCAGCTGGGTGGCCATGGAAGTGGGGTTGATGTCAGCCATGCCGAGCTCCTTCAGGATGCGGTTGCGCGAATGCGACCTCGTCAGAGGTGTCCTGAGGTAGGGCGACGGTGGCGGCGCCGTTCTTAAATGCGGGGCGTGAATTTGTCATGCCTGCCCCCTGCGCCAGACCTGTGCGGCCAGGTCGTCCTGGCGTTTCTGGTCGCGGCTGGCCTCGGCGCGCTGCAAGGCGCTGTGCTGGCGCTGCAGCACCTGGCTGAGCACTTCGTGGCGGCGTGCGGCGTCGTGCAGGGCCTGGCGCGAGGCGGCCATGTCGGCGTCGTGCACGGCGAGCTGCTGGCGGTGCTGGTCGGCCACCGCCAGCAGGCTCAGGCGGTAGGCGCCGTTGTTCATGGCCTGCAGCGGCGACAGCACGGGCAGGGCGGCGGTGCTGGCGCACAGCTGGTCCATGCGCTCCAGGTTGCGCTGGTAACGCTCGCGCAGGGCCTGCTGGCTGGCCACGTCGGCGCTGAGGCGGTCGACCTCGCGCTCGCGCAGGTCGACCAGGGTGCTCAGCTGCTGGACCTTGGCGGCGGGGCTCATGCGCACAGCTCCTCAAGGCGGGTGACGGCGTCGCCCAGCGGGGCGGCTTCCTGCGTGCCCTGGTGCAGGAAGGCTTCGATGCGCGGGTAGGCCGCCACGGCGCGGTCGGTCTGCGGGTCGGCGCCGGGCACGTAGGCGCCCAGCGGGATCAGGTCGCGCACCTGGGCGTGGCGGGCCATCAGCTGCTTGACCTCGCGGGCGGCGCGCTGGTGCGCGGGGCTGGCGATCAGCGCCATGCAGCGGCTGATGGAGGCATTGACGTCGATGGCCGGGTAATGGCCGCGCTCGGCCAGCTCGCGCGTGAGCACGATGTGGCCGTCGAGGATGGCGCGGGCGGTGTCCACCACCGGATCCTGCTGGTCGTCGCCTTCGGCCAGCACGGTGTAGATGGCGCTCATGCTGCCCTGGGGGTTCTCGCCATTGCCGGCGCTTTCGACCAACTGGGGCAGCACGCTGAAGACCGAGGGCGGGTAGCCCTTGGTGGCGGGCGGCTCGCCCAGGGCCAGCGCCACTTCGCGCTTGGCCATGGCGTAGCGGGTCAGCGAATCGACCAGCAGCAGCACGTCCTGGCCCTGGTCGCGGAAATGCGCGGCGATGGCGTGGCACAGCTCGGTGGCCATCATGCGCATCAGCGGCGATTCGTCGGCCGGGGCCACCACCACGATGGCGCGGCGCAGGCCGGCCTCGCCCAGAGAGAGGTCGATGAACTCGCGCACCTCGCGGCTGCGTTCGCCGATCAGCCCGACCACCACGACATCGGCCACGGTCTGGCGGGTGATCAGGCCCAGCAGCACGCTCTTGCCCACGCCGCTGCCGGCCATCAGACCGACGCGCTGGCCCTTGCCCAGTGTCAGCATGCCGTTGATGGCGCGCACGCCCACGTCCAGGGCTTCGCGCACGGGGGTCTTTTTCAGCGGGTTCACGCGCGGCGGGTGCGGGTCCAGCGGGTGCTCGCCGCCCAGGCGGCCCAGGCCGTCCAGCGGCTCGCCCAGGCCATTGACGATGCGGCCCAGCCACGACGGCCCGATGTGCAGCTGGCCCTTGTCGGGCGCGGGCAGCACGCGGGCGCCGGTGCTCAGGCCCAGCGGCTGCTTGAAGGGCATCAGGTAAGAGACTTTGTCGCGGAAACCCACGGCCTGCGCTTCCAGCCACTCGCCCTGGGCCGTCTCGATGTGGCAGCGCTGGCCGGTGCGCAGCGCGCAGCCGGTGCTCTCCAGCAGCAAGCCGGTGGCCCCGACCAGGCGGCCGGTGGGCGTGGCGATGGGCACCTCGCCCAACTCCAGGGTGCGCAGGGCGTGGGCGATCATGGCGTGAGCGCCTCCGCTTGCGCCGTGTCCATGTCCATGTCAGGCTGCTCCAGCAGCTGGTGGTGCACCTGCTCCATCACGGCGTGCAGGCGCTGCTGGCAGCCGGCGTCGGCCTCGCGGTCGCCGACCTTGACGCGGCATTCGCCCAGCTGCAGGCCCGGGTCGGCCAGCAGGGTCCAGCCGGCGGTGCGCTCGGGCGCCAGCTCCAGGATGCGCTGGCGCTCCTCGGGGTGCATGAAGATCTCGATGCCATCGGCCGAGGGCGGCATGACCGACAAGGCCTCGTCGACCAGGGCCAGCAGCTGGGTGGGCTGCAAGGTCAGCTCGCAGCGCACCACCTGGCGGGCCACCTTGGCCACCAGGTCCACCACCTCCTTGCGCAGCGCGGCCTGGTAGTCGGCCTGCAGGCGCTGCAGGTCGGCCAGGGCGGCTTCCAGCGGGCGCGCCAGGCCCTCGAACTTTGCCAGGGCTTCCTGGTGGCCGGCGCTGCGGCCTTGCTGCTGGCCTTCCTGGTAGCCGGCGCTCAGGCCGTCGCGGTGGCCGCGTTCGCGTCCGGCGTCCCAGCCTTCCTCGTAGCCCTTGTCCAGGCCTTGCTGGAAGCCTTCGGCCATGGAGGACTGCAGCTGCGCGTGCTCGCTGGGCATGCGGCCGCCCGCGGGCACCAGGGCCTGCCCATGCCCGGACAGCTGCGTGAACTGGCTCAGCGGCGGGAAGCGGTGCGGGCGCAGCGGCTTGCTCATTCCAGCACCTCTTCGGCAAACAGCTGGACGTCGATCTCGCCGGCGGCATGCAGGGCGCGCACCTGGGCCATGATCTCCTGGCGCACCTGCTCGACGCGGCTCGTGGGCACGGGGCCGGTGCGGCGCATCATGTCCTCGAAGCTCTGGGCCTGGCGGCGCGGCATCGACTGCAGGATGGCGTCGCGGATGAGGGGCTCGGCGCCCTTGAGCGCGATGGCCCACTGCTCCGGCGCGATGGCCTCGATGATGCGCACCAGCGTGTCCTCGGTCTGGCGCGAGAGGATGAAGAAGTCGTACATGCTGACTTCCAGCTCCGAGACCACGGCCGGGTCGTGCGCGCGCAGCAACTCGACCATCTGCTGCTTGTTGCCAGGCAGGCGGTTGAGGATCTCGGCGGCCTGCTTGAGGCCCTCGACGCTGGCGCTCTGCATGGACAGCGAATCCAGGCAGCGGGTCACGACCTCGTCGAGCTCGGCCAGCAGGTCCTGGTCGATTTCCTTGAGGCGGGCCACGTTGAGCAGCAGCAGGTCGCGGCCCGCGGGCGGCAGCGCATCGATCACCTGGCTGGCCATGGCCGGTGGCAGGAAGGCGATGAAGACGGCCTGCATGCGCACGTGCTCGTGGGCGATGCGCTCGGCCAGCCACTTGGGCGAGGCCCACTGCAGGCGGGCCATCTTGGGGCGGATGGCGTCGCCGTAGATGCTGTTGAGCACGCTGTTGGCGATCTCCGAGCCCAGCGCCAGGTCCAGCGAGCGCTTGAGGAAGGAGCGCGAGGCGCCGTGCACGCCGCTTTGCTCGCGGTAGTCGTCGAAGAAGTGCTGCAGCGCGTGCTTGACGGCCTCGACCTTGATGCCGCTGAGGCGCGACATCACCTGCGTGATCTCCAGCAGCTCTTCGCGCGACAGGCAGCGCAGCACCGCGGCGGCGGGCTCCTCGCCCATGCTCAGCAGCACGATGGCGGCCTGCTCGATCGGGGTCGGGGCGGTCGCGGGCGTCAGGGTGTCCATGCCCAGGACGCCCACTTCAGCCAGGTTATTGCGGTCGGCCATGCTTTTGCACCCACTGTTTGACGACTTCGGCAACGCGCTCCGGCTCCTTGCCGGCCAGCACCTTGAGGTGGTCGACCATCACGTCCACGGGCGAGCCCGGCGGCGGCAGGTCGTAGTTCTCCATCAGCGGCACCACGGCGGTGTCGGCGGCGGTGCCCACGGGCTGCGGCAGGGCAGGGCGGCCGCCGTCGGCGTGGCCCAGGGCCTGCGCGGCCTCGGTGGCCGGCTCGCTGCGTTCGTGGGCCGCGTTCGGCACCGGGGTCAGCTCGCTCAGGCCGGGCCCCTTGCCTGCCAGCGCCACGGCGCCTTCGTTGCGGGCACCGCGACCCAGGCCGGCTTGCACGGCGGTGCGCAGCAGCTGCAGCAGCGGCCGCACGATGAACAGGAAGCCCAGCAGCGCGCCCAGGCCCCACACGCCGCGGGTGCCCAGGTCGATGACGGTGTCGCGCTCCTGCCACCAGGGCTGCACGGGTGGGCGCACCGGGAAGGCCAAGGCCGAGACCACCAGCTTGTCGCCGCGCTGCTCGTCGATGCCCAGGCCGTTGCGCAGGATCTGGTCGATCTGCGCGATCTCCGCCTTGCTCCAGGCCGCAGCACGGCCGGTGTTGTTGAGCACCACGGCCACGTTGCGCTTGCTGAGGCGGCCGCGGCTGCGCTTGATCTGGGTGATGTGGCGGTCGTAGGCGTACTGGCGGGTGGTGGCGTTCTTGTGGGCGCTGTTGGCCGGGCCGTTGGCACCGGCCACCGCGGACGCAGCGGCCACGGCCACCGGGCGGTTGCTCAGCGAACCCGGCACGCCCAGGGCCACGGCATCGCCGCGGTCCTGCTCTTCGCGCGTGGCCTCGGTGGTGACCTTGGGCGTTTCGCCGTACTGCTCGCGCGTTTCTTCGACGCGGTCGTTGTCGACTTCGGCCGTCACCGTGGCCTTGAAGTTGTCGGCCCCCAGCACCGGCGCCAGCAACTCGCTCACATTGCGCAGCGTGTCGTCCTGGTAGCGCCGCGCGGCCTCGTTGCCCTGGCCGCCGGCGGCATCGAAGCCTTCGCTCAGGTCCACGCGGGCCGACAGCAGGTTGCCGGCCTGGTCGACCAGCGACACGCGCTTGGGGTCGAGGCTGGCGACGCTGCCGGCCACCAGGTTGACGATGGCGGCGATCTGCTCGTTGCTCAGGTGGCGGCCCGGCTTGAGCGCCAGCACCACCGAGGCCGAGCTCTTCTCGCCATCGCTGACGACGAAGGACGAGGACTTGGCGATGGACAGGTGCACGCGGGCCGTGTCCACGGAGTCGACCGTCTGGATGCTCTGCGACAGCTCGCCTTCCAGGCCGCGGCGGAAGCGCACGTCCTGCACGAACTGGCTCACGCCCAGCGGGTCGTTGCGGTCCATCAGCTCCAGGCCGGCGGGCAGCTTGGCGGTCACGCCCTTGGCGGCCAGCAGCATGCGCACCTTGCCCAGCTCGGCGTCGGGCACCAGCACCTGGCCGCTGTCGGGGTGCACGCGGTAGGGCACCTTCTCGGCGTCCAGCACGGCCATCATGTCGGCGGCGGCGACCTTCTCCCGCGCGCCGAAGACGGGCTTGTACTCGGCCTGGTCGCGCCAGACCACCATCATCACGGCGGCGCTGATGCCCAGGGCGACCAGCCCCAGCGGAACAAGGCTGCGCAGGAAGGCCGGGGGCAGGCCGGGCATGCCGCCCGCTTCCCCTCGCCAGCGCTGCAGCCCGGACTTGATGACGGATGTGACCACCTTGCGTGCCTTCCCTTGCGTGCTCAGACGGGCAGCTTCATGAGCTCATCGACGGCGCCCATGACCTTGTTGCGCACCTGCATGAGCATGGAGAAGGACAGGCTGGCTTCCTGGCTGGACAGCATCGCGCCGACCAGGTCGTCGCTGCGGCCGCTGTCCACATCGGCCATCTTGCCGGCGGCGATCTGCTCCTTCTCGTCCACGCTCTGCACGGCGGCGCGCAGGCTGTCGGCGAAGCCGCCGGCACCGCCCTGGCCGCCATGGAGCGCAGCCGCGTCGGCCACCGGCGCCCCCATCGGGGACAAGGGTGCGGACAAACCGGCGGGCGCGCTGCCGCGAATTTCCTGCAGGTCGCTCTGAATCTGATGGCGCATGTCGAGCATCAAGGTCCTCGCTGAGCTTCGTTGAGTGTGAAAACTGAAAATCTTGCAATCGATGCGAGTTTCCGCGTGCGCGCCACGGGTATCTGGCGCGCCTTGTTCATTTCCTGGTGACCTGATTCATTTGAATTTCATGGCGCGTTTTTCTTGAAATTGAATGGCGCAGCTTTTCCTGTCCGGAATTCATTTCCGGATGTGCTTTGAATCAGGTTTTCCAGCGGGCGCCTTGGGTTTTTGTTGCGCGCGCTCAGGGCCGGGTCAAGGGCAGTTTCACGAGGGTGTCATTCAGGGGGCAATACCGGGCCATGCCGGCGACGTCCGGGCACGCCGCGGGCGACTGGGGCGCGGGGCGTGGCGGTCGAGGGCGCGGTGGATGTCATGGCAGGGCCTTCCAGTTCAGTCGGATCGAACGCCCCGGACGGGCGCACTGAAAGGCGGGCCGCTCGCGCCGTTTCCCTGGGGAAACGTGCGATGACAGACAGGCAGCCCCATGGCCGTGAGGCCACGAAGGGCAAGGTCAGGCAGTGACCCTGTCTGGCAACCCCGCTATCGTGATCTGCCTGGGAGATGGGCCAGGACAGACGTTAGACCGGAGGCTTTGCGACCCCGCCTTTCGTGCGGGTGTGCCGGGATGTGAAGCCATGCTAAGTTTTGTTGCGATTTGCCGCAACACCCTGCGTTCAGCATCCGGGGGCTGATGTGCATCAATGCACGGCTTTTCCCAAAACCTCATCCCGCGCCGACCTGAAAATGAAAAAAGTGAGCGCTGTGGTGGCTGATTTTGAAACACATTGTGTCTGTGCGTGACACTTTCATGTCAGCCCGCTTGCGTTGATGTGACAACGCCCGGGAGTGTGGTCAAACGCATCGGATTCAATTTGGCTGCGTGAACTAGTCCCGCCGCACATTGGATTTGATGCGGGGTTTATGGGTGAATTTGCGGGCGCGCTGCCTAGAATGGCGTCGCAGCCCTGGTGTGAATATGGGGCTGAATGGACAGCTTGTCCGGAAACTCCCGCCCATGAGCCTCTCACCCACCCCTTCCCTGCGGACTGCCTTGGCGTCGGCGCGGCCACACCCGGTGCTGGATCCCCGCAGCCTGGGGCGCCCGGTGCACCGCCTGGACACCTTCACACGCCGCCTCCAGGCCGACCTCGACGAGGTCTTCATCCTGGGCCTCAACCGGCGCTACCGAGCCGGCTTCGTGCTGCGGGACGTGCGCATCGACCGCACGGCCGCCGTGGAGGCCGTGGGCGTTGCACCTGTGCCGGCGACGCCGCAGCCGCGCTGGCAGTCCCTGGTCAGCGAGGTGGGCCGCATCGGCTTCAGCATCGACCGCCCCTTGCTGATGACGGTGCTGAACTACCGCTATGGCCTGCATGAGGGCTCCAACGATGGCCGGTCCGCCGACGAGCCGCTGGCCCCCGAGACCACCACCGAGGCCCGTCTGAGCACCATGCTGGCCCTGCAGTGGGCCAACACCCTGGCGCTGTGCATCGACACCCTCCAAGGCACGCTGGACGGCCAGGCCGTGCACGAGTTCACCCCGGTGGCGGGTGCACCCGCGCTGGGCGAGGGCAGCTGGACGGTCACGGCCACCGTCAGCGAGACGGTGCTGGGTGTCAGCGGCCAGGTGCGCTTCCGCCTGGACGAGGCCTGGATGGCCCGCCTGCTGCGCCAGCTGGCGCCGGCCCGTGAACGCGCCACGCCCACCGCAGCGCCGCAGGCCCCGCTGCCTGGCCGCCTGTCGCTGACCCTGCAGGCCCGCCTGCTGGAGCAGGAGCTGCCCCTGGGCACCTTGCTGGACCTGCACGTCGGCGATGTGCTGCCGGTGCGCCTGGGCCTGGCCGATGTGCTGGTCGACGACGCCCGCCTCTTCAAGGCCGCGGTGGCCGAGCACCAGGGCAAGTTGTGCCTGACCTCTTTCCAAGACGCTGAATGAGATGGATGCCATGAGCGACAAACTCGACCTCGACAACCTGCTGGCCGACATCGCGGAAGAAGGCGCTGCCGCCCAGCCCGCAGCGGCCGCACAAGCCGCGCCTTCGCGCGTGCAGCGCGACTTCACGCAGATGATGCGCAAGATCCCCGTCACGCTGACGCTGGAGGTGGGCTCGGCGCGCATCTCCCTGCAGGACCTCATGGAGATGGGGCCCGACAGCGTCGTCGAGCTGGACTCCCTGGCCGGCACACCGCTGATCATCAAGGTCAACGGCACGCCCATCGGCCGCGCCGAGGTGGTGGTCACCGGCGAGAACCACGGCCTCAAGGTGGTCGAGCTGGCCGACCTGAACCTGGACGCCCTCAAGCCATGATGCGTGCGCGAAGCTGGGGGCTGCGTGGCAGCCTGGCCCTGCTGTGCCTGACGCTGGCGTCCTGGGCCGAGGCGGCCTCGGTGCCGCTGGCGGCCGCCACCACGCAGGGCGGCACGACGGACTTCACGGTCAAGACCCAGGTCCTGATCATCATGACCCTGCTGGGCCTGCTGCCCTCCATGGTCCTGATGATGACCAGCTTCACGCGCTTCGTCATCGTGCTGTCGCTGCTGCGCCAGGCCCTGGGCCTGCAGCAGGGCCTGCCCAACCGCATCGTCACCGGCGTGGCCCTGATCCTGACCCTGCTGGTGATGCGGCCGGTGGGCGAGCAGGTCTGGGACAAGGCCTTCGTGCCCTACGACGAGGACCGCATCGGCCTGCAAGACGCCCTCAAGGTGGCCGAGGCGCCCGTGTCGCGCTTCATGCTCGCCCAGACCAGCAAGGGCGCGCTGGCCCAGGTGTCGCACCTGGCCGGAGAGAAGGCCGTGGCCAGGCCCGAGGAGCACGCCTTCACCGTCAAGCTGGCGGCCTTCGTGCTCAGCGAACTCAAGACCGCCTTCCAGATCGGCTGCCTGCTGTTCATCCCCTTCCTGGTCATCGACCTGGTGGTGTCTTCGGTGCTGATGGCCATGGGCATGATGATGCTGTCGCCGCTGGTCATCTCGCTGCCCTTCAAGCTGCTGCTGTTCGTGCTGGTCGACGGCTGGACGCTGACCGTCAACACCCTGGTCACCAGCATCCAGGCCAGCTGAAAGGACGCCGACATGCTCACCCCCGAGATCGCCGCCGACGTCATCAGCGAGAGCCTGCACCTGGTGATGCTGCTGGTGTCGGTGCTGGTGCTGCCGGGCCTGGTCACCGGCCTGCTGGTCAGCCTGTTCCAGGCCGCCACCCAGATCAACGAGCAGACGCTGAGCTTCCTGCCGCGGCTGCTGGTCACGCTGGTGGTCATGAGCCTGATGGGCGGCTGGCTGTTCGGCTCGCTGATGGACTTCTGCGTGTCGGTGTTCGAGCGCGCCGGCAAGCTGGTGGGCTGACACGGCAGGCCCGGCACCATGGAAGGCTTGTACCCCGCGCTGATGGGCATGCTGGGCGACTTCTGGTGGCCCTTCTGCCGCGTCATGGCCATGCTCAGCGTCGCGCCCATCATCGGCGAGGCCAGCGTGCCCTTGCCCTTGCGCGTGCTGCTGTCGCTGGTGCTGGCCGTCATCCTCATCCCCGCGGTGCACGTGGCCGCACCCATCGACCCGATGTCCATGCGCGGCGTGCTGGCCACGCTGGAGCAGGCCGTCATCGGCGGGCTGCTCGGCCTGGCCTTCCACCTGAGCATGGCCGCCATCCTGACCCTGGGCTTCCTGGTGTCCTCGCAGATGGGCCTGTCCATGGCGGTGATGAACGACCCGCTCAACGGCAGCTCGTCGGACGTCGTCAGCAGCATGCTGTCCATCCTGTGCATCCTGGCCTTCTTCTCGATCGACGGCCACCTGGTGCTGACCGGCGTGGTCGGCGCGAGCTTCCAGGCCTGGCCGGTGGGCGGTGGCTGGTCGGCGCTGAGCCTGCAGACGGTGGTGCTCAACGTGGCCTGGGTGTTCTCGGCGGCGCTGCTGCTGGCTGTGCCGGTGGTCTTCGCCACCTTGCTGGTGCAGCTGGGCTTCGGCTTCCTCAACCGCGTGGCGCCCTCGCTGAACCTGTTCTCGCTGGGCTTTTCCGTCATCACCCTGTTCGGCCTGTTCGTGCTGGCGCAGGTGGTGCAGTTCGTGCCGGAGCACTATGCGCGCATGACCCAGCGGGTGCTGGAGATGCTGCAAGGCCTCATGTCACACGGCATGTCGCAAGGCATGGTGCAGGGAGCCCTCCATGGCTGATCAGGCCGGTGGCGACAAGACCGAAAAGCCCTCGGCGCAGAAGCTCAAGAAGGCGCGCGAGCAGGGCCAGGCGCCGCGCTCCAAGGACTGGTCCACCGCGGTCGGCCTGCTGGTGGCGCTCAAGCTCACGGTCTGGCTCATGCCCGGCTACCTGGCCGACTTCAAGCTGATGTTCGCGCTGTGCCTGACCGACCTCAGCGAGCCCGACAGCCTGCAGCGGCTGGGCTCCGAGCTGGTGCCGGCCACCTTCGAGTTGCTGGTGCGCATGTTGCTGCCGCTGCTGGCCATCCCGGCGGTGCTGATCGTCACCTCGGTCGTGCCGGGCGGCTTCAACGTCCACGCCGGGCACCTGGCGCCCAAGCTGGACCGCCTCAACCCCTTGAGCAACCTGGGCCGGCTGGTGTCGGCCAAGCACCTCGGCGAGCTGGCCCTGAGCGTGGCCAAGGCGGCGGTGCTGGGCTGGCTCATCGTGCACCTGGGGCAGGGCGGCATCGACGCCCATGTGCGCCTGCAAGGCCTGCCGCTGGGCGAGGCGCTGCTGGGCGGCACGCAGCTGCTGCTCGACGGGGTGTTGGCCTTGTGCGCCGTGTTCATCCTGTTCGCGCTGATCGATGTGCCGGTGCAGCGCATGGTCTTCATGCGGGGCCAGCGCATGAGCAAGCAGGAGATCAAGGAAGAGTACAAGACCCAGGAAGGCCGTCCCGAGGTGCGCCAGCGCATCCGCCAGTTGCAGCGGGCCATGGCCCAGCGCGGCATCCGCAAGGCCGTGCCCACTGCCGACGTGGTGGTGGTCAACCCCGAGCACTACGCCGTGGCGCTGAAGTACGACGAGGACCGCGCCGAAGCGCCCTTCGTGGTGGCCAAGGGCATCGACGAGATGGCCTTCGAGATCCGCCGCGTGGCGGCCGAGCATGGCGTGGACGTGGTGCCGCTGCCGCCGCTGGCCCGCGCCCTCTACAACACCAGCCAGGTCAACCAGCAGATCCCCGCGCCGCTCTACCGCGCCGTGGCCCTGGTGCTGACCTATGTGCTGCAGCTCAAGGCCTTCCAGCAAGGCCGCCGCCCCTCGCAACCGGCCCTGCCCACCGACCTGGGCGTGCCCGAGCACCTGTCACTGAAGACACCGTGAAGACCACCGCATGAACGCACTGAGCCGACTTGCCGCCGAGCTGCGACGCCACCAGATCGCCGCGCCCCTGTTCCTGATGGCGCTGCTGGGCATGATCATCCTGCCCCTGCCGCCGCTGGTGCTGGACATGCTGTTCACGTTCAACATCGTGCTGGCCTTGATCGTCATCCTGGTGAGCGTGTCCATCCGCCGTCCGCTGGACTTCGCGGCCTTCCCGACCATCATCCTGGCCACGACCCTCATGCGCCTGGCGCTGAACGTGGCCTCGACCCGCGTGGTGCTGCTGCACGGTCACGAGGGCACGGGCGCGGCCGGCCGCGTCATCGAGTCCTTCGGCCACGTCGTCATCGGCGGCAACTTCGTCGTCGGTCTGGTGGTCTTCGTGATCCTGATGATCATCAACTTCGTGGTGGTCACCAAGGGCGCGGAGCGCATCTCCGAGGTCTCGGCGCGCTTCACCCTGGACGCGCTGCCCGGCAAGCAGATGGCCATCGACGCCGACCTCAACGCCGGCCTCATCAACCAGGAGAAGGCGCAGCAGCGCCGCAAGGAAGTGGCCTCGGAAGCCGACTTCCACGGCTCGATGGACGGTGCCTCGAAGTTCGTGCGCGGCGACGCCATCGCGGGCATCCTGATCCTGCTGATCAACATGATCGGCGGCGTGGCCATCGGCTCGGTGATGCACGACCTGCCCTTCGGCGATGCCTTCCGCGTCTACGCGCTGCTGACCATCGGCGACGGCCTGGTCGCGCAGATCCCGGCGCTGCTGCTGTCGGCGGCCGCGGCCATCATCGTCACCCGCATGAGCGACGCGGGCGATTTCCAGGAACAGATCGGCTCGCAGCTGCTGGCTTCGCCCAGCGTGCTCTACAGCGCGGCGGCCGTGATGGGCGTGCTGGCCATCATCCCTGGCATGCCCTGGATGACCTTCCTGGCCTTTGCTTCTGCCCTGGCCTTTGCCGCCTGGCGCATGGAGCGCCGCCAGCAGGAGCAGCCCGCCGAGAACGACACCGACAAGCTGGGCACGGCCTTGCTGACCACCTCGGCCGAGCCGGAGCTGAGCTGGCGCAACCTGCCCATCGTCGAGCCGATGACGGTGTCGCTGGGCTACAAGCTGGTCGGCCTGATCGACCCCGGCCATGGCGCGCCGCTGCTCAAGCGGGTCAAGGGCATCCGCCAGAGCCTGAGCGAGTCCCTGGGCGTGCTGCTGCCGCCCATCGGGGTGCGCGACGACCTGGCGCTGCAGCCTTCACAGTACGCGGTGCTGCTGGGTGGCGTGGCCGTGGCCCATGCCGAGGTGTTTGCCGACCGCCTCATGGCCGTGCCTTCGCCGCAGGTCTATGGCGAGCTCGACGGCATCCCCGGGGTGGAACCGGCTTATGGCCTGCCGGTGACCTGGATCGCGCCGGAAGACAAGGCCCACGCGCTGGGCCTGGGCTACCAGGTGGTGGACGTGCCCAGCGTGGTGGCCACGCACCTGGCCAAGCTGGTCCGCGAGCATCTGGGCGAGCTGTTCGGCCACGAGGACGTCAGCGCCTTGCTGGAGCGGTTGACGGCGCTGTCGCCCAAGCTGGGGGCGGCGCTGGAGAAGGCCATGCCGGCCACGCTGCTGCTCAAGGTCTTCCGCGCCTTGCTGGTCGAGCAGGTCTCGCTCAAGGACATCGTGCCGGTGGCCACGACCCTGCTGGAGCACGCCGAAACCGTCAAGGACCCGCTGCTGCTGGCCGCCGAAGTGCGCTGCACCTTGCGCCGCCAGATCGTCGCCGGGCTGTGCGGTGCCGCGCCGGAGATGAAGGGCTTCAACCTCGGCAGCGAACTGGAGAACATGCTGCTGGGCTCGCTCAACCAGGCCCGCCAGGCCGGCAAGGTGGTGCTCGACAGCTTCCCCATCGACCCCAACCTGCTGTCGCAACTGCAGACCCACATGCCCATCGCCCGTGAGCAGATGAAGCAGCAGGCCACCCCGCCGCTGCTGCTGGTGATGCCGCAGATCCGGCCCCTGCTGGCCCGCTATGCGCGCCTGTTCGCGCCGGGCCTGAGCGTGCTGTCCTACAACGAGATCCCCGAGAACCGCGAGGTCAACGTCATCGGGACGCTGGGCTGAGGGGGCCGTCCGCGCCCAACTCACCCGACCCCAGTTGCCCCAGGACGATGAGCACCTCCGCGGCGACGCGGAACAGCGCCTGGGGCAGGCCCTGCATGGACAGGCTCGCGGCCTGGCCATGGAGCGGGACCGGCGACAGCGGCCCATGCGCCAGCTGTCCCTGCAGCAGTTGCCCGACCGGTGGCGCCACAGGCATGCCGGGCAGGGGCGCGGGCTCGTGCTCGTCGGGCAGTTGCTTGAGCAGCTGACACAGGCGCAGCCGCCAGCCAGCGCGGTACACGGCCTGCACGAGGTGGGCCTGCCCCTGACGCAGGCGCTGCAGCGCGGCATCTTCCTGCACCAGGATCATCAGCGTCACGCCGTTGAGCGACAGCGTGGTGCGCAGGTCGGTGGCGCCCAGGCCGGGCAGGTCGCCGCTCAGGCGCAGGCCCCAGAACTCGGCGACGTCGGCGTCGTTGTGTGGCGTGGGCGATGCCTGTGGGAGGCGTCCGTGGTGCGGGTGTGACCTGGGCGCAAGCAGGCGCAGCGACAGCGGCAGGCCCGCCCAGGCGTGGACGGGAAACGCCCAGCGCGACAGCAGGCCGGCATGGAGGAGGTCGCCGGTGGCGGCGGATGGGGCCGACGCCCCGTGCCCCGATGCCGCATGGCCTGCACCGAGGTGGCGCAGGTGTTCCAGCACCAGCACCCGCCAGCTGCTGGCCAGGGTGCCGGCGTCGGGGGCGGCCCAGGCCATGCGCAGCATGGCGGTCTGGTCGGGTTGCATGGCCCCCGTGGCGTGGGCGGGCCGTTGCGGCGCACCATCCGCGGCGTCGCGCCGCCAGGCCAGGGGCAAGGCGCCCAGCCGCTGCAGTGCCAGCCGTGGCGAGGTCGACAGCACCTTGAACAGCAGCATGTCCCCGGGCGCCAGCCCGGCCGCGGCCTCGCCCGTCACCGCTGCGCTGGCCACGGCCTTGCTCAGGGCGGCATCGGACAGCGGGGGCCAGGGCGAGCCATCCCCTTCCTCAGGCGCCCAGGCCTGCAACGGCGCGTCTGCGGGCGCGGGGGCGCTCAGCGCGCCGGGGGCGGGCAGTGCCGGTGGCTGGGTGGCTGCCGGAGCCGGGCCGCGGCGGGCACCGGAGGCACCTGGCGGTGTGGGGGGCACGGCCTGGATCGCCGTGATGCGCGGGGGGCTCATGCGATGTCTCCTTGCCAGGGCCCGATGTCGTCCTCTGCATGGATAAGGCGACCGCGCCCGCGCCAACGTTAAGGGCCTGCCGAGCAGGTTTGTGGCAAGGGTGTGACTTTCGTGTGGCAGCGTGCAAGGGGCTGGGCCGCGGCCATGAAAAAAGCCGGGCAAGCCCGGCTTTCCTTGCGAGGTGACGGCACCTGCGTGCCATCGCCTTGCGGCATCACTGCATCAGCGACATGACCAGCTGGGACATGCTGCTGCTCTGCTTGAGCATCGAGGTCGAAGCCTGCATCAGCATCTGCTTGGAGGTCATGTTGGCGGTTTCGGTGGCGTAGTCCACGTCCATGATGCGGCCCTTGGCGGCATCGGTGTTGGTGCGCATGTTGGACAGGTTGTTGTAGACGTGGTCCAGGCGGTTGGAAGCCGCACCCAGGGTGGAGCGGAAGGTGCCCACGGAGTCCAGCGCGGTGTTCAGCGTGGTGATGATGGCGTTGGTCGCGGCGGCGCCGGTCAGCTCGGTGCCGGCGGTGCCGGGGGTGGCGTAGTTCGAGCTGGCAGCGGCCAGGGCCGTGGTCAGGGCGGTCAGGTTGGTCTGGGTGTCGATCTGCATCTTCTCGCCTGCCGATGCACCGATCTGGAAGGTCAGCGTGGCCGAGCTCAGCAGGCCGCCGCTGCCGTCGGTGGAGGTGCCGCTGGAGAACAGCTGCTTGCCGCCGAAGGAGGTGTTCTTGACGATGTTGCCCAGTTCGGTGCCCAGGGCGTCGAACTCGGCCTGCATGGCGGTCTTGTCGCTGGCCGTGGTCGAGGCGGTGAAGGTCTCGGTGGCGAGGTCCTTCATGCGCTGCAGGATGTCGGTCACTTCGTTGAAGGCGCCTTCGGCGGTCTGCATCATGGAGATGCCGTTTTGCGTGTTGCGCTGGGCCACGGCCATGCCGCGGGTCTGGGCGTTCAGGCGGGTGGCGATCTGCAGGCCGGCGGCGTCGTCCATGGCGGAGTTGACGCGGTAGCCCGTGCCCAGGCGGCTCATCGAGGTCGACAGGGCCTTCTGGGTGGAGGCCAGCGAGTTCTGGGTGGTCAGGGCGGCCAGGTTGGTGTTCAGGCTGAGCATGGGATGACTCCTAAGGTGGTCTGGGTGTCGGGGACGCTGTTGTCGTCGCCCTCACCCCCACAAGACGACCACCACGCTGCGGCCATTAAACCGGTGGGCCGATTTTTTTGCGTGCGACCGCGAAGGTGGCAATCCGTCACGAAGTCGGGTCGTTGGCGGGCCGCTGACGCCGCTGCAACTCGCAGAACAGGCCGGACTGGTCCAGCTCGGCCAGGCCGTGCGCGGCGGCATCGGCGTACAAGCCGGCCAGCGCCTGCGTGATGGGCGCGTCGAAGCGCAACTCGCCGGCGGTGTGCAAGGCGTTGCGCAGGTCCTTGAGCTGGATGGCCAGGGAGCCCCGTTTGGCGAAGTCGCCCTCGACCATGCGCTGGCCGTGCACTTCCAGGATGCGGCTTTCGGCAAAGCCGCCGCGCAGCGCCTGGCGCACCCTGGCCGGGTCGGCGCCACCGCGCTCGGCCAGCAGCAGCGCCTCGGCCACCGCGCCGATGGTGATGCCCACGATCATCTGGTTGGCCAGCTTGGCCAACTGTCCCGAGCCCGCCGGCCCGACGTGCACCGGCCGCCCCATCGCCGACAGCAGCGGCACGGCCGCAGCGACATCGGCCTCGGCGCCGCCCACCATGATGGCCAGGGTGCCGGCCTCGGCCCCCACCGTGCCGCCGGACACCGGCGCGTCCAGCACGCGCACGCCGCGCTCGGCCAGGCGGCGGGCGTGGTCCTGGGCCTGGGCCGGCAGGATGGAGCCCATGTCGATGAACAGGCAGCCTGCGGGCATGGCCTCGGCGACCGAGGGGCCGGGGCCGTGGGCGTCGAACACCACCTGGCGGACGACCTCGCCGTTGTCCAGCATGGTGATGACGGCGTCGGCGCGGGCCACGGCCGCGGCCGGGGTGTCGGCCACCCGGGCGCCCTCGGCGGCCAGCGCCTCGGCCTTGCTGCGCGTGCGGTTCCAGACGGTGAGGGTGTGGCCGGCTTGCAGCAGGCGGCGGGCCATGGGCTGGCCCATCAGGCCGCAGCCCAGCAGGGTGATTTGGGACATGGTCGGGTGGCCGCGGTGGACGCGGCAGGGCTTGGGGTCGGGCCGCATTGTCCCGGATGCAACACCTGTGCATGCCAGCAGGTGCGGGCTTGTGCGAAATGACACATCATGAGCGCAATCGATTGGCGCATCCCTCGTTTGAAGGACAGCCACGTGTCGGAATTTCAGCGAACATCGTCACTTCGGGCGTCTGGCACCCCTCTGGTGCGGCCTGCCTGGCACTCATTCACACACACATGGCCGATCTACTCGCACCGGGTTTGCTCGACGGCGCAGCCCTGAACACGGCGGTGCTGCACGCCCTGGATCAGTTGGGCGTGGCGGTTCTCGTCAAAGACCTGTCCACCGGGCGTTACGACCTCTCCAATGGCGCGGCCCTGCGCCTGCTCGGCCTGGAGGGGCGCGAGCTGGTGGGCGCGCAAGACAGCGACCTCTTCGACGCCACCCTGGCCGTGGCCCTGCGTGCCGCCGACCTGCAGGCGCGCGCCACGCCCGCAGGCGTGCTCGCCGAGCACAAGCTGGAGCTGGCCTCCGGCCGCCGCGAGTTCCTCACCTGGCGCCAGGCCTTCATGCCCGAGGAGGGCGTGAGCAAGCTGGTGTCGGTCTGGCAGGACGTCACCGAGGCCCGCCGCCGCGACGCGCAGCTGCAAGGCGCGCTGGCCCAGCTGGAGCAGCAGCAAAAGGCCAACGAAACCCTGCGTCGCGACGTCGAAGGCAGCCAGGTGCGCGACGCCCTCTCCGGGCTCTACCACCGCGCCCATTTCGAAGAACACCTCTGCCGCGAGGCCGACCTCTCCAGCCGCGAGCAGCGCGAGTTCGCCCTGGTCGCCATCGCCGTGGACAACATGGACGAGATCCGCCAGGCCCATGGCGTCGACGGCTGCGAGCGCGTCATCGAATCCCTGGGCCGCCTGCTGCGTGCCGGCACCCGCGCCATGGACGCCCCCTGCCGCCTGGGCGGCGACCGCTTCGTGGTGCTCCTGTCGGGCGTGGGCCTGGCCACCGCGCACTCGCGCATGGAGCAGCTGCGCCGCCAGTGCGCCCAGCACATCGTGGCCCACAACGGCCAGCAGATCCCCTTCACGGTCAGCATGGGCGTGGCGAGCTTCCCGCACACCGCGGGCCTGGTCGACGAGCTCATGCGCAGCGCCGACCGCGCCCTGGCCAGTGCCCGCGAGAAGGGCGGCAACCGCATCGCGCTGGCCAGCATCCAGTTCACGCCAGCGGCCTGAACCCCGGGCGCGCTGTCCCGCAGCGCAGCCAAAAAATCGGCCAGACCCCGTGAGGGTGTCTGGCCGATGTGCATTCAAGGTCCGCCGAGAGCTGGTTGCCGCATTCCTGAACCCAGGGGATTCAGGTGGGCGAGGTCAGCAACACTTCGGGTTCATCTGACGCGAGACGATCACACCTGTGCGCAATGTTCCAAGCCCTGGCTCAAAGAGCATCGGTTCAAGGAAATAAAAACAACCACGAACGCGACGGACGAACCCATTCTACGGCTTGCCGCGGGCTGTGGGCGAGAAATTGCGCCGATGTCGTGCCGCTTCACAGGGGCTTGCATGGGCCGGACATCGGCTTGACACGCGGGCTGGCCGAGGTCGCCGTTGCCGCTGTCAGATCAGGTGCCCGTCCTGGCCCAGGGTCTGGTCGAGGCGGGCGATGAGCTGGTCGATGTAGCGCGCATCGGCCGCGGCGAGCTCGTCGACCTTGGCGCTGGCCGCCGGGCTGGCCGAAGGGGAGGGCGAGGTGCCCGACGGGGTGGGCGCGGCCGCCTGCCGCTCGCTGAGCACATAGGCCAGGTTGAGCGCGGCCAGCACGGCGATGCGCTCGCGTGCCTTGAGCTTGCCGGCGTCGCGGATGGCGCACATCTCGCGGTCGACCTGGGCGACGGCATCGCGCAGGCGCGCTTCGCCGCCTTCGGGGCAGCCCAGTCGGTAACTCTGTCCCATGATGGAGACTTCGATCTGCTGCATGGGGATCAGGCGTCAGGGGTGGGGGGGGTGTCGTCGAAGCCATCGGCAGCGGCGCCATCCTGGTCGGCGGGCATCGGCAGCTTGTCGAGCAGGGCCTCGATGCGGCCACGGGCGGCGGCCAGGCGCGCGCGCAGGGAGTCGCGCTCCTGCGTGATCACCGTGACCTGCTGGGCCAGCAGGTCGTTGGTGCGGCGCAGTTCTTCGTGGCGCAGCAAAAGCCGCTCGATGCGGTCGGTGAGTTCGTCGATTCTGGACATGGGGCGCGGCCGCGTGGGGGCGTCGGGCAACGGCGTCAGACAAGGGCATCTGGCGTCGCTGCATTGTAGGCGTGCCGCGCACGGCCGCAGCCTGGGCTTAGAATCCGCCCCGTTGGTGCTCGTGCCGGTGTTCCGCCGGTGCAGTTAAACGGGAAGCAAGAGGGACCGCGCATCGCCGATGCCGCCTGACTTGCGCTGCCCCCGCAACGGTCGGCGGTCGAGCCGCGCAGGTCTTGCCTGCGTGTGCTCCGCTTGTGCGCTTCAGCCACTGGGCCCTCGGGCCTGGGAAGGTTCCACAGGTCGCACCGCCCAGCCCGGATACCGGCCAGCAGGGGGTTCGATGGCCGCGATGCCGTCGGGCCATATCGCCCATGCCTGCGGGGACGCTGGCTCGGGCTCTTGCCTGTCTGTTTCAACCATGTTTTCCTCCTCCCCGGTGCACGTTCGCTGCGCCCGCTCCGCCGTGGCCATGGCCGCGCTGCTGTCGTGCCTGCAAGCCGCCCAGACCGCCCATGCCGACGATGCCCTCCAGCCCGTGGTCGTCACGGCCTCCCGCACGCCGCAGGCCCAGGGCCAGGCCCTGGCCGACACCACGGTGATCTCCCGCGAGGACATCGCCCGCGAAGGTGCCACCGACCTGATGCAGTTGCTCGGCCGCCAGCCTGGCGTCGAGATGGGCCGCAACGGTGGCCAGGGCACGGCCACCGACCTGTTCGTGCGCGGCGCCAACTCGCGCTTCACGGCCCTGTACATCGATGGCGTGCGCGTGGACTCGCAGAACCTGCAAGGCGGTGCGCCCTGGAACGCCATCCCCCTGGGCCTGATCGACCGCATCGAGATCGTGCGCGGCTCGGGCAGCGACCTCTACGGCTCGGACGCCATCGCCGGGGTGGTGCAGGTCTTCACCCGCCGCCCCGACAAGGATGGCGTGCAGCTGGCCGCCGAGGCGACCGTGGGCTCCTTCGGCCGCAGCAAGTGGCAGGCGGACGTGAGCGGCAAGGCCGCGGCGCTGGACTACGGCCTGTCCTATGGCCGCGACGGCGCCTTCGGCCAGTCCACCATCGTCAATCCGGCCAACAGCAACCACAACCCCGACCGCGATGGCTTCCGCCAGGAAACCTGGGCCGGCCGCGTGGGTTACCAGCTCTCCGCTGACCACCGGCTGGAGTCTTCCTTCGCCCGCAACCGCGTGCGTGCGGCCTTTGACAATGGCACTTCGGAGGATGTGAGCCCGCAGGCCACCACCGTGGTCAACACCCGCCAGTTGGCCTGGCTGGCGCGCTGGACGCCGCAGCTGTCGGGCAGCTACCGCGTGGGCGAGTCCAGCACGGAAGACATCAGCCGCACCAGCTCGCTGTTCTTCACCAAGACCCACGCGAAAACCGCCAGCGCCCAGCACGACTGGCGCGAAGGCGTGAACGCCTTGCAACTGCTGCTGGAGCACCGCGCCGACAAGATCGACGAAGACGGCACCTATGGTTCTTCGTTCGCCGATGGCAACTCGCGCCGCCAGCAAAACGCCGTGGGCCTGGGCTATGGCTTCGAGTCGGGTCCGTGGTCGGCCCATGCGCGTGCCCGCGAGGACCACGACAGCGAGTTCGGCCGCCACACCACCGGCAGCCTGGGCGCGGGCTGGCGTTTCGCGCCGCAGTGGCGTGTGCGCCTGAACTACGCCTCGGCCTTCCGCGCGCCGACGCTGTACGAGCGCTTCACGCAGTACGGCGGCAATGCCGACCTGCAGCCCGAGTCCTCGCACACGGTCGAGGCGGCGCTGAGCTGGCAGCGTGGCGGCGCGAGCGCTTCGGCCACGGCGTACCACAGCAAGGTGCGCAACCTGATCGACTACGTCTACACCGACCCGGCCAACTACATCGGTGGCTACGACAACGTCGGCCGCGCCCGCCTGCAGGGCCTGACGCTGGCTGGCGTCTTGCCGGTGGATGCGGTGCGCCTGTCGGGCAGCTGGGACATCCAGGACCCGCGCAACGCGCAGACGGGCGAGTCGCTCATCCGCCGTGCGCGCTACCACGGCAAGCTGCAGGCTGATACAGTGCTGGCGGGCTGGACGACCGGTGTGCAGGGCCAGTTCGCCGGCGGTCGCCGCGACCTGGACGCCAGCCAGAGTTCGGTGCGCCTGGGCGGCTACACGCTGTGGAACGTCTTTGCGGGCCGCGACCTGTCGCGCGAGTGGCAGTTGCAGTTGCGCATCGACAACGTCCTCAACAAGCATCACGAACTGGCCCGCGATTACGGCGTGCCCGGCACCGCGGCTTTCGTGACCCTGCGCTATCAGCCTCGCTGATGTTTCGTTGATGTTTCGTTGATGTCCACCCCCTCCCATCACCTCATCCTCGGCGGCCAGCGCAGCGGCAAGTCGCGCCATGCCGAGCGGCTGGCGAGGGCCTGGTTGCAGCGTGCGCCGGGGCAGGGGGTGACGGTGGTGGCCACGGCCGTGGCTGCCGACGAGGAGATGCGCCAGCGCATCGCGCGGCACCGCCAGGACCGTCCCGAGGGCTTCGACGTGGTCGAGGCCCCGCAGGACCTGGGCGGGGCCTTGCGCGCGCTGAGCCACCCGCAGCGCCTGGTCGTCGTCGACTGCCTGACCTTGTGGGTGACGAACCTGTGGATGCCTGTGGCGCCTGCCGCGACCTCCGATCAGAACGCTGATGATGCTGATCAGGACGCCGATCATGACGCCCGCCATGAGCCCACCGACGCCGCCTGGGCGCGGCACCGTCAGGCCTTCCTGCAGGCCGTGGCGGCCCACGCGGGCCCGCTGGTGCTGGTGTCCAACGAGATCGGCATGGGCGTCATCCCCCTGGGCGATGGCGTGCGCCGTGTCGTCGATGAACTGGGCCGGCTGCACCAGGACGTGGCCCAGCGTTGCGGCCACATCACGCTGATGGCGGCCGGCCAGCCTTTCACGCAGCAGGTGCAGCGGTGGGATTGACGCGGTGGCTTCGGGTGGGCCCGTGGGCCGCTGTGCTGGCGATGCTGCTGGCGCAAGCAGCGGCGGCAGCGGTGGTGGCAGCGTCCGCAGCCCCCATCGCCGTGCAGGACGACCGCGGTGCCCTGGTGGCCTTGCCGGCGCCGCCGCAGCGCATCGTGTCCCTGCTGCCTTCGCTGACCGAGGCCGTGTGCGCGCTGGGCGCCTGCGCGCGCCTGGTGGCGACCGACCGCTGGTCGAACTGGCCCGAGCCCGTGGCGCGCCTGCCCAGGCTGGGCGGGCTGGAAGACGCGAACGTGGAGCGCATCGTGGCCCTGCGCCCGGACCTGGTCCTGCTGGCCCCGGCCTCGCGGCTGAGCGGGCGGCTGCGGGCCCTGGGTCTGCCGGTGGCCGAGCTGGATGCCACCGAGCTGGGCCAGGTGCGCCGCGTGCTGGACAAGGTGGCCGCCCTCATCGGGCAGCCGCAGGCCGCGGCCGTGCAGTGGCAGCGCATGCAGGATGAGCTGCAGCTGGCGCGCATGGCCGTGCCCGAGCGGGCCAGGGGCCTGAGCGTGTACGTCGAGGTCAGCACCGCGCCGTACGCGGCGTCCGAGTCCTCCTACATCGGCCAGCTGCTGGCGCAACTGGGCGCACGCAATGTGGTGCCGGGCTCGCTGGGGCCCTTCCCCAAGCTGAACCCGGAGTTCGTGGTGAGGGCGCGGCCGGCCTTGATCGTGGTGTCCGCCGCCGAGCGCCGGGCGCTGGCGCAGCGCCCCGGCTGGGCCGGGCTGGAGGCCCTCCGCCAGGGGCATGTGTGCGCCCTGACGTCGGCCGAGATGGACGTGCTGTCGCGCCCCGGTCCGCGCCTGGGCCAGGCGGCCCTGGTGCTGGCGCATTGCCTGCGCGACCACGCGCCCGCGCAGGGGGGCAGGCCATGAGCCGGCCCATGAACCACCGCCTCATGGCGCTGGCCGCCTTGCTGGCCATGGCGGCCCTGGCCCTGCTGAGCCTGGGCATGGGCGCCGAGGGCTGGCAGGCGCCGTGGCGGGCCTGGGGCGATGCCGGGCAGCGCGCCATCGTGCTGGACATCCGCGCGCCGCGCACGCTCGGCGCCTTCCTCGTGGGGGCCTTGCTGGGCCTGGGCGGGGCGGTCGCGCAAGGCCTGTTCCGCAACCCGCTGGCCGAGCCGCACCTGCTGGGCAGTGCCTCGGGCGCGGGGCTGAGCATGGCCCTGGCGCTGGCCGCGGGGCCCGTGCTGGGGTGGCCTGCTGCCTGGGCCTCGGCCGAAGGGGGCGCCGGCCTGGTCGCCCGCCTGGGCCTGACCGCCCTGGCCTTCCTGGGCGCCCTGGGCGGCGTGGCCCTCACCCTGGTGCTGGCGCGTGGCGCCGCCCAGACCCTGCGCCTGCTGCTGGCCGGCGTGGTGGTGGGCGTGGTGCTGGGCGCGCTCACGCAATGGCTGATGCTGTGGTCGGCGGAGGCCTGGCGGGCCATGCAGGCCTTCATGCTGGGCAACACCGCCTTGCTGGGCTGGCCGGCCTGCGCCCTGATGGCCGCGGTGCTGGCCCTGGCCTTGGCCCTGGCCCTGGCCCTGGCGCCGGTGCTCGATGCGCTGGCCCTGGGCGAGGACACCGCGCGCAGCCTGGGCGTGCCGCTGGGCCTGGCCCGTGGCGTGCTGGTCGGCGTGCTGGCGGCCGTCACCGCGGCGGCGGTGGCCCAGGCCGGGCTGGTGGCCTTCGTGGGCCTGGTGGCGCCGCACCTGGTGCGCGGCCTCACGCGGGGCCGCCACCGCGCGCTGCTGTGGGCGGCCAGCGCGGTGGGCGGCGTGCTGATGCTGCTGTCCGACGTGCTGGCGCGCGGCCTGCTGCCCCCGCAGGAGCTGCCGGTGGGCGTGCTCACTGCGGTGCTGGGCGGCGGCTACCTGCTGTGGCTGCTGCACCGGAGGCCGGCGTGAGCACCGAACACCCCCCCGCCGTGCTGCAGGCCCGCGCCCTGGGCGTGCAACGTGGCGCTGCCCGCGTGCTCCACGGCGTCGACCTGGACGTGCACGCCGGGCAGTGGCTGGCCATCGTCGGGCCCAACGGGGCGGGCAAGTCCAGCCTCTTGCAGGCCCTCTCCGGCTGGTGGCCTTGCGCCACGGGCGAGGTGCGCCTGATGGGCCGGCCGCTGGGCCAGTGGCCTGCGCCTCGGCGCGCCCGCACGCTGGCCTGGATGGGGCAGTCCCCGGCGCTGTCCGAGGGGGAGGGCGAGGCCCTGTCCGTCGATGACACCGTGGGCCTGGGCCGCCTGCCGCACCAGGGCTGGTGGGGCTGGCCCGCGCGCTCGGCCGCCGACCGCGAGGCCATCGCCCAGGCCTTGCGCGATGCCGACATGCTCGCCTTGCGCGACCGCCCGCTGCAGGCCCTGTCCGGCGGCGAACGCCAGCGTGCCCACCTGGCGCGGGCCCTGGCCACGCAGGCCCCGGTGCTGCTGCTCGACGAGCCGGCCTCCCACCTCGATGCGCCCCACCAGCGCCTGCTGGCCGGCGTGCTGCGCGGCCAGGCGCAGCGCGGCCACGCCGTGGTCAGCGTGCTGCATGAACTCTCGCTGGCCCTGGCCGCCGACCGCATCGCCGCGTTGCAGTCCGGCCGCCTGCTGGCCTGTGGCCCGGCCGACGACGCCCAGGTGCACCGCGCCATCGAGGCCGTGTTCGACCACGCCGTGCGCATCGCCCGGGTGGACGACCGCTGGACGGCCGTGCCGTGCTTCTGACCGCCCCGGCAGGCCGCGACCGATTCCCTCCTTCCTCACCGACCACCGCCATGGACATCCAGACCCCCCCCACCGAAGCCCCGCAGCAGCGCGACAAAGCCGAGCGCCGCGGCCTGCTCATCGTCAACACCGGCGATGGCAAGGGCAAGAGCACGGCGGCCTTCGGCCTGGCGATGCGCGCCCACGGCCGCGGCAAGGCCGTGCACATTTTCCAGTTCATGAAGGTGCCCAGCGCCCGCTTCGGCGAGCACCGTGCCTTGGCGCAGCTCGGCATCCCCATCGAGGGCCTGGGCGACGGCTTCAGCTGGAAGAGCAAGGACCTGGAACACTCGGCGCAGCTGGCCCGCGAAGGCTGGGCGCGCGCGGCCGCGGTCATCGCCGCGGGCGAGACCTTCCTGGTCGTGCTCGACGAGATGACCTACCCCCTGATCTACGGCTGGGTGCCGCTGGACGAGGTGGTGAAGGCGCTGAGCGAGCGGCCGGCGCACGTGCACGTCGTCATCACCGGGCGCGACTGCCCGCCCGAGCTCCTCGCCATCGCCGACACGGTCAGCGAGGTGCGCAAGGTCAAGCACGCCTACGAAGCCGGCATCCCGGCGCAGCGCGGCATCGAGGACTGACACCATGCCACCGCAACAAGCCGCTGCGTCCGTGGCCGGGCCTGCTTCCATCCCCGCGGTCATCCCCTCGTTCGTCCCCCGGGTGCCCGAGCTGCAAGACGAGGCCCTGAGGGCGCAACTGCAGCACCTCATCGACCACAAGACCAAGCCCCTGGGGGCGCTGGGCGCCCTGGAGCCGCTGGCCGTGCAGCTCGGGCAGGTGCTGGGCGGCACCGCGCCGGCCCTGCAGCAGCCGCAGATGCTGGTGTTCGCCGCAGACCACGGCCTGGCCGCGCGCGGCGTGTCGGCCTACCCGTCCGAGGTGACGGCCCAGATGGTCGCCAACTTCCTGTCCGGCGGCGCGGCCGTCAGCGTGCTGGCGCGCCAGCATGGCCTGGCCCTGACGGTGGTGGACGCCGGCGTCGCCGCCGAGCTGCCTGCCCACCCCGCGCTGGTGCAGGCCAAGGTGGCCTGGGGCACGGCCGACTGCACCCAGGGCCCGGCGATGACGCCCGCGCAGTGCGAGCAGGCCGTGCGCGCCGGCGCGGAGCTGGTGCGCGGCCTGCCGGGCAACGCGCTGCTGCTGGGCGAGATGGGCATCGGCAACACCTCCAGCGCGGCCTTGCTGATGGCGCTGCTGACCGAGCACACCCTGGCGGCCTGCGTGGGCCGTGGCACCGGGCTGGACCACGCCGGCCTGGCGCGCAAGCTCGCCGTGCTGGACGAGGTGCTGCAACGCCACCGCGACGTGCGCGAGCCGCTGGCGGTGCTGGCTGCTGTCGGCGGCTTCGAGATCGCGATGATGGTGGGTGCCATCCTGCAAGCGGCCGCGGAGTGCCGCGTCATCGTGGTCGACGGCTTCATCGTCAGCAGCGCGGTGCTGGTGGCCCAGGCCCTGCAGCCCCACGTGCTGCAGCGTTGCGTGTTCGCCCACCAGTCCGACGAGCGCGGCCACGCGCTGATGCTGCAGCAGTTGCACGCACGGCCCCTGCTGCACCTGGGCCTGCGCCTGGGCGAGGGCTCGGGCGCGGCGCTGGCCTGGCCGCTGCTGGTCTCGGCCTGCCAGGTGTTGCGCGAGATGGCCAGCTTCGACGCCGCCGGGGTGAGCACCGCGGTCTGAGATGATGCGCGCATGACCCGCTGGTTCTCCGCGCTGCGCCACGAGCTGCGCATCTTCTTCACCGCCTTGCAGTTCCTCACGCGCCTGCCCGTGCCCGCCTGGGTGGGCTGGCAGCCGCAGTGGCTGCAGTCGGCCTTGCGCCACTTCCCCCTCGTCGGCGCCGTGGTGGGCGCCTGGGGCGCGCTGGTGCTGGCCGGGGCCGCGCTGTGGTGGCCGCCGGCCGTGGCCGTGGTGCTGAGCATGGCCGCCACCGTCTGGCTCACCGGCGCCTTCCACGAAGACGGCTGGGCCGACAGCTGCGACGCCCTGGGCGGCCACGTCAGCCGCGAGCGCGCGCTGGCCATCATGAAGGACTCGCGCATCGGGGCCTATGGCGCCATTGGCCTGGTCCTGATGCTGGGCCTCAAGGCGGCGGTGCTGGTGTCCCTGCTCACGCCCCGCCTGCAGGAGCTGGGCAGCGCCGAGACCAGCCACGTGCGCCAGGTGCTGCTGGCCTGGACGATGATGGCCCTGGTGTGGTGCCACACCCTGTCGCGCCTGGTGCCGGTGCTGCTCATCCGCCTGCTGCCGTATGCGGGCGACGCCGACCATGCCAAGGCCAAGCCCCTGGCCATGCAGGCCAGCGGCGGGCAGTTGCTGGCCGCGGCCGGCTTGACCGCCCTGGTGGCCGTGCTGATGTGGTGCTGGCTGGCCCAGGCCGGCTGGCCCACCGGCACGCTGTTGCAGGCCATCGGACACACCCTGCTGGCCATGGCCATCGGCACTGCGCTGTGCCTGCGCACCCTGCGCCGCCGCCTGGGCGGTTTCACCGGCGACACCCTGGGCGCCAGCCAGCAGCTGTGCGAGGTGCTGGCCTTGCTGGCCTGGTTGAGCGTGGTGCACCCGGTGGCATGACGGCGACGGTGTCTGCGCCCGGCCTGCCAGCCTGGCGCCATCCCCGTGCGCAGGCGGTGGCCGGGCGCTGCATCGGCCGCACCGACGTGGCCTTGGACCCGCGCAAGGCCCGCCGCCTGGCGCGGCGCATCCACCGCGAGGCACAGCGCCGCAGCGCGCAGGGCAGCGTGGCGCCCCGCGTGGTCTGCTGCTCGCCCCTGCGCCGCTGCCGCGACGTGGCCCGCCACCTGCGCCGCCTGGGTTGGCGCGTGGTGGTCGATGCCGCCTTGCTGGAGGCCGACTTCGGCCGCTGGGAGGGCCGCGCGTGGGCCGACATCCCGCGCAGCGAGGTCGATGCCTGGGTGGCCGATTTCGCCGACCACGCCCCCGGCGGCGGGGAGCCGCTGCGCCAGGTGCTGCAGCGCGCGGCCGCCTGGACGCCGCCCGTGCCCGCAGCCACCGTCGTGGCCCATGCGGGTTGGATGCTGGCCCGCCAGTGGTTGCGCCAGCACGGCCCGGATGCGTTGCCCAGTGCCGCGCAATGGCCCGCGCCGCCCCGCCATGGCTGCTGCTGGGAAGGTATCTGACGCCGCTGCGGTCATGTGCCGAAGTGCGCTGCCGCTGTCCCGGGCCCGACCGTCCGAGCGCCAGGCCGCACAGATGCACCTGAAAGGTGCGTTCGCCGGGTTCGAATCCCCGCCCACGCCCCTCCGATGGGCGTGCCCCAGGCTTTTTGCTGCGCGCTTGCCCACACAGGGGGCAACGTTGCAGCTCAAAGCTCGGTCAATGCACCTAAAAGGGGCGTGCGCCGAGCAAAAAGCTCGGGCGGTGTCGCAAAAAGCGTGGCGCGTGCCCCTCGGAGGGGCGCGACTGCGGCTCGGCGCTCGACTGGCTCAGTAGCGCCCGGTGACGCCGGCCAGCCGCAGGTAGGTCTTGGCCACCCAGGCCACGAAGCCGCGGCGCAGCCGCTCGCTCCAGCCGGGGCGGTGGCCGTCGGGCGGGGGCGGCACCTCGCGGCTGAGCGCGAAGTCCTCGTTCAGCGAGGTCGACAGCGTGTGCACGAAGCCGCGGTCCTTGACGATGAGGTTGGCCTCCAGGTTCAGCACCAGCGACAGCGGGTCCAGGTTGGACGAACCCACGGTGGCCCACTCGTCGTCCACGCACAGCACCTTGGCATGCAGGAAGGCCGGCTGGTATTCGAAGATGCGCACGCCGTGGCGCTGCAGCTCGTGGTAGAGCACCTGGGCGGCCATGCCCGCGATGCGGTAGTCCAGCTTGCCTTGCAGCAGCAGGCGCACCGTCACGCCCCGCGCCGCCGCGGCCCGCAAGGCCAGGCGGATGGCACGGTGAGGGTAGAAGTAGGGCGTGACGATGTCGATGCGCTGGCGCGCCTGCACGATGGCCTGCAGCGAGGCCTGCTCGATGGTGCGGCGCTGGCGCAGGTTGTCGCGCAGCACGAAGGCGCTGCGCATGGGCTGGCGCAGGTCGATGGCCTCGGCGATGCGGTCTTGCTCATGGGGCTCCAGGCGCAGCCGGGCCTGGCGCAGCAGCGCCTGCAGGCGGTGCAGCCGGTGCGGGTCCTGGGCCCATTGCACGAGGTCGTCGCGCCAGTCCCGCCCGATCTGCGCGCGCGTGAAAATGGCGCGCACCGTGTGCAGCATGGGCGTCACGACCGGGCCCTGCGCCTGCAAGGCGTAGTCCAGCCGGGGCTGGTCCGACCAGCCGTGGTGCAGGTCGTAGTGGTCGTCGATCAGGTTGATGCCACCGATGAAGGCGTGCTCGCCGTCCACCACGCAGAGCTTGAGGTGCATGCGCCGCCACTGGCCGGCATCGAAGATGGCGCTCAGCCCCTTGACCGGCCGGTAGATGGCCAGCGCCACCCCGGCCGCCGCCATGTCCTTCCACAGCGAGCCCGGCGCCTCGCGCGAGCCCAGGCCGTCGACCACCAGGTGCACCTTGACGCCCCGGCGGGCCGCCCGCATCAGGGCCTGCAGCACGCCACCGCTCTGGCCCAGCGGCGAGACGATGTAGAGCGCCAGCCAGACGCTGTGCGTGGCCGCGTCGATGCGCTCGGCCAGGGCCGGGAAGAGGTCGCGCCCGCCCTGCAGCAGCCGCACCCGGTTGCCGCCGGTGAACACCGGCTTGCGCTGGGCGTACCAGGCCAGGCCGGCCAGCGCCTGGAAATCGGTCTCCGTGTCGAGCCCGGCCTGGACGTCTTCCGGTGGCGACTCGGGACCGGTCTGCGCCATCTCAGCCCACCCACTCCAGCTCCACCACCAGCGGCAGGTGGTCCGACAGCCGCGCCCAGCTGCCGCCGCGCGGCACCATCACCGCGGCGCAACGCAGGCCGCGGGTGTAGACGCGGTCGAGTGCCAGCACCGGCACCAGGGAGGGGAAGGTCGCGGCGCGGGCCTCGTCATCGCCCAGCGCGCGCAGCAGGCCGGCCTCGGCCAGGACGCCGTCGAGCTTTTCGTTCCAGTCGTTGAAGTCGCCGGCCACCACCACGGGCGCGTCGGCGGGGATGTCCGCGCGCACCAGGCGGGCCAGCTGCTCGGCCTGGCGCACCCGGCTGGCGTGGATCAGGCCCAGGTGCACCACCACCACGTGCACGGTCGTGTCCTGCCAGAACACGGGCACGTGCAGCAGGCCGCGCTGCTCGAAGCGGTGGTCGGAGACATCGTGGTGGCCCACGTCGCCCAGCGGCCAGCGGGCCAGCAGGGCATTGCCGTGCTCGCCGCCGCGGGTGACGGCATTGGTGCGGTAGGCCACCTCGTAGCCCTCGGGCGCGAGGTAGTCGGCCTGCGGCGAGGACGGCCAGCCCATCGGGCCGAACTGGGTGCGCGAGAAGCGCCGCGCCTCGCCCTCGTGGTGGCGGCGCACCTCCTGCAGGCAGACGATGTCGGCGTCCAGCGCCTCCACGGCCAGGCCGAGGTTGTGGATCTCCAGGCGCTTGGTCGGTCCCATGCCGCGCACGCCCTTGTGGATGTTGTAGGTGGCCACGCGCAGGCGGGGCGACCCCGCCGTGGACGGCGGCAGCAGGGAAGATTGCAGGGGGTTCAGCACGGTGGTCGGAGCCTCTCAGCGGCCGGGGATGCGACGGTGTCAACCTTAGCGCATGTGGGGGCTTCGGGGCGGCGCTTCAAGGCGCTTCACGGCGCTGCAAGCCGGCGGGGCAGTTGCAGGATGGCCTCGGCGTTGGAGGGCGAGAAGCAGCGGTCGGCCGCCGCGTGCCAGGGCAGCCAGACGTGCCGGGTGTGCTCGCGCGGTGCCAGGGTGATGGGGGTGTCGCGCGGCACCTGCAGGCTGAAGACGCGCTCGGTGTTGTGCGTCACGCCCGGTGCGTAGCGGTGGCGCCAGACCGGGTAGATCTCGTAGACGTTTTCCAGGGCCCAGTCCTGCAGGGCGCTGCGGGGGACGGCCGGGGAGCCGACGGCGATGCCGGTCTCCTCGGCCACCTCGCGCATGGCGGTGAGGGCCCAGTCCTCGTCGAGCGTGTCCTTGGAGCCGGTCACGCTCTGCCAGAAGCCGGGTTGCCTGGCGCGCTCGATGAGGAGCACGTCCAGGTTGGGCGCGTGGATCACCACGAGCACCGACAGCGGGATCTTGTGTTCGGGGGCGGACATGCCCCCAGTGTGTCACAGCGTCATGTCACAGCGCCGAGTGGTCCCGGATGCGGTGGATGGTGGCGATGTCGACCGTCCACACCAGCCCGTCGCCGATGGTGCCCGTGCCGCAGGCGTCGATGATGGCATCGCGGATGGTGTCCACCATGTCGTCGTCGGCCAGCACACAGACCATCAGCTTGCCGGTGAAGTCGGTCAACTCCTCCTTGACGGTGCGTTTGTCGATGGCGGCCGGGGCGGTGAAGCCCTCGGCCTTGAAGATCGTCACCCCGGGGAAGTTGGGGATGGCGCGCAGCGTGTCACGCAGGCGGTCCAGGCGGCTGGGCCGCACGATGGCTCGGATTTCTTTCATGTGTGAATCTCCTTGTTCGGGTGCCTGGAGGCTCAGGCCTCGGTCGGCTTTTCATCGAACCAGCGGTACAGCGTGGGCAGCACCACCAGGGTCAGCAGGGTCGACGAGATCAGCCCGCCGATCACCACGATGGCCAGCGGGCGCTGGACCTCGGAGCCGGGGCCGGTGGCGAACAGGAAGGGCACCAGGCCCAGCAGCGCCACGGTGGCCGTCATCATCACCGGGCGGAAACGCTGCACGCAGCCTTCGCGCACGGCCTCGGCCACGCCCATGCCGTCCTCGCGCAGGCGGCGGATGCAGGTCACCAGCACCACGCCGTTGAGCACCGCGATGCCCCACAGCGCGATGAAGCCCACCGAGGCCGGCACGCTCAGGTACTCGCCCGTGAGGAACAGCCCGATGATGCCGCCCACCGAGGCAAACGGCAGCACCATGATGATGAGGCTGGCCAGCTTGACCGAGTTGAACAGCAGGAACAGCAGGAAGAAGATGGCCACGATGGTCAGCGGCACGATCACCGACAGCGTCTCCATCGCGCGTTCCATGTTCTCGAACTGGCCGCCGTAGACGAAGTAGTAGCCCTCGGGCACCTTCACCTCGCTGGCGATGCGCTGCTGCACCTCGGCCACGAAGCCCGCCAGGTCGCGGCCTTCGACGTTGGCGCCCACCACCACGCGGCGCTTGCCGCTTTCGCGGCTGATCTGCGCGGGGCCGTCCACCAGCTTGATCGAGGCCACCGAGGACAGCGGCACCTGCGCGCCACCCGGTGCGGACAGCAGCGTGTTGCCGATGGCTTCGGCCGAGGAGCGCACGTTGGCTGGGAAGCGCACCACCACGCTGTAGCGGCGCTCGCCCTCGTAGAGCGTGGTCACGTCCTTGCCACCGATGGCGGTTTCGATCACCGCCTGCACATCGGCCACGTTCAGGCCGTGGCGGGCAATCGCCTGGCGGTCGATGTCCACCGTCAGGGCCTGCTGGCCCGACAGGCGCTCGATGCGGATGTCGCGGCTGCCTTCCACGCCCTTGAGCAGGCGCGCGATCTGCTCGGACACCCGCTTGAGTTCGCCGAGTTCGTCGCCGAAGACCTTGATGGCCACCTGCGAGCGCACGCCCGTCACCATCTCGTCCACCCGCTCGGAGATCGGCTGCGACAGCACGATCTGCACGCCCGGGATGTTGGAGAGGCGTTGGCGGATGTCTTCGTCGATCTCGTCTTGCGAGCGCTCCGACTTGGGGTCCAGCAGCACGATGGGGTCGGACTCGTTGGGGCCGGCCGGGTCGGCGGGCGACTCGCCTCGTCCCAGCTTGGAGACCACCATGCGCACGCCCGGCACCTTGGCCACTTCCTTCATGGCGGCCATCTCCATGCGGATCGACTCGTCCAGCGAGATGCTGGGCACGCGGTTGATCTGCGGCGTCAGCGCCCCTTCCTTCATCGTCGGCATGAAGGACTTGCCCAGCAGCGGGAACAGCGCGAGCGAGCCCAGCAGCAGCGCCACCGAGGCCGACATGGTGATGCGGTGCGAGCGCGTCGCGCCGTCCAGCAGCGTCAGGTAGTGGCGCTTGAGGAAGGCGATCAGCTTCGTGTCGTGGTCGGAGCCCCCCTTGAGGAAGTAGGAGCACAGCACCGGCGAGAGGAACAGCGACACCGCCAGCGACACGGCCAGCGCGATGGCGATGGTGAGCGCCAGCGGCGCGAACATCTTGCCCTCGATGCCTTGCAGCGTCATCAGCGGCAGGAACACCAGGATGATGATGGCGATGCCGAAGATGGTCGGCGTGGCCACCTCGGTGGTGGCGGCCAGCACCGTGCGCACGCGCGCGCCCATGCTGTCGCCCGCCTGGCCGAGCTTGTGATAGACGTTCTCCACCACCACCACGGTCGCGTCCACCATCAGGCCGATGGCGATCGCCAGGCCCCCCAGCGACATCAGGTTGGCCGACAGCCCGTAGTGGTTCATCAGGATGAAGGTGCTCAGCGGCGCGATGATCAGCGTCGCCACCACGATCAGGCTGGAGCGCACGTCGCCCAGGAAGATGAACAGGATCACCACCACCAGGAAGATGCCCTCGATCAGCACCTTGCCCACCGTCCACAGGGCCGAATCGACCAGGTCGGTGCGGTCGTAGTAGGGCACGATCTGCAGGCCATCGGGCAGCATGCCCTTGCTGTTGATCTCGGCCACGCGCTCCTTGACGCGGGTGACGATCTGCTTGGCATTGCCGCCGCGCATCATCAGCACGATGCCCGAGACGCCCTCGGTGTAGCCGCCCTTGATGATGGCGCCCTGGCGCACCTCGGAGCCGATCTGCACCTGGGCCACGTCCTTGACGAACACCGGCACGCCGGCGTTTTCCTTGACCACGATCTGGCCGATGTCATCGAGCGTGCGGATCAGACCCACGCCGCGGATCAGGTACTGCTCGGTGACCTGGGGCAGGATGCCGCCGCTGGTGTTGGCGTTGTTCGAGGCGATGGCCTGCACCACCTGCTGCACCGACAGGCCGTAGTGGCGCAGCCGGCTGGGGTCGACCAGCGCCTGGTACTGCTTGACGTAGCCGCCTTGCGAGTTGATCTCGGCCACGCCGGGGATCGAGCGCAACAGCGGGCGCACCACCCAGTCCTGCACGGTGCGGCGCTCGGCCAGCTCCTGCGGGGTCAGGGCGCGTTGGCCGTCATCGGGCTTTTCCAGCGTGTACTGGTAGACCTCGCCCAGGCCCGTGGAGACGGGGCCCAGCACCGGCACGATGCCGGCCGGCATGCGCGGCGTGACCTCGATGAGCCGCTCGGTGACGAGCTGGCGCGCGAAGTAGACGTCGGTCGCGTCGGTGAAGACCAGCGTGATGATGGACAGGCCGCTCTTGTTGAGCGAGCGCATCTCGACGATGCCGGGCAGGCCGGTCATCGCGATCTCCAGCGGCACGGTCACGAAGCGTTCGATCTCCTCGGGCGAGCGGCCCGGGGCTTCGGTGGCGATCTGCACCTGCACATTGGTCACGTCGGGGAAGGCGTCCACCGACAGCTTCATGGCGGCGCGCAGGCCGAAGCCGCACACCACCAGCGCGAGCACGACCACGATGAGCCGTTGTCCGAGCGCCGCCCGGATCATGGAAGCAATCATGGGTTCACTCCAGTTCGGCGCGCTTGCGCTCGTTGTTCAGGTGGAAGGCCCCCTCGATGACGACGGGCGTGCCTTCGCTGAGGCCCTTGAGCACCGGGCGGCGGCCTTCGCTGGCCGCGCCCAGCTCCACCGGCGTGAGGCGGAAGTGGTTGGGCGAGGTCTGCACATAGACGTGGTCGCGGTCGTTGTCGCGCACCACGGCCTGGGCGGGGATGGCCAGCGTCTCCACCGGCGTGCCGGCGATGCGCATGGTCGCCAGCATCTGCGGCTTGAGCTCGTGGTTGGCGTTGTCCACCTGGGTGCGCAGCGGCACGGTGCGGGTTTCGGGCGAGACGGTGTCGGCGATCTGGATGACGCGGCCCGACAGCTGCTTGCCGATGGCCGGCACGGTGATGTCCACCTGCTGGCCGGTGCGGGCATTGCGCGCGGCCTGCTCGGGCAGGGCGCCCACCACCCAGACGTTGCCGAGGTCGGCCACGGTGAACAGCGGGTCGCCCGGCTGGGCCACCTGGCCCTGGCTGACCTTGCGCTCCACCACCACGCCGGCCTGCGTGGCCACCACCAGCGCGTGCGGCGACAGGCTGCCCGAGTCGCGCAGCTTGGCGATCGCATCGCGCGGGATGCCCACCAGGGCGAGCTGGTCGCCGGCGGCACGCAGCTCGGCACGCGCGATGGACAGCTCCGACTCGCGGCGCTGCAGCTCGGCCGAACCGATCACATCGGCCTGGATGAGCTGGCGGGCGCGCTCCACGGCCCGCTCGGCCAACTGGGTCGAGGCGTGGGCGCGCAGGTAGGCCAGCTGGGCGCTGGCCAGCTCCGGGCTGGCGACGTGGGCCAGCACCTGGCCGGGGCGCACACGGTCGCCCACTTCGGCGAGCACCTGGGTGACGCGGCCGGTCACGCCCGCGCCGATGCGGGTCACCTGGCGTTCATTGGCCTCGATGCGGCCGCTGACTTCCTGGACCATGGCGACGGGCTCGCGGGCCACCTTGGCGACCTTGAAGTTGGCGGCCATGTCCGGCTTGACGCTCACGTCCATCGGGTCGGCGGCGGAGGCCGCAGCGGCTGCGGATGCGGCGGCCGGCGCGTCCTTGCCGGACTCGCCGCAGCCGCTCAGCGACAGCACCAGGCCGACCGCGAGGGTGCAGGCGATGGCCTGGGGCGTGGCCCGGAAAGCGAGGAGGGAAGCGGCTTGGGAAAGGGGTGCTTGAAACTTTGTCATGGCGTCTCGGGCCTCATTGGGGGGTGGAGGGCAGGGCGGCAAAGCGGCCTGCCAGGGTTTCCAGATCGATCCGGGCGGCCTGCACCTGGAAGCGGGCTTCCAGCAGGTTCAGGCGCGCCGAGCGCAGCACCCGTTGGGCGTCCAGCACATCGAGGATGCCGCGCTCGCCGAAGCGGTAGGCGGCTTGCGCGACCTTCAGCGCGGCTTCGGCGTCCTGCACCACGCCCTCGCTGAGCGCCTGCACGCGCAGCCGCGCGATGGCCAGGGCCTGCCAGGCGTGCTGCACCTGCTGGCGCAGCTCGGCACGGCGGCCGTCCAGGCGGCCTTGCAGGCGGGTGTATTCGGAGCCGGCCTCGCCGATGGCGCCGTCGCGGCGGTCCAGCAGCGGCACCTGCACGCTCACGCCCACGGTGGATTGGCGCACCTCGGGGTCGCGGGTCTGGCCCACGCGCAACTCCACCCCCGGCCAGCGGCTGGCGCGGGCGCCCTGCAACTGGGCCTGGGCGCGTTCGAGCTCGGCCTGCAGCGCACGCAGCTCGGGGTTCTCGGCGTCGGCCTGTTGCAGCAGTTCGGCCAGCGTGGGCAGGGGGCTGTCGTCTTGCAGCGAGCCAGCCAGGCTCCAGCGCGCCGGCAGGCGGCCGGCGGCCAGGCGGTTGAGCGTCAGCAGCGTCTGGTCGGCCTGCAGCGCGGCGGTCTGCTGGCGCTCGCGGGCGTGCACGATTTCGGCATCGGCCTTGATCACCTCGTAGCGCGGCGCTTCACCGCTGGCCACCCGCAGGCGCACGCGCTCGCGCACCTGCTCCAGCAGGGCCAGGTCTTCGGCGGTGACGTTGGCCTCGGCGCGGCGCAGCAGGTACTCGCTGGCGCGCAGGCGGGTCTCGCTGACCAGGGCGTTGCGCGTCAGTGCGATCGCCTGCTCGGTGCCGCGCGCACTCGCTTCGGCGGCCGTGCGGCGGGCCTCGCGTGCCGAGGGGTTCTCGATCAGCTGCGACACGCCCCAGCCTTGCACCGAGCCGGGCACCGCGCCGGGCAGGCGGGCCTGGTTGCGCCCGCTTTGCCATTCCAGGCGGGGGTTGGCGTAAGCGCTGGCGGACTGGATGCCGGCGGCGGCCGTGACGCGGGATTGCTGCGCCGATTGCAGGTCGGCGTTGTGGGCCAGCACGGTCGCGATCAGCTCGTTGAGCGAGAGCGTGCGGACGCCAGCGCTGTCGGCCGAAGCGGCTGGGGCGGCCGGGGCCGCGGTGGAGGGCGCCATGGGGGCCGCAGCGAGGAGGGCGGCGTCCGTGGCTTGGGGGAGCTGCGCGTGGAGGGGCAGGGCCAGGCCGCTGAGGCACAGCCCCAGCAGCCTCGACAGGGAGGAAGTGGGCAACATGGGTTTGGACATGGATGAAGGCGCTGCCGTCAGGGGGCAGCAGACGGCGTGGAGGCTGCGAGAGCCATGGCAATGCAAGGCACGTGCCGGTGCGGCGTGCGTGCAGGCGTGCGTGCGAGCAGGGGCACCCCGGGCGGGTGCGGGGCGGGCTCAGGGCTGAGGGGGGCGCAGCGGCAGGCTCAGCCAGGGCAGCGGCGGGTGGTGACCCGGCATGACCGTGGGATGGGCGTCGGGCGGGAGCACCGGCTGCCAGGGGCGGGGCAGCATCAGCAACTCAGCGCGATCGTCGTCGCCACCGGAGAAGGTGTGGCGGTCCGGATCGGACTCGCCGCCTTGCTCGGATGGCGGCTCTTCCACCATGCAGGCCCAGCCGTCGATGGCGTGGGGCGAGTGGGTGGGAGACTCCAGCGCCCAGGCAGCCTTGCCCATCGTCAGCAAGACGGTGGACAGCAGGACGAGGGTTCTCAGCCAGTGCAGGGCGGGGCGCATGAAGGGGGTGGGGCGGGTGGCGCCACAGCGTGGCAGATGTGGCGTGCCTCAGGGTTAACGAGCTTGCGCCCGCGGGCTCCATCGACGAACACATTGTCACCGATTCTCGGCCGCCTCGCTGACGCGCCCATGAAAAAGCCACCCGAAGGTGGCTTCTCGTGCGTCAGAAAGCGCCAGCAAAGGCGCCGGTCGCATCAGGTCGCGTCAGGTCGCACCACGTCTCATCAGGCCGCAGGGGCCTGGCCCGCCGCCTGGGCGTTGCGCAGGCGGATGTGCAGCTCGCGCAGCTGCTTTTCGTCCACGTTCGACGGGGCACCCGTCAGCAGGCACTGGGCGCGCTGCGTCTTGGGGAAGGCGATCACGTCGCGGATGGACTCGGCCTTGGTCATCAGCGTCACCAGGCGGTCCAGGCCGAAGGCCAGGCCACCGTGCGGGGGGGCGCCGTACTGCAGGGCGTCCAGCAGGAAGCCGAACTTGACCTGGGCGTCCTCGTCGCTGATGTTCAGGGCCTTGAAGACCTTGGACTGCACTTCGGCGCGGTGGATGCGGATCGACCCGCCACCCAGCTCCCAGCCATTGAGCACCATGTCGTAGGCCTTGGCAATGCACTTGCCCGGGTCGGTGTCCATGTAGTCCTCGTGGCCGTCCTTCGGGGCGGTGAAGGGGTGGTGCACGGCGTTCCAGCGCTCCGACTCGTCGTCGTACTCGAACATCGGGAAGTCGACCACCCACAGCGGGGCCCAGCGGTCTTCGAACAGGCCGGCCTTCTTGCCGAACTCGGAGTGGCCCACCTTCAGGCGCAGCGCGCCGATGGCGTCGTTGACGATCTTTTCCTTGTCGGCACCGAAGAAGATCAGGTCGCCGTCCTGGGCGCCGGTGCGCTCCAGGATCTTGGCAATGGCCGCGTCGTGCAGGTTCTTGACGATGGGCGATTGCAGGCCAGAACGCAGTTCCTCAGGGGACTGGCCCTTCGCAACGGTGTTGACCTTGATCCAGGCCAGGCCCTTGGCGCCGTAGATCTTGACGAACTCGGTGTAGGCGTCGATCTCGCCACGCGACATGGCGCCACCGCCCGGCACGCGCAGGGCCACCACGCGGCCACCCTTGGTGGTGGCGGGGGTGGAGAAGACCTTGAAGTCCACGTCGGCCATCACGTCGGTCAGCTCGGTGAATTCCAGCTTGACGCGCAGGTCGGGCTTGTCCGAACCGAAGCGGTGCATGGCTTCGGCGTACTGCATGACGGGGTAGTCGCCCAGCTCGACGTTCAGCGCCTTGCGGAAGACATGGCGGATCATGCCTTCGAACATGTCGCGGATTTCCTGCTCGGTCAGGAAGCTCGTCTCGATGTCGATCTGGGTGAATTCGGGCTGGCGGTCGGCGCGCAGGTCCTCGTCACGGAAGCACTTGGTGATCTGGTAGTAGCGGTCGTAGCCGGCCACCATCAGCAGCTGCTTGAACAGCTGGGGCGACTGGGGCAGCGCGAAGAACTGGCCGTCGTGCACGCGCGAGGGCACCAGGTAGTCGCGGGCGCCTTCGGGGGTGGACTTCGTCAGCATCGGGGTTTCGATGTCGATGAAGCCGTGTTCGTCGAGGAACTTGCGCGCTTCCATGGCCACGCGGTAGCGCAGCATCAGGTTCTTCTGCATGTAGGGACGGCGCAGGTCCAGCACGCGGTGGGTCAGGCGGGTCGTCTCGGAGAGGTTCTCGTCGTCGATCTGGAAGGGCGGGGTCACGGAGGCGTTGAGCACCTCCAGGGTGTGGCCCAGCACCTCGATCCTGCCGCTGGTCAGGCCGGCGTTCTCGGTGCCGGCGGGGCGCGGGCGCACCAGGCCGGTGACCTTCAGGCAGAACTCGCCGCGCACGTCCTCGGCGACCTTGAAGGAGTCGGCGCGGTCGGGGTCGAACACGACCTGCACCAGGCCTTCGCGGTCACGCAGGTCGATGAAGATCACGCCGCCGTGGTCGCGGCGACGGTGGGCCCAGCCCATCAGCGTCACGGTCTGGCCCATCAGCGCTTCGCTGACCAGACCACAGTAAGTGGTGCGCATTGTTGTGTTCTCCGGCAAAAGTCGGCCCCTCAAGGCAGAGAGGGACGTGAGGCGTTCAGCAGGGGCCGGGCCGCGGCGCGGGCCCCGAACCCGCGATTGTCGTTCAGGATTGGCTCGGCGGCGGCGCCACCACCCCCATCGAGATGATGTATTTCAGCGCCTCGTCCACCGACATGTGCAACTCGTGCACATCGCTGCGCGGCACGATCAGCATGAAGCCCGAGGTCGGGTTCGGCGTGGTCGGCACGTAGAGCGTCAGCATGTCCTGGGGCAGCAACTGGCCCACCTCGCCGCCGGGCTTGCCCGTGACGAAGGCGATCGTCCAGGAGCCCTGGCGGGGGTACTGCACCAGCACGGCCTGGCGGAAGGCCTGGCCACTGGAGGAAAACAGCGTGTCCGACACCTGCTTGACCGAGGTGTAGATGCTCTTGACGATGGGGATGTGCGAGATGACCCGGTTGGACTGGTTCACCAGCCACTGGCCGGCGATGTTGGTCGCGGCCAGGCCCGTCAGCCACAGCGCGGTGACCAGGATGATGACGCTCAGGCCGGGAACGTCGCGCAGCCCCAGCAGCGGCTGGTGCAGCTCGGCGGGCAGCACCGTCAGCACGGCGTGCAGCAGCCAGGTGAAGACGCCATCCAGCGTGCCGACAACGTTCATCAGCACCCAGATGGTGATGGCCAGCGGCAGCCAGACCAGCAGGCCGGTAAAAATGTATTTCTTCACGAAGTGGAAGCGGTGAGGGTGGGGGAGGGGAGCGCAGGCCCCCGGAAAACGGGCCGATCCGGATCGGACAGGTCCGAAAGGGGCGGGCCCGGCGTCAGCCAGGCCCGGAGCGCGCTGCTGAGCGGACTATACGGCAGGCCGCCGGTCGCTCAGTGACAGGCACATGACGAGCCGCAGCCCGCGGCCGGGGTGCTGCCGCCCGAGGCGCCCGAGGTGTCGGTGCTGGCCGAGTTGCTGGCGCCGCTGTGGGTGCCGCTGTCGGCCGCCGCCGTGCCTGCCGACGCCGCGGTGCCGCCAGCCACGCTGGTGCCTGCCGAAGCGCCGGAGCCGCCGCGGAAATCGGTCACGTACCAGCCCGAGCCCTTGAGCTGGAAACCGGCGGCGGTGACCTGCTTGCTGAAGGCCTCGGCGCCGCAGGCGGGGCAGGTGGTCAGGGGGGCGTCAGACATTTTCTGCAGCACGTCTTTGGCGTGGCCGCAGGCAGCGCAGCGATAAGCGTAGATGGGCATGGCGCAAAACCTCAGGGAAACACGGGGGGGAGCCGGGGCAAGGTCCGCAGGAACCCCCCGGGCGCCATTGTAAATGGGGCCGGGTCGGGCCGCCTTCAAGCCATGTGGGCCACGCGTGTGCGGTGGTCGGCCACCAGCTGCGGCGCGAGCGAGCCCAGCACCATGCCGGCCAGGGCGGCCAGCACTCCGGCGAGCTGGCCCGGGAAGGCCTCGCCCCAGCCGGGCACCAGCAGGAAGGCCAGCCAGACGCCCACGCCCGCGGTCACCGACAGCAGCGCCCCCTGGGTGGTGGCGCGCTGCCAGAACAGGCCCAGGGTCAGCGGCACGAAGGCCGCCACCAGCGTCACCTGGTAGGCCGAGGACACCAGGTCGTAGATCGCCGTGCCCTGCATCACGATGGCGTAGGTCAGCACCAGGGCGGTGAAGACGAAGATGGTGATGCGCAGCGACAGCAGCACCTGCCTGTCGCTCATGCCCGGCTGGATGTTCTTGAGGATGTTCTCGACGAAGCTCGTGGAGGGTGCCAGCAGCGTGGCCGAGGACGTCGACTTGATGGCCGACACCAGCGCGCCGAAGAAAAAGATCTGCGCCACCAGCGGCATCTTGGTGAGGATCAGCGTGGGCAGCACCTTCTGCGGGTCGTGGGCCAGCAGGTCCCGGGTCTCGGCGGGCATGATCAGCAAGGACGAGGCCACGATGAACATGGGCACGAAGGCGAAGGCCAGGTAGCTGAAGCCGCCGATGATGGCGCCGCGGCGGGCGGTGTCGCTGTCCTTGGCCGACATCACGCGCTGGAAGACGTCCTGCTGCGGGATCGAGCCCAGCATCATGGTGATGGCCGTGCCGATGAAGAAGAGCCAGTCCCTGGGCGTGTGCTCGGGCAGGATCCGGAACCAGTCCCTGGCCACGGCCATCTCCAGCACCTTGTCGGCGCCGCCGGCCTGCTGACCGGCCATCACGGCGATCAGCGACAGCCCGATGACCAGCACGATCATCTGGATGAAGTCGGTCCAGGCCACGGCCAGCATGCCGCCGATCAGCACATAGACCAGCACCAGCGTGGTGCCGATGACCATGCCCACCGGCGGGGCGATGGCGCCGCCCGACAGCACCGAAAACACCAGGCCCAGGGCCGTGATCTGGGCGGCCACCCAGCCCAGGTAGCTCAGGATGATGGCGATGGAGCAGAAGATCTCCACGCCTTCGCCGAAGCGGTGGCGGTAGAAGTCGCCGATGGTCAGCAGGCTCATCTTGTAGAGCCGCGTGGCGAAGAAGGCGCCGACCAGCACCAGGCACATCGAGGCGCCGAAGGGGTCTTCCACCACCGCATGGAGGCCGCCTTCGACGAACTTGGCCGGGATGCCCATGACGGTTTCCGCGCCGAACCAGGTGGCGAAGGTGGTCGTGATGACCATGGCCAGCGGCAGGCTGCGTCCGGCCACGGCGAAGTCGGCGGTGCTCTTGACGCGGGTGCCGGCGTAGATGCCGATGCCCATGGTGCCCACCAGGTACAGGATCACGAATGCGAGCAGCGTGGTGTTCATGGTCGATCGTTCGGGGGCGATCAGAGGGCGCCTTGCATGTGCAGCGTCAGCAAGAGCCGCGCCACCAGCAGGCCGAGCACGAAGCCCAGGCCCAGCCAGGCCACGGCCGACAGGATGCGGTTGGTGCGGCGTTGCTCCTGGAGGATGGCTTGCAGCTCCTGGCGCAGGGCGCGGTCGCCGTGTTCCAGCTGGTGGTGCAGCAGGCGGGGCAGCTCGGGCAGCAGCTTGGCGTAGCGGGGCGCCTCGCGCTTGAGGCGGCTGACCATGCCGCGCCAGCCGATCTGCTCGTGCATCCAGCGCTCCAGGAAGGGCTTGGCCGTGCTCCAGAGGTCCAGGTCGGGGTCGAGCTGGCGACCCAGGCCCTCCACATTGAGCAGGGTTTTTTGCAGCAGCACCAGCTGGGGCTGGATCTCGACGTTGAAGCGCCGCGAGATCTGGAACAGGCGCAGCAGCACCTGGCCCAGCGAAATTTCTTTCAGCGGGCGGTCGAAGTAGGGCTCGCAGACGGTGCGGATGGCGCCTTCGAGCTCGTCCACCCGCGTGTTGGCCGGCACCCAGCCGCTTTCGATGTGCAGCTCGGCCACGCGCTTGTAGTCGCGGTGGAAGAAGGCGATGAAGTTCTGCGCCAGGTAGTCCTTGTCGACCTCGGTGAGCGTGCCGATGATGCCGAAGTCGAGCGCGATGTAACGCCCGAAACTCAACGGGTCCAGACTGACCTGGATGTTGCCCGGGTGCATGTCGGCGTGGAAGAAGCCGTCGCGGAAGACCTGGGTGAAGAAGATGGTGACGCCGTCGCGCGCCAGCTTCTTGATGTCGACGCCGGCCTCGCGCAGCCGCGGCAGCTGGCTGATGGGCACGCCCTTCATGCGCTCCATCACCATCACGGTGGACGTGCAGAAGTCCCAGATCATCTCGGGCACGAGCACCAGGTCCAGGCCGGCCATGTTGCGGCGCAGCTGGGCGGCATTGGCGGCTTCGCGCACGAGGTCGAGCTCGTCGTGCAGGTATTTGTCGAACTCGGCGACCACCTCGCGCGGCTTGAGGCGCTTGCCGTCGGCCCACAGGCGCTCCACCCAGCCGGCCAGGGTGCGCATGATGGCCAGGTCGTCGTCGATGACGTCGAGCATGCCGGGGCGCAGCACCTTGACGGCCACCTCTCGGCCGTCGTGCAGCACGGCGAAGTGCACCTGCGCGATGGAGGCGCTGGCGATGGGGTCGGCGTCGAACTGCTGGAAGACGGCGCTCAGCGGGCGGCCCAGGGCCTTTTCGACCAGGCGGGCCGATTCCGCGCTGGAAAACGGTGGCACATCGTCTTGCAGGCGCGCGAGCTCATCGGCCACGTCCGGCGGCAGCAGGTCGCGCCGCGTCGACAGCATCTGGCCGAACTTGACGAAGATGGGGCCGAGGCGCTCCAGGGCCTCGCGCAGGCGCTGGCCGCGGCTGCCGCTGAAGCGGCGACCCAGGGTGACGAAGCGGGCCAGGCGGCTGAGGCCGGGGCGACGCAGGCTGTCGAGCAGCAGGCCGTCGAGGCCGTGGCCGAGCACGACCCAGGCGATGAACAGCGGGCGAAAGAGCGAACGCATCGTGCGCAATGCCGGACGTCGGGCTCAGCGCGGCTTGAAGCGCTGCAGGGCCTGGCGCACCTGGGCGCCCAGTTGGCGCAGCAGCTCGGCCGGGGTGTGGCCCAGCCAGCGGGCGACGTCGTCTTCGAGGTCCCAGCGCAGGTTCTTCATCAGCCAGGAGGCGACTTCGGCCAGGGCGGCATCGCCCTCGATCTGCACCTCGGGGCGTTCGCCGCGCAGGCCTTGCTTGAGCATGGACAGCGGGTCGTCCAGGCGCACGGTCAGGATCAGGCCGCCGGCCGGCGCGCCGGGGGGGAGGGGGCTGCCTTCGGGCGTTGCCGTCGCGGCTTCGGCCGGCTCGACCAGCTCGACCAGGCCGGCCGGGGTGATGCGCAACCGCACCGGCGGGGGCGTCAGGTCGCTGGGCAGCAGGGCGGCCAGCAGGGGCAGCGCCGGGAGCGCGGGCAGGGGGTTGCCCAGGAAGCGCAGGTCGATGGCGCTGCCGGCGTGCGGGCGCAAGCGGGCGCTGGCCTGCGGTTCGCTGGCGACCACGTGGTTGAGCAGCAGCACCAGCCGCGCCACGGCCGCGGGGGCCAGCCAGGATGTCAGGGAAGAAGGCATGGCGCGATTGTAGGGGGGCGCCGACACCACCCTGAAACCCCGGGGGTGCGTGGGCGAATCCCGGTCAATCTGTCATCTTTTTTGATCCACAATGTCCGATCGGGACTGTGTCTGGCGCTGTGCCAGGCATGTGCCTGCCGACCGTCCCCAGGCTGTTTCGGGGGCGGAAGGCGGCCCGGCATGGTGCGGCGTCGTGCTTTGTTCCTGGTTCCTGAAGCGCTCCTGGCATCCATGTTCAACAACCGCAACTACAACCGCACCTTTTTCAACGCCCCGCAGTCGGTCACGTCTTTCGTGGCGGCGTTCCTGGAGCCCTTCATCACCGTGGCCACCCTGGCCGGATCGATGGCCTATGGCAACGAGCCGATGGGGCGTGCGGCCATGGCCCTGTGTCTCCTGGTGTTCGCGCTGACCTTCCCGGGGCGCAACCGTTTCATGGTCTCCAAGCTGGAGGCCCTCATCGACATCGTCGGTTCCTGGGTGTCGATGCTTGCCATCCTGTGGTTGTGCGGCTATGCCACCAACAGCCTGCTGTTTTTCGATTTCGACGTGATGCTGACCTGGGCCGTGGTCACACCGGTCGTGCAGTGGGCAGCGGTGCTGCTAGGCAAGGCCGTGCTCAAGCACCAGGCCGGGCAGCCGGGCACACGCCGTCGCGCCATCGTCGTGGGCGCCGGCCCGCTGGGTGGCAAGGTGGCCCGCGCGTTGCAAAGCAACCGTGACCAGATCACCGAGTTCGTCGGCTACTTCGACGACCGCACCGACAGCCGCGTGCTGCCCGAGGCCATCAGCATGCGCCTGGGCGGGCTGCGCGACGTGGCCAACTACGTCTACGCGCACGGCATCCACGAGGTCTACATCACCCTGCCGCTGGGCTCGCAGCCGCGCATCGTCGAGTTGCTGGAGGCCGTGCAGGGCACCACCGCCTCGCTGTACTTCGTGCCGGACGTCTTCGGCATCAGCATCATCCAGGGTCGCCTGCAGGACATGAACGGCGTGCCGGTGGTCGGCATCTGCGAAACCCCCTTCACCGGCACCAACGAGTTGGTCAAGCGCGTCTCCGACATCATCCTGGCCAGCATCATCCTGGTGCTGATCTCGCCGCTGCTGCTGGCCGTGGCCATCGGGGTGAAGATGTCCTCGCCGGGGCCCGTCATCTTCCGCCAGAAGCGCAACGGTCTGGATGGCGAGGAGATCATCGTCTACAAGTTCCGCTCCATGCGCACCCAGGACAACGGCGCGGTGGTCAAGCAGGCCACCAAGGGCGATCCGCGCATCACGCCCTTCGGTGCCTTCATCCGCAAGACATCGCTGGACGAGTTGCCGCAGTTCATCAACGTGCTGCAGGGCCGCATGAGCATCGTCGGGCCGCGCCCGCACGCCGTGGCCCACAACGAGGAGTACCGCCGCATCATCAAGTCCTACATGGTGCGCCACAAGGTGCGCCCGGGCATCACGGGATGGGCGCAGGTGAACGGCTACCGAGGCGAGACCGAGACCCTGGACAAGATGCAGGCGCGTGTCGAGTTCGACCTGGAGTATCTGCGCAACTGGTCGCTGGCGCTGGACCTGCAGATCATCATCCGCACCATCCGCCTGATGCTGTTCGACCGCAACGCTTATTGAGAAACAAAGCCGAGGTGAGAGTGAAGATCCTGTCCACGCCCCCGAACACGCTGGTGCCGCGCAAGGCGGTCTGGGCCCTTGCGGTCTGCGGCGCCACCCTCCTGGCCACCCCGGGCGTCGTGTGCGCGGAGAACTCGCCGCTGTCCCTGACCCTGTCGCAGAACCTGCGCCGGGACAGCAACCTGCTGCGCTCGACCAATGCGCAAAGCGACACGGTCAGCACCACCGCCATCCGGGGCGACCTGAGCAAGGCCTATGGCCGCCAGACCATCAAGGCCTCGGCGCGCTTCGGGCGCGTGAGCTACGACCGCTTCAGCCAGCTGGACAACGACCAGAAGGACCTCAACGCCAGCCTGACGTCGAGCTTCGCTTCCAACTGGCTGGCCGCGCTGAACGCCAGCGACGCCACCAGCCTGAACGCCCCGCAGGACAACCCCATCAACAACCGCCTGCTGCGCAATGTGCGGCACTACAAGAACGTCAACGGTTCGCTGCAGTACGGCAACGGCGGCACCTGGGCGGTGGTGGGCAGTTTCGACCGCAACCGCATCAACTATTCGGAGCCGGTGTTCCAGTTGCAGAACGCCGAGCAGCAGTCCGAGGGCGTGCGCCTGGTCTACAACGCCACCGACATGCTGAACTTCGGCATCGGCCCGCGTTTCGTGCGCACCAAGTACCCGAACAACAGCACCGTCGTCGAAGCCAAGGACCGCAACCTGGACTTCACGGTGAACTGGCAGGCCACCGGCCTGAGCAGCCTCAACGCGCTGCTGAGCCGGCGCGAGAGCACGCAGGGTGTCGGTGGGGGGCGCAACATCAACGCCTGGACCGGCTCGCTGGGCTGGAACTACACGCCGCGTGGCCGCCTGTCCTATGACCTGAGCCTGACGCGCGCCACCAACGCCGACCGGTTCCAGGATGTGCAGGCTTTCACGTTCTTCGGCAACAACCTGCGTTCCGTGCAGAACGTGGCGCTGGACACCACGACCACGGCGCTGCGTGCATCGGCGTCGGCCCAGGTCACCGGCAAGATCTCGACCGGCCTGAGCTATGGCCTGACCTACTACGACATCAGCAACGACCGCAGCCGCTCGGCCACGGGCGTGCCCATCGTGGACCAGTTGCTGGGCAACAATGCCTCGTCTTCGAGCTCCAGCAGCCGCCTGCAGAACATCGGCTGGTCGGTGAACTACGCGGCCTACCGCTGGCTGGGCGTGAACTGTGCCTTGCAGTTCTACAAGCAGACGGCCGACATGAACCGGCCGCGCTACAGCGGCCACTCGGTCGATTGCGGCGCGTCCGTCACCCTGGATCCCTGAGCAGCCCAAGCGGAGTTCCCCATGCCTTGCATTTTGCTGACCGGTGCCACCGGTTACATCGCTTCCCACATGTGGCTGGTGGCCCAGGAAGCCGGCTTCGACGTCGTCGGTGTCGACAGCCTCGTCAACAGCTCGCCGCGCGTGCTCGACCGCCTCCAGGCCATCGGCGGCCACGAGCCGGTGTTCGTGCAGGGCGATGTGCGCGATGCCGCGGTGATGGACCGCTGCTTCGAGCTCGCCAAGGAGCGCTTCGGCAGCGTGCAGGCCGTGGTGCACTTCGCGGCGCTGAAGGCCGTGGGCGAGTCGGTCGAGCGCCCGCTGGACTATTTCGACAACAACCTCGGTGGCCTGCTGTCGGTCTGCCAGGCCATGCAGCGCCACGGCGTCTTCGACCTGGTGTTCAGCTCCTCGGCCACGGTGTACGGCCAGCCCGATCGCCTGCCCATCACCGAGGACTCGCCGCTGCGCGCCACCAACCCCTACGGCCAGACCAAGCTGATCGGCGAGGAGTTGCTGCGCGAGTTGGAGCGCTGCGACAAGCGCTGGCACATTGCCTGCCTGCGTTACTTCAACCCGGTGGGGGCGCACGTCAGTGGCCTCATCGGCGAGGATCCGCGCGGCATCCCCAACAACCTGATGCCCTACGTGGCCCAGGTGGCCGTGGGCAAGCGCCCGCACCTCAATGTGTTCGGCAACGATTACGACACGCCCGATGGCACCGGCGTGCGCGACTACATCCATGTGATGGACCTGGCCGAGGGCCATGTGGCGGCGCTGCGCTACCTCGACGCCCAGCGGCAGTCGCTGACCGTCAACCTGGGCACCGGCCAGGGCTACAGCGTGCTGGAGCTGGCGCGGGCCTATGGCGAGGCGGCCGACCGGGAGGTGCCCGTGGTGTTCGCGCCGCGCCGCGCGGGTGACGTGGCCGCCTGCTATGCCGACCCGGCGAAGGCCGAGGCCCTGATGGGCTGGAAAGCCCGCCGTGGCCTGAAAGACATGTGCGTGGACTCCTGGCGCTGGCAGTCCACCAACCCGCAAGGTTTCGAAGGTTGAAAACCATGACGCATTCCGTTCTGCCCGTGATCATGGCGGGCGGCTCCGGCACCCGCCTGTGGCCGCTGTCGCGCGCGCTCTACCCCAAGCAGTTCCTCATCCTGCAGGGCAACCAGAGCCTGTTCCAGCAAGCCCACCTGCGCCTGCAGGAACTGGCCTGCGAGGACATCGCCGTGGCCAGGCCCTGCGTGGTCGGCAACGAGGAGCACCGCTTCCTGGTGCTCGACCAGCTGCGCGAAATCCAGGGCGAGCCCTCGTCGCTGCTGCTGGAGCCCGCGGGCCGCAACACCGCCCCGGCCGTCACCCTGGCGGCCCTGCAGGCCACGGCCGATGGCGCCGACCCCATCCTGGTGGTCACGCCCGCCGACCAGACCGTGACCGATGCCGCGGCCTACACCGCCGCCTTGCGCACGGCGGTGCGTGCCGCCGCGTCTGGCGACATCGTCATCCTGGGCATCACGCCGGACCGCCCCGAAACCGGCTTCGGCTACATCCGCACCGGCGCGGCGAACGCCGAGGGCGTGCGCGATGTGGCGGCCTTCGTCGAGAAGCCCGACCTGGCCACGGCCCAGACCTACCTGGCCGACGGCGGCTATTTCTGGAACAGCGGCATGTTCGTGATGCGGGCCTCGCGCTGGCTGGCCGCCCTGGCGCATTTCCGCCAGGACATCGCCGACACGACCCGCGCTTCCTTCGACGTGCGCTCCACGGACGCGCAGTTCGTGCGCCCGGGCAAGGCCGAGTTCCAGGCCGTGCCGTCCGAGTCGGTGGACTACGCCGTGATGGAGCAGTGCCCCAGCCAGCCCGGCTGCGGCTTCGCGGTGCGCATGGTGCCGCTGGACGCCGGCTGGTCCGACCTGGGGGCCTGGGATGCCGTCTGGCAGGTCAGCCCGCGCGATGCCGATGGCAATGCCGCGCAGGGCGACGCCATCGTCGAGAGCAGCCACAACACCCTGGTGCATGCCACCAGCCGCCTGGTCGCGGCCGTGGGCCTGGACAACGTGGTCGTGGTGGAGACGCCCGACGCCGTGCTGGTGGCCGACCGCAGCCGCAGCCAGGAGGTCAAGAAGATCGTGGGCAAGCTGGACGCGCGCCAGCGCAGCGAGGGCACGCTGCACCGCCGTGTGCACCGCCCCTGGGGCTGGTACGACTCCATCGACATGGGGCCGCGCTTCCAGGTCAAGCGCATCATGGTCAAGCCCAAGGCGTCCTTGAGCCTGCAGATGCACCACCACCGCGCCGAGCACTGGATCGTGGTGAGCGGCACCGCCGAAGTCACGGTGGGCGACAAGGTCGTGCTGCTGTCGGAGAACCAGTCGACCTACATCCCGCTGGGCACGGTGCACCGCCTGATCAACCCGGGCGCGATCCCGCTGGAGATCATCGAGGTGCAGTCGGGCAGCTACCTGGGCGAGGACGACATCGTGCGCTTCCAGGACAACTACGGGCGCTCGGCCTGAGCGCCTGAAGCCCCCCCGAACCATGGCAGATCAAGCCACCCTGCGGGGTGGCTTTTTCGTGGCGGTTCAGCGCAGGCAGGCGAGCACATCCAGCGGGTGCCGGGCGATGACGTCGGCGCCCCAGCTGGCGATGTCGCCGTTGTGGCCGATGTAGCCCCAGGCGGCCGCGGCGCTGGGCATCTTCGCGGCCTGGGCGGCCTGGATGTCGCGCAGGTCGTCGCCCACGTAGAGCACCGTCTCGGGCGCCACGCCCAACGCCTGCGCTGCCGTCAGCAGGGGCAGGGGGTGGGGCTTGGCGTGCGCGGTGGTGTCTCCGCTGATGTTGGTGGCCGAGCGCGTCTCCAGGCCCAGACCGCGCAGCACCGGCAGGGTGAAGCGGTGCGGCTTGTTGGTCACCACGCCCCATTTCAGGCCGCGGGCCTCCAGCGCGTCGAGCAACTCGGCCATGCCGTCGAACAGGGCGGTGGTTTCGGCCAGGCAGGCGTCGTAATGGGCCAGGAAGGCCGCGCGCAGGTCGTCGAACTCGGGGTGGCCGGGCGCGATGTCCAGGCCGATGCCGATCAGGCCGCGTGCACCCGCCGAGGCGTAGGGGCGCAGCACATCGAGGGGCAGCGGCGCCAGGCCGCGGTCGGCGCGCAGGCGGTTGAGCGCGCCGCCCAGATCGCCGGCAGTGTCGGCCAGGGTGCCGTCCAGGTCGAACAGCACGGCGGTGGCGGGCTGCTGCCAGCGCAAGGGGCTCGGGGGGCCGAGTTCGCTGCCGCTCATCACGACACCAGGGGCCTGCGGCAGGCCACCATGTAGTTCACGCTGGTGTCGCCGGACAGCCAGTAGCGCCGCGTCAGCGGGTTGTATTCCAGGCCCTTGAACTGCTGCAGGTCGAGGCCGGCGTCGCGGATCCAGCGGGCCAGCTCGGCCGGACGGATGAAGCGCGAGAACTCGTGCGTGCCCTTGGGCAGCAGCTTGAGCACGTACTCGGCGCCGACGATGGCGAACAGGAAGGACTTGGGGTTGCGGTTGAGCGTGGAGAAAAACACCCAGCCGCCGGGCTTGGCCATCTCCATGCAGGCGCGCACCACCGAGGACGGGTCGGGCACGTGTTCGAGCATTTCCATGCAGGTGACGACGTCGAAGGCGCCGGGCTTCTCGGCGGCCAGGTCTTCGGCCGAGACGCTGCGGTAGTCGAGGTGGGCCACGCCGCCTTCCATGGCGTGCAGTTGCGCGACTTTCAGCGGCTTGTCGGCCAGGTCCACGCCCAGCACGTGGGCGCCGCGGCGGGCCATGGATTCGGCCAGGATGCCACCGCCGCAGCCCACGTCGACCACCTGCTTGCCGCGGATGGCCGCGAGCTGGTCGATCCAGTCCAGGCGCAGGGGGTTGATCTGGTGCAGGGGGCGGAATTCGCTCTCCGGGTCCCACCACTTGTGGGCCAGTTCGGAGAATTTGGCGAGTTCTTGGGGGTCGGCGTTCGTCATGGACGAGATGCTAACCAATGCCGCGCGGTTTCTGTGTGGCAGCCCCCCGCGCCGTGGCGTTTTCTTGCGCTGGCGCGGCCGTCAGCGGTCCGCGCCGCTGCCCAGGTCCTTGAGCCGGCGGTAGAGGGTGTTGCGGCTGATGCCCAGGCGGCGTGCGGCCTCGGACATGTTGCCGCCGGTGTCGGCCACCACCTGGCGGATGGCCTGGCTGGACAGGCGCCGCAGGTTGGCTTCGGGGATGCGCGGCGGCGTGGTGTCGCCCGCAGCCGGGGCCTGGGCCTGTGTGGCGGCGGCGTTGGGCTCGTGCAGGGCTTCGGCCATGTCCTCGGGCAGGTGGCGCCAATCCAGGCTGTGGGCGTCGGCTTCCAGCAGGGCGCAGGCGGTGCGCAGCACGCCATGGAGTTGGCGCAGGTTGCCGGGCCAGCGGTGGGCGGCCAGGGCCTGGCGCAGGCCGGGCAGCACCTCGGGCGGGCGTGGCAGGCCCATGTCCCCGGCGATGCTGCGCAGCATCAGGTCGACCACGGTGTGGAAGTCCTGGCGCTCGCGCAGGGGCGGCAGGGTCACGGTCAGGCCGTTGAGGCGCCAGTACAGGTCCTCGCGGAACTGGCCGGCGGCGATGGCGTCCTTGAGCTGGCGGTGGGTGGCGCTGACCAGCTGGAAGTCGACGGGCACGGGCTTGCTGCCGCCCACGGGCACCACCACGCGCTCCTGCAGCACGCGCAGCAGGCGGGCTTGCAGGCCCAGGGGCATGTCGCCGATTTCGTCGAGGAAGAGGGTGCCGCCGTCGGCATCGCGGATGCGGCCCGGCGAGCCTTCGCGGCGCGCCCCGGTGAAGGCGCCGCCGACGTAGCCGAACAGCTCGGCTTCGATCAGGCCTTCGGGCAGGGCGGCGCAGTTCACGGCCACGAAGGGCTTGTGCGCGCGGCTGCCTTCGTCGTGCAGGTGGCGCGCCAGCACCTCCTTGCCCGAGCCCGACTCGCCCTGGATCAGCACCGCGATGCCCTGGGCCTGGACGCGCCGGGCGCGCTGCTGGGCGTCGCGCACGCGGGGGTCGAGGGCCGCGTCGGATGGGGGCTCGGCGACGGGGGCTTGGGCCGGGTGGCCAGGCGCGGACGTTGCGGCGTTGCCGGCAGCGGCCGTCGGCGCTGACGTGGCGGTTGATGTGGCGGTTGATGTGGCGGCTGACGTTGACTGGCTGGCCGGCGCGATGCCGCTGACCGCGGTGGTGCGCGGCGCGTCCAGCCGGGCGTAGAGGGCAGGCCGCTCGCCGCGGGCCAGGCGCATCACCTTGCCCGGGGGCCACAGGCCCAGCCCGGCGCCGGTCAGCTGTTCCAGCGTGCAGGCGCCAATGCGCGTGGGCTCCAGCAGCAGCCATTGCTGCGCCAGGGTGTTGGCGCCCACCACCCAGCCGTCTTCCGACAGGGCCAGCAGGCCTTCGCCGACGCCGCCCAGGCCTTCGAGCAGGGTGTGCAGGCGCACGATGCGCTCGTGGGTGTGGCGGGCGTGGAAGAGCCGGTCTTCGATCATGCGCGCGGCCGAGCGCACCAGGGCGAAGGTGTGCGGGTGGCGGCTGCGGTGGTCGCCGGAGATGTCGAGCACGCCGCGCAACTGGCCGGCCGGGCCGAACACCGGGGCGGCCGCGCAGGTCAGGAAACTGTGGCGCTCCAGGTAGTGCTCGGCGCCATGGATGACGACCGGGCGGCGCTCCGCCAGCGCCGTGCCGATGGCGTTGGTGCCGCGGTCCACCTCGTGCCACAGCGCGCCGGGGCGCAGCGAGACGCGGTCGGCACGGCTGAGGAAGTCGGCGTCGCCCAGGCTGTGCAGCAGCAGGCCGCGGGCATCGGACAGCGCCACCAGGCTGCCGGAGTCGAGCATCTGCCCGAACACGAAGTCCATGACCGGGCGGGCCTGGGCCAGGAAATCGTGCTCGGCCGACAGGGCCTGGCGCAATTCGCCCTCGGCGCACTGGGGCAGCGCGAGCATCGCGTCGACCGGGCTGAGGCCGGCGTGGCGGCTGCGCTCCCAGGAGCGGCTGAGGGCCTCGTCCACCAGGCCTTGCGGCACTTCGCCGGACTCGATCAGCCAGCGGCGGGCCTGGCCGAGGTCGGTCCGGGAGGCGGGGGGCGTGGCGCTTTGTGACATGGCGGTCGGCGGAGGATGGGCTCAGCGGCGCAGGGGGGAGGGGCCCGCGCAGTATCTCGCCGCCTTGCACGTGCCACACCCGGGTACACCCTGTGCCATTTTGGCGCAGTGTCCCTGCGGGCGGGTGTGCCGGATGGCACAGGGTGACAGTGCCCGTGCCCGGGGTGGCGCGGAGGGACTCCCTGCGGGGCGGCGCGGCCGGCGGTGGTGCGCCTCCGGTCGAACCCTGACTGGCACGCGCCCTGCGCTGTCAGTGGGGCGGCGGGCCACAAGCCCGGGACAGGCTGCCTCCACCAGCCTGTCACCGCACCCTTCTTCGCGCCTTTCACACCGACCGCTCGACGTCACCCCGACACAGGAGACCGCCATGATCTACGCCGCACCCGGCACCGCAGGAGCCCCCGTCGCCTTCAAGGCGAAGTACGACAACTTCATCAACGGCCAGTTCGTGGCGCCGGTGGAAGGCCAGTACTTCGACGTGATCTCGCCGATCAACGGCCGTGTCTTCACCCAGGCCGCCCGCTCTGGTGCCGCCGACATCGAACGTGCGCTGGACGCGGCCCATGCCGCCAAGGACAAGTGGGCCGCCACCTCGGCCGGCGAGCGCGCCAACATCCTGCTGAAGATCGCTGACCGCATCGAGCAGAACCTGGAAAAGCTGGCCTACGCCGAAACCGTGGACAACGGCAAGGCCATCCGCGAGACGCTGAACGCCGACATCCCGCTGGCGGTCGACCACTTCCGCTACTTCGCCGGCTGCCTGCGTGCGCAAGAGGGCTCGCTGTCGGAGATCGACGGCAACACCATCGCCTACCACTTCCACGAGCCCCTGGGCGTGGTCGGCCAGATCATCCCCTGGAACTTCCCCATCCTGATGGCCGCCTGGAAGCTGGCCCCCGCCCTGGGCGCGGGCAACTGCGTGGTGCTCAAGCCGGCCGAGTCCACCCCCATCAGCATCCTGGTGCTGGTGGAGTTGATCGCCGACCTGCTGCCCCCGGGCGTGCTCAACGTCGTCAACGGCTTGGGGCGTGAGGCCGGCATGCCGCTGGCATCGAGCAAGCGCATCGCCAAGATCGCCTTCACGGGTTCGACCGCCACGGGCCGCGTCATCGCGCAAGCCGCCGCGACCAACCTGATCCCCGCCACGCTGGAGCTGGGTGGCAAGAGCCCCAACATCTTCTTCGCCGACGTGATGGACGCCGACGACGCCTTCCTCGACAAGGCCATCGAAGGCATGGTGCTGTTCGCCTTCAACCAGGGCGAGGTCTGCACCTGCCCGTCGCGCGCGCTGATCCAGGAATCCATCTACGACAAGTTCATGGAGCGCGTGCTCCAGCGCGTGGCCGCGATCAAGCAGGGCGACCCGCTGGACACCGACTCGATGATGGGCGCGCAGGCCTCGGCCCTGCAGATGGACAAGATCCTGTCCTACATGGCCGTGGGCAGGGAAGAGGGTGCGCAGGTGCTGATCGGTGGCGAGGCTGCCAAGCTCGGCGGTGAGCTGGCCGGCGGCTACTACGTGCAGCCCACGCTGTTCAAGGGCCACAACAAGATGCGCATCTTCCAGGAAGAAATCTTCGGCCCGGTGCTGGCCGTGACCACCTTCAAGGACGAGGCCGAGGCCCTGCAGATCGCCAACGACACGGTCTATGGCCTGGGCGCCGGCGTGTGGACGCGCAACGGCAACCGCGCCTACCAGTTCGGCCGCCACATCCAGGCCGGCCGCGTGTGGACCAACTGCTACCACGCCTACCCGGCGCACGCGGCCTTCGGTGGCTACAAGGAATCGGGCATTGGCCGCGAGACCCACAAGGTCATGCTCGACCACTACCAGCAGACCAAGAACCTGCTGGTCAGCTACGACCCCAACAAGCTGGGCTTCTTCTGATCGGGGCGCGCCATGGCCTCCCTTGCCCGCGTCACTGCCACCCCGGAGGCCCTGGCCGTCATCGAGCAGCTCAAGGCCCGGCACGGGCCCTTGATGTTCTACCAGTCCAGCGGCTGCTGCGATGGCAGCTCGCCGATGTGCCTGGTCGACGGCGAGCTGCTGCTGAGCCCGGTGGACATCTGCCTGGGCGAGATCGGCGGCGTCGGCTTCCACATGAGCCCCTCGCAGTTCGCGTACTGGCAGCATGCCCTGCTGACGGTGGACGTGGCCAAGGGCCATGGCGACTCGTTCTCTCTGGAGAGCGCGCTGGGCTTGAGTTTCGTGACGCGATCGCGCCTGTTCACCGATGACGAGGCGGCGGCGCTGGCCGGTGTGCCCGTCGTCGGCTCGACCGCTGCGGCGGTCGCCTCCGGAGGTACCTAGGATCCATTCCCCAGCGCGTGTCCCGGCCCACCAGGCTGTGCCACAGTTCGGTCTGCACGCATCGACCCGATACACAGGAGTTCCGAACATGTCCTTGCTGGTTCACGGCATCCCCAACTGCAATACCGTCAAGAAGGCCCGCACCTGGCTCGATGAGCAGGGTGCGGCCTTTGTCTTTCATGATTTCAAGAAGCAGGGTGTGCCTGCCGACCGGCTGGACGCCTGGATCGCCCAGGTCGGCTGGGAGCCGCTGGTCAACCGCCAGGGCACGACCTGGCGCCAGCTCGACGAGGCCGTGAAGGCCGGCGTGGTCGATGCGGCCAGCGCCAAAGCCCTGATGCTGCAGCACGCCAGCGTCATCAAGCGCCCGGTCATCGAGCTGGACGGTGAGGTGCTGAGCGTGGGCTTCGACGAGGCCAAGGCGGCGAAGGTGGCGGCGGCGTTCGCCGCCTGAACGCACTGTCGAACTAGGGATGCCCTCGTCGCAGGGGTGGTCATAGAGTGGGCGGTGGCAGTCCCCCTCTCCACCATCCCCCTCGACACCATGGCAAAGAACCCGACCTCCTCCGGCGGCAAGGCTGCATCCGCGGCTTCTTCCGCTGCCTCCGCGCGCGGCACCAAGGCGGCTTCCGGCGTCCTCAAGCTGCCCGGCATGGCCGACGTCATCGCCGATGCCGTGCAGGCCGCGGATTCCCGCGACACCGGTCCCGCCGATCCGGCCAGTTTCTCCAAGTTGCTGGAGCGACTGACCGCGGTGCACGGCGGCTTCCCGCCGGTCTATGAGCAGACCTTCGTGTCGCCCTTCATCACCACGCTGCAAGGGCTGGGCGAGGCCAAGTTCAAGCAGATCCTGAAGCAGGACCCCAACCGCGAAGGCGCTGCCGGCCTGCTGTTCGACATCGCCCAGGCGGTGCTGCAGCACGGCGAGGGCTACCTCAAGCCCTCCACCCGGGCTTTCCAGGAGTTCATCTCCGACTTGTACGACGGCTTCCTGAGCGCGGCCGACCGCCGCGGCGTCAAGGAGCCCGACCTGGGCGTGGTGCCGCCGCTGGCCAAGTGGGGCAGCCCCGATTTCGGGCCCTACACCTGGCCGGTCGATGCCACCGCGTCCTTCAAGGTGCAGGCCGGTGTGGTCAACATGCCGCCGGCCAATGCCACGGCCGGGCTGGTGTCCTGGGCCGCGCTGGGCCACGAAACCGCAGGCCACGACATCCTCCATGCCGACACCGGCCTGCAAGACGAGCTGGCCCAGGCCCTGGCCGCCAGCCAGGCCAAGCTGGGCCACGGCCTGTCCGAGTACTGGTCGGAGCGCATCGACGAAACCGCCTCCGACGTCATGGGCATCCTCAACCTCGGGCCGGCTGCCGGCATCGGCCTGATCGTCTATTTCCGCGCGCTCAGCCAGACCTATGGCGGCGATGGCAAGCTGCGCAGCGACGGACCGGCGAACGACCCGCATCCGGCCGACATTGTGCGCGGCTACCTGGCCGCCGAGGTGGTGGCGCAGCTGAAGTTCAAGGGCGCGGCCGTCTGGGCCAAGACCATCGCGGCCGAGACCGACAAGGACCGCGGCACCATCCGCCTGGCAGGCCAGACGCTCACGCCCACGCTGGCGCGCAAGTCGGCCAGGCTGGTGGCGCAGACCCTGGTGAGCCACAAGGCGCAGGCGCTGGAGAACCACGCCCTGGGCGAGATCCAGAACTGGGCCGATGCCGACGAGGCCATCCTGCAGGCCGCGCGCCTGGCCATGCGCCACGACACGCCGCTGCCGCCCACGCCCCTGGGCCACACGCTGTACGCGGCCCACCTGGTCTCGGCCGCGGTGGTCGAGGCCCTGACCGTGGCGCCCGGCAAGGGCAAGACGGTGGCCGAGTTGCAGGCGCGGCTCATCCAGGACCTCAATGTCCTGCACGACCAGAACCCGTCGTGGGGCCCGCTGTTCGTGGTGCACCCGGGCGACCTGCGCCGCGACTTCTTCGTGCCGGCCGAATGGCGGGCTGCGCGGGCGAAACAGACCCAGGGCGCCTGAGCCCGCCGGGCGTGCCGGATCAGGCCACCACGTCAGGCCAGCAACTCAGGCCGCCAGCAACTGGCGCAGCACGAAGGGCAGGATGCCGCCGTGCTGGTAGTAGCTCACCTCGATCGGGGTGTCGATGCGCAGCTTGACCACCACCGTGTCAGTGCGGCCATCGGCGCGGGTGATCAGCAGCTTCACATCGGCCTGGGGCTTGATCTCTGCCCCGAGGTCGATGGCGATCTGCTCGTCGCCCTTCAGGCCCAGCGACTGCCAGGAGTCGTTGCCCTTGAACTGCAGCGGCAGCACGCCCATGCCGACCAGGTTGGAGCGGTGGATGCGCTCGAAGCTGCGCGCGATGACGGCCTGGATGCCCAGCAGCTGGGTGCCCTTGGCCGCCCAGTCGCGGCTGGAGCCGGTGCCGTACTCCTCGCCGCCGAAGATGACGGTGGGCGTCTCTTCGGCGATGTAGCGCATGGCCGCGTCGTAGATGTACTGCTTCTCGCCCTTGGCCGGGCCCTCGTTCTGGAACAGCGTCCAGCCGCCTTCCTCGCGGCTGCCGTCGGCCAGCGCGGGCAGCATCAGGTTCTTGATGCGCACGTTGGCGAAGGTGCCGCGCATCATCACCTCGTGGTTGCCGCGGCGTGAGCCGTAGCTGTTGAAGTCGCCCTTCTTGACGCCCAGGGACAGCAGGTACTGGCCTGCGGGCGAGGCTTCCTTGATGGAGCCGGCCGGCGAGATGTGGTCGGTGGTGATGGAGTCACCGAACAGGGCCATGATGCGCGCCTGCTTGCCGCTCAGGCCCACGCCGAGCTTGCCGCCTTGGGCGCCCGTGGCCGGGGCCTTGGGCGTGGTCTCGAAGCCATCGAAGAAGGGCGGGCGGGCGATGTAGCTGCTCTGGGGCCAGTCGTAGACCTGCCCCTTGACGCCCTTGGTCTTCTCCCAGAGCTTGCCGGGCTTGCTGGCCACCTGCTCGTAGTTCTTGCGGAAGGCCTTGCCGTTCATGGCGTGCTTCATCAGCCTGGCGATTTCCTCGCTGCTCGGCCAGATGTCGCCCAGGTACACCGGCTTGCCGCCCTTGCCCAGGCCGACCGGCTCGGTCATGAGGTCGCGCGTGACGTTGCCCGCGATGGCGTAGGCCACCACCAGCGGCGGCGACGCCAGGAAATTGGCCTTCAGGTTGGGGTGGATGCGCGCTTCGAAGTTGCGGTTGCCCGAGAGCACGGCGGCGCAGACCAGGTCCTTGTCGGTGATGGTCTGGTTGATCTCGGGGGCCAGGTCACCGGCATTGCCGATGCAGGTGGTGCAGCCATAGGCCGCCACGTTGAAGCCGAGTTTTTCCAGGTAGGGCAGCAGGCCGGCCTTCTCCAGGTATTCGGTGACCATGCGCGAGCCGGGGGCCAGCGAGGTCTTGATGTGCGGCTGCACCTTCAGGCCGGCCTTGACCGCCTTCTTGGCCAGCAGGCCCGCGGCCAGCAGCACGCCCGGGTTGGAGGTGTTGGTGCAGGAGGTGATGGCCGCGATCAGCACGTCGCCGTTGTGCAGGTCCACGCCCTTGCCCGTGGGGTAGGTCTGGCCCAGCTTCTCGGCGGGCTGGTTGAAGCCGTTCTCGGACGTGGGCTTGGCGAACAGCTCGGTGAAGGTCTGGCTCAGGGCGCCGATCTCGATGCGGTCTTGCGGGCGCTTGGGGCCGGCCAGCGAGGGGGCCACGCTGCCCAGGTCGAGCGTGACGACGCTGGAGTAGTCGATGTCGCCGCGCTTGGGCGTGCCGAACAGCTTCTGGGCCTTGAAGTAAGCCTCGAATGCTTCGATCTCGGACTTCTTGCGGCCGGTGCCTTCGAAGTAGTCGAGGGTGCGCTCATCGACGGGGAAGAAGCCCATGGTGGCGCCGTATTCGGGCGCCATGTTGGCGATGGTGGCGCGGTCAGGCAGGGTCAGCGCGGCCGTGCCTTCGCCGAAGAACTCGACGAACTTGCCCACGACCTTTTCCTTGCGCAGGCGCTCGGTGATGGTCAGCACCAGGTCGGTGGCGGTGACGCCTTCGCGCAGCTTGCCGGTCAGCTCGAAGCCGACCACATCGGGCGTCAGGAAATAGACGGGCTGGCCCAGCATGCCGGCTTCGGCCTCGATGCCGCCCACGCCCCAGCCGACCACGCCGATGCCGTTGATCATGGTGGTGTGGCTGTCGGTGCCGACCAGGGTGTCGGGGTAGGCGATGGTGTCACCGTTGGCATCCTTCATCTTGTGGATGCCGCGCGCCAGGTACTCCAGGTTGACCTGGTGGACGATGCCGAAGCCCGGGGGCACGACGCCGAAGGTGTCGAAGGCCTGCATGCCCCACTTCATGAACTCGTAGCGCTCGGCGTTGCGCTCGAACTCCAGCTTCATGTTGAGGTCCAGTGCCTTCTTGTCGCCGTAGTGGTCGATCATCACGGAGTGGTCGACCACCAGGTCCACGGGCACCAGGGGCTCGATGCGTTTGGCGTCCTGGCCCAGCGACTGCGCCACGTTGCGCATGGCGGCGAGGTCGGCCAGCAGGGGCACGCCGGTGAAGTCCTGCAGCACCACGCGGGAGACCACGAAGGGGATCTCGTCCGTGCGTTCGGCCTTCGGGGCCCAGTTGGCCAGCTGGGCGACGTGCTCGGGCGTGACTTTCTGGCCATCGCAGTTGCGCAGCACCGACTCCAGCACGATGCGGATGGACACCGGCAGGCGCTTGACCGCAGGGTGGGCCTTGGCCAACTCGGGCAGGGAGTAGAACTTCAACTCCTTGCCCGAGGCGGTCTGGAAGGCCTTGAGGGTCTTGGCAAATGGGTGACCGGCGGGACGGGGGCTGGGGCGCTTGGCGCGTGCGGCTTGGGCCATGGCGGCGACTCCTGGGTGTGTCAGAGGCTTCCATTCTGGCAGCAAGCACCGTGGGGACGCCAGCGGAGACAATATCGTCTCGGCCGCCACCCTGCTGCAAGATGTCCTTCGCACCTGCCCCGCCCCTGTCCCGTACCTCCGCCCGTGCCGGCGCACAGCGTCAGCGTGGCGCGCTCGACTGGTTCCTGATGGCCATGGTGGCCGCCGTCGCCATCGCCAGCGTCTGGCCGCAATGGGGCCGCAGCGAGGGCGTGCTGCACCTGGGCCGGGTGATGGACATCGGCGTCTTCCTGCTGTTCTTCCTGCACGGCATGGGCCTGTCCACCGACAGCCTGAAAAAAGGCGCGGCGCAGTGGCGGCTGCACCTGCTGGTGCAGGCCTGCACCTACGTGCTCTTCCCGCTGTGGTGGGCGCTGTGGGCGGCCGTGCTGGGCCGTGCCGTGCCGCACGACCTGCTGATGGGCTTTTTCTACCTGGCGGTGCTGCCCTCCACGGTGTCTTCGTCGGTGGCGATGACGGCGCTGGCCCGCGGGCATGTGGCCGCGGCGGTGCTCAACGCGACCTTGTCGACGCTGCTGGGTGTGTTCCTCACGCCGCTGCTGGTCAGCCTGGTGATCGGCGCGGAGTTGCAGGCGGCCGGGCAGGCCCTGGACGTCGGCCAGACCATGCTGAAGGTGGCGCAGATGCTGCTGCTGCCCTTCATCGTGGGGCACCTGCTGCGGCCCTGGTTGTCGGGCTGGTTCGCGCGCATCAAGCCCGTCACCACGGTGTTCGACCGCGGTGTCATCGTGCTGCTGGTCTGGTCGGCTTTCAGCGACTCGGTGGCCGATGGGCTGTGGACCCGCCATGGGCTGCTGCTGCTGGCCGAAGCCATGGCGGGCGCCGCGCTGTTCCTGTTCCCGGCGCTGTGGGCCACGCGGCGCCTGTCGCGCGCGATCGGCCTGCCCGTGGACGACGAGATCGTGGCCGTGTTCTGCGGCTCCAAGAAGACGCTGGCCTCGGGCATGCCGATGGCCAAGCTGCTGTTCGGCGGCAGCGCGGCCATGGGGGTGCTGATCCTGCCCATCATGCTCTACCACCAGCTGCAGCTGTTCGTGTGCGCGGTCATGGCGCGGCGCTATGCCGCGCGTGACGGCGGGGCGCCATCGCACCGCGTGGTGTGATCGGTCTTGCCGAGCCCTCCCTGATCTGCCTCTGAGCCTGCCGGAACTGCCGATGCCCGAGACCCCGAGCCCGTTGCGTGGCATCGACTACCGGCCGCCGCCCGACCTCGGCCTGGCGCTGCTGCACGTGGACGAGGCCCTGGTGGTGGTCGACAAGCCCGCCGGCCTGCTGTCGGTGCCCGGCCGCGGTGAGGACCGCCAGGATTGCCTGGCCGCGCGCGTGCAGCGCGATTTCCCCGACGCCCTCATCGTGCACCGCCTGGACATGGCCACATCAGGCCTGCTGGTGATGGGGCGCGGCGCGGCCATGCAGCGCGCGTTGAGCATGGCCTTCGAGCAGCGCCTGGCCGACAAGCGCTACGAGGCCGTCGTGCACGGCCTGATGGCCGAGGATGCGGGGGAGGTGGACTTGCCCCTGGTCACCGACTGGCCGCGCAGGCCGCGGCAGATGGTCTGCTTCGAGCGCGGCAAGCCCTCGCTGACGCGCTTTGCCGTGCTGGAGCGCGACGAGGCCGCGCAGCGCACCCGGGTGTCGCTGGAGCCTGTCACCGGGCGCTCCCACCAGCTGCGCGTGCATCTGCTCGCGCTGGGCCACCCCATCGTGGGCGATGAGCTGTACGTGCCCCGCGGTGACCTGGGCGAGGCGCGCATGCTGCTGCACGCGGCCGAACTCAGCCTGCCGCACCCGCTCAGCGGCCAGCGCATCGGCTGGCGCAGCCCGGTGCCGTTCTAGCGCGGCCGTGGGCTGCGCGCCGTGGGCCTGGCGCTCAGTTCAAGGTGCGCTGCTGGGCCAGCCGCCCGACCTTCACCCAGCGCTCGATGACGACGAACATCTGCTGCACGTCCAGCGGCTTGGGCACGTGGTCGTTCATGCCGGCCGACAAGGCCTGTTCGCGGTCGGTGACCAGGGCGCTGGCGGTCATGGCGATGATGGGGAGGTGTTGCCAGCGCGGGTCGCGGCGGATGTGGGCCGTCGCGGTGTAGCCGTCCATGCGCGGCATCTGGCAGTCCATCAGCACGCAATCGAAGGGCTCGCCCGTGCCGGACTGGGCCTCCAGTGCGTCCAGCGCGGCCTGCCCGTCGCCGGCCAGGGTGACGTCGGCACCAGCGCGCTCCAGCAGCTCCCGCGCCAGTTCCTGGTTCAGCGGCTGGTCCTCCACCAGCAGGATGCGGGTGCCGTGCAGCGGCGGGGCCATCGCGGGCCTGGGCCGGGGCGGGCTGGCGTCGGGCTCGGGGAGGGCGGTCGCGGCGGCCGGGGGGGCGTGGCCGAGGCCCGCGGGGCGCTGCAACTGGCCTGACGCGCTGCGGCTGAGGGCCTCGAAGAGCGTGGAGGGCGTCACCGGCTTGGTGAGCACGCCCGACAGCGCCACATCGCTGGCCGCTGCCATGGCCTCCTGCTGGCTGAAGGCGGTCACCAGCAGGATGCAGGGCTGCCGCGTGCTCGGCCGCGACAGGATGTGGCGCGCCAGGCGGACGCCATCCATGCCCGGCATGCGCCAGTCCAGCAGGATCCAGTCGTAGGGCCGCTCGGCGGCATCGAGGCGGTCGAGGGCTTGCGGCGCATCGGCGGCCACATCCACCTGCAGGCCCAGGCTGGCGCTCATGCGGGCCAGCACCTCGCGCGCATCGCTCTGGTCATCGACGATGAGCAGGCGTTTGCCCTGCCAGTCCTGGCGCGCCGGGGCCATGGGGCGGGGGTGCGAGGGCAGCTGCATGCGCGCAGTGAAGTGGAAGGTGGCGCCCTGGCCCGGCGTGCTGTCCACCCAGAGGCGCCCGCCCATCTGCTCGATGAGCTGTCGCGAGATGGTCAGCCCCAGGCCGGTGCCGCCATGGCGGCGGGTGGTCGAGGCGTCCAGCTGCGTGAAGGGCTGGAACAGGCGCTGGATGTCAGGGGCCGACAGCCCCGGTCCGCTGTCGCGCACCCAGCCGTGCAGCACCACGCCCTGCGCGTCGCGCGATTGCACCTCCAGGCCCAGGGTGACGCTGCCCGCATCGGTGAACTTGACGGCGTTGGAGCCCAGGTTGACCAGCACCTGGCGCAGGCGGGTGGGGTCGCCCTGCAGGTGGCTGGGCAGGTCGGGCGGGGCGGTGAACAGCAGCTCCAGCCCCTTGCGCTCGGCAGGCAGGCCCAGCACGTCGCTGACCTGGTCGAGCAGGTGCTGCACCTCGAAGTCGACGCTTTCGAGCACCATGTGGCCGGCCTCGATCTTGGAGAGGTCGAGCACGTCGTTGATGATCTGCAGCAGGCTGCTGGCCGCCTGGTGGGCCTTGGCCACGTAGCTGTGCACCTTCGCGGGCGGGCCTTCCTCCAGCGCGAGGTGGGTCATGCCGATGATGGCGTTCATGGGCGTGCGGATCTCGTGGCTCATGTTGGCCAGGAAAGCCGACTTGGCGCGCGTGTTGGCCTCGGCCGCTTCGGTGGCGGCCTGCAGCGCCGCCGCCGTCTGCTTGCGCTGGGTGATGTCTTCCAGCACGGCGAAGAAGAGGTCCGGGTCTTCCTCGGCCAGGCTGAAGAGCTTGACTTCGGCCTCGAAGGTGGCGGGCTGCCCGTCCTCGTGGGGCTGGGCGTGCAGGCGGATGTGGCGCCATTCGAACGCCATCGCCGTCTGGCTCTCCAGGCAACGCTCCATCATGGCCTGGACCTCGGCCTCGACGTCGGGGCTGCCCGGTGGGCGTTGCGGGCTCAGGGGCGGCAGCCAGGGCTTGTGGCCGCAGACCTCGTCGGCATGCCGGGCGCCGAACAGGGCCACCGTGGCCGGGTTGGCGCGCAGCACGCCGCGGTGGCGGTGCACGAACATGAAGGGCGTGGGCGCGTGCTGGAAGGCCACGTCGAAGCGGTTCTCGGCGCGCTTGCGGGCGGTGATGTCCTGCCAGTAGCCGTCGTAGACGGTGTCGCCATCGGGGCTGAGGGCGACGGCGCTGTTGATGCTGATCCAGTGCGTGCGGCCCTCGCTGCGCCATTCGAACTCGGTGGGCTGCTGGGGTGGCCGCGTGGCCTCGGGGCTGGTCAGCCGCCACAGCCGCTGGGGCTCTTCCAGCAGCTGCGGCAGCGCGTCACCGAAGATGCGGGCGGCGCCGTCGCCGAGGTGGCTGAAGCGGCCCTGTCCGTGGCGGTCCACGCGCCAGCGGAACAGGCCCAGGGGCAGGGCGCGCGTCATCTCCAGGGTTTCCTGGCGGGTCTGCTCCAGGGCGTGCCGGCGCTCGCTGCGCCGCCAGATCGTCCAGAGGATGGCGCAACCCAGCGAGCCGGCCAGGATCCCGCCCAGCACGCCCGAGGTGAGCAGCGCGTCCTCGTTGTTCAGGGGCGTCCAGGCCCACAGGCGGTAGGGGTAGTCGGCCAGGTCGAGGGACTGTGCCAGGTAGCGCTTGCCGTTGATGAGCACCCCCGGCAGGGCCTGGCCGCGCAGTTCCACCAGCGTGGGCTGCCAGGGCAGCGGGTGGGGCTTGTGCAGGTAGACGCCCTGGATTTCCGATTCGCTGAGGCGCGACGGTGGCGCCAGGGGCACGGTCTGCAGCAGGTCCTGGGCCCGGCTGCCGGCCACCACCACGCCGTGGATGTCGGTGATGGCCAGCACCCGCCCGACCGTGTCCGTGAACAGGCGCTGCATGGAGGCCGGGTCGGTCTTGAGGATCAGCACCCCCAGCGGCTTGCCCTCGTCGCTGATGCGCGCCGAGAAGTTGAAGCCCGGCTTGCGGCTGATGCGCCCCATCACGAACTGGAAGCCCCTGCCTTCGCTCATGGCCTGCTGGAAATACTCCCGGTTGCGGAAATTGGCGCCCAGGGTCGAGGACGCGTTGTCCAGATCGCTGTCGGCCACCGAGGTCGCCTGGACATTCTGGATGTAGGCCTGGCGGATGTGGAACCACTGGACCAGCTCCTCCAGGTGGGAGCTCATGCGGCGCACCGGGTCGCGTGCGAGCAGTTCGGCCTGCAGCGCCTTGCGCCGCTGTGGCGTCACCTGCGAGGCGTCCGGCACGTGGCTTTGCTGGAGGAACTGGGTCATGTCCGGCTGGACCGCCAGCGCCTGGGCCAGGCCGGCCACGGTGCGGAAGTGGGTCTCGACGTTGTCGCGCAGCACCTCCAGGCGCTGCTGGCTGCGGCCGAGCGCGTCCTGGCGCATGGCATTGATCCGCTGCTGCGTCAGCGTCCAGGCCGCCGCCACCACGACCAGCAACCACAGCACGGCCCCACGCAAGAGCCGTGTGCGCAACCGCATCAGTTCGGAAGGCACTGCACGCACATCGTCGATCATTCGAACGCTCCCCCACTGTTTGCCGATATCCTCGCACAAGCCGAAGGCGCCTGGCGAAGGGTCCGCCCGGCCCTGTTTCGCCCCGGGGGATCCATGACGTCCCGGTGGGGGATTGGTGGCAGAATCGCGTCTTTCGTCTTGAACTTGCGATGCCATGAGCGCAGTTGTCATCAGCGGGACCGGGCTGTACCAACCCCCGCACACCATCACCAACGACGAGTTGGTGGCCTCGTTCAATGCCTACGTGGACGCCTGGAACGCCGAACACGCTGCCGACATCGCGGCCGGCACCCTCCAGCCCCTGACGCACTCCAGCAGCGAGTTCATCGTCAAGGCCTCGGGCATCCAGCAGCGCTACGTGATGGACAAGGAAGGCATCCTGGACATCACCCGCATGTACCCGCGCCTCCAGGAGCGCTCGGACGACCAGCTCTCGCTGATGGCCGAGATCGCCGTCGACGCCGGCCGCAAGGCCATCGCCGCCGCGGGCAAGACCCCGGCCGACATCGACGCCGTGATCTGCTCGGCCTCGAACATGCAGCGCGCCTACCCGGCCATGGCCATCGAGATCCAGCAAGCCCTGGGCGCCGGCGGCTACGGCTTCGACATGAACGTGGCCTGCTCGGCCGCGACCTTCGCGCTCGACCAGGCCGTCAACGCCGTGCGCAGCGGCTCGGCCAGGTGCGTGCTGGTGGTCAACCCCGAAATCACCTCGGGCCACCAGGAGTGGAAGGACCGCGACTGCCACTTCATCTTCGGTGACGTGGCCACGGCCACCATCGTCGAGCGTGCCGACACCGCCACCTCCGCCGACCAGTGGGAGGTGCTGGGCACGCAACTGGCCACGCAGTTCTCCAACAACATCCGCAACAACTTCGGCTACCTGAATCGCAGCGAGGACAGCGACCCGAAGGCCCGCGACAAGACCTTCCGCCAGGAAGGCCGCAAGGTGTTCAAGGAAGTCGTGCCCATGGTGGCCGCCCACATCGAGCGCCAGCTGGACGGCCTGGGCATCGCGCCCACCGCCGTGCGCCGCTTCTGGCTGCACCAGGCCAACCTGGCCATGAACCAGCTGGTCATCAAGAAGCTCACCGACGGCGAGCCCACCGATGACATCGCGCCGCTCATCCTCAACGAGTTCGCCAACACCTCGTCGGCCGGCTCCATCATCGCCTTCCACCGCCACCGCGCCGACCTGAAGTCCGGCGACCTGGGTGTGATCTGCTCCTTTGGCGCAGGTTATTCCGTGGGCTCGGTGGCCTTGCGCAAGCGTTGACGCTGCAGGCTCACCCCCGTCGCTGGGGGTGGCGCCGAGGTGGCTTGCGGGCACAATCGCCCGGCGCAGCGTCCTTTTTCACGGCCCGTCTGGCATCCAGCGGGCCGTTTGCTTTGTCCGGTGCACCATGAGCAACGACTTCACCTTCTACTGGCACGACTACGAAACCTTCGGCCGCGTGCCGCGCCGGGACCGCCCCTCGCAGTTCGCCGGCGTGCGCACCGACGCACAACTCAACGAGGTGGGCGAGCCGCTGATGCAGTACTGCCAGCCCGCGCCCGACTACCTGCCCGACCCGGAAGCCTGCCTGCTCACCGGCATCCTGCCGCAGACCTGCCTGGAGCGCGGCGTGCCCGAACACGCCTTTGCCGACGCCATCGAGCGCGAACTGGCCCAGCCCCACACCATCGGCGTCGGCTACAACACCATCCGCTTCGACGACGAGGTCACGCGCCACCTGTTCTGGCGCAACCTGATCGACCCCTATGGCCGCGAGTGGCAGAACGGCTGCGGCCGCTGGGACCTGCTCGACGTGGTGCGCACCACCTGGGCCTTGCGCCCCGAGGGCATCACCTGGCCCCGGCACGACGATGGCCGCCCCTCTTTCAAGCTGGAACACCTGACGGCCGCCAACGGCCTGAGCCACGAGGCCGCGCACGATGCGCTGTCCGACGTGCGCGCCACCGTCGCGCTGGCCCGCCTCGTCCAGCAGGCCCAGCCCAAGCTGTGGGACTTCTGCCTGAAGCTGCGCAAGAAGGACGCCGTGCTGGCCGAGGCCGGCCTGGACAAGCCCCGCTCGGCCTGGAAGCCCTTCGTGCACATCTCCGGCATGTACGGCCACGAGCGCGGCTGCATGGCCCTGGCCTGGCCGCTGGCGCCGCACCCCAGCAACAAGAACGAGGTGCTGCTGTGGGACCTGGCCCAGGACCCCTCCGAGCTGCTCGACCTCAACGTCGAAACCCTCCGCCAGCGCCTGTTCAGCAAGACCGCCGACCTGCCCGAGGGCGTCACGCGCCTGCCGCTCAAGAGCCTGCACATCAACAAGTCGCCCATCGTCATCGGCAACCTCAAGGTCCTGACGCCGGCCTTGCTGGCCAAGTGGGGCATCGACCTGGACCTGGCGATGCGCCACGCCGAGATCGCCGCTTCGCTGGGCCAGCGCATGGACGGCATCTGGGCCGAGGTCTATGCGCGACCGGAGCGCGGCAGCGCAGGCGACGCTGCGGCCCCCGATGTCGACGAAGACCTCTACGGCGGCTTCGTGGGCAACGAGGACCGCCGCATCCTGCAGCGCCTCAAGGCCCTGTCGCCGGACGCCCTGGCCGATCGCACCCGCGACCGCGCGCCCGGCTTCGTCGACGAGCGCCTGGAGGAAATCGTCTTCCGCTACCGCGCCCGCAACTTCCCCGACACCCTGAGCGATGAGGAACAGGCCCGCTGGCACGAGCTGCGCACCGCCCGCCTGCACGAAGGCGTGGGCGGCGGCCTGTCGCTGTCGGCCTTCTTCGAGCGCATCGACCAGCTCATGGAGACGCTGCCCGAAGACGACGAGCGCGGCCAGGACATCCTGGGGGCGCTGTACGACTATGCCGAGCAAATCGCGCCCTGATTCGCGCCCTGATTCACGCGCTGAATCGGGCGCTGAGACGCACGCCGACACCCGCCATGGCCACCGCCCCGGCGACGGTGCGCCAGGCCTGCTGCGGCCGCGCCACCAGCCGCCGCTCAACCCCCTGTCGGGCTCGGCCCGCAAGGTGCTGAGCTACCTGGGCGGCTACCCGGCGCACCTGCTGCAGCAGGTCCAGGCCCTCATCGACAGCGGCCGGCTGGGCGAGCACCTGCGCCAGCGCTACCCGCGGCAGCACGAGGTCCGCACGGACAAGGCGCTCTACGACCTCGTCACCGCGCTGAAGGCCGAGCACATGCGGGGCGCCGAGCCCATCAGCAAGGTGGCCTACGACAGCAAGATCCAGGTCGTCCAGCACGCCCTGGGCACGCACACCCGCGTCTCGCGTGTGCAGGGCGGGCAACTCAAGGCCAAGCGCGAAATCCGCGTGGCCAGCCTGTTCCGCGAGGCCCCGGCCGAGTTCCTGCAGATGATCGTGGTGCACGAGCTGGCCCACCTGCGCGTGCGCGAGCACGACAAGGCCTTCTACGCCCTGTGCACGCACATGCTGCCCGACTACCACCAGCTGGAGTTCGACTGCCGCCTGTGGCTGACCGCCCGCGACCTGGGCCTGCTGCAGCCGGCCCCGTGAAGGTGCGCAGCCGCCTCAGAACAGCTTGTCGATGAAGGCCTTGAGCTTGTCCTCCAGGCCGCCCGCGCTGCTGCCGGGCTCGGGCGGGCGGGGGATCAGGTGGGGGCCGATGGGCTCGTTGTCCACGCCCAGCTCCCTGAGGAAGCCCCCTTCGGCCCACTCGCTGTAGCGCCAGCCCGATTCCAGGTGAACCACGCCTGCAGGCGGGGTCAGCTCACTGACCGGCTCGCGGGCCAGGGCCGTGGCCATGTACTGGATCCAGACGGGCAGGGCCAGCGAGGCGCCCGAAGCGTGGCTGCCCAGGCTGCGTGGCGTGTCGTAACCCAGCCAGACCACGGCGGCCACATGGGGCTGGAAGCCCGCGAACCAGGCGTCCACCACGTCGTTGGTGGTGCCCGTCTTGCCGTACAGGTCGGGGCGCTTGAGTTGGCCTTGCGCGCGCGCCGCCGTGCCGCTGCGCGCCACCTCGTTGAGCAGCGTGGCCGTCATGAAGGCGTTGCGCGCCGGCACGACCCGGCTGGCCTCGTCTGCGGCCTGGATGGGCGCGTCGAACACCACCTTGCCTTGCCCATCGGTGATGCGCCGGATCACCACCGGGTTGACCTTGAGGCCGCCGTTGGCGACGACGGCATAGGCGCTGGCCAGCTGCAGCGGCGTGGTCGCGCCCGCGCCCAGCGCCAGCGTCAGGTTGTCCGGCTGCTTGCCCACCTCGAAGCCGAAACGGCCCGTCCAGTCCCGCGCCGCCTGCGGCCCCATCAACTGCACCAGGCGGATGCTGACCATGTTCTTGGACTTGGCCAGCGCGGTGTGCAAGGGCATGGGGCCGTCGAACTGGCCGTCGGCATTGGACGGGTTCCAGTCGCCGGCGCTCAAGGGCGCGTCGTTGACCAGGGTTTCGGGCATGACGCCGTTTTCCATGGCCGCGGCGTACAGGAAGGGCTTGTAGCTGGAGCCCGGCTGGCGCCAGCCTTGCGTGGCGTGGTTGAACTGGTTGTGCTGGAAGTCGAAGCCCCCGACCAGGGCCCGGACCTGGCCGTCGCGCGGGTCCACCGCCACCAGGGCGCCTTCGGCCTCGGGCCACTGCGTGATCACCCAGTCCCCGCCGGGGCCGCCCTGCTGGGTCACGCGCACCACCGAGCCCCGGCGCAGCCGCAGCGGCTTGCCCGCCTTGGCGCTCAGCCCGGCCTGGGCCTGGCGCAGCCCCTTGCCGCTGACCGGGATGACCTCGCCGCCGGCCAGCACCACGGTGACGCGCTTGGCATCGGCCTGGGTGACGATGGCCACGTGCAGCATCTCGTCGTCGTTGTAGTCGCTCAGGGCCTGGGAGACCGCCGGGTCGGTGTCGTCGAGGTCGCCGTCCAGGTCCTCGTGGCCTTCGGGGCCGCGCCAGGGCTGGCCGATCTCCCGCTCGATGAGGGCCTTGCGCAGGGCCTTCCAGGCGGCTTGCTGCTCGGCGGCGTGCAAGGTGGTCACGACCTTCATGCCGCTGGTGTAGGCCGCCTCGCCGTAGCGGGCAAACACCTGGGCGCGGGCCATCTCGGCCACGTGCTCGGCGTGGACCTCGGCTTCACCCGGGTTGCGCACGGCCAGCTTCTCGGCCTTGGCCGCGGCGTACTGGGCATCGTCGATGACGCCCTCGCTGTGCATGCGCGACAGCGCCACCAGCTGCCGCGCCCGGGCCCGCGCGGGGCTCTTGATCGGGTTCACATTGGCCGGGTTCTGTGGCAGGCCGGCCAGCATGGCGCATTCGGCCGGGCTCAGCGCGCTCAGGGGCTTGCCGAAGTAGGTCTGGGCGGCCTCGGCAAAGCCGTAGGAGCGGGCGCCCAGGTAGATCTGGTTCATGTAGAGCGTGAGGATCTGATCCTTGCTCAGTTCGCGTTCGATCTTCAGCGACAGCAGCGCCTCCTTGAGCTTGCGGCTGACGGTTTTCTCCCGGGTCAGGAAAAAGGTGCGCGCCACCTGCTGCGTGATGGTGGAGGCACCTTGCGTGCGCCCGCCCGTCACGTTGGCCACCACGGCGCGCAGCACGCCGATGGGGTCGATGCCGTGGTGCTCGTAGAAGCGGCTGTCCTCGACGGCCAGCAGGCTGTCGCGCATCAGCTTGGGGATCTTCTCGAAGGGCAGGAACTGCCGTTTTTCGCTGCCAAAGCCGCCGATCTCGATGCCATCTGCGGTGTACACGCGCAAAGGCTGTTTGGGCTGGTAGTGCGCCAGGCCGCGGGTGTCGGGCAGCTGCGGGGAGAGCAGGGCGGCGGTGAGGCCCAGGCCGGCGGCGGCCAGCACGCAGGCGCCCAGGAGGGCGATCAGCAGGGTGGTGATGAAGCCGCGCTGGCGTGCGGTGGCGGAGGGCGTGCCGGGGGCGGGGGTCGGAGCGAACATGCGCGACGGCCCAGGGTGGGCCCGGGCCGCGGTGGTGACGACAGGCGCCCATTATCCCGCTGCCGCTGCCGGCGGGAGCCGTGGGCAGGGCAGGCAAGAAAAAACCCGCCAGGTTGCCCGGGCGGGTTGGGTGCGGGACGGGCCGTGCGCCCATCCCTCAGGAACGTTCAGGCTCAGGCCTTCACGGTCTTGGCGGTCTCCACGTACTCTTCGATCTTGTCGAAGCTCATGTACTGGTAGATCTTGTCGGCGTTGGCGGTCACGACACCGGTCTCGGCCAGGTACTCGGCCGGGGTCGGCAGCTTGCCCAGCTTGGCGGCCACGGCAGCCAGCTCGGCCGAGCCCAGGAACACGTTGGTGTTCTTGCCCAGGCGGTTGGGGAAGTTGCGGGTCGACGTGGAGATGCAGGTCGAGCCTTCCTTGATCTGAGCCTGGTTGCCCATGCACAGCGAGCAGCCGGGCATCTCGGTGCGAGCGCCAGCGGTGCCGAAGGTGTTGTAGAAGCCTTCCTTGGTCAGCTCGGCGGCGTCCATCTTGGTCGGCGGGGCCACCCACAGGCGCACCGGGATGTCTTTCTTGCCTTCCAGCACCTTGCCGGCGGCACGGAAGTGACCGATGTTGGTCATGCACGAACCGATGAAGGCTTCGTCGATCTTGGTGCCGGCCACTTCGGACAGGAACTTGGCGTCGTCCGGGTCGTTCGGGCAGCAGACGATCGGCTCCTTGATGTCGGCCAGGTCGATCTCGATGACGGCAGCGTACTCGGCGTCCTTGTCGGCTTCCAGCAGGGTCTGGTTGGCCAGCCAGGCTTCCTGGGCTTCGATGCGGCGCTGCAGGGTGCGGGCGTCGGCGTAACCGTCGGCGATCATGTTCTTCATCAGAACGATGTTCGACTTCAGGTACTCGGCCACCGGTTCCTTGTTCAGCTTGATGGTGCAACCAGCGGCAGAGCGCTCGGCCGAAGCATCGGACAGCTCGAACGCTTGCTCGACCTTCAGGTCAGGCAGGCCTTCGATTTCCAGGATGCGGCCCGAGAAGATGTTCTTCTTGCCGGCCTTGGCGACGGTCAGCAGACCGGCCTTGATGGCGTACAGGGGGATGGCATGCACCAGGTCACGCAGGGTGACGCCGGGTTGCATCTGGCCCTTGAAGCGCACCAGCACCGACTCGGGCATGTCCAGCGGCATCACGCCGGTGGCAGCACCGAAGGCGACCAGGCCCGAACCGGCGGGGAAGGAGATGCCGATGGGGAAGCGGGTGTGCGAGTCGCCACCGGTGCCGACGGTGTCGGGCAGCAGCAGGCGGTTCAGCCACGAGTGGATCACGCCATCGCCCGGACGCAGGGCCACGCCGCCGCGGTTCGAGATGAAGGCGGGCAGTTCGCGGTGCATCTTCACGTCCACGGGCTTCGGATAAGCCGCGGTGTGGCAGAAGGACTGCATGACCAGGTCGGCCGAGAAGCCCAGGCAGGCCAGGTCCTTCAGCTCGTCGCGGGTCATCGGGCCGGTGGTGTCTTGCGAACCCACGGTGGTCATCTTCGGCTCGCAGTAGGTGCCGGGACGCACGCCCTGCTGTTGCCCATTCACTTCGGGCAGACCACAAGCGCGGCCGACCATCTTCTGGGCCAGGGTGAAGCCCTTGCCGGTGTCCTTCGGGGCCTGGGGCAGGCGGAAGGCGGTGGAGGCGGGCAGGCCCAGGAACTCACGGGCCTTGCCGGTCAGCGAGCGGCCGATGATCAGGTTGATGCGGCCGCCGGCTTGCACTTCGTCGAGCAGCACTTGCGACTTCAGAGCGAACTCGGCTGCCACGGCGCCGTTCTTCTCGATCTTGCCGTCGTACGGGAAGATGTCGATCACATCGCCCATGTCCAGCTTGGACACGTCGACTTCGATGGGCAGCGAGCCGGAGTCTTCTTGCGTGTTGAAGAAGATGGGGGCGATCTTGCCGCCCAGGGTCACGCCGCCGAAGCGCTTGTTGGGCACGAAGGGGATGTCTTCGCCGGTGGCCCAGATCACGCTGTTGGTGGCCGACTTGCGCGAAGAGCCGGTGCCGACCACGTCGCCCACGTAGGCCACGAGGTTGCCCTTCTTCTTCAGGTCTTCGATGAACTGCATCGGGCCGCGCTTGCCGTCTTCTTCGGGCTTGAAGGCCGCGTCGGGACGGGTGTTCTTGAGCATCGCCAGATAGTGCATCGGGATGTCAGGACGGCTCCAGGCGTCCGGAGCGGGCGACAGGTCGTCGGTGTTGGTTTCGCCAGGCACCTTGAACACGGTCACGGTGATCTTCTTGGCGACTTGCGGGCGGCTGGTGAACCACTCGGCGTCGGCCCACGACTGCATCACGGCCTTGGCGTTGGCATTGCCCGACTTGACCAGCTCGGCGACGTCGTGGAAGGCGTCGAACATCAGCAGGGTCTTCTTCAGGGCGTCTGCGGCCACGGTGCCGACTTCGGCGTTGGTCAGCAGGTCGATCAGGGGCTTGACGTTGTAGCCACCGACCATGGTGCCCAGCAGCTCGGTGGCCTTGGCCTTGGAGATCAGCTTGACGGCGATGTCACCGTGGGCCACGGCCGACAGGAAGGAGGCCTTCACCTTGGCGGCATCGTCCACGCCCGGGGGCACACGGTGGGTCAGCAGGTCGAGCAGGAAGGCGTCTTCGCCTTGAGCTTGCGGACTTTGCGGGTTCTTGATCAGCTCGATCAGCTCTGCCACTTGCTGAGCGTTCAGGGGCAGGGGCGGGATGCCGAGAGCAGCGCGCTCGGCAGCGTGTTGGCGATAGGCTTGCAACATGGATGTCACCTGATGAGGATGGAGACAGGAGCGGGTTGTCCGCGTGGGGGCAGGTCACACTGCCGGCGCGCAAGTCTTATAGAAGACTTGGCAGACCGCCATTGTCGCTCATGAATGCCGTTTTGACCATGTTTGATGGGGGTTCTGCTCGGGCTTTCCACACCGATTTGGCCTGCTGCAACGGCCAGAGCGGCCCATCGGGCCCAGGCATGAAAAAGGCCCGCCACCAAAACGGTGCGGGCCGGGTGTGAGGGTCCGGCGCAAGGCCGGGTGAGCAGCGGCTCAGCGCGGGTCGAAGATGGACGGACGCGGCGGCTGGCTGGCCAGTTCGGCCTCGGCCTTGCGCTGCACTTCGTGCACGCAGGCATCGACCATGCGCTTGCCGGACTTGGTGTCGAGCACCATGGACTTGGTGAGGATCTGCACCAGCAGGGCCTGGCCGCGCACGTCTTCGAGGCGGATGGCGCCGGTGGCCGATTGCACGGGCTTCATCACCCAGGCCTGGCGGTCGAGGGCGAGGTTGACGTAGCCGGGGTTGGCTTCGTTGCGGTCCACGGTGATGTGGCGGCCGAACTCGCAGTCGTAGCGGCCCAGCAGCACGCGGTCGGAGGCCTGCATCTGGGTCTCGTCGGCAGCGGCCAGCACCAGGGGCTTTTCTGCTGCGGCACCCTTGATCACCGCCTTGGAGGCCTTGCTCGGGGCAGCGGCGTGGGCCAGCTGCGGACCGAAGGTGGCGGCCACCATGCCGATCACCATGCCGGCCGACAGGGCCAGGGTGCGGATGCGCTGATGACGGCGGATGCGGGCGGAAATGGTCATGGCGGGGCGAACCTCAGGTCAGATCCCGGATGCCCCGCGAGGCACCCGGTGTGTTGCATGGGCCTTCATCTTGCCACCAATCGATGGGAACGATGTGTGACAAGTGTCAACGCGTTTTGTCAGAACGCGTCACCGGGCACGCGCACCCAGCCTTCCATGAGGATGCGGGCGCTGCGGCTCATGATGGCCTTGGTCACCGTCCACTGGCCGTTCACCTGCTGGGCCTGGGCGCCCACGCGCAGGGTGCCGGACGGGTGACCGAAGCGGACGGCTTCGCGCTCGCCGCCGCCTGCGGCCTGGTTGACCAGCGTGCCGGGGATGGCCGCCGCCGTGCCGATGGCCACCGCGCAGGTGCCCATCATGGCGTGGTGCAGCTTGCCCATGGACAGGGCTCGCACCAGCAGGTCCACATCACCGGCGTCGATGGTCTTGCCGCTCGATGCCGTGTAGGTGGTGGGCGGCGCCACGAAGGCGATCTTGGGCGTGTGCTGGCGGGTGGCCGCTTCTTCCGGCGTCTTGATCAGGCCCATGCGCAGGGCGCCGGCCACGCGGATGGCCTCGAAACGCTTGAGCGCCTCGGGGTCCGTGTTGATCTGCTCGCGCAGTTCGGTGCCGGTGTAGCCGATGTCCTTCGCGTTGACGAACACGGTGGGGATGCCGGCCGTGATCATCGTGGCTTTGAGGGTGCCCCCCTTGACCACGGACTCAGGCACGTCCAGGTCATCCACCAGGTTGCCAGTGGGGAACATCGAGCCGCCTTCGTCGCCGTCGTCGGACGGGTCCATGAACTCCAGCACGATCTCGGCGGCGGGGAAGGTCACGCCGTCGAGTTCGAAGTCACCGGTTTCCTGCACCTGTCCGTTCGTGACGGGCACGTGGGCGATGATGGTTTTCTGGATGTTGGCCTGCCAGACGCGGACCACGGCCACGCCATGCTCAGGAATGCGCGCAGGGTCCACCAGACCGGCGTGGATGGCGAAAGCGCCCGCGGCGGTGGAGAGGTTGCCGCAGTTGCCCGACCAGTCCACAAAGGGCTTGTCGATCGAGACCTGGCCGTAGAGGTAGTCCACGTCGTGGTCGGGCACGCTGGACTTGGACAGGATCACGCACTTGGACGTGGACGAGGTGGCCCCGCCCATGCCGTCGATGTGGGCGGCGTAGGGGTCGGGGCTGCCGATGACGCGCATGAACAGCTTGTCGCGCGCGGCGCCAGGTTGCTGGCACGAGGCCGGCAGGTCCTGCAGGCGGAAGAACACGCCCTTGCTGGTGCCGCCACGGATGTAGGTGGCGGGGATCTTGACTTGTGCGGGGTGAGCCATGTCGTGCTCCTTCACGCCTTGTTTTCAGCAAGGAAGTCTTGTGCGAAGCGCTGCAGCACGCCACCGGCTTCGTACACCGACACTTCTTCGGCCGTGTCCAGGCGGCTGGTCACCGGCACCTTGACGGTCTCACCGTTCTTGCGGTGGATGACCAGCGTCAGGTCGGCGCGCGGCTGGAGTTCGCCTTCGACGTCATAGGTTTCGGTGCCGTCCAGGCCCAGGGTCAGGCGGGTGGTGCCCGGCTTGAACTCCAGCGGCAGCACGCCCATGCCGATCAGGTTGGTGCGGTGGATGCGCTCGAAGCCTTCGGCCACGACGGTTTCCACGCCGGCCAGGCGCACGCCCTTGGCGGCCCAGTCACGCGAGGAGCCCTGACCGTAGTCGGCGCCGGCCACGATGATCAGCGGCTGCTTGCGGTTGAGGTAGGTTTCGATGGCCTCCCACATGCGCATGACCTGGCCCTCGGGCTCCACGCGGGCCAGCGAGCCCGGCTTCACCGAGCCGTCTTCCTTGCGCACCATCTCGTTCTTCAGCGTGGGGTTCGCGAAGGTGGCGCGCATGGCGGTCAGGTGGTCGCCGCGGTGGGTGGCGTAGGAGTTGAAGTCCTCTTCCGGCAGGCCCATCTTGTGCAGGTACTCACCGGCGGCCGAGTTCATCAGGATCGCGTTGGACGGCGACAGGTGGTCGGTGGTGATGTTGTCCGGCAGGATGGCCAGCGGGCGCATGGCCTTGAGCGTGCGCGGGTTGGCGGCCAGGGCGCCGACGCCTTCGGTGTCCCAGTAGGGCGGGCGGCGGATGTAGGTGGACTGCGGGCGCCAGTCGTACTGCGGGGCCACCTTCTCGCCCTTGTCGGCCTGGATGGCGAACATGGGTTCGTAGACGGCGCGGTATTGCTCGGGCTTCACCGAGGCCTTGACCACGGCGTCGATCTCTTCGTCCGAGGGCCAGATGTCCTTGAGGCGGATCTCTTTGCCATCGACCACGGTCAGCACATCGTTTTCGATGTCGAAGCGCACGGTGCCGGCAATCGCGTAGGCGACCACCAGCGGCGGCGAAGCCAGGAAGGCCTGCTTGGCGTAGGGGTGGATGCGGCCGTCGAAGTTGCGGTTGCCCGAGAGCACGGCGGTGGCGTACAGATCGCGGTCGATGATCTCTTGCTGGATCTTGGGGTCCAGGGCGCCGGACATGCCGTTGCAGGTCGTGCAGGCGAAGGCCACGATGCCGAAGCCGAGTTTTTCCAGGTCGCCCAGCAGGCCGGCTTCCTTCAGGTACAGCTCCACGGCCCTCGAGCCAGGGGCCAGCGAAGACTTCACCCAGGGCTTGCGCGTCAGGCCCAGCTTGTTGGCGTTGCGGGCCAGCAGCGCCGCGGCGATGACGTTGCGCGGGTTGGAGGTGTTGGTGCAGGAGGTGATGGCCGCGATGATCACGGCGCCATCGGGCATGGTGCCTTCCTGTGCCGAAGGCATGGCCCACTGGCCCGAGATGCCCTTGGCCGCCAGGTCGGCCGTGGCCACGCGGGCGTGCGGGTTCGAGGGGCCGGCCATGTTGCGCACCACGCTCGACAGGTCGAACTCCAGGTTGCGTTCGTAGACGGCGTTCTTGAGCGAGTCCGACCACAGGCCGGCTTGCTTGGCATAGGTCTCGACCAGCTTGACCTGCTCGGCCGTGCGGCCGGTCAGGGTCAGGTAATCGAGCGTCTGCTCGTCGATGCTGAACATGGCGGCGGTGGCGCCGTATTCGGGGGCCATGTTCGAGATGGTGGCGCGGTCGCCGATGGTCAGCTTCGCAGCGCCTTCACCGTGGAATTCGAGGTAAGCACCGACGACCTTGCTCTTGCGCAGGAACTCGGTCAGCGCCAGCACCACGTCGGTGGCGGTGATGCCCGGTTGGCGTTGGCCGGTCAGCTTCACGCCGACGATCTCGGGCAGGCGCATCCAGGAGGCGCGGCCCAGCATCACGTTCTCGGCTTCCAGGCCGCCCACGCCGACGGCGATCACGCCCAGGGCGTCCACGTGCGGGGTGTGCGAGTCGGTGCCGACGCAGGTGTCGGGGTAGGCCAAGCCCTTGTCCGCGTGGATCACCGGCGACATCTTCTCCAGGTTGATCTGGTGCATGATGCCGTTGCCCGCGGGGATCACGTCCACGTTGGCGAAGGCCTTCTTCGTCCAGTCGATGAAGTGGAAGCGGTCTTCGTTGCGGCGCTCTTCGATGTCGCGGTTCTTCTGGAACGCATCGGGGTCGAAACCGCCGCACTCCACGGCCAGCGAGTGGTCCACGATCAGCTGCACGGGCACCACGGGGTTCACCTTGGCGGGGTCGCCGCCCTCCTTGGCGATGGCGTCGCGCAGGCCGGCCAGGTCCACCAGCGCGGTCTGGCCCAGGATGTCGTGGCAGGCCACGCGGGCCGGGAACCAGGGGAAGTCGCGATCGCGTTTGCGCTCGACCAGCTGCTTGAGGCACTCGGTGACGATGCCGGGTTCGGCCTTGCGCACGATGTTCTCGGCGTGCACGCGCGAGGTGTAGGGCAGGGTGGCCCAGGCGCCGCTCTGGATGGCTTCGACGGCTTCGCGGGCGTCAAAGTAATCGAGTTGGGTGCCGGGCAGGTTCTTGCGGTGTTGGGTGTTCATGGCGGGCAGCGGGGTGGGCCGCGGAGAGGGTCGCGGAGGGGCTGTGGGGGCGGGCGCAGGGCAGTGTTGATCTGCGACGCCACAAGGTCAAGGGGCGCCACATCGCGTGCGGCAATGTGGCGCCCCGTGTCAGCCAAGGATCACTTGCGGTCCTTGATCGGCACGAACTTCTGATCTTCAGGGCCGGTGTAGTTGGCCGACGGGCGGATGATCTTGCCGTCGATGCGCTGCTCGATCACGTGGGCCGACCAGCCGGAGGTGCGGGCGATCACGAACAGCGGCGTGAACATGTCGGTGGGCACGCCCATCATGTGGTAGCTCACGGCCGAGAACCAGTCCAGGTTCGGGAACATCTTCTTGATTTCCCACATCACCGATTCCAGGCGCTCGGCGATGTTGTACATCTTCAGGTTGTTCTGTTCGGCGCTCAGCTCGTGGGCCACCTTCTTGATGACGACGTTGCGCGGGTCGCTGACCGTGTAGACGGGGTGACCGAAGCCGATCACGACTTCCTTCTTCTCGACGCGGGCGCGGATGTCGGCCTCGGCCTCATCGGGGTTGTCGTAGCGCTTCTGGATCTCGAAGGCCACCTCGTTGGCGCCGCCGTGCTTGGGGCCGCGCAGGGCGCCGATGCCACCGCACAGGGCCGAGTACATGTCGGAGCCGGTGCCGGCCACCACGCGCGAGGTGAAGGTCGAGGCGTTGAACTCGTGCTCGGCGTACAGGATCAGGCTGGTGTGCATGGCGCGCACCCAGCTGTCGCGGGGCTTCTCGCCGTGCAGCAGGTGCAGGAAGTGGCCGCCGATGGAGTCGTCATCGGTTTCGACTTCGATGCGCTTGCCGTTGTAGGCGAAGTGGTACCAGTACAGCAGCATCGAGCCCAGCGAGGCCATCAGCTTGTCGGCGATGTCGCGGGCGCCGGGGTGGTTGTGGTCGTCCTTCTCGGGCTTGACGCAACCCAGCACCGACACGCCGGTGCGCATCACGTCCATCGGGTGCGAGGAAGGCGGCAGTTGCTCCAGCGCGACCTTGACGGCGGCGGGCAGGCCGCGCAGGGCCTTGAGCTTGGCCTTGTAGCCGGCCAGTTCGGCCACGGTGGGCAGCTTGCCGTGCACCAGCAGGTGGGCGATTTCTTCGAACTCGCTGGTCGTGGCCAGGTCGAGGATGTCGTAGCCGCGGTAGGCCAGGTCATTGCCGGTGCGACCCACGGTGCACAGGGCGGTGTTGCCTGCAGCGGTGCCGGACAGGGCGACGGACTTCTTGGGCTTGAAACCGGGCGTCGTGGTCTCGGGGGTGGCGCTCATGTTCAGGGTCTCCTGGTGACGGGTGGGTGGGTTATTTCTTGGCGGCGAACAGGGCATCGAGCTTCTGTTCGAAGGCGTGGTAGTTGATGCGGTCGTACAGCTCTTCGCGGGTCTGCATGATGTCGACCACATTGCGCTGGTGGCCGTCGCGGCGGATGGCGGTGTAGACGGCTTCGGCGGCCTTGTTCATGGCGCGGAAGGCGGACAGCGGGTAGAGCACCATGCCCACGCCGGTGGGGGCCAGGTCTTCGACGCTGAACAGCGGGGTCTTGCCGAACTCGGTGATGTTGGCCAGCACGGGCACGTTGACGGCCTTGACGAACTTCTCGTAGGTTGGCAGGTCGTAGGCGGCTTCCGCGAAGATGCCGTCGGCACCGGCTTCCACGCAGGCGATGGCGCGCTCGATGGCAGCGTCCACGCCGTGCACCTGGATGGCGTCGGTGCGGGCGATCAGGAAGAAGTCCTTGTCGGTCTTGGCGTCGGCGGCCGCCTTGACGCGGTCGACCATCTCTTCGGTGGTGACGATTTCCTTGCCGGGACGGTGGCCGCAGCGCTTGGCGCCGACCTGGTCCTCGATGTGGCAGGCGGCGGCGCCGGCCTTGATCAGGCTCTTGACGGTGCGCTCGATGTTGAAGGCACTCGGGCCGAAACCGGTGTCGATGTCAACGAGCAGCGGGGTGTCGCACACGTCGGTGATGCGGCGCACGTCGATCAGCACGTCTTCCAGGCCGCTGATGCCCAGGTCGGGCAGGCCCAGCGAGCCAGCGGCCACGCCGCCACCCGAGAGGTAGATCGCCTTGAACCCGGCCCGCTTGGCCAGCAGGGCGTGGTTGGCGTTGATGGTGCCCATGACTTGCAGGGGGGCTTCTTCCTTCAGGGCTTGGCGAAAGCGTGCGCCGGGCGAGAGTTGGGCCATGTGGGTCTCCGGGAGGGGGGTGTCCGTCAGGCGGACGGGTGGGGAGCGATGGCAGGGTTACCGCAACGTGTGTGCCAGGGCGGATCATAGGAGGCCGGTGGCGGGCGCGCCAGCCGCCAAGTGCTTGATTTGCCTAGGGTGAAGCCCGCTTGCAGCGGGTGACGGCTGGGTGCTGGCGGGGGTGCTGGTGGGGACGTCATGTTTCATTAATGAAACGATGTTTCGTTCCGTGTGCAACAATGTGGCATGTCGTCTGAAACAAGCCTGTCCTCGATCCCGCCCCGCATCGTGGCCGTGGGCTTTCGCCGCATCAACAAGATGCTGCAGGAGCTGGCGCCCCAGGTGGCTGACCATGCCGTGGTCGAGGTGCTCGACGTCGGCTTCGAGGCGGCGGTGGCGCGCATCCAGGCCCTGCAGGCGCGCCAGCCCGTGGACGTGGTGGTGGCGGCCGGCTCCAACGGCGGCTACCTGCGCCAGCACCTCGACGTGCCGGTGGTGCTGGTCAAGGTGGGCGGCTTCGACCTGATGCAGGCCCTGACCCAGGCGCGCCGGCTGTCCGGGCGCATCGGCCTGCTCACCTATGAAGGCATGGCGCCCGACCTGCAGCGCTTCGAGCGCCTGTTCGATTTCACCATCGCCCAGCGCAGCTACCGCACCGAAGACGAGGCCCGCGCCTGCGTGCGCGAACTCCAGCACGAAGGCATCGAGGTCGTCGTCGGCTCGGGCGTGGCCGTCGACGTGGCCGAGCAACTGGGCCTCACCGGCCTGTTCCTGTACTCGATGGACGCCGTGCGCGAGGCCCTGGCCGACGCGGTGGAGGTGGCGCGGGCCGGTCGCATCCAGCAGGCCAAGCGCGAGCGGCTCAACACCCTGCTGGCCCAGCTCAGCGATGGCGTGATCTCGGTCGACCAGCACGAGCGCATCGAAACGCTCAACCCCGCGATGGCGCAGTGGCTGGGCATCGAGCCCGGCGCCTGGCTGGGGCGGCGCCTGAGTGCCGCCTGCCCGGAGCTCAGCCTGCAGGCCACCTTGCGCCTGGGCCAGCCCGAGCGCGAGAAGATCGAGCGGGTGCGCGGCCGCCAGCTCATCGTCAACCGCGTGCCCATCGTGGAGCAGGGCGTGTTGACGGGCGCGGTGCTGTCGGCGCAGGACCCCATCTCCATCCAGCGCGTGGACCGCCACCTGCGCACCCGGGCCCAGTCGCATGCGGCGTCGGGGCGCTACGAGCTGGCGCAGTTCGCCGGTCGCAGCGAAGCCTCGCGGCGCGTGCAGACGCTGGCCCAGCGATGCGCGCACAGCGCCGCGACCGTGCTGCTGCTGGGCGAAAGCGGCACCGGCAAGGAGCTGATCGCCCAGGGCATCCACCGCGCCAGCGACCGCCGCGACATGCCCTTCGTGGCCGTCAACTGCGCGGCCCTGTCCGAAACCCTGCTGGAGAGCGAACTCTTCGGCTACGAGGACGGCGCCTTCACCGGCGCGCGCCGCGGCGGCAAGGTCGGCCTGTTCGAGGCCGCGCACAAGGGCACCATCTTCCTCGACGAGGTCGGCGAGATGCCGCTGGCCCTGCAGTCGCGGCTGCTGCGCGTGCTGCAGGAGCGCGAGGTGCTGCGCGTCGGCGCGGTCGAGCCCACGCCGGTGCAGGTGCGGGTCATCGCCGCCACGCACCGCGACCTCGCCGAGCACGTGGCGCAAGGGCGTTTCCGGCTGGACCTGTACTACCGCCTCAACATCCTGCGCATCGAGGTGCCGCCCCTGCGCGAGCGCCTGGAGGACCTGCCCGACATTGCCGCGTCCCTGCTGGACAAGGTGCGCGATCGCCTGGGCGGCCCGGCGCGCCGGACCATGGGGGGGGAGGCGGGGGGGACGGCCTGGCCGTCGCTGTGGCAAGCCCTGCTGGCCCAGGCGCCGCACCATGCCTGGCCGGGCAACGTCCGCGAACTCGACAACCTCATCGAGCGCTTGCTGGTGTGTGTGCCGGCCTCATCGGACACGGGGGTGGCCCCACAAGGCGCCCAGGCCCTGCTGCGGCAACTCGCTCCCGAGCTGTTCGGTGCGGGGGAGGGGGCCATGCCCCCGGCCGCGGGAGGCGCCGGGGTGCGTGCCGAGGCGGGTGATGCGCAGGAACTCAAGCCCGCGCAGCGCCACAGCGAGCGCGAGCACATCCTGGCCACACTGGCCGCTTGCGGTGGGGACAAGGCCCTGGCCTGTCAGCGCCTGGGCATCAGCCGCACCACGCTGTGGCGCAAGCTGCGTGAGGGCTGAGCGGCAGGTGGTGCGCCGGGTGCCGGGTCGCAGCGGCTGGCTCAGACCACCTGGCGGCGCTTGCTGAGGGCCAGGCCGACCAGACCGATGCCCATCAGCACCCAGGTGCTGGGTTCCGGCACGGCCGGCGTCGCGCCTGCCACCACGGCGATGCCGTCGATCGACAGGTAGGCCTTGGTGCCCGAGGCCAGCTTGAACGAGAGTTGCTGGCTGGCGGAGGTGGCCGTGAAGGTCAGCGACTCGCTGAACCAGTTCGACGACAGGCCCAGCGTGGCGCCATGCCCGATGGACACCCCGTCGAGCATCACGTCGATGGCATTGCTGCCCAGGTACTGCACCTTGCCGGTGTCGCTCGTGCGGTTCAGGCCGAAGTTGCCGGCGAACCAGCTCACCGTGTAGGTCTGGCCGATCGACAGGCCGCTGAGGGTCTGGCCGAAACGCTCGACATAGCTGCCATTCATGCCGATGCCGACCCAGGTGCCGCCGTCCGGCGAGGCCGAGGCGGGGGCCACGCCGAAGTCCGTGGCACCGGCCACGCCGACGTTGTTGCCGCCGTCCATCGTGTCGGGCGTGCCTGCCAGGATGGTCCAGCCGCTGGGGGCACCCATGTTGGCGATCGGGCCGGTGAGGGCGCCGTTGATCACGATGGACTCGGCTTGGGCAACGCCGGCCGCGAACAGCAGGGCGGTCAGGGTGGCGGCGTGGGCGAGGCGGGTGAACTGCATGGGGACTTCCTGGAACTGCGATGTCGTGTGTCCAGATGTTACGCGAGCACATGTGTCACTTCCCCGCGGGCTCCCCCCCTCATGTGCAGGAGGCTGGCGGCATCGAATCGACCGGTGCGTGACATCCTCCCGGATGCATTCCACCATGTGAACGCGCGAGGGCGATCGTGCGCCAGCCAGCCGCCCGCGCCCATGCCGCCGGGTGGGCTGACGCGCCCGGCCCGCGCTGGCACAATGCCGCCTCCTGCCCCGCCCACCCCAGCCCAGCTCCGCATGACCCCGCCTGCCGTGCGTGCGACGCCCCGCGTCCTGTCGCTCATCCCCCCGATGACGCAGCTCAACACGCCGTACCCGTCCACCGCCTACCTCACCGGCTTCCTGCGCCAGCAGGGCGTCGATGCCGTGCAGGAAGACCTGGCCCTGGCCCTGGTGTTGCGCCTGCTGTCGCGCGCAGGCCTGCAGGCGGTGCGCGAGGTGGTCGATGCCTTGCCGCGCCACCACCCGGGCGCGCGCAGCCCGGCGGTGCGCTCGTTCGCCGAGCAGGCCGACGCCTACCTCGCCACCATCGACCGCACCATCGCCTTCCTGCAGGGGCGCGATGCCACGCTGGCCCACCGCATCGCCGGCCGCGGCTTCCTGCCCGAGGGGCCGCGCTTTGCCGCGCTCGACCACTACACCCTGGGCGATCCGCAAGACGACGATGGTGGCGACCCGCTGGCCTGGGCCTTCGGCGCCCTGGGCCTGCAGGACCGCGCCCGCCACCTCGCCACGCTCTGCCTCAACGACCTGGCCGATGTGCTGCGCGACGCCATCGACCCGCGCTTCGAGTTCGTGCGCTACGCCGAGTCCCTGGCCATGAGCCAGCCCAGCTTCGACCCGTTGGCCGAGGCCCTGGCCGCGCCGCACAACCTGGTCGACGCCACGCTGTGCGAGCTGGCGCTGGCGGCCGTCGAGCGGCACCGGCCCGGGCTGATCCTGCTGTCCGTGCCCTTCCCGGGCGCGGTGTACGCGGCCTTGCGCATCGCCCAGGCTGTCAAGGCGCACCACCCCGACATCCGCATCGCGCTGGGCGGCGGTTTCGTCAACACCGAGCTGCGCGAGCTGGCCGAGCCCCGCGTCTTCGACTTCGTCGACTTCGTCACCCTGGACGCCGGCGAGCGCCCGCTGCTGGCCCTGCTCGACCACGTGGCCGGTCGCCGCAGCCGCGAGCGCCTGGTGCGCACCTTCGTGCGCGACGAGACCGGCGCCGTCAAGCTCATGCAATGGCAAGAGCCCGACGTGCCCTTCAGCGACGTGGGCACGCCCACCTGGGACGGCCTGCCGCTGAACCGGTACCTGTCCCTGCTGGACATGCTCAACCCCATGAACCGGCTGTGGTCTGACGGGCGCTGGAACAAGCTCACCGTGGCCCACGGCTGCTACTGGAAGAAGTGCAGCTTCTGCGATGTCAGCCTGGACTACATCTCGCGCTACGAGGCCGCGTCCGCCGAGGTGCTGGTCGACCGCATCGAGGCCATCGTCGCCGAAACCGGCCAGACCGGCTTCCATTTCGTCGACGAGGCCGCACCCCCGAAAGTGCTGCGCGCCCTGGCCGAAGAGCTGCTGCGCCGCGGCGTGCAGATCAGCTGGTGGGGCAATGTGCGCTTCGAGAAAACCTTCACGCCCGAGCTGGCGGAGTTGCTGGCCCAAAGCGGCTGCATCGCCATCTCCGGCGGGCTGGAAGTCGCGTCGGACCGCCTGCTGCAGCTCATGAAGAAGGGCGTGTCCGTGGCCCAGGTGGCGCGCGTCACCAAGGCCTTCGCGGACGCCGGCATCATGGTCCACGCCTACCTGATGTACGGCTTCCCCACCCAGACGGTGCAGGACACGGTCGATGCGCTGGAGTACGTGCGCCAGCTCTTCGAGGCCGGCTGCATCCACTCCGGCTTCTTCCACCGCTTCGCCTGCACGGTGCATTCGCCGGTGGGCCTGAACCCGGCCGAGTACGGCATCGAGCTCCTGCCGCTGCCCGAGGGCAGCTTTGCGCGCAACGACGTCGGCTTCACCGACCCGACCGGCGTGGACCACGACGGCCTGGGCGTGGCGCTCAAAAAAGCCGTCTACAACTTCATGCACGGCAACCTGCTGGAGCAGGACGTGCGCGCCTGGTTCGACGTGCGCGTGCCCCGTCCCACGGTGCCGCGCCAGTTCATCGCCCGTGCGCTGGCGGGCCGGGACTGAGGCGCGCGGCCTGGCGCGTCAGCCGAAGAAGGCCTCGCGGATCTCCACCGGCAGCGGCTGCCCGGTCAGCCAGGCGCGCTCCAGCACGTACCAGTAGTGGCGGTAGCTGGCGCGGTCGTGCAGCACGCCGTGGTACGACGTGGGCGCCCAGTGGGCCGCCTGCGCGGCACTCAGGATGTCCACCGCGTCGTCCACCTCCGAGACCACCGGCGCGAAGGCGTCGATGATCACCGGGATCTGGTCTGGATGGATGCTCCACATGCGCGTGTAGCCCAGCTCGCGGCTGGCGCGTTCGGCCGCCTTCGACAGCGCCCGGGTGTCCTTGAACTCGGTGACCACACAGTGCGAGGGCGTGATGCGCGCGGCGTGGCAGGCCTCGGCGATCTCCATCTTGGCGCGCAGCACCAGCGGGTGCGCGAACTGGCCCTGCACCCCCATGGCCGATGCCGGGATGGCGCCGCGGTGCTCCGAGACGAAATCCATCAACCCGAAGGACAGCGACTCCAGCCCCGGCAGGGCGGCGATCTCCGCCACCTCGCGCAGCCCGCTGAGCGTCTCGATCAGGCCATGCACCGGGATGACCTGGCTGACCCCGTGCTTGATGCGCGCCGCCTTGATCGCCTCGATGGCGCGGCGTGTGTCGTTCACATGGGCCAGCTTGGGCACCATGATGTAGGCCAGCTTCGTGCCCGCCAGCCCCACCAGGGTGTCGATGTCGTCCTCGAAGCGCTCGTGCGCCACGTCGTGCACCCGCGCGCCCACGCGGCCCCAGGCATTGGCCGGGCTGTTGAGCAACTCGGCCACCAGCAAGGCGTGCTCGTGCTCGCCGCCCACCGGAGCGCCATCCTCCAGGTCCAGCGTCACGTCGAAGACGGCGCGCCCGGCCGCCTCGGCCATCTCGGCCTGCAGCGCCAGGCTCTTGCGCATGCGCGCCTCCACGCCCGCGTAGTGGTCGCACACGGGCAGGTGAGGGGTGGCCACATCGGCGCCGAACAGCGCGTGGCGGGGATGGATGGTGGTCAGCGTGGACATCGCGGCATCCTGCAGCAAGACGGGGACAAAAACAAAAAGCCGGCCAACCCGAAGGTCGCCGGCTCTCATTGTGCTGCAGCCCGCGAAGGCTGCGTCACCTCATGGCATCACAGCAGGTGCTTGACGCCGTCTTGCTCGCCTTGCAGCTCGGCCAGGGTCTTGTTGATGCACTCTTGCGAGAAGGCATCGATCTCCAGGCCTTCGACGATCTTGTACTCGCCGTTTTCGGTGGTCACGGGGAAGCCGAACACGATGCCGGCGGGGATGCCGTACTCGCCGTTCGAAGGCACGCCCATGGTGACCCATTCGCCGTTGGAGCCCAGGGCCCAGTCACGGATGTGGTCGATGGCGGCGTTGGCAGCCGAAGCGGCCGACGACAGGCCGCGGGCGGCGATGATGGCGGCGCCACGCTTGCCCACGGTCGGCAGGAAGGTGTCGGCGTTCCAGACCTGGTCGTTGACCAGGTCCTTGATCGACTTGCCGTTCGTGGTGGCGAAGCGGTAGTCGGCGTACATCGTGGGCGAGTGGTTGCCCCACACGGTCAGCTTGCGGATGTCGCCCACCTTGGTGCCGGTCTTGGCGGCCAGCTGCGAGGCAGCGCGGTTGTGGTCCAGGCGCAGCATGGCGGTGAAGTTCTTGGCCGGCAGGTCCGGGGCCGACTTCATGGCGATGTAGGCGTTGGTGTTGGCGGGGTTGCCGACGACCAGCACCTTGACGTTGCGCGAAGCCACGGCGTTCAGGGCCTTGCCCTGGGCGGTGAAGATCTGGGCGTTGGCGGCCAGCAGGTCGGCGCGCTCCATGCCGGGGCCACGGGGACGGGCGCCGACCAGCAGGGCGTAGTCGGTGTCCTTGAAGGCTTGCAGGGGGTCGGAGTGGGCTTCGATGCCGGCCAGCAGCGGGAAAGCGCAGTCTTCCAGTTCCATGATCACGCCCTTCAGGGCGTTCTGGGCCTTCTCATCGGGGATTTCCAGCAGCTGCAGGATGACGGGCTGGTCCTTGCCCAGCATTTCGCCCGAGGCGATGCGGAACAGGAGGGCGTAACCGATTTGGCCAGCGGCGCCGGTGACGGCGACGCGAACGGGTGCTTTGCTCATGGCAACTCCGAAATGAGAAGGGGGGTAAGAAAGACGGCAAGTGTAGCGTCGCGCGGCAGTCTAGGCACATTGCCCCACTGCGTCAATGATCTTATGTCTTATATATGACATCATCCAACCCTTCCGTGGACTTCTGGTCGCAGTTGTGGTGCAATGACGCCCGTTCGTCCGAGCCTGACCCGGGCTCGGTCCGGGCCGACGCTGATCCACCCGATCGCCTTTTCACATCCTGACACGCCGTGGTGACCCCTCCGTCCCTTTCTGCTGCGCAAGACCCGCTGCCCGTCGGCGGCGCGTCGCTCACTGCGGGCGCGGCGACAGGGCTGTCTGGCGCGGCATCCACCGCGGCCGCGGCTTCGGTGGCCCCCTCGTTCAGCCCGCTCTACCAGCAGATCAAGACCCTGATCCTGCGCAGCCTGCAAGGCGGCGAGTGGCGCCCCGGTGAAGCCATCCCCTCCGAAATCGACCTCGCTGCCCGTTTCAAGGTCAGCCAGGGCACGGTGCGCAAGGCGGTCGACGAACTCGCTGCCGAAAACCTGCTGGTGCGCCGCCAGGGCAAGGGCACCTTCGTGGCCACCCACGCGGAAGAGCAGGTCCAGTACCGCTTCCTGCGCCTGGCCCCCGACATCCCCGACAACACCCCTGGTGCCGCGCGCCGCGAATTCCTCGACTGCCGCCGCCTGGTCGCGCCCGCCGATGTGGCGGCCTCGCTGCAGTTGCAGGCCGGTGAGCAGGTGCTGGAAATCCGCCGCGTGCTGCATTTCGCGGGGCAGCCGGTCGTGCTCGATGACATCTGGCTGCCGGCGCACCTCTTCAAGGGCCTGACTGCCGAGCGCCTGAGCGAATACCGCGGCCCGATGTACGGCCTGTTTGAAACCGAATTTGGCGTGCGCATGATCCGCGCCGAGGAAAAACTGCGCGCCGTGGCGGCGCACTCCTCGGTGGCCGGGCTGCTGCAGGTCGAGCCTGGCGCGCCGCTGCTGAGCGTCGAGCGCCTGGCCTTCACTTATGGCGATCAGCCCGTGGAATTGCGCCGTGGCCTCTACCGCACCGATCGGCACTACTACCGCAACGAATTGAGCTGAACGGCATCCATCTTCACGTGTTCGCGTCTGGCCGGTGATCTGTCTCGCAGATGACATCAGGGCAGGCGGGTCTGAGGGCATGGGGATTGCCCTAAAATCCCTGGATTCTTCGACAGATTTTTGACGCTCGGCAGGAGCCTTCATCAACATGGCTGATAACGCGAAAACCCCACGCCCCGTCTACCGGAACATCCACATCACGGACATCGTGTCGTACCGGCTTCCCCCTGCCGGCATCGTCTCGATCCTGCACCGCATCAGTGGCGCAGTGTTGTTCCTGCTGATGCCCTTCATCGTCTGGATGTTCGACACCAGCGTCTCTTCGGAGATCTCCTTCGGCGAGTTCACCTCGGTGTTCCGCGGCGATGCCGGCTGGTTCTTCAAGCTCATCGCCCTGGGTCTGATCTGGGCCTACCTGCACCACTTCGTCGCCGGCGTGCGCCACCTGATCATGGACGCCACCCACTCCGTCAGCAAGGAGCAGGGCCACTCCACCGCCATCGTCACGCTGGCGCTGAGCACGGGCCTGACCGTGGTGCTGGGCGCCAAGCTGTTCGGCCTGTTCTGATCCCCACGTCGCTTCCCGTTCCAGGAAAACAACCATGTCTCAAAACTACGGAACCAAGCGCATCGTCACCGGTGCGCACTATGGCCTGCGTGACTGGCTTGCCCAGCGCATCACGGCCGTGCTGATGGCCCTGTTCACCGTCGTCCTGCTGGTGCAGGTGCTGACGGCCAGCAGCCTCGACTACTACAGCTGGTCCGCCATCTTTGCCCAGCAGTGGATGAAGACCCTGACCTTCGTCGTCATCATCTCGCTGCTCTACCACGCCTGGGTGGGCGTGCGCGACATCTGGATGGACTACGTCAAGCCCGTGGGCGTGCGCCTGGCCCTGCAGGTGTTCACCCTCGTGTGGCTGGTCGGCTGTGCCGGCTGGGCCATCCAAGTGCTCTGGAGACTGTAAAAAATGACCGCTACCTCTCTTCCTACCCGCAAGTTTGATGTCGTGATCGTGGGTGCCGGCGGTTCCGGCATGCGCGCTTCCCTGCAGCTGTCGCGCGCCGGCCTCAACGTGGCCGTGCTGTCCAAGGTCTTCCCGACCCGCTCGCACACCGTGGCAGCCCAAGGCGGCATCGGTGCCTCGCTGGGCAACATGTCCGAAGACAACTGGCACTACCACTTCTACGACACCATCAAGGGCTCCGACTGGCTGGGCGACCAGGACGCCATCGAGTTCATGTGCCGTGAAGCACCGAAGGTCGTGTACGAACTCGAACACTTCGGCATGCCCTTCGACCGCAACGCCGACGGCACCATCTACCAGCGTCCGTTCGGTGGCCACACCGCCAACTACGGCGAAAAGCCTGTGCAACGCGCTTGCGCCGCCGCTGACCGCACCGGCCACGCCCTGCTGCACACCCTGTACCAGCAAAACGTCAAGGCCCGCACCCAGTTCTTCGTGGAGTGGATGGCCCTCGACCTGATCCGCGACGCCGAAGGCGACGTGGTCGGCGTGACCGCCCTGGAAATGGAAACCGGCGACGTGCACGTGCTGCACGCCAAGACCGTGCTGTTCGCCACCGGTGGCGCCGGCCGCATCTACCAGGCTTCCACCAACGCCTTCATCAACACCGGCGACGGCCTGGGCATGGCTGCCCGCGCCAACATCCCGCTGGAAGACATGGAGTTCTGGCAGTTCCACCCCACCGGCGTGGCCGGTGCCGGCGTGCTGCTGACCGAAGGCTGCCGCGGTGAAGGTGCCATCCTGCGCAACGCCAACGGCGAGCGCTTCATGGAGCGCTATGCCCCGACCCTGAAGGACCTGGCCCCGCGTGACTTCGTGTCCCGCTCCATGGACCAGGAAATCAAGGAAGGCCGTGGCTGTGGTCCCAACAAGGACTACGTGGTGCTGGACATGACCCACCTGGGCGCCGAGACCATCATGAAGCGCCTGCCCTCGGTGTTCGAGATCGGCCACAACTTCGCCAACGTCGACATCACCAAGGAGCCGATCCCCGTCGTGCCGACCATCCACTACCAGATGGGTGGCATCCCGACGAACGTGCACGGCCAGGTCGTGGTGCCCAACAACGGCATCCACAACGAGGTCATCAACGGCCTCTACGCCGTGGGCGAGTGCTCCTGCGTGTCGGTGCACGGCGCCAACCGCCTGGGCACCAACTCGCTGCTCGACCTGGTGGTGTTCGGCCGTGCCGCCGGCAACCACATCGTCGAGTTCGCCAGCAAGACCAAGTCGCACAAGCCCCTGCCCAAGGACGCTGCCGACTACACCCTGTCGCGCCTGGCCCGCCTGGAAGCCGCCAAGAACGGCGAGTACTGCCAGGACGTCGCCAACGACATCCGCTCGACCATGCAGAAGCACGCTGGCGTGTTCCGCACGCAGGCCTCCATGGACGAAGGCGTCAAGAAGATCGCCGAAGTGCGCGAGCGCGTGAAGCACATCGGCCTGAAGGACAACTCCAAGGTCTTCAACACCGCCCGCATCGAGGCCCTGGAAGTGGACAACCTGATCGAGGCCGCACAAGCCACGATGGTGGCCGCTGCCGCCCGCCAGGAAAGCCGTGGCGCCCACGCTCACGACGACTTCCCGAACCGCGACGACGACAACTGGATGCGTCACTCGCTGTGGTACTCCGAAGGCAATCGCCTGGACTACAAGCCGGTGGTGCTCAAGCCCCTGACGGCCGAGTCCGTGCCGCCCAAGGCCCGCACGTTCTGATCGACGCGATCCAGCATTGAGGAATCCAACATGAGCCAAAAGCGCACTTTCCAGATCTACCGCTACGACCCCGACAGGGACGCCAAGCCGTACATGCAGACCATCGAGATCGAACTCGAAGGCAACGAACGCATGCTGCTGGACGCCCTGGTCAAGCTCAAGAAGGTCGATCCGTCCATCGCTTTCCGCCGCTCCTGCCGTGAAGGCGTGTGCGGTTCGGACGCCATGAACATCAACGGCAAGAACGGTCTGGCCTGTCTGACCAACCTGCGCACGCTGCCCCAGACCATCGTTCTGAAGCCGCTGCCGGGCCTGCCCGTGATCCGCGACCTGCACGTGGACATGACGCAGTTCTTCAAGCAGTACAACTCCATCAAGCCCTACCTCATCAACGACACGCCGCCGCCCGAGAAGGAGCGTCTGCAGTCGCCCGAGGAGCGTGAGGAGCTCGACGGCCTGTACGAGTGCATCCTGTGCGCCAGCTGCTCGACCAGCTGCCCCAGCTTCTGGTGGAACCCCGACAAGTTCGTGGGCCCCGCCGGTCTGCTGCAGGCCTACCGCTTCATCGCCGACAGCCGCGACGAAGGCACGGCCGAGCGCCTGGACAACCTGGAAGACCCGTACCGCCTGTTCCGCTGCCACACCATCATGAACTGTGTGGATGTCTGCCCGAAGCACCTGAACCCGACCAAGGCCATCGGCAAGATCAAGGAGCTGATGGTCAAGCGCGCCGTCTGACGCGCATCCTCCGCATGCCTGCCCTGAACACCCAGACAGACACCATGACCGACGCCGCCCAGCCACTCGCCGACCAGACGCCCGATGCGGACGTGCTGCGGCGCCTGCGCTGGCGATGCCGCCGCGGCCTGCTCGAAAACGACCTGTTCATCGACCGGTTCTTCGAGCAGCACGGCGACGGTCTGACCAATGCTTTGGTACAGGGCTTGCTTGAACTCATGGACCTGTCTGACAATGACTTGCTTGATCTGCTGCTGGCCCGCAAGGAGCCTCAAGGGGATCTGGACAATGCCGAAGTCAGGCGGGTGCTGTCCTTGATGAGGGTGTCCCAGGCATGACCTGCCGCGGCGCAGCCCCGATCCACGCGAGTGGGCGGTCGCCGCAAGGCGCGAGGCAAGTTGCTTCGCCCGATAATGCCGTTTTCATGCTGTCCTTGCGCTGCGTTGACGCCGTTTTCGGCGCCTGACCGGGGCACGCCACATCGCTTTTTTCTCACACAAGACCGACCCCCTAGGAGTGCTCATGACACCGTCCGACGTGAAAGCCACCCTGTCGTTTTCTGACGGCAGCCCCAGCATGGAACTGCCCATCTACAAGGGCTCCGTTGGCCCGGATGTGATTGACATCCGCAAGCTGTACGGCCAGACCGGCAAGTTCACCTACGACCCCGGCTTCCTGTCCACCGCGTCCTGTAACTCGACCATCACCTACATCGATGGCGACAAGGGTGAGCTGCTGTACCGCGGCTACCCCATCGAGCAGCTGGCCACCAACTGCGACTTCCTGGAAACCTGCTACCTGCTGCTGAACGGCGAACTGCCCGACGCCACGCAGAAGACCGACTTCGTCAACCGCGTGTCCAACCACACGATGGTCAACGAGCAGATGCAGTTCTTCCTGCGCGGCTTCCGCCGTGACGCCCACCCGATGGCCGTCATGACCGGCCTGGTGGGGGCCCTGTCGGCCTTCTATCACGACAGCACCGACATCAACAACCCCGAGCACCGCCAGGTCGCGGCCATCCGCCTGATCGCCAAGATGCCCACGCTCGTGGCCATGGCTTACAAGTACTCGATCGGCCAGCCGTTCATCTACCCGAAGAACGACCTGTCGTACACCGAGAACTTCATGCGCATGATGTTCGCCACGCCCTGCGCTGACTACAAGGTCAACGACGTGCTGGTGCGCGCCATGGACCGCATCTTCATCCTGCACGCCGACCACGAGCAGAACGCGTCGACCTCGACCGTGCGCCTGTGCGGTTCGTCCGGCACCAACCCCTTCGCCGCCATCGCCGCTGGCGTGGCCTGCCTGTGGGGCCCGGCTCACGGTGGCGCCAACGAAGCCGCCCTGAACATGCTGGAAGAAATCCAGCGCAAGGGTGGTGTCGAGAAGATCGGTGAATTCATCGCCGAGGTGAAGGACAAGAACTCCGCCACCAAGCTGATGGGCTTCGGTCACCGCGTCTACAAGAACTACGACCCGCGTGCCAAGCTGATGCGCGAAACCTGCCACGAGGTGCTGAACGAGCTGGGCCTGCAGAACGACCCGCTGTTCAAGCTGGCCATGGCCCTGGAAAAGATCGCCCTGGAAGACGACTACTTCGTGTCGCGCAAGCTGTACCCGAACGTCGACTTCTACTCCGGCATCGTCCAGCGCGCCATCGGCATCCCTGTGCAGCTGTTCACCGCCATCTTCGCCCTGGCCCGCACCGTGGGCTGGATCGCCCAGCTCAACGAGATGATCGGCGACCCCGAGTACAAGATCGGCCGTCCCCGTCAGCTGTTCGTCGGCGCTGAAAAGCGCGACGTCAAGCCCATCGGCCAGCGCTGATCCCTCGCTGATCGGCCGTGCAGTGCCCCCCCGGGCACCGCGCGAGCGAGAGCCCCGCGCCTTGCGGGGCTTTTTTTTGCCCGCGCCGATGCGCAGGGGGCCATGCAACCCCATCGGGATGACCATGGCACCCCCATTGCCTTAAAATCGACATCTTTCCCCACACCGCGCAGCCAGAGCATCATGGGACGCACCCTCTACGACAAGATCTGGGACGAGCACGTCGTCCACACCGAGGAAGATGGCACGGCCACCCTCTACATCGACCGCCATCTGGTGCATGAAGTCACCAGCCCGCAGGCCTTCGAGGGCCTGGACATGGCGGGCCGCAAGGTGTGGCGTCTGTCGGCCAACCTGGCGGTGAGCGACCACAACGTGCCCACGACCGACCGCTCCGAAGGCATCAAGGACCCGGTCTCCAAGCTGCAGGTCGACACCCTGGACCAGAACTGCGACCGCGTCGGCATCACCCAGTTCAAGATGGGCGACAAGCGCCAGGGCATTGTCCACGTGATCGGCCCCGAGCAGGGCGCCACGCTGCCCGGCATGACCGTGGTCTGCGGCGACAGCCACACCTCCACCCACGGCGCGTTCGGCGCGCTGGCCCACGGCATCGGCACCTCCGAGGTCGAGCACGTGCTGGCCACGCAGACGCTGTTGGCCAAGAAGGCCAGGAACATGCTGGTGAAGGTCGAAGGCACCCTGGCCAAGGGTTGCTCGGCCAAGGACATCGTGCTGGCCATCATCGGCAAGATCGGCACGGCCGGCGGCACGGGCTACACCATCGAGTTCGCCGGCAGCGCCATCCGTGCCCTGAGCATGGAAGGCCGCATGACCGTGTGCAACATGGCCATCGAAGCCGGTGCCCGTGCCGGCCTGGTGGCCGTCGACGACACCACCATCGCCTACGTGCAGAACCGCCCCTTCAGCCCGAAGGGCGTGGAGCTGGAGCAGGCCATCGCCTACTGGCGCACCTTGCACTCGGACGCGGATGCCCAGTTCGACGCCGTGGTGGAGCTGGACGCCAGCCAGATCGCCCCGCAAGTCACCTGGGGCACCTCGCCCGAGATGGTGCTGTCGGTGCTGGACCGCGTGCCGGATCCCGACAAGGAAAAGGATGCCGTCAAGCGCTCGGCCATGGAGCGTGCACTGACCTACATGGCGCTGGAGCCGAACAAGGCCATCGACGACATCCGCGTGGACAAGGTCTTCATCGGTTCGTGCACCAACAGCCGCATCGAAGACATGCGCGAAGCCGCTGCCGTCGTGCGCAAGCTCGGTGGCCGTGTCGCCGCCAACATCAAGCTGGCCCTGGTGGTGCCCGGCTCGGGTCTGGTCAAGGAGCAGGCCGAGCGCGAAGGCCTCGACCAGGTCTTCAAGGCCGCGGGCTTCGAGTGGCGCGAGCCCGGCTGCTCCATGTGCCTGGCCATGAACGCCGACCGGCTGGAGCCCGGCGAGCGCTGCGCCTCCACCAGCAACCGCAACTTCGAGGGCCGTCAAGGCGCCGGTGGCCGCACCCACCTGGTCAGCCCCGCCATGGCCGCTGCGGCCGCCATGGAAGGCCATTTCGTCGACGTTCGCCGCCTGGCGTGACCCCACCGTTGTGGAGACCCTGAACATGACCCGTCTGATCACCCTGCTGTCCCTGATCGCGGCTTTCTCGCTGGCCGGCTGCAACACCGTGCATGGCGTGGGCCAGGACATCGAGAAGGCCGGCGAAGCCATCTCCAACGCCGCGAAGAAGTAATCCCACCATGCAAGCCTTCCGCATTCACAAGGGCCTCGTGGCGCCCATGGACCGCGAGAACGTCGACACCGACGCCATCATCCCCAAGCAGTACCTGAAGTCGATCAAGCGCACCGGCTTCGGCCCCAACCTGTTCGACGAGTGGCGCTACCTCGACGTCGGCGAGCCGGGCCAGGATCCGGCCACGCGCAAGCCCAACCCGGACTTCGTGCTGAACCAGCCGCGCTTCCAGGGTGCGTCGATCCTGATCGCCCGCCAGAACTTCGGTTGCGGCTCCAGCCGCGAGCATGCGCCCTGGGCGCTGGAGCAGTATGGCTTTCGCGCCATCATCGCGCCCAGCTTCGCCGACATCTTCTTCAACAACTGCTTCAAGAACGGCGTGCTGCCCATCCAGCTGAGCGAAGCCCAGGTGGACAAGCTGTTCAACGAAGTCGCGGCCTTCCCGGGCTACGAGCTGACCATCGACCTGGAACGCCAGGTGGTGGTCAAGGGCGATGGCGAGGAGCTGCCTTTCGACGTGCAGCCCTTCCGCAAGTACTGCCTGCTCAACGGCTTCGACGACATCGGCCTGACCCTGCGCCACGCCGACAAGATCAAGGCCTACGAGGCCGAACGCCTGGCGCAGAAGCCCTGGCTGAACAACCGCATCGTTTAAAGAACCCAAGAGAGTCCCATGGTCAAGAAGATTGCTGTGCTGCCGGGTGACGGCATCGGTCCCGAAATCGTCGCCGAGGCGGTCAAGGTCCTGCAGGTGCTGGACCTGCCCCTCCAGCTGGACGAGGCCAAGGTCGGCGGCGCCGCCTTCGACGCCCACGGCCACCCGCTGCCCGACGCCACGCTGGACCTGGCCATGGCCTCTGACGCCGTGCTGTTCGGCGCCGTGGGCGACTGGAAATACGACACCCTGGACCGCCCCCTGCGCCCCGAGCAGGCCATCCTGGGCCTGCGCAAGCACATGGGCCTGTTCGCCAACTTCCGTCCGGCCATCTGCTACCCGCAGCTGACCCACGCGTCGAGCCTCAAGCCCGAGCTGGTGGCCGGCCTGGACATCCTCATCATCCGCGAGCTGACCGGCGACATCTACTTCGGCCAGCCCCGTGGCCGCCGCGAGGCCCCGGACGGCGAGTTCAAGGGCGCCCCGGAAGCCTTCGACACCATGCGCTACTCGCGCCCCGAGATCGAGCGCATCGCCCACGTTGCCTTCCAGGCTGCCCGCAAGCGCGGCAAGCGCCTGACCAGCGTGGACAAGGCCAATGTGCTGGAGACCTTCCAGTTCTGGAAGGACGTGGTCACCGAGGTGCATGCCCAGTACCCCGACGTCGCGCTGGACCACATGTACGTGGACAACGCCGCCATGCAGCTGGTCAAGGCGCCCAAGCGCTTCGACGTGGTGGTCACCGGCAACATGTTCGGTGACATCCTCTCCGACGAAGCCTCGATGCTGACCGGCTCCATCGGCATGCTGCCCTCGGCCTCGCTGAACGCCAAGGGCCAGGGCCTCTACGAGCCCAGCCACGGCTCGGCGCCGGACATCGCCGGCAAGGGCGTGGCCAACCCGCTGGCCACCATCCTCAGCGCGGCCATGATGCTGCGCTTCAGCCTGGGCCTGGAAGAGGCTGCCGCCCGCATCGAGCGCGCCGTGCAGGCTGTGCTGGAACAAGGCCTGCGCACGCCCGACATCTTCAGCGAAGGCACGAAGAAAGTCGGCACCGCCGAGATGGGCGAGGCGGTCGTGGCCGCGCTCAAGGCGCAGTGACGCCTGGCCTGCACGACGAACACAACGCAATCATTGAAGGAAAACATCATGGCAACGACTCTGGTTGGTCTGGTGGGCTGGCGCGGCATGGTCGGCTCGGTGCTGATGGACCGCATGCAGGCCGAAGGTGACTTCGACCACTTCGAACCCCTGTTCTTCTCGACCTCGAACGCCGGCGGCGCCGCACCCTCGATGGCCAAGAACGAAAAGGCCCTGAAGAACGCCTACGACATCGACGAGCTCAAGCGCTGCGACATCATCGTCACGGCCCAGGGTGGCGACTACACCACCGAGGTGTACGGCAAGCTGCGTGAAACCGGCTGGAGCGGCCACTGGATCGACGCCGCCTCCACGCTGCGCATGAAGGACAACGCCGTCATCGTGCTGGACCCGGTCAACATGCCGGTGATCAAGAACAGCCTGGCCCACGGCGGCAAGGACTGGATCGGCGGCAACTGCACGGTGAGCTGCATGCTGATCGGCGTGGGTGCGCTGTACAAGGCGGGCCTGGTCGAGTGGATGTCCACCCAGACCTACCAGGCCGCCTCGGGCGGTGGTGCCCAGCACATGCGCGAGCTGCTGACCCAGTTCGGCACCCTGAACGCCGAAGTGCGTTCGCTGCTGGACGACCCCAAGAGCGCCATCCTGGAAATCGACCGCAAGATCATCGCCAAGCAGCGTTCGCTGACCGAGGCCGAGACGGCCAACTTCGGCGTGCCCCTGGGTGGCTCGCTGATCCCCTGGATCGACAAGGACCTGGGCAATGGCCAGTCCAAGGAAGAGTGGAAGGGCATGGCCGAGACCAACAAGATCCTGGGCCAGGGCGAGGGCTTCGGTTCTCCCGCGGTGCCGGTCGATGGCTTCTGCGTGCGCATCGGCGCCATGCGCTGCCACTCGCAGGCCCTGACCTTCAAGCTGAAGAAGGACGTGCCCCTGGCCGACATCGAGGCCATGATCGCCGCCGACAACGAGTGGGTGAAGGTCGTGCCCAACACCCGCGAGGCCACCATCCGTGACCTGACGCCCGTGGCCACCACCGGCACGCTGACCATCCCCGTGGGCCGCATCCGCAAGCTGGCGATGGGCCCCGAGTACGTCGGCGCTTTCACCGTGGGTGACCAGCTCCTGTGGGGCGCGGCCGAGCCGCTGCGCCGCATGCTGCGCATCCTGCTGGACCGCTGAGGACCGCTGAGGCCCGGCACCCTGGCGCGGGATGCGCACGGGGTGCCGGTGCATGCGCCAGCGCATCGGGCGCGTCATCGGTGGCGATCGTGCACGATTGACGGTGAATTCCGCCCCAATTCCTGGCCTTTCCCAGCGTTTTTGCAACGTCTGGAAACAATATCCGCCAGAGGCGACGTTGCCCGCGGGCGACAATCGGGTGCAACGGAGCGCGTTGGGCGGCTTTTCATCCTGCGCTCTCCCGAGATCAGCCATTGCATGAGCTTGTCACCCTATCTGCTTGATGCTATTGTGTTTTGTGCATGTCGTCTGCAGGGGCGGGCGTGGGCATGGGTGCCCGCGACAGGTCGTGCTGTGAGCCAAGCCTGGGTGCAAGCCGGGCGGGTGCGCGTCAACGCATCTGCCTGGACGCAGGCTTTTGTCAAACCGTGGAAAGGGATGGACCGAGCGTTTCGCCGCCCGGTGTGTCGCACATTGACCACGGGCATAACACCGACCCCATGACGAGTTGGGAGACGCCTTGAAAGATCATTCGTTGTCCGCGGGGCGATTCGTCCTGAACCGGGTGGCCATTGCCGCCGCTGTGTCTGTCTTGTCAGCCTTGCCGGTCTCGGGCTGGGCGCTGGGTCTGGGCAAATTGAACGTGCAGTCCGCGCTGGGCGAACCCCTGCGCGCCGAAATCGATGTCTCCAGCCTGACGTCCGAAGAGGGCGCCACGCTGCAGGTGAAGGTGGCCACGCCGGAAACCTACCGGGCCGCGGGCGTGGATTTCAACGCGGTGCTCTCGTCCACCCAGATCACGCTGCAGCGCCGTGCCGATGGCCGCCCCTTCCTGCGCATTGCCAGCGACCGCCTGGTGCAGGAACCGTTCGTGGACGTGATCCTCGACCTGAGCTGGTCTTCCGGCCGCCTGGTGCGCGAATACACCCTGTTGTTCGATCCCCCCGCCGTGCGCCAGGCCGCGCAGGCCGCGCCGGCGCCCACCGCACCCGTGATGGACGCGCCCGCCGACACGCTTTCGCGCACGGGCGCTGCCACCAAGCCGGCTTCCCGCGCGCCGGCCGTGACCGAGTCCCCCGCCAAGGCGCGCACGACGAAGGCCGCCAAGGCCCCCGCGTCGGCGGCTTCGGCGGCCGAACCCGCTGTGGCTGCGGCGCCCGCACCGGCGCCGAGCGCCCCGGCAGGCGAGGGCGATGCCCGCAGCGTGCGCGTGAAGTCCGGTGACTCGCTGTCCCTGATCGCCCAGCGCAACGCCGCAGCGGGTGTGTCGCTGGACCAGATGCTGGTCAGCCTCTACCGCAACAACCCGCAGGCTTTCCAGGGCAACAACATGAACCGGCTGAAGGCCGGCGCCGTGCTGAACGTGCCCTCGGCAGATGAAGCGCAGAAAATCGGCCAACCCGAGGCACGCCAGGTCATCGTGGCACAGAGCGCCGACTTCGCGGCCTACCGCCAGCGTCTCGCCACCGGCGTGACCGCCGCGCCGGCCGAGCAGGCTGAGCGCCAGGCCAAGGGCAAGGTCGAAGCCGAGGTCCAGGACCGCAAGCAGGCCGCCGCCCCGACGCCCGACAAGCTGACCCTGAGCAAGGGCGGCATGGGCACGGGCTCGAACGCCGGCGTGGAAGACCGCGTCGCCAAGGCCCGCGCCAAGGAAGACAGCTCCGCACGCGTGGCCGAGCTGTCCAAGAACCTCGACGAGCTGCGCAAGCTCAAGGACAAGGCCACGCCCGCCCCGGTGCCTGCACCGACCCCGGCCCCGGCCCAACCCCCGGCTTCTGCGCCGCTGAAGGCCGTCCCTGCGCCCGTGCCCGCTTCGGCCCCGAGCCTGGCCCCGTCGGTGGCCGTGACTCCGTCCGCACCAGCCTCGGCAGCCCTGGCCGAGGCCATGGCCAGCGCCGCGTCGACCCCGTCCGAAGGGGCGGCCACGGCCGTGGCCGACCAGGCGTCCGCCCCGGCGGCCCCGCCTTCGCGTCCGACCCTGCCGGCACCGGTGGCGCCGCCGCCTGCCGAAGAGCCGGGCTTCCTGGAGTCGCTCAACCCGATGCTGTTGGCCGCCGGTGGTGCCGGCGTCGCCCTGCTGGCCGGCGTGGCGATGTTCCTGCGCTCGCGCCGCCGCACCGACACGGGTGAGACCTCCTTCCTGGAAAGCCGCCTGCAGCCGGACTCCTTCTTCGGCGCCAGCGGTGGCCAGCGCGTGGACACCCGCGACGCCTCGGCCGGCCCGTCGTCCATGAGCTATTCGCTCAGCCAGCTCGACGCCATCGGTGACGTCGACCCGGTGGCCGAGGCCGATGTCTACCTGGCCTACGGCCGCGACCTGCAGGCCGAGGAAATCCTCAAGGAAGCCCTGCGCAGCACGCCCGACCGCCTGGCCATCCGCACCAAGCTGCTGGAGGTGTATGCCAAGCGCCGCGACACCAAGGGCTACGAGCAACTGGCGTCCCAGCTGCACAGCCTGACCCAGGGCCAGGGCGATGACTGGGCCAAGGCGCAGGAGCTGGGCCTGAGCATCGACCCCGAAAACCCGCTGTACCAGCCGGGTGGCCAGCCCTCGTCGACGCCGCTGAGCGTCGAGGCGCCGGCAGATGTGCTGGGTGCCAGCACCATCCCCCACTCGGTGATGCCTGCGCCCAGCGCGCTCGACTCGGTGGCGCCTGCGCTGCCCGAGACGGCCCCGGCCCGCTCGAAGGTCGACCTGGACCTCGACATCTCTGCGGCCGGCTCGCTGGACTCGGTGACCGATTCGGTCTCCCCGATCACCGAGTCGGGTGACCTGCCGTCGCTGCAGCTGCCGGAGTTCGGCGATGACCTGCCGCAAGGCCAGGCCACCGCGCCCGCGGCCTTCACGAGCCGCGCCCCCGAGCCCATGGACCTGCCCTCGCTGGAGAGTCTCGACCAGGGCCTGGCGTTCCCGGCCTCGGCACCGGTGGCCGCACCCGCGCCCGCCGCCGGCCTGGACTTCGACCTGGAAAGCGTGCTGCCGGCCGCCGAGCCCGCACCGGCCCCGGCGTTCGACCTCAGCGACATCAGCCTGGACCTGGGGGCGGCCAGCCCGCCTGCGCTGGAGCCGGTGGACAGCCAGCAAAGCCTGTCCGACCTGTCCAATGACCCGATGGCGCGCAAGCTGGAGCTGGCCGATGAGTTCCGCCAGATCGGCGACACCGACGGCGCCCGCGAACTGCTGCAGGAAGTCATCGACAACGCTGGCGACGGCGGTCTGCGTGCCAAGGCCCAGACCATGCTCGACAGCCTCGGCTGATGCGGCATGGCGCCAGGCAGTGAACCCGGGGAGGGCGCGGCCCTCCCTGATGCCGCCCCTGACACCGCGCAGGGGGGCGCCCAGAGGGCGATCCGACGGATCGCCCTCGGTGTTTCATACGTGGGCACGGCCTACAAAGGGTGGCAGAGCCAGCCTGGTGGCGGCACCGTGCAGGACGTGCTGGAAGCGGCCCTGGCCGAGTTCGCCGTGCGTCCGCTGAAGGTGCTGTGCGCCGGTCGCACCGACGCTGGCGTGCACGGCATCAACCAGGTCGTGCACCTGGACACCGACATCGACCGAGCGCCGTTTTCCTGGGTGCGTGGCACCAACACCTTCCTGCCGCCGGACATCGCCGTGCAATGGGCGGTCGAAGTGCCCGCCCACTTTCATGCCCGCAACAGCGCGCTGGGCCGGCGCTACACCTATGTGCTGCTGGAGTCGGCCGTGCGCCCGGCGATGGAGTCCGGGCGGGTCGGCTGGGTGTTCCGCCCGCTGGACCTGGCGGCGATGGAGGCCGCGGCGGCCCACCTGGTCGGCGAGCACGATTTCAGCTCCTTCCGCTCGTCCATGTGCCAGTCGCCCACGCCGGTCAAGCACCTGCGCGACATCCTCATCCGCCGCTGCGGCGCGCCGGGCTCGCCCACGGCCTACTGGCGCTTCGACTTCGAGGGCCAGGCCTTCCTGCACCACATGATCCGCAACATCATGGGTTGCCTGATCATGGTGGGCACCGGCGTGCAGCCGCCCGACTGGGTGCGCACCGTGCGCGAGGCCCGCGACCGCAAGGTGGCCGCGCCCACCTTCTCGCCCGATGGCCTGTACTTCATGGGGCCGCGTTACGACCCGGCCCATGGCCTGCCGGAGCATGTGCCGGGCATGGATTGGCTGCCGGCTTGACGCCATCGGGCCTGATTTTCCGCCCAGCGAAATATCCCCCGCGCCGACATCGGCCAACCGAGGGAAATGCCGCGGTTTTTTGAGACAATCGGGGCATCGACACCGCCACGGGAGGCGAACCTCCCGGCCCCTGGATGTCCCCTGAGTTTGTTCACCGCACGCGCATCAAGGTCTGCGGCCTCACCCGTGAGGCGGACGTGGATGCCGCGGTCGAAGCCGGCGCCGATGCCATCGGTTTCGTGCTGTACGACAAAAGCCCCCGCCACGTCAGCGCCGAGCGCGCTGCTGTCCTGGCGCGCCGCTTGCCGCCCTTCGTCACCCCGGTCGTCCTGCTGGTCAATGCCACCGAGGCACTGCGTCAGCGTGCGCTCGACGCCGTCCCCAACGCCTTGCTGCAGTTCCATGGCGACGAGGCCCCGGCCGATTGCGCCGCGGCGGCGCGACCCTTCCTGCGGGCGGCCCGCATGGCGCCAGGCGTCGATTTGCTAGACTTCGCCCGCGCGTTCGGTCAGGCCCAGGCCTTGCTGGTCGATGCCCATGTGGAGGGCTATGGCGGCGGTGGACAGGTGTTCGACTGGTCCTTGCTGCCGCAGCCGGGTGTCCTGCCTTTGCCCTTGGTGCTCTCGGGCGGGTTGACCGCCGCCAATGTGGGCGAGGGCATCCGGCGCGTGCGTCCCTGGGCCGTGGACGTGAGCTCCGGCGTCGAGGTCGGCAAGGGCCTCAAGGACGCCGTGCTCATGCGCCAGTTCTGTCAGGCGGTGCGTCAGGCCGACGCGTCGCTGGCCCAGGTGTCCCAGGTGCCCCAGGTGGCCCGTTCCACCGCGGCCCCATCCATCCCGGCGCCGACCGCCTGAAGCGGTCGCCTCCGCATCGAAACCGACATGTTGAACTACCACCAGCCCGACGCCCGCGGCCACTTCGGCCCTTATGGCGGCACCTTCGTCTCCGAGACGCTGATCCTGGCGCTCACCCAGCTCAAGGATGCCTACGAGCACTATCGCCACGACGAGGCCTTCAAGGCCGAGTTCCGCCGCGAGTTGGCCAACTACGTCGGCCGCCCGAGCCCGATCTACCACGCCGACCGCCTCAGCCGCGAATTGGGTGGCGCGCAGATCCACCTCAAGCGCGAGGATCTCAACCACACCGGCGCGCACAAGGTCAACAACACCATCGGCCAGGCCCTGCTGGCCAAGCGCATGGGCAAGCCCCGCGTGATCGCCGAAACCGGCGCCGGCCAGCACGGCGTGGCCACGGCCACCATCTGTGCGCGCTACGGCATGGAGTGCGTGGTCTACATGGGCGCCGAGGACGTCAAGCGCCAGTCGCCCAATGTCTACCGCATGCACCTGCTGGGCGCCAAGGTCGTGCCTGTCGAGAGCGGCAGCAAGACGCTGAAGGACGCGCTCAACGAGGCCATGCGCGACTGGGTCACCAACGTCGAGAACACCTTCTACATCATCGGCACCGTGGCCGGTCCGCACCCGTACCCGGCCATGGTCCGCGACTTCCAGGCCATCATCGGCGAGGAGTGCCTGCAGCAGATGCCGCTGGCCATCGGTCGCCAGCCGGATGCCGTCGTGGCCTGCGTGGGCGGCGGCTCCAACGCCATGGGCATCTTCTACCCCTACATCGAGCACGAAGGCACGCGCCTGATCGGTGTGGAGGCGGCAGGCGAGGGCGCCGACAGCGGCAAGCACTCGATGTCGCTGCAAAAGGGCGTGCCGGGCGTGCTGCACGGCAACCGCACCTACCTGCTGCAAGACGAAAACGGCCAGATCACCGAGACGCATTCGGTCTCGGCCGGCCTGGACTACCCCGGCGTCGGCCCCGAGCACGCGTACCTGAAGGACATCGGCCGTGCGGAGTATGTCGGCATCACCGACAAGGAAGCGCTGGAAGCCTTCCACCGCCTGTGCCGCACCGAGGGCATCATCCCGGCGCTGGAGTCCAGCCATGCCGTGGCCCACGCCATGAAGCTGGCCGCTACCATGCGCCCTGACCAGCACATCCTGGTGAACCTGTCGGGCCGTGGCGACAAGGACATCGGCACCGTGGCCGACCTGACCGGCGCCGAGTTCTACTGCCGCCCCTCGTGCCGCGGCCTGTCGGTCAAGGGAGGTGCATGATGAGCAACACCATCACCACCACCCGCCTGGACCACACGTTTGCCACGCTGAAGGCCCAGGGCCGCAAGGCGCTGATCCCCTACATCACCTGCGGTGACCCGTACCCGGCCAGGACGGTCGACATCATGCTGGCCATGGCCGAAGCCGGTGCCGACGTGATCGAGTTGGGCGTGCCTTTCTCTGACCCGATGGCCGACGGCCCGGTCATCCAGAAGGCGGCCGAGCGCGCCCTGGCGCAGGGCATCTCGCTGAACCACGTGCTGGCCGATGTGCGCGCTTTTCGCGAGCGCAACGCCACCACGCCCGTCGTGCTGATGGGCTATGCCAACCCCATCGAAAACCACGACCTGCGCCATGGCGCGGGCAGCTTCGTGCGCGATGCCAAGGCCGCGGGCGTCGATGGCGTGCTGGTGGTGGACTACCCGCCCGAGGAATGCGAAGAGTTCGCCGCGCGCCTGAAGGCCGCCGATCTGGCGCCCATCTTCCTGCTGGCGCCCACTTCCACCGAGCAGCGCATGGCCGAAGTGGGCCGCATCGCGGCGGGCTACGTTTACTACGTCTCGCTCAAGGGCGTGACCGGTGCGGGCCACCTGGACACCTCCGCCGTGGCCGACATGGTGCCGCGCATCCGTGCGCACGTCAGCGTGCCCGTCGGCGTGGGCTTTGGCATCCGCGATGCCGAGACGGCCAAGGCCGTGGCTGCCGTGTCGGATGCCGTGGTGATCGGCTCGCGCCTGGTCCAACTGCTCGAAACCCAATCCCCTGAAACCGTGGCTGCAGCGGCCCGCGGCTTCATCGCCGAAATCCGCGCTGCACTGGATTCCCTGAAAGGATGACCGAGATGTCTTGGCTTGAAAAACTGCTGCCCCCGAAGATCCAGCCGACCGACCCGGCCGAGCGCCGCTCGGTGCCGGAAGGCCTGTGGGTGAAGTGCCCGTCTTGCGAGACGGTGCTCTACAAGAACGACCTCGAGGCCAACGTCAACGTGTGCCCGAAATGCGGTCACCACCACCGCATCGGTGCGCGCGCCCGCCTGGACGCTTTCCTGGATGCCGAAGGCCGCTACGAGATCGGCCAGGAAGTGCTGCCGGTCGACGCGCTGAAGTTCAAGGACAGCCGCAAGTACCCCGAGCGCCTCAAGCAGGGCATGGAAGCCACTGGTGAAACCGATGCCCTGATCGTCATGGGCGGCTCGGTGCACAGCATCCCCGTGGTGACAGCCTGCTTCGAGTTCGACTTCATGGGCGGCTCCATGGGCTCGGTGGTGGGTGAGCGTTTCGTGCGCGGCGTGGAAACCGCCGTGGACCAGAAGACGCCCTTCATCTCCTTCACAGCGACCGGCGGCGCCCGCATGCAGGAAGGCCTGCTGAGCCTGATGCAGATGGCCAAGACCAACGCGGCCCTGACCCGCCTGGCCAAGGCCAAGTTGCCCTACATCAGCGTGCTGACCGACCCGACCATGGGCGGCGTGTCGGCTTCGTTCGCCTTCATGGGCGACGTGGTCATCGCCGAACCCAAGGCCCTGATCGGTTTTGCCGGCCCGCGCGTGATCGAGAACACCGTGCGCGAAGTGCTGCCCGAAGGCTTCCAGCGCTCGGAGTTCCTGCTGCAAAAGGGTGCCGTGGACATGATCATGGACCGTCGCGAACTGCGCCGTGCCATCGCCCGCCAGCTGGCCATCCTGACGCGCCAGCCGGCCGACGCCGTCTCGGTCTGAGCCTGAGGGCTCCCCTCCAAGCGGGCTGCGCTGAGCAGCCCGTTTTGCTTCCCGCGGGCCTGTGTTTGCATCCTGCCGTTGCAACCCGCTGTTTTGCCCTCAGCTGACGGGGGCCGATGCCTGTCGATTCCTGCCATGAACGCTTCCTCCTTCTCTGACCGCAGCCTGGCCGACTGGCTGGCCCATTGCGAACGCCTGCACACCGTCGGCATCGACATGGGCTTGGCCCGCGTGGGCGAGGTCTGGCACCGCACGGGCGTGACGCTGGGCACGCCGCTGGGCGCCGAGCCGGGCGATGGCGCGCCGGTGGTGTTCACCGTGGCGGGCACGAATGGCAAGGGCTCGACCTGCGCCATGCTGGAGGGCATCTTGCAGTCCTCGGGCTTCCGCGTGGGCGTGTACAGCTCGCCGCACCTGGTGCATTTCGAAGAACGCTGCCGCATCGACGGGCAACTGGTGACGCCCGAGGCGCTGCTGCCGCATTTCGAGGCCATCGAGGCCGCGCGTGGCGAGACCCCGTTGACCTACTTCGAGTTCACCACCCTGGCCATCCTGCGCCTGCTGGCGACCTCGGGGCTGGACGCCGTCATCCTGGAGGTGGGGCTGGGCGGTCGCCTGGACGCGGTCAACGTGGTCGATGCCGACTGCGCCATCGTCACCAGCATCGACCTGGACCACATGGACTACCTGGGTCCGGACCGCGAGGCCATCGGCTTCGAGAAGGCCGGCATCATGAGGGCAGGGCGGCCGGCCGTGGTTTCTGACCCCCAGCCGCCGCTCAGCCTGGTGGGCCATGCCGAGGCCATCGGCGCGGACCTGTGGCTGTCCGGTCGCGACCACAACTACGCGGGCGACCGCCAGCAGTGGTCCTGGGGGGGGCGCAGCAAGCGTTTCAACGGCATGGCCTACCCGGCGCTGCGCGGCGCCAACCAGTTGCTCAACGCCTCGGGCGTGCTGGCGGCGCTGGAAGCCATGCGCCACCGCCTGCCGGTGTCGGCCCAGGCCGTGCGCACCGGCCTGGCCACGGTGGAGTTGCCCGGGCGATTCCAGATCGTGCCGGGGCAGCCCACGCTGATCCTGGACGTGGCGCACAACCCCCACGCGGCGGCCACGCTGGCCGTCAACCTCGACCAGATGGGCTTTTTCCCGCGCACCCACGCGGTGTGGGGCGCCATGGCCGACAAGGACCTGGCCGGCATGGTGCACAAGCTGCGCCCCCTGGTCGACGCCTGGCATTGCTGCGACCTGCCCACGCCCCGCGCGGCCTCGGCCCAGCAGCTGCAAGAGGCCATCGAGGCCGACCGCGCGGCCCATCCCTCGGCGACGGCACCCAAAGCCACCGTCAGCACCCATGCCGACCCGATGGCCGCTTTGCTGGCCGCCCTGGCGGCGGCGGACCCCACGGATAGAATCGTGGTTTTCGGGTCCTTCTACACGGTGGGTGGCGTGCTGCACGCGGGCCTGCCCAAGTTGAATGCGCCCCATCTGGCATCGGGTGGGGCCGCGTCGCCTTCGGCCTGAGGTCGGCGATCCCCCGAGCCTGTCCACCGCCCGCCGTCCTGCCCCACGCCACCCTGACACCCGAGCATGCCGCTGCCATCTTTCCTTGAGCGCTTCCGTCGCGGGTCGGCTGCGACACCTGACGCCGTGCCCCTGTCCTCGTCCGACGTCGAAGCCCTGCGCGTGCGGGCTCGCCGTCGCCTCATCGGCATGGTGGTGCTGGTGGGCGCGGGCGTGATCGGCTTCCCCTGGTTGTTCGAGACCAAGCCCCGCCCGATGGCGGGTGACATCCAGATCGTGCAGGCGCCTCAGCCTGGCGTCAGCGTGGGTGCGAGCGGCAATGGCCCGGCCGGTGGCGCCACCGCAACCGCCGGTGCCGCGGCCGTGGCAGGCGCGACCATCGCGGCAGTGACCGCGCCGCGCGATGCTGCCGCGCCCGCCCGTGCCGAAACCGCCCGTGCCGCGGCCGAGGTGCCGACGCTGCCCAAGGCCACCGGCAGCGCTGGCGAGGAGCGCGAAGAGTTCATCTCCGATGCGCCCGCCAGGCCCGCGGCGTCCAGGCCTGTCCTTGCCAAGCCGGTGCCGCCCAAGGCCGTGGCTTCTGCGCCCAAGCCCGCGGCATCCAGGCCGGCGGACAAGGCGGAGAAAGCCGACAAGGCGGAGAAAGCCGACAAGGCGGAGAAAGCCGACAAGGCGGTGGCCAAGGGCCCGGACAAGTCGTCGGACAAATCGCCAGACAAGGCCTCCGACAAAGCCAAGGACAAGCTGGCCGAGAAGAAGCCGGAAAAATCCGACAAGGCCGACAAGGCCGACAAGGCAGCCGACAAGGACAAGTCCTCGACCCGGTACGTGGTGCAGTTCGGTGCCTTTGCCGAGGCCAGTGCCGCCCACGAGGCCCGTCTGAAAGCCGAGCGCCTGGGCCTCAAGACCTACGCGCAACAGGTGGACACGCCGCAAGGCAAGCGCATCCGGGTGCGCCTGGGCCCGTTTGCCGACAAGGCCGAGGCCGACAAGGCCGCTGCCAGCCTGCGCAAGGCGGGTCTGCCTGGTGCGGTGCTCACCCTCTGATCGCCTGAACCTCTGAAGCAGCCCGATGCCCCCCACGGTGGAAGCCATCACCCAGGTCGTGCAAGTCGCGCAAGTCGCGCAGCTTGCCCCGCTGGCGCAGGCCTCTCAGGCCAGCGCGGTGGGCGCCGGGCTGCCTGCGGCCTGGACCCTGCTCGACCTGCTGCTGGCCGTGGGGCTGGGCGTGTCGGTGCTGGTGGGCATCTGGCGCGGCCTGCTCACCGAGGTGCTGGCCCTGCTGGGCTGGGCTGTGGCGTACATCGCATCCCAGTACCTGGGGGCCGATGCGGGGCAGCATGTGCCTGTCGGTGCGCCCGGTTCGCGCGTGAACGTGCTGGCCGGCATGGTGGTGGTGTTCGCGCTGACCTGGCTGGTCTGGGCGGTGCTGTCCTGGGGCATGCGTGAGATCCTCAAAGCCTCCGGCCTGAGCGGCACCGACCGCCTGCTGGGCGCGGTGTTCGGCCTGATGCGCGGTCTGGTGGTCGCCCTGGTGGTGGTCACGCTGGTGCAGATGACGCCGCTGGCCCAATCCGAGTTGTGGCGGTCTTCACGCAGCGTGGGCTGGATGCAGACCCTGCTGCAAGGGCTTCGGCCCATCCTGCCCGATCAGGTGCTTCAATTCCTGCCGGAGCCCGGCCCGACGTGATGTCTGAGCGGCGCTTCGGTGCCTGTTTTTCGTTGTTTTGTTTGTGTTTGTGAGCGGACGCAGTCCGCGGAGAGGTGAACCATGTGCGGCATCGTGGGGGTGATTTCCAAGGCGCCCGTCAACCAGCTGATCTATGACGCGCTGCTGCTGCTGCAACACCGTGGTCAGGACGCTGCCGGCATCGTCACGGCCGGGCCGGATGCGCACGGCCGCAAGTTCTTCATGCACAAGGCCCGCGGCATGGTCAAGGACGTGTTCCGCACCCGCAACATGCGTGCGCTGCCCGGCACCGTGGGCCTGGGCCAGGTGCGCTACCCGACCGCCGGCAACGCCTTCAACGAGGAAGAGGCCCAGCCCTTCTACGTGAACGCACCTTTCGGCCTGGTGCTGGTGCACAACGGCAACCTGACCAATGCCCACGCCTTGCGCGACGAGCTGTTCGAGATCGACCGCCGCCACCTCAACACCGACAGCGACACCGAGGTGCTCATCAACGTGATGGCCCACGAGCTGGAGCTGGCCGGTCGCGAACTGCCGCTCACCCCCGCTGCCGTCTTCAAGGCCGTGCGTGCCGTGCACAAGCGCATCAAGGGCTCTTACGCCGTGATCTGCCTGATCGCAGGCCACGGCCTGGTGGCTTTCCGTGACCCCTTCGGCATCCGCCCGCTGTGCTACGGTGAAGCCGACCTGCCCGAGGGCCGCGAGGTCATGGTGGCCAGCGAGTCCGTGGCCCTGGAAGGCACCAGCCACCGCTTTGTGCGCGACGTCAAGCCCGGCGAGGCCCTGTTCATCGACCTCGACGGCGTGGTGCATGCCGAGCAGTGCGCTGACCACCCCGTGCTCAACCCCTGCATGTTCGAGTACGTGTACCTGGCCCGTCCGGACTCGGTCATGGACGGCGTCTCGGTCTACCAGGCGCGTCTGGAAATGGGCGAGACCCTGGCGCAGCGCGTCATCTCGACCATGCCGCCCTCCGAGATCGACGTGGTCATCCCCATCCCCGAATCCAGCCGGCCCTCGGCCATGCAGCTGGCGCAGAAGCTGGGCAAGCCCTACCGCGAGGGCTTCGTGAAGAACCGCTACGTGGGCCGCACCTTCATCATGCCGGGGCAGGGCGTGCGCAAGAAGTCCGTGCGCCAGAAGCTCAACGCCATCGGCCTGGAGTTCAAGGGCCGCAACGTGCTGCTGGTCGACGACTCCATCGTGCGCGGCACCACCTCCAAGGAAATCGTGCAGATGGCCCGCGAGGCGGGCGCCAACAAGGTCTACCTGGCCTCGGCGGCGCCCCCGGTGAAGTTCCCCAACGTCTACGGCATCGACATGCCCACCAAGGCCGAACTGGTGGCCCACGGCCGCACCCTGGACGACATCCGCAAGATCATCGGCTGCGACGCCCTGATCTACCAGGACGTGGACGCGATGAAGCAGGTGGTGGGCCGGCTCAACCCCGCCATCCAGGGCTTCGAGGCATCCTGCTTCGATGGCGTCTACATCACGGGTGACGTGAGCGCGGCCGATTTCGCCGCCATCGAGTCGCAGCGCCTGACGCAGAAGGACGAGGACGAGGCTTCCAACTCCCGCCTGGCCCTGCAGAACCAGCCTGACTGACCTTGACCTGGGTGGCCATGACGCAGCCACCCCACGGAGCCCACCCATGGCCGCCACCGACGACAAGAAGCGCCTGCCGCGCAAGGACCTGCCCGCCGATGCCCACATCGAGACGCTGGCCGTGCGCGAAGGCCTGCCCCCCACGCAGTGGGGCGAGAACTCCGAAGCCCTGTTCCTGACCAGCAGCTTCAACCACCCCGATGCCGCCACCGCGGCCGCGCGCTTCGCCAATGAGGAAGAAGCCTTCGTCTACACGCGCTTCACCAACCCGACGACGATGATGTTCGAGCGTCGGCTGGCGGCGCTCGAAGGCACCGAAGCGGCGATCGCCACGTCCAGCGGCATGAGCGCCATCCTCATGCTCATCCTGGGCTTGCTGAAGTCGGGCGACCACGTCGTGTGCTCGCACAGCGTGTTCGGCTCGACCATCTCGCTGCTGGCCAACCAGTTCGGCAAGTTCGGCATCGAGACCACCTTCGTGTCGCAAACCGATGTGCAGCAGTGGCGCGAGGCCATGCGCCCCAACACCAGGTTGCTGTTCGCCGAAACGCCCAGCAACCCGCTGACCGAGGTCTGCGACATCGCCGCGCTGGCCGAGGTCGCCCACACCGCTGGCGCCCTGCTGGCCGTGGACAACTGCTTTTGCACGCCCGCGCTGCAAAAGCCCGTGGAGATGGGCGCCGACCTCATCGTGCACTCGGGCACCAAATACCTCGACGGCCAGGGGCGCGTGCTGGCCGGTGCAGTCTGCGGCCCCGATGCCATCGTCAACGGCCCGCTGATGGCCACCTTGCGCGGCGCCGGCATGACCCTGTCGCCCTTCAACGCCTGGGTCGTGCTCAAGGGCCTGGAGACGCTGTCCATCCGCATGGCCGCACAAAGCGCCAACGCGCTCAAGCTGGCGCAATGGCTGGAGCAGCAACCGCAGGTGGACAAGGTCTTCTACCCGGGCCTGCCCAGCCACCCGCAGCACGCCTTGGCCATGAGGCAGCAAAACGGCTGCGGTGGCGCGGTGGTGTCCTTCACCACGAAGCCTGCGCATGGCCCTGTCACCGTGCCGGGCCCGGCCACCCTGAGCGAAGACGCGATGCGCCTGCGCCAGGCCGCCTTCCACGTGATCGACCACACCCGGCTGTGCTCCATCACCTCGAACCTGGGCGACACCAAGACCCTCATCACGCACCCGGCGAGCACCTCGCACGGGCGCCTCACCGAAGACCAGCGCCTGGCCGCCGGCATCACGCAGGGCATGATCCGCGTGGCCGTGGGCCTGGAGCACATCGACGACCTCAAGGCCGACCTCGCCCGTGGCCTCGACACCTTGAATGCCTGACAAGCGCCTGACGCTTGCTTGACACCCGACAGCCCCCCATGACCCAAGTCCCTGCCACCGTCAGAACGCGCTTTGCCCCGTCCCCCACGGGCTTCATCCACCTGGGCAACATCCGCTCGGCCCTCTACCCCTGGGCCTTTGCGCGTGCCAACAAAGGTGTCTTCATCCTGCGCATCGAGGACACCGACGAAGAGCGCTCCTCGCAGGCCGCCGTCGATGTCATCCTGGAAGGCATGCAGTGGCTGGGCCTGGACCACGACGAAGGCCCCTACTACCAGATGCAGCGCATGGACCGCTACAAGCAGGTCGTGCAAGAGATGCTGGACAAGAGCCTCATCTACCCTTGCTACATGAGCTCGGCCGAACTCGACGCCCTGCGCGAGCGCCAGATGGCCAACAAGGAAAAGCCGCGCTACGACGGCACCTGGCGTCCCGAGCCCGGCAAGACCCTGCCGCCCGTGCCCGCTGGCGTCAAGCCCGTGCTGCGCTTCAGGAACCCGCAAGGCGGCAGCGTCGTGTGGGAGGACAAGGTCAAGGGCCGCATCGAGATCAGCAACGACGAGCTCGACGACCTGGTGATCGCCCGCCCCGCCGCGCCCGACAGCGACAGCCTGATCGGCACGCCCACCTACAACTTCTGCGTCGTGGTGGACGACATGGACATGGGCATCACCCACGTCATCCGTGGCGACGACCACGTCAACAACACGCCCCGCCAGATCAACATCCTGCGCGCCCTCGGCCAGGAGCCGCCGGTCTACGCCCACCTGCCCACCGTGCTCAATGAGCAAGGCGAGAAGATGAGCAAGCGCCATGGCGCCAAGGCCGTCACGCAGTACCGCGACGAAGGCTACCTGGCCGACGCCATCGTGAACTACCTGGCCCGCCTGGGCTGGAGCCACGGTGACGACGAGATCTTCTCGCGCCAGCAACTGGTCGAGTGGTTCAACCTCGACCACCTCGGCAAGAGCGCCGGCCAGTTCGACGAGGCCAAGCTGCGCTGGGTGGCCCAGCAGCACATGAAGACCGCCGACGATGCCATGCTGGCCACCCTGGTGCGCGAGCAATTCGACCGCCGCGGCGCGAGCTTGCCGGCCGAGCTGGCCGCAGGGCAGGGCGATGCCCGCCTGGCCGCCATGTGCGCCCTGTTCAAGGACCGTTGCGCCACCACCGTGGAGCTGGCCGACTGGCTGGCCATGTACGTGGCCGACGTGACCCCGCCCGCACAGGAGCTGGCCGAGAAGCTCACCGATGCCGTCAAGCCCGCGGTCGCCAGCCTGGCTGGCCGCCTGGCCGAGTGCGCCTGGGAAGCCCCTGCCATCGCGCAGGCCTTGAAGGACACCCTGAGCGAGCATGGCCTGAAGATGCCGCAACTCGCCATCCCGGTGCGCCTGCTGGTGTGCGGCCGTTCGCAGACCCCGTCGGTGGATGCCGTGCTGGCGCTGTTCGACCGCAACGTGGTTTCTGCGCGACTGTCCGTGTGAAAGCGCCGCCGCTGACACACAACTTGCGCAGAAGGAAAAATCCGGTATATACTCTCAGTCTCGCTTGAACGACGCCTTGCAAACAACAAGGCAGCCGGGCACCGAAGCGAAGTTGAGCGGCAAGCCATCAGCGATGAGCTTGAAGCGCAGCGGACGCGGGGGTATAGCTCAGCTGGGAGAGCGCTTGCATGGCATGCAAGAGGTCAGCGGTTCGATCCCGCTTACCTCCACCACCTACCAAGGTGCGTGACTCGGTTGCAGATGTTCGTGTGGCGTCGATCAGGTAGCATGAAGGAATTCAGTCCCCTTCGTCTAGAGGCCTAGGACACCACCCTTTCACGGTGACTACAGGGGTTCGAATCCCCTAGGGGACGCCAAGTTTTGACGGCGCTTGGATCGCGACAGCGATCGAAGTCGTCACCGACGCGGAGTGGTAGTTCAGTCGGTTAGAATACCGGCCTGTCACGCCGGGGGTCGCGGGTTCGAGTCCCGTCCACTCCGCCAACATGCAAAGCCCTGATGGTCCGCCATCAGGGCTTTTTGCTTTGCGGGGCCGTCACATGCCGGCCGCGTGCGCCTCGTCGGCCGCGTTGCGCCGCCCGAACATCGCCCAGCTCTCGATCACCATCACCACCTCGTCGCGCTGGTTGATCGCCTCCCAGCGGGACTGCACCAGGCCGACATGCGGCTTGCTCTTCATCGGGCGGGTGCCCAGGATGGTCATGCGCGCGCGCAACGCATCGCCCACCATCACCGGCTTGAGCCACTTCAGGCTGTCCAGTCCGGGCGAGCCCAGGCTGCTGGACTTCAGCAGGAAACCGTCGCACATCATGCGCATCACCATGCCTGCCGTGTGCCAGCCGCTGGCGGCCAGCCCGCCGAACAGAGAGGCCTTGCCGGCTTCTTCGCTGAGGTGGAAGGGCTGGGGGTCGAAGTCGGTGGCGAAGCGGATGACCTCGTCGCGGTCCACGTGCCTGGGGCCGAAGGTCATGCTCAGGCCTTCGTGGAAGTCTTCCCAGTGCCACTGGACATCGGGACGGACGGGGGCGTGGGGTTCAGTCGACATGGGAACTCCAGTCAGGTCGGGTTGAGGTCAGGTGCGCACCGGGGGCACAGCAGGGCCGCGGTTGGACAGCCAGGTGCCCCAGGCGATGACGCCGGTGGCCAGCAGCATGGTCGGGGTGATGGTTTCGCCCAGCAGGAGGGCACCCCACAGCATGCCAAAGACGGGGATGAGGAAGGTCACCGTCAGGGCCTGGCTGGGACCGATGCGCTGGATCAGCCGGAAAAACAGCACGTAGGCCAGCGCCGTGCACAGCGCGCCCAGGCCGGCCAGCGACCACCAGGCCAGCGCGGGCACCTCGGCCCAGCGCGTCAGCCAGGCGCTTCGGCTGGCTTCCTGGAGCGTGTCTGGCGGACCCAGCCACAGTGCCGGCCCCAGCAGACACGCGGCGCCCCAGGCCATGGTCCCCGCGCTGACCGCCATCGGCGCCAGGCCACGGAGGTGGCGCTGGTTGTAGTGCACCGAGGTGGCGTAGAGCAGGGTGCCCAGCATCATCAGGGCACATGCCAGCAGCGTTTGCGGCCAGTCCTGTGCGGGCAACAGTTGCGAGGCGTCGGCGCTGAGCAGGGCCACCCCGGCCAGTCCCACCAGCAGGCCGATGGCCCGGGTGCGGCCGAGGCGCTCGCCGCCCCACAGCCAGCCGACCAGCGCGCCCCACATCGGCGTGACCGCATTGAGGATGGACATCAGCCCGGCGGGCAGGGTGCGTGCCGCCTGGCTCATGGCCAGGAAGGGCAGCACGCAAGCCAGCAAGGCCGACACCGCCAGGGGCCAGGCGCGCTGGCGCATGGCCGGTCCGTGGCCCTGGCGCCACACGAGTGGCCACAGCAGGAGGGCAGCCAGGCCGACACGCCCCGCGGCCACGCTCACCGGGCCCAGCGCAGGGGTCGCCAGCCGCAGGAACAGGAAGGACGCGCCCCAGATGGCGGCCAGCCCGGTCATGGCCAGCAGGTCTTTGGTCTTCATGTGAAAACCATCATAGCGGCGAGGCGACACACCCGCAGACCGAGGGGCATGTGCGCGGGAACTGTCACGAGGGCCTCCCTACAATTGGACATCGCCGCACGGCCTTGCGCCAGTGCCGCCGCACCCACCGTCTCATCCAGCAAAGGTTCACCATGCAAGTCACCGCTTCCATCTTCAAGGCCTATGACATCCGAGGCATCGTCGGGCAGACCTTGAACGAAGCCGTGGCCGAGCACCTGGGCCGCGCTTTCGGCACCGAAGCGCTGAAGCTGGGCGAGAAGGCCGTGGCCATCGGCCGTGACGGTCGCATCTCCGGTCCTTCGCTGAGTGCCGCGCTCATCCGTGGCCTGCGCGCCACCGGCATCGACGTGATCGACCTGGGTGCCGTGACCACGCCCATGCTCTACTACGTGGCCGCCACGCGCGGTGATGTCGGCTGCCACAGTGGCATCCAGGTCACCGGCAGCCACAACCCCAAGGACTACAACGGCTTCAAGATGGTGCTGGCCGGCCGCGCCATCTACGGCGACGACATCCAGGGCCTGCGCCAGCGCATCGAGGCCGAGGACTACGCCAGCGGCAGCGGTGGCCTGACCGAGCTGAACGTGCTGGCCGAGTACACCCAGCGCATCGTCGGCGACTGCAAGCTGGCCCGCCCTCTGAAGATCGTGGTGGACTCGGGCAACGGCATCCCTGGTGCTTCGGCCCCTGGCATCCTGCGCGCCCTGGGTTGCGAGGTCACCGAGCTGTTTTCCGAGGTCGATGGCGACTTCCCCAACCACCACCCGGACCCCTCCAAGCCGGAGAACCTGGCCGACCTGATCGCGGCCGTGAAGGCGCAGGGCGCCGACCTGGGCCTGGCCTTCGATGGCGACGGCGACCGCCTGGGCGTGGTCACCAAGGAAGGCCACAACATCTTCCCGGACCGCCAGATCATGCTGTTCGCGCAGGATGTGCTCTCGCGCGTGCCGGGTGCGCCCATCATCTTCGACGTCAAGTGCAGCCAGCGCCTGGCCGTGGCCATCCGCGAAGCCGGTGGCGTGCCGGTGATGTACAAGACCGGCCACTCGCTGGTGAAGGCCAAGCTCAAGGAAATGAACTCGCCGTTCGCGGGTGAGATGAGCGGCCACATCTTCTTCGGTGAGCGCTGGTATGGCTTCGACGACGCCACCTACACGGCGGCCCGCCTGCTGGAGATCCTCTCCAAGGTGGCCGACCCCAGCGCCGTGCTCAATGCGCTGCCGACCAGCCACAGCACGCCCGAACTGAACGTGCCCTGTGCCGAGGGCGAGCACCACGCCGTGATCGAGAAGCTGCGCCAGACGGCCAGGTTCGAGGGTGCCGAGATGACCACCATCGACGGCCTGCGTGCCGATTACCCCGATGGCTTCGGCCTGGTGCGCGCCTCCAACACCACGCCGGTGCTGGTGCTGCGCTTCGAAGGCCAGACGCCCGAGGCGCTCGAGCGCATCCGTGCCCACTTCATGGCGGCCATCCTGGCGGTCAAGCCAGATGCCCACGTGGGCGCCTCGGCGCACTGAGGTTCAAGCCAGCTTCGGCTAGCATCGCGGCTTCGATGCCGCACCTGCATGCCTTTGCCTGAGTCTTCCACGCCTTCTGCCGCCGCACCCGCTGCGGCGCCTGCCCCGGCCCGCGCCTGGCTGGCCCGCCAGGCCTACACGCTGCTGTTGCGCCTGGGCACGCCCACCTACCTGTGGCGTGTCTGGTCGCGCGGCCGCGAGGAGCCGGATTACCGCGCCCACTGGCCCGAACGCCTCGGCCTGTATGGTGCGCCGTCGTCCGGCCAGGGCTGGGTCTGGGTGCATGCCGTCTCGCTGGGGGAGGCCCGCGCGGCCGTGCCCCTGATCGCCGCCTTGCGCCAGCAACGGCCCGGCATGCGACTGCTGCTGACCCACACCACGGCCACCGGCCGCGAGGCGGGCCGTGCCTTGCTGCAACCCGGCGATGTGCAGGCCTGGCTGCCTTATGACACGCCCGGCGCCGTGCGCCGGTTCCTGCGGCACTTCCAGCCCCGCGTCGGCGTGCTCATGGAAACAGAAGTCTGGCCCAACCTGCTGCGCGAAGCGCGCAAGGCCGGCGTGCCCATGGTGCTGGCCAACGCCCGCCTGAGCCCCAAGAGCCTGCGCCAGGGCCGGCGGTTCGCGGCCCTGCTGCAGCCCGCCGCTCGCGCGCTTGCCTTGAGCCTGGCCCAGACCGAGGACGACGCCGTGCGCCTGCGGGCCATGGGGGCCGATCCCGTGCAGGTGTGCGGCAACGTCAAGTTCGACATGAGCCCGGCGCCGGAGCTGCTGGCGCTGGGGCAACGCTGGCGTTCGGCCGATGCCCGGGCGCTGTGCCTGGCCGCCAGCACCCGCGAGGGCGAGGAGGCGGGGTTGCTGGACGCCTGGCAGCGTGCGATGGCCGCCGGGGCTTTCGCGGGAGGGCGGGCGGCAGCGCCACCGCGCTTGTGGATCGTTCCGCGCCATCCCCAGCGTTTCGACGAGGTGGCCGCCCTCGTGCGCCAGCGCGGTCTGCGCTTGTCGCGCCGCAGTGCCTGGCCTCAGGGGCAGCCCGATGCCGACGCGCTGGCCGCCGACGTCTGGCTGGGGGACAGCATGGGCGAGATGCCGGCGTACTACGCCGCCGCCACGCTGGCCTGGCTGGGCGGGAGCTTTGCGCCCCTGGGCGGACAGAACCTGATCGAGGCTGCGGCCTGTGGCTGTCCGCTGATCATGGGGCCCTCCACCTTCAATTTTGCCGATGCGGCCGAGTTGAGCCTGGCCGCGGGGGCGTCTCGGCGGGTGAGCGACTGGCCCGAGGCGGTGCAAGCGGCCTGCCAAGGCCTGCGCGAGGGCGTCGAACCGGTGCGGGAGGCGGCCTTGGCGTTTTCCCTGCACCACCGGGGTGCGTCAGAGCGCATGTCACGTGAGATTTCGCGCACCATCTTGCCCCCATGATCCGGGGGTAACAATCTGAAACGTGACCATGTATCGTATGCCTATCTGAAACACAGTGAGGTTGTCATGCAAAACGTGGTTCGTCGTGGTTCTATTGGCGCGGTTCTGGCCCTGGCCTGCGCAAGTGCGTTCTCTGCCACCACCGATCTGGGTCAACTCGGTGCCGCCGACACGACCTTTGGCAACACCTTCTACCGCAGCACGTCCTTCACCGACTACTACACCTTCAGCATCGCCACCCCTGGCACCGTGTCCGGCACGACCTCGGATGGCGACCTGTTCAGCGCCTTCCTGAGCTTCAGCAAGGACGTGGTTCTCAACGCGCTGGTGCTGACCAACACCGCGGTGAATGCCCTTTACGGCTTCGACGTCGCCATCCCTGTCGACGGCAGCACCAACACCTTCAGCTTTGCCAACCTGTCGGCTGGCAGCTACACCCTGCTGGCTGCGGGCACCGTCACCCTGGGTGAAACCCCGAGCGCTTCTTACACTGGTACCATCCGCACGACCGCTTCGGTGGCATCGCCGGCGCCGGAACCCGCAGACCTGGCCCTGACGGCCATGGGCCTGGCCGGTGTGGCCCTGATGCTGCGTCGCGGCCGCAAGGCTGCCTGATGGGCTCACGCCCCTGGGTGACCGGGGGCCGCCTTGCAAGCGGGTGATGCCCGTTTGCTCCAGCACGGACCTTCGGGTCCGTTTTTTTTGGTCGCGCGCAGGCGTGACCAGCCTCAGGAGTCGGATTTGAACAAGACATGGGTGTGCGCCGCAGCGGTGCTGGTTTTGCTGGGCGGTTGCGACAAGAAGCCCGCTGCGTCCTCGGCGGCAGGGGAGTCCCAGGTGGCCGCACTGGTCAACAATGGCGAGATTTCCGTGCACCAGGTCGAGACCCTGCTGCGCCTGCAACCGGCCCTGGGGGCGCGCTTCGGCGAGCAGGCCTCGCCCCGCGCGCTGGACAACCTGATCGAGCAGGAACTGGCCGCCCAGGCCGCCATCCAGGCGGGCCTGGACACGAATCCGCAAACCCTGCAGGCCCTGGCCCTGGCCCGCCGCGAAGTGCTGGCACGGGTCTACCAGGACCAGCTGGCCGACAAGGTGGCGCTGCCCGACACCGCCGCCGTGGAGCGCTACTACGACGAGCACCCCGAGCTGTTCTCTCAGCGCCGCCAGTACCTGCTGGAAGAAACCGTGGTGCAGGTGCCCGGCGCCGAGGCCGACGCCTGGCAGAGCAAGGTCCAGTCCATGGGCAGCGTCGAAGAGCTGCAGGCCTGGTTCGTCCAGCAAAAGGCCGCCCGCAAGAGCCGGCGCTTCGCCCAGTGGGCCGAAGGCCTGCCGCTGGACCTGCTGCCCAGCCTGGCCAAGCTCAAGCCGGGGCAGTCGCTGGCCCTGCGCCGACCTGACAGCCTGTACGTGCTGACCGTGCTCAAGACCGAAGAGTCGCCCGTGCTGCTGGGCCAGGCCACGCCGGCCATCCAGGCGGCGCTGATGAGCCAGCGGCGCCAGGAGGCCGTGCGTGACGGCATGACCCGCCTGCGGGAGCAAGCCAAGATCACCCGGCTGATGCCGCTGCCAGGGGCCTCGTCGGCTGCCTCGGCGCCGCTGCCGCCTGCGTCGGCGGACTCGGCAGCCGCATCCGCCGCTCGCTGACACCCGGCCCCGAGCGGACCATGGTCGCGTCGCTGGTGTTGCCCCTGGCCTGGCTGAGCCTGGCCATTCCCAGCCTGTGGGACTGGCTCTTTGGCACCTGGGTGGCGTACAGCCAGGGCCATGAGCTGCTCCTGCTGGGGGTGGCCGCCTGGCTGATGTGGCGCCAGCGCGGCGTGGCCAGCGTGACGGGGCCCGGTGGGCGGCCCGAGCGCCTGGGTGCGCTGTTCTGGCTGGCCTGGGCGCTGGGCTTGCTGGGCTACGCGCTGGGCCGCTCGCAGGAGTTCATCCGCGTCGAGTTGCTGTCGCTGTGGTGGCTGGCCCTGCTGTCGATGTGGTCGAGCCGCGGCTGGGATGGGCTGCGCCGCACCTGGTTTGCCTGGCTGTTCTGCCTGTTTGCGATGCCGCTGCCCTTCTCGGTGGTGCTGGCGCTGACCGCGCCGCTCAAGGAAGCGGTGTCGGCGGTGGCCACCTCGGCGCTGTCCGTGCTGGGCTACCCCATCGGACGCAGTGGCGTGGTCATCACCGTCGGGCAATACCAGTTGCTGGTGGCCGAGGCGTGCGCGGGCCTGCACTCCATGTTCATCCTGGAGGCCATGGGCCTGCTCTACAGCCACCTGGCCCAGCACACCTCCTGGTGGCGCAATGGCCTGCTGGCGGCGCTGGCGATCCCGGTGTCTTTCTTCGCCAATGTCATCCGGGTGATGATCCTGGTGGTGGTGACGCACCACTTCGGAGATGCCGCCGGACAAGGCTTCGTCCACAATTTCGCCGGCCTGGTGCTGTTCGCCGTGGCCCTGGCCTTGATGGCCGCGGTGGACACGGTGCTGGGGCTGGTCTGGCCGGACCGGCGCGAGGCGCTGCCAGGGCGGGAGGGGATGGCGGCCCGCGTGGCGCACGCGCCGGCGGCGTCAGATGCGGCTGCGGAGATGGGGGTGCCTGGCGCCCAGGTTGCGCAGCCCGCCGCGCCCGTGGCCTGGCGCCGTTCGTGGGCACTCGGAGCCTGCCTGGTGAGCGTCGCCCTGGCCAGCCTGTGGCTGCGCCCCGGGGTGTCGGCGGCGGCGCAGGTGCGTGCCCAGGTGCCGCTGGAGGACTTGTTCCCGACCGAAGTGCCGACCGAAGTGCGCACGGCGGCGGGCCCGCAGCGCGGCGTGTGGCGCCTGGACGCGGTGGCCTCGGGCATGGTGCGCCCGGCTTTCGAGGCCGCACGGCGCTTCCAGATGTACGACCAGGTGCTGGAGCGCACCTACATCCACCCCAGCGGCCGGCGGGTGATGCTGTCGGTGGCCTACGGTCGCCAGCAATCGGTGGGCTTGCAGATGCACCGCCCCGAGGTCTGCTACCGCGCCGGTGGCTTCGAGGTCAGCGCCCTCACACCGGCCACCCTGGCGCTGCCGGGACGCCAGTTGCCGGTGGTGCGCCTGATGGCCACGCTGCCCGAGCGCCCCGAACCCATCACCTACTGGCGCCTGCTGGGCGACGAGGTGGTGCAGGACGAGGCCCGCTTCAAGGTCGCGCAAATCCTGGCGGGGCTCAGCCACCGTGGCCTGGCCGACGGCCTGCTGGTGCGCCTGTCGACCATCGATGGCGACGCCCAGACGGGCTGGACATGGCAGGCCGCCTTCGCCCGCGATCTGGCTGCGGCCCTGTCACCCGAGCAGCGCCTGCGGGTGCTGGGGACGGACACCTCAGGCGCGCGGGCACACTGAGCCGATCTGCCGAGGCCGGTTGTGCGGGAGACCGGGTGTGGCGTCAACGCTTGCACCCGGACCGGGCTCCAGACCTCAGGCCAGCAGGTCCTGCCACTCGGGATGGCGTCGGATGTAGACCGCCACGTAGCTGCACACCGGGTCGACCTGCTGCCCTTGCTGCCGAACCCAGGCCAGCGCATGGGCGACCAGCGCTGCCGCGATGCCGCGACCTTCCAGGGGGCGAGGCACGCCGGTGTGGGTGATGCGCGTGACCCGGCCATCCTGCACGTAGTCGACCTCGCAGCGCAGGCCATCGACGATCGCTTCGAAGCGGCCGATGTCCGGGTGGTGGGTGATGGCCAGGGGCGTGCTTGCCGTGTTCGGGGTGCTCATGCCGGGCAGTGTGCCTCAGACGACCCCGAGCGCGCCGAGCACGGCCCCGGTGACCACCAGCCAGATGAGGCGAACGCGGGTGCGCCAGACCAGCAGCGCCACCGCCACGGCCAGCCCCCAGGCGCGCGGCTGGCCATCCAGTGGGGGCATGAGGTGCCAGCCCGTGGCCAGCAGCAGGCCCATGGTGACCGGTGTCATGCCGGCCTGGAAGGCGCGCACGCTCAGCCAGTGGCGGCGCACCGAGACCCAGCGCGAAACCGCCAGGGCCAGCGTGGTCGAGGGCAGCATGATGCCGACCATGCTGATGAGCGCACCACCCAGCCCGCCCGCGTACCAGCCCATCAAGGCCACGAACAGCACATTGGGGCCGGGCGCGGCCTGGGCCAGGGCGATGGCCCCGGTGAAGTCGGCATCGCTCAGCAGGCCACCGTCTTGCACCAGCCGGCGGTGCATGTCGGGGACCAGGGTGATGGCCCCGCCGATGGACAGCAGCGACAGCGCGATGAAGTGCCCGAACAGCGTCCACCACACCTCGGGCGACCAGCTGAGAGGCGCTGCGGCGCTCACTGCGGCCACCGCGCTCATGCCCGGGCCTCGCGGCGCTTGAGCAGCAGGTAGCTGGCCAGGCAGGTGATGCCACCCAGCCCCAGCAGCACCTGGATGAGCGGCCAGTGCCCGCCCGTGACCAGCGCAAAGGCCAGCGCCGCCAGGCCCAGGCAGGCCGGCCAGCCCAGCTCGTGCTCACGCAAGGGGGCCGAGAGCTTGAGCACGGTGCCGATGATCTGGCCGGCGGCCACCGCCGCGATGCCGCCGAGCGCGCCGCGGATCAGGCCTTGCGCGTGCGGCAGGCTGGCGGCCTCGCCCAGGCCCCAGGCCAGCAGCAGCATCAGCGCCATGGGTGCGGCGATCATGCCGGCCAGGGCGGTGAGGGCGCCGCGCCAGCCGAAGAAGCGGTCGCCGATCATCAGCGACAGGTTGCACACGTTCGGGCCGGGCAGCACCTGCGCCGAGGCCAGCATGTCGACGAAGTCGCGCGGGCTCAGCCATTGGCGGCGTTCGCACAACTCGCGCTGCGCCACCGCGATGACGCCGCCGAAGCCTTGCAGCGCCAGCCAGGTGAAGGCGACGAAGAGTTCGCGCAGCGATCCGGGGCGTTGCAAGGGCGGCTGCGGCGAGGCCGCGGCGTCCGCCACCGAAGGCGGCGCAACGCGGGAGGTGGGGGATGGTGCGGAGGAGGCGTCGGATGCGTCGGACATGGGCACTGCGGGGCACTGCGTGGGGCTTTGGTCAGCCCCAAGGTGCTCAGGCCCAGCCAAGCCTCAAGCGTACACCGCCACCACCTGGTAGCCGAGGGCGGCGAGCTGGCCGCTGGGGGTCCACAGCGTGGTTTTTTCGTTGACGTAGCCGTCGCCGGTGGCCAGGGCGTCCTTGTCCATGCGCCAGAAGCCGGCCGCATCCCCCTCGTCCACAGGGCGCAGCTCCAGCGCCCAGGAGACGGAGGACGCAGGTGCGAAGCCCTTGAGCTGGGAGAGGGCGGGCGTGGGGCCGGCATCGGCCAGCAGCACGGCCTGCAACTCGGCGTCCACGCCGGTGGGGGCGTGCAGCTTCACGTAGGTGCGGCTGTGCCAGGCATCGGTGCCGGTGAAGGGCAGGCCGCCTTCGGCCTGGCGGAAGTCGAGGTGCTGCACGAAGGCGGGCATGACGTCGGGCACGTAATGCCACTGGAAGGATTCGTGGATGTCCTTGGCCGCGGGGATGTGCTCGGGGCGCAGGTGGGGCAGGGCCGATTCGCGGGCGGTGCCGAACACGCCCAGCAGCACGCCGCCGGTTTGCTCGACCCCCGTGGCATCGGTTTGCAGCACGCGGGCCTGCACCTGGCGGATGTTCTTGCCCTGACGCAGCAGGTGCACTTCGACATCGAAGTGGCCCGGCGCGACCGGACCCACAAAGTTGGTTTGCAGGGCGCGCAAGGGCCAGTCGCTGCCGCAGACGTCGCGCATGGCCTGAACGACGAGGGTCGACAGCACACCGCCGAAGGTGGTGCGGCCCTGGCCCCAGTCGGCGCTGACGTGGAAGCGCACCCGCTGGTGCCCGCCGACGGCCAGGCGCTCGCGGCGCGACAGCAGCTGGCCGAGGGTGGCGGTGTCAGGCGATGGGCTGGAAGTGGGGGAGGCTTGGCTCATGGGGGAAAAGCGTGGGGGGGTGATGCGTCATCGAACGATCGTGCTTTTTTGCATTCGACGCGCCCCTCGGGGGGGAAAGCCATGCTCGCTGAATGGTCAATGCCGGGTCAGGTAGTGCGAGATCTGCTGGGCCGTCACCGGGCGGCTGTAGAGGTAGCCTTGGGCGACATCGCAGCCCAGGCTGCTGAGGAAGGCTTCCTGGTCGGGCATCTCCACGCCCTCGGCGACCACGTGCAGGCGCAGGCCGTGCGCCATCGAGATCATGGTGCTGACCAGCTGGCTGTCGCTGTCGTTGCTGGGCAGGTCCTGCACGAAGCTGCGGTCGATCTTGAGCTGCTGCACCGGGAAGCGCTTGAGGTAGGCCAGCGAGGAATAGCCGGTGCCGAAGTCGTCGATGGTCAGGTACACGCCCAGCTGGTGCAACTGCTGCAGGAACTGCTCGGCGCCCATGCCGGACTCCATCAGGCCGCCTTCGGTGATCTCGATTTCCAGGCACTGCGGTGGCAGGCCGGTGCGCTCCAGGATGTCGGCGAGGCGCTCGACCACGCCGCCGCGGCGGATCTCGCTGGGCGAGAGGTTGACGGCCACGCGCCCGAAGTCGAGTCCGGCATCCAGCCAGGCCCGCGCCTGGTTGCAGGCCTCTTCGATGACCCACTCGCTCAGGGAGGTGATCATGCCTGCGTCTTCCATGACGGGGATGAACTGGTTGGGGCTGAGCGCCGCCGAGCCATGGTGCAGCCCGGCCGTGTGCTGGCCGGCGTTGTTGAGGCGCACCAGGGCCTCGACCGCGATGACCTTGCGGTCCGACAGCCGCACCATGGGCTGGTAGTGCAGGGTGAATTCGCTGTGCTCCACCGCGCGGCGCAGCAGGGTTTCCATCTGCAGGCGCAGGGTGGCGTCGGTGGTGAAGGCCTCGGTGTAGAAGCTGAAGTTGTTGCGGCCGCGGCGCTTGGACTCGTACATGGCGGCGTCGGCGTTGCGCACGAGCTCGGACTCGTCCTGGCCGTCGTCCGGGTACATGCTGATGCCGATGGAGGCGCGCACATAGACCTGCTGGCCGCCGTCCAGGGTGAAGGGCTGGCTGAGGGTTTCGAGGATGGCGGAGGCCACGTGCGCGGCCTGTTGCGGGTGGCGCAGGTGCTCCAGCACGAGCACGAACTCGTCGCCGGCCAGTCGGCCCAGGGTGTCTTCCTGGCGCACGCGCTGGCTCAGGCGCTGGGCGACCTGGCGCAGCAGGCTGTCGCCGGCGGCGTGTCCGAGGCCATCGTTGACGGTCTTGAAGTTGTCGAGGTCGATGAAGACGACGCCGACCAGGGTGTGGTGCCGCTGCGCCAGGTTGATGGCGTGGGCCAGGCGCTGGCGGATGAGCACGCGGTTGGGCAGCTCGGTCAGCGGGTCGTAGTGGGCCATGCGCGCCAGGCGCTCTTCGGTCTGCTTGAGCTGGGTGATGTCGGTGAACACGCCCACGAAGTGGCTGGGTTCACCCTGGCTGCTGCGCACGGCCGACACCGACAGCTTGGTCATGAAGGGGTCGCCGCTGCGGTGCTTGAACCAGACCTCGCCCTGCCAGGCGCCGTGGCGGCGCAGCTGGCCGCGCAACTCGGTGAGGAATTCGGTGGGCTGGTCGGTCATCAGGAACTCGGGCGTCAGGCCGATGACCTCGTGCTCCTCGTAGCCCGTCAGCGTGGTGAATGCGGGGTTGATGGACACCAGCGCTTTGTCGCGGCCCATCACCATCATGCCGTCGCGGGTGCTTTCGAGCGCTGCGGCGTGCAGGCGGATGCGCTCTTCGGCCTGGTCGCGCAAGGCTTCCCGGTGCAGGTTGGTCAGCGCGAAGGACAGGTCGCTGGAGAGGTCCTCGAAGAGGCCGAGTTCGTCGGCATCGGTGTCGTCCACGCGGCGGCCCAGCAGCAGCAGGTGGCCCACGAGGGTGTGCTCGCGGCGCAGCGGCACGACCACGCAACCGGGCGTGCCGGCGGCCACGGCCTCGTGCAGCCAGGCCGGCGCGGGCTTGAGCGCCGACAGGCTTTGCAGTTCGCGGGTGCGGAAGGTCTGGCCCTGGCGCAGGGCGGTGTCCAGGGCGTTGCCGGTGTCGGCCTGCGCCGGCAGGCTGAAGCTCAGGCTGGGGCGGCGCGGACGCTCGTCGCCGGACTCGGCCTCGCAGCGCAAGGTGCAGGGGTCGTCGGCATCGAACAGCGCGACCCAGGCCTTGCGGAACTGGCCATGCTGCACCGCGACCTGGCAGACCCGCTCCAGCAGCGCGTGCGGATCGCTGGAGCGCACGATGGCCTGGTTGACGTGGCTGAGGAAGTCGTACATGCGCGTCTTGCGGCGCAGGCGGCGCTCGGTCTGGCGGCGCGCGGTGATGTCCCAGATCATCCAGACGACCTCGTCGGTGTCGCCCACGGGGGCGCAGCGGCTGTCGAAGTGGCGCAGTTCCTGGTTGATGGGGATGGCGAAGGTGGTGGTCTGGGGGCTGCGGCTGTCCAGGGCCTGCTGGAGCACGCCCATGAAACGCTGCGCCATCTCGGTGGGGAAGAGGTCGCTCAGGCGGCGGCCGATGAGGTCCTGCGCGGGGCGACCGAGCAAGGGCAGGTTGTTGCCGTAGATGTCGAGGTGGTGGCCCTGGGCGTCCATGCGGAAGGCCAGGTCGGGCAGGGCTTCGGCGAAAGCACGCAGCTGGGCTTCGCGTGCTTCGGCCTTGCCGATGGCGGCCTCGCGCTGGCGGTGGGCGCGGCCCATGAGCAGCAGCAACAGCAGGGTCACGCCGCCCACGAGGGCGACGTTGAGCCGGTCGAGGCGGTGCTGGTCGCGGGTGGCGAGGTCGAGGGCCTGCTCCCAACGGGTGCCGGTGGCACCGAGGGCCTGGTCCACGTCGCTCAGGGATTGGCGCAGCGCAGCGCCATCCCGGGGCATGGTCTCGGCCTGGCGCAAGGCGGCTGCGACCTGGGCCTGCAGGTGCGACAGCGGCCCGCGCACATCCTCAGGGGCGTGGGGCTGCAGCTCTGCCAGGGCGTGGCGGGTGCGGGTCAGCGGGGTGGTCAGGGCATCGGTCTGGTCCGGGGCCATCCGGGTGGCGGGGCCTGCCACCAGCCACTGGGCCTGGCGGGTCTCGAAGCGCGCGACCGAGAGGTGGGTGTCGAACGCGTGTGCCTGTTGCTGCAGGCGGTTCCAGCCGAGGTGGGACCAGGCGATCAGGCCCATGCTGACCGCGGCCAGCGCGCCCACGGACAGTGCCAGCGGCCCGAAGCGCCCGAACACCGGCGTGGGCACGGCTTCAGATGCGGCATGTCGGGCCAGGGACGGATCGGGCGGCGATGTCGGGTGGGGCACTGCGCTCATGTCGCGTGGAGGATGCGGGTCGACGCTGAGCCGACAGCTTAGGTGAAAACGCCTTCAGATCGGCGATGATGGGTGCAGGTCGCTCCAGAATCACCCTTTTGGGTGGGGCGCCGCCTGCATTTGCACACAGCCCGAGATTTTGACTGCAGCGCCGATGTCACAAACTGCCCCTTATGTCCCGGTTTACCCTGCCCGCAGCGAGCACCTGAGCGTGCGCGGCTTGCGCTACCACCTCAGGGTGTGGGGCGACCTGACCCGGGTCAGCGACGCCCAGCCTCTGCTGGTCATGGTGCACGGCTGGATGGACACCTCGGCGTCTTTCCAGTTCATGGTGGACGCCCTGCGCGGGCAGCCCGGCTGGGGCGAGCGTCCCATCGTGGCGCTGGACTGGCGCGGCTTCGGCCACACCGAGACGCCCCCGGCCAACGACCGCTACTTTTTTGCCGACTACCTGGCCGACCTGGATGCCGCCCTGCAGCAGCTCTCCCCCGATCGCCCGATGGACCTGCTGGGCCACAGCATGGGCGGCAACGTGGTGATGCTCTACGCGGGTGTGCGCGCCGAGCGCATCCGCAAGCTGGTCAACCTCGAAGGCTTCGGCATGCCCGCGGCCCCGCCGGAGGCCGCCCCGCAGCGCTACGTCAAGTGGCTCGATGAGTTGCGCGCCCCGGTGCAGCTGAAGGACTACGCCAGCCTCGACGAGGTGGCTCGCCGCCTGCAGGCCAACAACCCGCTGCTGCGGCCGGCGTTTGCGCAATGGCTGGCCGGGCACTGGGCGCGCGAGGAGGGCGGCCGCTGGGTCATCAACGCCGACCCGGCGCACAAGCGCCCGCAGCCCTTCCTCTACCGGGTCGAGGAGGTCCATGCCTTCCTGGCCCGTGTCACGTGCCCGGTGCTGTTCGTCGAGGGCGACCAGACCCAGTACTTCAGCTTGTTCGGCGACAAGTTCACGCGGGAGGAGTTCCTCGACCGCGTCTCCCGGGTGCCCGATTTCCGCCTGGAAACGCTCGGGCAGGCGGGCCACATGCTGCACCACGACCAGCCCGAGGCGCTGGCGGCCCACCTGGCGGGCTTCCTGACGCCTTCCTGACACCGTGAGGGCATGAGAAAATGGGCCCATGCGGGCCGTCAGGCCCTTTCACATTCAGATCCCAGATACCTCGCAGGCACCCCATGGACATCGAACACATCAACGCCCTCGGCGCGCAAATTGCCGACCTGACTCAGCGCACCGCTGAGCTTCGGGGGTATCTTTGACTGGGACGAAAAGTCCCGCCGCCTCGCTGAAGTCAACGCCGAACTCGAAGATCCTGCCGTCTGGAACGACCCCAAGCGCGCGCAAGCCCTGGGCAAGGAAAAGAAGTCGCTCGAAGACGTGGTGCTGGTCATCAGCCACCTGACGAGCAACCTGGCCGACAACGCCGAGCTGTTCGAGATGTCGAAGGAAGAGGGCGACGACGCCGGCCTGCAGGCCATCTTTGACGATGTGCAGGCCCTGCTGAAGGACGTCGAGAACCTCGAATTCCGTCGCATGTTCAGCAACCCGGCCGACCCGAGCAACTGCTTCATCGACATCCAGGCCGGCGCCGGTGGCACCGAGGCCTGCGACTGGGCCTCCATGCTGCTGCGCCAGTACCTGCGTTACTGCGAGCGCAAGGGCTTCAAGGCCGACCTCGAAGACGAAACCCCGGGCGACACCGCCGGCATCAAGAGCGCGACCATCAAGGTCGAGGGCGAGTACGCCTTCGGCTTCCTGCGCACCGAAACCGGCGTGCACCGCCTGGTGCGCAAGTCGCCGTTCGACTCGTCCGGCGGCCGCCACACCTCGTTCGCATCGGTGTTCGTCTACCCGGAAATCGACGACTCCATCGAGATCGACATCAACCCGGCCGACGTGCGCACCGACACCTACCGCGCCTCGGGTGCGGGCGGTCAGCACATCAACAAGACCGACTCGGCCGTGCGCCTGACCCACATCCCCACGGGCATCGTGGTGCAGTGCCAGGACAGCCGCTCGCAGCACAGCAACCGCGACGTCGCGTGGCGCCGCCTGCGCTCGCGCCTGTACGACCACGAAATGCGCAAGCGCATGGAAGCGCAGCAGAAGCTGGAAGACACCAAGACCGATGTGGGCTGGGGCCACCAGATCCGCTCCTACGTGCTCGACCAGTCGCGCATCAAGGACCTGCGCACCAGCGTTGAAATCTCCAACACCCAGAAGGTGCTGGATGGCGACCTCGACCCATTCATCGAGGCCAGCCTGAAGCAAGGCATCTGAAGCATTCACCACGAGAGGGACCCCATGCGTGAAGGCAGCGCACCGCTGATTCGCCGCGAAGACTACGCGGCGCCGGCGTTCTGGATCAAGACGGTCGACCTGACTTTCGATCTGGACCCGGCCAAGACCCTGGTCATCAACAAGATGACCGTGGCGCCCAACCCGGCCCAGCCCGGCGCTCCCCTGCGCCTGGACGGTGAAGACATCAACCTCACCCGCGTGCTGGTCGATGGCGAGCCGGTGTCCTTCCGCACCGAGGGCGGCCAGCTGGTGCTGGAGAACCTGCCCCAGCAGCCCTTCAGCCTGGAGATCCGCAGCACCTGTGCGCCCGAGAAGAACACCCAGCTGTCGGGCCTGTACACCAGCAGCGGTGGCTTCTTCACGCAGTGCGAGGCCCTGGGCTTTCGCCGCATCACTTACTTCCTGGACCGCCCGGACGTGATGGCCACCTACAAGGTGACCTTGAAGGGCGACCAGCGAAAGTACCCCGTGCTGCTGTCCAACGGCAACCTGGTGCAAGAGGGCAAGCTGGAGGGTGGCAAGCACTTCGCGGTGTGGGAAGACCCGCATCCGAAACCTTGCTACCTGTTCGCCCTGGTGGCCGCCGACCTGGTGCGCCGCGAACAGCGCATCCGCACCCGTGCCGGCAAGGACCACCTGCTGCAGATCTACGTGCGCGCCGGCGACCTGGACAAGACCGAGCACGCGATGAACTCGCTGATCGCGTCCATCGCCTGGGACGAAGCCCGCTTCGGTCTGAGCCTGGACCTGGAGCGTTTCATGGTCGTGGCCGTGAGCGACTTCAACATGGGCGCCATGGAGAACAAGGGGTTGAACATCTTCAACACCAAGTTCGTGCTGGCCAACCCGGCCACCGCGACCGATGTCGACTTCGGCAACGTCGAAAGCGTGGTGGCCCACGAGTACTTCCACAACTGGACCGGCAACCGCGTCACCTGCCGCGACTGGTTCCAGCTCTCGCTGAAAGAAGGCCTGACCGTCTTCCGCGACCAGCAGTTCAGCCAGGACATGGCCGGCAGCCACAGCGCCCGCGCCGTCAAGCGCATCGAGGACGTGCGCACCCTGCGCCAGCTGCAGTTCCCCGAGGACGCGGGCCCGATGGCCCACCCGGTGCGCCCCGACAGCTACCTGGCGATCGACAACTTCTACACCGCCACCGTCTATGAAAAGGGCGCCGAGGTCGTGCGCATGATGCACACCCTCGTCGGCCAGGAAGGCTTTGCCCGCGGCATGGCGCTGTATTTCGAGCGCCACGACGGCCAGGCCGTGACCTGCGACGACTTCGCCCAGGCGATTGCCGATGCCAACCCGGACAGCGAACTGGCCCGCCGCCTCGACGCCTTCAAGCGCTGGTACGCCCAGGCCGGCACGCCGCGCGTGAAGGCCCAGGGCGTTTACGACGCGGCCAACCACATCTATACCCTGACGCTGTCGCAAAGCTGTGCGGCCACGCCGGGCCAGCCCGTCAAGGCGCCCATGGTGGTCCCGGTGGCCATGGGCCTGGTCGCCGCCGATGGCCGCCACCTCAACCTGCACCTGGAAGGCCACCTCGACCCCATCGGGCACGACACGGTGCTGGTGCTGTCCGAGGCCGAGCAGACCTTCACCTTCGTGCATGTGCCCTTGGAGCCCGTGCCTTCGCTGCTGCGCGGTTTCTCTGCGCCCGTGGTGCTGGAGGCCGAACTCAGCGACGACGCCCTGTTCACGCTGCTGTCCCATGACAGCGACCCCTTCAACCGCTGGGAAGCCGCCCAGAAGCTGGCCTTGCGCCGCCTGCTGGCCGCCGTGACCGGCCACGGGCATGTGGAGCTGGATGCGCGCTTCGTCGGGGCCCTGCGCGGTGTGCTGCGCCATCCCGAGCTGGACGCGGCGTTCAAGGAACTGGTGCTGACCCTGCCGAGCGAAGCCTACGTGGCCGAGCAGCTGGAAGTGGTCGACCCGCAGCGCATCCATGCCGCCCGCGAAGGCATGCGCCTGCAACTGGCCCATGCCTTGCACGAAGACTGGGTCTGGGCGTTCGAGCAGCACCACGACCTGGGCGGCTACTCGCCCGACCCGGTGAGCGCCGGCCGCCGTGCCCTGGCCAACCTGGCCCTGGGCATGCTGGTGCTGGACGCCAGCGTGCGCCACAACCCCGTCTGGACGGGGCGCGCCTTCCAGCGCTTCAAGGACGCGGCCAACATGACCGACCGCCTGGGCGCGCTGTCGGCCCTGGTGAACGCGCACTCCGAGCTGGCCGAGCAGGCCCTGGAGCGCTTCCACCACCAGTTCCGCGGCGAGGCGCTCGTCATCGACAAGTGGTTCAGCCTGCAGGCCCTGGCCCCGGAGAAGGACGGCAAGGTCTTCGCCCGCGCCAAGGCCCTGATGCTGCACCCGGACTTCACCCTGCGCACGCCCAACCGCGCCCGCAGCCTGCTGATGGCGCTGTGCCAGAGCAACCCGGCCGCCTTCCATCGCACGGACGCCGCCGGCTACGTGTTCTGGGCCGACCGCGTCATCGAGATCGACGGCATCAACCCGCAGCTGGCCGCCCGCCTGGCCCGCGCCATGGACCACTGGCGCCGCCTGGCCGAGCCCTACCGCACGGCCGCCCGCGAGGCCCTCAGCCGCGTGGCCGCGCGCGCCGAGCTGTCGGACGATGTCCGCGAGATCGTCACACGCGCACTGCAGGATTGAGCCGCAACGCTTTCACGTTTTCAGGAAACACACACCATGACCCACCGCATCAGCCTCACGCAGTACCTGATCGAACAGCAGCGCGGCGAGGCCCAGATCCCCGCCCAGCTGCGCCTCCTCATCGAAGTCGTGGCGCGCGCCTGCAAGCGCATCGCCATCAGCGTCAACAAGGGCGCCCTGGGTGAAGTCCTGGGCAGCGCCGGCAGCGAGAACGTGCAGGGCGAAGTCCAGAAGAAGCTGGACATCATCGCCAACGAGGTGCTGATCGAAGCCAACGAATGGGGCGGCCACCTGGCCGGCATGGCGTCCGAGGAAATGGACGACATGCACGCCGTGCCCAACCGCTACCCGCAAGGCGAATACCTGCTGTTGTTCGACCCGCTCGACGGCTCCAGCAACATCGACGTGAACGTGAGCATCGGCACCATCTTCTCGGTGCTCAAGCACCAGGGTGGCGACGTCACCAACGACAGCTTCCTGCAGCCCGGCACCGCCCAGGTGTGCGCCGGCTACTGCGTGTACGGCCCGCAGACCACGCTGGTGCTGACGGTCGGCAAGGGCGTGGTGATGTTCACGCTGGACCGCGAGCAGGGCTCGTGGGTGATGACCGAAGACAATGTGCGCATCCCCGAAGACACCAAGGAATTCGCCATCAACATGTCGAACATGCGCCACTGGGCCCCGCCCGTGAAGCGCTACATCGACGAGTGCCTGCAGGGCAAGGAAGGCGTGCGCGGCAAGGATTTCAACATGCGCTGGATCGCCTCCATGGTGGCCGACGTGCACCGCATCCTGACCCGCGGCGGCATCTTCATGTACCCCTGGGACAAGCGCGAGCCCAACAAGCCCGGCAAGCTGCGCCTGATGTACGAAGCCAACCCGATGAGCTTCCTGGTGGAGCAAGCCGGCGGCGCGGCCACCAACGGCCTGCAGCGCATCATGGACGTGCCGCCTGCGCAGTTGCACGAACGCGTCAGCGTCATCCTGGGCTCGAAGAACGAGGTCGAGCGCGTCACGGCCTACCACCGCGACGCGCAGTGAGCGTGCTAGAATTTAAGGCTTGGATGCCGGTGTAGCTCAGTCGGTAGAGCAGCTCATTCGTAATGAGAAGGTCGAGGGTTCGATTCCTTTCACCGGCACCAATCAAATCAACAACTTAGCCTCGGATGCCCTCCGGGGCTTTGTTGTTCTTGGGCTTCATGTAGCCACCATGTAGCCACCGGTGCGTGTTTTTGTACCGTGTAGCCAGCATGTAGCCACCCTGGGAAAGACGAAGCCCCAGCGGTGGGGTCGTGCCGCTGTGGTGCAACTCAGGCACGCCTTCACGACCGACCTGAAGCGCGCACATGTTCAGTGATGTTCAGGCCCGACCGGGTGTTGGGAAATGTTGAGGTGGCGCCAATTGGCCAAGCGGCGCTCTCCCGCATCAATGCGTACCCAGCTGCGTACCGCTTTCTTGCGTACCTGCAAAAGCGTGGAAACCAGGCTGTTAACCGCTGGCTGGAAACTTGGTCGACTATTGCCAACTGCGCTTTATGAACCCATTCGGTTCGGGCATCAACGTGGCGCAGTCCGATGCCCGGTCTACTTGTTTTCGGCCCAGCGCTTGAGCATGGCGTCCTTCTGCTCGGGCGTCAGCTTGGCGATTCTGTCCTTGGTCTTCTGCAAAGATGCCTTGTGCGCCGCTTCCTGCTCGGGCGTCATGGCAGGTGGCTTAGCGGACTGCTTCTTGGCTGGCTGCATGGCTTTTCCCTCTGTTGGCGAGTGTGTCAAAGATACGGCGGCATGCCCCCGTCGGGCAATCAAGCCTACCTGACGAACTTCGGTGCCGCTGGTTGGCACGGCAATGGTCAGCCATCAAATCTGCGCCTGGCCGCGTTGACGGGGGGCGATGGCTGCTCAGTTCGCGACTCACATGAGGGAAGGGGGGCAGGGGACGGAGGTGCCATCCGTTTCGCTCTCTAGAATCAGCGGCTTATGGCAAATCAACTTTCACTCGACACCCTGGAGTCCTGGCTCTGGGAGTCCGCCAACATCCTGCGCGGCTCCATCGACTCGTCGGACTTCAAGAACTACATCTTTGGCCTGCTGTTCCTCAAACGATTCAACGACGTGTTTGAGGAGCGCGTTGCCCAGTTGATGCAGTTCGAGGGCCTGAGCGCTGCTGAAGCCGAAGAAGAGGTTGAGGACAAGTGGGGGCACTTCCCCGGCGCGGCCCGCTGGCCTGAGCTCATTGCCAGGGCTGAGAACATTGGCGAAGCGCTGGACAAGGCGTTCGCCACCATCGAAGCGAACAACCCCGAATTGCAGTACGTGTTGACCGCCACCCAGTACGGTGACAAGCGCGTGCTGTCCGATGCCACCCTGCAGCGCCTGCTGCGCCACTTCAACCAGTACAAGCTGGGCAATGCCGACCTTTACAAGGCCGACATGCTGGGCGATGCCTACGAGTACCTCATCAAGCAGTTCGCCGACGACGCGGGCAAGAAGGGCGGCGAGTTCTACACGCCCAAGGCGGTGGTGCAACTGGTCGTGGAACTCATCGACCCGCAACCCGGCCACAGCGTGTACGACCCCACCTGCGGCAGTGGCGGCATGCTGGTGGAAAGTGCCCACCACATCGCCAAGTTGCCTGGTGGCCTGCTTTTGGGCGACAAGCCCAATGTGTTGTTGTTCGGGCAAGAGAAGAACCTCGGCACATGGGCCATTGCCAAGCTCAACCTCTACCTGCACAACATGCGGGCCGAGATTGAGCGCGGCGACACCTTGGTCGACCCCAAGCACCTCGATGGCGACTACCTGAGGACCTTTGACCGGGTCATTGCCAACCCACCGTTCTCAGCCAAGCAGTGGTGGTCGCCGCTGGAGCTGGCCAACGAGGCGGAGCAAGAAGGCGACAAGAAGCCCAAGGCGCCCAACTACAAGCAGGTGAACGACCCCTACGGCCGCTTCGTCTACGGCATCCCGCCGCGTGGCTATGCCGACCTCGCCTTCGCCCAGCACATGCTGGCCAGCCTGTTGAATCACGAGCAAAACTGAGCCACTGAAGGGTCTCCGTCACGTCCAATTTTGAGCCACGTTATCCACCTACCCTGCTGCTTTTTGCAGCAGCGGGGGACAGGAGTGATCAACGTGAGCACATTGAGCAAATTGCGCCGCATGGTCCACCGTGACCACCTGAGCGTGCGCGAAGCCAGCCGCAGGCTTGGCATCTCCCGCAACACGGCCACCAAGTGGCTTGAAGCCGATGAGATGGTCGAACCCCGTTATCCCAAGCGGGCGGCCATCCCGAGCGTTCTAGATCCTTACAAGGAACAGCTGTCCACCTGGCTGAAGGCCGACAGCCACCGCAACAAGCGCGAGCGCCGTGGCATCAAGGCCATGTTCCGGGCATTGCGGGCCATGGGCTATCCGGGCAGCCGAGGCCCGGTCTATGAGTTCGCCAAGCGCTGGCAGCAGGCGCAGTCCGATGCGCCCACGCGCATGGCCTTCGTGCCCATGAGTTTCGAGATGGGCGAGGCCTTCCAGTTCGACTGGAGCTGCGAGTACCTGTTCGTGGGCGGCATGCGCAAACGCCTGGAGGCCGCGCACACCAAGCTGGCGGCCAGCCGCGCCTTCATGCTCACCGCCTACTTCAGCCAGGCCCACGAGATGCTGTTTGATGCCCACGCGCGGGCCTTTGCTGCCTTCGGTGGCGTGCCCCGCCGGGGCATCTACGACAACATGAAGACCGCTGTCGACAAGGTTGGCCAGGGCAAGAGCCGCACGGTCAACGCCCGCTTCGAGGCCATGACGGGCCACTACCTGTTCGAGCCTGAGTTCTGCAACCGCGCCGCCGGCTGGGAGAAGGGCATTGTCGAGAAGAACGTGCAGGATCGCCGTCGCGGCATCTGGCTGGAGGCGGCCGAACGCCGCTGGCCTGACCTGGAGAGCCTCAATGCGTGGCTGCACCAGGCCTGCCTGGACGCCTGGCATGAACTGCCGCACCCCGAGTGGCCCGAGCTGACCATTGCCGACGTCTGGCAGCAAGAGCAGACGCACCTGATGCCCAACCCTGCGCCATTCGATGGCTATGTCGAGCAGGTGGCACGGGTAACGGCCACCTCGCTGATCCACTATCAGCGCAACCGCTACAGCGTGCCTTGCGAGTGGGCGCACGCAACGGTGAGCCTGCGCGCCTATCCTGACCGCTTGGTGGTGGTCGGCCCCAGCACCGATGCGCCCGAGCCGCCAGTGAGCCTGCCACGCAGTTTTGAGCGTGGGCAGACCTTGTACGACTGGCGCCATTACATCAGCCTGCTCGAACGCAAGCCCGGGGCCTTGCGCAACGGCGCGCCCTTCAAGACCATGCCCGAGCCCCTGCAACATCTTCAGGCGCACCTGCTGCGCCACCCTGGCGGCGACCGCGTGATGGCCCAGGTGCTCATGGCGATTACCTTGCACGGGCTCGATGACGTGCTCGTTGCCGTCGAGTTGGCGCTGCAATCCGGCCGCGTGAGCGCCGACCATGTGCTCAACGTACTGGCCAGGCTCAAGGAACCCGAAGCTGTGCACAGCTTGCCCGAAGCCGCCTTGACTTCACTGACGTTGCAGGAGCCGCCTCAGGCCGATGTGTCGCGCTATGACCGCCTGCGCCAGATCCAGGAGGGTGACCATGTCCAATGACATCGCCGCTGGCCTCAAGGGCTTGAGCCTGCACGGCATGGCCAGTGCCTGGCCTGAACTGCTGGGTATCGCGCGGCTCAAGTCGCTCGACCATGAAGCCTTGCTGCATCAGCTCATCAAGGCCGAGGGAGCGCACCGGGAAGTGCGCTCCATGGCCTATCAGATGCGCGCTGCCCGATTTCCCCATCACCGCGACCTGGCTGGCTTTGCCTTCGAGCAGGCCCAGGTGGATGAGGCGCTGGTGCGCCAGCTCCACGAGCTCAAGTTCATCGACTCAGCCCACAACGTGGTGTTCCTGGGTGGACCGGGTACCGGCAAGACTCACCTGGCCACCAGCCTTGGCATTCACGCCATCCGTGCACATGGCAAGCGGGTGCGCTTCTTCTCCACAGTGGAGCTGGTCAACATGCTGGAGTCCGAGAAAGCACTGGGCAAGGCCGGGCAACTGGCGCATCGGCTCATGTACGTCGATCTCGTCATCCTCGACGAGATGGGCTATCTACCCTTCAGTCAGGCCGGTGGCGCCTTGCTGTTCCACCTGCTGTCCAAGCTGTACGAGCGCACCAGCGTGGTCGTCACCACCAACCTGTCGTTCTCGGAGTGGGCCAGCGTGTTTGGCGACGCCAAGATGACCACGGCGCTACTGGACCGGCTCACCCATCACTGCCACATCGTCGAGACCGGCAATCAGAGCTGGCGATTCAGGCACTCGACGGCACAACCGGCCGCCAGCAAGTCCAACCGCATCAAAACACCCAAAGGAGCAGACCAGACAGTAGACTTATCCACATCCGAGCAGTCCATTTCTTCGTCAACCTAGTGGCTCAGTTTTGGACGTGACGCCTGGCTCAGTTTTGCTCGTGATTCAACACCGGGCGGCGACGATGCGGCCGCGAGGGTGGCGGAGGCCGTCGCTGCGCCTGCTGCGGGCGGGCCGCGCGGCTTGCTGCTGTACATCGAGGACAACCCGGTCAACGCCATCCTGGTCCAGCAGTTGCTGGCGGGCTGGCCCGATGTCGAGGTGGTGGTCGCGCCCACCGGCGGCGAGGGCCTGGTGCAGGCCCGCCAGTTGCGGCCCGACCTGGTGCTGCTGGACATGAACCTGCCGGACATGGGCGGGGTCGATGTGCTGCGCAAGCTGCGCTCGGAAGATGCCACGCGGGGGCTGCGGGTGATCGCGCTGTCGGCGGCCACGCTGCAGGACGACATCGACGCGGCCAAGGCGGCCGGGGCCGATGCCTACTGGACCAAGCCCATCGATTTCGTGCAGGTGCTCCAGGGGGTCGAGGCCGCGCTGTCAGGCAGGATCCCCGGTGCGCAGACTCAGGGGCAGGCCACCCCGTCGGTGCTGATGAAAGCCGTCTGATTGCCCTGCTGGGCCAGCGCCGAGGCGCAGCGCAGGACGCGGCCCTCGATGACATCGCGCTCCTGGCTGCGGCAGCCGGTGGCGCTGGGGCATTGGCGGCTGCGCTGGGTCTCGTAGCCCTGGAAGCGCCAGTTCACGCGCAGCTGGTCCACGGCCCGGGGGGCGCCGTCGCTGTCGCAGCGGCCCTCGGTGACCCAGGCTTCGACCTGGCGTTCGCTGGCCACGCCGTAGAAGTCGCCCACGAAGCGCAGGTGCAGGCAAAACGGGTTGCTGGTGACGCCGCCGACGTGCTTGGGTGCCAGGGTGACGCTGTCCACGCGCACCTCGTCGCGGTGGTGCAGCGGTGGCACGGTGCAGGCACCCAGCAGCATGGCGCAGAGCCACAGGCTCGGCCAGCCAGACAGGGCGGGGCGCAGGCGGGGCAGGTTCATGCCGGCATTGTGGTGCGCTGCCACCGCGGCGGGTGGGCCGATGTGGCCGGGGTCTGCGGGTCAGTTCAGGCGATGCCCTGGCTCAGGAAGTCCCGCACCTGCTCGGCGGCATGGGCTGGGTCTTCCTGCATGAAGCAGTGGCTGCCCGGGACTTCGCGGGTCTCCACCGCGTCGTTCATCTGGCGCCAGCGCTGGGCCGACTCGCCCACGAAGGGGAAGGTGTGCTGCGCGTGGAGCAGCAGCACGGGGGTGCGCACGCGGCCCAGCACGGACCAGAGCCGGTCCGGGCCGGAGCTGAACACCTCGGCTTCGCGGCTGGGCTGGCATTTCAGGCGCACGCCATCGTCCGTTTCGGCCAGCGCGTGGGTGAGGAAGGCGTCCATGGCCTCGCCGGTCCAGCCTTTGTAGGTGCCGCGGCCGGTGAGGGCGGCGCGGGCCTCGTCCCGGCTGGGCCAGTGGTCGCGGCGGGCGCGGGCCTGGCGGGCCAGCGGGGTGTGGCGGATGACGCCTGTGAGCTCGCCCAGCGACATGCCCAGCAGCATCGGCGGGGTGAACAGCACCGGGTCCAGCAGCACCACACGCTGGAACACGCCGCGGTGCTCTCCCGCGATCAGGGCCGTGAGCACGCCGCCGAAGCTGTGCCCTGCGGCCACGTGCGGCACCCCGGCAAAGGCCTGGCCCTGGGCGTGCAGGGCTTCGACGGCCAGGTCGGCACTGCGGTTCCAGCCCACGAAGCGCTCGCCGTGGTCGCTGTCGCCGTGGCCTTGCGCGTCGCTGAGCCAGAGGTCGAAGTGCTGGCCGAGCTGGCGCAGCATGGGCTCATAGGTGCGGCCGCAAAAGCCGTTGCCGTGCAGGAAGTGCAGCAGGGGCTTGCCGCTGGGGCGGGAGTGCCAGCCGCGCAGGGTGAAGCCGTGGCGGGTGGGGTGTTGCCAGGAGATCAGTTCCATGGGAATGCACAGGCCATGAAAAAGCCCCCGAAGGGGCTGGAGCTCGGGTGGCGGTGCGACGCGCGGTCGAACCCCCGCCTGCGCGGGATCAGACGCGCTCGATGACCATGGCGATGCCCTGGCCGCCGCCAATGCACATCGTGATCAGGGCGTAGCGGCCGCCGGTGCGCTGCAGCTCGTAGATGGCCTTGGTCACCAGGATGGCACCGGTGGCGCCCACGGGGTGGCCCAGCGAGATGCCCGAACCGTTGGGGTTGGTCTTGTCGTTGGGGAAGCCCATCTCCTTCGACACGGCACAAGCCTGGGCCGCGAAGGCTTCGTTGGACTCGATCAGGTCCAGGTCAGACACCTTCAGGCCGGCCTTTTCCAGGGCCAGCTTCGAGGCGGGCACGGGGCCGATGCCCATGTACTCGGGCTCGACGCCGGCGTGGGCGTAGGACACCAGGCGGGCCAGCGGCTTGAGGCCCAGGGCCTTGGCCTTGTCGGCAGAGGCCATGACCACGGCAGCGGCGCCATCGTTGAGGGTCGAGGCGTTGCCGGCGGTGACGGTGCCTTCTTCCTTCTTGAAGGCGGGCTTCATCTTGCCCAGGGCGTCGGTCGTGGTGTCGGCCTTGACGCCTTCGTCGGTGTCGAACAGCACCACGCCCTTGCGGGTCTTGATCTCGACGGGGACGATCTGTTCCTTGAAGCGACCGGCTTCGATGGCGGCGGCAGCGCGCTGCTGCGACTGCACGGCGTAGGCGTCTTGCTGCTCGCGGGTGATCTCGTGGCGGGCGGCCACGTTCTCGGCGGTGATGCCCATGTGGATGTGCAGACGCGGGTCATGCAGGGCGCCCAGCATGAAGTCCAGCATCTTGACGTCGCCCATGCGGGCACCCCAGCGGTTGGAGGTGACCAGGTAGGCGCCACGGCTCATGGACTCGGCACCGGCGCCGATGGCCACGTCGCAGTCGCCCAGCAGGATGGACTGGGCGGCCGACACGATGGCCTGCAGGCCCGAACCGCACAGGCGGTTGACGTTGAAGGCGGGGGTTTCCTGGGGCACGCCGGCGTTCAGGGCTGCCACGCGGCTGATGTAGGCGTCCTGCGGCACGGAGGGGATCACGTTGCCCAGCACCACATGGCCGACGTCCTTGGGGGCGACGCCAGCGCGCTCCAGCGCGGTCTTGATGACCAGGGCGCCCAGCTCGGCGGGCGGCACGTCCTTGAGCGAGCCACCGAAGCTGCCGATGGCGGTGCGGGCTGCGCCCACGAAGACGACGTCACGAGTCATGTTGGTTCCTTCAGGAGGGGGGTGAGACAACAACCCTCTATTGTGAGGGCTGTGGGGGCCATCCGTGATGCGGGCCGTTCAGATGCGGTCGTTCATCGCGCCACGGGCGGTGTGGCCTGCAGGCGGGCGCGGAAAGCGTCAGGCACGGGCGCGACCTTCTTGCCGCCGTTGCCAGCGTCCATCACGAAGACGACCCCGGTCTTGCCGCGGGCCACCTCGCGTCCGCTGGCCTGGTCGCTCAGGCGGAAGACCAGGTCGAAGCCGTACTTGTTGAAGTCGTCGGGCACCATGTCCACGTGCATGGTTTCGCCGTAGAAGCCTTCCGACTTGTACTGGGCCATCATGTCGCCCACCACGATGGACAGGCCCTCGATGTCGAACTCGCCGCCGTAGCCCAGCCAGCGGAAGAAGCGCACCCGCGCCTCGGACACCAGCGTCAGCAGCTGGGCGTTGTCGAGGTGGCCACCCTGGTTGACGGGCTGATGTAGATGGGGATGTCGGTGGAGAACAGGAACTGCGCGGGCAGCTCGAACTGGAGGCGGGCCATGGGGGCGGTGCGCGCAAGGCGCTGAACTGCGGAAACCCGCCGATGATATGCGGGTTTCCTCTGGGGTAGGGGCGTGGCGCCGGAGGACGCGGTCAGCGTGCCGGCACGCCGGCGGGCATCCGGCTGGGGGAGCTGGGGAAGCTGTGGCGCAGGATGCGCCAGATCACCTGGCCGAACTGGCCGGCCATGGAGCCGGTGTTGTACTGGATGCCGTAGCGGCGGCAGATGTCGCGCACCACGGGCGCCATCTCGGCGTAGCGGTTGGCCGGCACGTCGGGGAAGAGGTGGTGCTCGATCTGGTGGCTGAGGTTGCCCGTCAGCACGTGCAGGGCCTGGGTGCCCGACAGGTTGGACGAGCCCAGGATCTGGCGCAGGTACCACTGGGCGCGGCTTTCGTGCTTGATCACGCTCTTGGGGAAGGTCTGCACGTCGGTGGTGAAGTGGCCGCAGAAGATGACGGTGTAGGTCCAGAGGTTGCGCAGGCCGTTGGCCACCAGGTTGCCGGTGAACACCGAGGCCCAGGCCGGGCCGGCCAGCAGCGGGAACACCAGGTAGTCCTTGAGGAGCTGGTGGCGCCACTTGCGCAGCGTCGGCGCGGATTCCTGGATCAGCCCGCGCAGCGAGATGCGGCCCGTGAAGGCGCGGCCCACGCGCAGGTTCTGGATCGCCACGCCCCACTGGAACATCAGCGCGAAGATGATGGCGTACAGGGGCTGCAGCAGCGCGCCCGCATACCACTTCTGCTCGGGGAAGATGCGCAACACGTCGTAGCCGATGTCATCGTCCAGGCCGTGGATGTTGGTGTAAGTGTGGTGCTTGAAGTTGTGGGTCTTGCGCCAGTTGTCGGCGGTGCCGGCGATGTCCCACTCGAAGGTCTTGCCGCGGAAATGCGGGTCGCCCATCCAGTCGTACTGGCCATGGATGACGTTGTGGCCCAGCTCCATGTTGTCGAGGATTTTCGACAGGGCCAGCACCAGCGCGCCCGTCAGCCAGACCACCCAGGTCCAGGGCGAGGGCAGGAAGAAGCCGACCACCAGCAGGATGCGGCCGATGACCTCGGTCCAGCGCACGGCGGCGAAGATGCGGCGGATGTAGCGCGCATCGCGCTCGCCCAGGTCGGCGACGGTGCGCTCGCGCAGGGCCTCGATCTCGGCGCCGAAGTCGGCCAGCTCCTGGGGCGTGAGCGGGCGCTGGAGACCCCGGTGGATGCCGGGGTGCAGGGAGGGAAGCGTGGCTTGGGCTTGGCTCATGGGGCGGGGCCTTCCAGAAAAATCAGAGGTCCAGGGACAGGTCGGTGCAGGCGCGGCTGACGCACAGGCGCACGGCCATGTCAGGCTCGGCGTTGCGTTCGCCGCTCAGGGTGTCGAAGGTGGTGCCGCTGTGGCGCTGGCACACGCAGGTGTGGCAGACGCCCATGCGACAGCCGGAGGGCGGGTTCAGGCCCTGGGCCTCCAGCGCTTCGAGCAGCGAGGTGCCGGACGACACGCTCACCGTGCGGCCGCTGCGTGCCAGCGACACCTGCACGGTGATGGCCTCGCCGGCGGTGGCGGTCGGCGCGGGCGGCGTGAAGCCCTCGGCCATGAAGCTGCGCGCGCTGCCGGCCGTCAGGGTGCGGGCGGTTTCGACGAAGCCGCCGGGGCCGCAGGCCAGCACCTGCCGGTCGGCCAGGCCGCCGCACAGCGCGGTGAGCAACTCGGCCGAGATGAAGCCTTCGCGCTCGTCGGGTCGCTGCGCGCCTTCGTGGGTGAGCACGAAGTGCAGGCGCAGGCGGGGGAAGCGCTGGGCCAGGCTGCGCAACTCCTGCGCGAAGCAGAACTCGGCGCGCGTCCTGGCCCAGTAGACCAGGGTCAGGTCGACCGGCATGTCCTGGGCGGCGAGCTGGCGGGTCAGGGCCATCAAGGGGGTGATGCCGCTGCCGGCGGCCAGGAAGAGCCAGCGGCCTTGCACTGGGGCCGGCAGGGTCATCTCGCCGAAGGCCGGGCCCAGCTCCAGCACGTCGCCCACGCGGGTGCGCTGGCACAGGTGGGTGCTCAGGCGGCCGCCATCGACGCGCTTGACGGTGATGGCGATGCGGCCATCGCGGCGGGGGACGTCGGTGAGGCTGTAGCTGCGCGTGACGCGGTGGCCATCCACCTCGGCGCTGACATTGAGGTGCTGACCGGGGCGGAAACCCTGCCAGTGGCCGTTGGGCTGCAGCACCAGGGTGACGGCGTCTTCGGCCTCGGCGCGGTGCGCCACCACGCGGGCGAGCGTGCGGTTCCACGACCAGGTGGCGTGGAGCTTCTGCGCCCAGAAGTCGAAGGTGGCCGGGTCGACCATGGGGTCGAGCAGGCGGCGCAGCAGGCTGGGGGCGGGCGCAGGCGCGGGGACAGGAGCGAGAGCGGAGACGGACAGGGTCACAGCAGGGACCTCAGGGTGGGCATGGTTGCGCACTATACACATGTCTATACAGTTGTGCATTAATGTCCCTGCACGGCAGTGCAGGACGTATGATTCACATCAATGACTCATTCTTTGTCCCCCGTTCAGGTGTCGGCACCCGGACGCAAGCCCGTCATCACGCGCGAAGACATCCTGGCCGCCGCGCTCAAGCTGGTCGGGCCGCAGCGCAGCGTGTCGTCGCTGAGCCTGCGCGAGGTCGCTCGGGAGGCGGGCATCGCGCCCAACAGCTTCTACCGCCACTTCCATGACATGGACGAGCTGGCGGTGGCCCTCATCGAGCTGGCCGGGCGCTCGCTGCGCGACATCATCGGGGCGGCGCGCCGCCGTGCCCGCACCGACGCCAGCGTGGTGCGCAGCTCCATCGAGGTCTTCGTGGCCCAGCTGCGCAGCGACGACCGGCTGCTGCACATCCTGCTGCGCGAGGGCAACGTCGGCTCCGACGCCTTCAAGCAGGCGGTGGAGCGCCAGCTGACGTTCTTCGAGGAGGAGCTCACGCACGACCTCATCCGCCTGGCGCGTGCCGAGCGCACCGGGCTGTACGAGCCGGCGCTGACGGCCAAGGCCATCACCCGGCTGGTGTTCGCCATCGGGGCCACGGGCATGGACCTGCCCGACGAGCGCCAGGCCGAGCTCACCGAGCAGCTCATCCAGATGGTGAGGATGATCGTCACGGGCACCCAGACCCTGGCCGCCCAGGACAAGGCCCAGGTGGCGCGTTGACCGTGCTGCGCACGCGGGGCCGGGTGGTCTAGGATGCGTGGGGCGGGCCCGCCCCCGTGCCCGCGTCAGATGCCCAGGAAGGAGCGTCGATGGCCTGTGACACTCACCCGGCGCCACACCTTGCGCCACGCCCGGCGCCATGCCGCGCTGCCGCCGTGGCCCTGGCGGCGATGCTGGCCTGGCCCCTGGGCTTGTCCGGCTGTGCCAGCAGCCCCGATGGCAAACGCCCGGGCGCGTCCACCAAGGCCCCGGCCGCGGTCAGGCCAGCCACCGTGCCTTCGACCCCGGCGCGCCCGCTCATCGCCATGCGCTGCGGCAGCCTGCCCATCGCGGTGCGCCACATCAGCGACGAACTGGAATTGACGGTCGGTGCACGCACGTACATGCTGCAGCCCCAGCGCAGCGCCTCGGGCGCGCGCTACGCGTCGCCGTCCTACCCGGGCGTGGGCTTCTGGTCCAAGGGCGAGCGTGGCAGCCTGATGCTGGATGGGCGGGCCTACCCGGAGTGCGTGCGCAGCGAGTGAGTCGGCCGGTGCCCGCCCCCGTGCACCAACTTGGCCCATAACTTGCTGATGTCCGGTGGATCGCAGCCCATCGCGCTGCCACCATCGCTGCCCTCGTCAGCCGGAGAACCGTGTGTCCATCCACGTCGCGCTCAACCACGTCACCCACTACAGCTACGACCGCCTGGTCAACCTCTCGCCGCAGGTCGTGCGGCTGAGGCCGGCGCCGCATTGCCGCACGCGCATCCTGTCGTACTCGCTCAAGGTCGAGCCGGTGGTGCACTTCATCAACTGGCAGCAAGACCCGTTCGCCAACCACCTGGCGCGGCTGGTCTTCCCGGAGCGCACGCGCGAGTTCAAGGTCACGGTGGACCTGGTGGCCGAGATGGCGGTCTACAACCCCTTCGACTTCTTCCTGGAGCCCCACGCGGAGAACTTTCCCTTCGCCTACGACGAGGCCTCGCTGCACGACCTGCAGCCCTACCTGGCCAAGGTGCCGCTGACGCCGAAGTTCCAGGCTTTCGTCGACAGCATCGACCGCACCGAGGTGCGCACCATCGACTTCCTGGTGGGCCTCAACCAGCGCCTGCAAGGCGACATCGCCTACACCATCCGCATGGAGCCCGGCGTGCAGACGCCCGAGGAGACGCTGACGCTGAAGTCGGGCTCCTGCCGCGACACCGGCTGGCTGCTGGTGCAGGCGCTGCGCCACCTGGGCCTGGCCGCGCGCTTCGTGTCGGGCTACCTCATCCAGCTCAAGGCCGACGTGGCCGCGCTGGACGGCCCCTCGGGCACGGAGGTCGACTTCACCGACCTGCACGCCTGGTGCGAGGTCTACCTGCCCGGCGCTGGCTGGATCGGCCTGGACCCGACCTCGGGCCTGATGGCCGGCGAGGGCCACATCCCCGTGGCCTGCACGCCCGAGCCCACCGGCGCAGCACCCGTCTCCGGGGCGGTCGACGAGTGCGAGGTCAGCTTCGAGCACCGCATGGCCATCACGCGCATCCACGAGTCGCCGCGCGTGACCAAGCCCTACACCGAGGCGCAATGGGAGGCCATCGACGCGCTGGGCCAGGCCGTCGATGCCCAGCTGAAAGACACCGATGTGCGCCTGACCATGGGCGGCGAGCCGACCTTCGTGTCCGTCGATGACCGCGATGGCGCCGAGTGGAACACCGACGCGCTGGGCCCCACCAAGCGCGGCCTGGCCACCACCTTGGTGCACAAGCTGCGCGCGCGCTACGGCGAGGGCGGCTTCCTGCACTTCGGCCAGGGCAAGTGGTACCCGGGCGAGCAGCTGCCGCGCTGGGCGCTGTCCATCTTCTGGCGCACCGACGGCCAACCCTGCTGGCACGACCCCGGCCTGTTCGCCGACGAGGCCCAGCCGGTGCGCTACACCAGTGCCGACGCCAGGCACTTCATCGACACGCTGGCGGTCAAGCTGGGCGTGGGCACGGCCCACATCCAGCCGGGCTTCGAGGACACCTGGTACTACCTGTGGCGCGAGCGCCGCCTGCCCGTCAACGTGGACCCGCTGGACGCCCGCCTGGACGACGAGCTGGAGCGCGTGCGCCTGCGCCGCATCTTCGACCAGGGCCTGGAGCACACGGTGGGCTATGCCTTGCCGCTCAAGCGGGAGTGGTCGCACGGCGCCTTCGCGGCGCCCGGACTCAGCGGACCGAAGTGGGTCACCGGCCCCTGGTTCTTCCGCGACGAGCGCATGTACCTCATCCCCGGCGACTCGCCCATGGGCCTGCGCCTGCCGCTGGACGCCCTGCCCTGGGTGAGCCGTGGCGAGTACCCGCACAGCATCCACCACGACCCCTTCGCGCCCAAGCCGGCCCTGGCCGATGCCGCGGCCTTGCGCGCGCAACATGGTGCCCCTCATGGCCAGCACGCCGTGGGCGGCGGCTTTGCGCAGGGCGGGGTGGTGTCTGTCCAGAGCCAGGCCGTGGAAGGCCGGGGCGTGCCCGGCTTGCAAGGCGGCGTCAACGGGGAGTGGGGCGACCTGGCCGCCAACCCGATGGCGGCGGCGGCCGGCCCGGCCAGCGCCAGCGCGGTGGACCCGGCCAAGCTGCCCAGCCGCTTCGAGTCGGCCCACTGGATCACCCGCACCGCGCTGTGCGTGGAGGTGCGCAACCCCGACCGCGCCAGCGGCCCCAAGGTCGAGGCCGAAGGGGAGGGCGGCGGCGTGCTCTACGTCTTCATGCCGCCCCTGACCAGCCTGGACGACTACCTCGACCTCGTGGCCGCGGTGGAGGCCACGGCCGCCGAGACCGGCCTGAAGGTCGTGCTGGAGGGCTACCCGCCGCCGCGCGACGCCCGCCTCCAGGTGCTGCAGGTCACGCCCGACCCCGGCGTCATCGAGGTCAACATCCACCCGGCGACCAGCTGGGCGCAGCTGGTCGACCACACCGAGTTCCTCTACCAGGCCGCGCACGAAACCCGCCTGTCCACCGAGAAGTTCATGGTGGACGGCCGCCACACCGGCACCGGCGGCGGCAACCACTTCGTGCTGGGCGGGGCCACGCCGTCGGACAGCCCCTTTCTGCGCCGCCCCGACCTCATCCCCAGCCTGCTGACCTTCTGGCACAACCACCCCTCGCTGTCCTACCTGTTCTCGGGCCTGTTCATCGGGCCGACCAGCCAGGCGCCGCGCATCGACGAGGCGCGCAACGATCAGGTGTACGAACTGGAGATCGCCTTTGCGGAGCTGCAGCACCAGCTGGACCGCCTGGGCGCCGCAAACATTCCGCCCTGGCTGATCGACCGCATCCTGCGCAACATCCTCATCGACGTGACCGGCAACACGCACCGCGCCGAGTTCTGCATCGACAAGCTCTATTCACCTGACGGCCCCACGGGGCGCCTGGGCCTGCTGGAGTTGCGCGGCTTCGAAATGCCGCCGCACGCGCGCATGAGCCTGGTGCAGCAACTGCTGCTGCGCGCGCTGGTTGCCCGCTTCTGGAAGACGCCGTACACCACGCGCCTGACGCGTTGGGGCACCGAGCTGCACGATCGTTTCCTGCTCGGCACGTTCGTGCAGATGGACTTCGACGACGTGCTGGCTGATCTGCGTGAAGCGGGTTACGCTTTTGAACGCGAGTGGTTTGCACCGCATTTCTCGTTCCGCTTCCCGCTGGTGGGCGAGCTGCATACGGGCGGGATCTCGCTCACGCTCAGCGGCGCGCTGGAACCCTGGCACGTCATGGGCGAGGAGGGTGCTCAGGGCGGCACGGTGCGCTACGTCGATTCGTCGGTCGAGCGGCTGGAGGTGCGCGTGCTGGGCCTGAACGAAAACCGGCACGTCGTGACGGTCAACGGGATTCCCTTGCCATTGCAACCAACCGGCCGCGTGAGCGAGCAGGTGGCTGGGGTGCGGTTCCGGGCGTGGTCGCAGGCGTCGGCGCTGCACCCGACCATCGGCGTGCATGCGCCGCTGACGTTCGACCTGGCCGACACCTGGACTGGCCGCTCGCTGGGCGGTTGCCAGTATCATGTGGCGCATCCGGGTGGGCGCAACTACCAGACGTTTCCCGTCAACGCTTACGAGGCGGAAAGCCGCCGCCGCGCGCGCTTCTTCACCATCGGACATACGCCCGGACCGCTGCAGGTGCGGTCGCCCGAGCGCAGTCTGGAGTTTCCGTTTACGCTGGATTTGCGCCGCTACTAATTTCATCCAGCCAAGCCGATCTTGTCTTACCAGTCGACCCTGCCGCTCGAACCCACTGCCGCCCACGCGGATGTGCTGGCCCTCCTTCGCATGTTGCCCGCGCGGGAGGGCCACTGGGATGAGCTGCGTGACGCCACCGGCGCGCTGC
>JADFIG010000016.1 GCA_022566735.1 Pseudomonadota bacterium
GGCCGGCAAAGGCCATCGTCGCGATGATCAGGATGTCCAGCCAGTTCACATCAACATCCTGGGACTTGGGCAGGGGCTAGAGGGACCAGGGCAACGGCCAGGACTTCATCCATGGTCTCAACAGGCACAAAGGTCAGCGTCCGCCGCACCTGTAACGGCACATCCCGCAGGTCCTTATCGTTCTTCTTGGGCAGGACAAAGGTCTTGATCCCTGCCCGGTGGACGGCCAGCACCTTCTCCTTGATGCCGCCCACTTCCAGCACCCGGCCCCGCAGCGTCACCTCTCCGGTCATCGCCACGTCCTTACGCACAGCCCTGCCCCCCAGGGCCGAGACCAGCGCCGTGGCCAGCGTGACGCCGGCGGAGGGCCCGTCCTTCGGCACCGCCCCGGCGGGGACGTGGATATGGATGTTGTTCTTCTCAAACACCTTTGGCGGGAACTTAAAGCTCCTGGAACGGGCGCGGGCGTAGCTCAAGGCCGCCTGCGCAGACTCCTTCATGACATCGCCAAGGGAGCCCGTCAGAGTCAGGTCTCCCTTGCCGTCCACCACAGTGACCTCCACGGAAAGCACGTCCCCGCCAACTGCGGTTGTCGCAACGCCGGTAGCCACGCCAACCTCGTCATGTTCCTCCGCCGCGCCCCAGGTGTACCGGGGCGGCCCCAGTGACTTCGCCAGGTATCCCGAAGATATCCGCGTGGGCGGGCGCCCGCCATCGGCCACCGTCTTAGCCACCTTGCGGAACACGCCGCCTATCTCTCGCTCCAGGTTCCGCACGCCGGCTTCGCGCGAGATGCGCGTGGGCCCCTGGCGCACCGACACCGTGGCCACCTGGGCCAGCGGCAGGCTGCCACCGTCGGGCAGGGCCAGCGGCAGGCGGCCGATGTCGTCGATGGCGCTGCGATAAGGTTTGTCCAGGCGCAGGGTGATGTCGAGGTTGCGGCGCTCTTCGTAGAAAGCGTTGACCGGTGTGCCGCCCAGCGCGGTCTGCACCAGGGCGTTGAAGTCGGCGATGGCGATGCCATGGCGGGCCAGGCGGTCGCGGTCGGGCGTGATGGCGACCTCGCTCTGGCCATTGATGCGGATGGCCTCGACGTCGGCCGCACCGCGGATGCCCTTCAGCACGCTGACCACCTGGTCGGCCTTCTGGGTCAGCACGTCCAGGTCGGGGCCGAAGATCTTCACCGCCAGCTCGCCCTTGCCGCCAGACAAAGCCTCCTCGACGTTGTCTTCGATGACCTGGCTGAAGTTGGGGTGCACGCCGGGCAGGGCGTCCATGCGCGAGGCGATGTCCTCGATCAGCGCGTCCTTGTTGCCGAAACGCCAGCTGTGGTGGTCCTGCAGGTCCGCCAGCATCTCGATGCTGTTGGGGCCTTTCGGGTCGGTGCCATCGTCCGGGCGGCCGATGTGGCTGACCACGCGGCGCACCTCGGGGGTGTCGATCAGCACCTGGCGCAGGCGCTTTTCCACATCCCGTGTGACCTCGATGCTGCTCGACGGCGGCAGGCTCAGGGTGATCCAGAGGTTGCCTTCGTCGAGCTTGGGCAGGAACTCGCTGCCCAGCACCGTCATCAGTGCCAGCGCCGAGGCCAGCGCCGCCAGCGAACCCGCCAGCACGGACTTGCGGTGGCTCAGGCAGGCTCGCAGCAGGGCCTCGTAGCGGGCCTTGAGCGCGTCCATCCAGGGCAGGTGCTGCTCCAGCAGGTTGCGCTTTTGCAGCAGGAAGGCCAGCGCGGTCGGCACCCAGCTGAGCGTCAGCAGCACGGCCCCGGCCAGCGCGAAGGACAGCGTGAAGGCCATCGGCGAGAAGATCTTGCCCTCGACGCGCTGGAACGTGAAGATCGGCAGGAAGGCCAGGATGATGATGGCCTTGGAGAACACGATGGGCCGGCCCATGCCGGTGGCCGTCTGGCGCAGCGCGCTCAGGCGGTGGATGCCGTCGCGCTTGTGCTCGCCCTCGGCAGCCTCCAGCGTCAGGCGCACCATGAGCGCCTCGACCAGCACCACGGCCGAGTCGATGATGATGCCGAAGTCCACCGCGCCCAGCGAGATCAGGTTGGCCGACATGCCGCGCAAATGCATCAGCGTGAAGGCGCACAGCAGCGCCAGCGGGATGACGCTGGCCACGATCAGGGCCGCGCCCCAGTTGCGCAGGAACACGACCAGGATGGCCACCACCAGCACCGCGCCCACCAGCATGTTCTCGGTGACGGTGTGCACGGTGTGCTCGATGAGGTCGCGGCGATCGTAGATGCGCTCCAATGTGACGCCTGGCGGCAGGTGCGCCGGCAGCACGGCCAGCGCCTGTTGCAGCGCGGCGATGACCTTGGCCGGGTCCTGGCCGCGGGTCATGTCGACGATGCCTTCGACGATGTCGTCCTGCTTGTCCAGGGTGACGATGCCCGAGCGCTCTTTCTCTCCATAGGCCACGTCGGCCAGGTCGCCCACGGTCACCGGCTGGCCATCGCGCGACAGCACGGCGGTGCGACGGATGTCGTCCAGCGAGCGGTACAGACCGAGCGAACGCACCACCAGGGCCTCGTCGCCGCGGCGCAGGATGCCGCCACCGCCATTGGCGCTGTTGCGCGTCAGGGCATCTTGCAGCTGCTGCAGGGTCACGCCATAGCGCTCCAGCGCTTGCGGCCGCGCGCGCACCTGGATTTCCTTGAGCGCACCGCCGATGGTGACGACGTCGGCCACGCCGGGCACGCGCCGGATGGCCGGACGCACCACCGTGTCTTGCAGGGTGCGCAGATCGGCCAGGGACATGCCTGCCGGCCCCTTGACGGTGTAGCGGTAGACCTCGCCCACCGCCGTGGTCAGGGGCGCCAGCTGCGGCGTCACGCCCGGCGGCAGTTGCGCGTTCTGCAGCTTTTCCAGCACCTGCTGGCGGGCGAAATAGTCGTCGGTGCCATCGGCAAACAGCAGCGTCACCACCGACAGGCCGGTCATGGAGATGGAGCGCAGCTGCGTGATGCGGGGCACGCCGCTCATCTCCACCTCGATGGGTTTGGAGATGGCGCGCTCGACCTCTTCGGGCGCGCTGCCTGGCAGCTGGGTGATGATCTGCACCTGCACGTCCTGCACGTCGGGGAAGGCTTCCACTGGCAGGTTGAGCACGGCGTAGGCACCCACGCCCAGCAGCGCCAGGATGGACAGCAGCATGAACAGGCGCTGCGTCAGCGCGAATCGAACGATGCGGTCGAGCATGTCTCAGCGCCCCGTGGCGAGTTCGGCGTCCAGCAGCAGGGCGCCCTTGGTGACCACGTGCTGGCCTGCCGCCACGCCTTGCGCGATGTAGCTGCTGTCACGGCCCCGCAACGCCAGCGTCACCGCGGTTTTTTGCAGGACGCCGGGCGAGCGCTCGACGAACACGAAGCTCTGCAAACCGGTGGTGACCAGCGCGCTGTTGGGCACCAGCACGGCCGCCACGCCACCATCGGGCAGCGGCGACAGGCGCACGAACATCTCGGCACGGGCCTGGGCAGGCGCCGACGCCAGCCGGGCGCGCACCGGCACGCGGTGGGAGTGCGGGTCCATCACCACACCCACGCTGCGGATGCGGCCCTCCATGGCGGGCAGGGCTTCGTCGTCGCTGCCGATGCGCACGGCCTGGCCGACATGCAGCTGCCGCGCCTGGGCCTCGGGCACGTCGGCCAGCACGTCCAGGCGCGCCGGGTCGGTGATGACGAAGGCCGGATCGCTGGCATCGGCACGCCATTCCTGGCCGGGGTTGATATGGCGTTCGGACACCACGCCGTCGATCGGCGCGCGCAGGGCGAAGCGGCCATCAACGCTGCCCCCACCAGCGCCCAGCGCTCGCATGTGCGCAGCGGCACGGGCCACCTCGGCCTGGGCAGCGCGCGCATCGGCCTGGGCGGCTTCGAGCTCGCGGGTGGCCACCACGCCGGCGTCGAGCAGGCGCTGGCTGCGGTGCCAGGCCGCGGTCTTGACCTCCTGGTCGGCCTGGGCCTTGCGCAGATCGGCCACGGCGGTGTCGTAGTCCGGGGCTTGCAGCCAGGCCAGCACCTGGCCGGCCTTGACGGTCTGGCCCAGTTGCACGGGGATGTCGGTGACGCGGCCGGCCACGGGGCTGAAGAGGCGCACGGTGTGGTCCTCATCGGCCACCAGGCGCGCAGGCAGGGGCTCCATCAAGGGCGGCACGGCGGCGCTCACGGCCTGCACGCTGAGGTAGGCCAGTTGCGGCGAGCCCGCGGCATAGCGCAGCTCGCCCGGCGCGGCTTGCACGGCCGGCGCCACGGCCTGGCTGGTCTCGGTGGCACGCGCCAGGTGTTGCACGACGCCATGGGCGGACACGGCGGCCGCCAGTCCGAGGGCGGCATACAGGGGGAGGGAGGAGGGCTTCACGGGGTGGGCACCGAAGGGTCTTGGATCAGGGTCAGGCGGCTGAGCGCCTTGGCGAAATCGGCCTGGGCCTGGGCGGTGTCGAGCTCGGCCGTGTGGGCCACACGGCGGGCGTCCAGCACGTCCTGCAGGGCCATGGCGCCTTGCCAGCGGGCGAACTCCGTCGCCTTGACGGCGTCTTGCGCCTGCGGCAGGAGGTGCTGGCGCAAGCGCTCGGCGCGCGCGCCTGCCGTGCGCAAGGCCGAGCGCAACACGGCCTGCTCGGCCAGGGCATCGGCGCGCACGCGCTCAAGAGCGGATTGCGCATCGGCCTGGGCCACCAGGGCACGTGCCAGCGGGCCTTGCTGGCGCCCCTCCATCCCCAGCGGGATGGCCAGGCCCACGCCCCACATCCGCTCACCGGTGGGCGGGTAGTGCTCGAACTGAACAGAGACGGTCACGTCGGCGGATGTCTGCGCCTGCGCCAAGGCCACGGCCGCATCGGCCTGTTCCAGCCGCTGCTGTGCCGCCTGGACGTCCGCGCGCCGGCTCAGCCAGGCCTCGCCGTCGCCGTGGTCCTGGCTGTCGGAGGCGGCCACCGACGCCTGGGCTGCGTCGGGCCAGGCTTGGCTCGCGTCCGGCAAGTCGGCCTGGCGTGGCATGGTTTGGGGCGATGCGGCCGCCCCCACCGACAGCAGGCGGGCCAGCGCCCAGCGGGCCTCCTGCCATTGCTGTTCGCTGGCGCCCAACTCGCTGGCGGCGCGCTCGGCCTCGACGGCCAGACGGGTGGCTTCCAGTCGGGACAGGTCGCCCTGCTTGAGCCGCTCCTGCGCCAGCTTGCTGGACGCCAGGCTGATGTCCGCATTGCGTTGCGCGATGTCACGGCGCACCTGGGCCAGCTTCAGGTCCCAGTACGCCTGGGCTGCGGTTTGCTGCTGCGCCAGCACCGTGCGCGCCAGCTCCGCGTCGGCCGCACGCTGGGCGGCCTGCGCTGCCTGGGAGCGCAGCTCGCGTTTGTGGCCGCGCTCGATGGGCTGGTCCAGCCGCACGATGGTGTCGATGGGTCGCGACCACAGGCCGCCGTGGCCCATGTTCTGCGGGTTGATGGCCTGGCTGAGCACGCTGAGTTGGGGCGGCGGTGTCACGCGCGCGGTCTGGACATCGGCCTGAGCGGCTTGCACCGCACGGCGCGCCGAAGCCACCTCGCGGTTGGCGTCGGCCACACGCTGCAGGGCTTCGTTCAAGGTCATCGCGCCACTGGTGCCGGGTGCCAGCAGGCACAGCCCCAGGGCGATGCCGGCACTCAGCGCGGCATGGCGCGACCAGGACAAGAAGGGAGGGGCGGTTCGCATGGGCAAAGGAACGCAAGGGATCAGGAGGCAGGGGCCCGCGGGCCGGTGCTTGGTGGCACACTCATCGTTTGCCGCGCAGTGTGCGCAACCGAGCTTTCTTCAACCTTTCTGCCTTTCCACGCGTCTGTTCACGCGTCTGCTCATGCGCCTGTTGCTGGTCGAAGACGATGCGCCACTGGCCACCAGCCTGGCCGAAAGCCTGCGGCTGGGAGGCTACGCGGTCGATTGGGTGGACCATGGCCGCCAGGCCGATGCCGCCCTGGCCGTGGGCAGCTTCGATGCCGTCGTGCTGGACCTCAACCTGCCGGACACCGACGGCCTCACCCTGCTGCGTCGCTGGCGTGACCGCGGGGTGCGCACCCCGGTGCTGATCCTGTCCGCTCGCGATGCCATCGAGGATCGCGTGGGCGGCCTCGACCTCGGCGCCGACGACTACCTCACCAAGCCCTTCGACGTGCCCGAGCTCGAAGCCCGGCTGCGCGTGCTCATCCGCCGCTCGCAAGGCGGCCACAGCGACAACCGCCTCGCGCTGGGCCCGCTGATGCTGGACCTGGCCGCGCGTCGCGCCGAGCTGCATGGCCAGGACCTGCCGCTGACCGCCCGCGAACTCGCCTTGCTGCAGATGCTGGTGCTCAAGGCCGGCCAGGTGCTGCCGCGCGAGCAGCTCATCGGGCGCCTCACCGACTTCGACCAGGACATGAGCGCCAACGCGCTGGACATCCTCATCCACCGCCTGCGCAAGAAGCTCGACGGCAGCGGCCTGGTCCTGCGCACGCTGCGCGGCTTCGGCTACCTGCTGGAGATGGGTGAATGAGCCGGCCTCCCTCGCCACACAGCGACCAGCTCAGCCTGCGCCGTGGTCTCATCGTGCGCCTGGGCGTGCTGATGCTCGTGCTGGCAGCGATCAGCTCGGTGGCGGTCTACCAGCTCTCGCTGCGCTTCAGCGACGAAGCCTACGACGAGTGGCTGCAGGACTCGGCCCGCTCCCTGTCCTTCCTCGTGCGCGAGCGGGACGGCCATGTGCAGGTCGAACTGCCCTCGGGCACCTTGCGCGCCATGCTCTGGGACGCCCACGACCTCGTGCTGTTCCGCATCGACAGTGCCCGCGAAGGCTTCATCGCCGGGCAGCGCGACCTGGTGTTCCGGCCCGACACGCCCGACGAGCGCCGCAGCTTCGGCGTGGTCACGGTCGACGGCCGCGAGCTGCGCGTGGTGCGCCTCGTGCGCCACGACCTCATCCCCGGGGACGTCATCACCCTCACCGTGGGCGAGACCCTGCACAAGCGCCACCGCCTGGCCTCGCGCGTGCTGGGCACGGTGATGGCGGTCAGCGCCGTGCTGGCCCTGCTGTCGATCCTGCTGACACGGGACGCCGTCACGCGGGGCTTGCGCCCCCTGGTGGACCTGGCCCAGGGCATCCAGCGGCGGGCCAAGGGCGACCTCACACGCCTGCCCGACACCCGCACCAGCTGGGAGCTGCAGACCTTCACCCAGGCCATCAACGAGTTGCTGCACCAGCTCGACGACGCCGTGGCCTGGCAGCGGCGTTTCGTGGCCGATGCCGCCCACCAGCTGCGCACCCCGCTGGCCGCCTTGAAGGTGGAGCTGGAACACGCTTTGCGCGAGTCCGACCCGGCGCGCCACCAGCAGGCCCTGCAACACCTGCAAGGCGGCATCGACCGGCTGTCCCGCATCACCCAGCAGCTGCTGACCCTGGCGCGCGCCGAGCCCGGCGCCCTGTCGTCGCTGAGCTTCAAGCCCCTGGACCTGGCCGCACTGGCCCGCGAGGCCGCACAGCGCTTCATCCCCCTGGGCCTCAAGAACGGGATCGACCTCGGGTTCGAAGGCGATGTCGCCATGCCCGTGCGCGGTGACGCCTTGCTGCTGGAGCAGGCCGTGGGCAACCTCGTCGACAACGCGTTGCGCTACGCCGGCCGGGGGGCGACGGTCACCGTGCGGGTTGCGGCCACGCCAGACCTCGTCCTGCTGACCGTGGAGGACGACGGCCCCGGCGTGCCGGAGGCCGAGTTGCCCCGCCTCACCGAGCGCTTCCACCGCCTGCAGGACAGCCCGGGTGGCGGCTCCGGCCTGGGCCTGGCCATCGTCCAGGAAATCGCGCGCCTGCATGGCGGCGAGCTCAGCCTGTCGGGGGTGTCGCCCCACGGGCTGGCCGTGACCTTGCGCCTGCCGCGGTGGGCCGCGCTGCTGCCGCCCACCGCGTCGGCAGAATGACCTCCGTGGCATTGAGGACATTCGGGGAGTGAGCGACAATGCTGCTCTGCAGCAAATCGTTCTCGTCTCGTTCCATGCCCATCACTTCCACGCGGCGCATCAACGTCGTCCAGCAGTTCGTTCGCCTCGGTTTTGGCGACCACCTGGACGCGGATGCGCCTTTTTACTCCGGGGATTTCCTCACCCAGGAGCTGACCACCACCGAAGCGCAAGCCGCCATGAGCGTCCTGCCACGCATCAACACCTTCGCAGGCGTGCAGGTGGCCGGTGGCCTGGACCGTTTCCGCGGGGAGGTGAGGGGCTGGAAGTTCGGCCGTGCCGGCACGCCGGTGCTCCACGTGCTCCTGCCATTCTGGACGCACCAGGTTGAAGAGCGCCACGCCGCCAGCCCGGTCGGCTCACCCGTGCAGGACACCGATCACCGCGCCTTGCTGGAGCGCTTGCGCCACACCCTGGTCGACGAGCTGGACGCTTTCGACTTCCTCGCCGTGGACGACACCGACCACGTCTGGCGCGCCCGCTGGCGCTGACATCGCCGCGCCGTCTCAGCGCCTGTCTGTGCGTCGTTGCAGCCAGGCGCCCGCCAGCATCGCGGGCACGAAAACCCACGTCTCGCTGTTGCCCGCCAGCAGGCTGGTCAGCGCCGGGCCCGGGCAATAGCCGGCCAGCCCCCAGCCGATGCCGAACAGCGCCGCGCCAAGCAGCAAGCGGCTGTCGATCACCTTGTTTTGCGGCACGTGGAACAGGTCGCCGCACACCGGGGCCTGGCGGCGCAGCACCATGCGGAAGCTGATCACCGTCACGCCGACGGCGCCACCCATCACGAAAGCCAGGCTGGGGTTCCAGTCACCGGCCACGTCGAGGAAGGCTTGCACGGTCAGCGGGCTGGCCATGCCGGACAGGGTCAGGCCCCATCCGAACACCAGGCCCGCCAGCAAGGCCACGGCAAAGCCCAGCCAGGCCGTGCGCGCCGGGACATGCGGGGCAGGGTGGTGGCTGTGGTGATGGTGGTGGGCGTGGGAATGTGTGCTCATGCCGAACTCCTTCACAGACCGAAGACGTGACGTGCCAGGTAGACGGTGAGGGCGCCGGTGGCCATGAAGGTCAGCACCGAGGCCAGCGATCGCACGGACAGGCGGCCCAGGCCGCACACGCCGTGGCCGCTGGTGCAACCGCTGCCCAGCGAGGTGCCCCAGCCCACCAGCAAACCGCTGATCACCAGCAGGGGCACGTTGGCCGTGCGCGCGGGCGCCAGCGGAGCGCCCGTCCATTGCGTCCAGATCGCGCCCGCAGCCACCAGGCCTGCGACAAAGCCCACGCGCCAGAGGTTGGCGGTGTTCCAGTTGGGGCGGTCCATCAGGCCGAAGGTGATGCCGCTGATGCCGGCGATGCGGCCGATGCCGGCCAGCAGCAGCACCGAGGCAGCGCCGATCAGGAGGCCGCCCAGCAGGGCGGGCAGGAAGTCAGTCAGGCTCATGGTGTCATTTCCTTGGGCACGCACCTCCAGGGAAGGAAGTGCATTGCATACCCCCTAGAGTATATGGGCGCCCTCGGAAAATTGCCAGTGGCCGGGCTCAGTACGTCCAGCCGTAAGCCACACCCAGGATGTTTTCCTTCATGCGGATGTTGGCTTCGCCGCCGCCCAGCAGGCTGGCGGGGATCGCATTCTGGCCGGACACCGTCTTGCTGAACGCATGGGCTGCATACGCCGACACGCTGCCGTGGGCGTTGAGCTTCCAGGTGAAGCCGGCCGTCAGGTGGTCCTGCACCACGCCCGGGGCCAGCACGTTGAAGAAGGTCTGGTCGCGGGGGATGGGCTGCTGTGCATGGCTGTAGCCGGCACGCAGGGTCAGGGCATCGGAGTAGCGGTGGATCACGGCCAGCTTGACGACGCCGATGTCCTTCCAGCCAAAGCCCGGGCCGCCGTCGTTGCCGAGTTGCTTGCCTTCCAGGAAGCGTTGCAGCGGGTTGCCCACCGACTGCGTCTGGCTGTAGAGGATGCGCTGGTAGTCGGCAGCGACCTGCCAGGCGGGCGTCAGCTGGTAGGACAGGCCCAGGCCGAAGCTGGAGGGGATGTCGAAATTGCCGTGGTCTGCGAACAGGCCCTGGTACTTGTCAAAGCGGCCACGGACCTTGGAAGACCAGCTCGCGCCCACCTTCAGCTCGGGCGTGATCTGGCCCAGCCAGCCCAGGCGCAGGCCGAAGCCGTTGCTGGTGTCGGTGCCCACGTTCGTGACGTTGCCTGGTGCGGCGGTGTAGCCGGCCTGATCGAAGCCTTGCAGGCCCTTGGCAGCGAAGCGCTGGTGCACCAGGTTGAGGGCCAGGCCCACGCTGTGCTGAGGGGTCAGCTTGTAGGACAGCGCCGGCGAAATGAAGATCTGCTCCAGGTTCACGCCCGCACGGCCTTGCCCGCCCAGGGCCGCGTAGGGGTTGCGTTCGTAGCGGGTGTTCATGCCGCCGTTGCCGTACAGGGCCAGGCCGAAGGTCAGCGGGCCTTGCAGCTGACGCACATAGCCCAGCTCCGGGATCCAGAAGTTCTTCTTGCCGTCGCCGCTGTAGTGGCCGTTCAGGCCCGGCACCGGGCTGCCTTCGATGGTGGCGTCGCGGCGCGGAGAAAACAGCGTCAGGCCCACGTCGGCGCGGTTGGACAGCTGCGAGATGCCTGCCGGGTTGGAGGCGATCACCAGCGCGTCTTGCGGCAAGGCGACGGCCACGCCGGCAGCGCCCAGCGATTGCACGCCATAGCCGTGTGCGAAATAGCCATTGGTGGCCAAGGCCGACAGCGGTGCGGAAACGCCCACCAGGGCAGCGATCGCCGTCAGGCGGGACAGGAAGGGCTTGGCGTGGGACATGAACTGCAACTGCTTGAAAATGAAAGAGGCCTCCAATGTGGCGGAGGCCTCGGTCTGTGTGAAGCTGGATTATCTCAGATGGATATGCGTGAGCGGTGTCTGGCGGCCGGAGGCAGGCACCAGCCTTTGTGTTTGTCTGATGCTCAACACACTTGCGACAATGTATATTATGTCAACCAACATGGCCAAGATCGCCACGCTGGTGTGGGCGACCATGGCACGGCTGGCCGGGAGCGCGCTGTCCACCCTTTGCATCAGGATCAGGGAAACCCTGGGGGGTGTCCGCCCCTGGCAGGATCGTGCTTTCCTTTACGATGGTCCGACGCACCACACAGTGGCGCGTTAAAGGCGCTCCGTTATGCCCGGCCGGGCGGGCCGGGCCCATGTTCCGTGAGAAAGTTCGACGCATCCTCCTCTGCGCCCATGGCGCCCGCAGCAGCCCCCTGGCTGGACCAGGCGGTGGGGTTTGCCGGTGCGCCTGCCGCCACCACCGTCGATGAAGCGGAAGCCCACGTCCTGGACGAGTTGCTGAAGCACGGCTTCCACGGCCTGCGTTTCCCTCCACGGCTGGAGGCCCGCTTCCAGCAGGAGACCGGCCCGCAGCGCCTGCGCACCCTGCTGATCAGCTGCGCCCTTGTCAGCGTGCTGTTCAACTGGATGCTGCTGTCCGACTGGATGATGATCCCGGACGTCTTCGATCTGGCCCTGCACTGGCGGCTGTTCGTCTTCACGCCAGTGAACCTGATCGGCCTGTTCGTGCTGATGCGGGTGCCCAGCCCCCTGTTGCGCGAGGCCATGATCGTCTTCGCCGGGGTGTGTGCGGCGGCGCTCAACACCTGGCTGTGCATCCAGAGCCAGGATGCCCTGGCCGGTCCTTACCTGGTCAGCCTCACGGCCATCGTCGTGTACTGCAACACGGTGGCGCGCATCCAGGTGCGCCCTGCCCTGGTGCTCGACACCCTGATCGTGTGCCTGTATTTCTACGGCTGGTGGCAGCTGCCCCAGGCGCCGCTGAACGTCATGGCCCCGGCGGCGCTGACCCTGCTGTCGGCCGTGGTCTTCACGCTCTACGGCGCCTGCGCGCAGGAGCACGATGTCCGCGAAAACTGGCTGCGCCTGATGCGCGAGCGTGTCCTGCAAGATGCGTTGCGCCAGGCCAATGCCAGCCTGGAGGCGACCTCGCGCAGCGATGCCTTGACCGAGCTGGCCAGCCGCCGCCATTTCGACGAGTCGCTGATGTCGATGTGGTCGCAGGCCCGCGATGCGGGTGCCGAGATTTCGCTGATGGTTGTGGACATCGACGATTTCAAGGCCTACAACGCCCGCGAGGGGCACCCGCGGGGAGATGCCTGTCTGCAGACGGTCGCGGCCATCCTCCGCCAGGACCTGAGCAACCCGCAGGGCCTGGTGGCCCGACTGGGGGGCGAAGAGTTCATCGTGGCCATGTGCGGCACGCCCCTGCAGACGGCCGTCGGTGCGGCCGAGCGGGTGCGCAAGGCCATCGAGGGCCTGGGGGAGGTGTCCGTCAGCGTCGGGGTGTCCTGCATGCGCCCGAACTCGCCGCACGCCAGCATGGCCCAGTTGCTGGCGGCCGCCGACGAAGCCTTGCACCTGGCCAAGAAACGGGGGCGCAACCGTGTCATCGCCTTTGGCACCCAGGATTGAGCACATGGTCGCCAGCCTGACCGACATCGACAGCGGCGCGGCGCACCCCGCAGCCGGCACCGAGCGCGTCCATGAGTTGCTGGAACACGGCTTCCCCTGGATGCTGTTCCCGGCGGACATGGAGCGGCAGTTCCTGCGCGATGGGGCGGCCATGCGCGCCCAGCATTTCCTGCTCAGTGGCCTGATCGCGCTGCTGGTCTACAACGGCTTCCTGCTGGCCGACTACCTGATGGCCCGCGATGTGTTCTGGCTGGCCGTGGTGCTGCGCCTGCTGGTGTTCACGCCCATTTCCTTGCTGGTGCTCTACCTGTTCCACCGGGGTGCCCTGCCCTGGCTGTGGCGGGACTCGCCTCTGGCGGTCGATGTGCTGGCGCTGCTGGGGGGGCTGGGGGCGGCCTTGAGCCTGGGCATCTTGCTGGTGGTGTCGCACAGCCCGCTCATCTTTTTCTACCCGGTGGGCTTCATCGTCGTCATCACCTACGGCAACGTGGTCCAGCGCCTGCGTTTCTGGTTCGCCGCGGCCTTCACGGGCCTGCTGCTGGTCATCTACGTGGCCAGTGTCATGGGCACGCCCTCGTTCCCGCCGCGCCTGTTGTGGACGGTCAGCTCGCTGGTGCTGTCGGTGGCGGCGTTCACCTTGAGCGCCACGTACTTCCTGGAGCGCGACGAGCGCAGGCGCTACCTGCTGACCTTGCGCGAGAAAGGCCTGGTGCAGGACCTCAGCCTGCTGCACACGCGGCTGCGCCGGGCCTCGCACATCGACGCGCTCACCGGCATGCACAACCGCCGCCACATGCAGGAGCACCTGGCCTTGCTGTGGGAGCGGGCGACCCGGGAGGCTTCGGCGCTGAGCGTGCTGCTGGTCGACATCGACCACTTCAAGAAGTTCAACGACCGCTATGGCAACCCCGCGGGCGATGCCTGTCTGCAGCAGGTGGGGCAAGCCTTGCAGGGCTGCCAGCGGCGCTCTGGCGATGTGGTCGGGCGCCATGGCGGCGAGGAGTTCATGGTCCTGTTGCCGCACACGGATGCCGCATTTGCCGTGGGCGTGGCAGAACGCATCCGCCAGGCGGTGGAGGCCTTGAACATCCGCCACGAGAGCTCGACCACGGCCTTGCACCTGACGGTCAGCGTGGGGGTGGCGTCGTGTGTGGGCGGGCAGTTGCGCGGCACCGAGACCTTGCTGGCGGCGGCCGACCAGGCGCTGAAGCAGGCCAAGCTGGAAGGACGCAACCGGGTCTGCAGCCTGGCGCTGTGAGGCCTGCCGCGATGCCCGCGTGAGCCCTTGCCCTCGGATCCTCAGATGGGCTCGGCCGGGGCCACCGGATCGAGGTGGGTGAGCACATCCAGCACCGGCAGGGCCTGCATCACGCGCTGGCGGGCCTGCACGGCGATGTCATGGCCTTGTTGCACGGTGAGCTGGCCATCGACTTCGAGGTGGGCGTCCACCAGGATCATGTCGCCCATCTTGCGGGTGCGCAGGTCGTGCAGGCCTTGCACGCCCGGCGTGCCGCGGATGAGCTCGCCGATCTGGGCGATCTGGTCTTGCGAGGCGGAGCGGTCCATCAGGTCGTGCAGGGCCTCCCAGCCGAACTCCCAACCCATCTTGCTGACCATGAAGCCCACAATCAGCGCGGCCACCGGGTCCAGCAGGGGGAAGCCGGCCAGGTTGCCGACGATGCCCAGGGCCACGACCAGCGACGAGGCCGCGTCGGATCGGGCGTGCCAGGCATTGGCCACCAGCATGCTGGAGCGCACGCGTTCGGCCGCGGCCAGCATGTAGCGGAACAGCAGTTCCTTGGAGGCCAGCGCCCCCAGGGCCACGTACAGCGCCATGGCCTGCACCTTGGGGATGGTGTCGGGCTCGCTGAGCTTGTGCACGGCGCTCCAGAGCATGCCCACGCCCACGCTCAGCAGCAGCATGCCCAGCACCAGGGAGGCGGCGGTTTCGTAGCGCTGGTGGCCGTAGTGGTGGTCCTCGTCGGCTTCCTTGTGGCTGTGGCGGTTGGCCAGCAGCACGACGAAGTCGGCGACGAGGTCGGACAGCGAGTGGATGCCGTCGGCGATCAGGGCCTGCGAGTGCGCCAGCACCCCGACGATGACCTGCACGGTCGTCAGCACCAGGTTGACGACGACGCTGACCAGGGTGCTGCGTTGCGCCACCTGGTGGCGTTCGGGGGTGTCCTGTTCGGGGTCGTCGTGGGGAGCGAGGTCCAGGCTCATGCGGTGCGCCTCAACCCAGCCAGTCGATGTGGTGGCCGAGCTTGCGGGCCTTGGTGCCCAGGTAGCGCTCGTTTTCGGGCTGGACGTCGCTGCGCACCGGCACGCGCTCTTCGATGGCCACGCCGTGCTCGCGCAGGGTGTCGACCTTGCGCGGGTTGTTGGTCATGAGCTTGACGGACTTCACGCCCAGCGTGGCCAGGATTTCCGCGGCGGTGTCGAACTTGCGCAGGTCGGCGGCGAAGCCGAGGTGCTGGTTGGCTTCGACGGTGTCCAGGCCCTGGTCCTGCAACTGGTAGGCGCGCAGCTTGTTGGCCAGGCCGATGCCGCGGCCCTCCTGGCGCAGGTAGACGACGACACCGCTGCCGCGCTTGCCGATCTCGTTCATGGCGAAATGCAGCTGCGGGCCGCAGTCGCAGCGCAGCGAGCCGAACACATCGCCGGTCATGCATTCGGAGTGCACGCGCACCAGGGCGCTGCCGGCCACATCGCCCATGACCATGGCCACGTGCTCCAGGCCGGTGGCTTTTTCACGGAAGAGCTTCATGGTGAAGCTGCCGTGTTCGGTGGGCACCCGGGCTTCGGCCAGGAACTCGACCAGGGCCCCTGCCACGGGGGTCAGGGGCTCGGTGCCGGGTTGGCCGGCGGGGCCCGACGGGGACTGCGGGGGGCGCTGAGGAGCGGAGTCTGGACTGGACATTCAATTTCCTTAAGGGGCCTATTTTGCCAAATCGCGCGGGTCCGGTGTCCGACAGGGCCAAAGGCGGTGAAAGTGGCGAGCAGGCCGGGGGTGGGGCTTGTCCGGGTGTTGTGGAGCGGGCGCCAGCATCACTAGAATACTGTATGCAATCACAGTGTTCATGACACCCGACATGCCCCCCCTCTTTCTGCCCCCCCACCTCGCTCAGGCGGTGTGGTCCGGCCACGCCTTCGGTGCCGGCCTGGCCCCAGTGCTCTCCAGCGGACACGCCTTGCTGGACGCCGAATTGCCCGGCGGAGGCTGGCCCTGCCAGGCCTTGACCGAGGTGCTGCAGGCCCAGGCCGGGCTGGCCGAATGGCGCCTGTTGTCGCCGGCCTTGGCCCGGGTGGTGGCGCGCGGCGGCCACGTGCTGCTGCTGGGCGCCCCCTGGCGGCCCCAGGTGGCGGCCTTGTCGCGCGAGGGGCTGCCTGCCGATCGCCTGATCCACATCGACGTCCACACCGAGGCCGAGCGCCTGTGGGCGACCGAGCAGGCCTTGAAGGCGGGTTGCCTCAGCGCCGTGCTGAGCTGGCTGCCCCAGGCACGCGCCGAGGCCTTGCGCCGCCTGCAGGCCTGCGCGACCCAGCATGCCGGCCCGGTGTTCGTTTTCCGACCGGAGCGCGCGGCCCAGGAGGCCTCCCCTGCCCCGTTGCGGGTGCACCTGGGCCTGGGGCCCTGTCCCCATCCCTTGCTGCTGCGCCTGCTCAAGCGGCGCGGCCCCTTGCTCGAACACGCCATCGAGCTGCCGCATTGGCCGCAGGGGCTGGCGGCCTTGTTGCCGGCGTCGCCGGGAGCCCGGCCGCCAGCCGTGGCTCCCGGGCATCCCCGTCCCGCTACCCATGAAGAGCCTCAGCACCATGCGGCACTGGATCGCGCTCCTGCCTGGCTGGGCGCCTGATGCCGGCCAGCCCGGGGGCGACACTGCCGAGCCCCCACCCGGGCCCTCGCTGCAAGCGCAACTGGGCTGGTGGGCGCTGCAGTTCACGCCCCGGGTGGCCTGCCTGGAAGATGCCGTGGTGCTGGAGGTCTCGGCCAGCGAGCGCCTGTTTGGCGGCGCTCAGGCCCTGCGTGAACGCGTGTGGCAGGGGGCGACGCGCCTGGTGGCAGGCATGGCTGCCGACGGTGACGGTGCGGGTGATGCCGCGCTGAATGCCGCCCCCCTGCGCATGGCCCATGCCCCCACCGCTTTGGGCGCACTGGCGCTGGCACGTGGCGTGATGCTGCGAACGCCCCGACAGGCGGACGAGGCCCACGGCGCGCGGCGCATCCAGGCCACGGAAGGCTGGCTCGACGCGCTGCGGCGCCTGCCGCTGCAGACCCTGAGCGAGGTGGCTCGGCATGCGCCCACCCTGGCGCCGCTGGGCTGCCGCACCCTGGGCGATGTGCGGGCCTTGCCGCGTGACGGCCTCAGCCGGCGCTTCGGCGCGGCCTTGGTGCAGGCGCTTGACCGGGCCTGGGGCGATCAGGCCGAGGTGTTCGACTGGCTCAGCCTGCCGCCGACCTTCGATGTGCAGCTGGAGCTGCCGGCCCGCACCGACACCGCCGCCGGCCTGCAGCCGGCGTTCGAGCACCTGCTGAGGGCTTTGTGCGCCTGGCTGGCGGGTCACCAGGCGGGCACCGAGCTGCTGGAGCTGCGCTGGTGCCACGCGTGGTCGCGCCATGGCGACACCCGCTGGCAGACCTGGCCTGTGCGCCTGGCCAGCCCGGTGCGCGACGCCAGCCGCCTGCGGCGCTTGCTGGGCGAGCACCTGCAGCGCCTGAGACTGGCATCGCCCGTGACCGACGTCGGGCTGCGGGTTCACAGCCTGGTCGCACTTCGGGCAGACAGCGAGGAGCTCTTCCCCTGCGCGCCCGGATCGGCACTGGCCACGAACGAACCCCTCACCGTCGCGGCGCGGCGCACGCAGCACGAGGCCTTGCTGGCCCTGCTGGAGCGGCTCAGCGTGCGCCTGGGCCCACAGCGGGTGCAACAGGCCCTGCCTTGCGAGGACCAGCGCGGGTCCCAGTCGCAACACTGGGTGGCGGCCCTGCCGCGGGTGCAGGCGCTGGGCCTGGCCCCGGGGTGGCCTGCGCGGGCGAGCGGCGCAGGGGCGCCAGGGGGGTGGGGCGGGCTGCCCCAGCCGGCCTGGTGGTTGCCCGAACCCCTGCCCCTGGCCATGGACACCCGCTGCGCCCCGCGTGAGCAGCCGATCTACCAGGGACCGCTGCGCCTGCTGGCCGGCCCCCACCGCATCGAAGCGGGCTGGTGGGATGTGCGTGACCACGCGCCCGCCGAAGCCCGCGACCACCACCTGGCCAGCAGCCCGCGCGCCGGCCTGCTGTGGGTGTTCCGCGCCCGCCATGCCCCGCAAGACGGCCACAGCCCGTGGTTCCTGCAGGGCTTCTTTGCCTGAATCCTTGCTGGAGTCCGCATGGCCGACGACGTCCGACCGCCCTCGCCGCAGGCAGCAGCGACCCCGCGCGCCAGGCCGGCCTTGTCCGGGGCGCTGCCCGACGTTGTCGAACTGCACGCGGCCTCCAATTTCAGCTTCCTGCACGGCGCCTCGCACCCGCAAGAGTTGGTGCAGCGCGCCCTCGCCCTGGGCTACCGCGGCCTGGCCGTGACCGACGAAGGCAGCGTGGCCGGCGTCGTGCGCGCCCACCTGGCCTTGCGCGAAGCGCGGCAGGCCGGGGTGCCCGGGGCCGCGGCTTTCCAACTGCTGATCGGCAGCACCTTCGAGGTGGACGATCCCGTCCACGGCAGCCTCCATGGGGCCACCCATGGCGATGTCCCGCCCCCCGATGTCCCGCCCCCGGGCTTCACCCTCATCGTGCTGGCCTGCCATCGCCTGGGCTACGGCCTGCTGTGCGAGTTCATCACGCGGCAGCGCCGTGCCGTGGCCGGCAAAGGCCTGGCGCGCTTGCTGCGCACCGACATCCACCCGGCGGCGCTGGGCGATTGCGTCGTGTTGCTGCGCCCTCGCCGCGACACGCCCTGGCCGGCCTTGCTGCGGCAGGCCCGCTGGCTGCACCGCTGTTTCCCCGGGCGCAGCTGGCTGGCCCTGGAGCAGCACCACAGCCTGGACGATGCCCTCTGGCTGGACACCCTGCGCGACCTGAGCGAGGCCACGCGCGTGCCGCTGGTGGCCACGGGCGGCGTGCACATGCACGTGCGTTCGCGCCAGCCTTTGCGGGATGTGCTCACCGCCATCCGCCTGGGCCGACCGCTGGCCGAATGCGGTTTGGCGCTGGCCCGGCATGCCGAACGCCACCTGCGCAGCCGCCTGCGCCTGGCCCAGCGTTACCCGGCGGACCTGCTGGCCGAGACGCTCCAGGTGGCCGCGCGCTGCGATTTCAGCCTGGACGAGTTGCGCTACGACTACCCCGAGGAAATCGTGCCACGCGGCCACACCCCGATCAGCCACCTGCGCGCCCTCACCCAACGCGGCATCGCCGAACGCTTCGCTCAGGGCGTGCCAGCCGATGTGCAGGTCCAGATCGACAAGGAGCTGGCGCTCATCGACGAGCTCGGCTATGCCAAGTACTTCCTCACCGTGCACGACATCGTCCGCTTCGCGCGCTCGCAGGGCATCCTCTGCCAGGGGCGCGGCAGCGCGGCCAACTCGGCGGTGTGCTACGGCCTGGGCATCACCGAGGTCGACCCGTCCCGCACCACGCTGCTGTTCGAGCGCTTCATCTCGCGCGAGCGCAACGAGCCGCCCGACATCGACGTGGACTTCGAGCACGAGCGCCGCGAGGAGGTCATCCAGTACCTCTACGCCAAGTACGGCCGCGACCGCACGGCGCTGACCGCCACCGTCATCACCTACCGCACCCGCAGCGCCCTGCGCGATGTGGGCAAGGCGCTGGGCTTCCCGGCAGCGGGCATCGAGCAGGTCAGCGGCAACCACCAGTGGTGGGACGGCCGGGGCATCCGACGCGAACGCCTCATCGAACTGGGCCTGGACCCCGACGAGCGCCGCATGCGACTGTGGCAGGAGCTCAGCCTGGCACTGATGGGCTTCCCGCGGCACCTGAGCCAGCACACCGGCGGCTTCGTCATCGCCAAGGGGGCGCTGTGCCGCATGGTGCCCATCGAGAACGCGGCCATGCCCGATCGCAGCATCATCCAGTGGGACAAGGACGACCTCGATGCCCTGGGCTTGCTGAAGGTCGACGTGCTGGCCCTGGGCATGCTGACGGCCCTGCGCAAATCCATGGACCTGATCGCGGCGCTGCGCGGGCGGCCCTTCACGATGCAGGACATCCCCGCCGAAGACCCTGCCACCTACGCCATGGTCAGCGAGGCCGACACCATCGGTGTCTTCCAGATCGAAAGCCGCGCGCAGATGAGCATGCTGCCGCGCCTGCGCCCAGCGTGCTTCTACGACCTGGTGGTGGAGGTGGCCCTGGTGCGGCCCGGGCCCATCCAGGGCGGCATGGTCCACCCCTACCTGGCACGTCGCGAACTGCAGCGCCAGGACCCCGCGGCCCTGACCTGCCCGCCGGGGCTGGAAGCGGCCTTGGAGCGCACCCTGGGCGTGCCCATCTTCCAGGAGCAGGTGATGCAGATCGTGGTGCTGGCGGCGGGCTTCACGGCCGGCGAGGCCGACGAGCTGCGCCGCTCGATGGCGGCCTGGCGGCGCAAAGGCGGGGTGCACCGTTTCCGCGACAAGGTCATCGAGGGCATGGTGGCGCGCGGGCACGAGCGCTCATTCGCCGAACAGGTCTTCCGCCAGATCGAGGGCTTTGGCGAATACGGCTTCCCCGAGTCGCACGCGGCCAGCTTCGCGCTGCTGGTCTATGCCAGCGCCTGGCTGAAACGGCACGAGCCAGCGGCCTTCCTGGCCGGGCTGCTCAACGCGCAACCGCTGGGTTTTTACACGCCCAGCCAGCTCGTGCAGGACGCCCGCCGCCACGGTGTGGTGGTGCTGCCGCCCGATGTGCTGCACAGCGGCTGGGATTGCCGGCTGGTGCCAAGGACGGCGCCCGATGCCGCGCGGCCTCTCGGCACCTTGCAAGCCGCCGTCCGCCTGGGCCTGCGCCTGGTGGCCGGGCTCGGGCGGGAGGCGGCCGGGCGCATCGAAGCGGCCTGCACGGAGCGCCCGTTCCTCAGCGTGGACGACCTGGCCCGCCGCGCCCGGCTCGACCAGGCCGAACTGCGCGCCCTGGCCGCGGGCGATGCCCTGGTCGGCCTGGCCGGGCACCGGCGCCAGCAGGTCTGGGAAGCCGCGGCACGGCACCGCGCGCCAGCCCTGCTGCGCGAGGCGCCGGTCCACGAAGCGGCCTGGTCCTTGCCTGCCGCCCCGGAGGGCGAGGAGATCGTCTTCGACCACGCCGCGCTGGGCCTGACCCTGCGCCGCCACCCCCTGGCCCTGCTGCGCCCCCGCCTGCAGGCCCAGCGCCTGCACACCGCGGCGGAGTTGCGTGGCTTCCCGGGCGGCCGGCTGGCGCGCGCCTGCGGCATCGTCACCGTGCGGCAGCAGCCGGGCACGGCCTCGGGCGTGGTGTTCGTGACCCTGGAGGACGAAACCGGCACGGTCAACGTCGTGGTCTGGGCCGCCCTGAAAGAGCGCCAGCGCCGCGAACTCGTGCATGCGCGGCTGCTGGCCGTCTACGGCGTGTGGCAGCGCGAGGGCGAGGTCTGCCACCTCGTGGCCCAGCACCTGCGCGACCTCACCCCCCTGCTGGGCCGGCTGGCCACCACGAGTCGGGATTTCCACTGAGTCGACCCGCACGAATGAGACAATGTAGATTGTCAGACCTAGAATGGACGACACGCCTGCACGCGCTCCCTCGTGCGGCGCACCCACAAAGAGGAAACAAGCATGAGCATTGCCAACACCTGCGTCCTGATCGCCGCCGTGATGCCGGCCATCACCATGGGCCTGGCCAAGGGCGCCTCCGCCGGCAAGCGCCGCAGCGAAGGCGGCTACGACAACAACAACCCACGCGCCTGGGCCGCACGCCAGGAAGGCTGGAAAGCCCGCGCCACGGCCGCCCAGAGCAACGGCTTCGAGATCCTGCCGCTGTTCGTCTTCGCCGTGCTGGCCGCGCAGGCCGCCGGCCTGGACCAGGCCCGCACCGACCACCTGGCCATGGCCTTCATCGCCTCGCGCCTGGTCTACACCGGCCTCTACCTGGCCAACATCGCCGCGCTGCGCAGCCTCGTGTGGGCCGTGGGCCTGGGCTGCGCCATCGCCATGTTCGCCCCGACGCTGAGCCTGGGCTGACGCGCTTCACGGCCAGCCCCCACCACGCGCTCACCAAGAAAAAGGCCCGGGCCACGGTGTCTCCACCGCAGCGCCGGGCCTGCTGTTGTCTGACGCGGCGTCAGCGCTTGCGCACCGGCGGCAGGTCGGTGCAACTGCCGTGGGCGGCTTCGGCGGCCAGGCCCACGCTCTCACCCAGGGTCGGGTGCGGGTGGATGGTCTTGCCGATGTCGATCTCGTCGGCGCCCATCTCGATGGCCAGGGCCACCTCGCCGATCAGGTCGCCCGCGTGCGTGCCCACGATGCCCCCGCCGACGATGCGGCCGGTGTCAGCGTCGAACAGCAGCTTGGTGAAGCCTTCCGAGCGGCCGTTGGCCAGCGCACGGCCCGAGGCCGCCCAGGGGAACAGGCCCTTGGTGATGGCCTTGCCCTGCGCCTTGGCCTGCTCTTCGGTCAGGCCCACCCAGGCGATTTCCGGGTCGGTGTAGGCCACGCCGGGGATGACCTGTGCGTCGAAGGAGGCCGTGGCCAGCTTGGCATCGCCGAGCAGCTCACCGGCGATGACTTCCGCGGCCACATGGCCCTCGTGCACGGCCTTGTGCGCCAGCATGGGCTGGCCGACCAGGTCACCGATGGCGAACAGGCTGGGCACATTGCTGCGCATCTGGCGGTCCACGGGCACGAAGCCGCGCTCGTTGACGTTCAGGCCCACCTTGTCGGCGCCGATCTTGCGGCCATTGGGCGAGCGCCCCACGGCCTGCAGCACCAGGTCATAGACCCCGGGCTCGGGGGCGGGCTGGCCTTCCTGGGCCGAGGCGAAGGACACCTTGATGCCTTCCGGCGTGGCTTCGGCACCCACGGTCTTGGTGCCCAGCATGACGCGGTCGAAGCGCGGCGCGTTGAGCTTGTCCCAGACCTTGACCAGGTCGCGGTCGGCGCCAGGCATGAGCGTGTCGCTCATCTCGACGACGTCGATGCGCGCGCCCAGCGTCGAGTACACCGTGCCCATCTCCAGGCCGATGATGCCGCCGCCGATCACCAGCATCTTCTGGGGCACGCTGGGCAGTTGCAGCGCGCCGGTAGAGTCCACCACGCGCGGGTCGTCGGGCAGGAAAGGCAGGCGCACGGCCTGCGAACCCGCGGCCAGGATGGCGCGCTTGAACTTCAGCGTGCGGGTCTCGCCAGACTTGTCCTGCGCGGTGCCAGTGGTCAGTTCCACCTGCAGCGTGTGCGCATCGGCCAGGCTGCCGTAGCCACGCACCACCTCGACCTTGCGGGCCTTGGCCATGCCGGCCAGGCCTTGGGTGAGCTTGCCCGTCACGCTCGATTTGTGGGCGCGCAGCTTGGCCAGGTCCAGCGCCGGTGCACCAAAGCTCACGCCGAGCGCGTCGAAGTGCTTGACCTCGTCCATGACGGCGGCCACGTGCAGCAGCGCCTTCGAGGGGATGCAACCCACGTTCAGGCACACGCCACCCAGCTCGGCATAGCGCTCCACCAGGATGACCTTGAGCCCCAGGTCGGCAGCGCGGAAGGCCGCGCTGTAGCCACCGGGGCCACCGCCGAGCACGAGGACATCGCAGTCGGTGTCGGCGGGGATGGGGCCAGCGGCGACAGCAGCCATGGGTGCCGCTGCCACCGGGGCCGGCGATGCCGCTGCGGCTGGGGCCGGCGCGGAAGGCGCAGAGGCGGTTGCCGCAGGTGCAGCCACCGCAGCGCCCTCACCTGCCACGTCCAGCGTCAGGATGACGTGGCCCTGGCCCACGCGGTCGCCCAGCTTGACCAGGACGTCCTTGACCACACCGGCTTGCGGCGTGGGCACTTCCATCGAGGCCTTGTCGGACTCCAGCGTGATCAGGCTTTGCTCGGCCGCCACCGACTGTCCGGGCTTGACCAGGATCTCGATGATGGCCGCGTCGTCGATGTCGCCCAGGTCGGGCACGGGGATGTTCACAATGCTCATGTCGTCCCCTTACACCAGCGCACGGCGGAAATCGGCCAGCAGGCTGGCCAGGTACGCGTTGAACTTCGCCGCCGATGCCCCGTCGATGACGCGGTGGTCGTAGCTCAGGCTCAGCGGCACCATCAGGCGCGGCTGGAAGGCCTTGCCGTCCCACACCGGCTTCATGGCCGAGCGGCACACGCCCAGGATGGCCACCTCCGGCGCGTTGATGATGGGCGTGAAGGTCGTGCCGCCGAAGCCGCCCAGCGAGCTGATGGAGAAGCACCCACCCTGCATGTCGGCCGGTGAGAGCTTGCCGTCGCGGGCCTTGGCCGCCAGCGCAGCCGTTTCCAGCGCCAGCTGCGACAGGCTCTTCTGGTCCACATCGCGGATGACGGGCACCACCAGGCCGTTGGGCGTGTCGGCCGCGAAGCCGATGTGCACGTAGTTCTTCAGCACCAGGTCATCGCCATCGAGCGAGGCGTTGAACTGCGGGAACTTGCGCAGCGCCACCGCACAGGCCTTCAGCAGGAAGGCCAGCAGCGTGAACTTGGTGCCGGCCTTGGCGTGCTCGCCATTGAGCTGCACGCGGAAGGCTTCCAGCTCGGTGATGTCGGCTTCTTCGTTGTTGGTGACGTGCGGGATGCGCACCCAGTTGCGGTGCAGGTTCGCGCCCGAGATCTTCTTGATGCGCGACAGCGGCTGGCGCTCCACCGGGCCGAACTTGGTGAAGTCCACCGAGGGCCAGGGCAGCAGCGTCATGCCACCCAGGTCCGCGCTGCCGGCGCCGGACGCGGCCGCAGGCGATGCACCCGAGCTCACCTTGGCGATCACACCCTTGACGAAGTTCTGCACATCGGCGTGGGTGATGCGGCCCTTGGGACCGGTGCCCGGCACCTTGGCGATGTCCACGCCGAGCTCACGCGCGAAGCGGCGCACCGAGGGCGAGGCATGGGCCAGCGCGCCGGTGGCTGCGGGCTCGGCCGGCGGCAGCGAGGCCGTCGGGCTGGTGCGCGGTGTTTCGGCCACGGAGGCAGCTGCGGGCGCAGCCACAGGGGCCGGCGCCGGGCTCGATGCGGCAGCGGGTGCAGCGGCCGCCGCCCCCTCCACCGTCTCCAGCAGGCCCACGATGGAGCCCTGGCTCACCTTGTCGCCCAGCTTCAGGCGCAGCTCCTTGAGCACGCCGCCCACCGACGAGGGCACCTCCATCGAAGCCTTGTCCGACTCGATGGTGATGAGGCTTTGTTCAGGGCGGATGGTGTCGCCCGGCTTGACCAGCAGTTCGATGACCGCAGCGTCGCTCACGTCCCCGATGTCCGGGACGGTCAGTTCAATCAATGCCATGTCCAGGTCCTCAGGCGTACAGGGGGTTGAGCTTGTCGGCGTCGATGCCGTACTTCGCGATGGCTTCGGCCACCCTGGATGCGGGCACAGCGCCCTCATCGGCCAGGGACTTCAGCGCCGCCACGACGATGTAGTGGCGGTTGATCTCGAAGTGCTCGCGCAGGCGGTAGCGGAAATCGCTGCGCCCGAAGCCGTCGGTGCCCAGCACCTTGAAGCTGCGGCCCTTGGGGATGTAGGCACGGATCTGCTCGGGCAGGGCCTTGACGTAGTCGGTCGAGGCCACGACCGGGCCTTGCGTGCGGCCCAGCTGCTTCGTCACGAAGGCCTCGCGGGGTGCCTCGGTCGGGTGCAGCAGGTTCCAGCGCTCGGTGTCCTGGCCGTCGCGGGCCAGCAGGTTGAAGCTCGGGCAGCTCCAGACGTTGGCGCCCACGCCCCACTCGGCTTCCAGCAGTTCCTTGGCCGCGATGGACTCGCGCAGGATGGAGCCCGAACCCAGCAGGTTGACGCTGAGCTTGTGCTTGGCCACCACCGCGGCGTCGGCATCCTGCAGCAGGTACATGCCGGCGATGATCTCGGCCTCGGTGCCCTGCTTCAGGCCCGGCTGGGCGTAGTTCTCGTTGAGCAGCGTCAGGTAGTAGAAGACGTTTTCCTGCTGCTCGACCATGCGCTTCAGGCCGTTCTGGATGATGACGGCGACTTCGTGCGCGAAGGTCGGGTCATAGCTCAGGCAGTTGGGGATGGTGCCCGCCACCAGCTGGCTGTGGCCGTCCTCGTGCTGCAGGCCCTCGCCGTTGAGCGTGGTGCGCCCGGAGGTGCCGCCCAGCAGGAAGCCGCGTGCCTGCATGTCGCCCGCCGCCCAGGCCAGGTCGCCGATGCGCTGCAGCCCGAACATCGAGTAGTAGATGTAGAACGGGATCATCACGCGGTTGTTCGTCGAGTACGACGTCGCAGCGGCGATCCAGGAACTCATGCCACCGGCTTCGTTGATGCCTTCCTGCAGGATCTGGCCGGCCTTGTCTTCGCGGTAGTACATGACCTGGTCCTTGTCGACCGGGGTGTACTTCTGGCCTTCCGGCGCGTAGATGCCGATCTGGCGGAACAGGCCTTCCATGCCGAAGGTGCGGGCCTCGTCGACCAGGATGGGCACCACGCGCGGGCCCAGGTTGGCGTCGCGCAGCAGCGGCGTCAGGCAGCGCACGAAGGCCTGCGTGGTCGAGATCTCGCGGCCTTCGGCGGTCGGCTCCAGGATGCTCTGGAAGGCGTCCAGGCCCGGCACGGCCAGGGTCTCTTCGGCCTTGGGCCGGCGCTGCGGCAGGTAGCCGCCCAGGGCCTGGCGGCGCTCGTGCAGGTACTTCATCTCCGGCGTGTTGGCGGCCGGCTTGATGAAGGGCAGGTTCGGCAGGTCCTCGTCGGTGACGGGGATGTTGAAGCGGTCGCGGAAGAGCTTGATGTCCTCGTCCGTCAGCTTCTTGGTCTGGTGCGCGGTGTTCTTGCCTTCGCCGCTCTTGCCCATGCCGAAGCCCTTGACCGTCTTGATCAGCAGCACGGTGGGCTGGCCGGTGTGGTTCACGGCCGCGTGGTAGGCCGCGTAGACCTTCTGCGGGTCGTGGCCGCCGCGCTGCAGGCGCCAGATCTCGTCATCGGACAGGCGGGCCACCATCTCCAGGGCGCGCGGGTCGCGTCCGAAGAAGTGCTGGCGCACGAAGGCACCGTCGTTGGCCTTGCAGGCCTGGTAGTCGCCGTCGACCATCTCCATCATGATCTTGCGCAGCGCGCCTTCCTTGTCGCGTGCCAGCAGCGGGTCCCAGTACGAGCCCCACAGCAGCTTGATCACGTTCCAGCCGGAGCCGCGGAACTCGCCTTCGAGCTCCTGCACGATCTTGCCGTTGCCACGCACCGGGCCGTCCAGGCGCTGCAGGTTGCAGTTCACCACGAAGATCAGGTTGTCCAGCTTTTCGCGGGCGGCCAGGCCGATGGCGCCCAGCGATTCCGGCTCGTCCATCTCGCCGTCGCCGCAGAACACCCAGACCTTGCGCTGGGACGTGTCGGCGATGCCGCGGGCGTGCAGGTACTTCAGGAAGCGGGCCTGGTAGATGGCCATGATGGGGCCCAGGCCCATCGACACGGTGGGGAACTGCCAGAACTCCGGCATCAGCTTGGGGTGCGGGTAGCTGGACAGGCCCTTGCCGCCGACTTCCTGACGGAAGTTGACCATTTGCTCTTCCGTGATGCGGCCTTCCAGGAAGGCGCGGGCGTAGATGCCGGGGGCGGAGTGGCCCTGGATGTAGAGCAGGTCGCCGCCGTGCGCGGCCGTGTCGGCGTGCCAGAAGTGGTTGAAGCCGATGCCCAGCATGGTGGCCAGCGAGGCGAACGAGCTGATGTGGCCGCCCAGGTCGCCGCCATCGGGCGGGCTGTGGCGGTTGGCGCGCACCACCATGGCCATGGCGTTCCAGCGCATGTAGGTGCGCAGGCGTTCTTCGATCTCGAGGTTGCCCGGACACTGCGCCTCGTCTTCCACCGCGATGGTGTTGACATAGGCCGTCGTGGCGGAAAACGGCATGTCGATGCCCGATTGGCGGGCATGGTCGAGCAGCGTTTCAAGGAGATCGTGGGCGCGGGCGCGGCCCTCTGTTTCGATCACGCCAGAGAGGGCGTCGAGCCACTCACGGGTTTCCTGAGGATCCTGGTCCAGCGAAGCGGACAGCATCGGATCGTTTGCAGACATGGGTTCAGTCTCCGGTTGAGGTGGCCTTGGGTCCGAGTATGACCATCGGCCTGGATCACCTGGCGTGGATAAACGCGGCGATTCCGGTTGCAACGAGGTGTGCACGCAACAGGGTGCTGCTGCGGCACTCGTGGAATATACCCAATGTGGGGCGCGCTCCAGATGTGGAATCCCGCACCGATAATCAGCGGATGCCGTTTCCCGCTTCCACGAATTCACCCACCCCGCTGCCTCCCCCGCCTCCCGGGCAGACCAGCAGCCGCCTCTTCTGGCGGTGGTGGCGCAGGCAGACCCCGAGCCAGCAGGACCGCTACGCCACCCTGGGCCCGCTGGTGTCGGTGCTGCTGTTCCTGGTGGCCATCATCGCGGCCTTCTGGTACCTGCGGAACGAGGAAATCGAGCGCGAGCAGGAGTCCGTCAAACGCGACACCGAAGTCGTTCAGCAGCAAATCCGCATGCGCCTGGTGGAAAACCAGGAGCAATTGCTGCGCATGGCTCGGGAAATCGCCCTGAAACCCGCCAGCGCCGACGGCTTCATGCGGCAGGCCGGAGATTTCGTGCGGGCCCGCCCCGAGGTCGCCAGCGTCACCTGGGTGCAGGCCGATGCGCGCGTGCGCGCCACCCGCAGCGCCCTCAGCCTGCCCATGGACCCCGTCGCCCCCGCCGAAGAAGCCACCGAGCCTCGCCCCGACTGGCGCGAACTCTTCCCCGGTGGCGAGCCCATCCAGGCCTTCCACCAGGCCCGCAACCTCAACACGCCAACCTACTCGCGGCCCTACATCAACCCGCAAGGTGCCCGCGCCCTGCAGCTGCACATGCCGCTGATGGACCGCGGCGGCTTCGCCGGCACCCTCGTCACCGAGTACACCCTGGACTCGCTGATGCGCTACACCGTGCCGCGGGAAATCGCCAGCCGCCACGCCATGAGCCTGGTCGAGGTCAGCGGCGTGGTGCTGACCAGCACCGTCGGCGGCGCCAACGAGCGTTCGGCCAAGCCGACCTTCGTGCACGACGTCATCGTCACGCCGGTGGGCAACGGCCTGATCCTGCGCGGCATGGGGTTCCGGACCTCGTCCAGCCTGGTCGGCAACACCCTGTTCTGGATGGTGGTGGCGCTCTCGGCCTTCACCGTCTGGACGCTGATGGGCACGCTGCGCCACATGCGCCGCCGCTCGCAGATCCAGAAGGCCCTGGTGCAGGAAACCAATTTCCGCCGGGCCATGGAAAACTCCATGCTCACCGGCATGCGCACCATCGACCTCGAAGGCCGCATCACCTACGTCAACCCGGCGTTCTGCGCGATGTCGGGCTTCTCCGAAGAAGAGCTCATCGGCTGCGTGCCGCCCTACCCCTACTGGCCGAAAGACCGGCTCGAAGAGTTCAACCGCATGTTCCAGCAGGAGCTGCTGGGCCGCAGCCCCATGGGCGGCATCGAGGTCGTCATGCAGCGCCGTGACGGCAGCCAGTTCGACGCCCGCATGTACGTCTCGCCCCTGATCGACGCCCAGGGCGACCAGACCGGCTGGATGACCTCGGTCACCAACATCACCGAAGCCAAGCGCGTGCGCGACCAGCTCACGGCAGCGCATGAACGCTTCACCACCGTGCTGGAAGGCCTGGACGCGGCCGTGTCGGTGGTGTCGGTGCAGCGCGGCGAGCTGCTGTTCGCCAACCGCTCCTACCGCCTGTGGTTCGGCGCCAATCCCGACGCCCACGTGCAGCTCACCGGCGGGCGGGTCATGCCCGACGAGGTCATCGACGGCGACGAGTCCGTGGACGATTTCGGCGGCCTGCCCGCCCAGGCCCTGACCAATGCCGGCAGCGACACCCGCGAGGTCTTCATGGAAGGCGTGCAGAAGTGGTTCGACGTGCGCGCCCGCTACGTGCAGTGGACCGACGGCAACCTCGCACAGATGCTGATCGCCACCGACGTGACGGCCCGCCGCCATGCCGAAGAGGCCGCCGCCCGCCAGGCCGAGAAGTCGCAGTTCACCAGCCGGCTCATCACCATGGGCGAAATGGCCTCGACCGTGGCCCACGAGCTCAACCAGCCGCTGGCGGCCATCTCCAACTACTGCAGCGGCATGATCAGCCGGGTGCAATCGGGCAGCATCGACAACGAGCAACTCGTCAGCGCCCTGGAGAAAACCTCCCGCCAGGCCCAGCGCGCCGGCCAGATCATCCACCGCATCCGTCAGTTCGTGAAGCGCTCGGAACCCCAGCGCCAGCCCTGCCGCGTGCGCGAGATCACCGACGCGGTGGTCGAACTGGCCGTCTTCGAGATGAAGCGCCGCCGCGTCACGCTCAACACCGCGGTGGCCAACCGCCTGCCCCAGCTGATGGCCGACCCCATCCTGATCGAGCAGGTCCTGCTCAACCTGCTGAAGAACGCCGCCGAGGCCATCGACGCGGCGCAGATGCCGCAGTCGCGCCGCATCATCGACCTGCGCGTGCAACTGCGCCGCCTGGAGGAACAAGGCCAGGTCGTCGAGTTCTCCGTGACCGACGGCGGCCCCGGCATGAAGGAAGACATGCTGGCCCGCCTGTTCGAGGCTTTCCACTCCACCAAGGCCGAGGGATTAGGGATTGGCCTGAGCCTGTGCCGCTCGATCATCGAGTCCCACCAGGGCCGAATCAAGGCCGAGAACATCTACAATGGATCATCGGTGGCAGGGTGTCGTTTCACATTCACCCTGCCCATCGACAGTGGCACCGCAGCCGATTTCAGCGACTCGGCCATGCCCCCCTCCAACGACTTGCTTGCCGATAACCCATGAGCTTGATCCCCAAAAAAGGCACTGTGTATGTGGTGGATGACGACGAGGCCGTGCGCGACTCGTTGCAGTGGCTGCTGGAGGGCAAAGACTACCGGGTGCGTTGTTTCGATTCCGCCGAATCCTTCCTGGCGCGTTTCGACCCCCGCGAAGTCGCCTGCCTGATCGCCGACATCCGCATGGACGGCATGAGCGGCCTGGAACTCCAGGACAAGCTGCTGGAGCGCAAGTCCCCGCTGCCCATCGTCTTCATCACCGGCCACGGCGACGTGCCCATGGCGGTGAACACCATGAAGAAGGGCGCGATGGACTTCATCGAAAAGCCCTTCAAGGAAGACGCCCTGGTCGCCCTGGTCGAGCGCATGCTGGACCAGGCCCGCGCCGCCTTCTCGCAGTCGCAGGAAGCCGCCAGCCGCGAGGCCCTGCTGTCGCGCCTGACCACGCGCGAGGCCCAGGTGCTGGAGCGCATCGTCGCCGGCCGCCTGAACAAGCAGATCGCCGACGACCTGGGCATCTCCATCAAGACGGTGGAAGCCCACCGCGCCAACGTCATGGAAAAGCTCAACGCCAACACCGTGGCCGACCTGCTGAAAATCGCCCTCGGTGCCAACGCCCCCGCGGCCGGCGGCACCAAGTAAGCCCTTGCCGGCACCCCGGTGCCACGCTGCATGGAAGGCCGCCCACCGCGGCCTTTTTCCATTCTCGCGGCACGCGCCTTCGTCCCGTCTTTCCCTCCACCGCCCCCCCGAAAGCCCACCATGACCGCCCAACTCATCGATGGCAACGCCCTGTCCAAGCAACTCCGCGGCGAAGTCGCCCAGCGCGCCGCCGCGCTCACGGCCAAGGGCACGAAGCCCGGCCTGGCCGTCGTCCTGGTGGGCGACAACCCGGCCAGCCAGGTCTACGTGCGCAACAAGGTCAAGGCCTGTGAAGACGCCGGCTTCAAGTCGGTGCTGGAGAAGTACGACGCCACGCTCAGCGAGGCCGAGCTGCTGGCCCGCGTCGAAGCGCTCAACAACGACCCCAGCATCCACGGCATCCTGGTCCAGTTGCCCCTGCCCAGGCACATCGACGACCACAAGGTCATCGAAGCCATCTCGCCGCTGAAGGATGTGGATGGCTTCCACGTCGCCAGCGCCGGCGCCCTGATGGTCGGCGAGGTCGGCTTCAAGGCCTGCACGCCCTACGGCTGCATGAAGATGCTCGAATCCATCGGCATGAAGGACCTGCGCGGCAAGCACGCCGTGGTGATCGGCCGCTCCAACATCGTCGGCAAGCCCATGGCCATGATGCTGCTGGCCGCCAACGCCACCGTCACCATCACCCACAGCGGCACGGCCGACCTGGGCGCCATGACCCGCCAGGCCGACATCGTGGTCGCCGCCGTCGGCAAGCGCAATGTGCTGACGGCCGAGATGGTCAAGCCCGGCGCCGTGGTCATCGACGTGGGCATGAACCGCGACGACGAAGGCAAGCTCTGCGGCGACGTGGACTTCGCCGGCGTGAAGGAAGTGGCAGGTCACATCACCCCCGTGCCGGGCGGGGTCGGCCCCATGACGATTACCATGCTGCTGGTCAACACCATGGAAGCGGCCGAGCGCGCCGCTGCCGCAGCATGAGCACCAACCCCCTTCTGGACACCACCGGCCTGCCCTTGTTCGATCAGATCCAGCCCGGGCAGGTCACGCCCGCGATGGACGCGCTGCTGGCCGAGTCCGAAGCGGCACTGGCCCAGGTGACCTCGCCCGAGGTGGCCGCCGACTACGACGCCCTGTCACTGCTGCTGGACGTGCCCACCGAGCGCCTGGGCCGTGTCTGGGGCGCCGTGGGCCACCTCAATGCCGTGGCCGACACGCCCGAGCTGCGCGCGGTGTTCAACGAAAACATCCCCCGCCTGACCGAGTTCTACACCCGCCTGGGCGCCGACGAGCAGCTCTACGCCAAGTACAAGGCCATCGACCAGCAGGACCGCGCGGAAGGCGCTGATCAGCGCAAGCTGACGCCGGCCCGCCGCCGCGCCCTGGACAACGCCCTGCGCGGCTTCGTGCTGGGTGGCGCCGAGCTGCAAGGCGAGGCCAAGAAGCGCTTCGCCGAGATCCAGGAACTGCAGGCCGCCAAGTCACAGGCCTTCTCCGAGCACGTGATGGACGCCACCGACGCCTTCTCGCACTTCGCCAGCACCGAGGAGCTGGCCGGCGTGCCCGAGGACGTGCAGGCCGCCACCCGTGCGGCAGCCGAGGCCGACAGCCAGCGTGGCGGCCAGGGCGGCCACAAGCTCACCCTGCACATGCCCTGCTACCTGCCGGTCATGCAGTACGCCACGAACCGTGCCCTGCGCGAGACGATGTACCGCGCCTACGCCACCCGCGCCAGCGAGTTCGGCCCCAGTGAGCGCGACAACTCCGCGCTGATGCAGGACATCGTCGCCCTGCGCCAGGAAGAGGCCCAGCTGCTGGGCTACGCCAATTTCGCCGAGGTCTCGCTGGTGCCCAAGATGGCCCAGAGCCCCCAGCAGGTCATGGACTTCCTGCGCGACCTGGCCCGGCGCGCGCGCCCCTTCGCTGAGAAGGACATGGCCGAGCTGCGCGAATTCGCCCGCAGCGACTGCGGCCTGGACGACCTGCAGGCCTGGGACGTGGCCTTCGTGAGCGAAAAGCTCAAGGAAGCCCGCTACGCCTTCAGCGACCAGGAGGTCAAGCAGTACTTCACCGAGCCGACCGTGCTCCAGGGCCTGTTCGGTCTGATCGAGAAGCTGTTCGACGTCCGCATCTCGCCCGACACCGCGCCGGTGTGGCACCCCACGGTGCGCTTCTTCCGCATCGAGCGCGAGGGCGCCCAGGGCAAGCACCTCGTCGGGCAGTTCTACCTTGACCCCTACGCCCGCCCCGGCAAGCGCCCCGGCGCCTGGATGGACGATGTGCGCGGCCGCTGGAAGCGCCCGGACAACCAGGCCACGCAAACGCCGGTGGCCCACCTGGTCTGCAACTACGCCCAGGGCGTCGGCGACAAGCCCGCGCTGCTGACGCACGACGACGTCACCACCCTCTTCCACGAATTCGGCCACGGCCTGCACCACATGCTCACGCAGGTGGACGACATCGGTGTGGCCGGCATCAGCGGCGTCGAGTGGGATGCGGTCGAGCTGCCCAGCCAGTTCATGGAGAACTTCTGCTGGGAATGGGACGTGGTGCAGCAGCTGACCTCGCACGTCGACAGCGGTGCGCACCTGCCGCGCGCCCTGTTCGACAAGATGGTCGCGGCCAAGAATTTCCAGAGCGGCATGCAGACCCTGCGCCAGATCGAGTTCTCGCTGTTCGACATGCGCCTGCACGCCGAGCCGGGCGCCCAGGCCGATGTGCAGAAGGTGATCGACGCGGTCCGCCAGGAGGTGGCCGTCAACATCCCGCCGGCCTTCAACCGCTTCCAGCACAGCTTCTCCCACATCTTCTCGGGCGGCTATGCCGCGGGCTACTACAGCTACAAGTGGGCCGAGGTGCTGTCCGCCGACGCCTACGCCGCCTTCGAAGAAGCCGCCACGCCGCAGACCGGCGTGCTCAACCCCGAGGTCGGGCGCCGCTACCGCGAAGCCATCCTGGAAGCCGGTGGCAGCCGCTCGGCCATGGAGAACTTCAAGGCCTTCCGCGGCCGCGAACCCCGCATCGACGCCCTGCTGCGCCACCAGGGCATGGCCTGAACACCCCCACCGGACCACAGGAGCCCCTCACCATGCGCATTGCCTGTCTGCCCCGGCGCGCCCTCCTGGCGCTGCTGCCCGTGCTTGCCTCGCTCGCCAGCCCGGCCTGGGCCCTGTACAAAGTGGTGGGCCCGGACGGCCGCGTGACCTACACCGACCGGCCGCCCAGCGACCGCCCCGCGAAGGCGCTCAAGGCCGGCGGCGCCAGCCAGCCCACCGATGGCTTGCCCTTCGAGCTGCAGCAACTGGTCACCCGCTTCCCCGTGACCCTGTTCACGGGCGCGAACTGCACGCCCTGCGATGCCGGCCGCCAGCTCCTGCAGGCCCGTGGCGTGCCCTTCACCGAGAAGACGGTGAACACCTCTGACGACATCCGCCGCTTCCGCGACGAGGAAGGCAGCAGCCAGCTGCCCACGCTGCGCATCGGCCAGAAGCGCCTCACCGGGCTGCAGCAGTCCGAATGGACCGCCTACCTCGATGCCGCAGGCTACCCCGCGCACATCGTCCTGCCGCCTGGCTACCAGGCCCCGGCGGCCTCGCCCCTGGTGCCGCTGGACGTCCAGCCCAAGGCCGAACCTGAGGCCGCCACGCCCTCCCCCACCCAGCCTCAGGCGCCCGCAGGCAACGCCCCTGCCGGATTCCGCTTCTGACGTGAGCGACACCGTCCAGCGCACCCAGGTCGCCATCGTCGGCGGCGGGCCTGCGGGCCTGATGGCCGCCGAGCTGCTGTCCCAGGCGGGCCTCTCGGTCGACCTGTTCGACGCCAAGCCCTCGGTGGGCCGCAAGTTCCTGCTGGCCGGCCGCGGCGGGCTCAACCTCACGCATTCGGAGCCGCTGGAGCGCTTCATCCAGCGCTTTGCCGAGCGCGCAGAGTGGCTGGCCCCCCTGCTGCGGGCGTTCGGCCCCGACGAGTTGCGCGCCTGGGCCCAGGGCCTGGGCATCGAAACCTTCGTGGGCAGCTCCGGCCGCGTCTTCCCGACCGACATGAAGGCCGCGCCCATGCTGCGCGCCTGGCTTCACCGCCTGCGCGAGCAAGGCGTGCGCCTGCACATGCGCCACCGCTGGCTGGGCTGGGATGACAGCGCCCCGGAAGGCCCAGGCCTGCTGCGCATGGCCTCACCCGAAGGCGAGGTGCGGGTGCAGGCCGAGGCCACCGTGCTGGCGCTGGGCGGTGGCAGCTGGGCCCGGCTGGGATCGGACGGGGCCTGGCTGCCCTGGCTGCAGGCCCGTGGCGTGGAGGTCGCGCCGCTGCGCGCGGCCAACTGCGGCTTCGACGTGGCCCCGACAGGCCCTGAGCTCACGGAGCGCCCCCATTGGAGCGAGCACCTGCGCAGCCGCTTCGCCGGCCAGCCCCTCAAGCCCGTGAGCCTGAGCTTCACCGACCTGCAAGGCCGTGCCCGCCAGCAGCAAGGCGAGTTCGTGCTGACCGACACCGGCATCGAAGGCAGCCTGGTCTACGCGTTCTCAGCGGCCATCCGCGACCGCATCGCCGCCGAAGGCCGCGCCACCGTGCACCTCAACCTGCTGCCGGCGCACACGCCCGAAGCCGTGCTGGCCGAAACGCGCCGCCCGCGCGGCCCGCGCAGCCTGAGCACGCACCTGAAAAGCCGCCTGGGATTGCAGGGCCTGAAGATGGCGCTGCTGCACGAGCTGTTGACGCCCGAGCAACTGCACGACCCGGTGGCCCTGGCGCAGGCCATCCAGGCCCTGCCGCTCACGCTGGTGTCGCCGCGCCCCATGGACGAAGCCATCAGCACCGCGGGCGGCGTGCGCTTCGAAGCGCTCGATGGCCACCTGATGCTCAAGGCCCTGCCCAGCGTGTTCTGCGCCGGCGAGATGCTGGACTGGGAGGCCCCGACCGGCGGCTATCTGCTGACGGCCAGCCTGGCCACCGGGCGCCAGGCGGCACAGGGCGTCATCCAGCGCCTCAGAAGCTCAGCGTCTTGACGCCTTCCGAGGTGCCCAGCAGGCACACATCGGCCTTGTTGCGGGCGAACACGCCCACCGTGACCACGCCCGGCCACTGGTTGACGTCGGCCTCGAACTGCGCCGGCTGCGTGATCTGCAGGCCCTTCACGTCGACGATGACGTTGCCGTTGTCGGTGGTCACGCCTGCGCGCACCTGGGCCTGAGCGCCCAGGGCTGCGAAGGCGCGGATGACCTGGGCCGCGGCCATCGGGATGACTTCCACCGGCAGCGGGAACTTGCCCAGGGCCTGCACCAGCTTGCTGTCGTCGGCGATGCAGACGAAGCGCTCGGCCAGCTCGGCCACGATCTTCTCGCGCGTCAGGGCCGCGCCACCGCCCTTGATCATGTTCCCGGCGTGGTCGATCTCGTCGGCGCCGTCGATGTAGACGCCCAGGCCCGTGACGGCCTCGGCTTCCAGCACAGGCACGCCCAGCGCCTGCAGGCGTTGCGTGCTGCGCACCGAGCTGGACACGGCCCCGGCCACGCGCTGCGGGTTGGCCTTCAGGGCCTCGCCCAGGGCGTCGATGAACTTGTCCACCGTCGAGCCGGTGCCCACGCCCACGATGCTGCCCTCGGGCACGTATTGCAGGGCGGCTTGGCCCACCAGGGTTTTGAGTTCGTCTTGGGTCATGGTCGTGAGAAAGGAGGTTTCAAGGCAGAGGTGTCAGGGGCTTCAGGGACTGCAGGGGCGCTCGCACCCTCAGGGGTGGCCGCGGCCGCCGAGCTGCATCCAGGCCATCAGGCCGCCGATGAGCACCGGCTGGTGCACCATGTAGAACGTCAGGCTCCAGCGGCCCAGGGTGGTCAGCAGCCGCCAGGCCAGATGGCTTGGACGGGCCGGATGGGATGGCATCGCCGCACGGGCGCCATTGTGGCCTGAAGTGCCGCCCGCGGTGGGCGCCAACGTGCCGCTGCCCAGCCAGTGCCTGCGGTGCGCCAGCAGCCAGCGCGTGCCGGCCAGGCCCCACCACATCACACCCAGCCAGGGCAGCACGGGCACGAAATCTTCGGTGATGGGCTTGTGCGTGACCAGGCCCACCCAGTTGGTCAGGCGCGTGTCGAACAGCGGGTGCGCCACGAACTGCGGCAGCAGCAGCGCCAGCCCGCCCAGCGGCCACAGCCACGCGCCCCAGCCGGCCGTCAGCCGAGCGACGATGAGCATCACCGCCATGCCGTGCAGCACGCCGAACGAGATCCAGCTGTGCGGGAACATGAACCAGCTGCCCAGGCTCACCAGCGCGGCGCAGCCCACGACCTGGGCCCAGCGCCGCCAGAAGCGCGCCCAGCGCTGGCCCTGGTCGGTGGCCACGGCCTGGCCCGCGCCTGCGCACAGCAAAAACAGCGAGAGGATGCAGGTGCGCTGGGTGGTCCACAGCGGGTCGGTGTAGAAATTCGCGTCGATCAGGCGGTAGGTGGCCAGGTCGAAACAGAAATGGAAGGCGGCCATCCAGACCAGGGCGAAGCCGCGCAGGGCGTCGAGCCGGTCGAAACGCGGGGTGCCGAGAGAACTTGCCTTGCCATTTCCGGGTCGCATGGCGATAGTATCGGCGCTTTGCCGGCCTGCTTTTCCGCCTCCCCGCCATGACCCTGCCCCGCCCCCACATCGAACTGCTCGCGCCCGCCCGCACCGCCGACATCGGCATCGAGGCGGTCAACCACGGGGCCGATGCCGTCTACATCGGCGGGCCGTCCTTCGGCGCACGCAGCAACGCCAGCAACGAGGTGTCGGACATCGCCCGCCTCATCCAGCACGCCCACCGCTTTCACGCCAAGGTCTTCCCCACGCTCAACACCATCCTGCGCGACGACGAGCTGGAGCCCGCCCGCAAGATGATCTGGGAGCTCTACGACGCCGGCGCCGACGCCCTCATCGTGCAGGACATGGCCTTGCTGGAGCTGGACCTGCCGCCCATCCAGCTGCACGCCTCCACCCAGACCGACATCCGCACCGTCGAAAAAGCCAGATTCCTGCAGGACGTTGGCTTCAGCCAGATCGTGCTGGCGCGCGAGCTGACGCTGGAACAGATCAAGGCCATCTCGGATGCCACCGACGTGGCCATCGAGTTCTTCGTGCACGGCGCCCTGTGCGTGGCCTACAGCGGCCAGTGCTTCATCAGCCACGCCCACACCGGCCGCAGCGCCAACCGCGGCGACTGCTCGCAAGCCTGCCGCCTGCCCTACAACGTGCTGGACGGCAGCGGCCAGGTCGTGGCCTTCGAGCAGCACGTGCTGTCCATGAAGGACAACGACCAGAGCGCCAACCTCCACGCCCTGATCGACGCCGGCGTGCGCTCCTTCAAGATCGAAGGCCGCTACAAGGACATGGGCTATGTGAAGAACCTCACCGCCCACTACCGCCTGCTGCTCGACGAGGTCCTGGAGCAGCGCCCGGAGCTCGCGCGCGCCTCGTCTGGCGAGTGCACCTTCTACTTCCAGCCCGAGCCCGAGCGCAACTTCAACCGCGGCAGCACCGACTACTTCGTCAACGGCCGCAAGGACGACATCGGCGCCTTCGAGTCGCCGAAGCACCTGGGCCTGCCCCTGGGCGAGGTGGCCAAGGTGGGTGACACCTGGTTCGACGTGGCCATCGACGACGAGGCCACGCGCGAGGCCGGCGGCATCCACAACGGCGACGGCCTGAACTACCTGACGCTGACCAAGGACATCGTGGGCGTGCAGGTCAACACGGCCGAGCCCATCGGCAAGTCCGGCCGCATCTGGCGCGTGCACCCCAACGAGGGCGTCGAGACGCTCAAGGACCTGCAGCCCGGCCTGGCCATCAACCGCAACCGCGACCGCGCCTGGGAAAACATGCTGGGCAAGAAGTCGTCCGACCGCCGCATCGGCCTGTGGGCGACCCTGAGCGACACGCCCGAGGGCCTGGCCCTGCAGCTGTCAGACGACGACGGTTTCGTGGGCGAGGCCCAGGTGACCTGCGACAAGCAGGCCCCGCAAGACGCGGAACGCGCCGAAGCCACGCTGCGCGAGCAGACGGCCAAGTTCGGCACGACGATCTTCGAGCCCCGCGAGGTGGTGCTGCAACTGGCCCAACCCTGGTTCGTGCCCGCATCCGCCCTCAAGGCCCTGCGCCGCGACGCCGTGGTGGCGCTGGAAGCCGCCCGCGAGGCCGGCCGCGAGCGCCTGCAGCGCGCCGCCGCGGTCGAGCCGCCCGTGCCCTACCCGGAAGATGCCTTGAGCTACCTGGCCAACGTCTTCAACCACAAGGCCCGGGACTTCTACGCGAAGCACGGCGTGAAGGTGATCGAGCCGGCCTACGAGAGCCACGAAGAGCTCGGCGAGGTCAGCCTGATGATCACCAAGCACTGCGTGCGCTTCTCGCTGAGCCTGTGCCCCAAGCAGGCCAAGGGCGTGCAAGGCGTGCAGGGCCAGGTCAAAGCCGAGCCGCTGCAGCTCATCAACGGCAAGGAAAAGCTGACCCTGCGCTTCGACTGCAAGCCCTGCGAGATGCACGTGGTCGGCAAGATCAAGAAGTCGGTGCTCAACCAGGTGCCGGCCGCGCCAGTGCAGTTCTACCGCAGCCGACCGACGGCCTGAACCTGAGCCGCCTGCGCCCGCAGGCTCAGAGCATGCGGTCCTTGGCGACGAAGTACTTGCGCGCGTAGGCCACCAGCTGGCCATCGCTCGGGTGGTCCACCGTCTCGACCCCGACGATCTTCTGCGCGACCAGGGGGTCGTGCGCAGCGGCGTGCTTGATCAGGGCCAGCTTGGCCTGGCCAGGCCCCACCACCAGGATTTCCTGTGCGCCAGCCAGGGCCTCGATCACCTCGTGGTAGTAGGCCTGGTCTTCCGGGGCGCGGCCGCTGCCCACGGCGTCGTCATGGGTCAAGCCGCGCCGGTGGTGCAGGTGGCGGTGCGGCTGGGTGGGGTGCACCACCGATTTCTCCACATCGTCCGGTGCGATGTGCATGACGCGCGCTTCCGCATGGTCGAGCCAGACCACGGCATGGTAGTGGGACATGGTGTCTTCCTTGGGTGATGGAACGGGTCGGACGCGACCAGCGTAGCGCAATGCCCCCGCGCTGAAAAGACCTTGTCCACGCCCGCGCTGACCGGCATCAAACCGTCACCCGCCCGTCGCGGCGCTGTCACACGCACTGGCGACCATGAGCACATGCGGAACTGGATCAACGCCCCATTGCTCAAGGCCTTGACCTCGCCCGCCGGCTTCGGTGCCGGCCCAGGGCGCGAACCAGGCTCCCCCCCACCCGACGAGCGCGACAGCCAGTACAAGGTGCGCACGGTCTGGATCTCCGACGTGCACCTGGGCACGCCGGGCTGCCAGGCCAACGCCTTGCTGGATTTCCTCAAGCGCGTCGAGTGCGACACCCTCTACCTGGTCGGTGACATCATCGACGGCTGGCAGTTGCGGCGCAGCTGGTACTGGCCGCAGGCCCACAACGACGTCGTCCAGAAGCTGCTGCGCAAGGCGCGCAAGGGCACGCGCGTCATCTTCATCCCGGGCAACCACGACGAGTTCGGCCGCAAGTTCCTCGACCACTCCTTCGGTGGCATCGAGGTGGCCGAGGAGTGGATCCACACCACCGCCGACGGCAAGCGCCTGTGGATCACGCACGGCGACCTCTACGACGGCGTCATCCAGTGCGCACGCTGGCTGGCCTTGCTGGGCGACTCGCTCTACGAGTTCACGCTCAAGCTCAACCGGCACCTCAACTCCCTGCGCGCCCGCGCCGGCCTGCCCTACTGGTCGCTCTCCAAGTACCTCAAGCTCAAGGTCAAGCGCGCCGTCAGCTACATGGGCGATTTCGAATCCGCCCTGGCCCGCGAGGCCCGCAAGCGCGGCGTCGATGGCCTGGTCTGCGGCCACATCCACCACGCCGAGATGCGCATGGTGGAAGACATCCTGTATTGCAACGACGGCGACTGGGTGGAAAGCCTGACGGCCCTGGTCGAGCACGCCGACGGCCGCCTGGCCATCGTGGACTGGGGCCAGGTCATGGCCGGGCGGGCCATGCCCTTCGAAGAGGTGGCAGAAGCTGCGGCACAATGCCCGGCCTGATGGGGCGGCCTGATGGGGCGGCCCTGTGCCAGGCCCCGTCCCTCGTCCTGCCTCCCGGAGTTCCCATGGCCTTCGCCGACAACCTCAAAGCCCTGCCCGCTGTGGCCCACCTGGCCGCGCTCGAATTGACCGACGCCGCAGGCCAGCCCAGCGCCCGCATCGAGAACAAGCCTGGCCAGGCCGGCTCGCTGGCCGTCTACGCCGCCCTGGCCGCCAAGCACGGCAGCATCAACCCGGCGGCTGCCGCCGAGGGCCTGGCGATCTACGCCGAGCACACGGCCGACGCCCGCGCCAACCCCGGCAAGCACCCCAACATCGACCGCCTGCTGGCCATCACCACCGAGGCCCAGTCGCTGCAGGTCAAGCTGATCGCGGCCTGAGCCTCACGGGATCAGGGCCTCGCCAGCGCGAACGGTCCTGCCGCCAGCTGCTCCTGCAGGAAGCGCACGGCCACGCGCACCTTGGCCGACTGGCTCAGGCGCACCGTGCTGACGGCCCAGATGTCGGCCGGCTGTGACCACGCCGGCATCAGCGTGCACAGGCGCCCGGCCTGGATGTCGGCCTCGACGTCCCAGCGCGCCGTCAGCAGGATGCCGTGGCCGTCCATGGCCCAACCCCGCACGATTTCCGAGTTGTTCGACGACAGCCGCCCGGTCACCTTGACCTTCTCCGTGCCCCCCGGGCCGGTGAGCGGCCACACGCCAAAGGGCTGGTAGCGGTCGCGCAGCACCAGGCACTCGTGCCGGCTGAGCTCGGCCACCGTGGCGGGCGTGCCGGCGCGCGCCAGGTAGGCCGGCGCGGCGCACAGCACGCGCGGGCTGGCCGCGATCGGGTGGGCCACGAGGTGGGGCTCCTGGACCTCGCCGATGCGCACGTCCAGGTCGATGTTCTCTTCCAGCAGGTCCACCCGCCGGTCCACCACGTCCAGGGTGATGTCCAGCTCAGGGTGGCGCTGGGCCAGCAGCGACAGGATGGGCCCGATGTGCTTGCGCCCCAGGCGGAAGCTGGTGGTCACGCGCAGGGCGCCGCGCGGCTCGATGCGGCCGTCGGTGACCGCATCGGCCATGTCCTCGACGCCCTGGAAGATCTGCTGCGCCGAGGCGTAGACCCGCTCGCCATCCTCCGTGACGGTGACGCGCCGCGCCGTACGGTGGAACAGCGTCACGCCCAGCGCGCCCTCCAGCACCGCGATGCGCTTGCTGACGTAGGCCGGCGACATGCCCAACTCGGCCGCCGTGGCCACGAAACTGGCCTTGCGCGCCGCCATGCAGAACACCTGCAGGTCGTCCAGCTGGAATTTGAGCTTCATGATCTGTGAATCATAAGGCCACGTTCTGGCCGTTGTTCTCCATTTCGTTCATGCCTAGAGTGCCCCCATGGCCTCTGTCGGGCCCCTGAACAACGGAGACAAGACCATGGCCCACCCGCATGCATTTGCCCTGAACGACGAGCAGAAAATGATGATCGAGACCGTGCGCCGCTTCATCAAGGAGGAGCTGCGGCCCCTGGAAGACGGCATCGAAGCCCGCGGCCACCTGGACGCCGACACGGCCCGCACCGTCTTCGCCAAATCCAGTGCCCTCGGCCTCTACGCCCTGAACATGCCCGCCGAGCACGGCGGCGGCGGCCTCAGCACGGTGGACCGCATCCTCTGCGAGGAGCAGTTCGGCCACACCAGCGACATCCTCGTCCGCCGTGCCTTCGGCAACGTCTACGAGCCCCTGCTGGAGTGCCGCGGTGCGCAGGTCGAGCGCTGGTTGCGGCCCACGGTGCGCGGCGAGCGCACCTGCTCGATCGCCATCACCGAGCCGGGCGCAGGCTCCGACGCCCAGGGCATCCGCACCACGGCGCGCCAGCAGGCCGATGGCCGCTGGGTGCTCAACGGCGGCAAGCACTTCATCAGCGACGGTGAGTGGAGCGACTTCTTCCTGGTGTCGGCCAAGACGGGCGACCACCCCGGCGACAAGGAGATCTCGATGTTCCTGGTGGACAAGGCCCTGAGCGGCCTCACCGTGGGCAAGGACCAGCAGATGATGGGCCTGCGCGGCACCAGCCACGTCGAGCTCTTCTTCGACAACGTGGTGCTGGAGGCCGACACCCTGCTGGGCGCGCGCGGCCAGGGCTTCAAGCTGGCCATGGGGGCGCTCAACGTGGTGCGCCTGGCCCAGGTGGGCGCGCGCGCCGTGGGCAAGGCCAGCCATGTGCTGGAGCTGATGGCGGCCTACGCGGCCGAGCGCAAGCAGTTCGGCCAGGCCATCGGCGACTTCCAGATGGTCCAGCAGATGCTGGCCGACAGCGTCATCGAGGTCAATGCCTCCCGCTTGATGGTGCTGCACGCGGCCGAGATGATCGACGCCGGCCAGGACGCCCGCGACTGGATCGCCATGGTCAAGGTGCACGCCTCGGAGACGCTGGGCCGCGTGGTCGACCGCGCCGTGCAGGTCTTCGGTGGCATGGGCTTTTGCAAGGAACTGCCCATCGAGCGCTACTACCGCGACGCCCGCATCTACCGCATCTTCGACGGCACCTCGGAGATCCACCGCACAGTGATCGCACGCAGCGTGCTCAAGCGCGGCGCGGCCCTGTTCGACGTGAACCGCTGAGGGGCCGGCCATGACACCCTCGATGAAGTCCAAGTTCATGTCGGCCGACGCCGCCGCGGCCCTGATCCGCGATGGCGACACCGTGGCCCTGATGGGCGGCGGCGGCGGCCTGATGGAAGCCACCTGCCTGTTCCAGGCCGTGGAGCGCCGCTTCCTGGACACCCGGGCACCGCGCAACCTGACCGTGGTGCACGCCCTGGGCATCGGCGACAAGGGCCACCGCGGCATGAACTGCTTCGCCCACGAGGGCCTGGTGCGCAAGGTGGTGGGCGGGCACTGGGTGTGGTCGCCGCGCATGCAGCAGCTGGCCCGCGAGGAGAAGATCGCGGCCTACATCCTGCCCGGCGGGGTGTCGTCGCAGCTGCTGCGCGAGATCGGTGGCGCCCGCCCCGGCCTGATCACGCACGTGGGCCTGGGCACGGTCTGCGACCCGCGCCACGGCGGCGGGCGCATGAACGCCAGCGCCACCGAGGACCTGGCCGAAGTCATCACCCTGGATGGCCGCGAGTACCTGCGCTACAAGCCCTACCCCGTGCACGTGGCCCTGGTGCGGGCCTCGGCCGCCGACGAGGACGGCAACATCAGCTTCGAGCACGAGGCCGCCAACCTGGACGCCGCGGCCATCGCCCTGGCCGCGCGCACCAGTGGGGGCCAGGTCATCGTGCAGGTGAAAGAGCGCCTGCCCCGCGGCGCGCTGAAGGCCCGCGAGGTGCGCATCCCCGCGGCCTGGGTCACGGCCATCGTGGTGGACCCCGGGCAGCGCACCAGCTACGACATCCCCTTCGACGCCTCGCTCACGGGCGAGCTGACCGGCCCAGAGCGCCTGGCCATCGACGCCCAGGAGGCCCGCGCGGCCGATGGCGCCGGGGCGGAGCCCTTCAGCGAGCGCCAGGCCGTGGCCCGTCGCGCCGCCTGCGAGCTCTTCGAAGGCGCGGTGGTGAACTACGGCGTGGGCGTGCCCGACGCGGTGGCCAAGCTGGTGGTGCGCCGCGGCGAGCTGGGCTGCATCCACCAGACCATCGAGCACGGCACCTACGGCGGCAGCCTGCTCGACGGCGTGCTGTTCGGCTATGCCCGCAACGCCACGGCCATGCTGGACGCCCCCACCCAGTTCGACTTCTACGCCGGTGGCGGCCTGGACATCGCCTTCCTCGGCTTCGGCGAGTTCGACGCCCAGGGCAGCGTCAACGTCTCCCGCCTGGGCGGCCTGACGGTGGGCCCGGGCGGCTTCATCGACATCGCCCAGAACGCGCGCAAGGTGGTGTTTTGCGGCACCTTCTCGGCCAAAGGGGTGCAGCTGCACACCGGCGATGGCGAAATGCGGGTGGCGCAACAGGGCGCCGTGCGCAAGCTGGTGCAGGCCGTGGAGCAGATCACCTTCAGCGGCCCGCAGGCCTTGGTGCGTGGCCAGCAGGTGCTGTATTTGACCGAGCGTGCGAGCTTTCGCCTGACGCCCGAAGGCGTGGAGCTGTTCGAATTGGCCCCGGGCGTGGACCTGCAGCGCGATGTGCTGGACCAGATGGGCTTTGCGCCGAAGCTGGCCGCCGAGATCGCCGTGATGCCACGCTCGCATTTCCTGCGGGAAGACGACCGTTTCGGGGCCATGACCGGGCCGATGGCGCGCTGAGCTCGGTGCGTGGTGCTCGGAACCCGGCCGATGGCGCTTTGAGCTCGGCCGATGGTGCTCGCAGCTCGGCACGCCGAGCTCCAAGCCTGACCCGTCGAGCTCCCAACGCCACCGATCGAGCTCAAAGCTCGGCTCACGGAGCTCAAAGCTCGGCGCGCGGAGCTCGGAGCTCCGTTGTCCGAGCTCGGAGCTGCATTCACCGAGCTCAAAGCTCGGCGGCCCGAGCCTGGAACTCGGGCAGCGATGCGCCATGTTTGCCTAACACCGGGATTGAAAACCCCGATCGGCAATCTCCCCCCAAAAGGGGGGCCGAGGGCTACAGTGACCCCTGGTCAACAACGCACCCACAGGAGCACGACATGGACAACAAGGACACCCCCTCTGCCGGCAAATGCCCGGTCATGCATGGCGGTGCCACCTCCGTCGGCACGCAGCCCACGGCCTGGTGGCCCAAGGCCCTGAACCTGGACATCCTGCACCAGCACGACAGCAAGACCCACCCGATGGGCGCCGGCTTCAACTACCGCGAAGAAGTCAAGAAGCTCGACGTCGATGCCCTGAAGAAGGACCTCCAGGCCCTGATGACGGACAGCCAGGCCTGGTGGCCGGCAGACTGGGGCCACTATGGCGGCCTGATGATCCGCATGGCCTGGCACTCGGCCGGCACCTACCGCATCGCCGATGGCCGTGGCGGCGCCGGCACGGGCAACCAGCGCTTCGCGCCGCTCAACTCGTGGCCGGACAACGGCAACCTCGACAAGGCCCGCCGCCTGTTGTGGCCGATCAAGAAGAAGTACGGCAACCAGCTCAGCTGGGCCGACCTGATGATCCTGGCCGGCAACATGGCCTATGAGTCGATGGGCCTGAAGACCTTCGGCTTCGGCTTCGGCCGCGAGGACATCTGGCACCCCGAAAAGGACATCTACTGGGGCTCGGAGAAGGCATGGCTGGCCCCCTCGGGCAGCGAAGGCAGCCGCTACTCCGGTGAACGCGACCTGGAGAACCCGCTGGCCGCCGTGATGATGGGCCTGATCTACGTGAACCCCGAAGGCGTGGACGGGCAGCCCGACCCGCTGAAGACCGCCCAGGACATGCGCGTCACCTTCGCCCGCATGGCGATGGACGACGAGGAAACCGTTGCCCTGACCGCCGGCGGCCACACCGTGGGCAAGGCACACGGCCATGGCAGCGCCGCCAGGCTGGGGCCGGCCCCCGAAGGCGCCGAGCTCGAAGAACAAGGCCTGGGCTGGAACAACCACACCGGCCGCGGCGTGGGCCGCGACGCGGTCACCAGCGGCATCGAGGGCGCCTGGACGACCCACCCCACGCGGTGGGACAACGGCTACTTCGAGATGCTGTTCAAGCACGAGTGGCAGCTGACGACATCCCCGGCGGGTGCGCACCAGTGGGCGCCGGTCGACATCGCCGAAGCCGACATGCCGGTGGACGTGGAAGACCCGTCCATCCGCCGCATGCCCGTGATGACCGACGCCGACATGGCGCTGAAGGTCGACCCGGCCTACCGCCGGATCGCCGAACGCTTCCGCCAGGACCCGGCGCTTTTCTCGGACACCTTCGCACGCGCCTGGTTCAAGCTGACCCACCGCGACATGGGCCCGAAGTCCCGCTACATCGGCCCGGACGTGCCCGCCGAAGACCTGATCTGGCAGGACCCCGTGCCCGCTGGCCGCAAGGACTACGACGTGGCCGCCGTCAAGGCCCGCATCGCCGCCAGCGGCCTGGGCATCGCCGAGATGGTCAGCACCGCCTGGGACAGCGCCCGCACCTTCCGGGGCTCGGACAAGCGCGGCGGCGCCAATGGCGCGCGCATCCGCCTGGCCCCGCAGAAGGACTGGGCGGGCAATGAGCCCGAGCGCCTGGCCAGGGTGCTGGCCGTGCTGGAGAAGATCGCCGCGGACAGCGGCGCCAGCGTGGCCGACGTGATCGTGCTGGCGGGCAATGTCGGCATCGAGCAGGCCGCCCGGGCCGCGGGCGTCGAGGTGTCCGTGCCTTTCGCGCCCGGCCGCGGCGATGCCAGCGCGGCACAGACGGACGTGGCGTCCTTCGACGTGCTGGAGCCCCTGGCCGACGGCTTCCGCAACTGGCTGAAGCGGGACTTCGCGGCCAGCGCCGAGGAGCTGCTGCTCGACCGCGCCCAGCTCATGCGCCTGACCGCCTGCGAGATGACCGTGCTGGTGGGCGGCCTGCGTGTGCTGGGCACCAACCATGGCGGCAGCGCGCATGGCGTCTTCACCGACCGCGTGGGTGCGCTGACGAACGACTTCTTCGTCCACCTCACCGACATGGCCTACAGCTGGCAGCCCACCGGCCGCAACAGCTACGCCATCGTCGACCGTGCGACGGGGACCACCCGCTGGACGGCCACCCGCGTGGACCTGGTGTTCGGCTCGAACGCGGTGCTGCGCGCCTATGCCGAGGTCTATGCCCAGGACGACAACCAGGCCAAGTTCGTCCAGGACTTCGTGGCGGCCTGGACCAAGGTGATGAACGCCGATCGCTTCGACCTCGCGTGAGCTGAGGGCGGGCAGAAGGAGGTGGGGGCGAAGTCCTGGCGGCGTAAGATCCCGCCATGCCAGACGCTGTCCCCACGCCGCCCCAGCCCGCCCCCGCGCTCAGCCTCAAGCGCGTGGCCATCGACACCTACCGCGAAAACGTCGCCTACCTGCACCGCGACTGCGCCGTCTACCGCGCCGAGGGCTTCCAGGCGCTGTCCAAGGTCGAGGTGCGCGCCAACGGCCGGCGCATCCTGGCCACGCTCAACGTGGTCGACGACGACTGCATCGTCGGCCCCGACCAGCTCGGCCTGTCGGAAGACGCCTTCGCCCAGATCCACGTGCCCGACGGCCACGAGGCCCGCATCAGCCAGGCCGAGCCGCCCGGCTCCATCCCGGCACTGCACCGCAAGATCGCTGGCGAGCGCCTGCAGCACGAGGACTACCGCGCCATCGTGCGCGACATCGCCGACCACCGCTACTCCAAGATCGAGCTGACGGCCTTCGTGGTCGCCACCCACCAGAGCGAGCTGGACCGCGAGGAGGTCTACTACCTCAGCGAGGCCATGGCCTCGGTGGGTCGGCGCCTGGACTGGCACGACCACCCGGTGGTCGACAAGCACTGCATCGGCGGCATCCCCGGCAACCGCACCTCCATGCTGGTGGTGCCCATCGTGGCAGCGCACGGCATGCTGTGCCCCAAGACGTCCTCGCGCGCCATCACCTCGCCGGCGGGCACGGCCGACACCATGGAGGTGCTGGCCAATGTCGAGCCGCCCTTCGAGCGCCTCATGGAGATCGTGCGCGATCACCACGGCTGCCTGGCCTGGGGCGGCACCAGCGACCTCTCTCCGGCCGACGACGTGCTGATCTCGGTGGAGCGGCCGCTGTCCATCGACTCGCCGGGCCAGATGGTGGCCTCCATCCTGTCCAAGAAAGTGGCGGCCGGCTCCACCCACCTGCTGCTGGACATCCCCGTGGGCCCCACCGCCAAGGTGCGCGCCATGCCCGACGCCCAGCGCCTGCGCCGGCTGTTCGAGTTCGTGGCCCAGCGCATGGGCCTGACCATCGACGTGGTCATCACCGACGGGCGCCAGCCCATCGGCAGCGGCATCGGCCCGGTGCTGGAGGCCCGCGACGTGATGCGCGTGCTGCGCAACGACCTGCGCGCGCCCTCCGACCTCAAGCTCAAGGCCCTGCGCCTGGCCGGCCGCATGCTGGAGTTCGACCCCGATGTGCGCGGCGGCGACGGCTTTGCCATCGCCCGCGACATCCTGGAGTCGGGCCGCGCGCTGGACAAGATGCTGGCCATCATCGAGGCCCAGGGCGCCAAGCCCTTCGACCCCGAACAGCCGCAACTGGCCCCGCTGAGCCACGAAGTCATCGCGCTGCAGGACGGCGTGGTCTGCGCCCTCGACAACCTGCAGCTGGCCCGCATCGCCCGCCTGGCCGGCGCGCCCAAGGTGCCAGGCGCGGGCGTGGACCTGATGCACAAGCTGGGTGACACCGTGAAGGCCGGCGACCTGCTCTACCGCGTGCATGCCGCCTACCCGGCCGACCTGGCCTTCGCGCAGGCGGCCAGCCAGCAGGCCAGCGGCGTGGGCCTGGGCTGCGCGGCCGACATCGCGCCGGCCTGGCTGGAAATCTGAGGCACTCGCCAGAAAGCCCCACCGACATGCGCCCTGCCCTGCTCATCCACCTCGACGACGAACACGCCCCCGCCCGCCGCCTGGCCGAGGCCTGCGGCCTGCCCCTGGCGCCGGTGCAGCGCCACCGCTTCCCCGACGGCGAGTTGCGCCTGCAGCTGCCCTTCGACGAGGCCTCGTCGACGCGGCCCGAGCACCTCGTCATCTACCGCAGCCTCAACCAGCCCAACGAGAAGCTGGTGGAGCTGCTGCTGCTGGCCAGCCAGGCGCGCACCTGGGGCGTGCGCCACATCACCCTGGTGGCGCCCTACCTGGCCTACATGCGCCAGGACATGTCCTTCCACCCGGGCGAGGTGGTCAGCCAGCGCCAGATCGGCCGCCTGCTCGCCGGCCACTTCGACGCCCTCCTCACCGTGGACCCGCACCTGCACCGCGTGGCCACGCTGCAGGAGGCCGTGCCCCTGGCCCAGGCGGTGACGCTGTCGGCCGCGCCCTGGCTGGCCGCGCATGTCGGTCGCGTGCTGGGGCAGGCGCCGGGGGAGCGCGGCGGGAACAGTGACGGGAGCCGCGACGCGGGCACACCGCTTGAAGGGCTGGCACGCATCGTCCTGGTCGGCCCGGACAGCGAATCCGCGCCCTGGATCCAGGCCGCGGCCGCGGTGCTGGGTTGCGACTTCGGTGTGTGCGAGAAGGTGCGCCATGGCGACCACGATGTGCGCATCGCCCTGCCCGAGCTCGACGTCGCCGGCCGGCCCGTGGTGCTGCTCGACGACATCGCCAGCTCGGGCCGCACCCTGGCCGTGGCCGCCCGGGCCTTGCTTGCCCATGGGGCAGCGTCGGTGGACGTGGCCGTGACCCACGCCTTGTTCGCCCACGACGCGCTGGACACCGTCCACGCCGCCGGTGTCCGCCACGTCTGGAGCACCGACAGCGTGGTGCACGACAGCAATGTCGTCATGCTGGCGCCGCTGCTGGCGCAGGCGGTGGGGCAGATCCTGTCAGCCTGAAGGTCACCGGCCCTGAGCATGGCACATGACAAAGGGGCACCGAAGTGCCCCCTGTCATCGCCTTGAGTCAGTGTGCGCGCGTGTGTGCGCTCCGCTCACCCCACCCACTTGCGCGCGTTGCGGAACATGCGCAGCCAGGGGCTGGGCGCGCTCTGGTCGCCGCTCGTCCAGCTCATCTGGACGTTGCGGAAGACGCGTTCCGGGTGCGGCATCATGGCCGTGAAGCGGCCGTCGGCCGTGGTCACGCCGGTCAGGCCCTCGGGCGAACCGTTCGGGTTGAAGGGGTAGACCTCGGTGGGCGCGCCCGTGTGGTCCACGAAGCGGACCGCGCGGTGCACCTTGGCGGCATCGCCACGCTGCGAGAAGTTGGCAAAGCCCTCACCGTGCGAGACCGCGATCGGCATGCGGCTGCCGGCCATGCCAGCAAAGAAGATGGAGGGGCTGTCCAGCACCTCGACCTGGCTGAGGCGGGCCTCGAAGCGCGTGCTCTGGTTGGTGGTGAACTTCGGCCAGTCCTGCGCCCCCGGGATGATGGGGCTGAGCGCGGCCAGCATCTGGCAACCGTTGCACACGCCCAGGCCGAAGGTGTCCTGACGCTGCATGAAGGCGGCGAACTGCTCGGCCAGCTGCGGGTTGAAGAGGATCGAGCGGGCCCAGCCCTCGCCGGCGCCCAGGGTGTCGCCGTAGGAGAAGCCGCCGCAGGCCACGAAGCCGTTGAACTGGTCCAGGCGGGCGCGGCCGGCGATCAGGTCGCTCATGTGCACGTCGAAGGTGTCGAAGCCGCCCAGGTGCATGGCGTAGGCCATCTCCACGTGCGAGTTCACGCCCTGCTCGCGCAGGATGGCGACCTTCGGGCGCGCCTTGCCGATGAAGGGCGCGGCCACGTCTTCCAGCGGGTCGAAGCCGAGCTGCACGTGCAGGCCGGTGTTCTCCGGCACACCGATCTGGGCGTGCTCGCTGTCGGCACAGGCCGGGTTGTCGCGCAGCTGGGCGATGCGCCAGCTCACCTCGTCCCAGACCTGGTGCAGCTGCTGCAGCGGGGCCTTGAAGATGTCCTTGGCGTCACGCCACACCTGCATTTCGCCACGGTTGTTCGGCTTGCCGATGACGTGGCTGTGCTTGCTCAGGCCGTGCTCGCGCAGGGTCTGCATGACGGCGTCGCGCTCGGCGGTGCGCACCTGCAGCACCACGCCCAGCTCTTCGTTGAACAGGGCCTTGAGCGTCAGCTCGTTGCGGCGCTCGCCCACCTGGCCGGCCCAGTTCTTCGAGTCGCCGGTGTCGGCGCGGCTGTCGCTGATGCCGTCGCCCTCGGTGACCAGCATGTCCACGTTCAGGCTCACCCCCGTGTGGCCGGCAAAGGCCATCTCGCACACCGTGGCCCACAGGCCGCCGTCGCCGCGGTCGTGGTAGGCCAGCAGCTTGCCTTGGGCGCGCAGGGCGTTCACGGCGGCCACCGTGGCCTTGAGCATGTCGGGGTGGTCGACGTCGGGCACCTCGTTGCCGAACTGGTTGAGCACCTGGGCCAGCATGGAGCCGGCCATGCGGCGCCGGCCCTCGCCCAGGTCGATCAGGATCAGGCTGGTGTCCAGCGGCTGGCCGTGCTCGCGGGTGACGAGTTGCGGCGTCAGCGTGGGGCGCACATCGGCGATGGACGCAAAGGCCGTCACGATCAGCGAGACCGGGGCCGTCACCTGCTTCGTGGCACCGTTGTCGGTCCACTTGGTGCGCATGGACAGCGAGTCCTTGCCCACCGGGATCGACACGCCCAGCGCCGGGCAGAGCTCCATGCCCACGGCGCGCACGGTGTCGTACAGCGCCGCGTCTTCACCGGCTTCACCGCAAGCGGCCATCCAGTTGGCCGACAGCTTCACGCGGGACAGCTCGATCGGCGCGGCCAGCAGGTTGGTGATGGCCTCGCCCACGGCCATGCGGCCCGAGGCGGGTGCGTTGACCGAGGCCAGCGGCGTGCGCTCGCCCATGGCCATGGCTTCGCCGGCAAAGCCCTTGAAGTCGGCCAGGGTCACGGCCACGTCGGCCACCGGCACCTGCCAGGGGCCGACCATCTGATCGCGGCTGTTCAGGCCACCCACGGTGCGGTCACCGATGGTGATGAGGAAGCGCTTGCTGGCCACGGTCGGGTGGCGCAGCACGTCGAAGGCGACCTTGTCCAGGGCCACGCCGGTCAAATCCAGCGCGCCGCCATCCCAGGCCACGCGCTTGACGTCACGGTGCATCTTGGGCGGCTTGCCCAGCAGCACGTCCATGGGCATGTCGACGGGCCTTTGACCCGATTGACAGGCGCCAGGCTGGGTCGTGTCTTCCAGCACCAGGGCCAGCGCCTCGGTGGCCACGCCGATCACGCCGAAGGGGCAGCGCTCGCGCTCGGCCATGGCGGTGAAGATGGGCAGGCTCTCGGGCGCGATCGCCAGGACGTAGCGCTCCTGGCTCTCGTTGCACCAGATTTCCTTCGGGGCCATGCCGGATTCCTCCAGCGGCACCTTGCTCAAATCGAAACGTGCGCCCTTGCCCGCGCCATCCACCAGCTCGGGGAAGGCGTTGGAGATGCCGCCCGCGCCCACGTCGTGGATGGCCAGGATGGGGTTGTTCGCGCCCAGGCCCCAGCAGTGGTTGATGACCTCTTGCGCACGGCGCTCGATTTCCGGGTTGCCGCGCTGCACGGAGTCGAAGTCGAGCGCCGCGGAGTTGGTGCCCGCCGCCATCGACGAGGCGGCCGCGCCGGCCATGCCGATGCGCATGCCCGGGCCGCCCAGCTGGATCAGCAGCGTGCCGGCGTCGAACACGACCTTCTTGGTCTGCTCGGCGCTGATGGTGCCGATGCCCCCGGCGATCATGATGGGCTTGTGGTAGCCGCGGCGGATGGCACCCTGGCCCTCGCCCACCGTCTGCTCGAACACGCGGAAGTAGCCGCCCAGGTTGGCGCGGCCGAACTCGTTGTTGAAGGCCGCGCCGCCCAGCGGGCCTTCGACCATGATCTGCAGCGGGCTGGCGATGTGCTCGGGCTTGCCGACGGGGTTTTGCTCCCACGGCTCGTTCGTGCCAGGCAGGTGCAGGTTGGACACCGAGAAGCCCGTCAGGCCCGACTTGGGGCGCGAGCCGCGGCCGGTGGCACCTTCGTCGCGGATCTCGCCGCCCGCGCCCGTCGAGGCGCCAGGGAAGGGAGAGATGGCGGTCGGGTGGTTGTGCGTTTCCACCTTCATCAGCACATGGGCCAGCTCGTCGCGGGCCTGGTACTGCGGCGCGTTGGTGTAGCCGGCGGGCATCCAGCGCTCGATGGCGTGGCCTTCCATCACGGAGGCGTTGTCGCTGTAGGCCACCACCGTGTGCTGGGGGTTCAGCTTCTCGGTGTTGCGGATCATGCCGAACATCGACAGGTCCTGGGCCTCGCCGTCGATGGTGAACTGCGCGTTGAAGATCTTGTGGCGGCAGTGCTCGGAGTTGGCCTGCGCGAACATCATCAGCTCGACGTCGGTCGGGTTGCGCTTCAAGCCCGTGAAAGCGTTGACCAGGTACTCGATTTCGTCGTCCGACAAAGCCAGGCCGAAGGTGACGTTGGCCTCTTCCAGGGCTGTGCGTCCCTGGCCCAGCACATCGACGTGGGCCATGGGCGCGCCTTGCTGTTCGTCGAACAGGTGGCGGGCTTCGTCGCGGGCCAGCAGCACGCTCTCGGTCATGCGGTCGTGCAGCAGGGCGGCGCAGGCGGCCAGCTCGGCATCGCTCAAACCCTTCGCCCCGCCCTTCACCCCGCCGGTCAGGCTGCCGACGATGCCGTCGACCAGGCCGCTCTTGAGCGTCAGGCGGTACTCGGTCACGCGCTCGACGCGGTGGATGCCCAGGCCGCAGTTGTGCGCGATGTCCGTGGCCTTGGAGGCCCAGGGCGAGACCGTGCCCAGGCGCGGCGCCACGACGATGAGCACGCCGTCCTTGCCGGCGTCGCTGGGGCCCGTGTAGGCGTCACCGTAGCTCAGCAGGGCCGAGAGCTTGTCCAGCTGCTCCTGCGGCAGGGCCTGGTCCAGGGCCACCCAGTGCACGAAACGTGCATGCACGGCGGAAATCTTCGGGTGGATGGCCTGCAGCCGGGGCAGCAGGGCCTGAACCTGGTGGGGGGCCAGGGCGTTGCCGCCCTCAAAGTGCAACAAGGTGGACATCTCGGAGGGGGTGCGTTCGGTCACGTCGGGGGCCTTCGGGCGTGCGGGCTCAGGAAAAACGCGGATTTTACCGGGGCTTGTCATCGAAACGCCAAACAAGGCCCTCTCCCCAAACCCGCGTCTGCGTCAGGCTGCCCGCGAATTACGGATAATCCCTTCCCATGAGCATCACCATCAAATCCGGCGCCGAGATCGACGCCATGCGCGTGGCCTGCCGACTGGCATCGGAAGTGCTGGACTACCTCACCCCCCACATCCAGCCCGGCATCACCACCAAAGAGATCGACCGCCTGGCTCACGACTACATGGTCAATGTGCAGGGCACGACCTCGGCCACGCTGAACTACCAGCCCCCTGGCCACGTGCCCTACCCCGCCTCGCTGTGCACCTCGGTCAACGAGGTCGTCTGCCACGGCGTGCCCAACGACGTCCCGCTGAAGTCGGGTGACATCGTCAACATCGACGTCACCGTCATCAAGGACGGCTGGTACGGCGACAACAGCCGCATGTTCCTGATCGGCAAGGCCTCCATCGCCGCCGACCGCCTCTGCCGCATCACCTACGAGGCCATGTGGAAGGGCATCGCCAAGGTGAAGCCGGGTGCGCGCCTGGGCGACATCGGCCACGCCATCCAGACCTACGCCGAGGCCGCCGGCTACTCGGTGGTGCGCGAATACTGCGGCCACGGCATCGGCCAGAAGTTCCACGAAGACCCGCAGGTGCTGCACTACGGCCGCCCGGGCACGGGGCTGGAGCTGGTGCCGGGCATGATCTTCACCATCGAGCCCATGATCAACCTGGGCAAGCGCGAGATCAAGGAAGGCCGCAAGGGCGGCGTGCCCTACGATGGCTGGACCATCGTCACCAAGGACCGTTCGCTGTCGGCCCAGTGGGAGCACACCGTGCTTGTCACCGAAACCGGCTACGAGGTGCTGACCCTGTCGGCCGGCAGCCTGCCCACCCCCGCCTTCGTCACCCCCACGAGCACGGCCCCCGCCTGAGCCCCTCGATGAGCAGCCAGCCGAAGGTCCTTCCGATGGCCCTGGACATCCCCGCGCTGCGCACGCAGTTCCGCGCAGACAAGGCCGAGCTGCTCGCCCAGTTCCGCGACAGCCGACCCACCACCTCCTCGGCCACGCGGCTGCTGACCCACCTGGCCCGCCTGGTCGACCGCACCCTGCACGCCCTGTGGGACGCCCACACCATGCCCCGTGGCGCCGCCCTGGTGGCCGTGGGGGGCTATGGCCGGGGTGAGCTCTTCCCCTACTCCGACATCGACGTCCTGCTGCTGATGCCGCTGTCGCCCTCGGTGGCCGGCGACGACAGCCTGGCGCCCAGCGTGGAGAGCTTCATCAGCGCCTGCTGGGACATCGGCCTGGAGATCGGCTCCAGCGTGCGCACCGTCGAAGAGTGCAGCGAGGAGGCCCTGCGCGACGTCACCGTGCAGACCGCCCTGCTGGAAGCCCGCTTCCTGTGCGGCTCGCGCGGCCGCTTCGACGAGCTGGAACGCGCCACCTTCGAGCACCTGGACGTGCCTGCGTTCGTGACGGCCAAGATGCTGGAGATGCGCCAGCGCCACACCAGGCACGAGGACACGCCCTACGCCCTGGAGCCCAACTGCAAGGAAAGCCCGGGCGGTCTGCGCGACCTGCAGGTGGTGATCTGGCTGGCGCGCGCCGCCCGGCTGGGCCGCAGCTGGCAGGAGCTGGCCCGCAACGGCCTGATCACGCCCTTCGAGGCCCGTCAGCTGCAGCGCAACGAAGGCACGCTCAAGCTCATCCGCGCCCGCCTGCACCAGATCGCCGGGCGCCGCGAAGACCGCCTGGTGTTCGACCTGCAGACCGCCGTGGCCGAGAGCTTCGGCTACGAGAACACCAAGGCCCTGCGCGCCTCCGAGGTGCTGATGCGGCGCTACTACTGGGCCGCCAAGGCGGTGACCCAGCTCAACCAGATCCTCATCCTCAACATCGAGGAGCGCATCCAGGGCTGCACCGACGCGCCCATGCGCCCCATCGACGCGCGCTTCTTCGACCGCGGCGGCTACCTCGAAGTCGCCAGCGACGACCTCTACCAGCGCGACCGCCACGCCATCCTTGCCACCTTCCTGACGCTGCAGCAGCAGGACGGCGCGCTCAAGGGGCTGTCGGCACGCACCCTGCGCGCGCTCTACAACGCCCGCGACCTGATGGACGGCGCCTTCCGCCGCGACCCGGTCAACCGCGCCACCTTCATGGCCATCCTGCAGCAGCCGGCCGGCCAGACCCGCGTGATGCGCCTGCTCAACCAGACCTCGGTGCTGGGCCGCTACCTCTGGGTGTTCCGCCGCATCGTCGGGCAGATGCAGCACGACCTCTTCCACGTCTACACCGTGGACCAGCACATCCTGATGGTGGTGCGCAATGTGCGGCGCTTCTTCATCCCCGAGCACGCCCACGAGTACCCCTTCTGCACCCAGCTGGCGGCACAGTTCGACAAGCCCTGGCTGCTCTACATCGCCGCCCTCTTCCACGACGTGGCCAAGGGGCGTGGGGGCGACCACTCCGTGCTGGGCGGCACCGAGGTGCGCCGTTTCTGCAAGGACCACGGCATTGCCAGCGACGACGCCCGCCTGGTCGAGTTCCTCGTGGCCGAGCACCTGACCATGTCGCGCGTGGCGCAAAAGGAAGACCTGTCCGACCCGGACGTCATCCAGGCCTTCGCCAAACGGGCGGGCAACGAGCGCACCCTGACGGCGCTCTACCTGCTGACCGTGGCCGACATCCGCGGCACCAGCCCCAAGGTCTGGAACGCCTGGAAGGGCAAGCTGCTGGAAGACCTCTACCGGCTCACCTTGCGTGCGCTGGGCGGCGCGCGGCCGCACATGGACGCCGAGATCGAATCCCGCAAGCAGCAGGCCCGCCAGACCCTGGCGCTGTACTACCTGCCACCCGGCATCGAAGCGCCGCTGTGGCAGACCCTGGACATCAGCTATTTCGCGCGCCACGACGCACCCGACATCGCCTGGCACACGCGCATGCTGTGGCGCCATGTGCAGACCGACAAGCCCGTGGTGGCCGCCCGCCTGTCACCGGTGGGCGAAGGCCTGCAGGTGCTGGTGTACTCGCCCGACCGCCCCGACCTGTTCGCCCGCATCTGCGGCTACTTCGACCGCGCCAGCTTCAGCATCCAGGACGCGCGCATCCACACCTCGGGCACGGGCTACGCGCTGGACACCTTCCAGATCCTGGCCTCCGACCCGCTGCGCTTCGAGGGCGTGCACTACCGCGACATGATCGCCCTGGTGGAGAACCAGCTCGCCGAGGCCGTGGCCTCCGACAAGCCGCTGCACGAGCCCGCCAAGGCACGCCAGTCGCGCCGCGTGCGCTCCTTCCCCGTCGCACCGCGCGTGTCCCTGCGGCCGGACGAACGCGCCCAGCGCTGGCTGCTGACGGTGTCGGCCTCCGACCGCTCCGGCCTGCTTTACGTGATCGCGCGCACCCTGGCCAGCCACCACGTCAATGTGCAGCTGGCCAAGGTCAGCACCCTGGGCGAACGCGTGGAAGACACCTTCCTGGTGACGGGCGACGCCCTGCGCCAGGACAAGCAGCAGTTGGCCATCGAGAAGGAACTGCTGGCGGCGCTGGCGGCCTGAGCCCGGCAGCCTCTTGCGAGCCCCTCAGGCGGGCTCTTTGGGGTCGAGCATCAGCTCCAGCGTGGCGATCTGGTCGCGCAGCGCCAGGCGGCGTTTCTTGAGCCGGCGGATGGCGAGTTCGTCCAACGGCGTCTGCTCGGCGGCATGGTCGATCAGGCTGTCGAGGTCTGCGTGCTCCATCCGCAGTTCGATCAGCCGGCGGTGCGGGGAATGCAGGTTTTCTGTCATCTTGGACGCCAGCGGCGCAGGTCCTGAGGGTTCTGGAGCACGAAATCAAGGGGCATGTGCAGCAGTTCCGCGGCTTGCGCCGGAACAGAACCGCCCTGGAGGCATTATAGTTTTCTCCATGATCGCAGCACCCTCCCGTTATCGCCTCGTGGCTGCCACCGGCATCCACCGCGGGGACCGACCCTACCAGCAGGACCAGGTCGAAGTCATCCCGCACCCGCGCGTGGCGGGCTGCCTGCTGGCCGTGGTGGCCGATGGCATGGGCGGCAAGAGCGGTGGCCGCAAGGCGGCCGACCAGGTCGTGCTGACCGCCCGCCAGGTCTTCGACCGCTACAGCCCTTCGCACGAAAGCGCCGAGCAGGCGCTGCGCCAGATGGTGCACGAGGCCCACCTCATGATCAAGCTGACGGCGCTGGCCTTCGAGGAAGAGCCGCACAGCACGGTCGGCACCTTCATCATCAACCCGGACCTGTCGGCCTGCCTGGCCCACGCCGGCGACACCCGCATCTACCACTTCAATGGCCCGGACATGGTCTTTCGCACCGAGGACCACTCCTTCGTGCAACGCCTGGTCAACGAGGGCCAGATCACCGAGGACGAGGCCAACGTCCACCCCCAGGCCAACCTGCTGACGGGCTGCCTGGGCACCCAGACCGACCCGCCGGTGTCGCTCACCCGCATCCCGCAGCTGGAGATCGGCGACACGCTGCTGGCCTGCTCCGACGGCCTGTGGCACTACTTCACGCCCAAGGAGCTGGGCGCCATCGTCCACACCCTGCCCCCGCGGGAAGCCGCCGAGATGCTGGTGGGCAAGGCCCGCTACCGCGCCCGCCAGGGCGGCGACAACCTGTCGCTGGCGCTGGTGCGCGTCGAAGCGCTGGACTGACGCCCTGGTCCGCGCGCTGCGGACTCAGGTCAGCGAGGTGTCCACCACGCGGCGGGCTTCGCTGAGGTATTCCTTGGACTGCATCTCGTTGAGGCGTGAAACCGTGCGCGGGAACTCGTGCGACAGCGGCCCCTCGGTGTAGAGCTGCTCCGGTGGCACCGCGGCGGACATCACCAGCTTGACGCGGCGGTCGTAGAGCACGTCCACCAGCCAGGTGAAGCGCCGCGCCTCCGAGGCCATGCGCACGGGCATGTGCGGCACGTCGCCCAGCAGGATGGTGTGGAAGCGGGAGGCCAGCTCCAGGTAGTCATTCTGAGAGCGCGGCCCACCGCACAGCGTGGCGAAATCGAACCACACCACCCCGCCGGCGCGGCGTTTGGCCTTGAGCACGCGGTGCTCGATGTGCAGCTCAGGGTCCTCGTCCGCCTGCTCGGCCAGGCTGCTGAAGATGCCGTCCATCTCCTGCTGCGTGTCGTCGCTGAGCGGCGTGAGGTAGAGGCGCGCCAGCTCCAGCGTGCGGCGGCGGTAGTCGGTGCCGGCATCGACGTTGACCACTTCCAGCTGCTGCTTGAGCAACTCGATGGCCGGCAGGATGCGGTCGCGGTGCAGGCCGTTGGGATAGAGCTGGTCGGGGTGGAAGTTCGAGGTGGTGACGATGCTCATGCGGTTGCGGAACATCGCGTCCAGCAGCCGGTGCAGGATCATGGCGTCGGTGACATCGGCCACGTGGAACTCGTCGAAGCAGATCAGGCGGTGCTTGCGCGCCATCTTCCTGGCCAGCACGTCCAGCGGGTCGGCCACGCCCTTGAGCTCGTGCAGCTGGCGGTGCACCTCGCGCATGAACTCGTGGAAGTGCAGCCGCGTCTTGCGCTCCAGCGGGACGGCATTGAAGAAGCAGTCCATGATGAAGCTCTTGCCCCGCCCCACCCCGCCGTACATGTACACGCCCTTGGGCAGCTCCGGGTAGCGCAGCATCTTGGTCAAGGCATTGCTGCGCTTGGCCTTGTAGTTGGCCCACTCGTCCTGACAGCGCTGCAGGGCCGCGATGCCCTTGCGCTGCGCCTCGTCGGCCGTGTAGCCGCGCTCGGCCAGGCTCTGTTCGTACAGTTCGGTGACGGATTGCTGGTAAGCGGGCATGGCGGGCGGGCGGCTTCGAAAAACAAAGGGGCAGCCTGCGCCGCCCCTCGTGACTTTAGCTGAGGAAAACTCAGAAGTTCAGGGTGCGCTTGTCCACGGCCAGGGCAGCTTCCTTGGTGGCTTCGCTCAGGCTGGGGTGGGCGTGGCAGATGCGGGCGATGTCTTCGGCGCTGGCCTTGAAGGCCATGGCCACCACCGCCTCCGAGATCAGCTCGCTGGCGTACGGGCCGATGATGTGCACGCCCAGGATCTCGTCGGTGTTGGCATCGGCCAGGAACTTGACGAAACCGTTGGTGTCACCCAGCGCACGGGCGCGGCCGTTCGCAATGAAGGGGAAGGAACCGGCCTTGTAGGGCCGGCCCTCCGCTTTCAGCGCCTGTTCGGTTTTGCCGACCCAGGCGATCTCCGGGCTGGTGTAGATCACCCAGGGAATGATGTCGAAGTCGACGTGACCGTGCTGACCGGCAATGCGCTCGGCCACGGCCACACCTTCTTCTTCGGCCTTGTGTGCCAGCATGGGGCCGCGGACCACGTCACCGACCGCCCACACATTGGGCAGGTTGGTCTGGCAGTCGGCGTTCACCACGATGGCGCCGCGTTCGTCCAGCTGCAGGCCCACGCCTTCGGCATTCAGGCCGATGGTGTTGGGCACGCGGCCGATGGAGACGATCAGCTTGTCGCACTCCAGTTTCTGTTCTGCGCCGGCGGCGTCGGTGTAAGCCACCGACACGCCCTTCTTGCCGGTCTTGATGTCACCGATCTTCACGCCCAGCTGCAGCTTCAGGCCTTGCTTGGTGAACAGCTTCTGGGCCTCCTTGGCCACCTGCTCGTCCACGGCGGCCAGGAAGGTCGGCAGGGCTTCCAGCACGGTGACTTCCGCGCCCAGGCGGCGCCAGACCGAGCCCATCTCCAGGCCGATCACGCCGGAGCCGATCACGCCCAGCTTCTTGGGCGCTTCGCCGATGGCCAGGGCGCCGTCGTTGGACAGGATGAGCTTTTCATCGAAAGGCACACCGGGCAACTGGCGGGCGTTGGAGCCCGTGGCGATGACGATGTGCTTGCCCGTCAGGGTCTCGGCCTTGTCACCGGCCACGGCCACCTCGTACTGGCCATCGGCGGCCTTCACGAAAGAGCCACGACCGTGGAAGAAGCTGACCTTGTTCTTCTTGAACAGGTAGAGGATGCCGTCGTTGTTCTGCTTCACGACGGTGTCCTTGCGGCCGATCATCTTGGCCACGTCGATGGACAGGTTGTCCATCGAGATGCCGTGATCGGCAAAGTGATGGGCCGCGTGCTCGTAGTGCTCGGACGACTGCAGCAGCGCCTTGGACGGGATGCAACCCACGTTGGTGCAGGTGCCGCCGGGGGCAGCCCCGCCCTTGGCGTTCTTCCATTCGTCGATGCAGGCCACCTTGAAGCCCAGCTGGGCTGCGCGGATGGCCGCGATGTAGCCGCCAGGGCCGGCGCCGATGACGATGACGTCGAATTGGTTGGACATGGGTGTGCGTCTCAGGTGGTCAGCGTCTGGTGGCGCCGAGGGTGTTGGAAGTGCTGCGGCTCATTCGCTGGGCACGAAGACCCACAGCAGGATGTAGACAATGAGGCCTGCGCCCCAGAACAGGAACAGCAAGGTGAACGCCAGGCGCACCAGCCAGGACTCGACGCCCAGCAGGCGCGCCAGCCCCCCGCAGACGCCGCCCAGCCAGCGGTCGTCCTGCACGCGGCGCAGCGGACGGTCCGGGGAAAACAGCGGCTGAGGTGTCAGCGATGGAGGCAGCTCACCGTCCAGCAGCCTGGCCTTGAGCCGGGCGAACTCTTCGGCCGTGATCACGCCGCGTTCCTGCAGCGCGCTCAGCTTGTCGAGTTCGTCGGCAATGGACATGGCAGCGATCCGTTCTTGGGCCCGGTTTGCAGGATCCGGGCGGCCCCTCGTGAGGACCGCCCGGCCGCAAAAACACAGATCAGATGTCGAACAGCAGGCGCGCAGGTTCTTCCAGCGCTTCCTTCATGGCGACCAGGCCCAGCACGGCTTCGCGGCCGTCGATGATGCGGTGGTCGTAGGACATGGCCAGGTAGTTGATCGGACGGACCACGACCTGACCGTTTTCCACCACGGCGCGGTCCTTGGTGGCGTGCACGCCCAGGATGGCCGACTGCGGCGGGTTGATGATCGGGGTCGACAGCATCGAACCGAAGGTGCCACCGTTGGAGATGGAGAAGGTGCCGCCGGTCAGCTCTTCCAGACCCAGCTTGCCGTCACGCGCCTTCTGGCCGAACTCGGCGATCTTCTTCTCGATTTCGGCGAAGGTCATCTGGTCGGCATTGCGCAGCACCGGCACCACCAGGCCACGGGGCGAGCCGACGGCCACGCCGATGTCGAAGTAGCCGTGGTAGACGATGTCGTTGCCGTCGATCGAGATCCCGGGCATGCCGTATCCCTTGGCCCGCTCGGAGTAATCCTCCAAGGCGAAATTCTCGCTGGCATGCACAGACTCGGCCCACAAGTTGTTTTCGCAGATGTAGACGATGGGGAGGTTGTGGATGGCGGCGAAATTGAGAGACTCATGGAAATCGCCCTTGGCCGTGGCTCCCTCCCCGAAGAAGGCGAGCGCGCAGCGGAGCCTGGTGCCGGGGGCGAGGGTCCACCGGCCCGCCCAGACAATCCCGTCGGGGTCCCAGTTGATCTTCACCTTCCCCTCCTGCGCCGCCTCCAGCAGGAAGCCATAGGCCGACCCGACACCCATGAGGATCTGGATGGCGACATGGCCGGTGGGGGAGATGATGTTCAACTCCGGATCGCCGAAGTGGCACGGATGCTGGTGGGCGCCATCCGGGCTCTCGGCCTTGCTGTACACCTGGGCCATGACCCGCTTCAGGCTGATGCCCTTGGCGATCATGGCCCCCAGTTGCCGGTGGCTGGGCGCCAGCATGTCGTCGGGAAGCATATGGATCCCGGCCCCCACATTCGTGGCCTCCTGCCCGATCGCCGAGAAGTAGGTGCCCTTGAACCTGCCCTGCCGGAACAGCCGCCGCATGCGCTCGTCCAACCGACGCGTTTTCAGCATCGGCTCGTAAAGGCGGTACGCGGTCTCCTTGTCCATGGCGCCGAGGTCCAAGAGAGGATTCTATATCTGGGCGTAAAGGCTCTCGGCCCGGAAAGAGGAGCGGACGAGCGGGCCACAGACGGCAACCATGCCCTGGCTCCTGGCCACCTCCTCCAGGCGGCCGAATTGCGCCATGTCCAGATGGCGGGCCACCGCCATCTGGCGGGCTGACGGCCGCAGATACTGGCCGCAGGTGAAGAGCCTCACCCCGGCACCGGCGGCCTCCGCCATCGCCGCCACCATCTCGGCCTCCGTCTCGCCCATCCCGGCGATCAGGCTTGTCTTCGTGACCACTCCGCGCGCCGCGGCCAAGGCCAGGATGGACAAGGCGCCGCGGTAATCGCCGCGGGGACGCAACGCGGGATAAAGGCGAGGCACCGTGTCGAGGTTGTGGGCGAAGACATCCACGCCCGCGTCCAACACCGTCTCGGTCGCTTTCAGGTCGCCGCGGAAATCGCCCACCAGCACCTCCACCAGCGGCGGGTCGGGCAATGCCTTCTGGGCCCGCACGCAGGCGGCGATGTGGGCGGCGCCGCCGTCGGGCAGGTCGTCGCGGTCCACCATCGTCATCACCACGTAGGCAAGCCGCATAGCCACCGCGGCCGCCGCCAGCCGGGCGGGCTCCGCCGGATCCGGGGCGGTCGGCACGCCTTTGCCGACCGCGCAGTAGCGGCAACCCCTCGTGCAGATGTCGCCCAACACCATGAAGGTGGCGGTGCCCCGGCCCCAGCACTCGGGCAGGTTGGGGCAGGAGGCCTCCTCGCAAACAGTGACGACCCTGGTGCCGCCGATCAGCAGCAGGCGGGCGACGCCCGTGACCGAGCCGGGCCTGACGGCCACCCTGGCCAGCGCGGTCACAGGACGGCCGCCAAGGCCGCGCCCAGCCCCCTTGCGGCCTCCTCCGGGCCCGGCGGGTCAACGCCAGCCAGCGCCAACGACCCCATCCTCCCAGGCTCCATCCCGCACGGACGAATAAGGGAAGACGCCGCTTCCTGGGTGGTCAGGTTGACCGCGAATCCGTGCCTGGTCACCCGGCCGGCCAGACGCATCCCCACCGAAGCGATCTTCCTCTCCCCCACCCACACCCCGGGTGGGTCCACGCTGGCTGCCGCCGCGACCCCCAGGGAATTCGCCCAGGAGGAGACCGCCGCCAACACCCGCGCCACGAAAGCGGCCGGGGCAAGCCCGCGGCGCCGCAAGTCGACGATGGGATAGCCGACCACCTGCCCGGGGCCATGCCAAGTGGCTTGGCCGCCCCGGTCCGTGGCGAGCACCGCCACGCCCAGGCGACGCAACGCGGCGGTCACAGGAAATTCGGCGGCCGGGGTGCTCCGACCCAAAGTCACGGTCGGGGGGTGGGTGAAGAAGGCGACGCAATCCGGCCCCCCCGCGCGGACCTCGGCGGCCAAGGCGCGCTGAACTTCCACGCCAACGCTCCACGGCGCTTCCCTCCATGGGAGCGTCCGGAGGGTCAAGGACCGCAGATATAGCCCTTCAGGGCGGTGTGGGCCGCGACGATGGGCGAAGCGAGGTAGACGCGGCTGTCGGGATGGCCCATGCGCCCGCGGAAATTGCGGTTGCTGGTGGACAACGCCGTCTCCTCGGCCGCCAACACCCCCATGTGCCCGCCCAGGCAGGGGCCGCAGGTCGGGGTGGAGAAAACCGCTCCCCGGATGACGAATTGAGCCGCCAGCCCCTCCTCGAGGGCGGCCAAGAAAACCTTTTGGTCGCCCGGCACGATCACCGTGCGGTGCACCTTGACAGCTTCGTCCGGGGCAGCCGAAAAGACTTTGGCCACGGCCCGCAGGTCGCCGATGCGGCCGTTGGTGCAGGAGCCCACAAAGACCTGGTCCACGGCGATCCTCTCGGGCTCGAGTTCGCGCACGGTCACCACATTGTCCGGGCTGAAAGGCTTGGCCACCAACGGCTCCAGGGCAGAAGTGTCTATCTCTATCTCGGCCTTGTAGGTGGCTTGCGCGTCGGGCACGACAGCCGTGTAGGGCCTGGTCACCCGCGACGAGACGAAGCGCTCGGTGATCTCGTCGGGCACGAAGACGCCGGCCTTGGCGCCGCATTCGATGGCCATGTTGGCGATCGTCAGCCTCCCCTCCATGAAGATGCCGTCCTCCGTGTTGTCGTGGAATTCGAGAACATCGTAGTTGGCGCCGCCGACGGTGAGGATGGAGACCAACTTGAGGACCATGTCCTTGGGCGTCACCACCTCCGACGGCCGGCCGGTGAACATCACCTTGACGGTTTCGGGCACGCGCAACCAAACCAGCCCGGTGGCCAGGACCGCGGCCAAGTCTGTGGTGCCCACGCCTGTGGCGAAGCAACCGACCCCGCCGTTGGTGCAGGTGTGGCTGTCGGCGCCGATGATCACCTCGCCGGGGGCCACCAGCCCGTCCTCCGGCATCACCACGTGGCAGATGCCTCCCTTGCCCTCGCCGTAGTAGTCTTTCACCCCGTATTCCTCGGCGAAGATGCGCAACTCACGGCCCAATTTCGCGGCCGCGCCGGCCGCACCTTGCCAGAGGAAATCAACATGGCACTTATGAAGCAGTCGGAATTTGCGGACCTGTGCGGCGTGTCACGACAGGCAGTGCTCAATTGGAAGCGCGAGGGCAAGCTCGTGATGCAAGGCGCGCGCGTCGATGTCGATGCGTCCCTGGCTCGGCTCGGCCGGGTTCGGCGCGGCGGCTCACCCGTTCAGCTCGACGCGGGCAAGGAGGCAGTCGTCAATATCGAGATCCGGCCCGGCGAATCGCTCGATCAGGCCGCTGAACGTCTCATCGGCGAGATCGACGTCGACGGAACGAGTTTCGACGAAGCCAGGCGTATCAAGGAGGTCTATCTCGCCCTACTGCACCGCCTCGACTTCGAGAAGAAGTCCGGCGCCCTGGTGGAGCTCGATACCGCGAGCACGGTCCTCTTCGAGGGGTTCCGGGCTCAACGCGATGCGTGGCTCAACTGGCCGGCCAAGGTTGGCCCGCTAATCGCGTCCGAGCTCGGCGTCGAAGCCGAGAAGATCACCGCGGTACACGGGAAGATAAAAACGCTTCGGGATCATCTGACGGATTTCGTTCTTGATCTCGTCAGCGAGATGTTCCGCCTTAAAGACTTTGCGAACGATCCCCTGCAGATCCTCGAACTTCTTGTCGCGCACCGCGTCGAACATCGGCCGAACAAGTGCTACGCAGTCACTCACCGCGGACATGTGGTACCGAAGCGGCTCGAACGGCGAGTCGCGAAACAAATCCCTAATC
>JADFIG010000017.1 GCA_022566735.1 Pseudomonadota bacterium
ACGACTCTCCTGGCCCACCTGGTCGGCTCCGATCGGCTTTTCGGCAGGGACCTCTTTTGACTCCTGGGTTTAGATATGGTGGCTTGCGCTGCGGCTCGAGAGTTCAGGGCTATCATCGGAAGAGCGGCGAACACCCCGAGAAGTATCCAAGAGATGGTCAGATCCGAGACTCGTCCCACCCCTACCATCTGCTCAAGGGCGCGGCCAGCAACCAAACAGATCAAGCCAATCAATACCAGCTTGTAGACTGGAGAATATTCTTCTCCTCGCCGAATCAGCAAATATCCGCCTACTGCGACAACGGCCCCTACTACCGCCAAGGAGCTCACCAACCCCAGTACACCCTGCTCCACCGTCTGGTTGATGTAGTAATTGTGGGCATTATGCGCCTCCATAATGCGGAGATCTTCCCCTCGAGGAAGGCTTTCCATCAAATAGGCGTAGCGGTAAAGGTCGGGGCCGTATCCTATCAGCACTCGTAACCAGTTAAGGCTGAGGGGTTCTGACTCGGTCCAGGCATGGCTCGTGGCGAGCCTCCAGGAGGTCTCCCAAATCTCCAGGCGATCTTGCATGCTGCCCCCACCAGCCTGCCCAGTAATGCTTCCAAACCTGGCTACTACCGTATCTCCAGTCTTATCTTGGGTTTCTGATGGTCTAAAAAGCGGGTCGATAGTCCAAACGAAAGCAGCCATCAGCGCGCCCGTTAGCACCACTACCAGTCCGGTTCGCAGCAAGACTCTTCTTCCCAAGAAGGCTGCGACCAGAGCCAGGAACATGCCTACACTCAAGATTGTACCCAGCCACGGCCCTCGGCTAAGGGTGAACATTATCGCCAGGCCCTGCACTCCCAGTACCGAAACCCACAGCCCCATCCGCGCCCAAAATCGGGAAGTGTTAAGTGGGTCCTTCAGCCTAGCTGTAGCCAACGTCAGAGACACGCCGATGGTCATAAGCAGCACGGACGCCGCGAAGATGGGATTGCCAGCGGTAGAACTCACCCGGACTTGACCCGGCGTTTCGAGCAGGGCGAAGGGGTCATCCGAATAGTGTTGTATGACACCAAAGGCGCCGAACAGGACACCCATCAGCACGACAACGCCTAACAGGCGCCACAGTTGAGCCGAGGTTCTTAGATGCGTTGCGACAATGGCGAAAAGTAGTATGTAGGAGATCAGGGTGTAGGCGCTATAGCCGTCTTGTCCCGGAATAGCTCCCCATAGACTTACCGCCAGAGATGCGGAAAGGACAGTGGTCAGTATTATGGTCGCAGTGGTGAAGATCACCGCCAATGTCAGCCACCGAGTGGGGCGTTGTTTCAGCCAGCGGACCATTCGGCTTACCTGAAGAGCGGGGTTCAAGCTGAGCTTCGTGTTTGAGGATAGCCCAGTAAAGGTCCATGGTCGAGATAGGCTCCACTCAACCATCCAAAGTATCACCATCAAGGCCACAAGTATTCTGAGAGTGGCGATCTTGAGTAAGGCTGCTTCGCCGGTTACAACCTCAGACACCAGGTAACCTCGGCTGACCGCCACCAAGGGAATGAGCAGGATGGCCGCAAGCCATAGGAACTCCAGGCCTCGCCTGGACCATTGAGCCAGCATGAAAGAGGTTTGAGGACAGAATACTTCTGAGGGTCGGCGGGCCGGACCCGGCGCCGGCGCCGCGGTTCTGGTTGAAGGCGTTGACGCGGAAGCGCGCCAGGCCCTGGATCTCGAACGAAAAGTCGACCTCCAGCGTCTCTTCGTAGTGCTTGCGCTGCACGTCGTTCATGATGTCGTACACCATGTCGTGGACCTGTTTGTGGTCCAGCGCATCGACGTTGATGCGGCGCACATCGCCATGCACCCGGATCATCGGCGGCAGTCCGGCCGAGAGGTGCAGGTCGGATGCCTTGTTTTTGACCGAGAACGCAAGCAGCTGGGTGATATCCATGGATGATGTGGGCTGGCACGACGGAACGTGAACCATTATGGCGACGATCGGAGAGAAGCTACAACTCGTTAGAGGCAGGATTGCCCAGGCTGTTTCGGAATTTGGACGTGCACCGGGCAGCGTGACCCTGTTGGCGGTCAGCAAGACGTTTCCAGCCGTAACGGTGCGCGAGGCCGTGGCCGCCGGCCAGCGCGAGTTCGGCGAGAACTACGTGCAGGAAGCCCTCGACAAGATCGCCGAACTGGCCGACCTGCGCAGCCGGATCACCTGGCACCTCATCGGGCCGCTGCAGAGCAACAAGACGCGCGTGGTCGCCGAGGCCTTCGACTGGGTGCACACCATCGACCGGCTCAAGATCGCCCAGCGCCTCAGCGAACAGCGCCCCGCCCACCTGCCGCCGCTGCAGGTCTGCGTGCAGGTCAACACCAGCGGGGAAGACAGCAAGAGCGGCGTGGCCCCGGCCGAGGCGCTGGCACTGGCCCGCGCGGTGGCGGCCCTGCCCCGCCTGCAGTTGCGCGGCGTGATGGGCCTGCCCGCGCCGTCGCCAGACCCCGAGGAGCAACGGCGGCAGTTGCACGCGGTGCGTGTCGTTTTTGATCTCCTGCGTTCCGAGGGTATCCCCCTGGACACCCTGTCCATGGGCATGAGCGCAGACCTCGAAGCCGCCATCGAGCAAGGGTCAACCCTGGTCAGGGTGGGAACGGCCCTATTCGGGCAACGTTGATCGCCCACTAAGATGCCGGCCTGAGGAAAATCTGAGTATGGAAGTGTCTGCCTCGCCCCCTCCCTCACCCCACTACCTGCTGGTCGACGATCACAGCCTGATCCGCGAAGGCATGATGCAGGCCATCCGCAACCTGGCCCCGACAGCGCGCTTCTCGCAGGCCAATTCGCTGCAGACCGCCCTGGCCCGGCTGGACGAGGCCGCCGCCACCGACCCGATCGACGTCGTGCTGCTCGACCTGGGCCTGCCCGACAGCCGCGGCGTGGCCACCTTGCAGGCCGTGCGCGCGGCAGCCCCGACGCAGCGCATCGGCATCATCACCGGCCAGGCCGACGTGCAGGTGGCCCTGGAGTGCATCCACCACGGGGCCTCCTGCTTCATCCCCAAGCTCGCCGAGATCGACGGCTTCACCGCGGCCCTGCAGGCCCTGGTCGAAGGCCGCCTGCACTTCCCCTCGGAGCTGCTGTCGCCCAGCGAGGTGGACTTCCCCACGCCGGACGAGGCCTCCCAGCCGCGCACGATCCGCCTGACGCCGCGCCAGAAGGACGTGCTGCAGTGGATCCTCAAGGGCTGCACCAACCAGGCCATCGCCACGGGCCTGGGCATCAGCGCCGAGACGGTCAAGCTGCACGTCAGCGCCATCTTCCGCGCCTATGGCGTGCACAGCCGCACGCAGCTGGTGCTGCTGTGCTCGCGCAGCCCCCAGGCCGCCAGCCCGCAGGCCGACGCGGGCGACGAGGGCCCCGACCCCGCACACGATCCGCAACGGGACCGCGCGTGAGCATCCTGCGGCGGTCGCTGCGGGGGCTGTCGCCCATCGAGGCGCGCATCGACCTGCAGCTGCTGCACGACAGCTGGCGGCATTCGCCCGGCTCGATCCTGGCGCAGCTGTGCGCCTTGCTGGTGCTGGGCTGGATGGTCCGCGACTGGCCGATGGCGCACTGGCGCTGGGTGCTGCCGGCCTTCGGTCACCTGGTCGTGTGGGCCACGGTGGGCATGCTGACGCGGCACTTCCACCGCTTCGGCATCACGGAATCGGGCTACGGACGCTGGCGCACCCGGCTGCTGATCTGGCACGCGCTGGAAGGCACGATGTGGGGCTGCATCGCCGTGGTCCTGCTGGCCTCGGCGACGCCGGAGTGGCGCATGGCCATCGTGGCCGCCCTCATCGTCTATGGCTACACCATCATGCTGGTCACCATCCACGACTGGGCGGTGGCCTTCATGGGCAGCGTGCCGGTGTTGCTGCTGGTGGCCGGCAAGCTCTTCAACGAATCCCCCACCAGCTCGCACTTCCTGGGCCTGGTGCTGGTGGTGTCGCTGCTGACCTGCATGGGCGTGTCGCTGAGCGTGAACCGGCGGCTGCGCGAGGCCGTGCTGCTGCGCCATGAGAACGCCGGCCTGGTGCTGCAGTTGCGCGACGAGATCAACAAGGTGACCGAAGCCAAGGCCCGCGCCGAAGCGGCCGACCGGCTCAAGGGCGAGTTCTTCGCGGCCGCCAGCCACGACCTGCGCCAGCCCCTGCACGTGATGATGCTGCTGAGCAGCGCGCTCAAGCCCTGGATCACGCAGGAAGATGGCCTGAACCTGCTGCGCAAGCTGCAGACGGCGCTGGGCTCGCTGGGCGCGATGTTCGAGCAGATGTTCTTCGTGGCGCGCGTGGATGCGCAGCGGGTGGACTACCGCGCCGAGGCCCTGCCGCTGGCCGAGATGTGGGCGCGGCTGGACAGCGAGTTCTCGGTGCTGTGTGACAGCCAGGGCCTGCGCTGGCACCTGGAGCCGACCAGCGAGTGGGTGCAGACCGACGGCTATGTGCTGGAGCGGATCCTGCGCAACCTGCTCAACAACGCGGTGCGCTACACCGAGCACGGCGACGTGCGGCTGCGCGCCCGCAAACGCGGCCCCTGGGTGATCTGCCAGGTGTGGGACACCGGCGTGGGCATCCAGCGCCAGCACCGCCACCGCATCTTCGACGACTACTTCCAGGCGCACAACGAGGGCCGCCTCAGCAGCGAAGGCCTGGGCCTGGGGCTGGCCGTGGTGCGCCGCCTCAGCCTGCTGGGGCCGACGCCGGTGACGGTGCTGTCGCGGCCGGGGCGGGGTTCCTGCTTCAGCGTGCGGCTGCCGCGGCTGATCCCGGCGGCCATGATCCCGCCCGCCCCGACGGAGGCCGGCGACCCGGCCGCAGCGCCCTCCCGGGGCCTCACACCGGTCCCTCGGCCACGCCAGCCCGAGGCCTTGGCACGTGCGCCGCAGCGCCAGGGCCGGGGCGTGGTGGTGCTGGTGGAAGACGACCCGCAGGTGCGCGACAGCACCGCGCTGGTCCTGCAGCAGGCGGGCTGGCTGGTGGCCGGATCCCCCACGCCGGACGAGGCCGTGGCCCTGATCGTGGCCATGCAGGACGACGGCCGCATGCCCGAAGGCGAGATGCCCGCGGCCCTGCTCAGCGACCAGCGCCTGGGCCTGAGCATCACGGGCCTGCAGGCCTTGCAGCAGCTGCGCTACGAGTTTGGCGAGGACCTGCCCGCCTTCTTGCTGACCGGCGAAGCCACCGAGGGCCTGACGGCCGATGCCGCCCGGGCCCGCGTGCAGCTGCTGCACAAGCCCATCGAGGCCGAGCGGCTGGTGCAGGTGCTGGCCGCGTCAACCGCGGATGCGGCATGATGCCGGGCATGAACAGCACCTCCTCCCCGACCGACCTGAGCACCGCCGACATCGCCTTCATCGGCGGCGGCAACATGGCCACGGCCATCATCGGCGGCCTGCTGCGCCAGGGGCGCGCGCCGGCCAGCATCCTCGTCGTCGACCCCAGCGCCGAGCAGCGTGCCCGCCTGCAAGCGCTGGGCCTGCGCACCGCCGCCGCGCCCGACACGGCCTTGTCTCAGGCCGCCACCGTGGTGTGGGCGGTCAAGCCGCAGCAGTTCAAGGACGCCGCAGCGACCTGCGCCGCACTGACGCCCCAGGCCCTGCACTTCAGCGTGATGGCCGGCCTGCGCACCGACGACATCGCCCGCCTGCTGGGCACGCCGCGCATCGTGCGCTCCATGCCCAACACCCCGGCCCTGGTCGGCCAGGGCATGACGGGCCTGTTCGCCCGCCCCGAGGTGACGGCCGCCGAGCGCGACGCCATCGCCCGCATGGTGGCACCCACCGGCCAGCTGATGTGGGTGGACCGCGAGGCCCAGCTGGACGCCGTCACGGCGCTGTCCGGCTCGGGCCCGGCCTATGTCTTCTACTTCATCGAAGCCATGGTGCAGGCCGCCGAGGACATGGGCCTGAGCGCCGAACAGGGACGCCAGCTGGCGCAAGCCACCTTCGCCGGGGCCACCGCGCTGGCCTCGCAGTCCAGCGAAACGCCGGCGGTGCTGCGCGAGCGCGTGACCTCCAAGGGCGGCACCACCCACGCGGCCATCACGCGGCTGGAGGACGGTGGCGTCAAGGCCATCTTCGTGGCGGCCATGCGGGCTGCCGAGAAGCGGGCGGGCGAGCTGGGCGACGAGTTCGGGCGCTGACACCCGATTCACACACCCGCCACAGAGGCCGCGCATCATCCGCGTCCTGGCGCGTTCGGCGTCGCACCGCCCCGCATGGAGATGAGGCCCGGCCCCCACCCCGACCAGCTTTGCCAGCAAGCCCAGGCCCGGTACGCCCAGGGCCAGCTGGCCACCGCCGCCGAGCTGCTGCAGCAGGCGCTGGCCATCGCGCCGCGGCACCTGGCCGCCTTGTGGGGCGCCGGGCAACTGGCCCTGCAGATGGGCGCACCGGAACGTGCCGTGGCGCTGCTGACACGCCTGCTCAAGCTGGCGCCACAGCACCTCGATGGCTACAACAGCCGCGGTGCGGCCCAGCTGGCCTTGCGCGAGCCCGCCCTGGCCCTGCGCAACTTCGACAAGGTCATCGACATCGCCCCCCAGGCCGCACACGGCCATGTGAACCGGGGCGTGGCCCTGCTGGCCATGCACCAGCCCGAGCAGGCCCTGGCGGCCCTCGACCAGGCCCTGGCCCTGCAGCCGCAGGATGCGTCGGCGCACGGCAACCGCGGCAACGCCTTGTCCCGGCTGCACCGCTGGGACGAGGCCCTGGCCGCGTTCGACACCGCCCTGGCCCTCCAGCCCGGGCAGCACCTGGCGCGCTGGAACATCGGCATGACGCTGCTGCGCCTGGGGCGCTGGCACGAAGGCTGGCGGCAGTCGGAAGCGCGCCTGGACCTCTTCCAGGCCCAGGGCTGGCGCCCGCCTTCCACCGCGCCGCGCTGGGATGGCCTGTCGCCCCTGGTCGGCCAGCGGGTGCTGGTCTTCAGTGAACAAGGGCTGGGGGACACCTTGCAGTTCAGCCGCTTCGTGCCCCTGCTGCAGGGCCTGGGCGCACAGGTCGTCTTCAGCGTGCAAGCGCCGCTGCAGGGCCTGATGTCGCGGCACCTGCCCGGCGTCGAGGTGGTGCCGCGAGATGCGCCCCTGCCCGCCCACGACCTGCACATCCCGCTGATGAGCCTGCCGCTGGCCCTGGCCTGCGACGACACCCGCCTGCCCCCACCGCTGGCGCTGCAACCCGACCCGCAGCGCATGGCCGCCTGGCGGGAGCGGCTGGGGCCAGGCCGCAAAGCGCGCGTCGGCGTGGTCTGGAGCGGCAACCCGCAGCAAAGCGACGACATCCACCGCAGCCTGCCGCTGCGGACGCTGAGGCCCTGGCTGTCCGACGGCATCGACTGGGTCAGCCTGCAGGCCGAGGTCCAGCCGTGGGACCTGCCCCACCTGCCAGGCAGCGGGCTGCGTCACTTTGGCGAGCAGCTCCAGTCCTTCGAGGACACGGCCGCCTTGTGCGCCCACATGGACGCGGTCGTCTCCGTGTGCACCAGCGTGGCCCACCTGGCCGGCACCCTGGGGCGGCCGCTGTGCCTGCTGGCCGCGCACACGGCCGACTGGCGCTGGCTGCTGGCGCGGCAGGACAGCCCGTGGTATCCCTCGGCCACCATCCTGCGGCAGGACCGGCCGGGCGATTGGGACAGCGCGCTGGCGCAACTTGGGGCGCAACTTGGGGCCCACCTGCCCCCCACCTGAAGGCCCGCCCGGCCCTGCGCGCAGCAGCGCCGTCGAGCCTCAGGCTCCGCCCGCCAGCCCCTGCACCAGCCGGTCCGCCACCACGCCCAGCCACACCGTCAGGCCCAGCCAGTGGTTGAGGCGAAACGCCTGGAAGCAAGGCATGCGCTCGCGGCCCTTGATGAGCCAGCCATGCCACAGCGCCTGGGCCGCGGCGGCCACCAGCGCGAGGTCCCAGGCCCAGCCCAGGTTCAGCAGCACGCCGACCTGCCACCAGCAGGTCAGGCAGATGGCGTAGAAGCCCATGATGCCGGCCACATCGAAGCGGCCCAGCGTGATGGCCGAGGTGCGCATGCCGATCTTGAGGTCGTCGTTGCGGTCGACCATGGCGTACTCGGTGTCATAGGCCAGCACCCAGGCCAGGTTGCCCACCACCAGCCACCAGGCCGCGGCCGGCACCTCACCCTGCAGCGCCGTGAAGGCCATGGGGATGCCGAAGCTGAAGGCCACGCCCAGCACCGCCTGCGGCATCGCGAAGAAGCGCTTGGTGAAGGGGTAGATGACCGTCACCGCCAGCGCGCCGAAGGACCACAGCACCGTCGGCAGGTTGGTGGTGAGCACCAGCCCGAAGGACAGCAGCGTGAGCACGCCGCCCACCGCCAGGGCCTCTTTCACCGACACGCGGCCGCTGGTGATGGGCCGCTGCGCCGTGCGCTCGACGTGGCGGTCGAAGTCGCGGTCGGCCACGTCGTTGACCGCGCAACCGGCGCTGCGCATCAGGATGGTGCCCAGCGTGAACACCGCCAGCAGGTGCCAGCCCGGGAAGCCCCCGGCCGCCAGCCACAGCGCCGCCAGCGTCGGCCACAGCAGCAGCAGCCAGCCTTGCGGCCGATTCCAGCGGATCAGGTCGAGGTACAGCGACCAGCGATCGCGCCAGCTCGGACCGGGCGGGGTCAAGGGGGACATGGCGGAGGGGTTCACGGGGTTGCGCTCCCAGGATTATCGATCCGCCCAGCCACCGCCCAGCGCCTTGTAGACGCTGATGTGGGCCAGTTGCCGCTGCAGTTGCGCCGAGATGTGGGCCTGCTGCGCCGTGAACAGGGCGCGCTGCGCGTCCAGCAAGTCGAGCTGGCTGGCCACGCCGCTGTCGTAGCGCAAGGTCGACAGCTTCAGGCGCGCGGCCTCGGCCTGCGCCTGGGCCAGCTGGGCCTCGGCCTGCTCGGCATAGGTGCGGCGCGCCACCAGGGCATCGGCCACCTCGCGGAAGGCGCTCTGCACGGCCTTGTCGTACTGGGCGATGGCGATGTCGCGCCTGGCCACGGCGCTGTCCACGCCCGCGGCCGTGCGGCCCGCATCGAAGATCGGCGCCAGCAGGCTGCCACCGAAGCTCCAGGCGAAGCGGCCCTCGTCGAACAGGCCCGACAGCGAGTTGCTGGCGGCCCCCGCACTGCCCGTCAGGCTGATGCGCGGGAAGCGGGCGGCGCGCGCGGCCCCGATGTTGGCATTGGCCGAGATCAGCGCCTGCTCGGCCTGGGCCACGTCCGGACGCTGCAGCAGCACCTCGGACGACAGCCCCACCGGCAGCTCGCTGAGGCCCGGCCACAGGCTGGCCTGCACGAACTGGGCGGGGTCCTTCAGCGCATCCTGGCCAGCTTGCCCGGCAGCCTCACCCGACGCACCGGCAACGGGCAGCTTCACCTCGGGCGGCAGCCACCCGGCCGGCACCGGCTTGCCCACCAGCAAGGCCAGGGCCTGCAGGTCCTGGGCCACGGCACGCAGGGCCTGGGCGCGGGCCACGCGGGCGGCTTCCACCTGGGACTGGCCGGAGCGCAAGTCCAGCTCATTGAGCACGCCGTTGTCGAACTTCAGCTGCAGCAGCTTGAGCGAGTCCTGGCGGGTGGCCAGGGTCTGCTCGGCCAGGGCCAGTTGCCAGCGGTCGGCCCACAGCGTGTAGTAACCCGAGGCCACCGAGGCCACCAGGCTGATGTGCACCGAGCGGCGCGCCTCTTCGGAGGCCAGCACCTGCGCCGCTGCCGCATCGCTCAGGGCCTGGACGCGGCCGAACAAATCCAGCTCGAACGCGGGGATGGCCAGGCCGCCCGTGACCGTGGTGCCCAGGCGGTAGGGCGAGGCGGTCGAGGGCTGACGCGTGCCGCTGACGCTGGCGTTGACCGTGGGCAGCTGGTCGGCCCGCTGGATCTGATACGCCGCACGCATCTGCTCGATGTTGAGGATGGCCACGCGCAGGTCGCGGTTGTGGGCCAGGGCCTCGCCGACCAGCGATTGCAGGCGCGCATCGGGGAAATAACTGCGCCAGGGCACATCGGCGACGGCCGGCGCGGGAGCCGCATCCGACGCAGCACCCGCCACCGGCGCGCCACCGGCCAGCGCCTGGGGCACGGCCAGCTCAGGACGCTGGTAGGTCGGGGTCAACGAGCAAGCCTGGAGCATGGCCATGGCGGCCAGCGCCAGCAGGGACACGCGCACGCGACCCACACGCACGGCACGGCCCGCAGCCTTGTTCTTGTTCTCAACCATGCACTTCCTCCTTGCCTTCGGCGGCCTCGGCCAGCGCAGCCTGCGAGGGCTTGGCCGGGAACCAGCGACGGATCACCACAAAGAACACCGGCACGAAGAACACCGCCAGCACGGTGGCCGCGATCATGCCGCTCATCACGCCGGTGCCGATGGCACGCTGGCTGGCCGAGCCCGCCCCGGTCGACACCACCAGGGGCAGCACGCCCAGGATGAAGGCCACCGACGTCATGATGATCGGGCGGAAGCGCAGGTGGCAGGCCTGCAGCGTGGCTTCCAGCACGCCCATGCCCTTGGCCTGCAGCTCGCGGGCGAACTCGATGATCAGGATGGCGTTCTTGGCCGACAGGCCGATGATGGTGATCAGGCCGACCTTGAAGAAGACGTCGTTGGGCAGGTCGCGCAGGTTGGCCCCCAGCAGCGAGCCCAGCACGCCCAGGGGCACCACCAGCATCACCGCAGCGGGGATCGACCAGCTCTCGTACAGCGCGGCCAGGCACAGGAACACGGCCAGCAGCGAGAACACCAGCAGCGTCGTGGCCTGCGAGCCAGACAGCTGCTCTTCGCGCGACAGGCCCGTCCACTCGATGCCGATGCCCGCAGGCAGCTTGGCGGCCAGGGCCTCCATCTCGGCCATCGCCTGGCCCGTGCTGAAGCCCGCGGCCGCGTCACCGGCAATGCGCATGGCCGGGTAGCCGTTGTAGCGCACGGCCTGCATCTGCCCGGTCACCCAGCGGGTGGTGACGAAGGCCGACAGCGGCACGCTCTGGCCCTGGTTGTTGGTCACGTTGATCTGCAGGATCTGCTCGGGCTGCATGCGCGCCTTGGCATCGGCCTGCACCACCACGCGCTGCATGCGCGCCCGGTTGGGGAAGTCGTTGATGTAGCTCGACCCCAGGGCCGTGGACAGCGCCGCGCTCAGGCTGTCGAAGGGCACGCCCAGGGCATAGGCCTTGTCGCGGTCGATCTCCAGCTGCAGTTGCGGTGCGTCTTCCAGGCCATCGGGACGCAGGCCGGTGATGACCTTGCTGTCGCGGGCCATGCCCAGCAGCTGGTTGCGTGCGGCCAGCAGGGCGTCGTGGCCGAGGGCGCCGCGGTCCTGCAGGCGCAGCGAGAAGCCGGTGGCGTTGCCCAGCTCGCGGATGGGCGGCGGGTTGAGCGGGTAGATGAAGGCATCGCGCACCCCCATCAGCGCGCCGAAGGCCCGCTTGGCCAGGGCCTGCGAAGTGTGTTCCTCACCCTTGCGCTCATCGAAGTCCTTCAGCGTGACGAAGGCCAGGGCCGCGTTCTGGCCCGTGCCCGAGAAGCTGAAGCCGACCACGCCCACGACGGACTGCACCTCCGGCTGCTTCAGGAAGAACTGCTCGACCTGGCCGATGACGGACTCGGTGCGCGGCGCCGTGGCACCCGGGGGCAGCTGCACGTTGACGATCAGGTTGCCCTGGTCCTCGTTGGGCAGGAAGGCCGAGGGCATGCGCACGTACAGCCAGCCCACCACACCGACGATGACCGCATACACGATCAGCACCCGGCCGCCGCGTCGCACCAGCTTGGCCGCCATGCCTTCGTAGCCATGGGTGGTCGAGGTGAAGAAGCGGTTGAACCAGCCGAAGAAGCCGCCCTTTTCATGGTGGTCATGGGGCACCGGCTTGAGCAGCGTGGCGCACAGCGCCGGTGTCAGCGTCAGCGCCAGGAAGGCCGAGAACAGCATCGAGGCGACCATCGACAGCGAGAACTGCCGGTAGATGTTGCCCACCGAGCCGGCAAAGAAGGCCATCGGGATGAACACCGACACCAGCACCACCGTGATGCCGACGATGGCGCCACTGATCTGGCCCATCGCCTTCTTCGTGGCCTCGTACGGGCTCAGGCCTTCCTGCGCCATCAGGCGCTCGACGTTCTCCACCACCACGATGGCATCGTCCACCAGGATGCCGATGGCCAGCACCATGCCGAACATCGTCAGCACGTTGATGGAAAAGCCCGCCACCAGCATCACGCCGAAGGTGCCCAGCAGGGCCACCGGCACCACCAGCGTCGGGATCAGGGTGTAGCGGATGTTCTGCAGGAACAGGTACATCACCAGGAAGACCAGCACCACGGCCTCGACCAGGGTCTCGACCACCTGGCTGATGGAGATCTCGATGAAGCCCGAGGTGTCGTAGGGGAAGGAGTAATCCACGCCCTGCGGGAAGTACTTCTTGAGCTGGACCATGCGCTCCTTGACCAGCCGTGCCGACTCCAGCGCATTGCCGGTGGGCGACAGCTGCACGCCCATGCCCAGCGCCGGCTTGCCGTTCAGGCGCGCGTAGGTGCCGTAGGTCTGGGCGCCCAGCTCCATGCGGGCCACGTCCTTGAGGCGCACGGTCGAGCCGTCGCTCTTGGCGCGCAGCACGATGTTGGCGAACTGGTCGGTGTTCTCCAGCTGGCCGTTGACCACCACGGTGGCCGTCATGGTCTGGTCGACCAGGTTGGGCCGGTCGCCCAGCGCGCCCGCCGGCACCAGGCTGTTCTGCGCCTTGATGGCGTTGTTGACATCGGCCAGGCTCAGGCCATAGGACACCAGCTTGGCCGGGTCCACCCAGATGCGCATGGCGCGCTCGGTGCCGAACAGCGTGACCTGACCGATGCCGGCCACGCGCTGCAACTCGGGCAGCACGTTGCGCGAGGCGTAGTCGCCCAGGGCCACCGGGTCATAGGCCGGGTTGGTGGACGACAGCATCACGAACAACAGCGTGTTGCTGCGCGACTTGTCCACCTTCACGCCCTGCTGCGTCACGGCCGCGGGCAAGCGTGGCGTGGCTCGCGACAGGCGGTTCTGCACATCCACCTGGGCCAGGTCGATGTTGGTGCCCGTCTCGAAGGTCACGGTGATGCTGCCGGTGCCGTTGGCCTGGCTGACCGACTCCATGTAGGCCATGCCGGGCGAGCCGTTGAGCTCCTGCTCGATGACGCTGATGACGCTCTCGTCCAGGGTCTTGGCCGAAGCGCCGGGGTAGGTGGCACTGATGACGACCGAGGGCGGCGCCACGGTCGGGTACTGCGCGATGGGCAGCTTGGTGATGGCGACGCCGCCGAACACCAGGATGAACAAGGCGATGACCCACGCGAAGATGGGCCGGTCGATGAAGAAACGGGACATGCGGACTCCTTCGGCGTGACGTCGGCAGCGCTTCAGCGCGAGGCCGCGGAGGCAGGCGTGCCCGTCGACGCACCCATCGACGCATTCTGTGCCGGAGCCTGCCAGGGCACGGCCTTCACAGGCGCCTTCGGGTTCATCATCTTCTGGAAGCCATCGACCATGACCTGGTCACCGTCCTTGAGACCGCCCAGCACCACCCACTGGTTGCCACGCGCGCCGCCCAGCTTGATCGGGCGCGGCGTGACCATGCCATCGGCGCCCACCACCATGACGGTGTCGGCCTGCGAGGAGCGGGTCACGGCCTGCTGGGGCAGCAGGAAGCCGCCGTCCACCTGGGCCTGCTCCAGGCGCACACGCACATACATGCCCGGCAGCAAGAGGCCTTGCGGGTTGGGCAGCTCGGCGCGCAGCGAGACCTGGCCCGAGGTGGTGTCCACCGTCAGGTCGGAGAACAGCAGCTTGCCCGGCAACGGGTACTCGCGGCCATCGTCGGTGACGATGCGCACGCTGGCCGCCTGCTCACCGGCCTTCTTCAGCGCGCCGCTGGCCAGGGCCTGGCGCAGCTTCATCACCTCGTTGGCCGACTGCGTGAAGTTCACGTACAGGGGGTTGATCTGCTGCACCACGGCCAGCTGGGTCACCTCGCCCTGGCCCACCAGCGCGCCTTCGGTCACCAGCGCACGGCCGATGCGACCGGCGATCGGCGAGCTCACGCTGGCGTAGCCGAGGTTGATGCGCGCGGTCTGCACAGCCGCCTTGGCCGAAGCGACATCGGCGTTGGCCTGGCGCTCGGCCACCTGGGCGTTGAGGAAGTCCTGCGGGCTGATGGCCTTGGCCGCCTGCAGCGGCTCGTAGCGCTTGACCAGGGCGGAGGCCTGGGCCAGGTTGGCCTCGGCGCGGGCCTGGGTGGCCTGGGCGCTGTCCAGCGCGGCCTGGTAGGTGGCGGGATCGATCTGGAACAGGGCCTGGCCGGCCTTCACGTCCGAACCCTCGGTGAACAGGCGGCGCTGCAGGATGCCGGCCACGCGGGCGCGGACCTGCGCGGTGCGGAAGGCTTCCAGGCGACCGGGCAGCTCGGTGACCACCGGCACGGACTGCAACTGCACCGTCACCACACCCACCTGGGGCGGCGGCATGGCCGACTTGGCCGCGGCAGCGGGTGCACCGCCCTGCCCGCCAGAGTCCTTGCCGCACCCGACCAACGCCACCGCGACGGCCGCGGACAGCACCCACGTGTTGACACCTGCCCAAACTCCCAGACTGCGACGTGCCATGTTCACCTCGTAAATATTTGCCTAGTCAATGTTTGGCACGGATGATAGCGACGTTTTGAAAACGGTTTGTTAAGTTCACAGCAATCGCCCCGCGTGAACACAGACTTTTTGCAGCTTTTCCCGCACACCCCTCCCGGGGGCGGTTTTCAGGCAGGCGCCACGGCCCCGTCGCTGGATTCGTCCAGGGCCGGCGCATCCGCCAGGTGGCCATCGTCCGACCAGCCCACCATGGTCAAACCGTCCGGGCTGTAGAGCAAGCGGTTGATGGTGGCGTTGCCGATGGTCCAGCTGCGCGGCACCTCCAGCGCCACCCCGTTGGCGGCACGGTAGAAGCAGTCGAGCACACCACCGTGCGCCACCAGCACCACGGTCTGGCCCAGGTGCTGCTGCGCCAGGCGGCGCAAGGCGGCCAGGCAACGGTCGTAGAAGCCTTGCAGCGTTTCACCGCCGTGGGGGCCATAGGCCGGGTCACGGGAGCGCCAGCGCTGCGACTGGTCGGGCCAGCGGCTGCTGATCTCGGCGTGGGTCAGGCCTTCGAGTTCACCGAAGTGGCGCTCGCGCAGGCTGGCATCGAGGTGAACCGCCACGCCACAGGCCCGGCCGATGGCGCGCGCCGTCTCGGCAGCGCGTTGCAGGTCGGAGCTGTAGATGGCGTGCACGCCCTCGGCCGCCACCGCGTCGCCCACCTGGCGGGCCTGCCAGCGGCCGACCTCGTTGAGGGGCACATCGGTGTGACCCTGGATGCGCGAGATGCGGTTCCAGGCGGTTTCGCCGTGGCGCACGGCGATCAGGCGGGTGACGAGGTCGGACATGGCGGCGTGGCTGCGTGGTGGCCTGGACGCGTCAGACGCCCCAGACGACGGGCTTGCCCTCGGCCAGGGCCTGCTCGATCAGGCGCACCAGGGGCGCGGCCCGCTGGCGCAGGCTGACCGGCTCGTCCTGGAAAGACAGGGTGGGACGCTCGCCACCCGCTTCATCCAGCGATTCACCCGCCCCCCCACCGGGCGCATCCACCGCGGGCGGCGGCACCGCGTCGCGGGGGTCCGGCAATTCGCGCAGCTTCTGCAATGCGGCCGGCATCTCGGCCACCGCCAGGATGCCGGGCGACTCGGCGGTCTTGCCCAGCAGCCTCAGCAGCGCTTCGGCATGCTTGTTCAGCATGACGAGGTCGCCGGTGGCTTGGGATTTGAAGGTGATGGTCATGGGGGGAGTGTAGGCGTTGCCGCCCGACTCACCGAACCGTCGGCTCGACGGGCTTGACCTTGGCGGCTTCGATGCGCTGACCGTAAGCCGCCTTGAAATTCTCCAGTTTCACGCGACCCGTCTGGACGAAAGGTTCGTTGGCAGACAGCACCTCGCCGATGCCTTTTGCCTCATAGCGGGCCAGCAACTCCTGGCCCAAGCTCACCAGGGACTGGTTGTCGGCCGTGCAACGCTGCAACTGCTGGCCAAGTTGCTGACCCTCCTGGGTCAGGCGGGCCTCTGTGGCGACAGCCTTTTCCTGGGCGCTCCTGGACGCGGCCTGCTGGGCCTGCTGCTTCTCGGCCAGGGCCGCCAGTTCGGCCTTGAGGCGCTCGTTGTCGGCCTTGAGCTTGTCCAGGTCCTTCTCCAGGGTGGCGACCTTGCGCTGTGCGCTGCCCGCCGTGGCCCGTTGCTTTTGCAACTCCCCCTCTTGCGCCTTCAGGCTCTGCTCTGCCTTCTGGCGGGCCTGCTCGGCCTGGGCCTGGGCGTCCTGGGCCTGCTGTTGCTGCTGCTGGATCTGGCGCATCTGCAGGCGCAGTCGCTTGGTCTGCTCAGCGTCCTTGTCGGCCTGGGCGAAAGCGAGCGGCGCGCACATGGCCATGGCCACGGCGAGCAGGCCCGTCACGAGGCGGAGCTTGGGTTGGTCAGAAGCGCACATTGAGATCCACCATCAGCGTGTTGACCTTGAACGAGGACGTGGGGAAGTTGCTGTTCAAGGTGGGGTCGATGTTCTCTGCCGCCATGTAGCGCATGCCCAGAAGGGTGTTGCGGTACAGGCCGTAGTTCAGGCCGACGGTGTAGCCACGGATGTTCGTGCCACCCAGGCCGAGGTCGCTGTCGGTGAACGCGTCCAGCACGGCGTCCGAGCCCACATGGCGATAGGCCAGCTGCACCTGCCAGTCATCGGCATCCCGCACGTCCAGGGCACCAACTGCGAACTTGAGCTGGTAGCCGTCACGGCGACCACCCGGGTTGACGTTGCTGTAGAACGTGGCGTCGGCACGGCGACGGAAGTCAGACAGGCTGAAGGCTGTGTTGTTGGCGTACTCGGCCGCCACCATGATGTTGAAGGGGCTGAAGTGCGTGAACTCGGCCGAGGCCGTCAGCACGAGGGGTTTGAAGCGGTAGGCCAGGCCCCAAGTGGGCTTGATCAGGTCGCTGAGCGACCCAAACAGCAGAGGGTTGGTTTCGAAGACAGTGTTGCCGCGCTGGCGCAAGCCCACCGGGTACTCACTGCGGCCATAACGCAAGCCAGCCGAGATCCCGGTGTTGCCGTTCGAGGGGTTCACGAACTGCTCGTAATCGGTCTCGGACCGGCCTTCGATGTTGTTGTACTGGTAGTAGGCCAAACCCAGCTTCACGCGGGTGCGGGAATCGAGCTCCAGGGCGGTGCCCAGCTGGGCGCCCCACAGCGAGCGCGAATTCTTGCTCGGCTGTGATGCTTCGCGCAGGGGGAAGTAGCCCACGGTCAGGAACGGTGCAAAGCCATCGTCGACGACCGGGCGGCGGAAGCTGGCCGCAAAGCCTTCAAAGTTGATGTTCTCGCTCCAGGTCATCTCCGTGCTGAACCAGGGGTTGGGAATGCGCCCACCCTGGATGCTCACCCACTCGGCGGGGTCCAGGCGCACGAAGGCGCGGTCGACGAACAACTGGTACTTGTTGAAGTTCTGGCCCATCGTCTGGTTGGTCGAGACGCGGTCGGTGGCGTTGCCCGTGGCCAGGCGCACGCCCACACCCACTTCGTCCGTCACCTTGGCCGTCAAGCCCAGGCGCAGACGCAGGCGTTCGCGGGTGCGCGCACTCTGGGTGTCGGCCGTGGGCAAGAGGTCGCCACCATCGTTCACTGCAAAGGCAGCGAAATCCGGGGCCCGGCTGATGCCGTTGGCGTCCTGAGCCTCGGCCAGCATGTATGTCTGCGCTGGCGTGTTGTTGCCGCTCTGGCTGTCGTGCTGGTAACGCAGACGCAGGTCGCCGTCGATCTTGATGCTGTTGACCCAGGCCGGCGCATTGGGCACGCCCCAGCGCTCGGCTCGCGCCTGGGCCACGACCTCTTCCTTGACCTCGTCACGGATCTGGGCGCGCACGCTGTCAGGCACATAGGGCACGCGCAGGATGGGCTTGCCATCGGGCGTCACGCTGGGCTTCGGTGCCGGGTTGGCCGCCGCTGCCGCCTGGGCCTTCTGCTCGGCCGAACGCACCAGGGCATCGGCCTTGTCGCGGCTGAGCACGCCTTGTTCAACCAGGGCGTCGATGAGCGCGCGGGTGGTCTCCCTCAGGCTTTCCAGCGACTCGCGCTCGCCCGCGTGCGCGGGCAAGGCCAGTGCGAGTCCCATCAGCAATGCGCCGACGGCGGTGGGACGGAATGTGGGTCGGTTGTTCATGATGTCCTAGTCAGTCGGTTCAGCCGCTCATGCGGTTGGTCAGTTGCAAGCGCATGGGCCAGACCATGTTCGAAGGAGGCGGGTTGCGGAAGCCCTGAAACCGCGTCATCGCCTTGCGCAGGAGTTCGTCGGTGTCGTGGTTGCCCGAGGTGCTCAGCAGCTCGAACCGTTCGACGGTGCCGTCCGCACGCAGCCACAGCGCCATGGGCACCTTGTAGTCGCCTGCGCGGCGCAAGCCGTCCTCCCGGTTGAGGTGCGCCTGCAGTTCACGCTTGGCCGCATTGCCATACGAGGACGCTGCCAGGCGGTCACCCACGGTGCCTCCCCCGCCGCTGCCGATCGCGCCCTTTTCGTATTCCTTGCTGACGGTACCGGCAGAGAAGGCACTGGGCCCATCCCCAGCAGCGCCTTCCATCTTGAGCTGCTGCGGCTCGGGCGGAGCCTCCACCGGCTTTTGCTCTTGTGGCTGCGGCTTGTTTTCTTCCGGCTTGGGCTCGGGCTTCTTTTCTTCCTTGGGCGGCGGCGGAGGCGGCGGGGGCGTGTCAGGCAGCACCGCGATCTTGACGTTCTGGCGCTTGGGGCCGTCGCCGCCCTTGCCCATCATGCTGCGCACAAGGAAGCCGCCGGCCACCAGGGCCAGCACCAGCAAGGCGGGCACGAAGAAGCGCTTGACGCCGCCTTCGGGAGCGCCACGGTCCGTGTCAGTGGCAGCCATCTCAGGTTCCGATCTTGGAAGTGACCAGTCCCATGGACACCTCCAGCTTGTTGCACAGGTCGATCACGGTGACCACCTGGGCGTATTGCGAACGGGCATCGCCCTTGATGGCGACGCTCATCTTGGGGTCGCGTTGCTTGGCCTGCGCCAGCTCGCTTTCCAGCTGCGCGGGCGTCACGGGCACACCGTTGAGCATCAGCTGGCCCCCGGCCATGACCTGCACGACCTTGAGCTCGTGCTTCTCGGTGCTGGGCTTGTTGCTGGGCTTGGGCATGCTGATGCTCAGGCCCTGCACCGACGCCGTCGTCATCAGGATGAAGACGACCAGCAGCACGTACGCCAGGTCGAGCATGGGCGTGACGTTGATGCTGTCGTAGGGTTTGGTTTCGCCTTGAACCTGCATGGCTACCTCATTGAACGCGCTTGGTGGCCAGGCCGATTTCGGTGATGTCGAGGCGCTTGGCAATCTCCAGCACCTGCATCACCTTCTCGTACTGGGCCGCCGCGTCGGCCTTGAGCACGACGGGCAACGCGGGGTTGGCGGCCTTGTACTGCGCCAGGTTGCTCTGGAGCTCGTCCAGGCTGACCGGGTAGGCGTCCAGGTAGACCTGACCATCGGCCGTGATGGTGATGCCCTTGGTCTGCGGCTTGGCGAGGTTGTTGGCCGCCTGCGTGAGCGGCGGCGTCACCTTCACGCCCTGCACCGAGGCCGTGGTCATGATGATGAACACGACCAGCAGCACATAGGCCAGGTCCAGCATGGGCGTGACGTTGATGTCGTCGTACGCCTGCAGGTCGCCCTTGACGTCACCAGCCATGTCAGCGGGCTCCGTGGGTTTCTGCCACGCGGGTCACGAACTCGTCGACGAAGATGCTCATGTCCGACGAGATGTTCTTGATGCGGGCGGCCAGGTAGTTGTAGCCAAACAGCGCCGGGATGGCGACGCCCAGGCCGGCCACGGTGGCCAGCAGTGCGGCCGCGATGCCGGGGGCGATGGCGTTGACGTTCACGTCGCCAGCGGCGGCGATGGCCGCGAAGGTGATCATCACGCCCACCACGGTGCCGAGCAGGCCCAGGAAGGGGCCGCCCGAGATGGCGATGGTCAGCAGCACGATCTTGCTGTTGAGGGTGTGGCTCTCGCGGACCAGGTCGGCGTCGACCGCGGCCTTGACGGCGTCGATGGAGGCACCGGACAGCGGGGCCGCACCGGCCTTGCCCACGTCACGCTTGTTGAGCTCGCGCAGGCCGGCGCTGTAGAGGCGGGCCAGCTGCGAGTGCTTCAGACCATCGGACTCCACCGTCAGGATGTCCTGGGCGTTGCGGAAGGCGTTCAGGAACTTCATGTTGTCCTTGTCGGCGCGACCCACCAGCACGGCCTTGTCGTACATCACCCAGGCGGCGATCACGAACATGATGCCCAGGATGATGATGACGACCCAGGCGTCGGTGGTGAGGTTGTCGATCAGGATGGCGAAGTGACCCTTCTCGCCATGGCCGGCGTCGGCATCGGCGGTGTCAGGGGTCTGGGTGTTGGCCAGCACCAGCTTGGCGTCCGAGCTCTGTGCGGCGTGGGCGAACTTGACCCAGTCGGCGCTGCGCACGGTGGTGGCGACTTCCAGCTGGTCGAGCAGGCCGGTCAGGCCTTGACCGACGGACACGGCGCCTTCGATCGGGGCCACGGTGGCAGGCACATCGGCCTGAGCCGCCTGGGCGCCGTTGACGTACAGGGTCAGCTTGCCATTGCCCACGGTCACGGCCAGGTGGGCCCAGGCAGCGGTCGGCAGCTCGCCACCGGCGGCGGTGGCCGAACCCAGCGTGGCAGAGGCCTTGCCGTTGTCCAGCGTCAGGGCCAGCGGGCCTTGCTTGAACAGGGCGCCGGTGACGGCTTCGGGCTTGAACCACAGGCTGACGCTGTAGGGACCGGAGCCGCCAGCCTTGAGCTTGTCGGCGGTCCAGCTGATGGCCTGGCCGTCCAGCTTGGCCGCCGCGCCGATCAGGCCGTTGGCCTCGCGGGTGACGGCAGCGGCGGACTTGATCTGCGCTGCGGCGTCATCGGCGGTCTCGCCGGTCTTGCCAGCGAAGGTGATGGCCGCGGCCATGGCACCGTCGAAGATGGCGGGGCTGGTGGCTTCGGCGGCAGCGGCTTCGTTGCCGGCGTACACATGAACGATGTTCTTGTCGGTGCCCGGCAGGGTGTTGGGCAGCTGCACCCAGACCACGCCCAGCTCGTTGGCGCCATCGAAGCGCTCCACCCAGAACTTCAGCGGGGTCTTGTCATCGGCGGCCACGACGCGCAGGTCGCTGCCATCGGGCTTGGCGCCCAGGAAATCGAAGTTGCCGGAGTGCAGGCGCACCGGCACGACCACGCCAGACAGGGCCTCCTTCGTCTCGACCCCTTGGGCAGAGGTGTTCAGGACCACCTTGGTGCGTTGCTTGAAATCGCCGTTCCACCAGGCGTGGGCCAGGGTGGGAATGCAGATGGCTGCGGCCAGCAGCGAGGTGGTGAGGGTGCGCTTGATCTTCATGATCAGACCGGTGAAGAAAAACCAGTATCTTCACCGACTACTGTTGCAACCCTCACCCGCAGCGCACCGCCAAATGGCTCATTGCGCGAGTATTTTTATTCACGCCGCTGACACAGTCCGGCTGCCTTACTGCCAGGACGCCAACGGCGCCGTGAATGAGTTACGGTCAAAGCCATAATCAAAAACGCTGGCCGTCCCAGCAGGAGGTGTTGCCTGCCCAGAATAACCAAATGTGGCAGCAAACCATCCTGCGTCAACAAATCCGTAATAATCCGCTCGCATATACTTATATCCCGCACTGTAGACGAAATCGTACACACCACCCTTAAGCCCCGGGTGAGTCATTTTGTACAAAACACGCCCATTTGGTGGCGTTGACACGAATGCAAAATCAAGCGGAGACACACCACCAAGCCGCACAAATCGGAAGTTTCTATCTGCGGAAATTTTTGCGTACTTTGGATCCCTGTCAGCCAAATTCTCCAATGGCAACACGCCCATGGCGTAACCAGGACTAGACAAGCACCGCCTCACATCCAGGGCACGAACGCCCTCCGAGACCTGATATGACTGCAAACCAGAATCAATCCCATAGTTATTTGCATCTGCGGCCGCGATAGCGCCGCCCGCGACCCCATCTCCACCACTGTAAATGTGCAAAAAATACTCATCCGAAGCTGCCTGCACACCAAATTTGTCTGCAAACTTGCAAACCATCAATTTGCCAACCGGCACACCAAGCGCGCCTGCAGCATCATTTTTCATCGAGTTAAATGCGTCCGACACAATGCTGGTGTACTGAGCCTTGCTGATGCTGGGCTGGTATTTTGACAATCGATCATCCTCTCCATCAGGAACAACGATTCCTTGAGCCTTCTGAAGAGCTTTATACAGATCCAGGCTAACAGCCACCCCAAACAAAACCTGCACCGACGATCTCGCAGCTGACCGCGCGTGTGGGTCCACAAATTCATCCGCAGGAACAATGGATGAAAAATAATCATCAGGCGCACGACTCACACTCCCATCCACGCCCGCATAAGTAGCAGTCAAAAAATCAATCACCCCCCCGCCATTGAATCGATATATACCATCCACCAAATTCACGGAAACAACACTATAGGGCCCAAACCTTCTATCACTGCAGGCCACAACAAACTTGTGACTGTAGGTGCTTTTATAAAACTCGGAAGCTTCTGCTTTCCATCCCCCAAGCGGGAAAACCCCACCCTTCGCCCCAAGATCCACAGGCAACGCATCCGGCGTAAAGGTAAAAACTCGCGCGGAGGCGGGCGTCTGATAGTAGTTTCCGCCAGAATCTTTGGGCGATTGACACATATTAACCAGAGATATTACAACAGTATCCTCCATTGCCGAATCCCCGGACAAATATGCCGCATCTAACGTGGAAAACGTCGACGCGTCAACGTTAGCACAAAATACCAAAGAGGCAGCAATCACACCTGATAATTTTTTCATGATCGATCCTTTTTACGTAGGAGCGACCAGACTGCCCGGCGTTCATGACGTATTTTTTACCGAGGACTATGAAAAGGCGAAGCAAGGCACTCCGGCGCCCTGAAAAAGACTGCAAAAGAGTTCGCCAATGTGCGCAGCGCGATTCTGAGTACCCGGGACAATGGCCGCATCAAGCAAAGCGCCCCCGGATCGGAAAGCGCGACGAGATGGCCAGGGGGGGCAGACGCTCGAGTTCGAGTCGCAGGTTGCGTCTTATAACTACCCATGACAAGCGCAGCTGGCCGCCATTTCCGGCGAAGCCGCTGCTGCGCATCCGCCCATCCAATAACGGTTCGCGCCAGGGTAGACGAACGTAGGGGGCTCAACGCACAACATTGTGGCATTCCATGATTTCGCACTGGCACGAGCATTAGCCGGTGGCACCAATGCACGCAGGCATGACCAGTTCACGCTTGCGTTGTTGCAAATCGAGTCATATGTACTTGCGGCGTTCTTAACAAGGCGTCATTTTCGAATTCTGCATCAACCTGCAAGTCGGAAACAAATGGATGCCCTGATTGACCCGGACATAGTCCTGGGTCAGCCCCCTTGGGTACAAAGGGGTGTTCACGCCACATTGACCGAACTCGATTGACTTGCGCAAACAAAAGGGCGACACGGAATTGCTGTGCCTAGCGCGCTCTTCCCACATTACTTGAACACACACGCCCGCCACTATATAACTTGCCGTAAAGCGTCCACAATGAATGGGCAATCTGCGCTGCCGCTCACCTTTCGACACACACACGCCACCTCTGCGCCAAACTCGATCCACTTCAGTGCAAGCCCGATTTTCTATACCGAGAGCCGGCCCTTACGCCTCCTGCATTCCGATTGCCTCTGATCAAGTCTTGTCGCCGAAAGACGAACGCTCAGCGCGCCTCGATTTCTGCGCTGCGAATCAGCAGTCTCATATCAACGATCTCGTTTTTCATCCAATTCTCTTTTGCTATTGGCATCACCTGCTGCCGTGGCCGCGCCCTGGTCACCAAAGCCCAACAGGTCCACCGTCATCACGGAGTTGCTGGCCTGCTTGGACTTGTTGTCGCTGGCCTGAGCCACCTGGGTCACGCCTGCGGCGGTGTCAGCCACCTTGGGCGTCAGGCTGATGCTGACGGTGGGTGCCGGCGGTGCCGCCACGCCCGAAGCGCCACCGATGTTGTCTCCGCCCTTGACGGTCGGAGCCACGATGCTGATGTTGGCGTCGCCCTTGATGAAGGCGTCCAGCGCGCGGATTTCGCCGTTGGGCGCGTACAGACCGATCACCGGCGTCATGTCAGAGGGTGTCTGCACCTTCTGGAAGCCGCTGCCGCTGGTGGGCGGGTTGCCCTTGGATTCGACCAAGCCTGTCAGGACGTTGAACACACGGCTCGGCACGTCTGCCGCGACACTGGTGTTCGAGCCCTTGCCCGAGTCGATGCTGCCATGCACGGAGTAGATCAGCAGGTTGCCCCGGCCCAGCGAAATTACCTTCTGGTCCCCCGCGAGGAAATCGCCTTGGCTGAGCGAGCGGAAGCTGCCGCCCAGGAAGTTGATGAATCCCCCTGGAGCGCCAGCCGCCGTGGGCAGGCCCGCAACGATCTGGCCCGAGGCCAGCACGTCAATGCCACCCAGGCTGTCATCGGCGCGGCCCAGCGCCGTGCCACCCCCCTGACCCAGGTTATGCACACGCGACTGACCCACGTTGACATCACCCTCGCTGCGGAAGGTGCGGCCATGGCCAGCCAGGTCTGCCACGGCTTCGGCTACGGCAAACAGGGCCTGACGACGCAGCTTGCGGCTGGCTTCTTCGGTGGCGTCCGTCGACACGGCAATGGCGTTGGCTGCCGCCGCCGCCTGCTGGATCTGCGCCCACATGGCTTCCTGCTTCTTGCGCTGGAAGGCCGTCGAGCGGTAGTACGCAGGCGACTTGCCCGCGTCCTCCGGCAGGTAGAGCGCTGCGAAGGTAGCGTTCTGGAAGGTTTGCACTGCCTCGACCTGACGCGCCTCACTGAGTTGGCCAAAAGCGGCGAATGCATCGCTGTCGCTCAGCGAAGCCCAGCTGCCGCCGCTGGGCAGCAAGCCGCTGTCCGTCAAGGCTTGGTTCACGGCATCACGCAAACCGGCCTGGTTGCCATAGCGGGATTGCAGCTCACCGATGTTGACCGTCTTGGCAACACCTGCGGCCACCGTGATCTTGGCGGAGGCAGCTGGCAGCGCGGAGTTCACCGCGTTGCCCAGGGCCACCACACCGTTCATCTGACCAAGCTCAATGTCGCGACCGGCTTCAAGCACCAACGCACCAGGCCCGCCAAGGGCTACCGTGCGTGGGTTGTCGCTCCTTGCCACCTGGATGCCAGTGATATCACGACCCGCTGACAGACGCGTCACATCGGCTTCATCGAAGTTCTGGCCCAGGAAGTTGGGATTGACGATGTCACGACCGGCGACGATTTCGGTGGGGCGAGGGGTGCGCAGGTAGGAAAAAGCTTCACGCTTGAGCTCGTTGCCAGAGGCAGACGTCAAGGAGTCAATGACATCAGAGAACACCACATCACGGCCAGCATAGAGGCGCACAACATTCTGATTTTGCGCTTGCCCCAGATCGGCTATTGGCTTTTGCGTGAGGATGCTCTCTTGGCTTGCATCGGACTGAAACGCGTACGGGATCAGACCGGGGCTCTTCGCGGGGTCCGATGCAGAAAGTTCAGTGGTCAAGGTAGCCAATGGCCGGCTGATGCCAACTGCGGTGAAAGTCGTTGGCGCATTCACCGAAGGCAGACCGCCCGCTGAAACCTGGTTGGCATCCAGCAATTGCAGCTTGGCCTGCATCACCACGTCGTTCGCGGCGTACACGTTCACATCAGACTGGGCACTCGGTGCCACGTACAGCTGCGCGCCTCCTGAGCTGTTCGTCGCTGCAGTTGCACCCTGCACGTAGCGGCCACTGCCGTCGATTCGCACATCACCACCCAAGCTCACCAGACTGAGGTTCGGAGGCAGCACCAACGCGAGTTGTGCCGCCTGAGTGCCCCGTGGCGCAGAGTTAGTTTCAATCAGCTTCTGCACAGGCGAGAACGTGGTCAGCAGGAGCTTGAAATTCTCGCTGTCAGGCGCCAGGGTCACGTTGCGCTTGAGCGAACTCAGCGATGCGCCGGCATCGGCGGCATAGGTGTAGTAAACGGAAGCGCGGGTGTTGGTCAGCCCCGTCGAGGCCGTGCTGGCAAGGAAAGGAATGGCCGTGGGGTTGAAGATGTGAGAGACCGTGAGGTCATCCACTGCGCTCACAGACCAGTGGCCATCCATCACTCCCAGCATGGCACCAGGGGCAACCAGCTTGCCAGACACAGGTGTTGTGTTTGGCACTTGCCTGTCGTCGCCTGCCAAAAGGCTGCCACCCGCGCTCAGTCGGCCCTCGCCACGGCCCAGGAAATACAGGCCGCCGCGGATGTCGCCACCTGCGCTCACCGTGACGTCGCCGCCATTGAGCACCTTCAGGCTTGACGACTGAACATTGCCGCTGGCATCCACATTCAGCACCGAGCGAGCGCTGGTGGGCGCCACCACAGCCAGGTTACTGATGTCCGTGCCTGCGGTGATGCTCACATTGCCGCCACCGAACGAGCCAAATCCTTGGCGGAAATCGTTGAAGCGGCTGAACCAGGCCACAGGCACATTGGCGGATACCTGGGATGATCCCAAGGCCCCTCCGTGGACAAAGTAGTTGCCCGTACCTTGGAGCAATTGCTGACGAACCTTCTTTTCCTTGCCATTGTCGAAGGACACGCTCTCAAAGCTGCCGACCTCTGCGCCGGCGAACACCGTCAAGCGCTCACCTCGTTCGGTGAACACCGAGGACGCCGTCGGATACGCACCCGTAGCACCCGTAGCAGCGTTGATGGACTGCGAGGTGTTCGCCACGGCGAACACCTCGGTCGCGGCCAGCGAAGACAAGCCACCCGTCACATAGATGGACGAGGGCGTGGTCGTGGTCGCAGCCATCAAGCGCACATCACCCGAGGCATGCACGTCGATCGAGCCCGTGGTGGTGCGGATCAGTTTGTTGCTGGCCAGCGTGAAGTGGCCCTTGCTGGCATCCGCCTGAGTCGCGTTCACGTTGGCGGATGTCAGATCAGCACCGGCCACGAAGCGCAGGCTGGCGCCTTCACCGGCTTGCACCGTGGCACTGGTGGTGGCCCCACTCAGTCCAGAGCTGACACTGCCGTTCACGTTCAAATCACCTGCGGCTCGCACCGTCAGGTTCATGGGCTGGTTGCCCGCCGTGCCCGGGGCTGCGGCCATCTGAATGTCCTGTGCCGTGGTGCCAACGGCGAAGCTGCCCGTGGCACTCCGTGCAACGATTTCGGCCTCGGCACGCACGCCGGCGTTGGCCGTGCCAGACAGGCCTGCCTTGGCGAGGATGGCCGTCTGGTTGGCGCTGCTGGCGAAGTCGGTGGCATGCGTCTGCAAGCCATCGGTGCCAGTCATGCCCCAAGCCGTGGTGGTCGTCGCGCCACTGACCAGGCTGGTTTTGGTGGTGTCGTCATACACCCGCACGCCGTCGAGTTGGACACGCCCTGCCTGCAAGGTGGCAGGCGCGCTGCCGCTGATCCTTTCGACGTTCATGCCGCCGGTGTAAGCGCCCTGGGCCGTTTGTGTTTGGCGCGCACGCAGCACGATGCGACCATCCTTGTCGTCGCCTTCGCTGTCAGCCACCACCGTGGCGGCACCCAGCTGGATGGTGCCCTGGCTGGAAGCCAGCAGCACATCGCCACCGTTGGCACCGTCGCGGGTGGAGCGGGCCTCGATGTGGGCGCCATCGTTGAGCGTCAGGTCACCTTGCGATTGCAGTTGCACCACGCCGCCAGCGGCGGTGGTCGCATCGATCCTGGCCTGGGAGCCCAGGGCCAGGCCACCGGTGTCGGCGGTCAGGGCCACCATGGCAGCCTTGACCTGCTCGTTCAGGCTCAGGTTGCCGTCGCGCTGGCGCACGTTGAACTCACGCAGCGCGCTGCCATCGGCATTGCGGCTGGCAACCGCCAGCTGGTCCAGTCCGTTCTGGGCCTGGGCAGCGTTGGCGGCGGCAGCCGTGGCCGCGGCTTGCGTCAGGGCGAGCTGGCGGGTGTCCACCGCCACGGTGCCGCTCTGGCCGGCCGCGCCGGAGACGTCGAGCCTGGCTTGCTGGCCCAACAGCACCTGGCCATTGGCACCCGTGGCCTTGAGGGAGATCGAGCCGGCGGCCGGCGCGTCACCGGTGACGCCGCTCGGGATGGTCGGCGCAGCGGCGGACAGCGTGCCGTCCACCACGATGGCGCCCTGACGGGCTTCTGCCGTCAACTGGCCGCCACCGCTGGCCACGGCGTAGGTGTCGCTGACCTGGCGGAGCCGCCCTGCGACGCTGGTGTTCGAGCCTGCGGCAAAGACCAGGGCTTCGGCAGGAGCGCCATTGTCACCACGGGCCACCAGGTTGAGGCGGCCGGCTTCGATGTCGATGTTGCCCTGCTGCTGGATGGTGCGGGCCTCCAGGCCCAGCTTGCCACCTGCGCCCAGCGATTCGTTCAGGGTGTGGCCGCCCGTGGCGCGTTGCACGGTGAGGTCACCTTGCGCCGTCAGTTGCTGCTTGGCGTCCGAGGCGGCCGTCACGCGCGCGGCGCTCAGGGTCACATCACCTTGTGCCTGGGTGCTGCCCTGACCGCTGAAGACGATGTCGCCCTGGCTGTTCAGCATCGTCCTGGCGAAACCCAGACGCTGCCCGGCGGTGCCCGATGCCGCCACGGTGATGCCACCGGTGTGACCGTCGGTGGACTTCGGCGTGGCTTGCAGCGCCAGCTGGCCCACGCCCGCCTGGCCATCGGCTGCCAGGCCGCTGCTGTTGCGCAGCACCAACTCCTGGGCCTTGACCGTCGTCACAGCCTGAGCCGCAGCTTCCGCGGTGGCGTCCTTGGTGGCCACGCCCAGCAGCTGAGGCGCATCCAGCGTCAACTGCTTCGTGCCTGCACCGCCCAGCTGGGTGCCACCCGCAAAGGCCATGCTGCCGGCGCTGGCGCGCAGGGCCAGTCGTTCGGCTTGGTTGAGTCGGTTCAACAGGTCACCCTTGACCTGCAAGGCGTCGGCAGGAGCGGCAGCGGCATCGCCCACCACCATGCTGCCGGCACCCAGGCCCAGCGACTGGGCGTTGAGCACCGTGCTGTCAGCCAGCTTGGTCGTGCCGGTGCTGTCCAACTGCACCGAAGCGCCACTCAGCACCACGCTCTTCGCGCCGGTCTGGTCGCTGCCCACGCTCAAGGTGGCGGGATTGCCCACAGTGGCGCCGGTCACCGTGATGTCGGTGGCTGCGCGCTGGCCCACTTGCAACAGAGCGCCATCGCCCTGAACCTTGTAGCTGCGGCTGGCACCATCGTCCTTGCCCGTCGAGGCAATCGTCATGCCCGGATCGACGGTGACACTGCGAGTGGCCACCGCCATCAGTTCACCCGAAGTGCTGAGGGTGCTGCCCTCAGCGTCTCCCACAAAGGCCACGCTGCTGGCCTTGCGGGTCACGCTGACGCTGCCATCGCTGAGCGTGGTGCGCACACCGCCCAGCAGCACGCTGTCGGCACCCAGGGCGTTCAGCTGATCCAGCCCCACGACACCCGCTGCGGTGGCCACCTGCGGCAGCGCACTGCGGACTTCGATGTCGGGCATGGCGAGATCGAACTCACCAGCCTTCAGCCCATCCTTGCCCTTGAAGTTGAAGCGGGCCTGCCAGTTGAACGCGGCATCGGCGCTCAGGGACACGCGACCGCCATCGCCCGGCAGGGCCAGGGTCACGCCGTCCTTGGCGGCACGCTCACGCTGGAATTCGTTGCCAGACACCACGGTGATGTCGGACTTGGCACGGAAAGCCGATTCGGGTTCCAGCACCAGGGCCTGGCGTTGGTCATTGCCACCGTTCTGGGCCGTGCCCGTGCTGGTGCGATAGCCCGAGACGATGACCGAACCATCGTCGTTCTTGAGCGCCACAGGGATGGAGCGCTTCACGTTCAGGCTGGTGCTGCTGACAAGCACGGCACCCGGCAGGATGCCGTAGCGCGCGTCCAGCAGGGTGTAGGTGCCCGCCGCCAGCACTTTGTTGCCGGTGGTGATGGTGACCTGGTCACCCGCCTTCAGGTCGGTGCCGATCTGCTTGGTGCGAGCGCGGATGTCGCTGTCGTAAGGGGCAAAGTCATAGCCATAGCTGGGCAGCACGGCGAACACGCCTTCGCGCAGGTAGGTGTCGGTGGTGCCGCCCACGCCCGCGTTGAACTGCCAGGCGGCGATGTCGCCACCGGCCTGCGCCTCCACGGTGGACGAGGCGCTCAGGCTGAGGGTCTTGCCGTTGAGCAGGATCTGCTTGGTGATGGGCAGGTTGGTGATGTCCTGCACGACGTTGTCGGTGTCCGGCACGTCGCCCGTGACCTGCCCTTGGGACGAGTACACCCACTTGGAGTTGTTGACGGTCATGCCCACGGGCACGGTCACGCCATCGGCCGAGATCGACAGGGCGGCACGATCACCCAGGGTGAGCTTGTCGGCGGTGACCTCGATGCTGCCCACCGGCTGGCGGATCACGCCATCGAGGTTGACGTTGGTGGCCTGGAGCTTCAGCGTGGCCAGGGCCGACAGCGGCGTCTGGCTGGTGCTGCCGGCGGCGGGCGCCAGCACATTCAGGGTGCTGCCGCTCGTGCCCAGCACGGCGAAGTTCGACAGGGTGGTGGCGTACACCTGACCGGCCGTCAGGTTCAGTTCACCCTGGAAGCTGAACTTGCCGTGCATGGTGCGGTCGCCGGTCAGCGAGGCCGTCAGGGGGCTCTGCCCGATGAAGCGGATCTCGCCGTTCTGGCGGTTCAGGCTGGTGGCGGCGGTGCGGCCCAGGGTGGCCTGGAGGTCCACCCGCTTGGCGCCTTGCACGGCCGTGTCGCCGTTGACCTCGATCAGGCCGGCCTGCACGTCCAGCCAGCGGTCGCCGCTGAGCGTGCGCTGGCTGGCGGCGACCGTGTCGGTCGTGCCGCCCTTGGAGGTGACGGGCCCCATGGCCACGTGGTGGGCCTGGATGACATGGTCTGCCGCGGTCTTGGCTGCACCGGACGCCACCTCATCGGCCACCACGGTGATGGTGAACTCAGGCGTCTGCGTCACGGTCGTCTTGAGCTTGTTGGTCAGCTCCACCACCGGCGCGTCCAACACCACCGACTGCAGGCGCGTGCGGTTCTCTGCTGCCTTCAGGCTGACGCCAGCGTTGAGCTGGATGGTGTCATCGGCGCGCAACTGCACCTGGTCGAAGCCCGAGTTGTTCAGCAACTCGGCCGACACCACACCCTCGCCGAACAGGCGGCCGTTGTTGCTCAGCTGCTTGGCCGATGCCTGGGTGTCGGTGATGCGGATGGAGCGCTTGCCCGCCTGGGCGCCGCTGGGGTAGGCCTGTCCTGTCGACTGGACGTTGTCGATGGTGCCTTCCCGGCTCAGTGCGATGTGGATGGTGCCGCCCGCCACGCTGGCGTCGGGCGCCTTCGCTTCCACCTTGCCCAGCAGGCTGAAGCCATCGGTGGACATGATGTTCAGTGTGCCGGCGGCCGCGCTGATGCGGCTGGCAGGTGTGGTGAGCTCACGGCTGAGGAAGCCGGATGCACCATTGAGGCGGATGGTGGCACCTGCGTCCATCAGCAGCTGGCCGCGCACGGCCTCGCCGTCCTCGCCGCCCAGGGTCACGGTGCCCCCGGCCAGAACCTCGCCCACCAGGGGGTGCCGCAGGCCCAGCAGCTTGGTCATGACGCTGCGCTTTTCCACGGCCTTGACAGCCCCGGAGACGTCGATCAGCGACTCATCGCGCAGGTGGATGGCCTGGCCTGCGACGTAGCCATAGTCCTCGAACTCGGTGTTGTTTCGCACGCCGCGCTCGCCCGAGATGCTCAGGCTCACATCGCCAGCCAGCGCACGCAGGGTGCCGGCCATGTCGATGCTGCCGCCGGCTTGCAGCGTGATGCCACCGCCCAGGCCCGTGTCGATCACGGCGCCCTTGCCGATGCGCACATTGGCGCCCTCACCCGCGGCAAAGCCATTGCGGGCTTCGCCAGCTGCAGCCGGCTCGGTCGAGGCCTTCAAGGTCAGGCGCGTGCCATTGCGCAGACCCGTTTCCAGCGTGGTCAGCGCGTAGGTGGCGCCCGTCAGGTAGCTGTACGCAGACGACAGGGACTGCATGTTGACCAGCACCGGCCTCACCTGCGTGCCGGCCAGCACGTCCACGTCACCCAGCGAAGTCACCTGCAGGTTGCCGAAGCCGCGGTCGGCGTACAGGCCGGTGCTCAGGCTGAAGGCGCCGTCTCGCGTGCCGCCCAGCACGACGCTGGACAGGCCGTCGAGCTTCAGCGTGCCGCCGCCAGAGAAATCGAAGCCGGAGAGGGTGCCCGCCAGGGTCAGTTCGCCTTCGGGCATGGCGCCACCGGCAGCGGAGGCCCCGCTGTTCACCTTCAGGCTGACAGTGCCTGCGCGTCCCTTGATCAGGCTGCCGTTGGTGCCACGCCAGGCCGTACCGGACACATCCACCGCACTGCCCTGGGCCAGTTCGATGTCGCCAAAGGCCGTCAGGCTGACGCTGCCACCCTTGAGCGCCGGGGCCGGCGACTGGCTGCCAACCACGCGGTCGTCACGGCGGGTGCCCGCGGCATCCAGTCGGCTGCCGGAGGTCAGGATCACGTCGCCCGCCTGGGCCGTCACGCCAATGCTGCCACCCGGCACGGTGATGCCGCCATTGACCACCACATCGCCTTCACGGGCCTTGGCCTGGAAGCTGCCACCCGCTGCCAGTTGCAGGCTGGGCGCATCCTGCGTGGCGGCCTGGCCATACTGGACGCGATCTGCGAGCAGCGACACGCCAGCCAGTCCGCCACGCTGCAGTTGCGAGGTCGACAACGTCGTGGTCGTGCCCACCTGGGCCAGCAGTTGCGCCCAGGCTTCGCTGCCCATGTCCGCGGAAATGCGGGGCGCAGACAAGGACTGGCCGGTGATGCTCACCGAGGACACCAGCGAGGCCAGTGCCTTGGACGCGCTTTCGGTGCCGATTTCATGACCCACCACCAGCAAGCCCGCGGTGGGGCGCAGGCTGGCGAAGAGGTGCGGCTGGTAACCGGACGCCGCTTCGCCGTCTTCCTTGGTCAGCAGCTGGGACAAGCGCACGGTGCGGTCATTGGCGCGCAGGTCATCGAGACCCGCCCAGACCGGCGACGAGGAGGCGTCTTTGGCCTGCAGCATCGAGTTCAGGCCCGGATCGCGCCCAGCCTCCTGCGCCGAGCTGCGCTGCGCTTCGCTCATGCGCACGGAACCATCCAGCACGGCACCGAGGGAGGCCACGGGCGCGCCCAGCACGGCCGCACCGGCGCTCTTGCCGACGAACTGCCCAGGCAGCACGCTCGGCGCGGGCAGGTTCAGGCCGCCCAGGCCGAAGCGGACCAGGTCGTCGGCGCTGGTGCGCGACGGGTCCGAGATGAAGGCGTCATAGACGACATCGCGCCGCGCGTCATTGGCCAGGGTGATGAGGCCATTGCGCACCAGCACCGACGACACCAGGGCGCCGGCGTCGTACGTGACAGAGCCGCCGCTGAAGTCGACGCGGGCGTCCGGGTCCAGCATCAGCGCGCCTTGCGACAGCATGCGGACCAGGCCACCGCTGGTGGACATCTCCGCTGCGGTGTAGCGCAGGTTGCTGTAATAGCCGCTGGTGTCACCCAAGCTCACCAAACCGCGGGCATCGGCCATCACCGTCTGGCGGTAGACCACACCTGCGCGCTGCAGCGGCGAATCCGCCAGCTCGATGGAGAACAGCTGCGCCTTCAGCTGGCTGCGCTGCGCGGGCAGCAGCAGGTTGTCCAGGCCCGAGGCGTCCACCACCGCGCCCGCTTCCATCAGGATGCGGCTGCCGTCTTTCACGGCCCCGGTGTTGTCGCCCAGGCGCAGCGGCGAATCCTGCCAATCCTTGGCCGCCAGGATGTTGATTTCACCGCCGGGTGCCTGCACGCGCGAACCGCTGCGCAGCGTGATGTCGTTGCCCAGGATGTCGATGCGCGAGCGGTAGAAGGTGTTGCCGCTGGTCTGCACCGACAGCTCGGCCAGGTCGTAGGCCGCCTTGTCGCTCAGGTACTTGGCCAGGTCGGCCTGGTACTTGGCCTTGACCGCGTCGGTGGCGTCCTCGGCCGGCACCGTCGGGCGGGTGGGCTCGGCCAGCGAGGCCGGAACGCGCAGCACCTCGTCGGGGTTCACGCCGATCTTGTTGAGCACCACGGTGGAGGTCTGCCCATCACCCTGCACCACACCCACGACCTGTTGCGAGGCCACGGTCTTGCCATCGGCGCTCACGAGGCCATCGGACGACGGCAGCACCTCGGTGAGGCTGCCCGCGCCCAGCTCCACCGAGCCCAGGGTCTTGGCCTTGCGCACACCGCCGTCATCGAAGGTGTCCTTCATGGCCTGCAGGAAGATGCCGCCGTTCTGCGCCTTCACCGCGGTGGTGGCCGTCAGCTGGCCCTTCTGGCGGATGGCCGCACCCACCAGGTTGATGGTGCCCTTGTCGGCACGCACCAGGCCGCTCGTGTAGGCGCCGCCTTCGCGCACGTTCTCCACCGTGCCCAGGGGCGTGGCGTCGGTGTTCAGGCCGGTTTCGCCATGGGCCTGGGCCGTGACCACATCGGCCTTGATGCCGTCCAGGGTGGCATCGGTGAAATTGTCCACAGCCACCAGCAGGCCGCGCTGGGCCGTGTCGGTGGGGGCGTACAGGTACACGGTCTTGCCGGCCGCCAGGATGGTCTGCCCGGAAGGCGACTCGATCAGCCCCTTGTTGACCACGCGGGGCGCCACCATGATGACCCGGCCACCCGACAGGGACTGGATGACCGCGCCAGGCTCCGTGGCCACGAAGCCGGCCGTCTGGGCCTCATCGCCACCGAACACCGCCCGGCCGTCGCGCCACTGGTACAGGTTCAGCGCCTTGGCATCGTTCATGTCGGTGAGGTTGCCCATGGCGTTCTGCGCGATGCTCAGCGCCGTGGCCACCAGGCTGCCCGTGTTCACGCGGGCGTTCTTGCCGAAGATGATGCCCGCACCGTTTTCGATCATCACCTCGCCATTGCCCTGCAGCGCCCCGTCGATCAAGGACGGGCTGGCGCCACGCACCTTGTTGAGCGCCCGGCCACCCGTGGGCTGTTCGAAGCGCACGGTGTAGCCCTTGCCGATGTCGAAGCTGTCCCAGTTGACGACGATGGCGCCGCTTTGCTGCAAGACCCGCATCAGGTAGGCATCGGTCTGCGTCGGGTCTTTGACCTCGAACAGCCCCTTGTTCTCGCCCGCGTACGTGGCCGACAGCACCGGCAGGTTGGGACGGCCGCTGGCCAGCACCTGCGACACCATGTCCGACACCGAACGCGAGGGCGAGAACGCGCGCGCCGGCAGCGCCGAGGTGCTCAGGCGCGTGGCCCCCATGGCACTGGAGACCGCCCCCGCTGACACCATCTGCGACTGCGCCTGCGCCACCGACCCGATCAGCATGGACACGGCGCCGGCCACGGCCACGGCACGCGTCTGGCCGCCACCGGCCTTGCCGGCACTGCGGGCATGTTCTGCGGCGGGAACGCGCATGCCGCGGCGGCGGTCGAACACAAGGCGGTGGACGTGCTTGTTCATGATGGGTTTCCTGCGGTGGCGACGAGACGAAAGGGCGGGGACTCAGAAAGACTGCTGGACGCTGAGGTCCAGGCGGTAGCGGCGATCGGCCTTGGGGCCGCTGGCGAAGGCGCGCGCACCGTTGTCGGTCGGGCGCTGGGTGTCGAAATTCACGCGGGACAGATCGAGCCCTGCCTGCAGCCCGCTGTCACTGAAGAAGCGCAGGCCCAGGCCCACGCTGCCCATGTGCGTGCGCGACACCTGGGTGAGCTGCGGGTTGATGATGTGGACGAAGCCGCGGTCGGCGAACACCAGGGCGGTGGAGCGGATGCTGCCCACGTTCAGCCAGACCGGGGAGACCAGCTCGATGCGGGAGTTCCAGCCATCGTCACCGGTCTGCTCGTAGTCGTAGTAGCCGCGCAAGGTGCCGTTGCCGCCCAGGGCGTACTGCTCGCTGCTGGGCAACGCGCCCGTGGCCAGCTGCACATCGGCGCTGAGGTTGAGGCGCCAGTTGCCCAGCACGGGGCGGGCATGGCCCACGGCGATCTGCACGGCGGCGAAGTCGGCGCTGGCACCGGCGCGCTTGCAGTCGAACTGCTCCAGGAACACGCCGTCGCAGTTGACCTTGCGGCCGCCGAACGAGTTGCTGCTCAGCTTGGCCGAGGTGCTCAGTGTGCTCACCACATCGCCCGCGCCGTTGTGCGTCAGGCTGTAGCCCGCACCGAACAGGGAGTAGCGGGTGGGCGGGCGCTGGACGATCTGTCCGTCCTTGAAGGTGTTGAAGTCGCGGTTGTGCTTGTAGTCCACCGCGGCGTAGACGCTGTGGCGCACAGGCCAGTTCAAGGGGCTGAGGCGGCGCGTCCAGCGCAGGCCATAGAAATCGCCCTTGGTCAGCGTGGACGACGGGCCGGTGCCACTGACGCGCGTGAGCGTGTCGCTGTTGCTGTGGGTGGCCGACAGCATCAGGTCGTCACGGCCCGACAGGGGCACACCGTAGAGCAGCGAGAAGACGTTGCTGTCCTTGGGACGGTAAGGCGCGTACTGCCAGCTCAGGCCCAGGGTGTGGCCGCGCTGGAAGAGGTTGTTGGTGCCCACGGAAGCCGAGATGCGGCCGCGGGAGGTGTTGTAGCTTTGCGCGTTGCTGTACTGGACGCTGCCGAAGAAGGGGGACTTGTCTTCCACCTTCAGGTCCACGTCGATGCCCTGGCCGCCCTCGCTGGCATTGACCAGGGGCGTGACCTGCAACTGGGCGCTCTGCACTTCGGCCAGCTGCTTTTGCAGCGAGGGGAAGTGCGGCACGGTGCCTTCCTTGAGGGCCGGCACGGCGGCCTGGATGCGGCTGGGCAGGTTGTGTTCGGCGCCGGTGACGGTGACCTTGCCCAAGGGGGCTTCGACCACTTCCAGGCGCACCTCGCCACGGTCCACCTGCTGGTTGGGCAGGCTCACCACGACGGAGAGGTAGCCGGCGTCCTGGTAGGCCTTTTCGAGCGCGCTGCGCGCCTGCTCGACATCGGAGAAACGGCGCTCCGGGCCCATGAAGGGCGCCACGATGCGCTCCACCACGGCGGAGGGCAGCAGGGTGTTGCCCTCGATCACGTACTCGTACACGTCGAACACAGGCTCGGCGGCGGCGGCGGTCTGCGCCCATGCGGCAGCGCCTGGCCAAACCAACGCGGCGGCCAGCAGGAGCCTGGCGCAAGGGCCCACGGTGTTGACGGGTACTTTTTTCATATTCGGGAGATCACAAAAGAACAGTCCCCGAGGAGGGGACTGTCGTGTTCACACCAGTCACCGCCCCACAAAGGGGCGGTGCTGCGGGTCAGTTCAAGAGAATTACTCGAAGGTGACGGGCGAGGTGTTGGAACCACGCTTGGCGGCGCTCAGGCTGTTGCCGAACAGGCCGTTCAGGTCCACGGTGCCCAGCTTGGCGTCGATGGCGTTGACCACGGCGGTGCCGTTGGCGGTGTGGCCGTACTTCTGCGAGGTGAACCAGAAGTCGTACTTGCCAGCCTTGGCGGAAGCGGTGCTCTTGCCAGCCACAGCTTCGTTGCCGTCGTAGGCGGCGACGCCGTTGATCTTGACATAGCGCCACTTGCGGTCAGCGCGCTGGCCGCCCGAGCGGGTGGTCAGGTCAGGGTAGTTTTCCAGCGACAGCACGCCGACGGCGTAACCAGCGTTGCTCAGGCAGGTGCGGGCGTTGCCGGTGCCAGCGCCTTCGGCGACTTCATACGAGGGCAGGCCGGAGTCAGCACCGTAGGTGGCTTGGTCAGCCGGAGCCAGGGCACCGGCGGCGGCACCGTCACCACCGATGTAGGCGTTCAGGAAGTACTGGTTGGAGGAAGCCTGGGTGCCCGAGGTGGACACGCGGCGGCAAACGGTCAGCTTGTCGCCAGCGGCGCCCACGCCCAGGATGGCGTTGATGTCTTGCTTGGCGGTGTTGAAAGCGTCAGACACGATGGAGGTGTACTGGGCCTTGGTGATGCTGGGCTGGCAAGCCTGGGTCAGGCTGTCCACGCCGCAGCCGGTCAGGCCTTGGGCGGCTTGCAGGGCGGTGTACAGGTCGGGGCTGACGGCCACGCCGAACACTTGGCTGAAGGAAGCGGCGCTGGTGGCGGGAGCAGCCGACAGGCCGGCGTTGGCCAGTTCAGAGGCGGGGAAAGCGGCAGCGTCGATGTCCAGGAAGCCGCCTTCGGACTTGCGGGCAGCGGTCAGGGCGGTGTTGGGGTTGGCAGCGGCCACGTCCACGAACACGTCGGTGGCGTTGCCGGCCGAGGTGGTCACGGCGGTGAAGGAGCCGCCCGACACGTTGAAGGACACGGCGTCCACGCCGGGGATGCCGGTGAAGTTGACCGAGCACTTGACGGCGAACTTGTTGGTGTCAGAGGTGTTGGTGTAGGTGGTGGCGGTGCCGGAGCACAGCGAGGTCAGGGCCGAACGGTAGTTGGCCGAGGTGGCGGAAGCGCCGGCCAGGTACACGGTGGCGGCTTGGGCTTGGGCGGCGACCAGGGTCACGGCGGCGGCCAGGGCGATCTTGGTGAATTGCATGGAGAGCTCCAAAGGGATGGGAGAGAGACAAAAAGGCGAAAGGGAACAGCTTCGACCCGGCAGGACCTTTTCAGGCCCTGCCTGCCCCTCACGGGGCGCGGGTCACATCAGGGCCTTGCGACCCGATGAATCAGGCGCGGCGGCGGCGGGCAACAGCACCGACCACAGCCAGACCGGAAACCAGCAGGGCGTAGGTGGTGGGCTCAGGCACTGCGGAAATGGTCAGCGTGCCGTTGGCGGCGCTCAGCGACACGACGTATTGCATTTCGAACTTGGCCTTGTTGCCGTCGACCACATACAGGGAAGCAGTGTTGGAGGCCAGGGTTTCACCGTTCAGGACGTTGTTGCTGCGCCATTCGTTGCCGAAAGCGTCGCCGGCCATGGCGTAGCCGTTGGCGCGGGTGGTGGCGCCGTCAGCAGCGGTGAAGGTGTAAGCGCCGTTGTTGGCAGCGTCAGCGGTGATGGTGCCCTTGTAGCCAGTGATCGTGCTTTGCAGAGGCGTGAAGATGTCGTTGGCCTTGCCACCTGCAATCGCTTGCAGGCCGGTAGCTTGGCTCGACAGGAACGAGTTGGTGTTGTGGGCAGTACCGGTCACGATGCTGCGCAGGTTGGCACCGAAGCCGACGGTGTCAAACGCGGTGACAACGAATTGCAGGTCAGCGGCGTCGGAATTGGCCAGCAGGGTGTTCCAGGCGGCGGTCCAGCTGTTGTTGCCGTAGGCGCTGGTGGTCACGCCATTGACCGTGATGGTGTTGGTGTTGAAGTTGAACTGGAGGGCAGAGTTCAGACCAGCCAGCGAGGTGGCTGCCACGCCCGTACCGTTGCCGGTGGCGCCGATCAGGTCGTCCATGGTCAGGCCCAGGTCGAACACGCCAGCGGTGGTGGTGCCGCCCAGCTTGTCATAGGCGATCATGACCAGGGAACCATTGCCACCGGTGGCGATGGCGGCGTTGGCGGTGCCAGCGGCGACCAGGGCCACGGCTGCGGCGATGTGTTGCAGTTTCATTTGCTTTCTCCGTATGAGATGGGAATTGATTCAGGCGAACTCGTCGGGGTGGTGTCACCCCTGAGCCCTGCGAAGTCTCTCCGCCACGTGTGACACCCTTGGGGATGTCCCGGGGGTGGCGACTGATCCTTTTGGCGGTTGGAGGCCCATCGCCAGGCCACTGAAGCAAAGGTAACCATCCGAGATGACGAAGGGCCGCCCTGCTGCCAGGGTGGCCCGTGGTCCGATCGGATCAATTTGCTTGCAAACCCCGCATGGCGGATTCACCGTGCGCCGATTGACCCCCTCCATTCAAGGGGGTCGCAGGGAACCCCCTTCGTGTCAGGGAGACACAGGCAGCGGGTCGGCCGGCCGGTCGATCAGCACCTGGGTGAGGGGGTGTGTGACGGGCGCGCCACGCTCACGCAACCAGGCCACCGCCTCGAAGTGGCGGTTCAGGGCCGCGGTGTGCACCGCATTGAGGCCATGGCGGTCCACGCTGCCCGCCGGCACGCCGGCATCCACCAGCGCGGCCATGGCCTCGATGTGCCCGGTGCCCGCTGCTTCCTGCAAGGCGTGGCGGCCAGCGTGGCTCAAAGCCAGAGGCTGGGCCCCGGCCTTGAGCAGGCTGCGCACGGCCCTCACATGGCCCTCACGGGCGGCCAGGTGCAGGGGCGCCAGGCCCTGGCTGCCCCACAGCTCGGGGTCGGCCCCGGCGCGCAGCAGCTCCTGCACCACCAGGTCATTGCCACTCACCGCGGCCGCCCCCAGGGGGGTGTGGCCGTGCAGGCCACGGCGGTCGACATCGGCACCGCGGCGCAGCAACTCGCGCACGGCGTCGAGGCGCCCCTGGCGAGCGGCCAGGGTCAGCAGGGTGGCGCCATCGCGGTCACGCACATCGGGCGCGGGCGAGGCGGCTTTGATGGCGTCCAGCCACTCCGTCCAGCGACCGGCCCGGGCATGGGCGAACAGCACGGGCAGCGCGCCTTGCAGGGGCTGCAGCTGTGCGGCCGTCTCGGGGCCACCCCGGGCAATGGCCGCGAACACGGCATCGTCCACAGGCTGGTTGCTGGCTGGCGCGGCAGCAGGCTGGGCCTGGTCGATCCAGACCGTCACGTCGCGCGAGCCCACGGCATCCACGCGCCAGGGCGGTGCCACCTGGGCCTGGGCCGATGCGGCCACATGAAGGCCCAGCACAAAAAACGACAGGGGCCGAAGCCCCTTGCGATGCACGGAAGACATGGCTTGATCTTTCAGTAATGAGACTCGCTGAACTGCATGTGGGCCGAGCCCAGGGCGTTCATGGTCATGGCCTTGGCCACGGCCTGGGCGCGGTTGGCGGCGCCGAGCTTGCGCAGGATCTTCTGCACGTGGTTCTTGACGGTGAGCGCGCTGATGCCGAGCTTTTCGCTGATCTGCTGGTTGCTCAGGCCGTCGCGCACCCACAGCAGGATCTCGCGTTCGCGTTCGGTGATGGGGGTGGCGCGGGGCAGGCCCTGGCCGGCCACGATGAAGGAGGCGCTGCGGCCGGAGTCCATCTGGCGCTCGGTGACGCACACGCGCTGGTAGGCCATGTGCACGCAGGGCAGCAGCATGTCCATGGCCTGCAGCGAGGCGTCGCCGTAGTCGGCGCGCGGCTGGGTGAACATGAAGAAGCTCTCCAGTTCGTCGGGGCGACCGGGACGGGTCAGGCCGTGCAGCAGGATCTGGTCGTAGCCCAGGTCGGTCAGGGCGGTGGTCAGGGGCTGGGGCAGCACGTCGCGCTGCAGGGAGAGCATCGCCGACTGGCCGCGGCCCTTGCGCCAGATGCTGAGGGCCGTCTGCATGACTTCCGAGCGCATGCTGCGCAGGCCCTGGAGCACGGACTCGGGCAGCGGGATGCTGTTGAAGATGTCGAAGACGACGTCGCGCTGGTCGCGGTCATAGGAGCCGCAGATGCTGATCTTGTGGGGCAGCCAGCGCTGGAAGTCGCCCTGCGTCCAGACGAAGAACTGGTGGCGTCGACACACTTGCGGCGCGGCTTCGATGACGCGCAGCAGCACTTCCGACTGGTCGGGGGCGATGGAGGTGATCGACGTCATGATGCCAGGGGGTTGATATGGTCAGTTTAGGTAGGCCGAATGACGATTTGTTGACGAAACTTCACGAATCAGGGCCGGGCCGGGCTGTTGATGGCCGCGGCGGCGGGGGTCGATGCCGCGCCCTCGCCGCCTGGCGCCGCGCCTTCGGCGACCTCGAAGCGCCACTCGGCATAGGTGAGGGTGCCGACCGGCGCGAGCAGGGGCACTTTGCGGGAGCGGCTGAACACGCCGACGATGCCGCCGTTGGCGTCCTTGAGCAGGCCCCATTCGCGGCTGTTGGTGATGGGGTCGCGCCAGACGCGGCGCAGGTGGCGCACGACCTGGCCGCTGCGGCGGTCTTCGAGCAGGTCTTCCAGGCGCGCGGGCGAGCGGCTGCTGCCCTGGCTGACGGGCACGGCGGCGTAGGCTTCGAGGGCGGTGCGGATCTGCTCGCCGCGGTACTTCAGCTCGGTGTCGCGCTCGCGGCGCGATTCCAGCAGCCAGGCGCGCGACAGGGCCATGAGCATGACGCCGCTGATGGCCACCCACAGCAGCACCGTCAGGTAGGTGAAGCCGCGGCTGCGGTGGGCCCTGCCCTGCCTCATCGCAGCGGCCTCACCAACTGCTGTAGGGCTGGCCGTCCTGGCCACGGCCGGCCGCGCCGCTGCGCACATCGGCCACGCGGCCCTGCATGGCGCTGCCGGGCTTGGGGCCCAGCATCTGCCAGCTGTCGCGGCGGCCGGTGAGCGGGTCTTCGGGGACCTGGCGCAGGTAGCCGCGGGTGACGAGCTCGTCGAGCGAATCGGGGTAGAGGCCGCGGTCGGCGGCGTACTTGTCGATGGCGTCGCGCATGACGTTGAGCGAGGTCTTGAGCGTGGCCTCGCGGGCGTTGTCCACCGAGCGGAAGTAGCGCGGCGCGACCAGGCTGGCCAGCAGGGCCACGATGGCCAGCACCACGATGAGCTCGATGAGGGTGAAGCCGCTGAGGCCGCGGCGGCGTGGGGTGTTCATGGCGGAGGTCATGGGCAAAGCGGCACGCATCACCACTCGCGGTAAGGCACGCCGTCCAGGCCGGTGCCATCGGCACGCGAGTGGACATCGAACACATCGGCGCCCGGCGCGGGGGATTCGGGCGGGCTGGCGTAGCTGCGCAGGCCCCAGCTCTGGGCGGCGGGCACGGCCGGGTCGGCAAAGGGGTCGCGCGGGATGCGGCGCAGGAAATAGACCATGGTGCCGGGCTTGACCGCGCCGCCCAGGGCGCCTGCGGAGGCCGCGGTCGCCGGGGTGGGGGTGGCTTTGGGGTCGGTGGCCTTGGGGTCGGCGGCTTTGGTCGCTGCTGTGGCGGGTGTGGCTGCACCTGCCCCTGCCGCTGCCCCCGCGGCACCGGCCTTGCCCGGGGCCAGGCGGGGCACGCCCTTGACGAGCGCGTCCAGCGAGGGCGGGTAGCCGCTGTCATCGGGCCGCTTGGCGATCTCGCCGTCGTCGGCGGCCTTCTTGTAGGCGTCGATGGCGCGGCGCAGGGTGCGCAGCGACTCGCGCAGCTCGGCCTCCTGGCTGCGCCGCTTGTGCAGGGCCATCAGGGGCATGGCGGCGCTGGCCAGGATGCCCACGATCATCACCACCACCACCATCTCGATGAGGGTGAAGCCCCGCGGGCGGCGCGGGCCGGCGCGGCGCTCAGTGGAATTCATTGCCACCGCCGCTGTCGATGATGGGCTGGGAGGGTGGTTCGACCTGGTTGGGGTCGCCATCGGCCGGGTCGGGCAAGGCGGGGTTGCGCACGCGCAGGCGCAGCGGCTCGCCGCCTTCCATGGCCACGGTGGTTTCGCTGAAGGACACGTCGGGCTTGGCGCGCAGCATCAGCGGCTTGCGGCCGCGCGGCGGCACGGTCACGGCGATGCGGCCGGACTCGCCACCGGCGGTGGTGATGTCGACGACGCTGGTGTCCACGGTGACGGTGGTGTTGAGGGGCTGGGCCGTGGGGTTGCTGACCATGACCTGGAAGGCCGCACCGGGCATGACCTCTTCCGGCCCGGTCACGCCCAGCACCGGCGCACCCGCGGCGGCGGCGCGGCCGCTGTCCATGGGGCGCGGGCCCCCCGCGTTGCCCAGCGCGCTGCCGGCGGTGGGGATGACGGCGGAGGCGCTGTCGCGCAGGCGCATCGGCATGGCGCCGGGCTGCGACTCGGTGCCCGAGGGCGACATGGCGGTGGCCAGCGAGGGCTGCACCACGTTGCGCACCACGCGCGGCGTGACCAGCAGGATGACCTCGGTCTTGTCGCGCGTGTCCTTGGTGGTGCCGAAGAGGCGGCCGGCGATCGGCAGCTCGTGCAGGCCGGGCACGCCGGCGGAGTTGCGGGTCTCGTTGTCGTTGATGAGGCCGGCGAGGATCTGGGTTTCGCCGTCGCGGATGCGCAGCGTGGTCGAGGCCTGGCGCGTGCCGATCTGGTAGGCCACGGAGCCCTGCGGGCCTTCGACCTGCTTGGTCACGCTGCTGACTTCGAGGGCGACCTTGATGGTGACGTCGTTGTCGAGTTGCACCTGCGGCTCGACTTCGAGCTTGAGGCCGACGTCCAGGTAGTTCACCGAGGCCGACACGCCCACGTTGGCCGTGGAGGTGGTGGTGAAGACGGGCAGCTTCTCGCCCAGCAGGACCTTGGCCTTCTCGCGGTTGCGGGCGCGGATGGAGGGGTTGGCCAGCAGGTTGCTCAGGCCGCGCGAGCTCTTGAGCGTGGCGATGGCCGCCGGGTTGGCGGTGCTCCAGCGCAGGCCGCTGACCGAGGAGATGGCCGTGGCGCTGCCTGGGAGGCCGTAGTTGGCGACATCGGGCAGGCTCAGGCCGATTTCGTCGACCTTGCTGCTGGAGACTTCCATGACCTCCAGCTCCAGCACGACCTCGGCCTCGGCGACATCGAGGTTCTGGATGAGCCGGTCGATGAGGCGCACCACCTCGGGCGTGTCGCGCACGACCAGCAGGTTCAGGCGCTCGTCGATGAAGATGTCGCGCGTCTTGGCCACCGTGCGCACCAGGGTCTGGGCCTGCTTGGGGTCGGTGTTGGTGAGGAAGTAGCTCTTGGTGACCGTCTCCAGCACGTCGCGCTGCTTTTGCTGCGTGGACGGGAAGACGAGCACGGTGTTGTCGTTGAGCAGGCGGTAGCCGAGCTGCTGGGTGCTGAGGATGACGCGCAGGGCCTCGTCGACCGAGAGGTTGCGCAGGAAGACCGTGGTCTTGGTGTCGCCGCGCACGTCCTTGTCGAAGACGAAATTGAGGTTGGCGGCGCGGGCCAGGGCCTCGAAGACGCTCTTGAGCGGGGCTTCGCGGAACTCCAGCGTGACGGGCTTGGTGCCGACGGCCAGCGTCTGGGTGGCCTGGCTGCGGGCCTGGCTGGCGCGGACCTCCTCGACCCGGGCCAGCAGGGCGCGGGCGCGCGCGTTGCCGGGCTCTTCGCCCAGCAGGTCGCGCAGGGTGGCTTCGGCGCGCTCGTAGGTCTTGGCCTCGACGGCGGCCTGGGCCTCCTTGAACAGGCGCACGCGGCGCTGCAGGCGCTCGACCTCGGCGCGCAGGGCCTGGGTGCGCGGGTGCTGCGGCGCGGCCTGGGCCATGCGGCTGACGGCGCGCTTGAATTCGTCGGTCTGGCCGGCGTCGCGGGCGGCCGTGGCCTGGGCCGAGAGCGCGGCCACGGCGCGGTCCTGCTCGCGGATGAGGGCCAGGCGCAGGGTGCGGTCGTCGGGGCGCTCCTTGAGGGCGCCTTGCAGGCGCTCGACGGCGGATTCGTGCTGCCCGCCGCGCGACAGCATCTCGGCTTCTTCGATGGCCGCGGGGCTGGCGCAGGCGCCCAGCAGCAGGCTCAGGGCCAGGCTGGCACACAGCAGGCGCGTGCGTTGGAGTTTGAACGGGCTCATGGTCATTTCATCGAGACGGTCTGGCTTTGCTGCAGGGGCAGGTAGGTCAGGCTCATGGATCGGTCCTGGATGCGGTCGACGCGCCACTGGCCTTCGATGACATCGCCTTCCTTGACCACCCAGGTGGCCACGGGACCGGCGAGCACGGCGCGCTGGATGGGACGTGCGACGCGCACAGGGGCTGAGGCGGCAGATGCGGCGGCAGAAGCCGCGCTCGCCGCGGGGGTGGCGGCAGGCGCTTGGGCGGCCGCGGCGCTCACGGTCTCGTCGTTGACGCGACCGATCCATGCGTGCGGGAAGCGCGGGGCCATGGGCGGCGGTGGCGGCGGCGCGGCCGCCACCTTGACGGGCGGCGGCGGCGGCGGGGCCATCGAGGCCCAGGCGGAAGGGGCCGCCTTTGTCATCGGGCGGGGTGGCGGCAAGGCTTCGGACTCTGCCGTTCTGAGGCGCCAAGCCTGGACGCCCTCGCTCAAAGCGGCATCGGTCCAGGGCGCGGCGGCAAGTGCAACGCCGGATGCGGCACGGGCGGCAGGCGCGGGGCGGTCGCTGCGCTCGCCACGGCGGGCGGTGTCGGTCGAGGGGCCGTTCGAGGGGCCAGCGCGGTCGCGCGAGCGGTCCCGGCCGCCGCGCTGGTCGGAAGCGGCCAGCTCGACGCCATCGTCTTGCTGCATGGCGGCCCAGCCGGCACCGAGCACGGCCACCGCCAGGGCGATCTTCAAAGCTGCACGCATCTCAATGCCCCCTGTCCTGACGCCACCACAGCGACACGCTGACCTGGGCCTTGACCTGGTCGCTCATGGGGTCGGCGCGCTGGATGTCGAGCGCGTCGATGCTCAGCGCGGGCTGGCGCAGCAAGGCGTCGATCCAGGTGCGCAAGGCGGGGTAGCTGGTCTGCACGGGCAGCACCATGCGCTGGCGCCACAGGCCCTGCGCGCTGCCTGGGCTGCCTGGGTTGCCGCTTGGTGCCGGGGCCTTGTCCAGCCAGTTCTCGAACTCGCCACGCAGTTGCACCGAGCCCAGCGCGATGCCCGCATCGGCGGCGGACTGCAGCACACCGCGCTGCAGCGCCAGGCGGGCGGCGGCATCGGGCAGGCCCTCCCACAGCACGGCCCAGACGGCGCGCGGGCCGGCGCGGGGGTCCACACCACCCGCGGCAGCGGACGCGGCGCTGGCGGACGCGGCGGCGGCATCGGCACGGGCCTGCAGCTCGTGGCGCAGGCGGCGTGCCTCGGATTCGGTGCGCTGCACCTGCTCTTGCTGCGCGGGCAGCCAGGCGCGCTCCAGCCAGGCCACGCCCAGCAGGCAGGCCAGGCCGACCAGCCCGGGCCAGCCCAGGCGCTTGAGCCACAGCAGCGCGTTCATGGCATGCCTCCGGTGGTGACGACGTCGGCGCGCCAGGCGTAGTTGCCCTGCGCCGTGGCGAAGGGGGCGCTCAGGGGCTCGCGGGCACGCAGCATGGCTTGCGGGCCCAGCGCCTCCAGCCATTGCAGGGCGGCGTTGTCGTCGATGACGGCGGCCTGCAGCTTGAGCTCGGGCTGCACGCCTTCGTTGCTGGCCAGGGTGGAGAGGTCCAGGCTGAAGCGCAGCAGCACGGCGTGTTGCTTGAGGGAGGCGGCGTCGACGTGGTCGAGCGTGTCGGACCAGGGGTGGCCCAGCCACTGGGCCAGTTGCGCGGCGTGGCGCCAGCCTTCGCCGCCGAGCTCGGGCGCGGTGGCGGCGCGGGCCTCCTGTGCCGCCGATGCGGCCTGGGCCTGCACGCTGAGCTGGCGGTCGCCACGCTGCAGGCGCTTGACCACGGCCTGGGCCTCGGCCAGCTCGTCCTGCACGGCAGCGGCGCGGTCGGCGCCATGCAGGCAGGCCACGACGCCCAGGGCCAGCAGCGCCCAGCCCCAGAAGCTGGTGCGCACGCGGGGGCCCAGGAAGTTCAGGCCTTCGGCCCAGCCGGGCTGGCGGCGCGCCGCGCTGGTGGATGTGGGCAGACTCATCATGCGGCTCATGCGGCCACCTCCGCGTTCAGCGTCCACGCCAGGGCCCCGACGGCATCGGCATCGGCTGCCGGGCTCAGCGTGTGCAGCAGCTCGGGCAGCGGCAGCGCCGGGTCCGCGACCTCGCCAGGCACGCCCGGCACACCGTCAGGGACCACCTCGGACCACACCCGCACCAGCACCCAGCGGCCCTCGCGCACGGCGGCCTGGGCCTGGGTGAGCAGGCCGGGCTCGGACCAGGCCCACTGGCGCAGGCTGCCTTCGGGCTGGGTCGCGGCGGGGGTGTCTTGCTGCAGGGTGTCCCAGGCCCGCTGCAGGCCCTCGGCCCACCAGGGCAGGGCCGCCTGCAGGCTCAGGCCGCGCTCGCGGGCGACCTCGCGCAGGCCGGCGATCAGGGCCCGCGGCACGGCGCAGACCAGCTTGACCTCGCCATGCACCAGCTCGACCAGTTGCCAGTCGGCAGCGATCTGCTCGGGCTCGATGCCGAAGTAATGCGCCCATTGCTGGGCGGCCAGCTCGCGGGCCTGGGCCGCGCTGGTGGCTTCGGGGGTGGCGCAGCACAGCAGCCAGCGGCTGGAGAGCTGCACCGCCACGTGCACGCCTTCGTGCGCATCGGCCCAGGCATCGAAGGCGTCCAGCGCGGTGTCGATGGCCGCGGCCTCGCCCGGCAGGTGGGGCGGGGCCAGCAGGGCCACGTCCAGCGGCCGCCAGGTGCTGCGCAGGCGGGCCTGCAGGCGGCGCCATTGGCGCGAGGCCAGGGCCTGCCAGCCGCCCGCCGCAGGGCCGGTGGACACGTCGGTGGCGGGGTGGGTGGGGGGAACTGCTTGCACCGCCATGCTCACTCCGCCAGCGTCACGCGGTTGAGTTCTTCCAGGGTGGATTCGCCGCGCTGCACACAGGCCAGGGCCGATTCGCGCAGCAGGCGGGTGCCACTGGCGCGGGCGTGGGCCTTGATCTTGATGAGCGAGGCGCGGGTGACGATGAGGTCGCGCAGGGTGTCGTCCATGAGCAGGATTTCGGAGATGGCCTTGCGGCCGCGGTAGCCGGTGTCGCGGCAGTGCGCGCAGCCGACCGCCTTGAAGAAGGTGCCGTGGGTGTCCAGCGGCAGCTGGGCGAGGCGCAGGTCGGAGGCCGAGGGCTGCCAGGGCACGGCGCAGTGCGTGCACAGCTTGCGCATCAGGCGCTGGGCCACGACGCCGTTGAGCGCCGACACCATGTTGTAGAGGTCCACGCCCATGTGCATGAAGCGGCCGACCACGTCGAAGACGTTGTTGGCGTGGATGGTGGACAGCACCAGGTGGCCCGTGAGCGCGGCTTGCGAGGCGATCTGGGCCGTCTCGGCATCGCGGATTTCACCGACCATGACGCGGTCCGGGTCGTGGCGCAGGATGCTGCGCAGGCCGCGGGCAAAGGTCAGGCCCTTCTTCTCGTTGACGGGGATCTGCACCACGCCGCCGAGCTGGTACTCGACCGGGTCTTCGATGGTGATGATCTTGTCGTCGCCGGTGTTGATCTCCTGCACCACGGCGTACAGCGTCGTCGTCTTGCCGCTGCCGGTCGGGCCGGTCACCAGCAGCATGCCGTAGGGCTTGCTGGCCAGGCGGCGCACCACGTCGGCATCGTCGGCATCGAAGCCCAGGCCTTCCAGGCTGAGCGCGGCGGACTCTTCCGACAGGCGCGAGCGGTCCAGGATGCGCAGCACGGCGTCTTCGCCAAAGCTGCTGGGCATGATGGAGACGCGGAAGTCGACCTCGCGCACCCCGCTGTCGGCCGACTGCTGCACGCGCAGCTTGAAGCGGCCGTCTTGCGGCAGGCGCCGCTCGCCGATGTCGAGCTCGGCCATCACCTTCAGGCGCGAGACCAGCTGCTCGGCCACCTCGCGCGAGCCGACATCGCCCACGTGCACCATCACGCCGTCCAGGCGGTGGCGGATGACCATGCCGGTGGCGGTCGATTCCAGGTGCAGGTCGCTGGCCTGGGCCTTGAGCGCATCGAACAGCGTGGCGTCCAGCAGGCGCACGACCTGGCTGCTTTCGCGCGCGATGGTGTCGACCGACAGGGCATGGACCTCGGCGCCCCCCTCGGCACCACCGCCCTCGCCTTCGGCCTGGAGCAGCGTGCCGCGGGCCTCGAAAGCCTGCTCGCCCTGGGCCAGCCACAGCGCCAGGGTGTCGTCGTCGATGTGGCGCCAGCGCAGCGGCTGGGCCACGGCCCGGCCCACGGCCTCGCGCAGCAGCACGTCCTCGGGCTGGGGGCTCAGGGCCCACAGCTGCTGGGCGGCATCGCGGACCACGACCACGCGCAGGCGCAAGGCGCGCGCCAGCGGCCAGATGCGCCAGTCGGGCGTCCAGTCGAGCACGCCCTCGATCGGGGTGACCTTGGTGGATGGGTGGGCGGGTTGGCCGCTGGCCTGGAGTTGGGCGCTCATCGTGTGTGCCTCACTGGATCTGGTCGGCCACCTGGAAGATGGGCAGGTACATCAGGACCACGATGGCGCCGATCAGCACACCCATGATCAGCATGAGCGCCGGGCTCACCACCTTGCCGACCCACTCGGTGAAGCGGGCCAGCTCCTCGTCGTAGAAGGTGGCGGCGCGGTCCAGCATGGGGCCGAGCTCGCCGGACTGTTCGCCCACGCGCATCATGCGCACCGACACGGGCGTGGTCAGGTGATGGCGCTGCAGCGCGTCCGACAGGCGCGCGCCTTCGCGGACACGGCGCGTGGCCTGCATCAGCGAGGGGCGCAGCGAGGGCCCGACGAGCTCCAGCGAGGCTTCCAGCGCCGGCACCACGGCCACGCCGGCCTGCAGCAGCAGGCCCAGGGTGCGGTAGAGCGAGGCCAGCTCGATGAGGCGCAGGCGCGGGCCGATGACGGGCGTGCGCCACAGGCGCTCGGACACCGCCGCGCGCACCACCGGCGCCTTCCAGGCCGACACCGCCGCCGCCACCAGCGCCACCAGGCCGCCGATGGCCAGCCAGGGGTGGTCGCCCACGCCCTTGCCGATGGTCAGCAGCACGGCCGAGGCCCAGGGCATCTCGCCGCCCATGCCCTCGTAGATGTCGGCAAAGCGCGGCACCACGAACACCGTCAGGAAGCTGATGACGATCAGGCTGGCGCCGATCAGGATGGCCGGGTAGATGGCCGCGCTGACCAGCTGGTCGCGCAGGCCCGTCAACCAGGCCAGGTAGGCCGCGTGCTGGCGCAGGGCCTGGGCGGTCTGGCCGGTGCGCTGGCTGGCTTCGATGGAGGCGATCAGCAGCGAGCTGAAGGACTGCGGCTGCTGGCGCATGGCCTGCGACAGGGTGCGGCCTTCGGAGAGGTCCGTCGTCAGGGAGGCCAGCACGCGCGCCACCTCGGGCGACTCTTCCTTTTCGCGCAGCGTCGTCAGCGCTTCGTACAGCGGGATGCCTGCGTCCAGCAGCACGGCCAGCTCCTGGCAGAACAGGCGGCGCGGGAACTCGGTGCGCCCACGCGAGACCTGCTGGCCCTGCAGGCGCGTGATCAGTCCCTGCAGCCCCTGGGCCGGTGCGGCAGCGGCACGGCGGGAGCGGGGGACAGGGCGGGCATGGGCACGGCTCATGGCTCACCAGTTGGTGATGTCCTGGTCTTCGCCGTCACCGCCTTCGCGGCCGTCCTTGCCCAGCGAATAGAGGTCGTAATCGCCGTGCTCGCCCGGCGCCTTGTACTGGTACTCGCGGCCCCACGGGTCCTTGGGCACCGCCTTGCGCAGGTAAGGGCCCCACCAGCGGGACTCGTCGGCCGGCTTGACCCACAGCGAGGCCAGGCCCTGCTCGGTGCTGGGGTAGTGGCCGGTGTCCAGGCGGTATTGGTCGAGCGCCTTGCCCAGGCCATCGAGCTGGGCCGTGGCCGTCTTGGCTTCCGATTTGCCGATCTGCTTGAAGAACTGCGGCCCCACATAGCCCGCCAGCAGGCCGATGATGACCAGCACCACCAGCAGCTCCAGCAGGGTGAAGCCGCGCTGGGCGCGGGGGGCCACGGCGGCCTGGATGTCGGCGGGGGCGGCGGGTGCAGCAGAAACAGCAGGGACGAGTTCAACCCGCACCTGGCTGCGAGGCGCTCGGCAAATGTTCATCGGGGGAGATCCTTCCAACGCCGGGCCAGGCCTGGCGACGCATTGGCCGTGATCCTATTGGGCTATCCCTGACAGCTTTGTGACAGGGGGCGCGGCCTCCCCCTGTTCACGCAGGCGACACACGGCCTGCCTAGCCTGCACAACACAACACAACGCCGTCCCCCGGCACAAGGAGCCCTCGACATGACCACGCCCCTCCTCACCTCGCTGACCGCCCTCGCCCTGGCCGCCGCTGCCAGCCTGGCCCAGGCCCACGACGGCCACGGCGACCGCGAGCAAGCCGCCTCGGCCGGCCCCATCGTCATCGGCCACCGCGGCGCGTCGGGCTATGTGCCCGAGCACACCCTGGCCTCGTACTGGCTGGCCATCGAGCAGGGCGCCGACTACGTCGAGCCGGACCTGGTCTCCACCAAGGACGGCGTGCTGGTGGCCCGCCACGAGAACGCCATCGCCATCCTCAACGCCGATGGCAGCATCCGCGAAGCCACCACCGACGTGGCCGAGCGCCCCGAGTTCGCCGACCGCAAGGTCACCAAGCTGATCGACGGCGTGAGCGTCACCGGCTGGTTCACCGAAGACTTCACCCTGGCCGAGCTCAAGACCCTGCGCGCCAAGGAGCGCCTGCCCGCGCTGCGCACGGCCAACACCCGCTTCGACCGCATGTTCGAGGTGCCGACCTTCGACGAGGTGCTGCAACTGGTGGCCCAGGCCAACGAGCGCCGCCGCCAGCAGGCCCTGGCCGAGGGAGGCCCCAGGGCCGCCGCCCACGTCAAGCCCATCGGCGTCTACCCCGAGACCAAGCACCCCAGCTACTTCGACGGCATCAACCTGTCGCTGGAAGAGCCCCTGCTCAGGAGCCTGCGCCGCCACGGCTACCACGGCCCGAACGCCGCGGTGTTCATCCAGTCCTTCGAGGTGGGCAACCTCAAGGCCCTGGCCACCCGGACCCGCCTGCCGCTGATCCAGCTGCTCAACGGCTCGGGCCAGCCCTATGACTTCACCGTGGCCGGCGACAAGCGCACCTACGCCGACCTGGCCAAGCCCGAAGGCCTGAAGGAAATCGCCACCTACGCCGTGGGCGTGGGCGCCAACACCAACCTGATGATCCCGCTGGTCGGCGGCAAGCTGGGCACACCCACCACGCTGGTGAGCGACGCGCACGCCGCGGGCCTGAAGGTGCACGGCTGGACCTTCCGCGCCGAAAACAACTTCCTGCCCAACGAGTTCGACAGCAGCGCCAACCCGGCCGAGCTGGGCAACCTGGCCGGCCAGGTCAAGGCCTTCCTGGGCCTGGGCATGGACGGCTTCTTCACCGACCACCCCTTCCTGGGCCGCCAGGCCCGCGACGCCTTCGTGGCGAAGTGAAGCACCGCTGAAGCGCAGCGGCAGGCGGCGGTCTTGACGGGCCGCGGTCTGCCGCGTTCAATGGGCGCCATGCTCGGCGCCCCACGCTTTCACCCGCCCACCCACCTGCTCTACCTGCACGGCTTCCGTTCCTCGCCGCACTCCAACAAGGCGCGGATGCTGGGCGCGGCCGTGCAGCAATTGCAGCAGAAAGGGGTGGACGTGGCCTGGTACTGCCCGCAACTGCCGCCTTCGCCCACACAGACGATGGCCGAGTTGCGCGAGCTGGTGCAGTTGTGGCCCACGGACCGCATGGCCGTGATCGGCTCCTCGCTGGGGGGGTTCTACGCCACGGTGCTGGCCGAATCCCTCGGCTGCCGCGCCGCCCTCATCAACCCGGCGGTGGCGCCTGCACGCGACCTGGCCCGCCACATCGGCGAGCAGACCGCCTTCCACGACCCGAGCGAGCGCTTCTATTTCCGCGAGGAATTCATCCAGCAATTCGCCCTGCTCGACCCCTACCCGCTGAAGCGGCCCGAGCTGTTCTGGGCGCTGATCGCCAAGGGCGACGAGGTGCTGGACTGGCGCGAGATGTTCTCGCACTGCGAAGGGGCCCAGGTGCAGTTGCTGGACGGCAGCGACCACGCCGTCAGCGATTTCGCCCGACACCTGCCCGGCTTGCTGGCCTGGCTGGGCTGGCCGCAGGACTGAGCCGGGCACCGGGCGCCACGGCCCCGGCCTTCACAGGCTCACTGGCTGCGGCGGCGCATCGACCAGGCCACCACGCCCGCACCGGCCAGGGCCAGGGCCCAGGTGCCGGGCTCGGGGACCTCGCTGACGTTGTTGTAAAGCACCGAACTGGGGTTGCTGAAGCCGCCCGCATTGGGGTTGGCGTGGGCAGGGCCCTGGCTGTGTTCGGCGGCCTTGTCGCTGGCGGCAAATGCAGGTGCCATGGCAGCGATCAGCGCCAGGACGGTGACGGCGTTGCGGACTTTTCGGCTCATGAAACGACTCCCCAAGGTGACAGCACGATGATGCGCAGCCTACCGGATGCAGGATCCGGGCCACCCCCCAGGCATGGGTGATGCGCACCAGAATCCGGCAAGAACTGCCAATTCCTGCCGCGCCTGCGGGCCGCCGCGCCTCGCCATGGGAGAATCGCCCCCCGAATAGCCAACCTCGCGCACCATCCGTGTCCATGTACGCCCTGTTTGACGACGCCGGGAAGTTCCTCGCCGGCCGTGTGATGTCCGAAGCCGATGCCTCGATGCAAGTCGAGCTCGACTCGGGCAAGCGCGTGAAGGTGAAAGCCGCCAACGTCCTCGTGCGCTTCGCCAAGCCGGCCCCCGCCGAGCTGATGGCGCAGGCCGCGGCGCTGGCCGGTGACATCGACGTGGACCTGGTGTGGGAAACCGCCCCCGACGACGAGTTCGGCTTCGAGGACCTCGCCCGCGAGTACTTCAGCGCCAGCGCCAGCGCCACCGAGCAGGCCGCCATGCTGATGCGCCTGTTCGAGACGCCGCACTACTTCCACCGCCGCGGCAAGGGCCGCTTCAAGAAGGCACCGGAAGACATCCTCAAGCAGGCGCTGCTGGCCATCGAGCGCAAGAAGCAGCAGGCCCTGCAGATCGCGCAATGGGCGCAGGCGCTGGCCGAGGGCCAATGCCCGCAGCCGATCAAGGACGAGCTCTACAAGATCCTGTTCAAGCCGGACAAGAACGGCCCGGCCTACAAGGCCGTGGTGGACGCGGCCAAGGCCACGCAGCGCGCGCCGCTGGACCTGCTGAAGGACGCCGGCGCCATCGACAGCCCCTACCAGTTCCACTTCAAGCGCTTCCTGTTCGAGCACTTCCCCAAGGGCACGGGTTTCCCGGCGCTGGCGGCCCCGCCCGTCAAGGACGCGCTGCCGCTGGCCACCGTGCAGGCTTTCTCCATCGACGACTCCATGACGACGGAGATCGACGACGCGCTGTCCGTGCAGGGCCTGGGCACCGGCACCGTCACCTACGGCATCCACATCGCCGCACCGGGCCTGGCCATCGCCCCGGGCACGCCGGTGGACCAGCTCGGCCGCACGCGCATGTCCACCGTCTACATGCCGGGCCACAAGATCACCATGCTGCCTGACGAGGTGGTGCAGGCCTACACGCTGATCGAGGGGCGCGACTGCCCGTCCGTGTCGCTGTACGTCACCTTCGACGAGGCCACGCTGGAGGTCCGGGGCAGCGAGACGAAGCTGGAGCGCGTGCCCATCGTCGCCAACCTGCGCCACGACAAGCTCGACAGCGTCATCACCAACGCCACGCTCAGCGGCGAGGCCCCGGCCGATTACGCCTTCGCGCCCGAGCTGGCCTTCGCCTTCCGCCTGGCCCGCCACCTCAAGCTCAAGCGCGAGGAAGTGCGTGGCAAGCCCGAGACCTTCAACCGCCCGGACTACAGCTTCAAGCTGATCGGCCCGAATGGCGAGAACACCATGGGCGATGGCATCGAGCCGCAGGGCCACGAGCAGGTGCTCATCGGCACGCGCCAGCGCGGCTCGGCGCTGGACCTCATCGTCGCCGAGGCCATGATCCTGGCCAACAGCACCTGGGGCGGCTGGCTGGCCGAGCTCGGCGTGCCCGGCATCTACCGCAGCCAGGCCAGCCTGCAGCCGGGCATCAAGGTGCGCATGTCCACCAAGCCCGCGCCGCACGCCGGCATGGGCGTGGCGCAGTACACCTGGGCGACCTCGCCGCTGCGCCGCTACGTGGACCTGGTCAACCAGTGGCAGATCATCGCCTGCGCCAGGAACGGCCGCACCGCCGCCCTGGCCGCGCCCTTCAAGCCGAAGGATGCCGAGCTGTTCGCCATCATCTCCAACTTCGACGGGGCCTACAGCGCCTACAACGGCTTCCAGTCGAGCATGGAGCGCTACTGGACGATCAAGTACCTGGGCCAGGAAGGCATCACCGAGCTGGACTGCGCCGTCATGGTCAACGGCCTGGTGCGCGCCGACACCCTGCCCCTGGTCTTCAAGGCCATCGGCGCCGACAACCTGCCGCGCCACGCCAAGGTGCGGGTGCGCGTCACCGGCGTCGACCTGCTGACCCTGGACGTGCACGCCAGCGTGGTTGCCCGACTCGATGAGACCGAGGCCGCCGACGGCGACGCCGGCGACGAGGACGGCGACGACAGCGAGGTGCTGGACAATGCCGGTGCGCTGACCCTGGCCATCGACGTGGCCGATGCCGATGCACCCGAGGCCGCCCCCAACCCGGGCGCCGCTGCCTGAGCCCAGCCCCCGCCACGCCGATGCCCAGCCGCCTGATCGCCCTCTGGAAATCGCTCAGCCTCCTGCAGGTCTGCCTGGGGGTGTCGGCGGCCCTGCACATCGGCCTGTTCAGCTTCCGCCTGGTCGACCCGGAAGGCTTCAACCGCACCTTCCAGGACACGCCGCTGGAAGTCATCCTGGTCAATGCGGGCAGCGAGGCCAAGCCCGACAAGGCGCAGGCGCTGGCCCAGCAGAACCTGGCCGGCGGCGGTGAGGCCGACCGCGGCCGCGCCACCTCGCCACTGCCGCCTTCGCCCGACAGCGAGGTGGGCGACGCGCTGGAGCAGACCGCCCGCATGATCGAGCAGATGCAGGCCGAGCAGCAGCAGTTGCTCACCCAGCTGCGCAACGAGCTGGCCGCCCTGCCCCCGCCGCAACCCCACACCACGGCCGATGCCAGGCAGGCCCACGCCGAGGAAGAGCACCGCCGCCAGCTCACCAAGCTGCTGGCCGAGCTGGAAAAGCGCATCCGCGAAGAAAACGCCCGGCCCAAGAAGCGCTACCTGAGCCCGGCCACGCTGAAATCGGCCGACGCGCTGTACTACGCGGCCTTCCGCACCCGCGTGGAGCGCGCCGGCACCGAGCACTTCCCCACCGCCAATGGCCAGAAGCTGTATGGCGAGCTGGTCATGGAGGTCTGGCTCAACCGCCAGGGCAAGGTCGCGGACGCCATCGTCACGCGCAGCTCGGGCAACAAGGCCCTGGACAAACGCGCCCGCGCCATCGTCAAGGCCATGGGCCAGTTCGACCCCGTGCCGCCCGAAGTCAGCGCCGGCCACGACCTGCTGCTGATCTCCTCGCGCTTCCGCTTCACCCGCGACGCGGGCATGCAGGCCACCACCACGCAAGCCGTGCCGATCACCGCGCCGCAGCCCCCCGCACCGCCAGCTCCCACCGCCCAGCCATGAGCTCCGCCGACCGTCCCCACGATCGTTACGCCGTTGCCGGCAACCCCGTCGCCCACAGCCGCTCGCCGCACATCCACGCGCTGTTCGCGCAACAGACCGGCCAGGCCCTGGACTACGGCCGCCTGCTGTGCCCGCTGGACGCCTTTGCCGCGACGGTGCAGGCCTTCGCGGCCGAAGGGGGCCGCGGCTGCAACGTCACCGTGCCCTTCAAGTTCGAGGCCTTCGCGATGGCCGCGCGCCGCACGCCCCGCGCCGAGCTGGCCCAGGCCGCCAACACCCTGCGCTTCGACAGCGAGGCGCAAGGCGGCTGGCTGGCCGACAACACCGACGGCATCGGCCTGGTGCGCGACATCACCGTCAACGCCGGCGTGCCGCTGGCCGGCCAGCGCGTGCTGCTGATCGGCGCCGGTGGCGCCAGCGCGGGGGTGATGGGGCCTTTCATCGAGGCCGGCTGTGCCGAGCTGGTCGTGGCCAACCGCACGGTGGACAAGGCCGAGGCCCTGGTGGCCCGCCACGCCGACGTCGCCCGCCAGCATGGCGTGCGCCTGCGCACGGCCACGCTGCAAAACCCCGGCGAGGCCTTCGACGTCGTCGTCAACGGCACGGCGGCCAGCCTCTCTGGCGACGGCGTGCCGGTGGGCCCGCAGGTGCTGCGCGCCGGCGCCCTGGCGCTGGACATGATGTACGGCCCCGCCGCCCAGGGCTTCCTGGATTGGGCCCGCCAGCACGGTGCGGTGGGCCGCGACGGCCTGGGCATGCTGGTCGAGCAGGCCGCCGAGAGCTTCGCCCTGTGGCGCGGCGTGCGCCCCGACACCGCCCCGGTGCTGCGCGAGATGCGTGCCCTGGTGGAAGCCCCGGCCCCGCACTGAGCGCCACCCACCGAACCCCGGAGCCCGAACCCGATGCGCGCAGTCTGGCGGATCTTCGTGCTGCTCGTGCTCAGCGCCCTGAGCCTGCAGCTGTTCTTCCTGGGCCGCATCGCGTGCATGCGCGTGCTCGACCCGCAATCCACCACCTTCCAGCGCACCGAGATGGCGCGCCTGCTGGCCACGCAAGGCCGCATCGCCTGGAGCCAGGACTGGGTGGACGGCAGCCGCATCTCCGACAACCTGCGCCGCGCCGTCATCGCCTCGGAGGATGCGAACTTCGTCGATCACCACGGCGTGGAGTGGGATGCGCTGCAGAACGCCTGGAAGAAGAACACCCAGGCCCAGGCCCGTGCCGAGAAGGTCCGCGCCGACGCGCAGGCCCGCTACCAGCGCGCTGCCGATCGCGCCGCCAGGCGCGGCCGCCCCGCCCCGCCACCGCCCACGGCCCTGACGGCCACGCCCAAGGTCATCGGCGGCTCGACCATCACCCAGCAACTGGCCAAGAACCTCTTCCTGAGCAGCGAGCGCAGTTTCCTGCGCAAGGGCCAGGAGTTCGCCATCACCTTCATGCTCGAAGGCCTGCTGGGCAAGGACCGCATCCTCGACATCTACCTCAACAACGTCGAGTGGGGCGAGGGCGTGTTCGGCGCCCAGGCCGCGTCGCGCCACTACTTCCACGTCGATGCCAGCCAGCTCAGCGCACTGCAGGCCGCGCGGCTGGCCGTGATGCTGCCCGCGCCCAAGCGCTTCGAGCAGCAGCCGCGCTCGGGCTACGTGATGGGCCGCTCGGCCACCATCGTGGCCCGCATGGGTGGCGTCGAGCTGCCCTGACGCCTTTCCGCCCGACCAGCGCCCTCGCGCCGGCCAGGGGTGCTTGACACCGCCCAATGATTCAATGATCATTGAAGTATGGAAGAAAACAAGGCCATCCAATCCCTTGCTGCCCTGGCCCAGACCGTGCGCCTGCGCGCCTTCCGCGCCCTGGTCGCGGCCGGGCCGCAAGGGCTGACGCCGGGCCAACTGGCCGAGCAACTGGAGGTGGCCGCCACCACGCTGTCCTTCCACCTCAAGGAGATGCTGCACGCGGGCCTGGTCAACCAGGAGCGCGACGGCCGCCACCTCATCTACCGCGCCGAGTTCGCGCACATGAACGCGCTGCTCGACTACCTGACCGAGCACTGCTGCCAGGGGCAGCCCTGCGAAGCCTCGCGCAACACCTGCTGCTGACACCCCGAAGGAGCCGCCCCATGAAACGCTTCCATGTGCATGTCCACGTGACCGACCTGGCCGCCAACATCGCCTTCTACGCCAAGCTCTTTGGCGCCGAGCCCGCCCGCGTCGAGGCCGATTACGCCAAGTGGATGCTGGACGACCCGGCCGTCAACTTCGCCATCTCCACCCGCGGCGGCGGTCACACCGGCCTGGACCACCTGGGCATCCAGGTGGACAACGCCGCCGACCTGCAGGCCCTCAAGCAACGCGCCGAAGGGGCCGACCTGGCCCTGCTGGACGAAGGCGCCACCACCTGCTGCTACGCCCGCAGCGACAAGCACTGGGTGCTCGACCCGCAAGGCCTGCCCTGGGAGCACTTCCAGACGCTGGACACCATCCCCGTGTTCCGCGAGGCGGCGGACACCGCGGCGGCCGCATCCCACACCCCGGCCCAGGCGCCGGCCTGCTGCGCTCCCAGCGCCCCCAGCGCGCCTGTGGTGCCCGCCGGCAAGCCCGTCGGCATCCCCATCAAGTCGGGCGGCTCCGGCTGCTGCTGACCCCCTCCACGCTGCACCCCACCCGGCCCATGACCACCCACGTCCTCATCCTCTGCACCCACAACTCCGCGCGCAGCGTGCTGTCTGAAGGCATGCTCAACCACCTCGCCGGCCTGCTCGGCAAGGACGTGCGGGCGCACAGCGCCGGCAGCGCACCCAGCGGCCGCCTCAACCCCTTCGCGCTGGAGGCCCTGCACAACGCCGGCATCGACACCAGCGCCTACCGCAGCAAGAGCTGGGACGAGTTCACCACGCCCGAGGCGCCGCCGCTGTCCATCGTGATCACGGTGTGCGACAGCGCCGCAGCCGAGGCCTGCCCGGTGTTCTTCGGCGGCCAGGGCCAGCCCGTCAAGGTGCACTGGGGCTACCCCGACCCGTCCAACGTCGAGGGCGGTGACGAGGGCAAGCGCCGCGCCTTCGAGCTGACACGCCAGGCCATCGGCTACAAGATGCTGCAGCTGCTGGCCCTGCCCCTGCAGGACATGGACCGCGACGCGCTGCAGGCCGCGCTCAACGCCATCGCGCGGAGCTGAACGATGTCGGCATCGACCTCCCCCACGACGGCGCAACGGCTGCTGGCCGAGTTCATCGGCACGGCCTTGCTGCTGGCCGTGGTGATCGGCTCCGGGATCATGGCCGAGCGCCTGAGCGCAGGCAACACGGCGGTGGCCCTGCTGGCCAACACCCTGGCGACGGTGGGTGGGCTGTACGTGCTCATCGAGGTGTTCGGGCCGGTCAGCGGCGCGCACTTCAACCCGGTGGTCAGCGGCGTCATGGCCTTGCGCGGCGAACTGCCCGCAGCCCTGCTGGGCCCGTGCGTGCTGGTGCAACTGGCCGGCGCGGCCTGCGGGGCCTGGCTGAGCCACGCCATGTTCGAGCTGCCGCTGTGGCAGTGGTCCACCCATGTGCGTGGCGGCTGGGACCACAGCGGCCAGTGGCTGGCCGAAGCGGTGGCCACGGCGGGGCTGCTGCTGGTCATCCTGCGGGCACCGGCGGCGCGGGTGCAGGCCATGGTGGCGGCCTACATCGGCGCGGCCTACTGGTTCACGGCCTCCACCTCCTTCGCCAACCCCGCTGCGGCCTTCGGGCGCATGTTCAGCGACAGCTTCGCGGGCATCGCCCCGGTCAGCGTGCCGGGCTTCGTGGCCGCACAGGTGCTCGGCGGCCTGCTGGGCTGGGGCCTGGCGCGGGCGCTGGGGTCACGCCAGGACGCCCCCGCCTGATCAAGGCCGCACCCGGGCGCGCACGCTGGCCGCGTAGTCCGCGTACTTCGCCATCAGGGCCTCGCGCCTGGCGGGGTCGAAGCTGATGCGGCCCAGGTCGCCCTGGTAGTGGCGGATGACGCGCTTGTTCATCACCGCAAACCACAGCGGCGTGCAGTAGGCCAGCGTGATCATGCCGGCGTAGCCCGAGGGCAGCTGCGGGCTGTCGTCGAAATGGCGCAGGGTCTGGTAGCGGCGCGTCGGGTTGGCGTGGTGGTCGCTGTGGCGCTGCAGGTGGTAGAGGAACAGGTTGGTGACCGTGTGGTTGCTGTTCCAGGAATGCTCCGGCTGGCAGCGCTCGTAGCGGCCATCGGCGTTCTTGCGGCGCAGCAGGCCGTAGTGCTCCAGGTAGTTCACCACCTCCAGCAGCGAGAAGCCGTACACCGCCTGGATCAGCAGGAAGGGCAGCGCGGCCCAGCCCAGCACGGCCAGCAGCCCGCCGAACAGCACGGCCGACATCGCCCAGGACTGCAGGTTCTCGTTGTCGGTGCTCCAGACACCCTTGTTGTGGCGCTGCAGGCGCTCGGCTTCGAGGTGCCAGGCCGAGCGCAGGCTGCCCGCGACGGTGCGCGGCCAGAAGGCCCAGAAGGACTCGCCAAAGCGCGAGCTGGCGGGGTCTTCCGGCGTGGCCACGTTCTTGTGGTGGCCGCGGTTGTGCTCGACGTAGAAGTGGCCGTAGCAGGTCGGCGCCAGCGAGATGCGGGCCAGCCAGCGGTCGAGCTTGTCCTTCTTGTGACCGAGTTCGTGCGCGGTGTTGATGGCCACGCCGTTGATGATGCCCACGCTGATGGCCAGGCCCAGCAGGTGGTGCCAGGGCAGGTCCAGCGTGGCGGCCATCCAGGCCCCACCGAGGGTCACGGCGATCTGCAGCGGCACGAAGGCGTAGAGCACCCAGCTGTAGTAGCGGTCGGCGTCGAGCGCCTGCAGGGCCGCGTCGGGCGGGTTGGCGGCGTCTTCACCGAAGACCCAATCCAGCACCGGCAGGATGAGGTGCACGAGCATCACCGGGAACCACAGGGCCCAGACCGACTGGGTCTGCCAGTAGATGGCCAGGGTGACGCCGCCGATGACGGGGATGGCCGGCCCGAGCAGCCAGAGGTAGCGCTTGGGGTCGGACCAGCGCGCAGCAGGCCGGGGAGAGACGAGGGTTTGGGACATGCGGGACTCCTGATCGATGGGAGCCAGTGTCGGCAAACGCCGCACCCCGTGGAAGCCGCGAACGGCCGGGCCACTTGCGCGAGGCGCCGCCACCGCCCGAGGGCAAACCCGGGTCAGCGCAAGCCGGCCCGCTTGCCGGCGGATCGCGCTGGAGATCCGGACTTTCGCCCGGTGCGCGGCCCTTGCATCCATGGCATCCTGCGGCAACATGGACACCCTCAGCCTGATCCTGGACGACATGCACTTCGACGGCGTGGTCTTCGCCTCGTCGCTCAACAACCCGCCCTGGGCCTGGCGGCTGGCCATTCCCGGCGTGGCCTGCGCGCACGTCATCACCCGCGGTCAGGCCTGGCTGGTCCGTGACGGCGCCGAGCCACTGCCGCTGGACACCGGCGACCTGGTGGTGCTGCCCGGCGGCGTGCCCCACCAGTTGCAGGACCGTCCGCACAGCACAGCCGCCGCCCGCGACCTGCTGCCCCACATGGCCCAGGACGTGGCCCATGCCCGCGTGGCCGGCGCATCCGAGGCCGGCACCTGCGAAGCCGAGGCCGACACCCCCCAGTCCTGCCACCTCATCAGCACCCACGCCCGCTTCGATGTGGACATGGCCGCGCCGCTGGTGCGCGCCCTGCCCCCGGTGCTGCACGTGCGCGGCCTGGGGGAGGCGCCGCCGCCCTGGCTGGCCGTGGGCCTGCAGTTCCTGGCGCTGGAGGTGTCGCAGCGGCGGCCGGCGCAACAGGCCATCCTCAACCGCATGGGCGACATCCTGTTCATGCAGTGCATCCGCGACCACGTCGAGTCGGTGCCCGAGGGCTCGGGCAACTGGCTGGCCGCGCTCAAGGACCGCGCCCTGTCGGGTGCGCTGGCGCAGATGCACCGCGACCCGCGCCACAACTGGACGGTGCCGGAGCTGGCCCAGCACGCCTGCCTGTCACGCTCGGCGTTTGCCGACCGCTTCACCCAGGCTTTGGGCGAACCACCCCTGACCTACCTGACACGCCACCGCATGCGCCTGGCCGCACGCCAGCTCTCGCACTCGGCCCTGCCCGTGGGCAAGGTGGCCGACCTGGTGGGTTACGCCTCGGAAGCGGCCTTCAGCCAGGCCTTCAAGCGGGAACACGGGCTGGCGCCATCGGTGTGGCGCCAGCAGCGCCAGGAACAGCAGCCGGACCCGCGGGTCGAGGCCGCTGCCTGAACCCGGGGCAGCAACAGGCCAGCGTCGGGCCAGCGCCCGCCGACTCAGCGACGCACCGTGCCGCTGCCGCCCAGCAAGGTCGCGACCTTGCGCTTGGGCTTGATGAAGCGCGACAGGCCCCCGCCGTTGCCACCGGCGGCGGCAGCGGACTCCCTGGCCTCCTTGGCTTCCCAGGCGGCGGGCTCGGCGGAAACCGAAGGCTCGTAGGGCTGGTCGAAGAAGGGGTCGGCCGGGGCACGGCGCGGGGCCGGGCGGGCGGAGCGGCTGTCGCGGGCTTCGCGCGGGGCAGCGGCGGCCAGGTCAGGGCGGTCGTCCTGCTCCTCGCGGCGGCGGTAGCTGGGGCGCTCACCGGAGCGGTCACCAAAGCGTTCGCGGCGACCTTCCAGCACGAAGGCCTCGACCTCGGGCTTCTTCTTGATGAGCTTTTCGATGTCGGCCATCAGGCGGGCATCGCTGCCCGTCACCAGCGACACGGCCAGGCCGGAAGCACCGGCGCGGCCCGTGCGGCCGATGCGGTGCACGTAATCTTCGGCGTTGAAGGGGATGTCGAAGTTGAACACCGCCGGCAGGGCCGCGATGTCGATGCCGCGCGCGGCCACGTCGGTGGCGACCAGCACTTCCACTTCGCCCTTCTTGAAGGCGTCCAGGGACTTCAGGCGCTCGTCCTGGGACTTGTCGCCGTGCAGGGCCGCGGTCTTGAGGCCGTCACGCTCGAAGGAGCGCGCCAGGCGACCGGCACCGATCTTCGAGTTCACGAAGACGATGCACTGGCCGATGCCGCGGTCGCGCAGGATCTGGCGGATGACGGCGCGCTTGTCGTCGTCCTCGACCTTGTAGAAGCGCTGCTCCACGGTGGAGGCCGTGGCGTTGGGACGGGCCACCTCGACCAGCACCGGGTCCTGCAGGTAGCTGGACGCCAGCTTCTTGATTTCGGGCGAGAAGGTGGCCGAAAACAGCAGGGTCTGGCGCTGCTTGGGCAGGTAGCTCAGGATGCGCTGCAGGTCGGGCAGGAAGCCGATGTCGAGCATGCGGTCGGCCTCGTCGAGCACGAGTATCTCGAGATCCTTGAAGCGTAGGTTCCCGCGGGACATGTGATCGAGGAGGCGTCCGGGGGTGGCGACGATGACCGGCACGCCTCGTCGAATCTCGCTGGCCTGGCGCTCGAGACTGACGCCGCCGTAGACTGCGACGCTTCGGATCTTGAGGGCCTTGCCGACGGTTTCGAAAACCTCCTGAACTTGCAGACACAACTCGCGGGTGGGCAGGAGGACCAGCATCTGGTTTCGTGCTACCGAACCACGCGCCAGCAAGGTCAGACCGGGCAACACGAAGCCCAGGGTCTTGCCGGTGCCGGTTTGGGCGATGGCGACGACGTCGCGCTCCTCGAGCGCTATGGGAATGGCGGCGGCCTGGACGGCGGTGGGCGTGACGATGCCCATTTTCTCCAAAACGCGCAGGCAGCGTGGATCTATGTCGAAGGCGTCGAAAGTGTCGTAGGTGTTGGAAGATTCGGCCGGTTCGGTATCGATGGCTTGAGCGACTTCCCGATCAGACATGCATTGGCGAAGACCTTTACTCCGGTGGGGATTAGGGGCACGAAGCGCCGAGACGACCCATCCTACGTGGGCCAGCTAATCACACCGGGTCTCGGCTCACAAGCGAAATGCGATCAATAGGATAGCCCATTTCGGCCCCGGGAGGCAAATCACGCCGCGCGCGGCCGGCTCATCGTTTGAAGGTGAAATCGGCCGTCGTTTCGCCGTGGGCCTCGATAGACACCTCGGCGCTAAGGGTCCCCAGGCGCTCGTGCCACGCCTCGACCGTGTACTGACCCGCGGGTAGCCCTTCGATCCGGTAGACGCCGTCGTTCTCGGTGACGTCGTGGTAGGGGTTATCGACGACGGCGCAGTAGGCCCCCATCCAGGGCTGGATGTTGCAGCGGATGGGGAAGATGTCTTCGGTCTTCGTGA
>JADFIG010000018.1 GCA_022566735.1 Pseudomonadota bacterium
ACCGATCCCCGAGCCCGACTCGAAGTTCTCCGGCTTGTCCAGGGACAGGCCGCGCTCGCGTGCCGCGCGCACGATGGCGTCGGCCAGCGGATGCTCGCTGCCCTGGTCCAGGCTGGCCGCCAAGCGCAGCACCTCGGCCTCGTCGAACCCCGATGCGGCCACCGCGCGGTCGAACGCCGGGCGCCCCTCGGTCAATGTGCCGGTTTTGTCGATGATCAGCGTGTCGATCTTGCACAGGTTCTCGATCGCCGCCGCATCGCGGAACAGCACGCCATGCGTGGCACCGCGGCCGGTGGCGACCATGATGGACATTGGCGTGGCCAACCCCAGGGCGCAGGGGCAGGCGATGATCAAAACCGCCACAGCGTTGATCAGGGCATAGACCCAGCTCGGCTGTGGACCGAAAAAGCCCCAGACAAAGAATGTCAGCAGTGCGATCGCAACCACGGCCACCACAAAGTAGCCAGCGACCAGATCGGCCATGCGCTGCATCGGTGCCTTAGAACGCTGCGCCTGCGCCACCATCTGTACGATCTGCGACAGCATGGTGGCCGAGCCGACTTTCTCTGATCGCATCACCAGCGCGCCGTTCGTGTTCAGCGTCGCGCCAATGACATTGTCACCAACGCGCTTGGTCACCGGCACCGGCTCGCCCGTCAGCATGGACTCGTCCACCGCACTGCTGCCCTCGGTCACCACGCCATCGACCGGCACCTTCTCGCCTGGACGGATGCGCAGCAGGTCCCCCACATGCACATGGGTCAGCGGCACATCCTCCTCAGTGCCGTCGGGACGAATGCGGCGCGCCGTCTTGGGTGCCAGCCCGAGCAGCGACTTGATCGCAGCCGAGGTCTGCGAGCGGGCCTTCAGTTCCAGCACCTGCCCCAGCAAGGTCAGCGAGATGATGACGGCGGCCGCCTCGAAGTAGACCGCGACCCGGCCCATGGAGATGAACGAGTCCGGAAAGACCTGTGGCGCCACGGCGGCGACCACGCTGTACAGAAAGGCAGCGCCGGTACCCAGGCCGATCAGTGTCCACATATTGGGGCTGCGGTTCAGAATCGACTGCCAGCCGCGCGCAAAGAAGGGCCAGCCCGCCCACAGCACGATGGGCAGCGAGAGCACCAACTCGATCCAGGTCTGCGTGGCCATGCTGAACCAACCCAGCCGGTGGCCCCACATGGCGAGCACGACCACGACGATGGTCAGCGGCAGCGTCCACCAGAAGCGCCGGCGGAAATCGCGCAGCTCGGGGTTTTCGTCCTCGTCTAGCTCGGGCAGCAGCGGCTCCAGTGTCATGCCGCACTTGGGGCAGTTTCCAGGATGGTCCTGCCTGATCTCCGGGTGCATCGGGCAGGTATAGATCGCTCCTGCCGCGGCGGGAGTCGACGGCGCAGGCGGCGTGGACGCTGGCGCAGCATCGGGTGACTGCACATAGCGCAGTGGATTGGTTGCGAACTTGCTCTGGCAGCCTGCGCTGCAGAAATAGTAGGGTCGTCCATCGTGGACGAGCCGGTGAGCAGACTGCTCGGTCACCGCCATGCCGCAGACAGGATCCTTCAGTGACGGCGCGACCTCCGCCCCTTCAGGCGGGTGATCATCACCGCCAGCCACTGCATGTTGGTGGTGATGGTGCTGGGCGTGTTCGTCCATGGTCTCGTTTTCCTTATTCGTTCTTCTGCATTGGCGCCCAAACAGGTGCGCCATGGTCGCCTTGTCGGCCCTTTGCCGTCACCATCGTCCGCCGGTAAGCATGTCAAACTGACAGGCTCAGTGTCCGCAGCAGCACCCTCGACCTGTACGAGCGCCACTGCCACAGGTGGTTGCGGCGTCTTCGGGTTCACTGCGCAGCCCGTCCAAGGCCACCGCAGCAGACTCCACTGGGTAACCTGCCGCCGCGAGGGCTTTCAACAGCGCTGGCTGCACCGTGTCAGCCGCATCGACGCTGGCGCGCACCAAGCCGCTTTCAAGCTCCACCTCAGCGCTGTGCACCCCTGCCACGCCCAACGCGGCCTTGCTGACACGCGAGACACACGCGCCGCAGGTCATGCCCGTCACCTTCAGTTCGATCTGTTCCATGCTCTGCTCCATTCAGCCAAGATCATCTGGCTGGCGGCCACCAGACAAACGTACGTTTTGCCCCCTTCATGAGGGACACACCCGCCAATCGGTCATTTCAACTCCAGTCGAGGAATGAACCTGGGTGTCTTCTGCGCATAGCGTTCGAACTCATCGCCAAAACTTGCACGCATCTCTGCCTCTTCTGTGATGGCAAGACGCCCATACATGGCCAACAAAATCGGGAACATGATCAGCGTCAGCAAGGTGGGCCACTGCAACAAAAAGCCAAGCAGGATCATCACGAAGGCGACGTACTGTGGGTGCCGAATGTGTGCATAGGGCCCAGATGTGGCCAACCCGTGGCGGCGCTGTGCGTGGTACAGCACATTCCAGGACTTGGATAACAAATAGAAGCCATAGCCCAGAAAAATGTAGCTACCGATGTGAAGGATGCCGAAATGCGGATCCCCCTTCTCGCCCAGGAGCGTGGACCATAAATGGCCGGAGTTGTGGGAGAGAAGGTCAAGCCCAGGGAATCGAGTCTGGAGCCATCCTGACAACAGGTAAATCGTCAGAGGGAAACCATACATCTCCACAAACAAGGCAACGATGAACGCGGAAAAGGCACTGAATGAACGCCAATCCCGCGCTGTCGCCGGCTTGAAGAAGCTGAAGGCGAACATGATGAAGATCGCCGAATTGAAGATGACCAGAGACCACAGGCCATATGCAGGCTCAGCATGATTCATGATGGTTCTCCTGGCTTGCGTGACTCCGCGCTGCTCGGTTTGTCCGGCTGGCCCGGGTGCTGATGCTGATGACCATGCCCCCCATGCCCCCCATGCATGAAGACGTGCATCAGGGGACAGGCCAAAAGAAGCAGATATGGCAAAGCGCCCACCACATGGGCCAAATGCTCCGTCAGAAGAAAGTAGGCTGCGACGCCACCAATCACCACGAAACCGATGGCATAGCGTGTCGTCCAAAAGCTCGGGGGCGAATCATTGCCCTGGTGTTGGTGGTTCATTGCGACTCTCCGATCAATTGATGCGAATCAGTTGGCCGGAGCCGGGGGCATACGATCCATCATCATCTGCATCATGGACTCCATCATGTCCATGCGTTTTTCCATCATTTGCTGACGGCCGGCCATGTCACCCTTCATGCCATTGCCGCCCATCTGCTTCATCATGGTCATGCCTTCCTGCATCGTCTTCATGTGCTCGGCCATCAGTGCCTGACGCGCTTCAGGGGTTTGGGCTGACATCATCTTTTCGTGCATGGCTTGCATCGACTTCATGTGCTGGTCCATCGCCGCCATCTTGTCCGCCCTCATGGCTTTCACTGGCGCTTTTTTGACAGGCCCTGCCGCCGAAGCTGCGCCCGCTGGATGGTGGGCTTGATGTTCCTCGGCAGCCTGTGCGAAGGCCCCCATCGATGCCGTCGCGGCACAGAGTGCAATCAGAGTCTTGCGAATGTTGGTAATGGTTTTCTCCTGTCAGGGTTTGAAATCAGCCGATGCCCGTCCTGGCTCCAGGAGACATGGCGGCTACAGCACGCAGGGTCAGCGTTTTTTATTGGGCAGGCTGGATATCGGTGACCACCAGCTTTCCGCCCTCGTTCACTACCATGAACTTGACCTTGTCTCCCGGCTTGACTTGGGACAGCAAGCTCTTGTCCTTCACCGTGAACACCATGGTCATGCCTGGCATGTCCATGTGCAGGATGTCGCCATGTTTGATCGTGATCTTGCCGTTGGCGACGTCCAGTTTCTTAATTTCTCCGTCGGTCATGGCGGCCGGATGCGACATGCCCATCTTGCTGTGATCCATGGCTGTTTGAGCAAAGCTGCTCACAGGTATGACCACACTCAGGGCCAACGCAGAAATGGTCAGCAGTTGGTTGATTTTGTTCATGGTTTCCTCTGATGAATACGAGTAGCTGTATGTGTCGATGCTGTCGCGTCAGGGCATGTCAACAAGCCAAAGAGCACCCTTCTGGTGTGATGGACTCGACATGCACTCCTTGTCTGCGACGCCGTGAACTCTAGGACTCATTCTGAAGAGTTATTCCTGACAAAAAACCATCCAAAAAATTACAAATTTGTTATCTATATGTCAGGGGCGCTAAAGCTCGTCACACTATCGTCTCGCCAATGAGAGGAGGGGGCAAATATGCGAATCTTGATCGTTGAAGACGAACCCAAAACCGGTGAGTACCTGCGCCAAGGCTTGCATGAAGCTGGGTTCGTTGTTGATCTCGCCCAGAACGGGACCGATGGCTTGCATTTGATGGCGCACAGCGAGTTTGACTTGGTGATTCTGGATGTGATGCTTCCGGGCCTGAACGGTTGGCAGGTGTTGCATGCCATGCGCGAACGGGGGCTGCAGATGCCGGTCATGTTCCTGACCGCGCGAGATCAGGTGGAAGACCGCGTGAAGGGTCTGGAGTTGGGCGCCGAGGACTACCTGGTCAAGCCCTTCTCTTTTGCCGAGCTGTTGGCGCGCGTGCGCATCATTGTTCGGCGCTGTCGCAGCGGGAACGAGTCCACAAGACTGAAAGTGGCTGACCTGGATCTGGATTTGCTGCGTCGGCGTGTCTCGCGCGCGGGCAAGCGCATTGATCTGACGGCCAAGGAATTTGGGCTTCTCGAACTCTTGATGCGACGTCAGGGTGAGGTCCTCCCTCGCTCATTGATCGCGTCGCAGGTGTGGGACATGAATTTCGATAGCGACACCAATGTGATCGAGGTGGCCATGCGGCGTCTGCGCGTGAAGATCGACGAGGGGCACGATACCAAGCTGATTCAGACGGTCCGTGGCATGGGCTATGTGCTGGAAGCGCCGGAGGATCAGTAAGTGCTGCGCCATCTTTCGCTGACCAGCCGCCTGACTGTGTTTTTCACGATCGTGGCGGCCACCGTTGTGCTCGGTTTGGGTTACTTTCTCTTGCTGGCAACGGATCAGCATTTCAAGGAGCTTGACCGTACGACCTTGGAAGACAAGCAGCACTTGATCGACGAAATTTTGACCAAGTCCAATTCACTTGGAGACGCGCGCTCCCGGCTGAGTGAGGCACTGAATCATCATCATGGACTCCATGTGCTGGTCAAGGTACCAGGTGGTGATGTGATCTTCCAAACCAATGGTTTCGGCGATCTAGCCAAGGACTTCAGCGCAGACAGCATTCAAGGCGGCCACGCGCAGCCCACCAGGGAACACGGGGAAGGTGACTTTCACGCAGTCCACTCTCAATCATCACCCGGGTACGATCAGGTCAAACGATTAGATGTCACGGTTGCGATTGAGACAGCACACCATCAGAAGTTTCTGACCGAGTTGCAAGGCAAACTGGTGATCTACGCCGTCATTGCAACGCTCATCAGTGGTGTTCTGGGTTGGATCGCTGCGCATCAAGGCATGGCCCCGCTTCGCGACATGAAGACACGAGCGGCTAGGGTGACGGGCCAACAACTGGAAAGGCGCATGCCTGTTGAGGCCGTACCGATTGAGATGGCTGACCTGGCACGCGAGTTGAACCAGATGTTAGGCAGGCTTCAGGAGGACTTCCTGCGCCTGTCAGAGTTCTCATCGGACCTGGCCCATGAACTGCGCACCCCCATCAGCAACTTGCTCACACAGACGCAGGTGACGCTCTCCGCCGACCGGGATGCACCTACCTACCGCGACGTCCTCGCATCCAACGCCGAAGAGTTGCAGCGCCTGGCTCGCATGGTATCGGACATGTTGTTCCTGGCCAAGACCGAGCGAGGCGTTGACCTGCCCAACAAGGAGCGTTTCTCGGCGGCACGTGAAGTACAGGCACTGTTGGAGTTCTATGACGCTGTTGCCGATGACAAACGCATCTGCTTGAGCACTCACGGCGATGGACAGATTTACGGTGACCGGTTGATGTTTCGTCGCGCCGTGAGCAACCTGCTGTCGAACGCACTCCGCCATACGCCGAAAGAGGGTGTCGTTCAAATTGCCATTGTTGCGTCAGCGAAAACCACCGAGATCACAGTTGAGAACACGGGCCAGGATATTGATCCTCTTGTGTTGCCAAGGTTGTTTGACCGCTTCTATCGCGCAGATCCTGCAAGATCGCATCCTGACTCTGATGGAACTGGGCTTGGCCTGTCGATTACAAAGGCCATCGTTGAAGCCCATGGTGGCAATGCCTCGGCCCGATCAGGAGGCGGTAAAACGCAATTCACCTTGTCATTTCCACACTGACAGGCGTCAGACCTCAGTGGCTTTGGTCGGCAGGTTGGGGTTCACGTCATCGCGATGCGACCGTCATTGGGTTGGAGAAAGAACGCCTAGCCATGCAACACATGCGATAACAAGGACCACCATGCATGCCTCAATGACCAGGCTGCGACGCAACAGTACGGCCGCTTGCGCATGATCTCCTATGCTCAGCGCCACTTCGAGTCGCGGGCTCAACTGGAAGCGGTTGGCAGCTGCCAATCCGAGCATGCCGATGAACAATGCGATCTTCAGTGCGAGCAGGCCGCCATAGAGCGTCGTGAAAATCGGCTTGACTGACGCACCCACGATCAGCAGATAGTTGACGATCCCCGTCACGATCAGCGTTGCCACGATAACGGTGCCAAGCTGCGCAAAGCCATTCGACAGCCGGCTCAGAATCTCGACCGATTCGTTTGTCGTTGCAGCCCGATGCATCGCCAGCATGACGAAGGCAAAAAGCGCCCCAACCCATGCTCCCGCCGCCAACAAATGGGTGATGTCAGACGCCAGGTGCACATAGCCCTGAGCCCCTTCACTCATTGCACCGTGTCCGGACCAAGCCATCGTTGCGAGTGCCAGAGCGCTCAAGGCGGCCGAGCCGATCAGCCGGTACACGATACGCAACTTCGACATGGCGAGACCAACGCATGCAGCAAGAGCCAGCAGACGAACCGACCAGGCAATGCCCACAGCCGTCTCCGAAATGATCATCTCGAAGGTGTTGCTGTTCAACTCTCCATAGCTGTCAGCGCCGGACATGGCCTTGGCGAGTACAGCCATGGCTCCAATCGATAACATGATGCCCACAAGCGCACCGGCAGCGACGACGCGTGCGTAGCGCTGCGCGATGGGGGGCGAACGACTGTCCAGACGAAGTGCGTACACACCGAACAGGGATACACCAAAGGTCGTGCCCAGGTCCATGTACACCGCGAAGCGCAGCGCAATGTTGATCCATTCGTCCGCCATGGCTCACTTCACCTGGAAGGTAAAGCTGCCCTTGACTGGGTGGGTGTCCGAAGAGACGGCCCGCCATTCCACACGGTAGTCACCGGCGGCCAAGGGACTGGCGGGAGTGATGATCATCGTCTTGCCATCGCTGGCGCCAGCGACGCTGGCATTGATCTTCATCGCGCCGTGATTCGGCATCCCCGGCATGCCGGTCATGATGAGATTCGCGCCCGAGAACTGCGTGGTCAGCGTTTCGGAAAACTTCAATTCGATTTTCGCGGGAGCCGGGCCCTGGGACTTGTCCGCCGGTGAGCTGGACAACAGTGCCGGATGGGCAAATGCTGCCGTTGTAGCGAACAAGGCGGAGGCGACAGCGAGGGTCGCTTTGGAGAAGAGGTTTGAGAGCGTCATGAATAATCCCATGCAGTGGGAGTGATGGAGGGAAAAGCAGAACGTGGGACTTGAAGGTCCTTCGAATTCTTCAACATCGGAAACCGAGGGGGGAGATATCCACCAAATCATGATTGGCATGCCGCTCGGTCAGGCAGCAAATTGCTGGCTGAGGTGTCACGGTGAGTTTTCATCATGATTCCCAGTTTGATTAGGGGCAAGTGGATGGGTGCGCCAGAGGCGCTGTCAGAACCAGAACCGCAGGCCAGCCACGAAGCGTGTTTGCTTTGCTCGTCCGCCTTCGGCGCTGACGTAGTCGGCCGTCTTCCCGAACGAGCCCGCACGCTCGATGCCGATGTAGGGCGCGAATTGGCGGCTGATCTCGTAGCGCAACCTCAGCCCGGCCGATGCCTCGGCTAGGCCGCTGCCGATGCGCCGCTCGGGATCGTCCTTGCCGTAGAACTGCGTCTCGACCTTCGGCACCAGGATCAGTCGTTGCGAGATTAGCAACTCATAGCTCGCTTCGAGCCTCAAGGCCGTCCTTCCGCCATTGCCCACATAGGCGGTAGCGTCCAATTCGAACCAGTAGGGCGCCAGCCCCTGCATGCCGAAGGCCAGCCATTGGCGACTGGGGCCTTCACCGCTGTCCAGCCGCACCCCAACCTGGGTGTCCCAGTACGAGGCGATGGCGCGGTCCCATAGCAGCTCGGTACGAGACTCCTCAAGCTTACCGTTGGAGATGGCGCCTTCGGCTTTCAAGGCCAGGCGGTTGTAGGTCGTACCGTACCAACCCTGGAAGTTGTAGGCCGTGCTGTCGCCCCCCTTGCGGGTGAATTGACGCTCCAGGGTTTCACCGAGGAGCGAACCGAAGCGGTGCTCGTCGGCCAGCATCAGGCGAGGAACGCCAGGCACTGCATATTCGCCTTCGCCGAGCTTCAGGCCATTGGAATAGGCATGCGGGTCGCGCGCGTCCGCCGGCGCCGAGCCCCCCTGCATCTTCATGTCGCCGTGGTCCATGGCCGGGGGCGCATCGCCTTGCGTAGTGCTATGCCCGGCGTGAGGGTCTGCCGCAGTCGGTGCAGGCGCCGTATCTGGCTGCTGCGCCTGCTCCGAGGTTGCACCGTGGTGCGCGCTGTGGTCCTCGGACGCGGCAGTCTGGGCCTGCGCGTTCACGGTGGTCAACGTTGCTACCAGCATGGCCAGCGTTGGGAGATATCCTGGTTTGAACATTTTGGGGTTCCTTTTCTCGCTGGGACTCACGACACCACGACCTCGCGGAACATGCCTGCGTCCATGTGGAACATCAGGTGGCAGTGCCAAGCCCAACGTCCGAGTGCGTCGGCCGTCACAAGGAAGCTGATTCGCTGCGCGGGTTGCACAGGCAAGGTGTGCCGACGTGCGAGGAACTTGCCGTCAGGGCTCTCCAGCTCGCTCCACATGCCGTGCAGGTGCATGGGGTGCGTCATCATCGTGTCGTTGTGCAGAATGACCCGCAGGCGCTCGTTGTGGCGGAAGTGCACGGGCGTGGAGTTGCCGAACTCCAGCCCGTCAAGTGACCAGGTGTAGCGCTCCATGTTGCCGGTCAGATGCAGCTCGACCTCTCGCTCAGGGCCTCGGCTGTCCATCGGTCCTGACGGCGTGTGCAGGTCAGCGAGCGTGAGCACCCGACGGCCATTGTTTCGCAGGCCGATTCCAGGGTCGTCCAGGTTGGTGCGCGCCATGTCGACACGCATGTCCGTGCTCGCGCCGTATTCCGTGCGCGCGTGGCGTGCCAGAGTCGACGGAATCGCCAGACTGCCGGCGGCCGCCGCGTGCTTGCTGTGATCCATGGCCATCGCGCCGTGGTTCATGCCCTGCATGGCGCTGTGATCCATTCCGGCCATCCCCGCCATGGCGGTCATCTCCATGCTCTTGCCTTCTGCTGAGCCATGGTCCATGCTCCCCATCATGTCGGCCATGGTCAACCACTGGACGGGATCGAGCGCAGGCACAGGTGCCTGCAGGCCCTCGCGCACAGCCAGCGTGGCACGCGCATAACCGGTCCTGTCCATCGCCTGCGCGAAGATCGTGTAAGCATCGTCTCGGGGCTCTACGATCACGTCGATCGTTTCTCCAGGGCCGAAGCGGAATTCGTCCACAGTAATGGGCTCAATGTCCACCCCGTCGACATGCACAACCTTGAGCTTCAGGCCGGGGATGCGCACGTCATAGAAGGTGTTGCCCGCACCGTTGACCATGCGCAGCCGCACCCGCTCGCCAGCCTTGAACAACGCCGTCCAATTACCGGCCGGCGTGACGCCGTTGGCAAGATAGGTCAGGGTCTGCGCAGATAGGTCGGCCAGATCGGTCGGACTCATGCGCATCTCGTTCCACATCTTGCGCTTGGCGAGTGAAACCTGCAGTCCATCGCGGGACACATCGCGGAAGAAGTCGATGGCGGTCGGCTGGTTGTAGTTGTAGTAATTGCCCTGAGCCTTCAGCTTGGCGAAGACCCGCATCGGATCCTCGTCGGTCCAGTCCGAGAAGAGCAGGACATGGTCTCGGTCGGCCTGGATGGTCTGCGGACCGGCCGGGTCGATGATGATGGCACCGTACATGCCGGTCAGTTCCTGGAATCCGGAATGCGAGTGGTACCAGTAGGAGCCGCTTTGCTGAACCTTGAAACGGTAGGTGAAGGTCGCCCCGGGTGCGATACCGGGGAAGCTGATACCGGGCACACCGTCCATCTGGTATGGAAGGATGATGCCATGCCAGTGGATGGAGGTCGCCTCGCGCAACCGATTCGTCACCCGGATGGTCACCTCTTCGCCCTCGCGCCAGCGCAGGGTCGGAGCAGGCAGGGACCCGTTGATCGTCGTGGCGACGCCGGGCTGCCCGGTGAAGTTAACTGGCGACTCCGCGATCACCAGGTCAAAAGTATTTCCGCGCAGAACGGGCGCCGTGCCGCGGCTGAGCTGACCTGCCTGCGCGAGCGCCTTCATCGCCGGTAGCGACAAGCCGCTGAGTACACCACCAGCGGTCAGCCCCTGGACAAAGCGGCGACGGCTCAAGCCGGCAGATGGGAAGACAAGAGGGTTTCGAGGTGCCATGTCGGGTTTCCTGGAGATGCAATTGGGTGTTGCTCCTGGGTGCCACCTGGGGCACCCACCTTGGCGCAGTAGGCAATAGCTTACGGAGGCGGACCTTTCCCTTGAATGACCTGCGCATTACATTCGCGTAATGGTGCGGAAGGCCTGGATAAATCGTCCGAACACGTCCGTGGCACCTGCGTGGTTGCCTGAGCTCATTGAGCTCATGAAGCAAGCGAGAGTTAGATGGGGAACTTCGACGAGACGCACGCGGCATCGAAGCTCCTCGATGGTCCGAATTGGTAGAGTTGATCGCTCCCTACATGCCAGAAGGCAAACGTGGCCTTCCGCCGTTTCCGGTGGAGTAGCAACTGTGCATCCAGTTCATGCAGCAGTGGTTTACGTTGAACGATCTGGCCATGGAAGAAGCGTTGCATGACATGCCGCTATTCCGTTACTTCACTGGCCTGGGTGGCTAGACCGACCGCTTGTCCCTGCGTAGCGCAATTTCATAGCGGGCGATCCAACTTACGCTACGGGTCGGTTTGAGCCGGTCACTCTGCGCAGAGCGACCATTCAAACCGGCTTGCTGCCTGCAGTGCCGTCGAGCGACTGGTGTTAGTTGCAAAGCAGTCGGTTGAGGCCACCGGCCCTCAATGTTCGCTATTGGCAGTCGCTGCCGTCCAGGAACCACCCGCGAATGTCGCAGATCAGCCTGGTCCCGACGTTCACCACTGTCCGACCGTTGGACGTTCCAGGCCACATCCAGCCACTTCATTGCTGCGACTGGATCGCACCAGGTCAGTACGCTACGGCCAGCGAAATCTTCATGGGAGAATGAAGCCGTGGTGCATATTTCGAGTACGTGGACACACTCGGGTTCAGTTCCGGTTAGACCGCCTGAATGCTGCAGTAACTTCAGCAGTAACTATCAAGTCGGCGCACCCAGAACCACGTATTCATCGAGGTGATGGGGCGATGTGCATGTGACCCCGGCCCACCAAACATTTGTTCGGCCCTCCCCCGCCGAACACCCCAAAGCCCTGAGTCACCCACTCAGGGCTTTTTCTTTTCCGCGGGCTTGGTCGCCAAGCCAGTCCGGCTAAACGACGAAACGCCACACGGTGAAGAAGTGGCTGGCGGAGCCTCCCAGCACGAAGAGGTGCCAGATGCCGTGAGCATGTCGCAGGCGACCATCCAAGGCATAGAACGCAACGCCCACGGTGTAGAACAGCCCGCCGAGCAACAGCCACATCCAGCCCTGCTCGTGCAGGCCATCCACCAGGGATGCGCCGGCCAGGACCCCGGCCCACCCCATGAAGATGTAGAGCGGCACGGACGGCACCGTGTCACGCCCCCAGTGCAACTCCTTTCCGATGCCGACAAGGGCCAGCGCCCATTCCATGACGAACAGGCTCCAGCCCATCCACCCTTGCAGCGTGACCAATGTGAAGGGGGTGTACGTGCCGGCGATGAGCAAGTAGATGGCGCAATGGTCTGCCTTGGCCCAGTTCTCCTTGCTGCGCCCCCGCGAGCAGTGATAGATGGAAGACGCGGCGTACAAGACCACCATGGTGAGCCCGAAGATGCTCACGACGATGACCTTTCGCAGATCGCCGCCCTCGCTGGCGTGGGCGATCAGGGCAGGCGCGCCCAGGAGCGCCAAGGCCAAGCCGACAAGGTGACTGACGGCATTCATCCGCTCCCCGTGGTACATGTTCGCTCTCCTGATTCACGACGATGCGCCGTTTGCGATGCTCTAATGGGCCATGACTGACGCTCTGATGCTGGCAACGACCCGAGTGACCACTTACTTTGGCAATGCCATCCTGAGCGGTGCGACAGGCTTTTTTTTTGAAAGAGACGATCGGCTCTACCTCGTCACGAGTCGGCACGTGGTGCATGAAACCGGATCCGGTCATGCACCCGACAGACTGGAGATTGAACTTCACACCGATGAAACTGATTTGACCCGGGTCAAGTCAGTGTCTCTGCCGCTGTACGCCGGTGGCTTGAGTGCGTGGCATGCGGCGACGGACAGCTGTGGCGACATCGATGTGGCCGTCATCGACATCGACCGCTCCACCCTGCCGCCAGGAGCTCGACTCTGCGGCTTCACGCCGACGCATCTGCAAGACCGCCTCGAAGACGTGGAAATTGGCACATCGCTGCTGGTCCCCGGCTTCCCTCTGGGCTTTCATGACACGGTCCACCATCTGCCCGTCGTCCGGTTCGCCACCGTTGCCTCTTCATTCGGTGTGCGGTTCCAGGGGCAGGGGTTTTTCCTCACAGATGCGCGGACGCACCGAGGCACCAGCGGGGCACCTGTGGTGATGCGATCGGGTCGGTCCGGCGAAGGCGGGTTGCCCTGGAAGCTGCTGGGCGTGCACTCGGCACGGATGGACATGGGTGGACGGGACCCGAACCAGGACGAGTCACTGGGATTGAATTGCGCATGGTATGCCGACGTCCTGATGGCCCTGACCAAGCCACGCGCATGAGGTGATGCGCAAGCACCTGAACGCTCAGTGCGGCAAGGCATGGGCGGACAAGGCCGCGTACGCCCCTCCGCCGTGCATCTCATACCGGCGGATTCTCTCCGTCGCGAGGATCCTGTTGACCAGGCCATCGCACCCGTGAGGCATCACGCCGCTTCAGACGCGAGTCCGCCTTGCGGCTGGCCTCCAGCGTCGATGCCTGCTCCTTGATGTCTCTCAGATCAGCGGGACTGAACGGGATCTTCCTGACTTCGATGCCCCTGGGTGCGGCGCCGACAGGGTCGATCAGCCGGTCCGCGCGCCTTCCGTGAATGACACGGCACTGCGGCGACCACACACCGCGCACGTCCGACAGGGCCTGCAGGCTCAAGCCCGCCCTGGGCAGACCGCCAGAAGCTCAGGGCATCGTCGATGTCGGCAAACTGCCGCACCAGCCACCCGTCTCGTTGAAGCCGGGCGGCGAGCAGCGCCTCTTCCTCCGACAGGGTGCCGATCAGCCATGCGGCGAGAGGTGCTTGCACACAGTCTGCGTCGACGCCTTCGCTGAACGCGGCAAGGAGGCTGACGATGCCCTCGGGCGATCCAGGTGCGTCCGACATCCCCCGCATTGCCCCCCCGGACAAGTGCCGCCAGGGCGCTTGTCCCTGCCACCGCGCCGTGCGAAACTCTGCGCATATAACACCGGGGAGATTGGGGGTTGCCAGCCATGGACATCTACCTGGATCGCACAGTGGCGCTGGGCCAACCCAGGCCCTACGGACAGCCGGACTTCTGCCTCCCGCTGGACGACCACGTTTTCCATGTGGCGGAACCCCGCACCCCGCGCCGCAGCCTGCCGGTGCGCCTCACCGCTGCGGTCTACAGCGGCACCACAGATGTGCTGCATTTCGTGGCCGAGCCGCTGGACGGTGGCGCCGAGCCGCGCTGGGTGCAGCTGGCCGATGTCCTCCACGCCCCGCTGAGCGAGTTGCCGCGCCTGGCCTTCGATGCCGATCGCATCAACCGCATCGCCGAACTCAACGCCGAAGCCTCCCTCGCGCCCGCACACGCCCGCTTGCGGGGGCTGACCCTGACGGCCGACGACCAGGGCCGCCCCCGCGTGGCGCCCGACCCCGACGCCCCGCCCCGCCTGCTCAGCGGCATCCGCTCGCAGGATCACGAAGTCCGCCTGACGGCCACCAATGCCCAGGGCCTGCCCACGGCCGACCTCAGCGTCAGCGTGGACGAGCTCACCGCCGACACGCGGCGCCAGGCCCTCGAATGGATGGCCGCGCGGCACGCCGCCCTGGCCGACATCGACGCCCTGCACGCCCTGCACCCGGCCTTGCGCGCCATCAGCCGTGCACGCCAGCAACGCCACACGCCAGGCGACCTCAGCGCCGCGCTGGCGACCATCCGGCAACGCCGTGCCCGCGCCCACCAGGAGCTGTCCGAATTGCTCGGTGCGCTGCGCCAGTCGGCCTGACGCCTCCGTCACGGCGCCGTCAAACCTGCCCCTCACAGTCCGGGACATCTGCTGTCCTAGGAGTGTTGAACATGGGTCGCCCAACGAACGTCAAGCCGGTGCGCACCGGCACCAGCCGCCGCGAATTCTTCAAGCGCTCCGCCGGTGGTGCCGCCCTGGTGGTCGCCGCCACGCCGCTGGCCCCCCTGGGCAGCGCTTCGGCCAGCACCGCCGAGCGCGCTGGCGCCGCGGTGTTCCAGCACGGCGTCGCCAGTGGCGATCCGCTGCAGGACCGCGTCATCCTCTGGACCCGCGTGACGCCGCGTCCTGAATCCGCGCCCGACGCGTCGGACAACCGTGAGGAAGACCGCGAAGCCCACGACGTGCGCCATGACGGCGACCAGGACGACGACCGCCGCAACGGCAAGGTCATGGTGCACTTCGTGGTCGCCCTCGACCCGCAGTTCAAGCGCCTGGTCACCCGCGGCCACGTCAAGACCGGTGCCGAACGCGATCACACCGTCAAGGTGGACGTGAGCGGCCTGCGCCCCGACACGACCTACTACTACCAGTTCAGCGCCCTGGGCGCGAGCTCGGCCATCGGCCGCACCAAGACCCTGCCCCGCGGTGAGGCCCAGCACCTGCGCATGGCCGTGGTGAGCTGCTCCAACTTCGCCTACGGCCACTTCAACGCCTACCGCCAGATCGCCCAGCGCGCCGACCTGGACATGGTCGTGCACCTGGGCGACTACATCTACGAATACGGCAATGGCCAGTACGGCGACGTGCGCCCCTGCGAGCCGGCCCACGAGATCGTCACCCTGGCCGACTACCGCCAGCGCCACGCCCAGTACAAGGCCGACGCCGACTCCCAGGCCATGCACCGCCAGCACCCGCTGATCGCCATCTGGGACGACCACGAGACCGCCAACAACGCCTGGAAGGATGGCGCCGAGAACCACCAGAACGCCACCGAAGGCGCCTGGCCCGAGCGCGTCCAGGCCGCCCTGCAGGCCTACTACGAATGGATGCCGGTGCGCGTGACGAACCCGGCCAACCTGCGCCGCAACAACCGCGCCTTCGCCTTCGGCAACCTGGTCGACCTGATCATGCTGGAAGAGCGCCTGGGTGGCCGTTCGCAGCAGCTCGAAGGCAGCATCCCCACGCCGCTGGGCATGGGCTTCATGCAGACCGGCGCCTTCGCCGACCCGTCTCGCCAGCTGCTGGGCAGCGACGAAGAAGCCTGGCTGTTCGACAAGCTGCGCACCAGCACCGCCAAGTGGAAGGTGCTGGGCCAGGGCGTGATGTTCGCCCAGCTCAAGCTCAAGGGCGCGCCCAACGCCCTGGGTGGCGGCGTGTTCTTCAACTCCGACCAGTGGGATGGCTACCAGCCCGCCCGCAACCGCGTCTACGACGTCATCAAGGGCGCCAACGGTGGCAAGCCGGTGAACAACGTGGTGGTGCTGACGGGCGACATCCACAGCGCCTGGGCCGCCGACCTGACGCAGGACCCGAACAACCCCGAGCCCTCGCTGGGCGGCTACAACCCGCTGACGGGCGAAGGCTCGCTGGCCGTGGAGTTCGTGGGCACCTCGGTGACTTCCCCCGGCGTGAGCGACCCGACCGGCGCGGTGGCCAACAGCCTCAAGCCCGCCAACCCGCACTTCAAGCACATCGACCTGGACAAGCGCGGCTACATGCTGATCGACGCCACGCCGCAGCGCTGCGTGTGCGAGTTCTGGCAGCTCGACACCGTGGCGGCCATCAGCAACGTGCAGATGCTGGGCGCGGTCGTGGAAGTGCGTGACGGTCTCAACCGCCTGCAACCCTCGGCCATCACCAGCCCGAAGGCCAACCCGGCCAAGCTGGCGCCCTGATCGGCCTCACAGCCGTCTCACAGGCGCCTCACGGGCGCCTCACAGCGGCGTCTGCCTGAGCCCGCCGCTGGCTCAGGCCGGGCGGCCGGACTGGCGGATCGCCGGGTGCACCTCGAACGCGGTGGCCAGCATGTCGATGAACACCCGCGTCTTGGGAGGCATCAGCTTGCGCCCGGGAAAGACCGCCCAGGCCACCTGGGTGGGCAAGGTCCAGTCGCCCATGACCCGCTGCAGGGTGCCGCGCTGGACATCCTCCACCGCGAACACGTCCGGCACGGCCGCGATGCCGGCGCCGGCCCGCGCCAGCCGCAGCAGGGTTTCGGGCGAGTTGGCCGCGATGCGCCCTGGCGGCACGCCTTGCCAGCGCAGCGCACCTTGCACCAGCGTCCAGGCCGCGGCCTCGCCCTGGCGGCCCAGCAGGCGCACGCACAGGTGCCCGCTCGGGTGCCCGCTCAGGCGCCCGTTCAACTGCCCGCTCAGGTCGTCCGGGGTGTGCGGCTGGCCTCGCTCGGCCAGGTAGGCGGGCGAGGCGTACAGCCCGACCGACAGGGCCTGGAGGCGGCGCGCGACCAGCAGGCTGTCGGTCGGGAGGTCGCCCATGCGCACGGCCACATCGAAGCCCTCGCCAAGCAGGTCCACGCGCCGCGCGGACAGGTCGAGCTCCAGCGAGATGTCGGGGTACATGGCCGCGAACGCCGCCAGGTGATCGGCCAGCAACAGGCTGGCCAGGTCGCTGGGCATGGACACCCGCAGGCGCCCGCTGGGGGCGGCACGGCAACGCTCGCGCAGGGCGGCCACGGCCTCCACCTCGGCGACGACCTGGCGTGCGTGCTCCAGCAGCAGGGCGCCGAACTCGGTCAGGGTCTGGCGGCGCGTGGTGCGCAGCAGCAGGCGCTCGCCCAGGCGCTGCTCCAGCGCAGCCAGCCGCCGCGACACGGTGGATTTGGGCAGGCCCACCTTGTCGGCCGCACGGCTGAAGCTGCCCAGCTCCGCCACGTGGGCAAAGATGAGCAGGTCGTTGGGGTCGATGGCGGCATCGGAGGTCGGATCGACGGTTGGGGTTGATTGTTCCATTTTCAGAACAATCATATCCATCTCAACGGATTGTTGCTGCGGCATCCCAAAACTACAGTGAAGCCATCGCAACCTACTTCCGAGGCCCACACCATGAACATCCTGCAGATCAACGCCAGCGCCCGCCGTGAAGGCGCCAACTCCACCCGCATCGCCAACGACGTGGTGGCCCGCCTGCAAGCGCTGCACCCCGAGGCCCGCGTCCAGGTGCGCGACCTGGCCGTGACGCCCCACCCCGTGCTGGACGAGGCGGCCCTGGGCGCCCTGTTCACCCCGGCCGACCAGCGCAGCGCCGAGCAGGCCGCCCGCGTGGCCCTGGACGACGCGCTCATCGCCGAGGTCCAGGCCCATGACGTCATCGTGCTGGGCGTGCCGATGTACAACTTCGGTGTGCCGGTGCAGTTCAAGGCCTGGATCGACGCCATCGCCCGTGCCGGCGTGACCTTCCGCTACACCGCCCAGGGCCCCGAAGGCCTGCTCAAGGGCAAGACCGTCTATGTGGCCCTGGCCCGCGGTGGCATCTACCGGGACACCCCCAACGACTCGCAGGTGCCTTACCTTCAGGGCGTGCTGGGCTTCCTGGGCATCACCGACGTTCGCTTCGTCTACGCCGAAGGCCTGAACATGGGCGCCGACGCCGCCGCCAAGGGCTTTGCCCAGGCCGAGGCCGACATCGCGGCCGTGGTCGCCTGACCCCATCCCCATCCCGAAAGGAGCCCGCCATGACCCGAGACACCCATGCCACCGTGACCCAGTCCCGCCGCATCGAGCGCCTGGTCGCCGGACAAGCCACCTCCGACGGTGCGGGGGTCAAGCTCACCCGCGTGCTGACGCACCAGCTGCAGCGCCGGCTGGACCCGTTCCTGATGCTCGACGCTTTCGGCAGCGACCAGGCCGACGACTACATCGCCGGCTTCCCCGACCACCCGCACCGCGGCTTCGAGACCGTCACCTACATGATCGCCGGGCGCATGCGCCACCGCGACAGCGCCGGCCACGAAGGCCTGCTGGAGAACGGCGGCGTGCAGTGGATGACGGCCGGGCGAGGCGTGATCCACTCCGAACTGCCCGAGCAGGAGGAGGGCCTGATGGAGGGCTTCCAGCTGTGGCTGAACCTGCCGGCCCGCGACAAGATGCGCGCGCCCTGGTACCGCGACTTCAAGGCCGAGGAGTTGCCGCGCTTCACCACCGCGCAAGGTGTGGACGTGACCGTGATTGCCGGGCACAGCCACGGCATCGATGGCGCGGTGACGCGGGACGTGACCGCGCCGCTGTACCTGGACCTCCACCTGCCCGCGGGGGCCCGCTTCGAGCAGTCGCTGCCGGCCAGCCACAACGCCTTCGTCTACGTGTACCGGGGCGAGGTGGACGTGGCGGGCCAGGCGGTGCCGACGCAGCGCATGGGCCTGCTGGCCAACGATGCGCAGGCCGACGGCGTGGCCATCGAGGCGGGAGGGGCCGGGGCCCGGGTGCTGCTGCTGGCCGGTGCGCCGCTCCATGAACCGATCGCGCAGTACGGGCCCTTCGTGATGAACACGCAGCAGGAGATCTTCCAGGCCCTCAACGACCACCGCGACGGGCGACTGGGCGAAAGCGCCTGAAGGAGATGCGCCCGAGGCAGGCTTCAGGCCTTCCAGGGCAGGGGCGGTGCGTGCAGGCGGCGCCCCTCTCCGCCCGGGACCGCACCGAAGCGGGGGCTCGCTGCGGCGCCTGCGGCTTCCCCTTCAGCTTCCCAGTCGGCCTGCGCCTGGATGACATGCGCCTTCGACGGCCCGACGAAGTTCCACCACATCACGATGGGGTCGCGCCAGGGCTCGCCCCCCAGCAGGAGCACGCGCGCCCCCGGTGACAGGCGCAAGCCGAGTTGCTCCGGGCCTGGCGCAAGGTAGGCGAACTCGCCGGGCGCAAAGTGGGCGATGCCCGAGGTCGCGACCTCGGCGCCGTCCGTGGCCTCGCGCCCCGCGATGCCCACGCTGCCTTCCAGCGGCAGGAGGCCGTGCTCGAAGTCCGGGCGCAGCGGCAGGACGGTGTCCCCGCCCGCGGCGCTGCACACATCGAGCCCGACCAGCGGCGTGTGCACCTTTGTGGGCGCGGTGTGCTCGCCACCTGGCCCCCGCCAGCGTCCCGCCAGCAAGGTGCAGGTGCAGCCGCCGTGCTGCCAGGTGGGCAGCGCGGCATGGTGCTCGAAGGCCGGGGCGCGGTCGGCCTGGGCGGGCGGCAAGGCGATCCACAGTTGCGCGGCATGGACGCGCTGCCCGCCGGTGGGCGAGTCCTCGGTGTGGGAGATGCCATGGCCCGCGGTCATGAGGTTGACCTGGCCCGGCCGGATGAGCTGGTCGCTGCCCAGGCTGTCGCGGTGGCGGATCTCGCCTTCGATCATCCAGGTGAAGGTCTGCAGGCAGGTGTGCGGGTGCGCGCCCACGTGCATGCCCTCGTCGGGACCGAAGGTGATGGGGCCGATGTGGTCGAGGAAGCACCAGGCGCCCACCATGCGGCGCTCGCGCGTGGGCAGGGCGCGGCGGATGCGCAGGCCTTCGCCCAGGGTGGATTCGCGTGCGGCAACCCGCTCGATGACTGGGATGGACATGGTCAGTTTTCCGGTGTGCGCTCGCAACAGGCGTGGAAGCGGAAGGCGTTCTTTCCCGCCGACTTGGCTTCGTACATGGCCTGATCGGCCTGCTTCATGAGGTCGCCGGCCGTGCAGGGCTGCCCGGTGTAGGCCGACGCCCCGATGCTGGTGGTGCAAGTGTGGCGGATCGCCCCCATCTGGTAGGGACGCGCAAGGCTGGCAATGACCTTCTGCGCGACGAGCCTCACCCAGGCCAGATCGCTGGCATCTCCCGCCACGGGGGCGCACAGGATCATGACGAATTCGTCGCCGCCCAGGCGTGCCACCGTGTCCGAGGCGCGAACGCACTCGCTCAGGCGCTTGGCGGCCTCCTGGAGCAACTCGTCTCCGGCATCGTGACCGTGCGTGTCGTTGAGCGACTTGAAGTTGTCCAGGTCCAGGAAGAGGACCGCGAAGGCGCCACGGTCCCGCGAGGCCCGCGCCAGCGTGTGCTTGAGCCTGTCCAGGAACAGGCGCCGGTTGGGCAGGCCGGTCAGCGCGTCGTGGAAGGCCAGGCGGTGGATTTCCGCCTCGGCGGCCTTGGCCTTGGAAATGTCCCGCGCGATCTTGGAAGCCCCGATGACTTCGCCCTTGTGGTTGTAGATCGGCGAGATGGTGACCGAGACATCGACAAGGCGCCCGTCGCGGTGCTGCCGCTGGGTCGGGAAGTGGTCGACCCGCGCGCCTCGGGCGACGCTGGCGAGGATGTCGGCCTCCTCGTGCAGCCGGTCCGTCGGGATGATGGTCTGCATGGGCCGCCCGATCATCTCCTGAGCCGAGTAACCGAAGGCCTTCTCCGCTCCGCGGTTCCAACTGGCCACGATGCCGTCCATCGTCTTGCTGATGATGGCGTCGTCGGAGGATTCGACGATGGCCTTGAAGTGCGCCAGATCCGTTTCGGCGAGCCGGCGTTGGGTCTGCGCGACCCAGCCCAGCACGCTGTCGGCATTGCGGGCGTCCACGGCGATGGGCTTGAGGAAGTCACCGCTGCCCAGCGTCGCCAGCGTCTTTTGCAGCTCCACGATCGAGCACCCGATGATGAGGCGCAGTTGCTGGCGCACCTTCAGGATCAGCAGCACCAGCAAGGCCCCCAGCACGAACAGCGAGCCGATGGCCAGGCTCAGGCGCCGGTGCGCGGATGCGACGGCCAGCTCGGTCCGCGCCAGCACCATCTGCTCCATCTCGACGATTGGCCGCATGACGTCCGATTTCAGGGTCAGGAAGTGCTCGTCGGACAGCAGGCCCAGCGCCTCCAGCCGCAGGAGGGGGGGCGGGGCGGGGCCCTCTTCGACCATGGCCATGGCCTTCTGCTCGATGCGCACCAGCTCGTCCGACTTGGCCTTGGACTGCCGCAACTGGCCCAACTCCGCGTCGGTGAGGCCGGCGCGGCGCATCAGCTCCAGCAGGGGCACCGCCTCTCCGACGGGCTCGGCTTCGGGCGCGCCGACCGGCTGGATGGCCTTGAAATCCCAGTAGGCCAGGCTGTAGTTGGCGGGCCTGGGCCGCTTGCCGTCGCGGATGTCCACCACGGCCTCGAATTGCGCCTTGTAGGTCCGGTTGCCGGTGATGACGTAGGTCCGCATCAGGCGGGTGAGGTCGTTGGACGACTGCCGCAATTCCTCGGCGTAGCGGACCGACACGGCCCGGCTGTCCAGCGCCTGCTCATAGCGTCGCTGCTCGAACACCAGCAGGACGAAGCTCACGACGAGCAGCCCCACGATGCCCAGCATCGCGTAGAGGTACACGGTGAACTGAGACGTCCGGCTCTGCCCGCCTTCCATGCTGTTTCCTTGCTCGCTGTGAGCCTCAGCCCTGAGCCTACCCCCAACGGCACACGGGTGTCGAGGGCTGCAGGAACCGTTGCCACGACCTCGCAGCACTGAAGCGGCATCGCCTGCGAATCTGTGCTCAGGGCACAGATCGGGCGCACTGTGACCAGAAAGCAAAACAGCCGCATCGCTGCGGCTGTTCCAAGTCCTTGATGCACAAGGTAATTCTGGTCGGGGTGAGAGGATTCGACTCCAGGAGACTCGGAGGGCGAAATCACTCAAAACACCGATGGATAAAGGGACTCACTCGGATTGACCTGCTTCGCTCACCCCCCGATGTGGGAAGGCTTGTGGGCCGCATTGTGGGAAGAACTTCGGAGAACGTCAACACCGCGCGAAAGCGGCAGCCATCAGCGCGAAAAAGGACAGGTGCCCACGCAGGGACACCCGTACCTCAGCGCAGACCAGTTCAGCACGAGCAAACGCAGCACGACTTGCTCGTCAACCGGCTTGAATACCCCATGGCTACAGGGTTCTCGGTGCATGTCGATGACTGGAGGTGTCCCAATGGGACAGCCCCGGGCAGCCATCAAGCCACCCGGGCACCTGCAGTGCTCAGAACTCGTCCTCGTACCCCACGGGCTCAGGCTTGCCCAGGTCCTCCAGCAGCTCCCGCAGGGCTGCATGGACCCTGCGCTTCTCCTCTGGCGGGAGGCTGAGTGCCACGCCCTTGACTCGCTTGACCTCGGCCAGCACCTCATCCGAAAGTGAGGGGGGTTCGGGCCGCTCTCGCAGTCCTCCCGGGGCGGTCCCCTCCTCGCCCCCCATCCGGCTGGCGATGCTGTGGAAGTGCTTGTGCATCCACCGGGCCAGGGTGCTCTTCGGTGTGCCCAGGTCGGCAGCCATCTCACGGTATGAGCGGTAGCCCTCACGGGTGCGGTGCTTGCGCGCCCTCACATAGGCCTTGAACACCTCGACCATCTCGCTCCGCTTGAGCTGCACGCCGTGGTTCAGGTTGGCCGCAGCGGCAACCCACGCGGCCTCGGCCATGCTCATGGGGGCGGCCAGCACGCGCACCAGGATCGTGGGTCCACTGCCGTGAGTCACCAGGGCATCTGCTTCCCACCTGTGCCAGCCGTCAACAAGGTAATGGCGGGTGGTTCCTCGCTCGGTGACTGCTGCCACCTTGACGAGCGGAGGAGCACTGCCCGCTCGGGTCATGTCCCGGTACTGACGGACGGCTGCGGGGTTCAGCTTGCGCCGCACCTGCAGGGTCTGCGTACGGATGACATCGTCAGGGGACAACCACTCCTCGGTCCACTGGATGGCCTCAGCGGAGGATGGCTGCTGTTCGGGTGCGGGGTGCTTGTTCATGTCGATGTGATCCGTTGTCTGCGTTTTGCTGGTGCTGCTTGTGCTGGTGAACCATGAGGGCGAACGCCTCATTGAAGGTCAGCCGCTGGCCTGTGCGGGCCTGCGTGGCTCGCTGGAAGTCCTTCAGCCAGTCGAAGGCTGAGACGGGGATGGGAATGGTCCTGAAGACCACTGTCTCCCGTTGGCCCGTTGTGGGGCCGGGGGGCGTATCGAGTTGCATTGATGCGTTCTCTGGTGAGGGTGGTTGAGGTGCTGCCTCCAGGCCATCGCGCCCAGGCGGGCGGGTGGTGGGGGCTAAAGGCAGTGGCATGGCCCACCATTCCGCCCTCCCTCGTGCGCAAGGCATTGCCGCGCTTACCGATGTCCTCGGACCCAAAGAAAAAAGCCCCACGGGGGCAACCGAAGGGCTTCAGGGCGTGCCCCCGAGGGGCTCGAGCGGGGCTGGGATCAGGCGGCGCAGTACCGCTTTACCGAGGAGACCGACAGGCCGAAGTGCTCCGCAGTCTTGGCGATGCTGGCCCCCTGCGCCTCCTTCCAGGTCCGCACAGTCGAGGGGTCCGCTGCGTGTGGCCTGCCCATGCTGGTCTTGCCCTTGTGGGTCTTGCCGGTGCGCTCCAAGGCCTCCCGCGCTGCTTGCCTGCCCGCTGCGGTGCGCTCAATGATTCGCTGGCGCTCCATGTCTGCCACCTGAGCCAGGACAGCCAGGATCAGCTCCCCCACGCCCTTGGCGATGACGCCCAGCCCGTGGACGTGGACCTCCACCCCCTTGGTCAGCAGGAGGCGCACCGTGGCCTGTACATCCAGGGCATCCCTGCCCAGGCGGTCCACGGCATAGACGTGGAGCGAGTCTCCCTCCCGGATGAACTCCAGCAGGGCGGCGAAGCCCTTGCGCTCCTTGGCCGGGGTTGCCCCGCTCACGCCCTCGTCAGCGAACTCCCTATCGAAGAGGCCGCCCAGGGCTTGCCGTTGGGACTCGATGGATTGGTCAGCGGTGGATACGCGGAAGTAGGCGATGCGGGACATGATGGTTAACTTGTGGCTCATAAGGTATGCATACATTTTGAGCCACGGCCAGAATTGCAATCAAGTATCTTGTGAGCCACCTTTGAGCCTGCTGTGGCGAGTGGCCCACAAGGTACAACTTTTGAACCGATGATTGGCGAGAACCACAGCAGCCGCTAGATTGCGCATATGTCCCATACGCGTCACCACTACGTTCCCGTCTTCCTGCTGGAGAAGTGGGGATCCCCAAAGAATCCCGGTACGCGGTTCTGTTGGCGAAATGGCAGGTTGCTGGAAGAACCCAAGGGGCCAAGGCAGGTCTGCTTTGAGGAGCACCTGTACTCGTTTGACGCTGGCAATGACGTGCTGGATGTAGCCGTTGAGCGAGACTTCTGGGGGCCCCAAGTGGATGATCCGGCGGCCCGAGTCTTGTCAAAGATGGTTACGCGTGGTGCCGCTTCGCTCACGGAGGGGGACAGGCTTATCTGGTCGCGTTTCTTAGTCGGTCAGTTGCTGCGCGTTCCTCACGTCGTACGGCACATGCGTAAGCGCGGAGAGCAGATATGGGCGCGGGTGCACAGCACCGACGTTGATGCCACGGAACAGACGTCTGAGGGAGTAGAAGACAACGAAGAGTTGGAGCAGAGGTATCTCGCCTGGGCCTGCCGCCTCAATCCCGAAACACCTGGAGACTTAGGCGTACTTACGATGCCCGCACTAGTTGAGTCGTCGGTTTTGAATCCGCCGTGCTTGGCTGCCAACTGGGTGGTAAGGAGCGTAGTCAAATCTCCGGTCAGACTCCTAATTGGAGATGCCCCGCTGATCTACCTGGGGCGCTTGGATCGCGACTTCCTGCTGCTACTCCCAATAGGGCCTGCCCATCTCTTCTGCGCGTACACCTCGCCCGTTGCGCGGGATTGTCTCTCCCGCATTTCCGACCTCGGGCTAGTTCGATTGGTGAACCGGGAGACTTGTGAGCGCGCGGTTCAATGGGTTTACGGCTCCGACCCCTCACTCCGTGCTCTGGTCTCGCGCCGCCTCCGTATGTCACCCTCGCACGGTTGCTGATGGTGGAGGGCAACCATCGTTGCTGAGTAACCACGGGGCAGGCCCGCCAGGGGGCACGCAGGGGGCCACGGGGGGAAGAACTGGAGCCGGGCTTGTCTGATACCCCCTCGGAAAAATTCGCTGTGGAATTCGGGCCGGGGGTCACTCAGCGCCGCGCGGCTTGGTCATCAGTAGCCCAGGTAGCGGAGTGGGCGGCGCCCATCCATCAGGCGGGAAGACCCGTGGCAGGTTGAGTCCCTCGTGCTGGATTGCCTCGATCAGCGACACAAGGTCTTCGGGCCCGATGTGACTGTAGGTCGTATCAGCATCGCCGCCCGTTTGCTTGTGGCCGGTGTAGGCGTTGATGTCGAAGGCGTACACCTTCTTTCGCTTGAGGATGGTCTCGATGGTGTGCCGGAACGAGTGGAACGTGTTTTCCGGTCCCCAGCCCATGCCAATCTTGAACTTGGAGAACCAAGTGGCAAAAGGCCCGCCCGCGTTGTTCAGGGCTGAGACTGGAGCCATGGGGAACAAGCGGTCATGCCCCGCGTTGCGCATCGCGTCAGCGTACTCAGGCAGCCCCAGGCGGACCAGCTCGGGATGCATGGGAATGACCCGCTTGGACGCGCTGTTCTTGACGGATTGCCAGTCCTGGTCATTCATGATCGAGATGCACCACAGCCCGCCATCCTTGCGGATGTCAGACACGAGGAGCTGCGCCAACTCAGTGACTCGGGCCCCGGTGAAGGCACCGAGGATGGGAAGCCAGTAGGCAGCATCCCGGCCGGCTGTCTTCACCTTCGGCAGCTCATAGGCTTGAAACAGCGGTGCGGCAAACAGGGTCACCATCTGCTCCGGCCTGATGGCCTTGCGCACGGTCACGGCCTCATTGGCTCCTTCGATGCGGATGGTTGCCCAGGGGTTCACCGTGACCCGCTGTAGCTCGTGCATCTCGAACCGGATCAGTCGCGACACGTAGTCCAGGCGGTCGGCTGCGGTCTTCGGGGACTGTCCTTGAGCCAGCAACCAATCCCGGAACTTGAGCCCGTGTTGCCGGGTCAACTGCACGAGCGGCGGATTGCCACAGACCTGCTCAAACTGGCCCACCACCCGCGTGGCCGTCTCAATGGTCTTGGCGCTGGGGCGCTTACCTTTGTTGCTCCACAGCTCCAGCACATCCCGCAGCATCAGCACATGAGCAGGCTTGTCAGCGGGACCCAGCAAGGCGGTATCGCCCCCGTGGATCGAATCTGGCAAGCTCGGCTCGGGCGGTGTCTCCACTGCCTCGCCTAGGTCGCGCTGCCTGCGGCCCGCTGTGGCCTTCGCCATGACCTGTGCCCAGGCATAGAGGGCCCTGCGCTGCGCCTGCTCATCTTCGGCCAGCTCAAGGCCATGGACACTCAGCCACTCCTCGGCTCGCTCCTTCAGCCCCGCCAGGTGCCGACCTGATACAGCTTCGCGCACGGCGACATCCAGAGGCAGACCCGACCCAAAGTCCGGACTTTCATCGTCCTGCCGAGGCCAGCCCTCAATCCGCATCTCTTCATCGATGTGAAGGAGGCCACGGGCAGCCTGAGCGGCCACGGCTTTGACCTCATCCAAGGTCGCCACACGGTACTGACGCACGACCTCAAGGGTCGGGGCAGGTGGACTTGGGGCCAGCCCCAGGCGGTGCCGCTCCGTGAGGAACTGGGCTTGCCAGTGGGCTCCGAGTCGGGCCGCTTGGACCTCAGCCTGCGCTCTGTTGAGGTCGCCCAGTGCCTCGCTGTGCTCCTTCTTGCCGAAGGTCTCGCGAAGCTCATCGGGAATGCGGATGCGGAAGTAAAAACGTCCGCCCTTGGGGACAAGGTATTGGGTTCTCTTTGGCAACTTCGACACACACCGATTGTCCCATGAAGCCGCTAGAGAGGCCCCATGTGGGAAGGATTGTGGGAAGGTCAAAGGGAGAGAACCCTTTAGGCATGGGGCGCAAGGGCCGTTGCCTCTAGAAATCCTGGTCGGGGTGAGAGGATTCGAACCTCCGGCCTCTACGTCCCGAACGTAGCGCTCTACCAGGCTAAGCTACACCCCGATGTCGATGCCACGCACCCCAACTCAGCTGGAGCGGTGAATCGAATCAAACGACAATTGTAGCAGAGCTTCGCGCCATTCGGACGATGGCAGCGCATGCAGGCAACGCTGGGCCTGGTCCACCTGGACCTGGGCGGCCTCGCGGGTGGCGTCCAGTGCGCCGGTGGCCTTCACGATGTCGACAATCTCGGCCATGCGCTCGACCTCGCCGTGCTCGATGGCATGGCGGATCAGCGCCGCCTGCTCGGGCGTGCCGCGTTGCATCGCCACCAGCAGCGGCAGCGTCGGCTTGCCTTCGCGCAGGTCGTCGCCGATGTTCTTGCCCAGCTCGGCCGTGCTGCCTTCGTAGTCGAGCAGGTCGTCGATGAGCTGGAAGGCCGTGCCCAGGGCGCGACCGTAGTCGGCGCAGGCGGTCTCGACCTCGGCCGGGGCGTCGCTGATGACCGCGCCCAGGCGGGCACTGGCCTCGAAGAGCTTGGCCGTCTTGTATTCGATGACGCGCAGGTAGTCGTCCACCGAGATGTCGGGGTCGTGCATGTTCATCAGCTGCAGGACCTCGCCCTCGGCGATCACGTTGGTCGCGTCGGCCAGCACCTCCATCACGCGCAGGCGGTTGGTCAGGACCATCATCTGGAAGGCGCGCGAGTACAGGAAGTCGCCCACCAGCACGCTGGCGGCATTGCCGAACATGGCGTTGGCGGTCTTGCGGCCGCGGCGCAGGTCGGACTCGTCGACCACGTCGTCGTGCAGCAGCGTGGCGGTGTGGATGAACTCCACCACGGCGGCCAGCTCATGGCGCTCGGTCGAGCGGTTGCCCAGCGCACCGGCGACCAGCAGCAGCAGCATGGGGCGCACCCGCTTGCCCCCGGCACTGACGATGTAGTGCGAGATCTGGTTGACCAGGGCCACCTGGGACGCCAGCCGACGGTGGATGACCTGGTCGACCTCGGCCATGTCGGCGGCGGCAAGGGTGCGGTAGCTGGCGGGGGAAGGAGTGGAGGTCACGCGGTGATCGGCAGACGGTAAGGCGCCCTGAGAACGCCTCAGCAGCGTCGCCCCATCGTGGAGCAAACGTGGATTATAGAAACCGGCGATGCCCCAGCGCAGGGCTGGGCCCAATCCACCGCACAAAACACCCCCCAGCACACCCCTCAGCCCCTCAAAGCGCGCAAACTGGCCGCCAAAGCGCCGCACAATGTGGCATCCCTTTTTGGCACCCCTTTGCCCCTCGCCAGCCAGGCCCCGCCATGCGCGCAGACTCCTCCACAGACGCCCCCGCCTCCGCTGAACTCCCCGCCCCCGCCGCGCCCCCGGCCTTGCGCCTGGCCATCGTCGGCGCCGGGCCCGCGGGCCTGAGCCTGGCTTTGCAAGCCGCCCGCGCCCTGCCCGAGGCCCGCATCACCGTGTTCGACGCCCGCGCTGCCGACACCGACATCTCCGGCGACGCCCGCACCCTGGCGCTGTCGCAAGGCACGGTGCAGGAGCTCGGCCGCATCGGTGTGTGGGAGGCCATCGAGCGCAGCGGCCGCCAGGCCCCGATCCGCGAAGTGCATGTCTCCCAGCAGCAACCCACCGTGCTGTGGCCCGGCCCGCAGCAGCCCGAAGTGCGCATCTCGGCGGCCGAGCAAGGCGTGCCGCAACTGGGCGCGGTGGTGGGCTACGGCACGCTGGTGGCGCCGCTGCAGGCGGCCTGGCAAGACGCCGTGGCCCGCGACGAGCACCGCCTGGCCATGCGCTTCGGCACGCCCGTCAAGGGCCTCAAGCCCACGGCCGAGGGCGTGGAAGTCGATGCCGACATCGCCGAGTGCCATGACCTCGTCGTGGTGGCCGAAGGCGGCGTGTTCGCCCACCAGCCCAAGCTGCACTGGCCCGAGGGACTGAGCCGCGACTACGAACAGACCGCCTGGGTCGGACAGGTCCTGCTGGAAGACAGCACCGAGGCCGGCAGCGTCGAAGGCACCGCCTACGAGCGCTTCACGCCCTCGGGCCCGGCCGCCCTGCTGCCGCTGCCCCGGGGCGAGGTCGTGGCCGGTGGCGCCCAGGGGCGGCGTGCGGCCCTGGTGTGGTGCGTGCAGCGCGACGACGACCCGGTCGCCGACCTCGACGAAGCCCAGCGCCTGACCCTGCTCAACACGATCTTCCATCCGCGCGTCGGCCGCATCCTGCAGACCTCGCCACTCAAAGCCTTCCCTCTGGGGCTCAACGCGCACCGGCGCCTGGTGAGCGATGGCGCGGTGGTGCGCATCGGCAACGCGGCGCAGACCCTGCACCCGGTGGCCGGCCAGGGCTTCAACCTGGCGATGCGCGACGTGCACGAATTGCTGGCGGCGCTCCAGGCCGAAACCTGGCAGCCGCAGGTGGACGCTGACGTGGGCGGACGCGTTCACAGCCAGGTGCAGCGCGCCCTGGCCCGCTTCGAGCGCAAGCGCCAGCCGGACCGCCTGGCCCTGCTGGCCACCACGGACTTCCTGGCGCGCAGCTTCACCTGGCCCGCACCCATCCTGGCCACCGCGCGCGGCCTCGGCTTGGGTGTGGTTCAGCAGCTGGGGCCGCTCAAGCGCCTGGTGGCGCGCAGCATGATGTTCGGCTGGCGCTGAGCTGGCGTCAGCGCAGCGCCCAGCTCTGGGACGCCCAGGCGCTCGGCTGGGTGGGCTGGGCCTGAGGTGCGGCGGCCCAGGCGCTGTCCGCCGCGGTCTGGTCTTGCGCCAGGTGCATGGCCCAGGCGGCAATGGCGGCCAACAGGGTGTGTTGCAGCAGCTTCTTGCGCATGGCGGGCCTCCTGTGGATCCGGTGAGGGTCTGGCGATGAACGATGTGGGCATCGTAGGCAAGACCGCCCACCCTGGTCGACGGAACAAGCCCGCCGCAGACCGTCAATTCGTGTCGGATTTGACGCCCACCCCGCCCGAGGCGACCTCCAGGGCCGCGTCGCAGCCACTGCCCGCGGCAATCAGGCGGCGCACCCAGGCCCGCCACAGCCCCGACCACCAGCGCGCCCCCCGGCCCACGCCAGCCTGCCCCGACAGCATCAGCCCGCAGTGGTAGCGCCCCTCCCCGGCCGACCACACCAGCGCGTGGCAGGCGCCGCGCCGCTTGCGGCTCACCAGCATGCCCACCGGGCACGGCTCGGCCAGGCAGCACACGCCGCAGCCATTGCAAGGCGCCCCCAGGGCCGGCTTGGGCGGGGCCTCGGGGTGGATGTGGATGAGCTGGTGGGCGACGCGCATGGCGACATGATGCCCCCGCAGCACAGCGGGTGCAGGGTCTCGGCAGGTTTGCGACAATCGCGGGATGAACACCGCCTCCGCCTCGTCCGCCTCCGTCGCCACAGCCGTCACCTGGTCCGAAGGCCAGCCCGTGGCCGACTACATGAACGCCGTGGGCCAGGCTGCCCGCGTGGCCGCCACGGCGATGGCTGCTGCCAGCACCGCCGCGCGCAACAACGCCCTGCTGGCCCTGGCACACCAGATCCGCACCCACGCCGGCGAGCTCAAGGCACGCAACGCCTCCGACGTCGCCAACGCCGAGAAGAACGGCCTGGCCGCCCCCATGGTCGACCGCCTGCGCCTGACCGACAAGGTCATCGAAACCATGGCCGAGAGCTGCGAGCAGGTCGCCGCCCTGCCCGACCCGGTCGGCGAGATCACCCACATGCGCCGCCGCCCCACCGGCATCAGCGTCGGCCAGATGCGCGTGCCCATCGGCGTGTTCGGCATGATCTACGAGTCGCGTCCCAACGTGACCATCGAGGCCGCCTCGCTGGCCATCAAGAGCGGCAACGCCTGCGTGCTGCGCGGCGGCTCCGAGGCCATCCACTCCAACCTGGCGCTGTGGAAGCTGGTGCAGGCCGCCTTGGCCGACGCCGGCCTGCCGCACGACGCCGTGCAACTGGTGCAGACCACCGACCGCGCCGCCGTCGGCCAGCTCATCGCCATGCCGCAGCACGTGGACGTCATCATCCCGCGCGGCGGCAAGGGCCTGATCGAGCGCATCAGCGCCGAGGCCCGCGTGCCCGTGATCAAGCACCTGGACGGCAACTGCCACACCTACGTCGACGAGCAGGTCGACCTGGCCCTGGCCGTCAAGGTCACCGACAACGCCAAGACGCAGAAGTACAGCCCCTGCAATGCCACCGAGTCGCTGCTGGTGCACGTGGCGCAGGCCGCCGCCTTCCTGCCGCTGATCGGCAAGGTCTTCGCCGACAAGGGCGTGGAGATGCGCTGTGACGCCCGGGCCAAGGCCCTCCTGGCCGAGGTGCCCGGCGCCCGGGTGGTCGATGCCACCGAGCAGGACTGGTACGAGGAGTACCTCGCGCCCGTCATCGCCGTGAAGGTCGTCGACTCGCTGGACGAGGCCATCGCCCACATCAACAAGCACGGCTCGCACCACACCGACGCGATCCTCACGACCAACCACCCCAACGGCATGCGCTTCATCCGCGAGGTCGATTCGGCCAGCGTGATGATCAACGCCTCGACGCGCTTCGCCGATGGCTTCGAGTACGGCCTGGGCGCCGAGATCGGCATCAGCACGGACAAGTTCCATGCGCGCGGCCCGGTGGGCCTGGAAGGCCTGACCTCGCTGAAGTTCGTGGTGCTGGGCCAGGGCGAAGTGCGCAACTGACCCGCCCTTGCTCGACCTCAGCCCCACGAACATCGGCCTGATGGTGCTGGCCTCGGCCAGCGCCGGGTTGGTGGACGCCATCGTCGGTGGCGGCGGGCTCATCATCGTGCCCTCGCTGTTCGGCCTGTTCCCGCAGGCCCTGCCCGCCACGCTGCTGGGCACCAACAAGGCCGCGTCGGTCTGGGGCACGGGCTGGGCGGCCTGGCAGTATGCGCAGCGCGTGCGCCTGCCGTCGGCCCGGCTGTGGGGGGCCATGGCTGCCGCGCTGGCCGGCGCCATGCTGGGCGCCTGGCTGGCCACGCACGTGCCTGCGGCGCCATTCCGCCTGGCCCTGCCCGGCGTGCTCGCCGCCGTCTGGCTCTACACCTTGTGGCGCAAGGACCTGGGCCACGCCCATGCCCCGCACCTGTCCCACCGACAGGAGACACTGGCGGCCACCGCCATCGGCGCGGGCATCGGCTTCTACGACGGCATCTTCGGCCCGGGCACGGGCAGCTTCTTCGTGTTCGCCCTGGTGCGCGGCCTGGGCTGGGATTTCCTGCACGCCAGCGCTGCGGCCAAACGCCTGAACTTCGCCACCAACGTGGCCGCCCTGGCCTGGTTCATCCCCCACGGGCACGTGGTGTGGGCGCTGTCCCTGCCCATGGCCGTGGCCAACGTGGCCGGCAGCGCACTGGGCACGCGCCTGGCGCTGCGGCATGGCACGGGCTTCGTGCGCGTGGCCTTCCTGGTCGTGGTGGGCGCGCTCATCCTCAAGACGGGCTGGGACGCCCGGACCGCCTGGGAGGGCCTGCAACTGCCCTGATGCCCTCCTGTCGCAGCCTGATCACGGCCAAGGCATCCAGCCGATGGCGTGGGCGTGCAGGCTCTGCACAAACAGTTTGCCGTCGGCCTCGGTGGCGGCGGTGGTTTCGGGGTAGCCCCCTTGCGGGTCCTGCAGGTCGGCCAGCACCCGGCCGTTGTCGTCGAAGGCGATCAGGTGGCCGTAGGCCTTGGGCACCGGCCACAGGGCGCGCGGCAGGCGCAAGGTGATGCTGCGCAGCATGGGGTGGCGGGCCGCGGCGTCGATCACCGGGCTGCGCGGCTTGGTCAGGCCCACCCAGACGCGCCCGCCCTCGCCGCGCGTGAGGTTGTCGGGGTAGCCCGGCAGGTTGTCGATCAGCACCGTCGCCGCCCCCTGCCGCATGGCCTGCGCCAGCGTCGGCACGCCGGTGTCGCCCGAGGCGGTGCGCACCAGCGACAGCCTGGCCAGGTCCACCTTGAGGATGCGGTAGGTGCCGGTTTCCGACAGCAGCATGTGTTTGCGGTCGGCGGTGAAGGCGATGCCATTGGGGAAGCACAGGCCCGCCAGGGCCACGCGGGCGCGCAGGGTGACGGGGTCCTGCGCGATGAGGCGGCCGGTGCAGCTGTGCTCCAGGATGTCGAGCACGCTGGCCTCGAAGGTGTCGCCCAGCGCCTTGGCGCCGAAGCGGCGCGAGGCGTCGGTCAGCCACAGGGTGCCGTCGGGGCCGACCTTGACCGCATCGGCGTAGCGCACGGGGTCATCGGGCACGGGCTGCGGCACCGCCGACAGCAGCACCTCGGTGCGGGCGGACGGCCCCTGGCCGCTCACGCGCAGCAGGCCCTTCATGGCGTCGGCCACCAGCAAGCGCCCCTGGGCGTCCATGTCCAGGCCGAGCGGCCGGCCACCGGTGTTGACGACCACGCTCTGGCGCGCGCCGCCGGGGTCGAGCCGGACGACGTCGCCGTTGGAGAGGCCGCTGTAGAGCCAGCCTCCGTGCGCCAGGATGAATTCCGGCCCCTCTTGCCCCGTGCCCAGCGCGATCTGCCGCAGGGAGGACAGGCGCGTGTTGGTCGCGTGGGCGCCGCTGTGGCCGGCGTCTCGGGGCGCGTCCCAGGCCACGGGAGAGATCGGTGTCGGCCAGAACAGCAGGTAGGCCGCCGCGGCGATCAAGGGCGTGAGCCAGGAGGCCAGCCAGTGGACGCGGCCCCGGGCGGGGGCGGGCAAGGCAGGAACAGCGCGGGAAGGACCGAAGGGCAAGGCCGTCATGCAGGGGCTCCGTTGAATCCGTGAAGTATTCAACAAAGCCTGGGCGCCGCCATGGGCATGTCCCCGCAGAGGCACGCGCTGTCCTGGGGGCGTCATGCACGTGGCCACGTCCTTCGTGGTGACCTTCGTGGAGCCGATCGTCAACACGGTCATGCACCACTTCTTCGAGGCCTACTGGGATCACCCCAGGGCCATGGCGGCCCGCAGCTGGGTGGCACAGCGCATGGCGGCCCTCCGGGCACCGCGCATGGGCGGCACCTGACGGCGCGTCACTTCTCGACGAAGGCGCGCTCGATGACGTAGTCGCCAGGCTCGCCCTGGGACGGCGAGATCTTGAAGCCGCGGGCGTCCAGGATCTTGCACAGGTCGGTGAGCATGGAGGGGCTGCCGCACATCATGGCGCGGTCGGTGGCCGGGTTCAGCGGCTGCAGCCCCAGGTCGGCGGCCATCTTGCCGTTCTCGATGAGGTCGGTCAGGCGGCCCTGGTTGCGGAATGCCTCGCGGGTGACCAGCGGGTAGTACAGCAGCTTGTCGCGCACCAGCTCGCCCAGCAGCTCGTGGTTGGGCAGGTCGTCGGTGATGAAGTCGTGGTAGGCCAGTTCGCTGACCGTGCGCACGCCGTGGACCAGCACCACCTTCTCGAACTTCTCGTAGGTGTAGGGGTCCTGGATGATGCTCATGAACGGGGCCAGGCCGGTGCCGGTGCCGAACAGGTAGAGGTTCATCGCGGGCTTGAGGTCATCGACCACCAGGGTGCCCACGGCCTTGCGGCTGACCAGGATCCTGTCGCCCACCTTGAGGTGCTGCAGGCGCGAGGTCAGCGGGCCATTGGGCACCTTGATCGACAGGAATTCGAGGTGCTCCTCGTAGTTGGCGCTGGCGATGGAATAGGCGCGCATCAGCGGCTTGCCCTCGACTTCCAGGCCGATCATCACGAAATGGCCGCTGGCAAAACGCAGCGCCGGGTCGCGCGTGGTCTTGAAGCTGAACAGGGTGTCGTTCCAGTGGTGAACGTAGGTGACGGTTTCGTGGTTGAACGCGGCCATGGTGTCGGTGGCGCCAATGTGGCGTGACGGCACGGGTCACGCCTGCTCGGCTCTGATCAGGGAATGAACCTTCTATTGTCGCGCAGAACCAGAGTGCGCGGCACCCCCGCGAACGCTGCCCCGGCGTGCCCATGACGCGGGCATGGACTATGCTCAAGCCCAGGCATCCCCGCCGTCCGACCCCGCCCATCCTCGCGCCCGACCATGTCCGCCACCACCTCCCTCCCCGCCTCCCACGCCGGCCTGGGCACCGACCCGCGCACCGCCCTGGTGGTGTTTTCGGGCGGGCAGGACTCCACGGTGTGCCTGGCCTGGGCGCTGTCGCGCCACGCCCGCGTCGAGACCATCGGCTTCGACTACGGCCAGCGCCACAAGGTCGAGCTGGACTGCCGGCCCCGGGTGCGCGAGGCCCTGGCCGCGCAATTCCCGCAGTGGGCAGCACGGCTGGGCGAGGACCACCTGCTGGACCTGCGTCTGCTGGGGCAGATTTCCGACACCGCCCTGACCGAGTCCCGCGCCATCGAGATGCAGGCCAACGGCCTGCCCAACACCTTCGTGCCCGGGCGCAACCTGCTGTTCCTGAACTTCGCCGCCGCCCTGGCCTACCGCCGCGGTGCCTCGGTGCTGGTCGGCGGCATGTGCGAGACCGACTTCTCCGGCTACCCGGACTGCCGCGACAACACGCTCAAGGCGCTGCAGGTGGCGATCAGCCTGGGCCTGGACAGCCCCATGACCATCGAGACCCCGCTGATGTGGCTGACCAAGGCGCAGACCTGGGCGCTGTCCGAGCAGCTGGGTGGCGAGGCGCTTCAGGCGCTCATCGTCGAGCACACCCACACCTGCTACCTCGGTGACCGCACCCAGCGCCATGCCTGGGGATACGGCTGTGGCAGCTGCCCGGCCTGCGTGCTGCGCCGCGACGGCTTCGAGGCCTTCCGGCAGTCCCGCCAGCGCACCGGCGGCTGACCGACAGCCGCACGACACACCCACCGCACCACACCCTCAGGAGGATCCCCATGGACACCAACATGCTCTGGCTGCTCGGCATCGTGGCCTTCGTCGTGGTCTGGGCCACCGGCGCCTACAACCGGCTGGTGCGCCTGCGCAACGAGATCGCCAACGCCTTCGCGCTCATCGACGTGCAACTCAAGCGCCGCCACGACCTCATCCCCAACCTCGTGGAAGTCGCCCGCAAGTACATGGAGCACGAGCGCGACACCCTGGAGCGCGTGACCGCCGCGCGCGCCCAGGCCATCGCCGCCAACGACCTGGCGCGCAGCAAGCCGCTGGAGTCCGGCGCCATCAAGAGCCTGACCATGGCCGAAGCCTCGCTGGTCAGCGCGCTGGGCCGCTTCCAGGCGGTGGCCGAGTCCTACCCCGAGCTCAAGGCCGATGCCCACATGGGCGAGCTCAGCGAGGAGCTGCGCCACACCGAGAACAAGGTGGCCTTCGCGCGCCAGTACTTCAACGACGCCACGCTGAACTACAACAACGCCGCCGAAGCCTTCCCCACCCGCATCGTCTCGGGCCTGTTCGGCTTCCGCAGCGCGGCCATGCTGGCCTCGACCTCGTCCGAGGCCGAGCGCGAGCCGGTCAAGGTCTCGTTCTGACGTCCTGATCGGCCAGCGGCCACCTGCGCCATGCAATTCCGCGATCACCAGCAGCAAGCCCAGGCCCACACCCTGCGCCTGTTCGCCTGCTTTGCGCTGCTGCTGCTGGCGCTGACGGCCAGCATCAACCTCCTGCTGGCCCTGGTCTGGCGGCTGCTGACGCCTTTCGGGCAAGGCTTTCCGGCCCTGTTCTTCGAGGCCAACACCGCGGTGGTGCTGCTGTTCGTGCTGGGCGGCTGCTGGGCCGAGTCCCAACGGCTGAAGTCCGGCGGCGGCCCCCGCGTGGCCCGCTGGCTGGGCGGCCAGCCGGTTCAGGACGATGGCGGTGCGCTGCCGCGGCGGCTGCTCAACGTCGTCGACGAGATGGCGATCGCCAGCGGCCAGCGCGTGCCGCAGGTGTTCCTGCTGCCCCGCGAAGACGCCATCAACGCCTTCGTGGCCGGCTGGGGCCCGCAGGACACGGTGCTGTGCGTGACCCGCGGCGCCCTGGAGCGCCTCACCCGCGCCGAACTGCAAGGCCTGGTGGCCCACGAGTTCGGCCACCTGCAGGAAGAAGACCTGCCCCTGACCATGCGCATGCTGGCCCTGGTGTGGGGCCTGTCGCTGGTGCACGGCTGGGGCCGCAGCCTGATGGCCGTGGACGACCTCGGGCGCGTCAACCCGCTGCGCTGGCTGGCGGGCGTGGTGTTCGCCGGGGTGGGCTGGCTGGGCTGGCTGGCCGGGCGCCTGCTGCAAGCCGCCGTGACCCGCCAGCGCGAGTTCCTGGCCGATGCCTGCGCGGTGCAGTTCACCCGCACGCGCGACGGCCTGGGTGGGGTGCTGCGCAAGGTCTGGCACGACCAGGAGACGCTGGCCGGGCGCATGCGCCACCCGGCCGCCGAGATGGTGTCGGCCCTGTTGCTGCACGAGGCCGACACGAGCGCCTGGCTGGCCACGCACCCGCCGCTGCAGGAGCGCATCCGCCGCATCTGCGGCACGGTGCTGCCACCGCTGCCCGCCCCGCTGATCCGCCTGGATGCGGTGGAGCCCCGCCGCACCGCCGCCCCCCTGCCCGACGAGGCGCTCGGCGTGGTCCCTTGGGGCTCGGGCCCTGGCTCGGCCTCCCCGTTCGCGGCCCAGGCGGCCCTGCCCCCGGGCGAGGTGCGCCGCCGCCAGCTGGCCGCCGACCGCGAGGCCCTGGAACGCCTGCGCCTGCTGGCCGGCCCCACCGAGCTGCGCCTGATGGTGCTGGCCCTGATGATGGACCCGGACAACAGCCGCGAATGCAAGCTCTGGCGCCGCCTGGCCGAAGGCGTGCACCAGAGCGAGCGCATCATCGAGGACGTGGCCAAGCTGCTGCCGGTGCGCCGCGTGCCGGAGTTCGAGCGCGTCACCGAGATCGTGCGGACCAGCCCCATCGAGCACCGCCGCGCCCTGGTCGAAAGCGCCCGCGACCTGCTGCGCGCCGACGGCCGCGTCAGCCCGCGCGACCGCCTCTGGTGGCTGGCCTTGCGCCACCGCATGGCCATGCAGCGTCAGGCGCCGGGCCACATCCGTCCAGTCACCGGCCAGGGACAGGCCCTGCCCGACCTCAACGCCGAGCAACGCCACCACGCCACGGCCCTGAGCGCCTACCTGGCGCGGCTCATCCCGGCCGACGCCCCGGGCACGGAGCTGCCGCCCGCCAACCAGGCCTGGTTCACCGCCGTGATGCAACGCTGCGGCGTGCAGCACCAGGCCCAGGCCACCCAGCAGATGCCCGACGCCGACGCCCTGGCCCACGCCCTGGCGGGCGCGCAGGAGCTGTCGTGGATGCTGCGTCCGCAGCTGCTCAAGGCCTGGGTGGAGGAAGCCTTCAACCACAGCCCGCAGGGCCTGCCTTCGGACGCCAGTGCCGACGCCCTGCGCCTGATGGCGCGGCTGCTCGACACCCCGCTGCCGCCGATGCTCGACGCCCACTACCCGCGCGCCTGAGATGCCGGCGCACGGGGCCTGCGCTCACTCGGTGCGCGGCAGCCGGGTCAGGCCCAGCAGCCCGTTGCGCAACTCTTCCGGCGCGTTGGCACCGATGTACATGCGCAGGTAGACCTGGAAGGCCAGCTCGTCGTTGATGGCCAGCACATTGCCGCCATCGCCCGTCAGCTGCTTGCCGTTGTGCGTGGCCAGCCAGCCCACGCCAGGCACCCAGTCGAGGTTGACCACATCGCCCTTGCTGACCTTCTTGACGTTGGCGTAGGCCGCGCCGATCTGCCCGATGGGGCCGATGAGGCGCTTGAACTCCTCGTCGGTGGCCGACTGCTTGAAGTCGGCCAGGAAGATGCGGGTGATGGTCGAGGACGTGAACTCACGCAGGATGTTGAGCTGGATGCGGCGGATGCCGTTGAGCTTGTAGATGGCGTCCGGCGTGGTGCGCTTTTCGGGCAGGTACAGCGCCGTGACGTCGGCCTTGAAATAGCCGCGCTTGCGCACCCCGGCGCCGTTGAGCACCAGTTTCTGGCCGTGCGCGGTGACCGTCTCGGCCAGCTCCACGCCTTCCAGCTCCACCCCGGCCTGCGCCTCGGGGGCCCAGGGCAGCAGGGTCGAGGCGGCGGCGGCCGCCAGCAGATCGCGACGGCGCTGGCCGTGCGCGGACAGGGGGTGCCTGTCCTGATCGGGGGACTCGAACATCTTCAAACCTCCAGCCACCACAACAGCCACTTCACAGGGGCTTGGACACCGTCAGCCAGAAGGCCTGGCCTTCGGTGCGGTTGCGGGCGTTGAACTCGCGCAGGAACTTGCCTTCCAGCAGCATTTCGCCGCCGTTCTTGAGCCAGGCGATGGCCGGTCCGATGGCGTTCACGCTGGCCTTGTTGCCGTTGACGATTTCCTTGGCCAGGATCTGCTGGTCGGTGGCGGAGAACTTGGAGAGGTCCTGCGTGTCGCCCGAGAGCTGGCGCACGAAGTAGCCCTGCACGCCCACGCGCACGTCATCGCTGACGAACTTCATGAGCTGCCAGTCGAGGTTGAACATGTTGCCCGAGTAGTAGCCGGTGCCGGTGTTGCGGGTGTTGAAGGACAGCACGCCGCGCGCACCGACGTCCCAGCCATCGCCGATGTAGGCGTACTGCACCGAGGGGCGGAAGGTGTAGTAGCGGCCGTAGCCGGCGTTGACGCGGCGCTTGGCGTCGTAGTCGCCGGTGGGCAGCACCAGGGTGGGCGCGAAGGTCACGGACTGGCTGTCGCCGATCTCCCAGTGCATCAGCGTCGAGACTTCCAGGTCGCCGATGTTGGCCTCGTTGCCGTTCTGCGAGGCCAGGCGCTGGCGGATGCCGGCAGTGAACAGGGGCTGGGCCAGGGACGGCACGGTCGAGCCGGTGTAGTCGGGCGTGCCGGTGAAGCGGGCCTGGCGGTTGATGACGGGCAGCATCACCGTGAAGCCGACGTTGGCACCCAGCAGGCGCGTGGTGCTCAGGTAGGTCAGGCGGGGCAGCAGGGCGTAGGTGTCGGCATCGATGCCCACCTTGGTGCGCAACTGCGGCTGGGCCGGCACGGTGCCCAGCGGGGTGACCGTCGTCTGCGTCGGTGTGGGCGCGGTGGCCTGCTGGCCATCGTTGCCCTTGAGCTTGTTGGCGTGGTAGGCCACCAGCGGCATCTGCACATACCAGCCGGGCACCAGCGGCGCGGTCATGTCGCTGCCACCCACCCCCGGGGAATAGCGCTGCAGGCCGTTTTCAGCGGCCACCGCCCGGGTGCCGCAGCCCAGTGCGAGGCCCAGCGCCAGAGACGCGGCCAGAACCGGGGACGACAGGGACACGGGGCGACGGGGATACCGCGGAGACATCATCTCTTACTCCTTGAATCTTGACGGGCACCGTGATCTGCATCAAACGCGCAACGAAGCACCGCGACCGTGGGAGCAGACTTTGCCAACTTCGCGCCTGCCGTGGCGCACCGATGTGGCCTGTTCACGACAGACAAACCGCGTTTTGAGGAAGATGTTGCAATTTCTCGCCCCATTGGGGGGCGATGCAACCCTGGGGTCATCCCCAGGTGGCGGTCATTCGCCCTCGCCGAACTTGTCGTTGATGAGGGCTTCGAGGGCCTTGATGGCCTCGCCCTCACGCTCGCCGTCGCATTCGAGCTCGACGCTGGAGCCCAGGCCGGCGGCCAGCATCATCACGCCCATGATGCTCTTGGCATTGACGCAGCGGTCGTTGCGGCTCATGTGGACCTGGCAGGGGAAACTGCTGGCGAGTTTGGTGAGTTTGGCCGAGGCACGGGCGTGCAGGCCCAGCTTATTGCTGATGGTGACGGTGGTCTTGATCATGGGTGGGCTGGCTGACCTGGTTCTGCGGCCGGCTGGTGGCGATCTGCATGACACCCTGCACGCCCCCGGCCACCGCCCGGGTGATGAGGACGTCGAGCGATTCCGAGGCGTAGTTCAGCGCGCGCCACAGCATGGGCAGGTTGACCCCGGTGACCATCTTGGTGTGCACGCCGTCGGCCAGGCGCTGCACGGTGTTGCAGGGCGTGGCACCGAACACGTCGGTGAGGATGAGCACTTCGCCGCGGCTGTCACCACTGCGGGCGGCCTCCAGCATGAGGCGGGCCTGGGCTTCCAGCTCTTCGGGGCTTTGCTGGGCGTGCACGTCCAGCGCCTGCAAGGTGGCGGCGGCCTCGGGGAAGCAATGCTGCGCTGCCATTTTCAGGGCCGAAGCCAGTGGCGCGTGCGCGATGATGATGAGGCCGGACATAAGTGGGAAATTATCAGCCGCTCAGCCGGGAAAGTGAAAGCCCTGCGCGAAGGTGACGATGGCTTGCGGCCCGGAATGCGCAGTTGTGCCGGCCTCGCGCTGCCAGACAGAGGCCTGGAAAACGGTCAACCCGTGGGAAAAATGCCACGCGGTGACGGTCGTGGGGGGCGCGGAGGACGCTCCGGCCTCGCCGGGCGACCCTGCCTTGGGGCCGGCCGGGCGGGTGTCGAAGCGCCAGGCCCGGGAGTCCGGCTGCGGCGTCATGCCCGGCACGGTCACAGGGGGCAATTCCGTGGCCTGCACGGCAGCCTGCCCGCCCGCCGAGGCCGCCTCCAGGTTGCCGCGTGTGGCCGCGGCCAGGGCGCGCAGGGCGACCGCCACCTGGCCGGCATCGGCGACGGTGAGGTGGCTGAGCGCCCAGGTGCGGCCGTCGGTCTGGCAGCTCAGCAGGCGCACCGTGACGGGCTCGGCCAGGCCGGGCAGGCGCAACTGGCGCTCGGCCACATCGGGCTTGCAGGGGAAGGTGGCGCGCAGGCCCTCGGCTTGCTCGGGGTGGACGTCGCGCCAGTTGAGGGCGGGGGCGCAGGCGGCCAGAGACAACCACAGCAGCAACGACAACCACAGCGGCAGGGCCGACGACGCAAGCTGCCACCCGGCCCCTGCGGGCAGGCGGCGCATGGCAGACGGCACAGGGGCGGACAGAGCCGGAGCAAGCGGCACGGGGCGATCCGGACTCAACCCTGCGCGGGCTGGGCCAGCAATTGCGCCAGCAGCTCGTGCAGCGCGGCGAAGTCCGGCTCGCCGATGTAGCGCTTGACGATCTGGCCGCGGCGGTCGACGACGAAGGTGGTCGGCGTGAGCTGCACGTCACCGAAGCCCTGCGCCAGCTTGCCGTCGTGGTCGATGGCTACGCGGAAGGACAATTGCCGCGACTGCGCGAACTGCGCCACGTAGGCCGGCGGGTCGTAGGACATGGCCACGGCCAGGAACTCCAGCCCCTGGGCGCCGAAGCGGCGGTGGGTCTCGACCATCTGCGGCATCTCCTTGACACAGGTGGTGCAGCTGGTGGCCCAGAAGTTGACGATGGCGACGCGGCCCTTGAACTCGGTGGTGCGGTGGGCGCTGCCGTCGAGCTGGGTGAAGGGCAGGTCGGGCAGCTGGGCGGCGGTCTGACCGGAGCAGCCACCGAGCCAGAAGGCGGAGAACGAGGACAAGGCAGCGGCCGGAACGGACAGGCTGGCCAGGGCGGGAGCGGCCTGGAGCAGGCGGCGGCGGGAGATCGGCATGGCGACGGTGGAAGTCGGCGGTGCCCCGATTGTCCGTCAGGGCGTCGACCCTTGCTGGAGCGGGGTGGCCGGCGTCGGCGCGGGAGCGGAAGGTGCCGGGGCATCGGCATCGAGGCGCGGCCCCGCGCCCTTGCCCACCTGCGGATCGGCCCAGGAGCCGGTGACCCAGAACTCGCGCGTGGCCGCTTCCGACACCTGCTTGCGCAACAGCATCTGCGCCAGGAAGGTGCCCAGGCCGACCACGGGGTTGATGGCGGCATAGGCCAGCGAAGCGGTGCCGGCATTGATCTCCGGCACCACGAAGACGTGCAGGTTCTGCGTTTCCTTGCCCAGGTCGGCCTGGCCCTCCATCAGCACGATGGCCTGCACGCCGCGCATGCGCAGGTTGCGCGTGGTGGCCACGCCCTGCGCGATCCTGACGTCGCCGTCGATGCTGTCGAAAGCAAAGCCCTGCTGGAAGATGTCGCGGAAGTCCAGCACCAGGCGGCGCGGCAGGGCCTGCAGACTGAGCACGCCCAGCAGCTTGGCCATGCCCGGGTCGGCCTTGAGGAACTGGCCTTCGTTGATCTGGACCTTGACCTCGCCGCTCATGCTGCGGGTGTCGGGCTCCAGCGGGCCGCCCAGCCAGCTGACCTGGCCGGTGAGCTTGCCCTTGCCGCCCTTGACGGCCTGGGGCATGCCCAGGCGGGCCAGCAAGGCGCCGCTGTTGTGCAGCTCCAGGGTGTAGCTGAAGGCCGAGCGCGGCTTGATGCGCTGGCCCGTGGGGCCGCTGCCCTGGGCGCCCAGCGCCGTCCAGTTGCCCGCGGCGTCGAGCTGGGCATCGGGGTTGCTCAGGCGCAGCCGGGTCATGCGCCATTCGGGCAGGGCCGGTCCGTTGGCCACGGGCACCTGGCGGTTGACGGCTTCCACCTCGATGCGGCCGAGGTCCAGCCCGCGCCACTCGAATCGGTCGATGACGAGGTCGAGTGCAGGCAGGCTGGCGGACTCGGCGCCCAGCATCTGCGCGGCGGCCTGGTCTTCGATGGCCTGGGCCTCGGCGGGTGGCACGAGCAGGCGCGACAGGCGTGCCACCAGGCGGCTGGATTGGCTGCCGGCGGCCACGGGCGCGCGCTCAGGCAGCCATTCCAGCTGGCCGGCGAGTTGGGGCGAGTCGACCTGCGCACGCCAGACGCCGGGCGCCGGGTGCGCCACGGTGAGGGCGACGTCCTTGAGCGTGCGCTGGCGCCAGCTCAGGGCGGTGCTGCTGATGGCGATGGAGTCGGGCACATGGCTGTCGTCCACATGGGCATCGGTGGGCGCCGCGGTGCCCCGTGTCGGCCGGGTGGGGCGGGCCGACGGCGCCAGGTCGAACACCGTGGTGAGGGCCTCGCGCCAGGCGTCGATGTCCAGCGGCCCGGCCACCACCTGCACGGCCATGCCCTTGGCCGGCAGGGACTGCAGGGCGGTCACGCCGCCCAGCCCGGGTTGCACGAGGTTGACCACGCCGCGCTGCAGGCGGGCGGCCTCGGCATGGGTGTCGCGGCGCAGGTCCACGCGCAGCCAGGGCAAGGTGCTGGAGGTGATCTGGGCCACTTGCGGGTTGCCCAGGTCGACCAGCACGGCATCGCTGTTGCCCTCGTCGTCCTCCAGCCGGTAGGTCAGCTTGAAGGGCCACGAGGCCTGGGCCGGCTTGTTCAAGGGTGCCGGCAAGGCCGCACCCACGCCACGCAGGTTGGTGACCACGGTGACTTCGGTGCGCGCCGGCTGGCCATTGGGCTGCCTGCCGCCCGTGCTGACGTTGACCGTGACCGGCGTGTCACCGCTGAGGCGCGGCGCCAGGCGGGCCACGAAGGGGTACTCCTCGGCCTGGCGCAAGGCTTCGGCGGAGACGCTGCCCTGGGCGGAGAAGCGCATCACACCCTCGGCGTTGCGCTGGCCCTCGACGGCCATCTCCTGGCCCCACACGCGGGTGCGGGCCGACACATTGAGCAGGGCCTCGGTGAAGGTGATGCGGCCGCGCACGGCCGTCATGGGCGGGATGGTCGCACCCAGCTTGAGCGTGGCGCGGTCCTTGTCCTTGAGGGTGACCTCGCCCTTGAGGCGGGTCTCGACGCTGCGGTTGAGCGGGATGTCCAGCGCCAGTTGCAGCGCGCCGCGCCCCTGTCCCTGGGCCTTGGTCAGCACGCTGCCCAGCTTGCTGGAGAGCGGCGAGGTCGCCAGGTAGCTCAGCACGTCCTGCAGCGGGCCCTCGCCCTGGCCACTGATCTGCAATTGCGGGTCGGCATGGCCGAGGTCGTCGATGCGGCCTTCGACGTTGAGCAGCTCGAACTTGCCGCTGGCCACGGTGCCCAGGCGGGCGCGGCCATGGCGGATGAGCATGCGCTGCCCTTCGAACAGCAGGTCGCCGTCCAGCGCCGTGAACGGCGGCCAGCGCAGTTGGGCGTTGTCGCTGCCGGTCAGCCCGGCCGGGGCGTAGTCCAGCGCCACCTCGCGCAGCGGCACCTTGACGCGGAAGCGGCCACCGACATCGTCCTTGAAGGGGAACTGGTCGAGGTCGCCCTCGGCTTCGAAGGTCGCGCCCTCCGAGCGCCCGCCCTGGATGGCCAGGCGCACGTACTCGCGGGCCGGCGCACCGATGGTCAGCGGCAGGTAGCGCCACACCCGCGAGGCCTCGATGCGCTTGAAGCTGCCCTTGAGGGCGAGCACCCCGGGCAGGCGCGGTGCCGGGGCCAGGCCGGTGTGCCAGCTGGCTTCCAGTTGCCCGGCGACGTCGGGGTTGGCGAAGCGCGCCTGCCTGACGTCCACCTTCCACTGTGGCTGGCCACCGGCTTGCGGCGCGGGCTGGATGCGCCAACTCACCTTGGCCGCCAGCTCGTCGAGCTCCAGGCGCGGCACGTCGAACACGCCCGGCAGCGCCAACCAGCCTTGCCTGATCTGCAACTCGGCCTTGCCGCCTTGCTCGTCGGCGCTGATCGAGGCATCGGCACCGGCCAGGCCCGGGCGGCCTTCCGCGGGCGACTCGGCCAGCACCAGGCCCTTGATGCGCCCGGCCAGCTTGTAGCGGCTGGGTGCCCCGGCGGGCCCTTCCCACTGCCAGGACAAGCCATCGATGACGCCGTGCGGGGCCAGCTCGGCCAGGCGGGCGCGCACCTGCGGCGCCAGCGGCAGCCGGTCGGCCAGGGCGGCCAGCAAGGCCAGGTCGAGGTGGTCGGCGCGCAGGCTGCCTCCCAGCGTGTCCGACCAGGTGCCCGCAGGCCAGCCCTGCGGCCAGGCCGGGTGCTGCCAGCTCAGGCTGCCGCTGCTGGCCGGCCAGGCGACACCGTCATCGAGGGTGAAGGCCAGCTGGCGGTAGGACAGGCTGGCCTTGCGGTCCTCGTTGGCCGCCGACAGTTCGCCCTTCAGGCGCTGGAAGGCCAGCGGCTGCAACTCGGAGGCCAGGCGCAGGCGCACGGCCTGCAAATCGGCTTGCAGGCGCACGCTGTCGACGCGGCCGCTGTGCAGGGCCAAGGCGGCGCGCAAGGCCCCTCTGCCGCTGTCGACCTCGATGGGCAGGCGCACGTGCTGGCGCAGGCGCTGGACGTCCACCCGCGGGAACACGGCCTCCACCTGCCCCGACCAGGTCTGCCAGTCGGACGGGCGCGTGCTGTCCACGCCCCAGTTCGACAGGCGCTCCAGGACGGACCACGGCGCCCAGGCCGCCCAGGCCACGGCGGGCGGCTGTGGGGGCGCCTGCCCGACCAGCCACAGCGGCTGCGACACCGCCGCGTGCAGCTCGAACCGGTCGCCAAAGGCCTGCGGCGGTGTGGCGGCCAGGTCCAGCTCATGGACCCGGCCCCGCAAACTGGGCCGGTTGCGCAGACGCAGGTCCACGCCCTGCAAGGCCAGTTGCGGTGCGCGCAACCACTCGTCGGTCCAGCGCACCGTGCCTTCGCGGATGTCGATGCGGGACTGCGACAGCACCCAGTCCAGGCCACCGCCCCCTTCCTGCCCGGTCGCGGCCGCGGGCAGCTTGAGGCCCGCGACGTGGATGGCCCCGCTGACATCGCGGCGGATGTCCAGCTCCGGGCGCACCAGGGTCAGGCGGTCGAGCCGCAACTCGCCCTCCAGCAGGGTCTGGGGACTCAAGGTGGTGAGCGAGAGGCGGGCCTCGACCAGGGGCAGGCGCAGCGCCACGCGGCCATCGGCATCGAGCAGGCGCACGTCCTGCAGGGCCAGCGTGGGCCAGATGCCATCGGCGCGCCCCAGCACCTGTGCGATCTGCACTTTCAGCCCCAACGCCTTTGTGGCTTGCTGCGTCAGGTCATCACGCCAGCCATCGACACGCGGCAGAATCCCCCACAACAGGACAGCCCAGGCCAAGACCACGAGCATGAGCAACACGCCCAGTCCCCAGCCCACGGCCTTGACGACCCCCACGCCAGCCCGGCCCAGCCACCGTATCGGCTGGCGTCCCGCCGCGGCCGGCACGGGCCCATCGGCGTCCTGGGCGGCGCCGGCATCGCGGGCGCGCCCGTCATCGGGAAGAGGGAACTTGTCTGACATGAAATGCAATGACGTCCGTCCAATCCCCGACCCACGAGCACCAGGTGCTGCACTAACATCGGCGCACAGGCTCGCAGGCCGCGGGGTTTGACCAGCGCGAACCCTAGCACAGACCGGCCGCCCCGCCCTCCGGACCCATGATCGATTTCCCTCCCGACGCCTCTGCCAACGCGGCCCCCTCCGCCCTGCCGCCCCATGCAGCGGCCGAGCACTCCCGCTACGTCCAGCGCATCCGCCGCCGCTATGGCGATGAAGTCGCCGCCTTCGCCCAGGCCGCGCCCGGGCTGCCACGCATCCCCGACATGGCCGCCCTGATCGAGCGCCTGCAAGCCGGTGGCCGCGACCTCGCCAGCGCCTTGCGCGTGGCCCGCCAGCTCGTCATGGAGCGCCTGGCGGTGCTGGACGTGGAACAGGCCGCGGCCATGCAGGACATCACCGTGGCCATGACCGAGCTGGCCGAAGTCACGCTCGACCACGCCCTGGCCGCCGCCGAGGCCGAAGCCGACCTCAAACACGGCGCGCCGTTGAACGCACAAGGCCGGCGCATCGACTTCTGGGTCGTGGGCATGGGCAAGCTGGGCGGGCGCGAGCTCAATGTCTCCTCCGACATCGACCTCATCTACGTCTACGAAGAAGACGGCCTGACCGCCGGCCTGGACGGCCAGCCCCACACCCAGGTGACGGTGCACGAGTACTTCGCCTTCGTGGCGCGCAAGCTCAGCACCCTGATCGCCGACACCACCGAGGACGGCTTCGTCTTCCGCGTCGACCTCGCGCTGCGGCCCAACGGCAACTCCGGCCCGCCCGTGGTCAGCATGGCGATGCTGGAGGAGTACTTCCTCGTGCAGGGCCGCGAATGGGAGCGCTTTGCCTGGCTCAAGAGCCGCATCGTGGCGCCGCGCCGCTGCATGCCCGGCGGCGAGCACCACGAGCGCGCCCTGGACCTGCGCGACCTGGTCATGCCCTTCGTCTACCGCCGCTACCTCGACTACGGCGTCTTCGAAGGCCTGCGCCAGCTGCACCGCAAGATCCGCGACGAGGCCACGCGCCGCGCCGCCGGCCGCGCCGACCGTGCCAACGACGTCAAGCTCTCGCGCGGCGGCATCCGCGAGATCGAATTCACCGTGCAGCTGCTGCAGGTGGTGCGCGGCGGGCAGTTCCCGGAAATCCGCACCCGCTCCACGCTCAAGGCCCTGCCCCGCCTGGTGGCGCGCGGTCTCATCCCTGCGGCGACGGCCGAGCAGCTGGCCCGGTGCTACACCTTCCTGCGCCGCGTCGAGCACCGCATCCAGTTCCTCGACGACCAGCAGACGCACCTCATGCCCACGCAGGATGGCGACGTCGACTGGATCGCGCGCAGCCTGGGCCTGAGCCAGCGCGCGCCCACCGACGGGCAGGCCAGCCCCGATTGCCTCACGCCCAGCTGCCAGCTGCTGCACCTGCTGTGCGAGGTGCGCGAGTTCGTGGCCATGGAGTTCGACGCCCTGCTGCACGACGGCCGCGAAGGCGGCAGCGGCAGCAACGGCGGCTGCAAAGGCTGCAACGGCCCCGCCCTGCCGGTGGACCACGAGGACTTCGTCGCGCGCCTGCCCGCGGAACTGGCGCCGCACGTGCTGGAGTTCGCGCGCCAGCCCAAGGTCGCGATGCTGTCGGATGCGGCCAAGCTGCGTCTGGCCAAGCTGATCGGCCGCGCCACCAAGCTGGCCTTGAGCACCGACGACTGCACCGAAGACGGCCCCGATGGCCACCCCGCCGAGCCGCTGGGCCTGGACGCGGTGCGCCACTTCATCGACTGGCTCAACCCGCTGCTGCGCCGCGACAGCTACCTCTCGCTGCTGGCCGAGCGCCAGGAAGTGCTGCGCCGCCTGCTGCGCCTGCTGGGCCTGGCCAAGTGGCCGATGCGCTACCTGCTGCGCCACCCCGGCGTGATCGACGAGCTCGCCGACCCGCGCCTGCTGGAAAGCCGCTTCGATGCCGCCGCCTTCCAGCGTGAACTGGAAGAGCGCCACACCGCCTGGGCGCGCGCCGGCCAGGCCGACGAAGAAGCCCTGATGGACACGCTGCGGCGCGCCCACCACGCCGAGGTCTTCCGCACCCTGGTGCGCGACGTCGAAGGCCTGATCACGGTCGAGCAGGTCGCCGACGACCTCTCCGCCCTGGCCGATGCCACCGTGGACACGGCCCTGCGCTGGTCCTGGCGCGAGCTGCAGCAGCGCCCCGGCAAGCAGGGCAAGTGGGCCGTGGGCCGCCAGCCGCACTTCGCCGTCATCGCCTACGGCAAGCTGGGTGGCAAGGAGCTGGGCTACGGCAGCGACCTCGATGTCGTCTTCGTCTTCGACGACAGCCAGGACGGCCCCGGGGCCGACAACGAGGTCGATGCCGGCCCCGACACCCCCAGCGCCATCGACGCCTACCTGCTGTTCGCGCGCAAGCTCGTCAGCTGGCTGACCCTGCGCACGGCCGCCGGCGAGCTCTTCGACATCGACACGGCCCTGCGCCCCAACGGCAACTCCGGCCTGCTGGTGACCTCGTACCACGCCTTCGACGACTACCAGCGCCAGCGCGGCAGCAACACCGCCTGGACCTGGGAGCACCAGGCCCTCACGCGGGCGCGCTGGTGCGCGGGCGAGCCGGCCCTGGCCGCACGCTTCGAAGCGACGCGCCGCGCCGTGCTGTCCACCGAACGCGACATCGCCTCGCTGCGCGAAGAGGTCGTGGCCATGCGCCAGCGCCTGCGCGACGCCCACCCCTGCCCACCCGAGCGTTTCGACGTCAAGCACAGCGCAGGCGGCATGATCGACGTCGAGTTCGCCGTGCAGTTCCTGGTGCTGGCCCACAGCCACCGCCACCCCGAGCTGATGGACAACGTCGGCAACATCGCCCTGCTGCCGCGCGCCGCACAAGCCGGCCTGATCCCGGCCGAGGTCGCCGATGGCGCCAGCCAGGCCTACCGCGAGTTGCGCCGCATCCAGCACCGCGCCCGGCTCAACGAGGCGCCCACGGTGCTGGCCGACGAGGCCTTGCAAGCGGTGCAGCCCCACAGCGAGGCCGTGCGTGCGCTGTGGCGCGCCGTCTTCGGTGACGCGCCCTGAAGTCGGCCTCGATGGCGTGAGGCTGTGGTGGGCCCTGTGCCTGCTGCTGGCCCTGCCGGCCGCGGCACTCGGCCTCCAGCCCGTGGCGCTGGCGCAGGCCGTGGCGCAATGGCCGGCCCTGCCCCAGGCCCTGGTGCTGCGCCCCGAGCTGGGCTGGCACCAGCCCGCCTGGACCTGGTGGACCTCCGCCTGGCTGCACGGCAGCACCCCGCACCTGCTGCGCAACCTGGCCGCCCTGGTCTTGCTGGCCGCCCTGGGCGGGCTGCTGCGCCCGCGCGCCCAGGCCGCCGCCGCCTGGTGCCTGGCCTGGCCGCTGACCCAGCTGGGCATGCTGCTGGAGCCCGCCTTGAGCAGCTATGTCGGCCTGTCGGGCGTGCTGCATGCCGGGGTCGTCGCCCTGGCCTTGCCTGCCGTGCTGCCCCCCTTGCGTCACCCCACTGGCGCAGAACCTTCCCCGGGTCTGCATCCCAAGTGGCTCGCCTGGGCACTGCTCTCGGGGGTGGCGCTCAAGATCCTCATGGAAAACCCCTGGCAACACACGCTGGTGGCGTCCTCGGCCTCGGCTATAAACGTGGCCCCTTGGGCGCATTTGAGTGGTGCAGCGGCAGGCGCGCTGGCCACCGGGATGCTCCGGGGTGTGGGCTGGTGTGCACGCCCGCACCGCTGAGCGGCGGTGTGTGACACGAGCTGACATCTGTGCTTCGTACACTCGTTCGGGTGTCCCCTGGAGGCCCTTCGGGAACTTCATGGACGCTTCTTGATCATGCCAAGGTGCCGCGCAACCGGCACCCGCACACAGATTCACCGACAAACCTCCAATTTCGACCATGCAACACCGCCTGCAAGCCCTCGCCCAACCCCGCGCCCTGCGCCTTTTGGCCCTGCTGCCCGTCGTCGTGGCCGCCACCCTGGCCGCCGGCTGTGGCGACAAGTCCAAGTCCGAGGGCAAGGCCAGCCAGGCCGCAGCCCGTGTCGATGGTTCGGAAATCACCGTCCACCAGATCAACCAGGTCCTGGAGCGCCAGCCCGGCCTGCGCCCCGAACAGGCCGACGCCGCCGGCCGCCAGGTCCTCGAAGGCCTGATCGACCAGCAACTCGCCGTGGCCAAGGCCGAAGAGCAGAAGCTCGACCGCGACCCCCAGGTCCTGGCCCTGCTGGAAGCCACCCGCCGCAACATCCTGGCGCGCACCTACATGGAAAAGGCCTCGGTGGCCGGCACCACCCCGCCGACCGGCGATGAAGTCCGCAAGTACTTCGACGCCAAGCCCGCGCTGTTCTCGCAGCGCAAGGTCTACGCCCTGCAAGAGTTCACCGTGCCCGCCACGCCCGAACAGAGCAAGGCCCTGATCGAGAAGCTCAAGACCCTGCGCAGCGCCGGTGAGTACGCCGAAGCCATCAAGGCCGCCGGCCTGAAGTTCAACACCAACCAGGTCACCCAGGGCGCCGAAGGCCTGCCCATGGCCATCGTCGAGCCGCTGTCCAAGATCTCCAACGGCGAGTCCCTGTTCCTGACCGCCAAGGATGGCTTCAAGGCCCTGCTGGTCATCGCCAGCAAGGACCAGCCCGTCGGCTTCGAGCAGGCCAAGCCCGCCATCGAGCAGTACCTGACGGTCGAGCGTCGCCGTGAGTTCGCCCAGAAGGCGATGAAGGACATGCGCGCCGCCGCCAAGATCGAGTACATCGGCAAGTTCGCCGAGAAGCCCGCTTCGGGCGCCGCTGCTGCTGCCTCGGCCGCCAGCACGCCGTCGGCCCTCGCCCCCATCGTGCCCTCGTCACCGACCGAAGCCGCCAGCACCGCGCTGGACGCGGCCGCCGTCACCAAGGGTCTGTCTGGACTGAAGTGATCCGGCGCCAGCGCCGATATCCCGCTGAGCTTCGGGCGGGGTCACCTGATCCTCTCGCGTGACCTTGCCCGGCGCCAGCGTCGATGGCCTTGCCCAGGCTGAACGGGCCCCGACCGCGACGGGCACATCGCAGGAGTGGAATGCATGACCTTTGACCAGTTTTTCCGGATCCTTCGCGCCCGCTGGCTGCTGGCTGCAGGGGTCATGGCCGGCCTCGTGGCGCTCACCATGGGCATCAGCCTGTGGCTGCCCAAGAGCTACAAGGCCACCGCATCGGTCATGGTGGACCTCAAACCCGACCCCGTCGCCGGCATGTCCGGCACCGTGGGCCTGCAATCGGCCGGTCTGATGGCCACGCAGATCGACATCATCACCAGCCCGGCGCTGGCCACCCGCGTGGCCCGCCAGATCGGCATGGACAACAACGAGGACGTGCGCGCCCAGTGGCTCAAGGCCACCAAGGGCAAGGGCGACTACCTGACCTGGGTGGGCGAGTTCATCGGCCAGAGCCTGGACGTCAAGCCCTCGCGCGAATCCAACATCATCGACATCGACTACACCTCGGTGGACCCGAAGTTCGCCGCCGCGCTGGCCAATGCCTTCGCCAAGGCCTACATGGACTCCAGCGTGCAGTTCCGCGTGGACCCGGCCCGCCAGTACTACGCCTTCTTCGAAGAGCGCGCCAAGCTGGCCCGCGACAAGCTCGAAGCCGCTCAGGTCAAGCTGGCCCAGGCGCAAAAGGCCCGTGGCATCGTCGCCACCGACGAGCGCCTGGACGCCGAGAACGCCCGCCTCAACGACCTGTCGGCCCAGATCGTGGCGCTGCGTGCCGCCCAGGCCGACACCAGCGTGCGCTCGGCCACCGCCCAAAAGAGCGCCGACCAGATGCAGGACGTGCTCAACAACGCCCTGGTCACCGGGCTGAAGGCCGACATCGCCCGCGTGGAAGCGAAGCTGGAGGAGTTGCAGTCCCGCTACGGCGACGCGCACCCGCAGGTCATCGAGTCGAAGGCCAACCTCGACAGCCTGCGCGAGCGCCTGCGCACCGAGACGGGCAAGCTCACCAAGAGCCTGAACATCAACGACAGCATCACCTCCTCGCGCATGGGCGCTGCCCGCTCGGCCTACGAAGAGCAGCGCGACAAGGTGCTGCAACTCAAGGACGCCCGCACCGAGCTGGCCGTGCTGGAGCGCGAAGTCGACAGCGCCCAGAAGGTTTACGACGCCATCCAGGCGCGCCTGAGCCAGATGGGCCTGGAGAGCAACAACACCCAGAACAACATCGTCCTGGTCAGCCCGGCCACCGAGCCCAGCCGCCACGTCTTCCCGCGGCTGACGCTGGCGCTGTCGCTGTCGCTGTCCATCGGCCTGCTGCTGGGCGTGCTGGTCGCGCTGGGCGTGGAGCTGTTCGACCGCCGCATCCGCGGTGCGCAGGACCTGCTGCAAGGCACGGGCCTGCCCATCGTCGGCGTCATGCCCTCGCCCCACGCCAAGGGCTGGGTGCACCGCCTGCGCCTGGGCGCCCACAGCCGCCGCAACCCCTCGAACCTGGCGCTGCAAGGCAGCTCCATCGGCGGCAACGCCCTGGAAGCCGGCCGGAGCGCATGACGATGTCCAGCCCCCAAGCCACCTTCCAGCCCTCGTCCTTCGACGCGAGCGAATCCGCTTTCCCCGAAACCCAGCAGGTCACGCACGACCGCTCCATCGGCGAGATCATCAGCCAGGCCAACAACCTGTCGGCCGAGCAGATCCAGCAGATCCTGGAGTACCAGAAGGTGCACGGCGTGCGCTTTGGCGAAGCGGCCGTGGCGCTGGGCCTGGCCAACAGCGACGATGTGCTGTGGGCCCTGGCGCAGCAGTTCCACTACCCCTACGCGACCGAGCAGACCTCGCGCCTGCCGGCCGAACTGGTGGTGGCCACCAAGCCGTTCTCGGAGCAGGCCGAAGCCTTCCGCACCATGCGCAGCCACATGATCATGCGCATGTACTCCGACCATGGCCCGCGCAGCGCCCTGGCCGTGGTCAGCCCGGACAGCGGCGACGGCAAGACCTACTTCGCGGCCAACCTCGCGGCGGCTTTCTCGCAGCTGTCGGGCCGCACCCTGCTGATCGACGCCGACATGCGCAACCCGCGCCTGCACGAGATCTTCGGCCTGCAAGGCAAGAGCGTGGGCCTGTCGTCCATCCTCTCGGGTCGCGCGGCCGGCAACGTGGTCTGCCCCATCAAGGAGCTGCCCAGCCTGTTCGTGCTGCCGGTGGGCCCCACGCCGCCCAACCCGCTGGAGCTGCTGGAGCGCCCGGCCTTCGGCCTGCTCATCCGCGAGCTGCTGACCAAGTTCGACCAGGTCATCGTGGACACCCCGGCCGCGTCGCTGGGGTCGGACTTCGCCGTGATCTCGGCGCGCTGCGGCGCCGCCGTCGTCATCGCCCGTCAGAACCAGACCCGCATGTACGCCATGCAGGACCTGCTCAACACCGTGAGCATGGGCCCGACCAAGGTGGTGGGCTCGGTCATGAACGAGTTCTGAGCGCCTGCTCTGCGGCCATCGCCCCGATCGCTTCCTCGTAGATCTCGATGAGGCGGTCGTGGTTGGCCGCCGGCGTGTAGCGCGCCTCGTAGCGCGCCCGCGCCGCGCGCCCCATGGCCTGCATCTGCGCCGGGTGGGCTTCGGCCCAGGCCAGCCTGGCCGCCAGGTCGGCCGCGTTGCCGGTCTCGAACAGCAGGCCGGTCACCCCGTCTTCCACCAGCTCGGCCAGCGCGCCGATGCGGCTGGCGATCACCGGCAGGCCGCAGCAATAGGCCTCGGCCAGGGTGCGCGGGAAGTTCTCGCCGCACAGGCTGGGCAAGAGCAGGTAGGCCGCGCGCTTCATGCGCTCGAGGATGTCCGACACCGGCAGGAAGCCCGGCGCACGGCCACCCAGCAGGGCCTGGGCCTGCGGCGACCACTCGCCTTCGCCGATCACCTCGACATCGGCGCGCGCCTGCGCGGGCTGCAAGCGCAGCGCCTCCAGCAGCACGCCCACGCCCTTTTCGTCCGACAGGCGCCCGACGAACAGGCCGCCGCGGCGCCCCTCGGCCAGGCCGTCGCCCGCATCCTCGACGAAGTTGGGCTTGATGAGCACGCGCTCGGGCGCCAGCCCGCCTTCGATGAACTTGCGCCGCGAGAACTCGCTGAGCGCGATGCAGCGGGTCACGGCACGCTCGTAGGTGCCCAGGCCACGGTGCAGCACCACGGTGGCGGCGACCACGCCCGTCTGCGTCACCGAGTGCCGGTAGCAGCCACGCACCACGCCGCGCCAGGGCACGCGACCCAGGCAGTCCTCGCAGGTCTTGCCCTCGCGCAGGAACATGGCTTGCGGGCACATCAGGCGGAAGTTGTGCAGGGTCTGGACGACGGGCACGCCGGCACGGTGCGCGGCCCAGAACACGGAGGGCGACACCAGCGGCAGCGTGTTGTGCACGTGGACCACGTCCGGGCGGAAGCGGGCGATGCGCTGCGTCACCTCGTCGGCCGAGCCGCGCGACCACAGCGCCTGTGCCGCCAGGGACAGCTTCGAGACCCCGGCCACGTCGTCGTTGTGGCGCAACCAGGTGTCCACCGCGTGGCCGTGCTGCTGCAGCAAGGCCGTCTCGGAAGCCACCACCGAATCCTCGCCCCCCCGCTGCTGGTAGGCGTTGTGCACCACCAGCACCCTCATCGGCGGGCCTCCCGGATCTCCGGGGCCTTGCGGGAGCCGCGGGCGGCCAGGCGCACCGCTTGCCAGATGCCATCGGCCGCGGCGTCGAAGTTGCAGGCCTGCACCAGCTCGCGCGCCGCCAGGGACATCTGCGTCCAGCGCGCATCGTCGCCCAGCAGCTCCGCGCAGGCGCGGGCCCAGGCCTCGGCGTCCAGCGGCATCACCCGGCCATTGATGCCGTCGAGCACCAGGTCACCGGCCACGCCGGCCTCGGGCGTGACCAGCACCGGCAGGCCCGCGGCACAGGCTTCGTTGGCCACCACGCCCCAGGTGTCCAGCGCCGTGGGGAAAAGCAGGATGCGGGCCCGCGCGTAATGCCCGGGCAGCGCGTCCTGCTGGGCAAAGCCGAGGAAGTCCACCCGCACCTGCTCGGCAGGCAGGCGCGCGGCGGCTTCACGCACCTGCGCCTCCATCTCCCCCGAGCCCAGGAAGGCCAGGCGCACCACACGGTCCAGGCGATGCGCCAGGCGCTCGGCCACCTGCAAGGCGAACAGCGGGTTCTTGCCGGCCACGATGCGGCCCGACACCAGCAGGTCGTGCACCTTGGGCACCGGCGGGAAAGCCAGGAAGGCCTCGTTGTTGGCGCACAGGTGGGACTTGAACAGGCGCGCACTGTCCAGGCCATAGGAACGGTACAGCGCCATCGAACCTTCGCTGGCGCCGATGAAGGCCGCGCTGCGGGCGTAGACCCAGCGCCGCAGCACGCGGTGGATGGCACCGAGCGTCTGCTCCGAGGTCCAGGTGCCATCGGTCATGGGCACGTGGGCCGCGCCATGCAGACGCGCGTGGGCAAAGGCGATGAGGTGCGTGGGGTTGAAGCCGGTGGTGATGACGACGTCCGCCGCGGCCTGGTTCAATGCCGCCCAGACATCGGGGTTGACGTGCACGTACTTGCCGCCCAGGGTCAGGTGGCGCGGGCGCAGGCAGGTGGACTGGAAATCACCTGCGGGCAGCTGCCAGGCGCGGTCGGGCTCCAGGCTGCTGCAGTAAATGACGCGCAAGTCGCAGCCCGGCTGCCGGGCCAGGCGCTCCAGCACGGGGATGCGGTAGGGCGCCGGGATGTTGGTGACCAGGGCCACGCGGATCGGGCGAGAGGTGGTCGGATTCGGCATCATGGCATCGGTGTCATCGCTGTCGTTTGGCCGCGCGCCAGCGGGCCAGCAAGGCGTCGCGCACACCGGCGGGCAAGGCCAGGAACACCAGGCCAGCGAGGTCCTTGCGGGTCGGACGGTCCCAGCGCATGGCCCGCCCCCACTCGGCCAGGCTCGCGGCGCGCTCGTCCAGTTCCATCTGCATGACCGCGCGCATGCGGTGCCAGTCCGCGAGGTGCAGGCGCAGGCTGCGGCGTTGCGGGTGGCTGCGCACCAGCTCGGCCAGGGCCGCGCCCACCACATCGGGCACCTGCGGCCGGCGGATGGCAGCCTGGCTCAAGCCCGCCTGCACGGGGGGCTCCACGTAGCAGGCCGTGCGCTGCGCCGACAAGGCCACGGGCCCGGCACAGGCCATGCGCGCCCACATCAGCAGGTCCTCGCCGGCCGTCACGCCGCGCACAAAGCCGCCCAGGGCCAAGGCCACGTCACGGCGCAACATCACCGAGGAGCTGTTGAAGGGCAGGTGGTGATCGTGCGCTTCCTGGAAGTAGTCCCCGATGACGCTCAGGCCGTCGGGCGCCTGCACGCGGCTCGGCGCCAGCGCCGGGTCGTGCACCTGGCCGCCTGCACCGATGTAGCTGCAGGCACCGCCGCACAGCACCACGTCGGGGAAGCGGTGACGCAACTGGTCCAGGCGCGCCAGGTGCTCGGGCCGCCAGTGGTCGTCGGCGTCCAGCAAGGCCACCCACTCGCATTGCGCAGCCTGCAGTCCCGCATTGCGTGCGGCCGCCACGCCGCCATTGGGCTGGCGGATGCAGCGGATGCGCGCATCGGTCCGGGCCAGGCCTTCGACCAGGTGCGGGCCCTCGTCGCTGGAGCCATCGTCGACCACCACCAACTCCCACTCGGTGAAGGTTTGCGCACGCACCGATTCGATCGCCGCCCGGATGGTCGCGGCCTTGTTGTAGAGCGGGATGACGACGGAGATGCGGCTCATGCCCGCCCCTCCTCGGCAGGCGCGACCAGCCGGCGCAGGAACCACAGGCTCAGGCCTGCGGCCAGCGTCACCGACAGCATCAGGCCCCACTGCACCGCCGCCAGGCTGTCGCCCACGAAGGCCCAGGTGCAGCCCACCTGGGCCAGCAGGCCCACAAAGGCGAAGAGCATCATCTGCCACTGCTTCTGCCAGGTGATCAGGGCGCGCTCCAGCACCCCATGCGCCGACGACACCAGGGCCGCGGCCACGCTCACCCACATCAGCGTGGCCAGGCCCATGCCCTGCATGCGGTAGCCCTGCTCGATCCAGTGCCACGCCACCAGCACCGCCAGGCCCAGGCCCGCGGTCACGGCCACGTTGCGTGCCATCAGCCGCCACACGGTGGGCCACCAGGCCTGGGGCGCATCGGCGCGCAAACGCAGTTGCGCCAGTTCCCGCAGCACCACGCCGCCCCAGCTCGTCGCCGGCATCAGCACCAGGGTGGTCCATTGCGTGGCCACGGCCAGCACGGCCACCGCCGAAGCGCCCTGGGCCTGCTGGACCAGGTAGATGGCGCAGAACCAGCTGCCCAGGCCCGAGGCCACGAGCGCGATCGCGTTGGGCACACCGGCGCGAACCTGGGCCGACAGCAGCCCCCAAGGCGACTCGGCCTCGTCGTGCAGTTCACCCGGGCTGGCCTGCCAGTGCGCCGCCAGCCAGCGGCGGGCCAGCCAGAGCTGCAGCACCAGCGGCAACAGGGCGCTGAGCACCAACATGCCCAGGGCGCCCCGCAGGCCGAAGGCGTAGACGCACGGCAGGGACAAGGGCATCAGCAAGGCCGCCTGCACGGCGGTCTGGCGCGCCGCGACGAGTTGCGCGCCCAGTCCGTTGAGCAGCCCCGTGAGCGCGAAGCCGAAGACCTGTCCGGCCAGGCTGCTGAGGCCGGCCAGCATCCACCAGGCCCAGGACACGCCCCCCGCCGCTCCCGATGCCCCGCCCCATGCAACGCCGCCGGCCTGCCCATGCAGCCCGGCGAACAAGGCCGCCAGCAGGGGCATCCAGGTCAGGCCCATCCACACGCTGCAACGCACCAGGCGACGCGCCCACGGCGCCGAGGGGGCGGCCGTGGCCACGAGGGTGCCACCGTTGAACAGCACCTGCGCCAACGGGGTGGCCACCACCGCGGCCGTCACCACCGTGGCAACGTACAAGGCCAAGGCCTCGGCGCCCGCGAAACGGGCCAGCGAGAAACTGGCGATGAACCCCGCACCGCGTGTGCACAAGGCCCCCACGAAGGCCCAGGCCCGCGTCGACTGCCACAGCGGCCGCACGCGCGCCACCCACCTGGCCATGCCGCCTGCCTTTGAACCCTGCAAGACGCTGCCCCTCCCGCTCATGGACGCGCGCCTGCGCTGGCGCAGCCGATCATCGGCATCGCACCCAGCAGCCAGGCGCCGGTGGCGTCGCGCTCTGCCGGACGACCGGCCACATCGCGCACCAGCTCGGCCTGATCGAACAGGGCCGGCGACACCTTCACCACGCCCGCCTGCGTCCAGGCCACCACGCACTGGCGGCCATCCTTGCGCCACTGCACGCGGGTCACCGGCCCCGGCGCGGGTGGCAGGGGCCGCAGCGACGCCCCGCGCATCCAGCGGGCCAGCTCCTCGTAGAGGCTGCCCAGGCGCGTGTTGCTGCGGAAGTCCGCCTGGGCCATGCTGGCGCCGCCGACCTCGCCCTGCGCGCCCTCCCAGGTGTAGAAAGTGAAGTTGGCCATGCCCTGGGCCGCATGCAGGAGGGCCGACTGCAGCACCGTCTCGTCGTGGGTCTTCTCGCAGAACACCCGGGTGGCCACGTCGGGGTCGCCGCCGCACGCGGTGTTGGACTCGGTGTTCCAGATGGGCAGGTTCAGGCCATGGGAGCGCAGCATCTCGCGCACATTGCGCAGCCGCGACATGGCCTGCGCGGCGCCGTAACCCAGATAGGCATGGACGCTGATGCCGTCGATGTGCCTGCCCCCGCCGGCCAGCAGGAAGTTGTGCAGGAAGTGCAGGCCATTCGTGGTCACGTTCGGCCCGATGATCAGGCTGCGCGGGTCGGCCTTCCTGGTTTCCTCGGCAGCGATGCGCACCAGCTCGACCATCTGCTGCGGCGTGCCCAGCCAGTGCGTGGGGACATCGGCCTCGTTCCACACCTCCCACAGGCTCACGCGCCCGCCGTCGAAGCGCCTGGCCACCTCGCGCACGAAGCGCCGCCACGCCTCCGGGTCCGCCGGCGGCATGCAGCTGCGCTCGCCATAGCCGGAGGTCGCGCAGGCGCTGTTGTCCCCGGGCGCCGAGGCCCAGGTCGGCGTCATGGACAGCGTCATCATCAGCGCCGCATCGCGGCTGTGGCGGCGCACGTGGTCGGAGAAATAGCTCAGCCGCTGGGCGTGCGGGTTGCCGCGCCAGTCGATGCGGCCATCGCGCGGCTGCAGGTCGTGCCAGGTCGTGCCGGTGTCCCACAGGCGCACCACATCCGGCGCGAAGCTCGGCCAGCTGTTGTGCCGCCCCAGCTTGTTGAGGTGGATGCCGAAGAAGTGCTCCGGCACCGGGTGCCAGGCCTCGTCGGCGCCGACCAGCTCGGGGTTGATCTCGCGCAGCTCCGGCCGCCCCAGGCAGATGGCCGAGCCGTCCTGGCGCAATGCCAGCCGCACCGAACCCACCTTGGGCGCGTCGTACACGCCGCGCAGCAGCACGGTCTGCCACTGCGACTTGGCCGACACGGTCTTGATGGCCGTGGTCTCGTAATACGGCGAGTCCCGGCGGAAGAAGACATCCACGCCGCCATCACCGCGCAGCAACCGCACCGGCACCTGGAACTCGTAGGCTTTGCCCGGCACCAGGACCGAAGGGACGATGAGCTCGGCCGCACCGCCCCCCGAGCGCGTCTTGGCGAACACGAAGCCCGAGCTCGCACCGGCCGCGCTGCCCGCGCACTCCGCCGAGGGGCTGGCATCCGCGACGGGCTCGGGCTTGCCCCAGGCCTGCAGCACCCAGGGCCGCTCCGGCAGGGCCGCGCCGCTCAGGCCGGGCGCGACGGCGCACAGCCAGCCCAGCGCGATGCCGCTAAACCACCGGGGCAGCATGGGCCTGCTCGCTTTCTCGCTGCGTGCGCATCAGGGTGAACAAGAAGAAGGTGAAGAAGAAGTAGATCAGCGTGTTGTCGGTGAAAAACAGGATGTTCTGGAAAAAGAAGGCCACGCGGACCGCATGACTGCGCGCCGTGTACATCACCCAGACCATCACCGCGGTGACGATGTAGCCCACCTCATAGGCCAGCTTGAGCAGGTCCGAGTGCAGGTTGATCTTCTCGTAGACCCCCACGCCCTGCTCGGCGATGCTGTAGACCGAGCCCATGCCGTGGCCGATGAGGGCCAGGAAGGGCGAGTCCAGCAAGTCCCGCACCACATAGCGGTGGATGGACTGGCGCCCTTGCCCGAACTCGTTGGAGCTCTGCCCGGTGAACTGCTGGATCATGTGGTCCATCAGCCCGGTCGAGTAGGCCATGTCGGCCACCAGCACCAGGGCGTTGAGCGCCAGCATCACCGGCGGGTTGAGCAGCCAGCGTCCGCGCCGCGGCCCCACCAGGGCCATCACGCCCGCGCCGACGGCCGCCAGCACCGCGATGCGCTTGAGCGACAGCACCGCCATCAGCAAGCTGAGCAGCGCCAGCAGGTAGCGCCGCTGCATCACCGCGAACGGCACCAGCAAGGCAAAGACAAAGCTGAAGTTGCCCTCGAAGGACGACTCCGACTTCAGGATGTTGAAGTGCACGCCACCGCGGAAGTTGCCAAAGGCACCGAACTGGAAGGCAAAGCAGGCCAGCAGGCAGAAGAACACCGTCCACAGCTTCACCTGGGGCATGCGCGACAGCAAGGCCACCGACACGCCCGCGAAAATGAAGAACAGGTCCTTCCAGCCATCGGTGTTGGCCAGCGGCCCCAGCGTCAGCCCGGCCACGAGGACGATCAGGTAGGGCCAGGCTTCCTCGCCCAGGCTGACTTTGCGGTCGGCCACGCAGGTCAGCAGCACCAGCATGGGCACGCCGTAGGCCAGGTAGCGCAAGGGCGGGATGGCCAGCGACGCCAAGGCCAGGGCGAACGAAATCCAGAAGATGAACGACCGGATCTCGAGCTTGTGCTTGTGGAAGCTCGGCCCGCCTGCGTACTGCGGCGGCACATCGTAGAACTGGCGTTTCATGCTGGCCGACCGCCTCTCACTCACTCGTGGTAGTCATAAGCTTGGAACCCTGCTTGTTTGACCAGGTGGTCGCGCTTGGCCGAGGTGTAGTCGCTGATGACCATTTCCTTGACCAGCTCGGCCAGCGTCGTCTTCGGGACCCAGCCCAGCTTGGCCTTGGCCTTGCTCGGGTCGCCCAGCAGCGTCTCCACCTCGGTGGGGCGGTAGTAGCGCGGGTCCACCTTCACGATCACATCGCCCACCTGGCACTTGGCCAGGACCTCGGCTTCGCCCTTGGCGTTGACCACCGGCTCGATCTTCGTGACGCGGCCCACTTCGGCCTCGCCCTCTCCCTCGAACGTCACCGTGATGCCCAGCTCCTTGGCCGCGAACTCCACGAACTGGCGCACGCTGTACTGCACGCCCGTGGCGATCACGAAGTCCTCGGCCTGGTCCTGCTGCAGCATCAGCCACTGCATCTCGACGTAGTCCCGTGCGTGGCCCCAGTCGCGCAGCGCGCTCATGTTGCCCAGGTACAGGCAGTCCTGCAGGCCCAGCGCGATGCGGGCGACCGCGCGGGTGATCTTGCGGGTGACGAACGTCTCGCCGCGCACCGGGCTCTCGTGGTTGAACAGGATGCCGTTGCAGGCGTACATGCCATAGGCCTCGCGGTAGTTCACCGTGATCCAGTAGGCGTACATCTTGGCCACCGCGTAGGGGCTGCGCGGGTAGAAGGGCGTGGTCTCCTTCTGCGGGATCTCCTGCACCAGGCCGTAGAGCTCGGAGGTGGAGGCCTGGTAGAAGCGCGTCTTCTTCTCCAGGCCCAGGATGCGGATGGCCTCCAGCAGGCGCAGCGCGCCGATGCCGTCGGCGTTGGCGGTGTACTCGGGCTCTTCGAAGCTCACGCCCACGTGGCTTTGCGCGGCCAGGTTGTAGATCTCGTCGGGCTGGACCTTCTGGACGATGCGCACCAGCGAGGTGGAGTCGGTCAGGTCACCGTAGTGCAGCACGAAGTTGCGGTTGTCGACGTGCGGGTCCTGGTAGAGGTGGTCGATGCGGTCGGTGTTGAACAGCGAGGAGCGGCGCTTGATGCCATGCACCTCGTAGCCCTTGTTCAGCAGGAACTCCGCCAGGTAGGCGCCGTCCTGGCCCGTCACGCCCGTGATCAGGGCCACTTTCTTGGGGGTTTGCATCGTGCTCATCTCTCTCTTTTCTGAATGAATGTGGTGCGCGCCGCCGTGCAAGCCCCGGGTCACCGCTGCGTTCACCTTGCGCCGGCACCGCGCGCCCGCTCAGCGGCCGAACAGGCGGCTGCGCTGGGACGCGGGCACGTGCGCTTGCCAGGCCCGCACGAAAGCCGCGTGGGCCTCGTAGGCCGCCTGGGGGTCATGCGACAGCGAGGACACCCGCACCAGCAGGCCATCCGCGATCAGGCCGTCGAGGGCGTAGCGGATCTGCTGGAGCTTGTGGCGCGATGCCGTGTTGACCACGTGGTCGCCGATCGTCATCCAGTAAGTCACCGGCTCCATGCGCGCGCCCAGGTGCGTGTCCACGTGCATCACCTCGATGCTGCGCTCACCCAGCGACAGCGTGCCCGCCTGCGGACTGGAGACGGTGAAGCCCTGCGCCGCATAGCAGACCTCGGGGCGGTGCACCTTGAACCCATCCGACTGGTCGCGGCCATAGGCGATGGTCAGCATGATGCGCTCGCCCTTCGCGTTGACGTAGACGCGGTCGGCCACCTCCGTGTAGATCGCCTTGACCTGGGCGGCCACATCGGGCGGCAACTCGACGTTCGCGGTGGCCTCGTCCACCCGCCACTCGCCGAACGCCGCAGGCAGCACCGCGCTCAAAGGCTCACGGGGGTGCAGGTCGGCCATGCGGGTGTGTGGCTGCGCATGGGCGCCAAACCACGACGCCACGGCCATCATCAAGGCCGCCACGGCGGCCACGAACACACCGCGGCGGCTCATGGCTGCGCCCCTTGCGGCGCCTTGAACCACAGGCCCAGCACCCGGTCGATGAAATAGATGCTCACCAGCGACACCGTGAACAGCACCAGCCCCGAGAAACTGTGCACGAAACCCTGCCCCACTTCATCGCCTTGGTGGTACGTCACCAGCACCAGGATGATGACCCGGGTGACGTTGGCAATGAACGAGGTGGGCACGATGGCGATCGCCAGCAGGGTGTTGCGCCACCTGGACTGGTAGTTCATCAGGCGCATGTACAGCAGCCCCAGCGACTCCAGCGTCAGCAGCGAATTCATGCCCGAGCAGGCGTCCGCCACGAGCAGCTGGTAGGGGCCGATGCTCAGGGTCACGCCCGAACGTGCGATCGGGTAGCCCGCCACGTACAGCAGCCACTCGGTGGCCCAGGACACCGCCTGCTTGAGCGGCATCGTGATGGCCTGCACGGCCACCTCGGGCAGCGGCACCATGAACAGCATGAAGAACAGCGGGAACCAGGCGCGACGCAAGGCCTGCCAGCCATGCAGCAACAGCAGGCACGCCCCGAACACGATGGGCTGGGCCAGCGTCGTGAACATGTTGATGCCCTGCGAATGCCCGGCCACATGCACCAGCAGGCCCAGGGCCAGGAGCGCGAAACCGCTGAGCAGATCCGGCCTGGGTTCGCCGTCGAGGATGCGCAGGCGGTCATGCCACAGCAGCCACAGCGACACGCCCAGGATCAAAGGCCCGTGGCCGTGCGCATCGTTGTTCCAGACCTCTTCGGACAGCGTGACATAGGTGGGCACGAACAGGCTCAGCAAACCCACGATCAGGACGCCCACCACCACCGGATTGACCCGTGGCGGCAGCGACAGCATGGCTGCAATGGAGGACGGTGAATTGGCTGCGGTACCCATGGATGGTTGATTTCGGAAGGCAGGCCGGATTGTGCCTTGATGCCCTTTGCAAGTTCCCCGAACCGCATGGTCATTTGGGTTTCCCATACACCCAGGCAAACCCTAGCAGGCTGCGGAAATACCCAACGGGCGCAGCTTCGCTGCTGACGCAAGGGCTCGTTTTTCGATGATGCGGGTCGACTCCGACGCCAAAACACCCCATTTCAAGCCCATTTTGGCCTGATCTGAGG
>JADFIG010000005.1 GCA_022566735.1 Pseudomonadota bacterium
TGAGCCTGTTGAGGCTTTTTGTTGCCCATCTGCGGGCCATCGTCCTGGCTTGGCTGGGCCGCTCGGCCAGTGGCTACACCCGTCAGGTCGCGCTGGCTGCCGCGTGAGGCAATTGTTCAGGGCGGACCAATAACACCGTCGCGGTCAATGCGTCAAAGCTGCCAATCCTTACAAGACGCTTGAAGTGATCGTCGGTAAGGTCTGCAAGCTGAGGCCGGCCTGATAGCTTGGCTTCGTCTCGCACGACCAGGACTTCGTTGACCTCCGGGGATAGCTTCTGCAGGAGCTTCAGTAATGCCCATTGATCTGGACTGGCTCCTTTGAGAATGTCCCAAATTGGATTGTCGAACCACTGCGCGGTACCCGGAAAGCGCTGCTCGGCCAACTCCACGGCGTCACCTGCATCGGCTTTGCGCCTTGGAACTCGGGCGCCACGCTCATAGCTGTCCCATTTACGCGGTCGATTGATTCTGTCCTCTGAGAACTGGATGAGGTGCGGCTCGAGCGCTTTCTCGATGGCGTAAGAGCTTGGCAAGCCCGACCGTAGCTTGAGCACATGAATCCAGAGCTGGGTGCGCAGCACATCAATCAGATTGCGAGGCGGCCGGCCAGGTTTGGGTGGGGTAATGATCTTGGGCATCTACTTGGATAGAGTACAAAAATTGCCCTTTTCTGTTCGGGTGGATCCGGTCGGTATTTTGGCGAACACTGCGTGACCAATGAACACACTGATGGTCATGAGCACCACACCTACCACGCCAACACCCCCACAGGCAACGAATCCACCTGTTCCAGCACCGCCTCCGCAAGCAATTGCACAAAGGCTGCATGAAGAACTTTTGGCTCTTCATGGGCCAATCTTGGGTGGAGAGCATCTCGCGCACGCGTTGGGCTATGGAACTCTCGCAGCGTTCAGGCAGGCTCGCCGACGAAACCAGGTGGATGTCACGCTTTTCACACTGCCCAATCGACGTGGTGTCTTTGCTTTGACATTAGATGTTGCGTCGTGGCTGGCTCACGCACGCCAGGTCAATCGACTGGTCCCAGATACGGAGGAGTGCCCTCTCAAGCTAACGAACTGAAATCCTTCGTCCAGAAACGCAAAAACCCGAGGCGGTCACCTCGGGTTGCTGCGTCCAGCCTATGGCCAGAACAAGGTTGCACTTGCTGGCTGAAGTATCGGCGCGACGTGCCCGTTCGTCAAGTGGCGGGGCGTACTGGATGAACTCACCCTCTCGGTACTTGACCGGGCACCGAACTCATCCAGGAGCATGCCAATGAGGCTTCCAGTACATCTTCAAAGAGAAATTGCACGACTGCACTTTTACGATCAACGCCAGTCCCACCGAGGTATCGCTGCCAGCCTTGGGCTGTCACACAGCACAGTGCGAAACATGAGAGTGCTGCTTGTTGCCAGCGAGCGGTCCTGGTTAGATCTGCAACCCCTGACCGACGACGAATGGCGCCAAACTCTGCGCAACGACAACCGGTCCATCGCTCAACGCAAGCTCGCGCCTGACTGGACTTGGGTTCAAGAGCAGATGCAACGGGCGGATGCCACGTTGGAAGTCATATGGCGAGAGTGGCGTGAATCTCACCCCGAAGGCATTGGCTACAGTTCGTTTACCCATGGCTACCGCACGTGGATCAAGTCTCGACACATTGTTATGCGTCGGGTTCATGTCCCTGGAGACAAACTGTTTGTGGACTTTGCTGGCCGCACGGTGGAAATCAGGGACCCTCAGGGTGGAGCGTCCACATTTGCTCAGATCTTCGTTGCCGTACTAGGCTATTCCAACTTAACCTATGTTGAGGCGGTCGCCAGCCAGACGACGGCTGATTGGGTTCAATGCCATGCGAATTGCTTTGCCGCCATAGGGGGTGTGCCCAACTGGGTGGTGAGTGATAACCTCAAAGCAGCCGTGTGGCGCCGTGAACGAGATCGTACCGTTCTCAATCCTGCCTACAGTGAATGCATGCAGCACTATGGCACGGTGGCTGTCCCGACGCGATCCCGCAAGCCTAAAGACAAGGCAAAGGCTGAAGTAGGGGTGCAGATCGCTCAGCGTTGGATCCTATTCCGGTTGCGTGATCGCGTCTTCTTCGATCTGGGGGAGTTGAATCAAGAACTGCGTCGCTTGACTCAAGTGATGAATACTCACCCGTTCAAGAAACTCGCGGGCAACCGTCTTGCTCGCTTTGAAAGCGATGAACGTGCGCATTTGAAGCCGCTACCCAATTCCGCATTCGAACTTTGTGACTGGAAATACGGTGTTCGCGCAGGGCACGATTACCATGTCGAACACGATGCGGCGTATTACTCGGTGCCTTACCGGTTGCGGGGTATGCGAGTCGATCTGCGCTATACCCGCCAGATCATCGAGATCTTCCATGCAGGCCAGCGTGTGGCCCTGCATGATTTGACGACCACACCTGGCGAGATTGTTACGGCGCCAGAACATCGTCCTGTTGCGCACCAACGAGTTCTCGAAGGTGAGCCATTGGCACTCTCAAGTTGGGCCAAGTCGGTTGGCCCGTATACCCAACTGATGATTGATCATCATCTGGAAAATCGCCCCGACTTGACCAACGGCCTGAAAGCAGCTCGCCGAATGCGAGAGTTGGCTCGGCTGTATGGCAATGAGCGGTTTGAAGAGGTGTGCGGCTATGCCTTCCCCCTAAACATCGTGTCACTGCGCAGTGTCGAGTCGATTATCAAGCAGCAAGCTGACCGTCAGCAAACTCGGCAGTCCAGCAGTGTTCCTCCCAAAGGTAACCACGAGAATGTCCGCGGCGGCTCGTACTTCGGAGGTGATCAATGAGTAGCGTCCACCAAACCCTTGCAAGACTGCGCGACCTCAAGCTGTCTGGTATGGCAGAGGCACTCAATCAGCAGATGAACATGCCGGGGCAGCAGCAACTGGCCTTCGAAGATCGCTTGGGCATGTTGGTGGAGCATGAGTGGGCTGAGCGAGAGAACCGAAAGCTGAAGAGGCTGATCAGAGGGGCCACATTGCCCGAAGGCGCATGCCTAGAGGACTTGGACTATCGGGCCAGCCGTAACTTGGACAAGGCGTTCGTTACTACGTTGTCGTCTTGTGAATGGATTCACCGCAAGCAGAACCTCATAATTCTGGGGGCCACTGGCGTGGGCAAGACTTGGCTGGCATGCGCCTTCGCAACCCAGGCCTGTCGGCTCAAGATGGCCGCGACGTTCTATCGCGCATCGGACTTGTACAACGACATTGCCGTGGCAACACTAGATGGATCGTTGCCGAAGCTAAAGCTGCAATTGAGCAAACCCCAACTGCTAGTGCTTGATGACTTCGGAATTGGCAATATGACGGTGCAGGCTGCACATGTACTGCTGGATGTAGTGGACAGACGCATGCGACATGGTTCTCTGTTAATCACCAGCCAGTACCCCGCGGACCAATGGCATAGCCTCTTCCCTGATCCCACCATTGCGGATGCGGTGTTGGACCGCGTGGTTCATCAAGCACACCGAATTCAATTGAAGGGTGACTCAATGCGTAAGCTGCAAGGACGGAAACGAATGCAAGCTGACTGAGACTGGTCGCGGTGTCGAAATGCTGACCAGTGTGCTGGTCCGGCACCGCGACCGCGATGCCAGCGTAAACGCCACTACGCTAACAACGTGACCGCTTTTCTAGCAGTGACTCGATCAGATGATGGCCGCGACCACAATTTCGTCGGCCGCAAACGATTGGACTGGGTGGTTGCGGCATTCTGGTCTAGGTGGACGCGAGGGGTTGGAATACGCACGTGAGCCTGACGCACTCTTTGTGGGTCTAGGTGAAGGTGCAGCAGCCCGCGTGGCCCAGGCCGCTGCGGTGGCTTGGGACACCAGTTTTTCAGGGAGAGCGATCAAGAGATGGCCATCTTTCAAGTCAGCCAAAAGGAGCTGAAGCGCAAGTGCCCGACCGAGATCCACCTTGCCAGCGCGTTGGCTGTCAGCTAGAGCTAATCTCATACAAGCGATCCTGGACTTCCTGCACATCGAAGGCATTGGGATCGAAGGGACGTCCGATCCATGCCGTCATGTCGCCATGCTCAGGGTGCGCCGGGTCGACGATGGCTTCCAAGAACTCTGCGTAGCCAGGCGTGTCACCCACGTCCTCAGGTGGGCAGGCACATGGGGAACTGCAGCTTGAGTTCGGCGGGCATGGTATCGACCCGCTCGACCTTGATTTTGTGGGCCAGTCATCCCCGAAGTCGTATGTCTAGGTGAACGTGGTGCTGTAGCCGAGCGCCTTGGTCAGCGTCACCTTCGATTCGTCGTCCATCGACTCCTCGGGCCAGTCTGGATCCGGCATGCCATACCGGCCTTGTGCGAATTCGAACTCATGCAGATGCCCGCCGCCCCAGCCCATGAGACGCAGCAAGACCACATGCAGCTTAGGCTATCAGATGCTGGCGGGCACCAACACGCGTCGCCAGACCTTGGGGCGTACACCCTGCAGCTCGACCTTGAGTTGCAGCACCTTGACGTTTCTCGTGGATGACCCGACGGGGCGACCTCCAGATCACACCGCGCGGCAAGGTGGTGCAGGGCGGTGTGGGGTACCGCTTTTCTGGAGCCTGGCAGTTGGTCGGGGAGGTCCGTGTCCATCACTACAGCGATACCGAGGGGCGGCCGGCGTTGGCCCACCTGATCGCACAGTACGAGCTGTCGAAGCGCACCATGCTGTATGGCTTCTGGGCCAAGGTGGACAATCGCGGCGGCGCGCGTATGGGGACTGCGTTTGCCACGTCGGCTGCGCTTGCAGGGCAGGAGCAGTCTGCTGTCGGACTCGGCGTGTATCACCGGTTCTGAGCACGCGAGCTCTGGGCGGCTGACGGTGATGCCTGACGTCAAGTAGCGAGACTGCTGTCCTTGTACTAGATTCAGGCATGGCCAAGCTGCTCAAGATCCGAAAGCGACATTGCCGGCCTATGTTGAGGCGGCAGTCACCACACCGGCGGAGATTGTTTTTTCTGTCCGGAGGAGAGGCGTTGCCGATAAATGGCAATGCCCGGATGCTTCTGCCGAGTTGGACCATGAGATTCTTCACCTGTTCGGCATTCTGCAGGATGGTGGGCCGTTGGATCCTCCCGGGGGAGGAGATGCGTAGAGCGAAAGCTGTGAGCAAGTTATACCAAGTGGTATTTCGTTCTATTGTGGGACCCCAAAGGTATAAAAATGCAGTGAGTAATATCGGGCTGGTCTGGCGGGTTTTTCGCTGATCTCGCTTCAAGCCGATCTATCATCCGGGCATGAATGAGGAAATCGACCTGGATCTTGCGCTTAGAACGCTCCACACTTTGGCGTTGGAAGATGGGGATCTAGGCTACGCATATTGGACTTCCATAGCGGCCTTACTCAAGGACGCTTCCGCGATGAGGGAGCGTATCAAGGATCTCGAGCGGGAGGTCGTTCGACTTACCACCAAGCGTGCAGGATCGCGTGGGCAGGGGAAGCCCTCATGAGCCGGAAACCGAAGGTGCTTTGCCTGGACCTGGAAGGTACATTAATCAGCAATGCGGTCAGCCAGCTCCCTAGGCCGTTCCTGAAGGATTTTCTGGATGGTTGTGAGGTGTTATTCGAGCGTATAGCGATGTACACGAGCGTACCGGAGTCAACGTTCCGAACGATTGCGGCGCTTCTTGTCAGTGAAGGCGTAGTACCTGCCTGGTTTCAAGCTGTCGAATATATTGATTGGGAGGGGCCTGTTAAAGACCTCGCGTTTGTTGGCGAGGTCGCGCCGGATGAAGTGATTCTTGTCGACGACATCGATCTGGTCGTGCATGCGGAGCAGCGAAACCAGTGGGTTCGCGTCGAGCCTTTTGTGGCCCCCTATTCGGCTTCCGACGCTGAGCTGAAGCGAGTGCTCGGAGAGTTAAAGCGTAGGCTGGATGTGAGTAAGCCCAATTGACGGCTTGTCGATCGAGCCATGCGACTGGTCGTGATCCCCGCCGTCTCTGCTCGTAAAAGGGCCGCTCACGGACTGCTTTCGCAGCACCGAGCGGCCCTTCTTGTCCGCCATCTCGACGGCGTTGTAGCCCTTTAGCCCTTACTCAACTTGCGAGACCGTCCACAGGCCTTCCCCGCTGTGGCGACTCGGCTTGTATGAGAGCTCGAACCTCTGTGTCAGGACGTCGCTCCCGAGCTCGTCCGTACCGCTTGCCATGGCGAGTGCAGTGCCAGGCGCGAACTGGATGCGGAAGTAGGACCGGTAGCGCCCCTGCTTTCCTTCGAAGACGATGGACGGAAGAAGCCGGGCGAGCACGGCGCGAAGACGTTCCGGGGCAACTGCGCCCGTGAACAGCTCTTTGAGCAAGGTGGCGGGATCCGCTCCGAGCTGTGCCTCAGCCGCTTTGGCGTCGATGGCTGCTCCTCCTGCCTCGAGCGTGGCGAGCCGCGCTTCCGTCTTGCTGATTTTCTCTTTCAGCTGCGCATACTCCTGCTCGAGTGCTGGGTCATCTTCACTGGCATTGGCAATCATCCGAAGCAGCCGCTTGCCGCTGGCAGAAAGCTGATTGAGCCGCTGCTTACATGCTTGCAACTCATCGCGATGGTCGCCCGTGAGCCGCAGCCGCAGAGAGGCTCGGAAGGCCTCCAGAAACGACGGCGTCAGGAACGCTCGCAACGCATGCTCCAACAGCAGTGTCATGCCGGTGATGGCGACGGTGCCGGTCAGACGTTCACCGGGCTCTGAACGCACTTGAGCAGACGTGGTGCAACCGGCGCACAGCAACGACCGTCTGCTCTTGCTGGGTGCGGTCAGCACCAACGTGCCACTGCAGCAGCCACATGTGACCAGTCCTGCCAGAAAGTGCTTGCCGCCTCCGTAGCCTGTTCTGCTATGCGTGTTGGTGTTGCAACGATGCCAGGTTTCATCGCTCACCAATCGCAGCTCGGGGCGCGGGTAGTGAACCGGTTGAACGGCAATGCCTTTCTTGTTGGCTCTCGCCTGATAGGTTGTGGAGCCATGCCAGACGAAGACACCGCGATAGATGGTGTTGCCCAGCATGTTGCGAACGCGGCTCGGTCGCCAGAATCCTCCCTCCGGCGTGCGCTGCTTTCGCACGATTGGAATGCCATGGGTGTTGAGATGAGCCGCAATCTGATGCATCGAGCGCCCTTGCTCACGCATGGCGAAGACCTCACGTACAACCTTGGCCTCCTCTTCATTGATGACCCAGGATGTGCCGAGGCTGCGTCCGTCGCTGTCCATTGTTCGTTTGAGGTCGTATCCAAAAGGGGGGGTGGCAATCATGTAGCCGCGCTCGAGCTGGCCGATCATGCCTCGGCCAACACGTGCTCTGATTTTTCTGCTTTCTTGCTGCGCGAAGAGGCCGTGCAAACCAAACCGGAGTTGCCAGTCCGCGTCACGCGTATCGATGCCTTCGTTATGGGTGACGAGTATTTTCCGGTGGTTGTTCTCGAGCCGCCGCACGAGCAGTGCTTGCTCAACACCGTCTCTGCTCAGGCGGGATACTTCGTCCACAAAGAGGACGTCGAACTCGCCTGCGTCCCACGCCTTGAAGGCGGCGTGGTATCCCTCGAGCTTATGTATGCCAAGCTCGGTGCCTGTGATGGCACGGTCGCTGAAGATGTGCTCGTCCAACACGGTCAGACCGTGCCTTTGCGCAAGTTCTTGGCAGCATCGGACCTGGTCTTCGATGGATGTATCGCTCTGCTTGTCGTCGGAGTAACGCGCGTAAATGCCAGCTTTGAGCATGTCACCGCTCCTTCTTTGAATCGTTCAGATTGGTTTCGAACTGCATCGCTGCCAATTCGGCGAGCAAGTCAGCCAGTTCCCGCGCGGCGAGCGGCAGATCGTCAATCGGCGCTTCTCGGCGGTTGATAGGTATAGCGACGTGTTTGGGCTGGTCGCGGTCTTTTTGATTGGCTTTGGGCATGGTGATGTCCTTGGGTTCGCATGCGCTCGGCACGCGCAGGAGGACGGAAGGGCGCTTCCGTCCTCGAAGTGGGATGTGTCCTAGCGAGGCGAGCTGTGCAGCTCGCGCGCTTCAGCGCCGCGGGCGCGGTGAGAGGGCCACCACGTTCGGCGGCATGTTCTCGATGTCGGGCGTGGGTGCGTTACGCAAAGGCCGGACGATTTCCGCGCGGATCACGCGCAAGCCGGCGGGAGCGTCGTCGTGGTCCAGCGGGCGGCCGTGCAGAAGCCTCGAAACGTCTTCGGCCTTGATGTTCACGTAGCGCAGCAACTGCGAGTCAGTCTTGTGGCCGGTGATGACCTTGAGGACCGGCATGTTGCCGTTGAGCTCCAGCGCAAAGCGCGTGGCACTGGTGTGGCGCAGGTCATGAAGCCGCACGCCTTCGACTTCAGCTCGCTCACAGGCACGCTTCCAGGCTGCCTTCAGCGCCTCGTAGGTCAGCAGGAACACCCTGCTGTCAGCCGACACGGGTCCGAGCGACTCGGCGTGCTTTCGCAGTTGCTGCATCACCTCCAGCGCACCGGGGCTGAGGGGAACGGCACGCTTGCCAGCCTTGGCCGAGCGCAGGCGCAGCAGGCAGTTTTCCGCCTCGAAGTCGCGCCACGTGACATGCACGAGCGCCTCTGAGCACCGCATCGCCGACTCGAGAAGCAGGGCGAGCGCAAGCGGCACATAGGGGTTGCGGGTTGTCTCGAGCGCTTCGCAGACCCTGGACCATTCCCGGTTGGTGAGAACGCGGTCACGGCCGTTGTCGACGGTCGGCAGCTTGCGCCTGGTTGCCGGATTTCCCTCCGCGAGCTTCCATTTCCATGTGTCGCGGGCGTAGTTGAAGAACTGCCGTAGCACGGCGTGCTCCAGTCGCACAGTCGCTGCGCTCGCGCCTTCCTCAACCATGGCATCAATGAGGCTCTGGACGTCGTGGGCCGTGATGTCGGCGACGTTGGAGATCGCCAGACGCTGCCGGATGCGGTCACTTTTCTCGCTGCGGCGGCTCAGCGCATCCCGATGCCTCGAGAGCCCTTGCGGGATGCGCCGCAGTTCGGACGGCGGCTCGCAGCGCACGCTCCAGTAGACAATGGCTTGAGCGCCTTGCTCACCTGTGCCAGTCGACTGCACGGGCGCGAGTCTGAGTGTGGGCGCCTGAGCCAGGCGAAGATAGCGATTGATGCGACGAGATTCTTGCTCGCCACTCTTGAGGCCGGGTAGCCTCTCCTGTGCGTAGTCGAACAATGCCTGCGCCAAGGTGGTTTTCCATGGGCCGTCGAGCGCCGGGCGATGCGGCGCCTTCAATGACTGCTTCAGCGCTTCCTGCGCCTTGCGAGCTTCGGCCTCAGTCTGAAAGCCGGTGCGATAGATGTCCTCGCCGCGGACACGCAGTCGAAAACTCCATTTGCGGGTGGCGGGTTCGCGGTAGGGCTTAGCCATCGAGCGCTCCCGGCCGTGCATGCGGCGCTGTGCCGTGCAGGCAACGAGGGCGGGCAGGCGAGGGCATCGCCAGGGCGCAAGGGCGCCAGTCAGGGGGCAGACAAGTCACGGTCAACTCCAGTGGTTGGAGTTGCGTATAGCTTTGCCGCGGGCGCAGGTGCGCATCTTTGATCGGCCTGTTCCCGCGTTGCCGTGCGCAGTGGAGCGCAAGGCAACGACAGGGGCCTTGGGCGGTCCGCAGTCGAAAACGTCAGAAAAACGTCAGAAGACTTCTGCGAAGCGCCAACAAAAAAGGCGACCTGTGCAGGCCGCCTTTCATAACCTCTTGATCTACAAGAGATTGAATCTGGTGGCCTGGGGCGGAATCGAACCACCGACACGCGGATTTTCAATCCGCTGCTCTACCAACTGAGCTACCAGGCCGTTGTGTTTCTCGCTGTTGGCCGACGTTTGTCAGCGATCAGCGAAGACCACGACTATACATCAATTCGCGGCCGTTTTCTTGTTGCGGCCGAGATCGACGCCCAATTGTTTGAGTTTTCGATACAGGTGGGTGCGCTCCAGGCCGGTCTTCTCGGCCACGCGGGTCATGCTGCCGCCCTCGCGAGCGAGGTGGAACTCGAAGTAGGCGCGCTCGAAATCATCACGGGCTTCGCGCAGCGGGCGGTCGAGCTGGAACAGCTGTTCGTGCGACGGGCCCGACATGCCGTTGTGGTGGCCGTTCATGCCATGGTGGCTCGGGGCGGCCGCGTGGCCATACAGGCCGTTGCCCACCACGGGGGCGTGGCCGTTGAGCTCGGCGGCCACGCCGTGGCCGGCCAGTTCGGTGCGCACCATGCCATGGCCCATGTGCCCGTTCAGCTGCGCATGGTGGGGCGCGGCGTGGGGAGCGGCGCCGCCGGTCGCGTTGTAGCCGGCGTTGTAGGACGAGGCCGCGGTGATGGGCGTGACCGTGGCCAGGTGCATCGGCTGCATCGTGGTCTGCGGGGCGGCTGCGGCCTGACGCGGTGCCGGCTTGCTCAGGCCCTGCTCGACGGCGCGCAGCAGCTTCTGCATGGTGATGGGCTTTTCCAGGAAGGCCTGGGCGCCGAACTTGGTGGCTTCGACGGCGGTGTCGATGGTGCCGTGGCCCGACATCATGATCACGGGCATCGTCAGCTGGCCACTGGCCGACCACTCCTTGAGCAGCGTGATGCCGTCCACGTCGGGCATCCAGATGTCCAGCAGGACCAGATCGGGCTTGCACTGTTCGCGCAGGGCGCGGGCTTGCGCGGCGTTTTCCGCGACTTCGACGGAGTGACCTTCGTCACTCAGGATTTCTGACAGCAGGGCACGGATGCCCAGTTCGTCGTCAACAACAAGGATGGTGGCCATGAATTTCTGCTACCCGGCAATGGGTTCCGGTGCCTAGTGTGACCCAGTTTGGCGTGGGAAGGATGACAGCACCGAAAATGATAGCGAAACTTGCGCCCCTCCCGACGTGCCGGGCGCGGCCGAAGGCCCTTGCGGACCACCGGATTCGGCCTGCGGGGCCAGGTTGCGGATGCGCACCAGGGCCTTGTGCTCATCGGCGATCTTCTTGACCACGGCCAGGCCCAGGCCCGTGCCCTTGGCCTTGGTGGTGAGGTAGGGCTCGAACGCCCGCTTGAGGATCTTGTCGGGGAAGCCGGGGCCGTTGTCGCGCACGGTCAGGCGCACGGCGCGGATGCTGCCATCGTCGTTGAGGGGCGTGTCCGTGCGCAGCAGCACCTGCGCAGGCGCGCCGCCGCGGTGCTCGGCCGTGGCGTCCTGGGCGGCATCGAGCGCGTTCTGCACGAGGTTGTGCACCACCTGGCGCAGCAGGGCCGCATCGCCCATGATGGTCGGCAGGTCCGGCTTGAGCGCCAGCTGGATGACGCCTTGCTCCACCGCCTGGCCATACAGCGCCAGCACATCGTTGACCAGGGCGTTGAGGTCCAGCGGCGCCAGCTTGGCCGAAGGCAGGCGGGCGTAGTCGCGGAACTCGTTGATCAGGTTCTTGAGCGCCTGCACCTGCGTGACGATGGTGTCGACCGAACGCGTCAGCAACTGCTGGCCGGGCTCGTCGAGCTTGTCCGACAGCTTGAGCTGCAGCCGTTCGGCCGACAGCTGGATGGGCGTCAGCGGGTTCTTGATCTCGTGCGCCACGCGGCGGGCCACCTCGCTCCAGGCCTCGGCGCGCTGGGCCGAGACGACCTCGGTGAGGTCGTCGAACACGATGAGGCGCTCGTCGGGTGGCAGCTCGGCGCCACGCACCAGCAGCGTCAGCGGTTCGGGCTGGCTGGGCAGTTGCAGCTCGTAGGCCTCCTGCCATTGCAGGCGCTCGCCGGGCGTGGGGTCGTTGGCCACCATCTCGAAGCGCTGGCGCACCGATTCGGCAAAGCCCTGCAGCCCGACGACATCGGACAGGAGGCGCCCACGGTAGGCCGACAGCGGCAGGCGCAGGATGCGCGTGGCCCCGGGGTTGACCATGTCGATGAGGCCTTGTGCATTGAAGACGATCACGCCTGCGCTCATGTTGTCCAGCACCGTCTGCAGGTGCGCGCGCGCGCTGTCGAGCTCCTGGACGCTGCGCTCGGCCAGGGTGCGGGCATCGGCCAGTTGCTGGGTCATGTCGGCGAAGGAGCGCGTCAGGCCGCCCAGCTCGTCGTGGGACCCGAAGATGGCCTTGGGACGCAGGTCGCCGCGGGCCACCTCCTGCACGCCTTCGGCCAGCAGCAGCAGCGGGCGGGCCAGTTTCTGCCCGAGGATGGCCGCCAGCAGGAAAGCACCGAACACCGCCAGCACCAGGGTCAGCGTCAGGGTGCCGATGTACATGCGCCGCAGGCCGCTGCGGCTGAGGGCGCGTTCCTGGTACTCCTGGTAGGCCGATTGCACGTCCAGGGCGTTGCGCACGAGCTCCGGCGCCAGCTGCTGCGTCACCATCAGGAAGTGGCCATGGGCCTGCAGGCTGAAGCTGCGGTCGGGCATCCAGGCCAGGGCGAGGATGCGTGCGGGCTGGCCGGTGGAGCGCTCGTCCAGGCCTTCCACCTGGGCCAGCAGGCCCTTGTTGCGCGCCTCCGTGCGCCAGGACAGCGGCAGGCGCTCCGTGCTGAGCAGGCGCGTGCCGTCGCCACCGGCGCTGAGCTCGACCTGACCGGACTCGCTGATGAAGGAGACCGTGTGGGCGCCGAGTTGTTCGCGCAGGCGCTCCAGCTCCAGCAGGGAGGGCTGGTGGGCCTGGGGCTCGGTCTGCTCGCTCAGGCGTGACGCGGCCACGCGGGTCTTGCTGGCCAGGTCCTGCGTGAGGGTGTCCAGCGTGCTGCGGCCCAGGTTGAGGCCGGCTTCCAGGGCGCCTTCCACGCGCACGTCGAACCAGGTCTCGATGCTGCGCGAAACGAACTGGTAGGACACCGTGTAGATCATCAGCCCGGGCACCAGCGCCAGCATGCCGAAGATGCCCGCCAGCTTGAGCAGCAGCCGGCTGCCGAACTTGCGGTTGCGCAGGCGCACGGCCAGCCGGCCCAGCGCCACGATGATGATGAGCGTGAGGAAGGCCGCGATGCCCAGGTTGGCCGACACCAGCCAGCCGAAATGGCGCTCGAAGCGGTCGCTGTTCTGGGTGGCCAGCACCAGCATGAAGCCCAGCACCAGGGCGCCGCCACTCAGGACGATGCCCGAGACGATCACGGCCCAGCGGTTGGCTTTGATGGTGCTCACGGTCGGGCGGCCTGGGACGTCGGGGCGGCCAGGGTCAGCGGCCTGCCGGCGCCAGGGGGACGCGGCGCTGCACGGACAGATCCCAGCCGGTGGCGGTGCCCAGTCCGATCTGCAGCGGGCGGGGCAACTCGTCGGTGTCGAGCTTGAAGCTGAACTCGACGTAGTGGTCCGCCTCGTCGCCCGCGGCCACGGCGTCGGCGATGCGCCAGCGCGAGCCGCGTTTGACCACGTCCAGGGCATCGCTCAGCCGGGTGAACTGGCGGCTGAGGCCGTCGGCATTGAGGCGCCATTGGCGGGTCAGCGGCAGGTAGCCCAGGCGCCAGCGCCGCGTGGCCAGGCCGCGCGGCTGGTCAGCCCAGTACCAGCGGTTGCGCAGCAGTTCGGCCTGCGCGACAAAGACCACGGCCACACCCCGCGTGAGGGCCTGCTCCAGTTCGCGCGAGGGCTCGAAACGCACGGCATAGCTCAGCAGCACGCCTTCCTCGCTTTGCTGTGCGCTCAGGGAGGTCAGCTCGACGTCGTTGCGCCCGCCGGGCTCGGCCCGGGCCGCCTGCTGCGCCGATGCCACGGCCCCTGCCAGCGCCAGGTGGACGCCATGTCGGAGCAGGTCGCGGCGGTGCATCTGGGACATCACGCACGTCAGGAGGGTTTGGCCAGCAGGGCGTAGAAGAAGCCGTCTCCCTGGCCGGGGGTGGCGGGGGCAGCGTTGGTGTTGAAGTATTCGACCACAGGCCGCAGGTGCCCGGGGGAGGGCAGGGCCCGGGCGCCCGGCGTGCGTTGCAAAAACGCGTCGATGCGCTCCTGCCCTTCCACCCGGAAGACGGAGCAGGTGCAGTACAGCAGGTGGCCCCCTGGTTTGAGCAGGGGCCACAGGGCGTCGAGCAGGGCGTCCTGGGTGCGGGCCAGGGCGGTGAGGTCGGATTCGCGGCGCAGCCAGCGCACGTCCGGGTGGCGGCGCACGATGCCCGAGGCGCTGCAGGGGGCGTCCAGCAGGATGGCATCGAAGGGGCGGCCGTCCCACCAGGTGTCGGGCTGGCTGGCATCGGCGGCCACGGCGTGTGCGCTCAGGCCCAGGCGCTGCAGGGTGTCGTGGACGCGGGCCAGGCGCTGCGGGTCGCTGTCCAGCGCGGTGACGTCGAGGTCGGCCAGCTCCAGCAGGTGGGCGGTCTTGCCGCCCGGGGCCGCGCAGGCGTCCAGCACGCGCGCGCCGGCAGGCAGCGTGTGGCCGCCGGCATGCACCAGCAGCGGGGCGGCGAGCTGGGCGGCGGCATCCTGCACGGAGACATCGCCGACAGCGAAGCCGGGCAGCAGTTGCACCGGCACGCCGCGGGGCAGCACGATGGGGTCGAGGCCTGCGGGCAGTGCGCCAGGGACCGGTGCGCTGGCCTCGGTTGCGGCCTCGGGCGTGGCTTGGGGGTTGCTGGGGGCGGGCAGCAAGCCGGCCTCGGCCAGGCGCACCCGGTAGGCGGCGCTGCTGCCGTGGCGGACGTTGGCGCGCAAGGTCATGGGCGGCTGATCCTGGTTGGCCATCAGCATGGCCTGCCAGTGCTCGGGCCAGTCGCGGCGCAGGCGGCGGATCCACCAGGCCGGGTGGTTGAAGTGCGCGACCTCGTCGTCCTCCAGGGCGGCGAGCAGCGTGGCTTCCTCCCGCAGGAAGCGGCGCAGCACGGCGTTGACCATGCCGCTGGCCGGTCGGGCGCGGCGCTTGCAGGCCTCGACGGCCTGGTCCACCAGGGTGTGGCGGGCGTATGCCTCGCCGCAGGCCAGGGCCAGGGCCGACAGCAGCAGGCCGTCCACCCAGGCGGCAGGGGGCTTGGGCACCAGGGCCTGACGCAAGGCCAGGGCGGTGCCCAGGCGGCGCAGCACGGCGAAGGACAGGGCCTGGGTGCCGGGGCGCTCGGCCGCTGGCAGGGCCGCCAGCGCATCGGTGAGGGACTGGCCCTGGCGCACGGCGGCCACGGCCTCGGCGCAGCGGCTCAGCAACTGCCACAACGGCAGGCTGTGGGCGGGGGGCGTGGCGCGGCCGGAGGGGCGGGTGTCGGGCTCGGGGCTGGAGCGGGCGTCGGAGGGCGGTGGCATGCCGCGCAGTCTATGCGCAGATCACGGTGGCCCAGGTGAACGCCGGCAAAGCTGTGGCCTGCCAGCTCTGGCCTGCAAAGCGAACGGCCGCGACAGGCTCGTGGTGAGCCTAGCGCGGCCGTGGCCGGTGTGGAGGGACGCAGCCCCTGGGGTCAGTCGCCCAGGAAATGGCGGCGGTAGCGCGCTGGCAGGTCGGCGATGCGCATCAGCATCGGCAGATCGGCGGTGTTGAAGTCGGGGTCCCAGGCGGGCGCGCCCAGCACCTTGGCGCCGCAGCGCAGGTAGCCCTTGATCAGGGCGGGCGGCTCGACGTCCAGGTGGCGGTTCAGTTCTTCCACCGGCAGGGGCAGGCGGGGGCGCACTTGCAGGTCGATCGAAGCCAGGTGGGTCTGGCGCAGCTGTTCCCACAGGCTGGCAGCCACGTGGCCACCGTCGCGCATGGAGATGCTGGCGCAGCCGATCATGGTGTCCAGGTCGTTGCGGACCATGAACTCGGCCAGGGCGCCCCACAGCGCCATGATGGCGCCGCCGTTGCGGTGGTCGGGGTGCACGCAGGAGCGGCCCAGCTCGACCATCTTGCTGCGCAGGCCGCGCAGGCGGGTGAGGTCGAACTCGGTTTCGCTGTAGAGGCCGCCGATGCGCTTGGACGAATCGGGGGTCAGCACGCGGTAGGTGCCGATGACCTCGCCAGGCTCACCGTCTTCGGAGGCCAGGCGCACCAGCAGGTGCTCGCAGTAGGGGTCGAACAGGTCGATGTCGTGGCCGGCGGGGCTGCCAGCAGGCACGCTCAGGCGCGCGCCCATTTCGTTCACGAAGATGTCGTACCTCAGGCGTTGCGCCGCGCGAACATCTTCTTCAGAGCGAGCCCAAACGACTTCAAAGCCTTGGCGCGCGGAGCCCGGGTGAAGTGACCTCCGAGCGGCACGGTCGGCCGACAACTGGTTGGACAGACCTGCGATGGGCAGGGTGGGCAGCGGGATGTCACGCATTGTCATCTCCAGTCTCGGGCTTTCATCGATGTGGGGCAGTGTCTGGCGGCAACATGACGGAGTCGTGAACAGCGGGTGACATGCGGGTGACGCCGTATGGGGGATGGATTTGACGCGCAATGTTCATCGTCGTGACAAATCCGGCGGACAGCATACACGCTCGCTGATAGCATCCAAGGCATGAGCATCCAGATTTTCGGTTTGCCGGTGTCGCGGGGGGTGGCCATTGGCCGCGCGGTGCTGATCGCCTCCAGTCGGGTGGACGTGCCCCACGTCTTCATCGACCCCGCGCGAACCGAGGAAGAAATTGCGCGCCTGCTGGCCGCCCGCGATGCCGTGGCGGTGGAGTTCGAGGCGCTCAAGCGCGACCTGCCGGCCGACGCGCCTGCGGAGCTGGCCGCCATCCTGGACGTCCACCAGATGCTGCTGCAGGACGAGGCCCTGGTGGGGGCCGCACTGGACTGGATCCGCCAGCGCCACTACAACGCCGAGTGGGCGCTGTCGGCGCAGCTCGAAGTGCTGGCCCGCCAGTTCGACGAGATGGAGGATGCCTACATCCGCGAACGCAAGGCCGACCTGGAGCAGGTGGTCGAGCGCATGCTGCGCAGCATCGGCCGCGGCACCCCCTCGGCCATGCCCGAGCCGGGCCAGAACGCCCGCGATTTCGGCGGGGACGAGCCCCTCATCCTGGTGGCCAGCGACATCGCGCCGGCCGACATGATCAGCTTCAAGCGCAGCGTGTTCTGCGGCTTCGTCACCGACGTGGGCGGCAAGACATCGCACACGGCCATCGTGGCGCGCAGCATGGACATCCCCGCGGTGGTCGGCGCGCGCCAGGCCAGCGGGCTGATCCGCCAGGACGACTGCATCATCATCGACGGCGACGCCGGCCTGGTCATCGTCGACCCCTCGCCCATCGTGCTGGAGGAATACCGCTTCCGCCAGCGCCAGGCCGAGCTGGAACGCAGCCGCCTGGCCCGCTTGCGCCACACCCCGGCCGTCACCCTGGATGGCGAGCGCATCGAACTGCTGGCGAACATCGAGATGCCCGAGGACAGCCCTGCCGCCCTGGAGGCCGGTGCCGTCGGGGTGGGTCTGTTCCGCTCCGAGTTCCTGTTCATGAACCGGGGCGGCAACCTGCCCGACGAGGAAGAGCAGTACGACGCCTACCGCCGCGCCGTCGAGGCCATGAAGGGCCTGCCGGTGGTCATCCGCACGGTGGACATCGGCGCGGACAAGCCGCTGGAGGGGATGTCGTCGAGCGAGCTGCGCCACGAGTCCGTGCTGAACCCGGCGCTGGGGCTGCGCGCCATCCGCTGGAGCCTGTCGGAGCCCAGCATGTTCCGCCGCCAGCTGCGCGCGCTCTACCGTGCGGCCGCCCATGGCCCGGTCAAGGTGCTGATCCCCATGCTGGCCAGCCAGCGCGAGATCCGCCAGACCCTCGACAACATCGCCCATGTGCAGCGCCAGCTGGCGGATTCGGGCAAGCCCTTCGGCCAGTGCGAGCTGGGCGCCATGATCGAGGTGCCGGCAGCGGCCCTGACCATGCCCATCTTCCTGCGGCACTTCGATTTCGTCTCGATCGGCACCAACGACCTGATCCAGTACACCCTGGCCATCGACCGGGCCGACGAGGCCGTCGCCCACCTCTACGACCCCTGGCACCCGGCGGTGCTGCACCTGTTGCACACCACCATCGCGCAGGCGCGTGCTGCCGGCAAGGGCGTGAGCGTGTGCGGTGAGATGGCGGGCGACCCGGCCTTCACCGAGCTGCTGCTGTCCATGGGCTTGCGCAGCTTCTCCATGCACCCCACCCAGATCGCCTCGGTCAAGCAGCGGGTGCTGCGCGCCGACACGCGCCGCCTGGCGCCCCTGCTTGACCAGGTGCTGAGCTGCGACGACCCCGAGGCCGCCTGCGCCCAGGCTTTGGCTGCGGGCAACGCCGCGGTGGCCGCGCCCCGGCCGATGGCGGCCTGAGGTCGCAGACCGCGCGGCTCAGCGCGCGCCGAGCTCTTCCCAGCGGGCCAGCAGCGTCAGCAGCGCTTCGTCGATGGCTTCGACGCGGGCGTGCAGGGTGGCCACGTTGGCGCCTTCCTTCTGATAGACCTCGGGGTCGGCCAGCGCCTTGTTGAGCTCGGCCTGTTCCTCTTCCAGGGCCTCGATGCGGGCGGGCAGCTCGTCGAGTTCGCGCTGCTCCTTGTAGCTGAGCTTGCGCTTCTGCGCGGCCACGACGGCCGCGGCCGCGGGGGCGGCAGGCGCGGTGTCGGTGGCCACGGCCACGGGCGTGCGGGTGTCGGCCGCAGGGGCCTGCTTGACCGCCGAGGCGATGGTCGCCGCACCGGGCTTGCCGGCCGCGATGGCCTGGGCCCGGCGTGACTGGATCAGCCAGTCCTCGACGCCGCCTTCGTACTCGCGCCACAGGCCATCGCCTTCGGCCACGATGGTCGAGGTGACCACGTTGTCCAGGAAGCGCCGGTCGTGGCTGACCAGGAAGACGGTGCCGGGGTACTCGGCCAGCAGGTCTTCGAGCAGGTCGAGCGTGTCGATGTCGAGGTCGTTGGTGGGCTCGTCGAGCACCAGCACGTTGCTGGGTTTGGCGAACAGGCGCGCCAGCAGCAGGCGGTTGCGCTCGCCGCCGCTGAGCGTGCGCACGGGCGAGTTGGCGCGGGCCGGGGCGAACAGGAAGTCCTGCAGGTAGCCCATGACGTGCTTGCGCGAGCCGTTGATCTCGATCCACTCGCTGCCCGGGCTGATGAAGTCGGCCAGCGTGGCGTCGAGGTTGAGGTGGTCGCGCATCTGGTCGAAGTAGGCGATCTGCAGGTTGGCGCCTTGCTTGATGGTGCCGCTGTCCGGGGCCAGTTCGCCCAGGATCATCTTCAGCAGCGTGCTCTTGCCTGCGCCGTTGGGGCCGACCAGGCCGACCTTGTCGCCGCGCAGGATGATGCCGCTGAAGTCGCGCACCACGGTGCGCCCACCGAAGGCCTTGGAGACGCCTTCGAGTTCGGCCACGATCTTGCCGCCGCGGTCGCCTTGCGACACTTCCAGCTTGACGCGGCCGGTCACGTCGCGGCGGGAGGCGCGCTCGGAGCGCAGGTCTTGCAGGCGCTTGACGCGCGCCACGGAGCGCGTGCGGCGGGCTTCCACGCCCTTGCGGATCCAGACCTCTTCCTGCGCCAGCAGCTTGTCGAAGCGGGCGTTGGCCACCGCTTCGTCGGCCAGTTCGCGGGCCTTGAGTTCCTGGTAGGCGGCGAAGTTGCCCGGGTAGCTGCGCAGGATGCCGCGGTCCAGTTCGACGATGCGCGTGCAGACGTTGTCCAGGAAGGCGCGGTCGTGGGAGATCAGCACGATGCTGCCCTTGAAGGCCTTGAGCAGATCTTCCAGCCAGGTGATGGCGTCCAGGTCGAGGTGGTTGGTGGGCTCGTCCAGGAAGAGCACGTCCGGGCTGGCCACCAGGGCGCGGGCCAGGGCCACGCGCTTCTTCATGCCGCCCGAGAGGCCTTCGATCAGCAGATCGGCATCGAGGTGCAGGCGCTGCAGGGTTTCTTCGACGCGCTGCTCCCAGTTCCAGCCGTTGCGGGCCTCGATCTGGGTCATCAGGGCATCGAGGTCGTCGCCCTCGGCATGGGCTTCAAAACGCTCGCGCAAGGCTTTCACCTCGGCCAGGCCCTCGCTGACGGTGCTGGCCACCGTGGCGCCTGCGGTGAAGCTGGGCTCCTGCGGCACATAGGCCAGCTCGATGCCCTTTTGCACCTGCACCTGGCCGTCGTCGAGCCGGTCCATGCCCACCATGATCTTCAGCAGGGAGGACTTGCCCGTGCCGTTGCGGCCGATCAGGCCGATGCGCTCGCCGGTTTCGAGGGCGAACTCGGTGTGGTCGAGCAAGGCCACGTGGCCAAAGGCCAGGCAGGCGTTGTGGAGAGTCAGGACGGCCATGGGGGATCCGGGTAGGGCAAACAGGGGCAGACAGGCAGGGCTGCCATGGAGGCAACCTGGTATTGTCGCCGCGGATCGGTGACGGCGCGCGCGCCCGGCGGTATCAGCCCGCGAGCCGGGCCTCCAGGGCGTCGATGAAGCGCTGCGCGACGTTGAAGCCCGTCTGGTCGGTGATCTCCTGGAAGCAGGTCGGGCTGGTGACGTTGATCTCGGTGAGGCGGTCGCCGATGATGTCCAGCCCCACCAGCAGCAGGCCGCGCGCGGCCAGCAGGGGCCCCAGGTGCTCGGCGATGGCGCGGTCGGTCTCGCTCAGCGGCTGGGCCACGCCCTTGCCACCGGCGGCCAGGTTGCCGCGCACCTCACCGCCTTGCGGGATGCGCGCCAATGCAAAGGGCACGGCCACGCCGTCGATCAGCAGCACGCGCTTGTCGCCCTGGGCGATGGCGGGCAGGAAGCCCTGCACCATGATGGTCTGGCCGCCGTCCTTGGTCAGCGTCTCGGCGATGCTGCCGAGGTTCAGGCCATCGTCCTTCACGCGGAAGATGCCCATGCCGCCCATGCCGTCCAGCGGCTTGAGGATGATGTCGCGGTGCTCGGCGTGAAACGCGCGGATGGCGGCCATGTCCCGCGTGACCAGCGTGGGCGCGATGTGCTGCGGGAACTCGAGGATGGCCAGCTTCTCCGGGTGCGCGCGCAGCGCCTCGGGGCTGTTGAAGACGCGCGCGCCTTCGCGCTCGGCCTGGGTCAGCAAGTGGGTGGTGTAGAGGTACTCGGCGTCGAAGGGCGGGTCCTTGCGCATCAGCACGGCGTCGACCTGGCACAGGGCGACATCGGCCGATTCGAGCTCGTCGTACCAGTCGTGCGCGTCGCCCGTCAGCGCGATGCGCCGTGCGCGTGCGGTCACCAGCCCGCCGCGCTGCCACACCAGCTCGTGCGGTTCGCAAGCCCACAGGGTGTGTCCGCGCGAGGCGGCTTCGCGCATCATGGCGAAGGTGCTGTCCTTGTGGGTCTTGAAGGTGTCGAGCGGGTCGGCGACGAAGAGGAGCTGGGGCATGGCGGTCGCGTTGGTCGGGGTGAAGGGACTCAGGGACGGTCTTCGTCCGGGCCCTCGTGGGTGGGCCGCGGGATGCGGTAGTGTTCCACGAACAGGGTGACCACACCGGCCACGAGGCCCCAGAAGGCCGAGCCCACGCCCAGCAGCGTCACGCCCGACAGCGTGACCAGGAAGGTGATGAGCGCCGCTTCGCGCGAGCCGGCCTCGTGCAGCGAGGTGGCCAGGCCGTTGGCGATGGTGCCCAGCAAGGCCATGCCGGCCACGCCCATGATGAGCGCCGCCGGGAAGGCGGCCAGCAGCCCCGCCACCGCGCCGCCCAGCAGCCCCATGACGATGTAGAAGAGCCCGGCCATGACCGCCGCCGTGTAGCGCTTGTCGCTGTCGGCATGGGCGTGCGGGTTGAGCACGATGGCCGCGGTGATGGCCGCCAGGTTGAAGGCATAGCCGCCAAAGGGCGCCAGCAGCACGGTCGTCACGCCCGACCAGCTCATCAGCGGCGAAACCGATGGCTGGTAGCCCGACACCCGGATGGCCGACACCCCTGGCACCGCCTGCGAGGCCATGGTCACGATGAACAGCGGCAGGCCCATGCCCAGCACCGCGTGCCAGGACCAGGTCGGCACCACGAACACCGGCTCGGCGAACTTCAGGCTCACCTGCGAGGTGTCGAGCAGGCCCTGGGCCGCGGCCACGACCGTGCCGCCCAGCAACACGCCCAGCACCGCGTAGCGCGGCCACCAGCGCTTGCCCACCAGGTAGACCAACAACATGCTGACGATGAGCAGCGGCTGGGGCGTGGCCGCCGCGAAGGACAGCAGCGCGAACTTGGCCAGGATGCCGGCCAGCAGGCTGGAGGCCAGCGCCAGCGGGATGCGGTTCATGATGCGCTCGAACCAGCCCGTCACGCCGCTGAGCCACATCAGCACGCCACAGACCAGGAAAGCCCCGACCGCTTCAGACAAGCTCACGCCCGTGGCCGCGCTGGCGATCACCGCCGCGCCCGGCGTCGACCAGGTGATGAGGATGGGCGCGCGCGTCCACAGCGACAGCCCCAGCGTGCTCAGGCCCATGCCCATGCCCAGGGCCAGCACCCAGGAGGTGACCTGCTCGGGCGTCGCGCCCAGCGAGCGGGCGGCGTGGAAGATCAGGGCGATGGTGCTGGTGAAACCCACCAGCGTGGCCACGAAGCCGGCCGAGACGGCCGACAGGTTGAGGTCGCGCAGCGTTTGCGTCAGGCGCCGCACGCGCTCAGATCTCCACCTTCGAGCCCAGCTCCACCACGCGGTTGGTGGGCAGGCTCAGGAAGTCGGCCACGCCGGAGGCATTGCGGTGCATGCTGGCGAACAGCTTTTCGCGCCAGGGCATCATGCCGCCACCGATGGTCGGGATGACGATGTCGCGCGACAGGAAGTAACTGGTCTCCATGTCGTCGATCTGCACGCCATGCTTTTGCAGCAGCTTCAGGGCCACAGGCACATCGGGCTCGTCCTTGAAGCCGAAGTGCAGCATGATCTGCCAGCAGGCGTTGCCCAGGTCCTCGACCTCGATGCGCTCGGCATCGTTCACCCAGGGCACCTCGTGCGAGCGCACCGTCACGAACAGGTTCTGCTCGTGCAGCACCTTGTTGTGCTTGAGGTTGTGCAGCAGCGCATTCGGCGTCGTGCCCGCGTCCGCGTTCATGAACACGGCCGTGCCGGCCACGCGCAGCGGCGGGCTGGAGAACACCGCCTCCAGGAAGGGCTTGAGGTCGATGGCGTCGGAGCGCAGGCGCTCGCTGAGCAGGGCGCGGCCATCCTTCCAGGTCGTCATCAGGCCGAACATCACCGCGCCGATCAGCAGCGGGAACCAGCCGCCGTCGATCACCTTGATGACGTTGGCGCTGAAGAACATCACGTCGATGACGAAGAAGACGCCCGTGGCCATCACGCACAGCGCCAGGCTCATGCCCCAGGCGAAGCGGATCACGAAGAAGGTCATCACCGTGGTGATCAGCATGTCGATGGTGACCGTGATGCCGTAGGCCGCCGCCAGCTTGCTGCTGGAGCCGAAGAAGATCACGGCCAGCACGATGCAGGCGTAGAGCATCCAGTTGACGAAGGGGATGTAGATCTGGCCGGTGTCGCGCTCGGAGGTGTGCAGCACGCGCAGGCGAGGCAGGTAGCCCAGCTGGATCACCTGCTTGGTCACCGAGAACGCCGCCGAGATCAAGGCCTGCGAGGCGATGAAGGTCGCGCAGGTGGCCAGGCCCACCAGCGGGTACAGCGCCCATTGCGGCGCCATCTCGAAGAAGGGGTTGCCGACGTTTTCGGGGTGGGCCAGCAGCATGGCGCCCTGACCGAAATAGTTGATGACCAGCGACGGCATCACCAGGCTGAACCAGGCCAGGCGGATCGGGCGTTTGCCGAAATGGCCCATGTCGGCGTAGAGCGCCTCGGCGCCCGTGGCGCACAGGATGACCGCGCCCAGCGCGACGAAGGCCAGGCCAGGGTGCTGGAAGATGAAGCTCAGCGCATGGTGCGGGCTCATGGCCAGCAGCACCGAAGGGTTGGCCAGGATGTGCGGCAGGCCCAGCACCACCAGGGCGATGAACCACACGGCCGTGATCGGGCCGAAAAACTTGCCGATGCCGCCGGTGCCGTGCTTCTGCACCATGAACAGCAGCGTCAGCACCACCAGGGTGATGGGCACGACAAAGCGTCCCAGCCCTGGAGCGGCCACCTCCATGCCTTCCACGGCCGACAGCACCGAGATGGCGGGCGTGATGACGCCGTCCCCGAAGAAGATGGCCGTGCCGAAGATGCCCACGGCCAGCAGCACCGACCGGGTGGCGGGCTTGTCCTTCACCGCCGTGGAGGCCAGCGCCAGCATGGCGATGAGGCCGCCTTCGCCGTTGTTGTCGGCGCGCAGGATCAGTGTGACGTATTTCAGCGACACGATCACCGTCAGCGTCCAGAACATCAGCGACAGCAGGCCGTGGATGTTTTCCGGGGTGGGCTGCAGGTGGCCGTGGGCGAAGACTTCCTTGAAGGCGTAGAGCGGGCTGGTGCCGATGTCGCCATAGACGACCCCCAGGGCGCCCAGGGTCAAGGCGGCGAGCTGCGACTTGCTGAGCGGAGCGTTGGATGGGTGCTGCACAAGGTTGGAACGAGAATCGACCGGCCTGACATTTTGCGCTGGTTCATGCCCGCTGCGCACGCCTTTGTGGGGGCAAAACTGTCCCTCCCGGGTGGCCCTTGACGAACCGACCCGGTTTTGCTTGATTCTTGTGCGTCAGTCCGGTGTCAGGCGTACATCTCGGCGTTCGGGTCGGTCACGGCCAGCTCGTAGCTGGCGGCCAGCATGGCCAGGCGGGCGATGACACCGTACATGTAGAAGCGGTTGGGCGCGCTGGCGCCCGGCTTCACGCCCGGGCGGGGCAACTGGGTGGGCTCGGCAAAGGCCAGCGGCACGAAGCTGGAGCCCGGGGCGTTGAGGTTCTCGTCGATGCCGCGCTCGGCGTGGATGCGGTAGAAGCCGCCCACCACGTAGCGGTCGATCATGTAGACCACCGGCTCGGCCACGGCCTCGTTCATGCGCTCGTAGGTGGGCACGCCCTCCTGGATGATGACCTGCGTCACCTCCTGGCCATCCTTGACCACCGACATCTTGTTGCGCGTGCGGCGGTTGAGGTCGGCCAGCTCCTTGGCGTCGCGCACGGTCATGATGCCCATGCCGTAGGTGCCGTTGTCGGCCTTGACCACCACGAAGGGCTTCTCGTTGATGCCGTATTCCTTGTACTTGCGGCGGACCTTGCCCAGCAGCGCGTCGACCTGGGTCTGCAGGCATTCCAGGCCGGCGCCGTCCTGGAAATCGACCTCGTCGCACTCCGCGTGCATGGGGTTGATCAACCAGGGGTCCATGCCCAGCAGCTTGGAGAACTTCTTGGCGACGTCCTCGTAGAGCTCGAAATGCTTGCTCTTGCGGCGCACCGCCCAGCCGGCGTGCAGCGGCGGCAGCAGGTACTGCTCGTGCAGGTCTTCCAGCACCTTGGGGATGCCGGCCGACAGGTCGTTGTTGAGCAGGATGGTGCAGGGGTCGAAGTGCTTGAGGCCCAGGCGGCGCTTGGTGCGCAGCAGCGGCTCCAGGGTCAGCTTGCTGCCGTCGGGCAGGGCGATGTCGGTCGGCTCGGTGATGGACTCGTCCAGCGTGCCCAGGCGCACGTTCAGGCCCGTCAGCGTGAAGATCTGGACCAGGCGCGCCACATTGGCCAGGTAGAAGGTGTTGCGCGTGTGCTTCTCGGGGATCAGCAGCAGGTTCTTGGCCTCGGGGCAGATTTTCTCGATGGCCGCCATCGAGGCCTGCACCGCCAGCGGCAGCATCTCGTTGGTCAGGTTGTTGAAGCCGCCGGGAAACAGGTTGGTGTCCACCGGGGCCAGCTTGAAGCCGGCGTTGCGCAGGTCGACCGACGAGTAGAACGGCGGCGTGTGCTCCATCCATTCCAGCCGGAACCAGCGCTCGATGGCGGGCATGGACTCCAGCATGCGCTGTTCCAGTTCGTTGATGGGGCCGGTCAGCGCGGTGATGAGGTGTGGGACCATGGGACGGCAGGGGTGTCAGGCGAGGAACACCCGGACATTCTAGGAACAAGCTCAGATGGTGTCTGCCTCCCCAAAAAACAAGGGGTCGCCCGAAGGCGACCCCCTGAGAGCGGTCCGCAGACCTCAGATCACGGCCGACGTCACTTGTGGTAGGCCGTTTCGCCGTGCGACGTGATGTCCAGGCCCTCGCGCTCTTCCTCTTCGGGGACGCGCAGGCCGATCACCACATCGACGATCTTGTAGGCGATGACCGACACCACGGCAGACCAGACGATGGTCAGACCGACGGCCTTGGCCTGGGTCAGCAGCTGGGCCGAGATCGCGTAGTCGGCGGCGGGGATCACCGAGGCGGTCACCCAGTCGCCGACGGCCGAGGGGCCACCCAGGTTGGGCGAGTTGAAGATGCCGGTGGCCAGGGCACCGAAGATGCCACCGACGCCGTGCACACCGAACACGTCGAGCGAGTCGTCCGCACCCAGCAGCTTCTTCAGGCCGGTCACGCCCCACAGGCAGATCAGGCCGGCCAGCAGACCGATGATGATGGCGCCACCCAGGCCGACGTTGCCGGCGGCGGGGGTGATGGCGACCAGGCCGGCGACGGCACCGGAAGCGGCGCCCAGCATCGAGGCCTTGCCCTTGAGCAGCGCCTCACCCAGGCACCAGCCCAGCACGGCGGCCGCGGTGGCGATGAAGGTGTTGATGAAGGCCAGGGCGGCGAAGCCGTTGGCTTCCAGGGCGGAGCCGGCGTTGAAGCCGAACCAGCCCACCCACAGCAGCGAGGCACCGACCATGGTCAGGGTCAGGGAGTGCGGCGTGAACGATTCCTTGCCGTAGCCGATGCGCTTGCCCACCATGTAGGCGCCCACGATGCCCGCGACGGCGGCGTTGATGTGCACCACGGTGCCGCCGGCGAAGTCCAGCGCGCCCCACTGCCAGATCAGGCCGGCCTTGCCGTTCATGGCGTCGACCACGTCCTTGCCGGTGTAGGCGTCAGGGCCCATCCAGAACCAGACCATGTGCGCGATCGGGGCGTAGCTGAAGGTGAACCACAGCACCATGAACATCAGCACGGCCGAGAACTTGATGCGCTCGGCGAAGGCGCCCACGATCAGGCAGCAGGTGATGCCGGCGAACGTGGCCTGGAAGGCGGCGAACACGATCTCGTACATGGGCACACCCTTGCTGAAGGTGGCGCCCAGCGCGAACGTGCCGGCTGCGTTGTCCCAGATGCCCTTCATGAACAGGCGGTCGAGGCCACCGACGAAGGCGTTGCCCTCGGTGAACGCCAGGCTGTAGCCGTACACGAACCACAGCACGACGATCAGCGAGAAGGTCACCATCACCTGCATCAGCACGGACAGCATGTTCTTGCTGCGCACCAGGCCACCGTAGAACAGGGCCAGGCCGGGAACGGTCATCAGGATCACCAGGAGCGTGGACAGCATCATCCACGCGGTGTCGCCCTTGTTGGGCTGGGCGGGGGCCGACGCGGCTTCGGCGACAGCGGCGGCGCTGGCGTCAGCGGCGGGTGCAGGAGCGGCTGCCTCGGCAGCGGGGGCGGCGGAGTCGGCCGTCGCCGTGACAGCCACCGGGGCCGACGCTGCGGTGTCCTGAGCGTGCGAGACGCCCAGGATGCCGAAGGCGGCGAGCCCCAGCGCGATGGACGCAATGAGCTTTCTCATGAAATGCCTCTTGAAGGGTCGAAAGGAATGAGATCGGCTCGCACACCGCGCGGGTGCGGGCCACACATCAGTGGGAGGGGGCAGGGGGTCAGAGGGCGTCCTGGCCGGTCTCGCCGGTGCGGATGCGGATGACCTGCTCCAGCGAGGTCACGAAGATCTTGCCGTCGCCGATCTTGCCGGTGCGGGCAGAGGTCTCGATGGCCTCGATGACGCGGTCGAGGATGGCCTCGTCGACGGCGGCCTCGATCTTGACCTTGGGCAGGAAATCGACCACGTACTCCGCGCCTCGGTACAGCTCGGTGTGGCCCTTCTGGCGGCCGAAGCCCTTGACTTCGGTCACGGTGATGCCCTGGACGCCGATGGCAGACAGGGCCTCACGCACTTCATCAAGCTTGAAGGGCTTGACGATGGCGGTCACCATTTTCATGGTTGTTTCTCCGGTGAGGGTGGACAGATGGGATGTGACACGGGGTCTGCATGATCTGTGCCAACGTTCCAAAACGGGGAGCGGGCCGCGCCTGGCGGGCAGAGGGTCGCGTCCGCGGTGCATGCGGGCGCACCGCTTTGGCGGACGCTTCTGCCGGGCGCACGCCTGCGGTGCGCGGCTGGCGCGAACGGTCATGTCACGCTTGGTGCGGCACCATCATGGTGCATTGTGGGCGGGGCCTGCCCGGCTGGTGCTGCCGCCTTGACACCCCCTTGAGAGGGAGAGTCAGCCGAGGGGGCGCTCGGCACAATCCCAGCCCATGTCGCTTGCCACCGTACACAGCCGTGCCCTGGACGGGCTGCGGGCCCCCGAGGTCACGGTCGAGGTGCACCTGGCCAACGGCCTGCCGTCGTTCACGCTGGTGGGCCTGGCCGACACCGAGGTCAAGGAGGCTCGCGAGCGGGTCCGCGCGGCCCTGAGCAACTCCGGCCTGGAGTTTCCCGTCAACAAGCGCATCACCGTGAACCTGGCGCCGGCCGACCTGCCCAAGGAGTCGGGGCGCTTTGACCTCCCGATCGCGGTGGGCATCCTGGCCGCGATGGGGCAGGTGGATCCGGCGAGGCTGGCCGACCTGGAGTTCGCGGGCGAGCTGTCGCTGGGGGGCGAGTTGCGGCCCGTGAGAGGTGCCCTGCCGATGGCCCTGGCGCTGCAGCGCGAGCGTTGGGGGGCGGTGGAGGGCGGTGAGAAGGCGCATGACCGCGGGCTGGTGCTGCCCCTGGTCAGCGCCACCGAAGCCGCGCTGGTCGACGGCGCCCGCCTGTATGGGGCCGCGCACCTGCGCGAGGTGGTGGAGGCCTTGCGCCCACCGCAGGCGGGGCAGGCGCCGACAGCCACCCTGGTGCGCGTGCGGGCTGGCGTGGCGCCGCAGCCCTTGGCGGCGGGGCCGGATCTGCGGGAGGTCAAGGGGCAGTCCGCGGCCAAGCGTGCATTGGAGGTCGCCGCCGCAGGAGCGCATTCGCTGCTGATGGTCGGCCCGCCGGGCACCGGCAAATCGATGCTGGCGCAGCGTTTTGCGGGCTTGCTGCCGGCCCTGGGTGACGATGAGGCGCTGGAGTCGGCGGCGGTGCTGAGCCTGGCCGGGCATTTCGATCCGAGCCGCTGGCGCCAGCGCCTGATGCGCAGCCCGCACCACACGGCGTCGTCCGTGGCCCTGGTCGGAGGCGGTGCGCCGCCGCGCCCGGGCGAGATCTCGCTGGCGCACCATGGCGTGCTCTTCCTTGACGAGTTGCCCGAGTTCCCGCGCGCTGCCCTCGAGGCCCTGCGCGAGCCCCTGGAGACAGGGCAGATCACGATTTCCCGCGCGGCACGGCGCCACGATTTCCCGGCGCGCTTTCAGTTGCTCGCGGCCATGAACCCCTGCCCCTGCGGCCATTTTGGCAACCCGCTGAAGGCCTGCCGGTGCACGCCCGAGCAGGTCACGCGCTACCAGGGGCGCCTGAGCGGACCCTTGCTGGACCGCGTCGACGTGCAGGTCGAGGTGCCTGCCGTGGCGCCCGAGGTGCTGGCCGCTTCGGCCGATGGCGACACCTCGGCCGAGGTGGCCCGCCGCGTGGCGGCGGCGCGGGCACGGCAGCGCGCACGGCAGGGCGTGCTCAACGCGCACCTGGGCGGGGCCTTGCTGGAGGTGCACGCCCAGGCCGAGCCCGGCGCCATGGCCTTCCTGCAGACGGCCTGCGCCCGCCTGGGGTGGTCGGGGCGCGCTTTTCACCGCGTGCTGAAGCTGGCGCGCACCATCGCCGACCTCGCGGGGGCCGAGCGCATCGCGCAGCCGCACATGGCCGAGGCCATCCAGTACCGCCGCGTGCTGCAGGCCCACTGATGCGGGGGGCGGCGCTAGACTGGGCACTTTCCACCGCATCCTGCCAGGAGAACCGCATGCCGCGCCTGTTCCGCCCGTCCCCGTCCTCGCGTCGGCACCTCGCCGTCGCTGCCTTGCTGTGTGCTTTGGCGCCAGGCCTGCCGGCCGTGGCCCAGGCCGCCGACAAGAAGCCGGTGAACGCCGCGCCGGCGCCTGCGTCGGCTCAGGCGCCCACGCTGGTGTCGGTGGACGGCGCCTGGATCCGCCCGACCGTCAAGGGCCAGACCGCCAGCGGGGGCTTCATGGACCTGACCGCCTCGCGCGACCTCACCCTCGTGGGCTTCAGCACCCCGGTGGCGGGCGTGGCCGAACTGCACGAGATGGCCATGGACGGCGCCGTCATGCGCATGCGCGCGATCGAGTCGCTCAGCCTGCCCGCCGGCAAGGCCGTGGCCCTGCGCCCAGGCCATGGCGGGCAGCACCTCATGCTGATGGACCTGCGCCGGCCACTCAAGGAAGGCGAGGAGCTGCTGTTGACCCTCAAGCTGCGCGGGGCCGACGGCAAGGTGCTCACGCAAGACGTCAAGGTGCCGGTGCGCTCGGGCGCCATGCCGGCCCAGGGTGGGCACAAGGACATGCACAAGGATGCGCACCACCACCACCACCACGGCGAGTGATGTGTGTTGCCGGGGCGGGTGCCCCGGCCTGCCTCACTGGTCTTCCAGGCGGCGCGGCGGGTAGGTGTCCCAGCCCTGGCAGCCGGGGCATTGCCAGAAGTAGTGCTGGCTCTCGAAGCCGCAGGCCGCGCAACGGTAGCGCTGCAGGGGCTGTGCCGCCGTGGTCAGGGCCTGTTGCATGCGCTCGATTTCCGGCTCTTCCAGGGGCTTGTGCGTGAGCAGGCGCTCGCGGATCAGGCCCTGTGCGGCGGACAGCGAGGGCTGCCGTGTGATGTGCGCCATCAGGGCCTGGCGACGCAGGTCGGCATCCGGCTGCAGGGCGTTGAGGGCCAGCAGCACATCCACCGACGGCACCTGGGCGTAGAGGGCCTCCAGCTTGTGCAGCGCCGCGGCGGTCTCGCCACAAGCCTGCGCGCCGCGGGCGTAGTCCATGGCCACCAGCGAGAACGACTGGGGCTGCACGGCCATCAGCTCTTCCCAGGCGCGCATCGCATCGGCGTGCTGGCCCAGGCGCATCAGGCGCTGGCCCATCATCACCAGCGGCCGGGCGGCCTGGGGGGCGGCTTCGCGGGCGCGCGCCAGGGCCTGGGCGGCTTCTTCCGGGCGGCTGCGGGCGTCGGCCTCGTGGGCGATTTCGCACCAGTGGTGGGCCGTGCGCTGCGAGAAGGAGCCGGTGCCGGCGGCCTCCAGTTGGCGGGCCACCTCGATGGCCGGGTGCCAGTTGCGCGAGCGTTCGTGCAGCGACAGCAGGGCCAGGTGGGCGTCGGTGCTGAAGGCGGTGCCTTCCAGTGCCTGGAAGGCCTCCTCGGCGCGGTCGAACAGGCCGGCCTTCATGAAGTCATGGGCCAGGGCGTGCTGTGCGCGCTCGCGCTCGTCGCGATTGAGGTCGGCGCGGGCCAGCAGGTGCTGGTGGACGCGGATGGCGCGCTCGTACTCGCCACGGCGACGGAACAGGTTGCCCAGGGCGAAGTGCAGGTCGGAGGTGTCCGGGTCGTGCTGGACGGCTTCGATGAAGGCGTCGATGGCCTTGTCCTGCTGTTCATTGAGCAGCAGGTTCAGGCCTTTGAAGTAGGCCTGGGGGGAGGCCTGGTCCTCGCGCTTGAGTTGGCGCAGGTCCATGCGCGAGGCCATCCAGCCCAGCACGAAGGCGCCGGGCAGGGCCAGCAGCAGCCAGTAAAAATTGAAGTCCATGGTGTCTGTCGGGAGGCGGCTTGCACCGGCCTCATGTCGGCTTCAGGTCCGCTTCATGGGGCCGCATCCATTCGGCCACGTTCATTTTGCCGGTTTGCGCGGCGCGGGCATGTCGGGCGGGAAGGGCAGGTCGCCCGGCAGGGAGGCTTCGCCACCCAGGCTGCCATCGGCGGTCACGGCAGCGCTGCCGTTTGCACCGGCCTTGGGGGTGCCCGCCACGGGTTCTGGCATCAGCAGCTGGCGGTTGCGGGCGTCACGGCGGTGGCGCCACCAGCTGGGCACCATGGACAGCACGCCGGTGGCGCAGCCCAGGGCGAACACGGCCAGCACCACGAAGACCATGGGGGCCTGCCAGTGCCAGCCGAACATCCATTTCACGTCGACCACGTGCTGGTTGTTCAGGGCAAACGCGAACAGCAGGAAAAACAGCAGGCCGCGCCACAACCAGGTCAGTGCTCGCATGGGGTGTTCAGCTCAAGGGCTTCAGTTCGAAGGGGGGTCGGAGGGGGCAGCGCTCAGGGCCACTGCGGCTTCCCCCGAAGTATCCACCTTGTCGACGCCTTCGCGCAGCGCCTTGCCCGGTTTGAAGTGGGGCACGAGCTTTTCGGGGATCAGCACCTGTTCGCCAGACCGCGGGTTGCGGCCCATGCGGGGCGGGCGGCGGTTGATGGAGAAGCTGCCGAAGCCGCGGATCTCGATGCGGTGGCCACGGGCCAGCGCGTCCGACATGGCGTCCAGGATGGTCTTGACGGCGAATTCGGCGTCGCGCTGGGTGAGCTGGCTGAAGCGCTCGGCCAGCCGGGCGACGAGGTCGGAGCGGGTCATGTTCGGGTAGGGCGGAGGCTGTGATGAGTGCCAGCCACGCATGGCGGGGCTTCACTCATCACAGCCCCCGGCTGCGATCGGGCCGGTGAGGGCCCGAACACGGACGGGGGCTGCAGGGGATCAACGATCCTGATCGGGCGATCAGTTGTTGTTCTGGTCCAGCTTGGCCTTCAGCAGGGCGCCCAGGCTGGTGGTGCCGGAGCCTTCCTTGGTGGTGTCGGCGCGCAGGGTCTGCATGGCTTCTTGCTGCTCGGCGTTGTCCTTGGCCTTGATCGACAGCTGGATCGAACGGGTCTTGCGGTCCACGTTGATGATCAGGGCGGTGACTTCGTCGCCTTCCTTCAGCACGTTGCGGGCGTCTTCCACGCGGTCGCGGGAGATTTCCGAAGCGCGCAGGTAACCGACGATGTCGTCACCCAGGGTGATTTCGGCACCCTTGGCATCCACGGTCTTGACGACGCCGGTGACGGTGGCGCCACGGTCGTTCAGGGTCGTGAAGTTGGTGAACGGGTCAGAGTCCAGCTGCTTGATGCCCAGGGAGATGCGCTCGCGCTCCACGTCGATGGCCAGCACGATCGCTTCGACTTCCTGGCCCTTCTTGTAGTTGCGCACGGCGGCTTCGCCAGGCTCGTTCCAAGACAGGTCGGACAGGTGCACCAGGCCGTCGATGCCGGCGGCCAGACCCACGAACACGCCGAAGTCGGTGATCGACTTGACGGGGCCCTTGACCTTGTCGCCGCGGTTGAAGTTCTGAGCGAAGTCGTCCCAGGGGTTCGGCTTGCACTGCTTCATGCCCAGGGAGATGCGACGCTTGTCTTCGTCGATTTCCAGGACCATGACTTCCACTTCGTCGCCCAGGTTGACGATCTTGTTGGGCGCCACGTTCTTGTTGGTCCAGTCCATCTCGGAGACGTGCACCAGGCCTTCGATGCCGGGTTCGATTTCGACGAACGCACCGTAGTCAGCGATGTTGGTGACCTTGCCGAACAGGCGGGTGCCGGCGGGGTAACGGCGCGACACGCCAACCCAGGGGTCGTCGCCCATCTGCTTCAGGCCCAGCGAGACGCGGTTCTTCTCGGCGTCGAACTTCAGGACCTTGGCGGTCAGTTCCTGGCCCACGGTCACCACTTCGGACGGGTGACGGACACGGCGCCAGGCCATGTCGGTGATGTGCAGCAGGCCGTCGATGCCGCCCAGGTCCACGAAGGCACCGTATTCGGTGATGTTCTTGACCACGCCGTTGACGATCGCGCCTTCGCGCAGCGTTTCCATCAGCTTGGCGCGCTCTTCGCCCATCGAGGCTTCGACCACAGCGCGGCGCGACAGCACCACGTTGTTGCGCTTGCGGTCCAGCTTGATGACCTTGAACTCCATGGTCTTGCCTTCGAACGGCGACATGTCCTTGACAGGGCGCGTGTCGAGCAGCGAGCCGGGCAGGAAGGCGCGGATGCCGTTGACCAGGACGGTCAGACCGCCCTTGACCTTGCCGTTGACGGTGCCGGTCACGAAGTCGCCGGACTCCAGAGCGGTTTCCAGGGACAGCCACGAGGCCAGGCGCTTGGCCTTGTCGCGCGACAGGATGGTGTCGCCGTAGCCGTTTTCGATGGCGTCAACCGCCACGGACACGAAGTCACCCACTTGGACTTCGATCTCGCCCTGGTCGTTCTTGAACTCTTCCAGGGGCACGTAGGCCTCGGACTTCAGGCCGGCGTTGACGACCACGAAGTTGTGTTCAACGGCCACCACCTCGGCGGTGATGACTTCGCCCGGGCGCATGTTGGCGCGCTGCAGCGACTCTTCAAAAAGGGCGGCAAAAGATTCAGACATGGAAGTTCCTGTGCTGGGGGGAGCCCAGCGGAAACGCTCGGGTCGACAGGAACGACCAGAACGGGTTGGGTTGAAGAACATGACGCCCGGGCAGCCTGGGGTGGCCACCCTGATCGCTCGAACCTCTGCCTGGCAGCAGGGGATGGGCGTCACAGCCTTGTCGTCACGGTGTGTGACCTGTTGGCCTGGCAGGCAAGGCCGGCGCGACGGGGTGTCAGTGCCGGACGATGACGTGGGGCCAGCCCTCGACCCACCAGCCCAGCACGGTGTCGACGGATTCGTCGATGCTCAGTGCCGAGTTGTCGAGCTTTCGGGCGTCTGCAGCAGGTGCCAGCGGGGCCACCGCACGGGAGGTGTCCCGCAGGTCGCGCGCCTGCAAATCTGCGCAAATCTCATCAAGGGTAACAGAAAAGCCCTTGGACAGCAATTGCCTGTGCCGCCGCTCGGCACGTTGGGCGACGCTGGCGGTCAAAAACACCTTCAGGGCGGCGTCGGGGAAGACCACGGTGCCCATGTCGCGGCCGTCGGCGACCAGGCCGGGCAGGCCGCGGAAGGCTTTTTGCAGCTCCAGCAGGGCCTGACGCACGCCGGGGTAGGCCGACAGGCGGGAGGCGGCCTGGCCGATGTCTTCGCGGCGCACCGATTCGCTGACGTCGCGGCCATCCACCCAGATGTGCTCGCGGTCGAAGCGCAGGGCGATGCCCTCGCCCAGTTGGCGGGCGAGTTGCTCCAGGGCGTTGGCGTCGTCCAGGTCGATGCCCTGCTCGACGGCCAGCAGGCCGGTGATGCGGTAGAGCGAGCCGGAGTCGAGGAACTGGTAACCCAGGCGGGTGGCCAGGGCGCTGGCCAGCGTGCCCTTGCCCGAGGCGGTGGGGCCGTCCACGGTGATGACGGGGATCCAGTCCGGGTGGGTGCGGGCGACCTGGAAGAGTGCCTCGAAATAGTCGGGGAAGGTCTTGGCCACGCAGCGTGGGTCCTCAATCCGAACCGACACCGGTTTGCCCTTCACCGCCGAGGGCGCCAGCGGGTTGAAGGCGGCCAGCGAGAAGCACATGGCCATGCGGTGGTCGTCGTAGGTGTGGATGCTGGCGTGTTGCCAGGCGGTCTGATCGCCTTGGCTGGCCGGCGGCGTCACCTCGATGAAATCTTCACCTTCGACCACGGTGGCGCCGAGTTTGCGCAGCTCCTTGGCCATGGCGGCGATGCGGTCGGTTTCCTTGACGCGCCAGCTGGCGATGTTGCGCAGCCGGGTCGTGCCGTCGGCGTACAGCGCCATCACGGCCAGGGTCATGGCCGCGTCGGGGATGTGGTTGCAGTCGAGGTCGATGGCCTTCAAGGGCCAACCTTTGCCTGGTTCGCCGCGCTGCACTTCCAGCCAGTTCGGCCCGGACGTGACCTTGGCGCCCATGGCCTGGGCAGCTTCGACGAAGCGGATGTCGCCCTGGATGGAGGCGCTGCCCACGCCTTCGATGCGCACCGGCTCGTCGATGCCGGCGATGGCGCCCGCGGCGATGAAGTAAGACGCCGACGACGCATCCGCCTCGACGTGGATGCTGCCCGGCGACTGGTAGCGACTGCCTTGCGGGATGACGAAACGCTGCCAGCCCTCGCGCTGCACCTGGATGCCGAAGCGCGCCAGCAGGTTCAGCGTGATCTCGATGTAAGGCTTGGAGATCAGCTCGCCGATGACCTCGATGGTCAGGGCCTGGTCTTGCGAGACCAGCGGCAGCGACAGCAGCAGGGCGGTGAGGAACTGGCTGGAGACGTCGCCGCGCACCTGGATGGGCGCCGACAACTTGAGCTGGCCGCCGGCCAGGCGCAGCGGCGGGTAGCCTTCCTGGCCTGTGCACTCGACGATGCAGCCCAGTGGACGCAGGGCATCGACCAGGTCGCCGATGGGACGCTCGTGCATGCGCGGGATGCCGCTGAGCGTGAAGGTGCCGCCTTGCGTGGCCGACAGCAGCGCCAGGGCCGCGGTGAGCGGGCGCATGGCCGTGCCGGCGTTGCCCAGGAACAGGTCGGCGTGCTGCACCGAGAGCTTGCCGCCCAGGCCGGTGATGTGCACCGTGTCGCCGTCTTGCTGCAGGTCGCAGCCCAGGGCGCGCAGGGCGTCGAGCATCACGCGGGTGTCGTCCGAGGCCAGCAGGTCGTGGACCACGGTGGTGCCTTCGCTCAGGCCGGCCAGCAGCAGCACCCGGTTGGAGATGCTCTTGGAGCCGGGCAGGCGCACGGTGCCGCCGGCGGTCAGCAGCGGGGGCAGGTCAAGGAAGGCGGTGGTGTACATGCGGAAGGCGGGTTCGGGGCGGAGGCCGCGTGAGGGTCACCGGCCAGTCGGCTTGGGGCCGGAGGGGGCGCTCAGTTGCCATTGGCTGCGGGCGTCCGAGGCGGTCTGGATCAGGCGCTGCAACTCGGGGCCGTTCCAGTCGCGCATCTGGGCTTCCAGCACGTCCAGGGCCTGGCGGAAGGCGGCCGACTGCTTGAGCACTTCCTCGCGGTTGGACAGCAGGATGTCGCGCCAGATGGTGGGGTCACCGGCGGCGATGCGGGTGAAATCGCGGAAGCCCGGGCCGGCCAGCGAGAGGTACTCCTGCCCGCCCGGCTGCTGGCCCATGGCCTGCATGTAGGCAAAGGCCAGCAGGTGGGGCAGGTGGCTCACGGCGGCAAAGGCCGCGTCGTGGTGCTCGGGCGTCATCTTGAGCACCTGAGAGCCCACGGCCGACCACACGTCGGTGGCTTTTTGCACCAGCACCGGGTCGGTCTGCTCCAGCGGCGTGAGGATGAGCTTGCGGCCCTGGTAGAGCGCCGCGTCGGCGTGTTCGATGCCCGCGACTTCGCGCCCGGCGATCGGGTGGGCCGGCACGAACGAGGGCAGGCGCTCCTTGAGCACGCGCCGGGCGGCATCGACCACATCGCGCTTGGTCGAGCCCACGTCCATGAAGAGCACGCCCGGATCCACCAGGTGGCGGATGGCCTTGAAGGTGCCTTCGGAAGCGGCCACGGGCACGGCGATCAGGACGATGTCCGAGCCGGCGACGGCCAGCAGCGCCGACTCCGCGGAGACGTCGATCACGCCCATGCGGCGGGCCTTCTCGACCGTGGAGGGCGACTTGCTGTAGCCGATGACGCGCTTGACCAGGCCCGCTTTCTTGAGCGCCAGCGCGAAGGAGCCGCCCATCAGGCCGCAGCCGATCAGACCGAGCTGGTTGAACATGGGTGATGCGTCCTGCGGGTCAGTGCACGTCCAGCGGGTAGCTGCCGAGCACCTTGAAGAAAGAGCACTGGGCGCGCAGTTCGTCGAGCGCGGCAGCCACGTTGTCCTGGACAGGGTGGCCGGCCAGGTCGATGAAGAATACGTACTCCCACTGGCCGGAGCGCGCCGGGCGCGACTCGAAGCGGCTCATGGACACGCCGTGGCGCTTGAGCGGCACCAGCAGGTCGTGGACGGCGCCCGGGCGGTTGTCTACCGACACCACCAGGCTGATGCAGTCGTGGCCGGTGGGCGCTGGCGCGGTGACCAGGGCCTGCGGGCGCACGATCACGAAGCGCGTGCGGTTGTGGGCCTCGTCCTGCACGGCGGCTTGCACCATGTGCAGGCCGTACTGGCTGGCCGCGCGTTCGCTGGCCAGGGCGGCGATGCGTGGGTCTTGCGCGGCCATGCGTGCGCCTTCGGCATTGCTCGACACCGCGCGGCGCTCGGCCTGCGGCAGGTGCTGGCTGAGCCAACCCTGGCACTGGGCCAGGGCCTGCGGGTGCGCAGCCACGACCTCGATGCCCTCGCGGCCCAGGTCCTTGCGCAGCAGATTGTGCGTGACCATCAGGCTGGTTTCGCCGACGATGGACAGCGGCGATTGCAGCAGCAAATCCAGCGAGCGGGCGACCACGCCTTCGGTCGAGTTCTCGATGGGCACCACGCCGAAGTCGGCCGATTGTGCCGACGTGGCACGGAACACCTCGTCGATCGACGGACAGACCACCGGCTCGATCGAGGAGCCGAAGTAGTTCAGCGCCGCCTGTTCGCTGAAGGTGCCGATGGGGCCGAGGAAGGCCACGCGCTGGCGCCCTTCCAGCGCCCGGCAGGCCGACATGATCTCGCGCCAGATCGGGGCCAGGCTGTCGGCGCGCACCGGGCCGGGGTTGGCGTTCTTGACGCGGTCGATGACCTGGGCCTCGCGGTCCGGACGGAACACGGGCGAGCCATCGAGCTTCTTGACCTCGCCCACGGCCTGGGCCAGTTGTGCGCGCTGGTTGAGCAGGGCCAGCATCTGTTGGTCCACCGCGTCGATCTTCACGCGCAGCTCGGCCAGCTGTTCATCGACCGGGCGGCCGTCGGGCTGGAAGTGCGCGCCCGCGGGCACGCTGGGGGAGGGGGTGTCAGCCATGGGTCGCGGCAAACTGCTTCATGTGGTCGACCAGGGCCTGCACGCCCGCCAGGGGCATGGCGTTGTAGATGGAGGCGCGCATGCCGCCCACGCTCTTGTGGCCCTTGAGCTGCAGCAGGCCGGCGGCCTGGGCCCCTGCCAGGAAGGGCGCGTTGAGCGCATCCGAAGGCAGGAAGAAGGGGATGTTCATGCGCGAACGGCAGTCCTTGGCGACCTTGTTCGTGTAGAAGCCGGAGGCGTCGATGTAGTCGTACAGCAGCTGGGCCTTGGCCACGTTGCGCGCCTCGATGGCGGCCAGGCCGGTGAGCTCGCCTTGCGGCGTCACCTCGCGCTGCTTCAGCGCCCACTGGAACACCAGCCCGGCGATGTACCAGGCGTAGGTCGGCGGCGTGTTGTACATGGAGCCGTTGTCGGCCACCACCTGGTAGTCGAAGGCCGAAGGCGTGTCGGGCAGGGCGTGACCGATGAGGTCTTCGCGCACGATGACCAGGGTCAGTCCCGAGGGGCCGATGTTCTTCTGGGCGCCGGCATAGGCCAGGCCCACGCGCGACCAGTCGATGGTGCGTGAGGCGATGTGCGAGGAGCAGTCGATCAGCAGCGGGGCCTTGGAGCCCAGAGCGGCCAGGTCGGGCAGCTCGTGCATCTCCACGCCGTGGATGGTTTCGTTGCTGCAGACGTGCACATAGGCCGCATCGTCCGACAACTGCCAGCTGCCGTACGCAGGCAGCGAGGTGTGCTGGTCGGCCTCGTTGCTGGCCGCGACCTTGGCAGCGCAGTACTTGCGCGCTTCCTTGGCCGATTTCTGCGACCACGAGCCGGTGACGACGTGGTCGGCCACGCCACCGCGCGAGAGGTTCAGCGGGATGATGGCGTTCTGCGCGATGGCGCCGCCCTGCATGAACAGCACCTTGAAGTGCGGGGGGATGGCCAGCAGGGTGCGCAGGTCGGCTTCGGCCTGCTCGGCAATGGAGATGAACTCCTTGCCGCGGTGACTCATCTCCATGACGCCCATGCCCGAGCCGTGCCAGTCCAGCATCTCGCTGGCGGCTTGTTGCAGCACCTCCTCGGGGAGGGTGGCCGGACCGGCCGAGAAATTGAAAGGACGGGGCATGGGGCTCGGGATCAGGGCGTCAGGAGGTCACTTCTTGGCGGGCTTGGCGGCGGGCTTGGCTGCCGGGGCTTCGCCTTGCGCGCCACCCTGTGCGCCCATGGCCTGGCTCAGCTTGCCACCGCTGGCGCCGTCCAGGATCTTGCGCACGTTTTCCTGCAGGGCCTGCAGCTTGGGGTCGACCTGCGGGCGGGCGTCGTTGGACACCTTCTCGATCAGGGTCTTCTGCAGCTCGGGGATGATGCCCTGGTACTTCTTGAGAATGGGCGAATCCAGCATGGCGCCCAGCTGCTTGAGTTCCTCTTCGGAGAACTTGTCTTCCAGCACGCCCACGACGGCCTGCGGGCCGACCTTGGTGGCGCTGGACTTGACCAGGGGCACGGCGGCGTCCTGGTACTTCTGCAGCTCGGCATCGATCTGCTGGGCGGCGGCCTCGCGCTTGTCGGGCGGCACCAGGCCCATGGCGGGCTGCACGAACTGGCCCATCAGCTGGCGGGCCGGGGCCTGGGTGATGTCGGTGGCCAGGCCGTCCAGCGCCTGCTTCTGGGCGATGGGCAGGCGCAGGATCTGCTCACGCTTGTCGGCGTGGGCGCTGAAGGAGGCGGCGGCCAGGGAGGTGGCCACGGCGGCGGCCCATGCCATCTTGGTGAAATTCATGGAGAGGTCCTTGGGTTCCGGTTGGGTGGTGCAGGGAGTTGGGCAGCGAAAGGATCAGCCTTCGCTGGAAGCGTCGGGGGGGCCTGCGTCGCCAGCCTCGCCCGCATCGTCGGCGGCCTCGTCGCTGGCGTTGGCGTCATTTTCCACAATGCGTTGCAGGCCGATCAGCTTGGCGCCTTGGTCCAGCGCGATCAGGGTCACGCCCTGCGTGGCGCGGCCGAGTTCGCGGATCTCGCTGACGCGGGTGCGCACCAGCACGCCCTTGTCGGTGATCAGCATGATCTCGTCTTCCGTGCGCACCAGGGTGGCGGCCACCACCTTGCCGTTGCGCTCGGACTGCTGGATGGCGATCATGCCCTTGGTGCCGCGGCCGTGGCGGGTGTACTCGACGATGCTGGTGCGCTTGCCGTAGCCGTTCTCGGTGGCGGTCAGCACGGACTGGGTTTCGTCCTCGGCCACCAGCATGGCGATGACCGACTGGCCCTCTTCCAGCATCATGCCGCGCACGCCGCGGGCGCTGCGGCCCATCGGGCGCACGTCCTCTTCGTCGAAGCGCACGGCCTTGCCGCCGTCGGAGAACAGCATCACGTCGTGCTTGCCGTCGGTCAGCGCCGCGCCCACCAGCACGTCGCCCTCGTCCAGGCCCACGGCGATGATGCCGGCCTTGCGGGGGTTGCTGAAGTCGGTCAGCGGGGTCTTCTTGACCGTGCCCATCTTCGTGGACATGAAGACGTAGTGGTCTTCGGGGAAGCTGCGGAACTCGCCGGTCAGCGGCAGCACCACGTTGATGCGCTCGTCCTTTTCCAGCGGGAACATGTTGACCATGGGCTTGCCGCGCGAGTTGCGCGAGCCCTGCGGCACTTCCCAGACCTTGATCCAGTACACGCGGCCGCGGTTGCTGAAGCACAGGATGTAGTCGTGCGTGTTGGCGATGAAGAGCTGGTCGATCCAGTCGTCTTCCTTTGTCGCCGTGGCCTGCTTGCCGCGCCCGCCGCGCTTTTGCGAGCGGTACTCGCTCAGCGGCTGGCTCTTGATGTAGCCCGTGTGCGAGAGCGTCACCACCATGTCGGTGGGCGTGATCAGGTCCTCGGTGCCCAGCTCTTGCGCGTTGTGCTCGATGGTCGAGCGCCGTGCGCCCAGCCTGGTCTGGCCGAACTCGGCGCGGATCGCACCCAGCTCGTCGGAGATGATGGTCGAGACGCGCTCCGGCTTGGACAGGATGTCCAGCAGGTCGGCGATCTGGGCCATGACGTCCTTGTACTCGCCGATGATCTTGTCCTGCTCCAGGCCCGTCAGGCGTTGCAGGCGCATCTGCAGGATCTCGCCAGCCTGGTCTTCGGAAAGGCGGTACAGGCCGTCGGGCTGCATGCCGTACTGCAGCGGCAGGCTTTCGGGGCGGTACTTCTGGGCATCGCCTTCGACGCGCGACAGCATCTCGCGCACCAGGCCCGAATCCCAGCTCTTGCTCATCAGGGCCGTCTTGGCCACCGGCGGCGTCGGCGAGGTCTTGATGGTCTCGATGAACTCGTCGATGTTGGCCAGCGCCACGGCCAGGCCTTCCAGCACGTGGCCGCGCTCGCGCGCCTTGCGCAGCTCGTACACGGTGCGGCGGGTGACGACCTCGCGGCGGTGCTCCAGGAAGACGGTGACGAGGTCCTTCAGGTTGCACAGCTTGGGCTGACCGTCGATCAGCGCCACCATGTTGATGCCGAAGGTGTCCTGCAGCTGCGTCTGCTTGTACAGGTTGTTGAGCACCACTTCGGGCACTTCGCCGCGCTTGAGCTCGATCACCACCCGCATGCCGGACTTGTCGGACTCGTCCTGGATGTGGCTGATGCCTTCGATCTTCTTGTCGTTGACCAGCTCGGCGATGCGCTCCAACAGGTTCTTCTTGTTCACCTGGTACGGGATTTCGTCGACGATGATCGCCTGGCGGTCGCCCTTGCCGATGTCTTCGAAGTGCACGCGGGCGCGCATGACCACGCGGCCGCGGCCGGTGCGGTAGCCCTCGCGCACGCCAGAGAGGCCGTAGATGATGCCGGCGGTGGGGAAGTCCGGGGCCGGGATGATCTCCATGAGTTCATCGACCGAGCAGTCCGGGTTCTTCAGCGCGTGCAGGCAGGCGTCCACCACCTCGTTGAGGTTGTGCGGCGGGATGTTGGTGGCCATGCCCACCGCGATGCCGGCCGAGCCGTTGACCAGCAGGTTGGGCAGGCGGGTGGGCAGCACCAGCGGCTCTTTTTCCGAGCCGTCGTAGTTCGGGCCGAAGTCGACGGTTTCCTTGTCGATGTCGGCCAGCATCTCGTGGGCGATCTTGGCCAGGCGGATTTCGGTGTACCGCATGGCCGCGGCGTTGTCGCCGTCGATCGAGCCGAAGTTGCCCTGGCCATCGACCAGCATGTGGCGCAAGGAGAAGTCCTGCGCCATCCGGACGATGGTGTCGTACACCGCCGAGTCACCGTGCGGGTGGTACTTGCCGATGACGTCGCCCACGATGCGCGCCGACTTCTTGTAAGGCCGGTTCCAGTCGTTGTTGAGCTCGTGCATGGCGAACAGCACGCGCCGGTGCACGGGCTTGAGGCCGTCACGGGCGTCGGGCAGGGCGCGCCCGACGATCACGCTCATCGCGTAATCCAGATACGAACGCCGCATCTCCTCTTCGAGGCTGATGGGCAGGGTTTCCTTGGCGAATGACGTCATGCGTGCTTCACAGTGAGAAGGTCACGGCCCTGGCGCGCGCGGCGCCGCCTTGCCGTTGTGGCCCAGCACCCCCTGTCCGTGAACACGGCGGGACGGATGACGGGCAGGGAAGCGAAAAAGGCATTGTAATTGGCCCGTCATGTCGCCACGAAACAACAAGCGACGGGGATCCCCTGTGGGAAGGTCCATGCCACTTGAGCGGAGTTTTCGCTGTGGCACAATGAATTCGTGAGTCTCCCCAGGGGCTTTTTCCTGGGGAGTCGCCTGTCACCAGGCCGTTCGCAGCCTTTGCTGCGTCTAATTCGTGAGGATCTGCATGAACAAGTTCAATAAGGTTGCTGCCCTGTTTGCCACGGTTGCCATGGCTGGTGGCGCATTTGCCCAAACTGCCCAAACCGCCGTCGACAACTGGCGCGGTACCGACGGCACCGTCTGGAAAAACGGCTCGAACGAATACTGCTGGCGTGACAACAACTGGACGCCTCCCACCGGCGTTCAAGGCTGCGACGGCGTCCCCGCTCCGGCCGCTCCCGCTCCGGCGCCTGTCGCTGCTCCGGCTCCGGCCCCGGCTGCTGCCCCCGCCGCCGCTCCGGCTGCGCCCGTGGCTCCCGCCACCGAGAAGGTCAGCTTCGCCGCTGACGCCTTCTTCGACTTCGACAAGGCTGTCCTGAAGCCCGAAGGCAAGGCCAAGCTGGACGACCTGGCCGACAAGGTCAAGGGCATCACCCTGGAAGTCATCATCGCCGTCGGCCACACCGACTCCGTGGGCAAGGACGCTTACAACCAGAAGCTGTCCGAGCGCCGCTCCGAAGCTGTCAAGTCTTACCTGACCAGCAAGGGCATCGAAGCCAGCCGCGTGTACACCGAAGGCAAGGGCGAGAAGCAGCCCGTGGCTGACAACAAGTCCGCCGAAGGCCGCGCCAAGAACCGCCGCGTGGAAATCGAAGTGGTCGGTACCCGCACCAAGTGATGACGCGGGGGCGGTGACGCCCCGGTCCATCGCCAAGGAAAGCCTCACGCGCCAGCGTGGGGCTTTTTTTTGCCCGCGCGGGACGCTTGTGTGGATCGCTGTGTGAAACGCGGTGTGGGCAGGAACACGGTGAGCCTGCCTGTGCCGTGCCGTGCCGCAAAAAAAGGCGACCCGCAGGTCGCCTGTGTTCGCTCGGTGATCCGCCGGGCCGTCAGGCCAGCGCCACGTCCTTGCCGCTCAGGCGCTTGGCCAGTTGCGTGGCCATGCGGTTGACCGTGCCGTAGATGGACAGCTGCGGGTTGGCGCCGATGCTGGTCGGGAAGACCGAACCGTCATGCACCGACAGGTTGCCGAGCTGCCAGTGGACGCCGTCCGGGCGCACCACGCCGAGCTTCTCGTTGCCACCCATGCGGCAGCCGCCCATGATGTGGGCCGAGCCGATGCCGGTGTAGTAGGGCTTCATCTCGAAGGCCTGGATCGCGGCCTTGGCCTGGGCCCAGCTGGTGTAGGGCTCGGCCTGTTCGTGCGTGGGCAGCACGGTCCTGGCGCCGGCGGCGAACTGGATCTCGGCCATCGACAGCATGGACTGCCTGAGGCCGGCCATCACGTAGTCGCTCACGGGGTAGTGCAGCAGGGGGCTGCCATCCACGTTCAGCATCACCGTGCCGCCCTGGGATTCGGGATGGAAGCCGTCGCGCAGCAGCGTCAGCATCATCTGGGTGTTCGGGTAACTCGCGAAGCGCTCGGCCAGGTTCTTGCCGAAGTTGCCCAGCAGCACCGACACCAGGCCGGGGTGGATCGGCGTGGCTTCGAGCTTGTAGCCGATCGGCCCGTCGAAGGGCGCGTTGTGCACGAAGTGGTCCGAGTAGACGGACTGCGGCGCACCGGCCCAGGCCTCCACGCGTTCGTTGAACACGCCGGCCGACATGGTCACCGGGTGCAGGAAGGTGCGGGTGCCCAGCAGGTCGTGGGGGTCGGGCGCCTTGGAGCGCTTGAGCAGGGCGGGCGAGTTGATGGCGCCGCCGGCCACGACGTAATGGCGCGCCGTGACGCGCATGACCTTGTCGGAGGTCTTGCTGCCGTTGATGCGGATGGGCACGCACACCAGGGCCTTGACCTGGTTGCCTTCGATCTCGAACGCCTCGGCGCGGGTCTGGTGGAACAGGCGGGCGCCGCCTTCGAGCGCGCTGGGCAGGGTCGTCACCAGCATCGACTGCTTGGCGTTGGTGGGGCAGCCCATGCCGCAGGAGCCCAGGTTGTAGCAGCCCTTGACGTTGCGCGGGATCAGCGCGGTCGAGATGCCCAGCTTCTTCGCGCCGGTGCGCAGGATCTCGTTGTTCAGGTTGGGTGGCACCTCTTCCCACACGTGCATGTTCAGGCGCTTTTCGACCTGGGCGAACCAGGGCGCCATGGCCTCTTCGGAGAAATCCTTGAGGTCGAATTGCTCGCGCCAGTAGCCCAGGGTGGACGCCGGCGTGCGGAAGGAGCTGGTCCAGTTGATGACGGTGGTGCCGCCCACGCAGCGGCCCTGCAGCAGCGTGATGGCGCCGTCCACGGTCTTGCGCGCGGCCCCTTCCTGGTACAGCGTGGCGTAGGCCTCGGACTCCTTCTGCCGGAAGTCGGAGCTGGTGCGCAGCGGGCCTTCTTCGATCAGCACCACGTCCAGGCCCGCCCGGGTCAGCAACTCGGCGGTGATGCCCGCACCCGCGCCCGTGCCGATGATGGCCACGTCGCATTGCACCTGATCGGGCAGGCCGGCTTCGCTGTGGGTGGCCTTCCAGCCACGCGCCAGGCCCTCGCGGAAAGGATCGGGGAGTTTGCTCATAGTTCGATGGGGCCGGGGTAGCCCGTCAACTTCCAGTGGTCGCTGTTGGAGAAGAAAGCCATGCACGTCACGCCGCGCACGACCTGGTAGGTCAGGCGGGTGGTGGGCAGCGGGTTCAGGCGCATGGTTTCGAGCGCCTCGGCGATCTCGGCTTCCGAGGCTTCGCTCCAGCGGCTGCCCATGCCGGTCAGCATCTTGCGTGTGGGCAGGTTGCCCAGCAGACCCAGGATGGCGTTGATCTCGACCTGCAGCACGTTGGGCAGGCCGTTGAGGAAGACCTCCAGGTGGGCGAGGTGGCCCTCCAGGACGGCCTCGCGCTCCCGGGCGTCGGTGGGCAGCATGGGGCCGACGATGCCGATGGTCAGGCCGCGCAGCACGTCGCGGCCACTGGCGGTGAGCTTGCCCTCGTTCATGCCGCGCTGCCAGTAGACCAGGCCTCCCAGGCCGGCGCCGAGCGCACCGATGGCCAGGGCCGTCTTGAGGAACCAGCGGCGTTTGGGAGTGAGGGGATGATCGATCGCGCGGTCAACCATGGTGGCACTTGCGTTGGGTTGGCAGGGACAGCGTCACCGCCGGGCGGTTGACTGCAAAGTAGGAAACATTGTGAGTCAAATTGCCGGTGTGCGACAGCTCTGCAGGACCCGGCACTTACCCTGAGTCCACGCGCGCGCGGCGCGTGTCCAATGGATGGCGGCGTTTGACAATTGCGTGCCGGCGTTGCCGATCGAGGGAATACCCTCAGTCACGAATGTTGCAGAATCTCTGCAGCGGATAATGCCCGTTTTGCCGCTGTGACCCGATGCTGCGGGTGCCAGTTCCCGACCCATTAGAGGAAGACACATGACCATCTCTCAGCCCTGGCTGGCCCACTACGAACCCGGTGTGCCCCACCAGATCAATCCTGGTGAGTACAACTCGCTGGTTGACCTGCTGGACCAGTCCTTCAAGCAGTTCGCCAAGCGCGACATGGCGGCCTTCATGGACGTGCACTGGACCTTCGAGCAGGTCGACGAGCTGTCGCGTTCGCTGGCTGCGTACTTCCAGTCGCTGGGCCTGGCCAAGGGTGCCCGCATCGCGCTGATGATGCCCAACGTGCCCCAGTACGTCGTGGCGATCGCCGCCGTCCTGCGCGCCGGCTATGTCGTGGTCAACGTCAACCCGCTCTACACCCCGCGCGAACTCGAGCACCAACTCAAGGATTCGGGCTCGGAAGCCATCGTCATCCTGGAGAACTTCGCCACCACGCTGCAGGAAGTCCTGGTGCGCACCCCGATCAAGTCGGTGGTGGTGGCCGCCATGGGCGACATGCTGCCTTTCCCCAAGGGCCTGCTGGTGAACTTCGTGGTGCGCCACGTCAAGAAGATGGTGCCGGCGTTCAGCCTGCCCACCGACAAGGCCAAGGTGCTGTCCTTCAAGGACGCCGTCGCCAAGGGCCGCTCGGCCAAGTACACCCGCCCGTCGCTGAAGTCCGACGACGTGGCCTTCCTGCAGTACACCGGCGGCACCACCGGCGTGTCCAAGGGCGCAACCCTGCTGCACCGCAACGTGGTGGCCAACATCCTGCAAAACGAAGCCTGGTTCAAGCCCGAGCTCAACAAGCTGGGCAATGAGCCGCTGGTGGCCGTGTGCGCGCTGCCGCTGTATCACATCTTCTCGCTGACGGTGTGCTACTTCATGGGCGCGCGCATGGGCAGCATGAACATCCTGATCGCCAACCCGCGTGACCTGCCGGGCGTGGTCAAGACCCTGCGCAACTACCGCATCAACCAGTTCCCGGCCGTGAACACGCTGTTCAACGCCCTGGCCAACGACGCCGAGTTCGCCAAGCTGGACTTCTCCGGCCTGAAGGTCTCGATGGGCGGCGGCATGGCCGTGCAGCAAGCCACGGCCGAGAAGTGGAAGAAGGTCACGGGTTGCGCCATCGTGGAAGGCTACGGCCTGTCGGAAACCTCGCCGGTGGCCACGGCCAACCGCCTGGACAACACCGACTTCAACGGCTCCATCGGCTTCCCGCTGCCGTCCACCGAAGTGGCCATCCTGGACGACGATGGCAACCAGCTGGAAATCGGTGGCGTGGGCGAGATCTCCATCCGCGGCCCGCAGGTGATGGCCGGCTACTGGCAGCGCCCTGACGAGACCGCGAAGGTGATGACCGCCGACGGCTTCTTCCGCACCGGTGACATCGGCGTGATGGACCCGACCGGCCAGGTCAAGATCGTGGACCGCAAGAAGGACATGATCCTGGTGTCCGGCTTCAACGTGTACCCCAACGAAGTGGAGCAGGTCGTGAACATGCACCCCGGCGTGATGGAATGCGCTGCCGTGGGCGTGCCCGACGACAAGTCCGGCGAGGCCGTGAAGCTGTTCGTCGTGCGCAAGGACAGCACCCTGACCGAAGCCCAGCTCAAGGCCTTCTGCCACGAGCAGCTGACCGGCTACAAGTGCCCCAAGCACATCGAGTTCCGCAACGACCTGCCCAAGACCAACGTGGGCAAGATCCTGCGCCGTGAACTGCGCGACGAGAAGAAGGCCGCCTGATCATCCTCAGGTCCTGACATGAGAAAGCCGCTGGTGGTGAGCCAGCGGCTTTTTTCATGGGTGGCGAGGGGTGGCGCCGTGCGTCCGCAGGGCTGAGGCGCGTCAGTCCTTGAGGAACAGCGCCTGCAGGTCGCTGAGGAAATCGAAGCCCTTGGCGGTGGGCCAGGCGCGGGCCAGGTCGCGTTGCAGCAGGCCTTTGGCTTCGGCTTCGGCCAGCGGCTGCTGGATGCTGGCCAGGGTCAGGCCCGTGCGCTCGGTGAAGCGCAGCAGCTCGAAGCCGTCTCTCAGGCGCAGGGCGTTCATCATGAACTCGAAGGCGCGGGCGGACAGGGCCACGTCCTGCTCGTTGGAGACGGCCTGGCCTTGCGCGGCCTTGTCCAGGTAGGTGGCCGGTTCGCGCCAGCGCACCTGGCGCACGATGCGGTCGGGGAAGCTGATCTTGCTGTGCGCGCCGGCCCCGATGCCGAGGTAGTCGCCGAACTGCCAGTAATTGAGGTTGTGCGCGCAGTGGTGGCCCGGGCGCGCATAGGCCGAGACCTCGTAGCGCTGCAGGCCGGCCGCGGCGGTGCGCTCGGCGAGGCGGTCGAGCATGTCGAAGGCCGAGTCCTCGTCGGGCAGGTTGGCGGGCGGGCGCGTGGCGAACACCGTGTTGGGCTCCATCGTGAGGTGGTAGAGCGACAGGTGCGGGGGCTCGAAGGCCAGGGCCTGGTTCAGGTCGGCGTCGAGGTCGGCCAGGCTTTGCCCGGGCAGGGCGTACATCAGGTCGAGGTTGAAGGTCTCGAAGTGACGCTGGGCTTCCTCGGCGGCGGCCAGCGCCTGGGCGCGGTCGTGCACGCGGCCCAGGGCCTGGAGCTTGGCGTCGTCGAAGCTCTGCACGCCGATGGACAGGCGGGTGACACCGGCCTCTCGGAAGGCCTTGAAGCGGTCGCGCTCGAAGGTGCCGGGGTTGGCCTCCAGCGTGATCTCGCAGGCGGCTTCCAGCGGCAGGCGGGCGCGGACGTCGGCCAGCAGGCGGTCGATGCTGTCGGGCGAGAAGAGGCTGGGCGTGCCCCCGCCGATGAAGACGGTGTGCACGCGCCGGCCCCAGATCTGCGGCAGGGCGGATTCGAGGTCGGCGCACAGGGCGTCGATGTAGCGCGACTCCAGCGGCGCGCGCTCGGCCGCATCGGCCTTGAGCTCGTGGGAATTGAAGTCGCAGTACGGGCACTTCTTCAAGCACCAGGGCAGGTGCACGTACAGCGACAGCGGGGGCAGGGCGCTCAGCGCACCTGGACGTTGCAGGGTGATCATGAGGCCGAGCCTTGCCAGGGCCAGGCGGTGGCGGCCAGGGCCTTGGGTGTGGCCGACTGCGCATCGAGGCCCCAGCGCGCACGCATCATCTCCAGCAAGCGGGTGCAGGCCAGGGCGCGGTGGCTGACGGCGTTCTTGATGGCCGGGTCGAGCTGGGCGGCGCTCTGGCCATGGGTGGGGATCCACAGCAGCGGGTCGTAGCCGAAGCCGTGCTCGCCTTGGGGAGCGCTCAGCAACGCGCCGCGCCATTGGCCTTCGGCGATGAGCGGCTCCGGGTCGTCGGCGTGGCGCACGGCCACCAGCACGCAGCTGAAGTGGGCCCCGCGATGCGCCTGGCCGGCCATCTGCGTGAGCAGCCAGTCGTTGTTGGCCGCGTCGATCTGCTCGCGCGGCAGCCCTTCGGCGATGCGGCCTGCGTCCACGGCGTGGCGGGCCGAGCGCACACCGGGCGCGCCACCCAGCGCGTCCACGCACAGGCCGGAATCGTCGGCCAGGGCCGGGCCGCTGGCCGCAGCCGCCGCGTGGCGGGCCTTGGCCAGGGCGTTTTCGACGAAGGTGATGTGCGGTTCTTCGGCCTCGGGGATGCCCAGGCTGCCTTGCGTGACCAGCTCGACGCCCAGCGGCGCGATCAGGGCCTGCAGCTCGCGCAGCTTCTTGGCGTTGTTGGAGGCGAGGATGAGGCGCTTGGCCATGGTGCTTGTCCTGTCTCGGCCCTGGATCAGCCCTTGGCCAAGGGCAAGGCCAGTGCGGCAGCTTGCGCGGCGATCAGCTCGCGGATGCCCTTGTCGGCCAGGGCCAGCAACTGGTCCATCTCGGTGCGGCTGAAGGCGGCACCTTCGGCCGTGCCCTGCACTTCGACGAAGTGGCCGGCGCCGGTCATGACGACGTTCATGTCGGTGTCGCAGGCGGAGTCTTCGGTGTATTCGAGGTCGAGCAGCGGTGTGCCGTCGACGATGCCCACGCTGATGGCTGCCACCGGGTTGAGGATGGGGCTGGCGTCGATCTTGCCGGCGGCGATCAGGCCCTTGACGGCATCGGCCAGGGCCACGTAAGCGCCGGTGATGGCGGCGGTGCGGGTGCCGCCATCGGCCTGGATGACGTCGCAGTCGATGACGATGGACCGTTCGCCCAGCTTGGCCAGGTCGACCACGGCGCGCAGGCTGCGGCCGATCAGGCGCTGGATTTCCTGGGTGCGGCCGCTTTGTTTGCCGCGGGCGGCTTCGCGGTCGCTGCGGGTGTGGGTGGAGCGCGGCAGCATGCCGTACTCGGCGGTGACCCAGCCTTCGCCGCTGCCGCGCTTGTGCGGCGGCACCTTCTCTTCGACGGAGGCGGTGCACAGCACCTTGGTGTTGCCAAAGCAGATCAGCACCGAGCCTTCGGCGTGGATGGTGTAGCCGCGGGTGATGGTCAGGGGGCGCAGGGCGTCGACGGCGCGGCTGTGGGCACGGATGTAGGCCATGGGGACTCCGGATTCTGGGTGTTCAGCAAAAAGGGGCACGCCGCGGCCTGCTTGGCCCACGGCGAGGTCGCGGCGCGGTGTCTGAGCCGGCCGCGGGGGCGGCTCGGTTCAGCGGGATTCAGTGCTTCTTGGAAGCGTTCGCCGAGCGGCGGATGGCCTCGTTGATCTCGCGGATGGAGCGCTCGATCTCGGCCTCGTCCAGCTCGTCGGCATCGCCATTGTCACCCGGGCTGCCGGTGTTGCCCACGCTGGCCTGGATGGTGGAGGCAAAGACCTCTTCGCCCAGGCTGTCGGTGGAGACCGCCTGCAACTCGTCGTTGGTGGCGGACTCCCACTCCATGGCCAGCACGGTGACGTTGTCGCACTTGGCGCCGCCATTGCGCAGGGCCATCTCCACCAGCTCCGGCACGGCGTCGGAGATGGCGCGGGTGGCCAGGTTGCGCGTGATGGCTTCGTCCTCCACGGTGCCCCACAGGCCGTCGGAGCACAGCAGGATGCGGTCGCCGCCTTGCAGCAGCAGCGGGCCGGCGGTGTCCACCACGGGCTTGCCGGGGCTGCCCAGGCAGGTGAAGAGCACGTTGCGGTTGTAGCGCTCGTTGAGCGGCACCACCGACGACAGCGTGTTCTGCAGCTCGGAATAGGAGTGGTCGCGGGTGCGGGCAATCAGCTTGTCGCCGCGCACCAGGTACAGGCGCGAGTCGCCGCAATGGGCCCAGTAGGCCGTGTTGCCTTGCAGGATGCAGGCGACGATGGTGGTGCGCGGGGTGTCCATCAGGCCGCGCTCGCTGGCGTAGCGCAGCAGCTGGTGGTGGCCCGCCATGATGGCGTCCTGCAGGAAGCGGATGGGGTCGTCCAGGCGGGGCTTGGCGTCGCGCTGGTAGAGCGCGGCCATGGTCTGGAGCGCCAGCTGCGAGGCCATCTCACCCTCGGGGTGGCCGCCCATGCCGTCGGCCAGGGCGAACAGGCCCGAATCCCGCGTGTAGCAATAGCCCATGCGGTCTTCGTTCTTCTCGCGGCCGCCCTTGCGGCTGATCTGGTAGACGGAGAACCTCATGCCTTGGTTCCCGATTTGAGGTTTTCGAGCTGCAATTTGACGCGTTCTGCAAAAGTGAGCTTGGAGTAGCGGCGCTCGGTTTCGCGCGCCAGTTCCTTTTGCAGGGCGAAAACGCTCTGAGGACGGGCCAGCGGGTCCAGCGACATGCACCACTCGGTGACCTCGATGAGGTTATCCGAATAGACGTTGCGCAGCCTGGACAAAGACAGCCCCAAGCGGTCTTTTTCGAGGCGTTGGGGCGCGTCGTTGGGGGGGTAGCCCTGCATGCAGGCGTAGATGCAGGCGCCGATGGCGTAGATGTCGGTCCAGGGGCCCAGCGAGCCGTCGCGGCGGTACATCTCGGGCGCGGCGAAGCCGGGCGTGTACATCGGGCGGATGAAGTTGCCTTCCTTGGACAGCACCTCGCGGGCGGCGCCGAAGTCCAGCAGCACGGCCTTGTTGTCGTTGGTGATGAAGATGTTGGCCGGCTTGATGTCCAGGTGCAGCATCTTGTGCTGGTGCACGATGCGCAGGCCACGCAGGATCTCGTCGAACAGGCTGCGGATGGTGGACTCGCGGAACACCTTGTCGCGCTTGAGGTCACGGGCGGTGACGATGAAGTCCTGCAGGGTGTCGCCCTGGAGGTAGTTCATCACCATGTAGACGGTTTCGTTCTCGCGGAAGAAGTTCAGCACCGACACCACACTCGGGTGGGCGATCTGGGCCAGCGAGCGGCCTTCTTCGAAGAAACTTTTCAGCCCCAGGCGGTAGAGTGGCTGCTTGTCAGGCTTGACGCGCGGGATGAGCTCGCCCGGGGAGCGCTCGGCCAGCGAGGCGGGCAGGTACTCCTTGAGGGCGACCAGGCGTTTGTCGGGGTCTTCGGCCAGGTAGACCACGCCGAAACCGCCCGCGGCGAGCTTCTTGACGATCTGGTAGCCGCCCACGACGGTGCCCGAGGGCAACGGAGCGGGTTTCGGCTTTGACATAATCGTGTTTTGTCTGGGTTGAATACGCCATGTCAGTCTACTCCATGACCGGCTTTGCTAGCGCCGTCGCGTCGGCCGCTGACCACGTCGGGGAAGCCCCCGATGACAGCGATGCGCCGTCTGGCGCACGCCGTCCCGCCGCCAGCGCCGCGGGTGCGGTCGGCGCCGAGTTGCGCTCGGTCAACAGCCGCTTTCTGGACCTGAGCTTCAAGCTGGCCGACGAGTTCCGCGCCCTGGAGCCGGTCCTGCGCGACCTGCTGACGGCCTCGTTCAAGCGCGGCAAGATCGAATTGCGCATGCAGCCCCAGCGCGCCGCAGATGCGGGCTGGCCCCAGCCCCAGCCAGAGCAGCTGCACACCCTGGCCCGCCTGGAAGGCACCGTGCAGAACTGGCTGCCCAAGGCCCAGCCGCTGTCGGTCAACGAGGTGCTGCACTGGTGCCGGGCCGCGGCGCCCTCCGTGAGGCTGGAGGACGCGGCCCTGGAGGCGGCCCGCCAGGCCATCGCCGCCCTGACGGAGGCCCGCGAGCGCGAAGGTGCCCGCCTGGTCGGGGTGCTCAAGGACAAGCTGGCCGGCCTCAAGGCCCTGGCCGAGCAGGCCCAGCCGCTGGTGCCGCAGGCCGTGCAGCGCCAGCAGGAGCGCTTCGTGCAGAAGTACCAGGAAGCGCTGCAGGCCGTGGGCGGCAACGTCACGCCCGAAACTGCCCTGGAGCGCGCGCTGCAGGAGGCCGCGGCCTACGCCCTGCGCATCGACGTCGACGAAGAACTGCAGCGCCTCAAGGCCCACCTCGACGAAATCGGCCGCCTGCTCAAGAAGGGCGGCGAGGTCGGCAAGCGCCTGGACTTCCTCATCCAGGAGCTGCACCGCGAGGCCAACACCCTGGGCTCCAAGGCGGCCGCGCTGGAGCTGACGCAGATCTCGGTGGACATGAAGGTCCTCATCGAGCAGATGCGCGAGCAGGTTCAGAACCTGGAATGACGATGCAAGCCCTCCCACCCCCCATGGACTACCCCGGCAACCTCTTCGTGGTGTCCGCGCCCAGCGGCACCGGCAAATCCAGCCTGGTCAAGGCCCTGCTGGAGCTCGATTCCCGCCTGCAGGTCAGCGTGTCGCACACCACCCGTGCCCCGCGCGGCCAGGAGCAGCACGGCCGCGAGTACTGGTTCACCTCGAAGGAGGAGTTCCAGGCCATGGTCGAGCGCGGCGACTTCTTCGAGCACGCCGAGGTGCATGGCAACTGCTACGGCACGTCGCGCCAGGCCATCGAGGAGCGCATCAAGGGCGGCGAGGACGTCGTGCTGGAAATCGACTGGCAGGGCGCCCTGCAGATGAAGAAGACCTTCCCCTACGCGGTGCTGATCTTCATCCTGCCGCCGAGCTACGAGGAGCTGCTGCAGCGCCTGCACCGCCGCGGCGAGGACAGCCCGGAGGTCATCGAGGTGCGCATGGCCAATGCCCGCCTGGAGGTCGCGCAGGCGCAATATTTCGATTTCATCGTGGTCAATGCCCTGTTCGAGTCGGCTTTGTTCGATTTGAAAGCCATTGTTCACTCGCAGCGGTTAAAATACGCGGCTCAGCGTCGGAACAAGTCAGCCGTGTTCCGTGCGCTCCACCTGGTCTGACCAGGCTTGTTCCGGAGAAACACATGGCCCGCATCACCGTCGAAGACTGCCTGCAAAAGATCCCCAACCGCTTCCAGCTGGTGCTGGCCGCGACCTACCGCGCCCGCATGCTGAGCCAGGGCCACACGCCCAAGATCGAATCGCGCAACAAGCCCAGCGTGACCGCCCTGCGCGAAATCGCCGCCGGCCAGGTCGGCCTGGAAATGCTGCGCAAGGTGCCGACCTGACCGTTCCTGCAATCCTGGCCTGAAGCGCCTGGACACCAAGGCCCGCCCTGTGCGGGCCTTTTGCGTTGTCCGCCCGGCGTTCTGCGGTGCTCGGCGATCTTGCGAGTGCCTTGCTTTTTTTCGATGATCCCAGCGGCCCCAGGGGCCTTGCATCCGCGCTAAAGTCCGTCCATGAGCAGCATCGTCACCGACGCGGCAGCGGCATCGTTTGCCGCTCTCACGCACAAGCTCGATTACCTTGACGAGGCGGACACCCGCCGGGTGCGTGACGCCTACCGTTTTGCCGACGAGGCCCACCTCGGGCAGTTCCGCGCCAGTGGCGAGCCCTACATCACCCACCCCATCGCGGTGGCGGGGCTGTGCGCCGACTGGAAGCTCGATGCCCAGGCCATCATGGCCGCGCTGATGCACGACGCCATGGAGGACTGTGGCGTCACCAAGATCGAGCTGATCGAGCGTTTCGGCGCGCCCACGGCCGAGATCGTCGACGGCCTGACCAAGCTGGACAAGCTGCAGTTCTCGACCAAGGAGGAGTCGCAGGCCGAGTCCTTCCGCAAGATGCTGCTGGCGATGGCGCGCGATGTCCGCGTCATCCTCATCAAGCTGGCCGACCGCCTGCACAACATGCGCACGATGGCGGCCATGGTGCCCCACAAGCGCTCCCGCATCGCCCGCGAGACGCTGGAAATCTATGTGCCGATCGCGCACCGGCTGGGCCTGAACCAGACCTACCGCGAGCTGCAGGAGCTGTCCTTCCAGTACATCAACCCCTGGCGGCACGCGGTGCTGGCCAAGGCCGTCAAGCGCACGCGCGGCAACCGGCGTGACCTGGTCGAGCGCATCCGCAAGGACGTGGAGCAGGCCTTCTCGGACGCCGACATGCACGTCGAGTGCTATGGCCGCGAGAAGACGATCTTCTCGATCTACAACAAGATGATCGAAAAGCGCCTGACGTTTGCGCAGGTCAGCGACATCTTCGGCTTCCGCATCGTCACCCGCGAGCTGCTGGATTGCTACCGCGCCCTGGGCGTGCTGCACCAGCTCTACAAGCCGCTGCCGGGGCGTTTCAAGGACTACATCGCCATGCCCAAGGCGAACGGCTACCAGTCGCTGCACACGACGCTGGTCAACCCGGTGGGCACGGCGGTGGAGTTCCAGATCCGTTCGCAGGCCATGCACGCGGTGGCCGAGAAGGGCATCGCCGCGCACTGGATGTACAAGGACGCCGAGGCGGCCACCGACGGCACGCCGCAGCAGGCCGCGGTGTGGCTGCAGTCGCTCATCGACATCCAGCAGGAGACGCGTGATTCGGCCGAGTTCCTGGAGCACCTGAAGATCGACCTGTTCCCGGAGTCGGTGTATGTGCTGACGCCCAAGTCGCGCATCGTGGCCCTGCCCAAGGGCGCCACGCCGGTGGACTTCGCCTATGCCATCCACTCCGGCGTGGGCGACCGCTGCGTGTCGGCCAAGGTCAATGGCGAGGCGGTGCCTTTGCGCACGGCGCTGCGCAGCGGCGATGTGGTCGAGATCATCACCGCGCCGAGCGGGCGACCCAACCCGGCCTGGCTGAACTTCGTGCGCACCGGCCGGGCGCGCTCCAAGATCCGCCACTACCTCAAGAACATGGAGGCGGAAGAGTCGCTGGCCCTGGGCGAGAAGCTGCTGGCGCAGGCCTTGCGCGCCGAGGGCCTGGCCTTGCCGCCTGGTGCGGAGGACAGCGAGGGCGACACCGGCGCGCTGTGGCAGACCCTGGTGCGCTGGGGCGGCAACCGCAGCCGCGACGAGTTGCTGGTGGACATCGGTCTGGGCCGCAAGATCGCGACCATGGTGGCCAAGCGCATGGCCCAGATCATGGCCGAACAGGGCGAGCGCCCCGATGCGCTGACGCTGACGCTGGGCCGCTTCGCCGCCTCCGAGGCGCCGGCCATGGCGGCGGTGACCATCGACGGCAGCGAGGGCGCGACGGTGCAACTCGCGCCGTGCTGCTGCCCGGTGCCGGGCGACCCGATCGCCGGCTACCTGGGCCGCGGCGAGGGCCTGGTGGTGCACACCCAGACCTGTGCCGTGGGCAAGCGCCTGTTCGAGCGCGACAGCGAGCGCTGGATCGATGTGAGCTGGTCGGAGGAGCCGACCCGCCTGTTCGAGACCGTGGTCAAGGTGCTCGTGGCCAATGGCAAGGGCGTGCTGGCCCAGGTGGCGGCCAGCATCAGCAGCGCCGAGACCGACATCACCCACATCGAGATGGGCGACGAGCGCCTGGGCGAGACGGCCGAGCTCAAGCTCACCGTGGCCGTGCGCGACACCGACCACCTCGCCGAGGTGATGCGCATCCTGCGCCGCTGCCCGGTGGTGCTGAAGGTCGAGCGGATCTGAGGGCGCTGCCGTTGTTCGGCCCGGTGCCGGGCTCGGGCTCAGTGGTTCGTCGGCGGCGCGGGGTAGCGCACCTCGATGACTTCCAGGCGCTCCAGGCCACCCGGCGTCATCAGCTGCACCTCGTCGCCTTCGCGTGACTTCAGCAGCGCCCGCGCCACGGGCGAAACCCAGCTCACCTCGCCCTGCAGCGCGTCGGCTTCGTCGATGCCCTTGATGGTGATGGTGCGGCTCACGCCGGCCTGCGTTTCGTAGGTCACGGTGGCGCCGAAGAAGACCTGGTCGCTGCCGTGGTGCTGGCTGGGGTCGGCGACCTCGGCGATGTCCAGCCGCTTGGTCAGGAAGCGGATGCGGCGGTCGATCTCGCGCAGGCGCTTCTTGCCGTAGATGTAGTCGCCGTTCTCGGAGCGGTCGCCGTTGGAGGCGGCCCAGTGCACGATCTCCACGATCTTGGGGCGTTCGATGTCGATCAGGTTGAGCAGCTCGGTGCGCAGGCGCAGGTAGCCCTGCGGCGTCATGTAGTTGCGGCTGCCGGCGGGCAGGGGGGGCAGGGCGATGTCGTCGTCGTCCTCGCCGGCATCCGATTCCTTGGTGAAAGCTTTGCTCATGGGCACAGATTGTGCCGGACGGGGGATTGCGCCACTAGTTCACGTCGGGCCGTGCTTTGTGGCTGCAGGGCCTCCCGCGCGCCGGCAAATCTCGCAAAAATGAAAGGGCAGATGCCATGGCAGGCCCGGCCTGTCGCCAGACCCACCGTTGTGGAGTGTCCTCAGATGTCCCAAGTCATCCCCCTGGGCCCCGGTGCCCGCATGCTGACCACCCGTGAAGCCGCCTTGCGCCTGGGCGTGTCCCTGCGCACGGTGCAACTGTGGGTGGAGGCGGACATCCTGCCGGCGGCCCGCACGCCGGGGGGGCACCGCCGCATCCCCTACAACGCCGTCGAGGCCCTGGCCCTCAGCACGGGCCTGGGCGGTGAGCCGCTGGCGCGACCCTCCGGTCGTTCGGTGGGGGCCATGGTCGGCCTGGAAGAGCCGCTGCCCGAGCAGCCCCGCCGTCGTCGCGTCAGCGAGATGGGGCTGGGCGTGCCGACGGTGGACGTGCTGCTGGTGGCTGACGACCCGGCCTGGCAGGCGCGCTGCACGCAGGCCCTGGCGCCCTTTGGTGCGGCCGTGAAGCTGCGTTTCGCAGAGACGGGCTACCTGGCCTTGCTGCAGATCGGCCAGAGTGCGCCGGACCTGCTCATCACCAACCTCGAATTGCCCGGCATGGACGGCCTGGCCATGCTGCGCACGCTGGAGCGCTGCGAGTCCATCGCGGGCATGCGCGTGCTGGCGCTGACCCACCTCGACGACCACGAGCTGGCCCGCCGCGGCGGTGTGCCGACGTGCGCGGAGCTGCTCCACCTGCCGGTGTCTGCCGAGGCCGTGGCACTGCGCGTGGGCCGCTGGCTGCTGGGGCAACGCGTCAGCTGAGGACGCTGCCCGCCATCCTGGCTTCAGCCAAGGAGTTGCCATGAACGAGGCGTTTCGGCTGCTGTTCGACCAGGTCAGCAGCGGTGTGGTGTGGGTGCAGCGCAATGGCATCGTGCGGTATGCCAACAAGGCCGCGGTGCAGATGACGCCGGTCATGCTGGGCCAGCCCATGCTGGACCCGGTGGCCGAGCGCACCGTCAAGGCGGCCGGGCAGGACATGCTGCGGCTGCCCTTCCAGTTCGAGCTGAGCACGCAGGAAGCGCACCCCGACACCATCCGTGCCGTCGTCATCGGTGCGCCGGTGGGTTCGGACTTGATGGTGGTGCTCAACAACGTGTCGCAGGAGCGCTGGTACGCGCACGCGCTTGAGAACCTGATCGGCTACATCGAGGCCGAGATGGCCCTCCCCATCGAGTCGCTGGCTCGGCGCTTGCCGCAGGTCGCGCCCTTGCTGATGCAGGAACCTGGCGGGGGCGACATGGCCCCGCTGGTCGACGATGCGATGGCGCTGTCGTCCCGGCTGGGCAAGCTGCGCGACCTGGTGTCGGTGTTCGGCGAAGGGGCGATGCGCCGCGACGACCGCATCCTGCTGCCCGACTTGCTCCAGCAGGCCTTGGGCGAGGTGATGCCGCAGGCCCGGGCGCGCAATGTCACGGTGGCCGTCCACGGGCTCGAAGGGCCGCTGCCCACGGTCTACGGCAGCGCGCACTGGCTGAGCAAGGCGGTGGCGGAGTACCTGGAGCAGTCCATCCGCAGCGCGCAGCCGGGCGGGGTGGTCGAGCTGCGGGTCCAGGCCACGGGCACCCGCGTGATGGTGCGCGCCCGCAACCGCGGCCTGTTCGTGTCCCACCACGAGCGGCGCAGCGCCTTCGTGCCCTTCGGGGTCGGGGATTCGGCCAGGCCGGGCGACCCGCGCCGCGGCATCGGCCTGGCCCTGAGCCAGCGCATCCTGGCGCAGCACGGCGGCTCGGTGCGCATCGAAGACGAGTTCGAGTCGGTGGACTTCGTGCTGGAGATCCCGGCCGGGGCCCCGGCCACGCAGGACGCGCAGCTGTCGGTGGCGCAGGCCCAGCGCTATGCCCACGACATGTCGCAGCTGCTGGCGCGCAGCATGAGCAAGCGCGTGCGGCTGGACGAGCCCGAGCGGCATCCGGACAGCAGCGCAGACAGGAGCGCAGACAGGAGCCCCACATGAGCCACCGCATCCTCATCGTCGAAGACCAGCCGGACATCTGCAAGCTCGTCCGCATGACGCTGGAGTTCGGGGATTTCGAAATCCACGAGGCCCACGATGGCGAGAGCGGCCTGAACATGGCCCGCGCCATCGTGCCCACCGTGATGCTGCTGGACGTGATGATGCCGGGCCTGCTCGACGGCTTCCAGGTCTGCAGCCGCATCAAGCAGGACCCGGTGCTGCGGCGCATCCAGGTGGTGATGCTGACCGCGCGCGGCCAGGCCACCGATCTGGCGGCAGGCGAGGCGGCGGGGGCCGATGCCTACCTCGTCAAGCCCTTCAGCCCGCTGGAGCTGATCGAGCGGGTCGAGGCGATGGCAGCGGCCGCCACGCCGATGTGAGGTTCGCCCGATGCGCACGCTGCGCGACCTCCAGGGCCTGAGCCGGCGCGTGCCGACGGCGTACCGGGTGGCCTGCGTGGCGGCGCTGATCGCGGGCGCCGGGCTGGGCGTCACGGCCTGGCTCAGTGCGTCCCTGTGGCGTGTGGAGGGCTTGCGTGCCAGTGGCTGGACGGCCGCGCTGGCGGGGCTGCTGCTCACGGCCATGGCGGTGCTGGGCTACCTGGCGCTGGTGTCCACGCGCCGACAGGCGCGCGCGGTCTCGCGCGACATGGGCGTGGCCTTGCAGCGGACCCGGTCGCGCAGCCAGGCGGTGATGGACACCGCGCCCGACGCCATCCTGATGGCCGATGCACAGGGCCGGGTGCAATGGGGCAACCAGGCCGTGGCCAGCATCTTCGGGCGCACGGCCGAGGACCTGCTGGGCCAGCCCATCGACCTGGTGTTGCCCTGCCTGGGCAAGGCCTCGCTGGACGCGTGGTTCGCGACCTATGGCTTTTCCAACCGGGTGATCGGCCACGAGACCACGGGCCGACGCAACGAGGGCGTGCCCTTTCCGGTGTCGGTCTCGGCCAGCCGCAGCGAGGTGGATGGCGAATGCATCCAGACCTTCATCGTGCGCGACACCACGGATGCCAAGTGGGCCGAGCAGGAGCTGACCCTGCGGGAGCGCGCGCTGGCCGCATCGGCCGATGGCGTGCTCATCGTGTCCATGACCCTGCCCAACCAGCCCATCATCTATGTGAACGCGGCGTTCGAGCAGATGACGGGCTACGAGGCCCATGAGTTGCTGGGCCTCAACGGCCGCATCTTCCACCGCGAGGACACCCAGCAGCCGGGCCTGGTGACCCTGCGCGAGGCCATCCGCGGGGCCCAGGGCTGCCAGGTGGTGCTGCGCAACTACCGCAAGAACGGCACCCTGTTCTACAGCGACCTGGCGATCTCGCCGGTGCGCAGCCCCGACGGTGTGCTGACGCACTACGTGGGCGTGACCACCGACATCACCGAGCGCATGGCCGCCGAGCACGTGCTCAGGCTGCGCACCGAGCGGCTCAATGCGGTGTTCGAGCTCAGCCCCGATGGCTTCGTGGTGCTCGACAAGCGCGGCGAGGTCAGCATCGTCAACCCGGCGTTCGAGCGCATGACGGGCCTGCTGGCGGGCGACCTGGTCGGGCAGTCGCTGCCGGCGTTCGAGGAGCACCTGATGGCGCGCTGCCAGGCCAGCGAGGTCGATGCCCAGACGGCCGCGGGTGCGATGGCCGGTGCGGGCGATGCCGACGGCCCCGTGGCGGCCACCTGCGAGCTGCTGCACATGCACACGCCCACGATCCGCACGCTGGTGCGCCGCGTGCGCCATGGCGGCCATGACAACGAGACAGTCATGTACTTCCGCGACATCACCCACGAGCTGGAAGTCGACCGCATGAAGAGCGAGTTCCTGGCGATGGCCGCGCACGAGCTGCGCACGCCCATGGTCAGCATCTTCGGCTTCACGGAGCTGCTGCTGCAGCGGCCCTTCAGCGACGAGCGCCGCAAGGACATGCTTTCCACCATCCACCGCCAGGCCTCGGTGCTCATCAACCTGGTCAACGAGCTGCTGAACCTGGCGCGCATCGAGTCGAGGCGCGGCAAGGACTTCAAGCGCGAGCGCCTGTCGCTGCAGCCGCTCATCACCGCCACGCTGGACAGCCTGCTGGTGCATGCCGACCCGCGCCAGGTCGATGTCGCCTTGCCCGCCGAGGCGATCTGGGTCGACGCCGATCGCGAGAAGCTGGCCCAGGCGCTCACCAACGTGCTCTCCAATGCCTACAAGTACTCGCCCGGTGGCGGCGACATCGGCCTGGACCTGGTCTGGCGCGACCGCCTGGAGCGGCAGGAGTGCGGCATCCGCGTCACCGACCGCGGCATCGGCATGACGCCGCAGCAACTCGACAAGGTCTTCGACCGCTTCTTCCGTGCCGACACCTCGGGCAACATCCCCGGCACGGGCCTGGGCATGACCATCGTCAAGGAGATCATCGAGCTGCATGGCGGCCAGGTCCAGGTGGCCAGCGAGCCCGGGGTGGGCACCACGGTGATCCTGTGGCTGCCGGCGCTGGCCATGCCTCGGGGAGAGGCGCGTCGCGCGGACGCCCCCGCGATGTGGTCCTGAGGCATGCCGATGTCGCAGCGCGCCTGACAAGTCCGCCCGAGTTGCCGCAAGATGGCGCGGCATGGTCGCCGTGCCGGCCCTGCCATCGCTCACCGATCACCCATGTCCATCCGCACCGCCTCCGACCCTGCGCAGCGCCCCCGTCCCTGGTGGCGGTGGGGCTTGCTGTCGGCCTATGGGCTGATGCTGCTGGGGCTGAGCCTGGCTGCGCGTGACCCGGCCTGGTCTGCCTGGTTCGACCCGCAGGCGCTGGCCGTGCGTGCGCAAGCCTTGCTGGCCTGGCCCATGGGGCCGCTGGCCGTGGTCGGGGCCTATGTGCTGCTGGTGCTGATGGCCGTGCCGGTGCTGGCGCTGATCGTCATGGGGGCGGCGGTCTTCGGGCCCTGGCCGGGCATGGCGTACTCGCTGGTCGGCATGGTGGCCGGGGCGACCGTGGCCTTCGCCTTCGGGCGCTGCACCGGCGCGCAGGCCATGGACCGGCTCACGCAAGGCCGCCTGGGCTTGCTGGACAAGCACCTGCACCAGCGCGGGCTGCTGACCGTGGCCCTGGTGCGCTTCCTGCCCATGGCGCCGTTCATGGTGGTCAACCTGGTGGCCGGGGCCTTGCGCATCCGCCTGCGCGACTTCGTCCTGGGCTCGGCCCTGGGCCTGCTGCCCGGCACGGTGCTGATCTCCCTGTTCACCGAACGCCTCCTGCAGGCCTGGCAGTCCCGCGACGTGCCGGTGGCGGTCTGGGTGGGGCTGGCCGCCGCGGCCATGGTGGCGTGCGGGGGGTGGTGGGTGAGGCGGCGACGCGCGGCCGGGAAGGTCTGAGGAGGCCTGACAAGGCGCCGGGCGGTCCGGGATGCCGCGTGGCAATTGCCCTGGCGGCCAAGCGCGCATCGTTTTGAATCGATCGCGCCATAACCCCGATGAACGCTGGTGAAAACCCTTAAGTGCTGGCGTGTAAGGGCTCGCCATTAAGGGGTTTCCTCGCCCTGCAAGCGGGTGGATTGCACGGCCATGAGCTTGGCTTGCACGGCCAGCCTCAAATCCTTCACGGAGCACATGATTCGTTCACGCCAACGCGAGTCATGCACAACCGGATCGGGGCACCGACGAGGTCAGCGAACACAGAGTGATCACCTGTGGGCCAGGCAGGACGGCAGGGCGTGAGACATCAACCACACCTACATCTCTGGAGTTCACATGCAAGCATTCAAGCTTTCCTTCGTTGCCCTGGCCCTGTCCGCCGTGGCTGCTTCGGCCTCCGCCATGTCTTCGATCGACGACGCCGCCCTGAGCCAGATCAGCGGTCAAGACGGTGTGTCGATCGCCGGTGACCTGAACATCAACATCGGTTCCTTCAAGTACACCGACACCGACGCCACCGGCGGTTCCGTGTCCTTCAACGACATCGGCATCAAGGGCCTGTTCGTGATGACCATCGACATCCTGGGCAAGCCCGCCTTCGTGTCGACCGTCTCCAACTCGATCGGCGCACGTCTGGGCTTCACCCAGGCTGACGCCACCAGCGCCGCTGCTGCTGCCGCCGGCCTGGGTGCTCCCACCGCCAACGGCGCCATCATCGCTGGCGAACTGGCCAAGCTGACCGGCGCTACCTTCGACGCCTTCGGCGCTGCCACCGGCGACGCCATCTACGCTGGCTCCGACGTGGTCCAGTTCGCTTTCCCCAACGCCAAGCTGAAGGGCGAACTGACCCCCAGCGTGACCGTGGGTTCGATCAAGATGGGCAACAGCAACGCTTCCTTCGGTTCGTTCGCCATCAACAACATCGACATGCAAGGCACCAAGGTCTGGATGTGGGCCCACTGATCTGGCTGGCCTCATCTGGCCTGAGCAGGTCTGACCAAGGTGCGTTCAGGCGCACCTGAAATCTCCATCGACAGCCCCTGATCGTTTCTGCGGTCAGGGGCGTTGTCGCTGCGGTGTGACACCCGGATGCGGGGTGAGGCGCTCCCATCTCATGGCAAACCCACCGGGGAGATGCCCGCCTTACAGCCGATCCCAGGGTTTTCACGGTGATCTATGTTGCAGAGTATCTGTAAGCATTTGCCGTTTGTCGCTCAGGAATCCTTGTTGTCGCTCACCCGCATGGCTGTCAAATCGTTCTCGATGTCGCAAATCGCCTGGTTCAACACCATGCGCGATGCCTTGTCCCTGCGCGGCCTGGACATGGACGAGCTGGTGCGGCAGTGTGGGCAGACCTTCAATGCGCTGGAGATGGACGTCAACGCGCTGTCGGACCTGATGTCCTGCGTGTGGGAGATGGCCGTGCAGCGCACCGGCGATGCCAGCATCGGGCTGACCCCGCCGACCCACCCCTTGTCGGCTTTCGGCGTGATCGCGCAGCTGCTGCTGTCCGCCCAGGACCTGCTGGACGCCGCGCGCAGCATGGCGCGCTTCGCGGCACTGGTGTCGCCGACCTTCGCCATGGACGTGGTCCGCGAGGGGGAGAACTGCCTCGTGACCTTCAGCATCGCGGGCGGGCGCCGGCCCGTGCCCATGCAGCGTTTCGACTTCGTGGCCATGGTCTTCCTGACCGGTGCGCGCTGGCTCACGGGCAAGGCCCTGGTGCCCCATGTGCTGCACATGCCCTTCGCCCAGCCGCCCGACGTGGGGCCGTGGCGCCGGGCTTACGGCTGCCCCATCGTGTTCGATGCCGAGGCCTTCCGCGTTGAGTTCCTGCTGCGCGACATGCTGCAGCCTTTGCCCACGCGCGATCCGGCCGTGGCCGACATGTGTGCGCGGCTGGCCCTGCAAGCCAGCGTGCAGACCGGCGGCCAGTTCACGGTCAAGGTGCGGCAGGCCGTGGCCCGCATCCTCAGCAAGGGCGACCCCCACCGCGAGCAGATCGCCGAGCTGCTGTGCGTGAGTGAGCGCACCTTGCAGCGCCGCCTCAGCGAGGAGGGCACGAGCTTTGCCGAGATCGTCGATGCGCACCGCCGAGAGCGTGCCGAGCAGCTGCTCGCGCAGGGGCGCCTGAGCGTGTCGGAGATGGCCTTCGAGCTGGGCTTTTCCGACCCCAGCAATTTCTACCGGGCCTGCAAACGCTGGTTCGGCCTGTCGCCGGCGAGCTTCCGCTCGACCTCTTGAACCAAGGGGTCGACCCGACTGCGTTTGTCCGTAAGGGGTTTCCTCGCCCTTCAAGCAAGTGGCTCCCAAAGTCATGCGCTTGGCCCCAGGGGTCACGGCCGCTCAGGGTCATTTCGCGATGATTCGGCAGCCGCCTTCAACGCGACGCGCTGCGCGACAAGCCAATAACCATCGGCGTTTCGACCGATCCATCTTCCGGGCCACCGCCGTTTCACCTGCCGAATTGCCACCATGCTGTTCACACTGTGTCGCTCGCTGCTGCCGAGCCTGAGCCTGGCGCTCATGGCCGCTGCGCCCGCGCACGCGCAGGGCGTGCCCATCGACGACGAGGCGCTGTCGCAGGTGTACGGCCAGGCGATGTTCAGCCTGAGCAACACCAGCGTCAACGGCTTCGATTTCTCGCGCATCACCCTCAACGCCGACGTGCAGCTCGCCGCCACCCTCGGCGGCCTGCGCCTGGGCGAGTACAGCCACAGCGTGCGCAACGGCACGGGCGCCGACATCGACATCGGCACGCTGCAGTTCGGCAACGCGGCCACGCGCAGCGCGGTGGCCATCACCGACCCCTACGTCGAGTTCGTCTACCGCAACGTGGGCAACGCGGCCACGCGCGAGGTCGTGGGCATGCGCCTGGGCTTTGGCAGCATCAAGGGCGACATCGGCCTGCAGGCCAATGCCATCAGCGGCGCACTGCTGATCAACGCCGGCGGCAACAGCATCGACAGCAGCCAGGACCCGCTGGGCGGCGTGCGCTGGGATGGCAGCACCTGTGCCGGGGGCAACACCTGCGCGGTCAAGCTCAGCGACCTCGCCGGCGTGAAGGCGGGCGACAGTGCCGGGGGCAGCCGCGACTTCTTCATCTCGGTGCTCAAGACGGCGGTGAACTTCCCCACCACCAACGCGGCGCTGGCGGCTTCGGCCACCGCCCAGGCGGGCTTCTGGCTGAACTGGCGTGACCGGCTCAATGCCGTGCTCAAGTGAGGTGGGCATGAGCCGAGTGTGCGTGCGGCCCCGCGCGGGCCTGACCCTGACGACGCTGTCGTGGTGCCTGAGGACGCTGCTGTCGATGCCGCTGCTGGTGCCGCTGTGGATGCCGCTGTGGATGCCGAATGCCCACGCAGCGGGACTGAGCTCGCTCGACGATGCCGACCTGGCCCGCGTGGCTGGCCGCGATGGCGTGGCCTTCAACCTCAAGGGCTTTGCCATGAGCGGGCCGCTGAGCTTCACCTACACCAGCCCCGAAGCCGGCTCGCCCAGCCTGAGCCTGGGCAACCTGTCGCTGTCGCGCTCGGACGACGAGGCCCACACCTTCACCGACCCCTATCGCCTCGACATCGTGGCCAGGCCGGGCATGGCCGATGTCCTGCGCCTGAGCAACCCGCTCAACGAGCTGGGCCTGATCCAGTGGCAGTTCGCGGCCGACCTCACCATCAAGGACGCCAGCTCGACCTTCGAGGCCGGCAGCCTGATCCTGCGCAACGTCGGCATCTACGGCGGTGGCCTGGACATCACCACGCCGGCCACCCCGGGTGTCGAGGGCTTTGCCTTCGGCCTGGCGCTGCGCGTGGACATCGGCGATGTGCTGATCCGCCCGCGCGGCCGCGACGACATCACCGTGGCCGACCCGGGCACCGTCGGCGAGCAGCTGCGCATCAGCGGCGTCCACATCGGCACCCCCGATGGCAAGCCCTGGGCCATCGCCGATGCCACCACCCAGCCGGGCATCATCAACGCCGTGACCGACGCCAATGGACAGTCCTTCCTGCACGTGGGCATCGACTGGTCGAGCGCGCCGCAAGGCCCGGCCACCGGGCGGGTGGTCATCGACAACATCGCCTTCAAGAGCGACGTGACGGGCAACCTCGATCTGGGCAGCAGCCGCATCAACGCGATCCAGCTGCAGTACCTGGACATCAAGTTCCGCTGAGGGCCAGCCATGCGCAAGAACAGGTCGATGTCGACGTGGATGAAGCTGTGCCTGTGGATGGCAGGGCTGCTGCTGGCGCCGGTGCTGCACGCCGAGCCGCTGCCCCTGGACGAGGCCGAGCTGGCCCAGGTCAGCGGGCGCGACGGCATCGGCTTCGCGGTGCACCTGGAGATCAACTCAGCGCCCATCTACGGGCTGGACATCGACAGCCGCCTCACCGCGGGCTTCACTGTCGACGGCCTCAAGACCTACCTGGTGGCGCTCAACCCCGGCGGGATCATCGACCTGTTCGCCATGGCGCTGAACCTGCGCACGCGCCCGGACGGCGGCGACTACATCGACGTGACGCTGCCGTTCTTCGTGGGCGTGCAGGACTTCGGCGTGCGTGCCCTGAGCGCGCAGACCGATCCGCGCGCGCCCATCACCAACAGCTACGGGCAGTTCCTGCTCAACGGCCATGCCTCGATGCAGGGCCACCTCTACCTGTGGGCGCAGTGACGCCCGCGACCGGAAGCACCCCATGTTGCCCATGCTCCTCGGCATCATCGCCAGCGCCATCGGAGGCTCTGCCGCCACCGACCGCCACCCGCCACTGGAGGTGCCCAAGGGCGAGTTCAACCTGCCCATGGTGGCCGTGGGCGGCGGCGTCTCGCCGGAGCAGGTGACGATCAGGCCCTACTCCGAGTTCAAGTTCGAGAACATCGTCCACCAGGCCTACGACTACAGCTGCGGCTCGGCCGCGCTGGTGACGGTCATCAACCACTACCTGGGCATCCCGGTGACGGAGCAGCAGGCCATGGAAGGCATGCTGGAACACGGCCAGCGCGAGAAGATCATCGAGCGCCGCGGCTTTTCGCTGCTCGACATGAAGCGCTATGTGGCCTCGCTGGGCGCCACCGGTGCGGGCTTCCGCGGCGAGATGGAGGACCTGGCCAAACTGACGCAGCCGGCCATCGTGCCGATCGACTACGCCGGCTTCAAGCACTTCGTCGTGTTCCGCGGCATCCGCGATGGCCGCGTGTTCATCGCCGACCCGTCGGCGGGGCACATCGTCTTCACGGTCGAGCAGTTCGCCAAGCTGTGGGACCGCAACACCCTCTTCCTGCTGAACCTGCCGAGCACGGCCGGCCAGCCGCTCACCCGCCTGGCCCTCACCGACCGCGAACTCGGCGTGATCGATGGCGACACCGTGCGGGCCAGCGCCAAGCTGCCCATGCCCGACCACAGCGACATCCTGCGCAACGCCGTTCAGACCGGCACCGGCCTCTTCATCCTTCGCAAGTGAGCACCATGCAGTACTTCCGTACCTTGAGCATCCCCGTCACCCTGAGCGCCTTGGCGGTGCTGTCCCTGGCCGTGTCCCTTCCCGAACTGGCGCTGGCCCAGTCCACCGACGTTGCCGCGAGTGGCAGCAGCGATGCCGCCCGCAGCGCCCTGGGCAAGCAGGAGGGCGACGTCGACCAGGCCACGCTGCTCAAGCAGACGCTGACGGCCTCGGACAAGCAGTATTCGCTGGTGAAGACCGGCAAGATGATGGTCACCTACGACCTCAACTACAGCTACACCGGCCAGCAGCAGATCGACGCCAAGTTCACCGACAGCACCCTGACGCTGTTCAAGATCGAGAACACCCGCGCCCACACCATCACCAACACGGTGTCGCTGGACTACGGCTTGCGCGACAACGTGACGGGCAGCGTCTCCTTGCCGCTGGTGAGCAAGTACTCGGAGTCGTCGTCGTTCTCCGGCACCTCGCACGCCTTCGGCGACGTGCAGCTGGGCCTGCGCTGGCAGCCTTTCGAGCTGCGGCGCGACACCCCCAGCCTGACCACCAGCGCCACGCTGCGCCTGCCCACCGGCCGCAGCCCCTACCGCACCGATGCGACCAAGAACCTCTCCACGGGCTCGGGCACGACCGGCATCACCTTCGGCGCCAACACGTCCAAGATCATCGACCCGATCGCGCTGTTCGGCTCGGTCAGCCTGGGCTTCAGCCTGCCGGCCAAGCACCTCAGCCAGGTGCGCGACGGCATGACGCTGGTGGAGCTGCGGCCGGGGCCGTCGGTCGGCTTCGGCGGCGGCTTTGCCTATGCGCTGTCCTATGACGTCTCGACCACGATGTCCATCCAGGAGACGCTGTCCTTCCCCAGCCGCCTGCGTTTCTCCGACGGTTCGACCGTGCGCACCAGCGTGCAGACCTCGGGCATGTTCAACATGGGCCTGGGGGTGCGCACCTCGCCGACCAACACGATGAACTTCACCGTGGGCGTGGGCCTGACGTCGGACTCGCCCGACTTCACGCTGGGCCTGAACATGCCGCTGAACTTCTGACGGGCTGCCGGGCGTGAAGCGTTTGCAAGTCACCGTCACCGCGCTGGCCTGCGCGGCCGCGCTGCTGGCCGCCTCCGGTCTGCTGCGGCCTGCGCATGCGGCACTGACGGACAACCTCGCCGTCAGCGTCAAGGCCATGTCCATGGGCAACGCCGTGACGGCCGACCCGCCGGGGGTGGACGCCATCCACTTCAATCCGGCCGGGCTGTCGCGCCTGGAGGGGGACGTCAAGCAGGACAACTTCTTCGGCGCCTCGATCCGCTTCAAGTCGCGTCTGGACAAGCCCGAGGGCTTCGACATCGGCGGCTGGAAGGACGACCCGGTGGCGGGCACCAGCAGCGGCAAGATGCGCCAGAAGATCTACCTTCCGGGCATCGGGCCGTCGAAGTTCAGCCTGCCGGCCGCCGTGGCCGCGGGCATGGGCTTCAGCTTCAACCGCAAGGGCTCGCCCTGGACCTTCGCCACGGCCGTCTACGTGCCGCAGGGCGTGGGCATCGTGCGGCCGGACGCGAACGACCCGACGCGCTTCGATGGCCAGCAGGTCATCCTGCAGCGCCTGGTCTACCTCTCGCCCTCCGTGGCCTACAAGGTGTCCGACACGCTGAGCGTGGGCCTGGCCGTGCCGATCGCGCACCAGAGCTTCGCGCTGAACACGGACATGCGCTTCCCCAACAAGCTGCTGGGCATCATCGGCAAGCTGCAGGACGCCTGGTGCGGCGACGGCGGCAACCCGCTCGACGCCCTCGGCTTCGGCCTGTGCGGCGGCGGCAAGGAAGGGCGGCTGCGGCCCTTCAACAAGGCCGGCAGCATGCAGTTCGACATGACCGCGCCGGTCGACCCGACCTTCAACCTCGGTGTGCTGTGGGAGCCCAAGGACTGGTTCGCGGCCGGCCTGGTCTACCAGTCGGGCACGCGCAGCACGCTGACCGGACGCTACAGCTTCCAGGCCGAGCCCATGCTGCCGCGCTTCGTCGAGGGCATGTACAGCAGCCTGCTGGGCCCGGTGGTGGCGGCCATGCTGGGCTTCCCCACCAGCATCCCGGCCGAGCAGTCCGGCTATGCCACGATGAAGCTGCCTTTCCCGGCGCACTGGCAGCTGGGCATCAAGCTCAAGCCGATGAGCCGGCTGCAGTTCAACGTGGATGTGAACTACACCGACTGGCGCAAGTGGGACAAGCTGGAGATCCAGTTCGACCGCCAGGTCAACCTGCTGCAGATGGCGCGCCTCTTCGGCCAGGGCGATGCGTCCCGTCTGGTGATCCCGCGTGGCTACAAGGACCCGGTGCACTTTGGCTATGGCATGGAGATCGGCCTGACCAAGGGCTTCAAGCTGCGCTTCGGCTACGAGCCGCGCAAGACCTCGGTGCCGCAGTCGGCCTTCGACCTGATCGCGCCGCTGCCCCAGCTCAATGTGCGCAGCATCGGCTTCGGCTACGAGGCGCCCTCCGGCCTGAAGGTCGATGCTGCCTTCAGCTACGCCAAGGGCCGCTACAACATCCCGCACGACACGAGCTGCAACCTCAACTGCACCAATTTCTTCAACCTGATCTACAACCCCTACGCGGGCCTGGACGTCTCCGGGACGACCACCCTGCGCTACGGCGGCGTGTCGATCACCCAACCGTTCTGAGCATCCCGATGACCGCAGTTCACGCATCCATGCCCGCCCGTCTCCGTCGCAGCCTGAGCCTGTCGGCCCTGGCCACCGCCCTGTCCCTGAGCGCCATGGGCGTGCATGCCCAGGCCCAGCCCCAGCCCCCGGCGGGTGAGGCCAAGGCCAGCGAAGCCAAGGCCCGCCTCATCGAGCGCCTGCTGACGGTGTGGCACCCCGAGGACGTGGCCATCGTCATGGTGCAGCGCCCGGCCGCCGATGCGCTGCAGCAGGCCCGCATCGCCCTGCAGGGCCGTGTCACGCCGGAAAAGCGCGATGCCACCATCAAGGACATGGCCACCGACGTGCAGAAGTACATCGATGAGGCCACGCCGGTGGTGCGTGACAGCGCCAAGCGCTCGCTGGCGACCTCGGTGGTGCCGATGCTGCAGCAGAACTTCAGCGAAGAAGAGCTCAAGCAGCTCATCGTGCTGATGGAGTCGCCGGTCAAGAAGAAGTTCGAAAGCCTGCTGCCCCAGATGGAGCGCGCCCTCGGCGAGAAGGTGGCCAAGGAGAGCCGCGCCGTCATCGACCCGAAGCTGCAGGCCCTGACCCAGGCGGTCGGCCTGAAGCTGCGCGGCGCCACGGTGGCACCATGAGCCTGATGCGCGGTCCTCGCTCCCTGATGGCCTGGCTGGTCCGGCTGATCCGGCTGGCGCGGGCCCCGGCCCTCGCGTTCGGCCTGGCCATGGGTCTCGCGCTGGGCCTGAGCGCCTGCGGTGGCGGCTCGACCAAGGGCGGCAGCGGCACGCTGGCGACCGGCACCGACGCCACCCATGGCGCACTCACGCTGGGCCTCAGCGGCGGTGCGCAGCGCGAGGTCGAGCACGTCTGGGTGACCATCGGCAGCGTGGCCTTGCACAGCTCGGCCACCCAGGCCTGGAGCAGCAGCGACCGCAGCTGGGTCGTGCTGAACCTGCCCACCCCGGTGGTGGTCGACCTGGCGCAGACCTCGCAGCCCAACACCTCGCAAAGCGACGTCAGCCGCGTGCTGGACGGTGTCTCGGTGCCGCAGGGCAGCTACGCGCAGATGCGCCTGTTCCCGCTGGCCCATGACGCGGACTTGGTGGACGCCGCGCGCAATGCGGGCCTCGGCCACAACGCCCAGGTGCGCTACACCGATGCCACCGTGGGCACGCAGAACATGCCGCTGGAGTTGCCCCAGCCCGCGCAGGGCTGGCGCTTCGAGGGGGCGCTGAACGTGGTGGCCGGCCAGTCGAACTACGTGGTGCTGCAGTCCGATGTCCAGCACAACCTGGTGCGCCTGGCCAGCAGCGATGGGCGGGCCCGCTTCGGCTGGCGCTCGCAGATGAGCGGTTTCGACCTCACCAGCAGCGGCGCCATCTTCGGCTACATCGACCCGGCCAGGCTGTGCGGTGGGACGGGGGCCGCGGCCGCGCCCAACTGTGCCTCGGAGGTCATCGCCAGCGCACAGCGCCTGAGCGCCGATGGCAGCCGCTACGAGAGCGTCCGGGCGGCGCGCGTGGGCACGGGCGGCGGCTTTGCGCTCTACCCCTTGCCGTCGGCCTCGCAGTTCGACGTGGTCATCACCGGCCGGCACATGCAGACCATGGTGATCCGCGCGGTGACGGTCTCGGCCTTCAATGTGCTCACCACGCTGGACTGGTCGGCCCTGGGCTCGACCACCTCGCCGCTGACCCCGGTGATCGTGCCGGGGACGGAGCCCGGCGTGAGCCTGTCTGCCGCGGTGGTGCCGGGCAGCGGAGCCCTGCGCATGGGGCAGACCCTGGCGGCGGCGGGCAAGCCCCACGAGGTGGCGACGCAGCAGCGCGACCCGTTCACGGGCCGGCTGGCCAGGGAGCTGACCGTGCCCGCCGGGCCGCTGAGCGTGGCCACCTTCACCAGCAGTGGCGCCGCGCTGAGCTTCGCCGACGAGACGCCTGTGGAAGGCCTGCAGGGCTTCAGCGCCCAGGCGGCGGGCCGCAGCCACGACGATGACGGTGCGGTGGCGACGGTGTCGGCCCCGGCGCCGGGCAGCCTGATCGCCGTGCCCAACCCGAGCCTGAAGGCCGGTGTGGGCACCGGCCTGGTGAACGTGACCCTGACGGGGGCGCTGTCGCCGAGCTACGACCAGGCGATGGTGGTGGTGGCCGATGTGGATGGCATCGTGCAGACGCAGTCGGTGTCTGGCGCGGGCTCGGTGTCCCTGGCGGTGCCGGCCGGCGCGAACGCGGCGGCCCATGGCGGCGCGCTCTACAGCGTCGCGGTGCGGGCCACCGGGGCGAGCGGGACCTTGCGCTGGGTGCGGGCGCCTGCGCTGGTGGACTTGCGTGCAGGCGGCAGCGTCGGCGTGACGCTGGCCTTGCCCTGAGCGCGGCTGTCCCGGGGGCGCTCAGCGCGGCAGCATCGGCGCGCCGAACAGCGGCATGGCCAGCGGTGCCGTGACCATGGTCACCGGCGTGATGGCGGCCAGCATGGCGCCCGTCTGGGCCATGCGCACCGCGTTGGCGCTGCCCTGGAGGGCCGCACTGAGGGCCAGCGAGGTCTCCATCTGCACAGCCTGGCGGCTGAGCGTGTTCATCAGCAACTGGCTTTGCGAAGCACCCGAACTGGCGGTCTCCGGGCGCTTGGCGTCGTCCTTGTGGCTGTCCTGGGCGTCGGGCGGCGGGCCGGCACGGCGCTCGTCGCCTTTGCGGCGGCGATCCTGGCCAGCGCCTTGCCCAGCGTTCGGGCCCGCGTTCAGGCGGCTGAGGGCGATGTCGTCCAGCCCGGCGCCGTGCAGGGCCAGCAGCTCATGGTCGGGCAGCGTCTGCAGGCCGCTGTGGGGGGCGTTGTGCGGGGTGTTTTGCGGGCCATCCTGGGCCAGGCAGGGCAAGGTCCAGGGCAGGGCGGCCAGGCCGACGAGGGCCCGCATCCAGCGGTGCTTGATGTGCATGTGCGCTCCCATGATCCCGGCGGCCCGCACCTGCGAGGGCAGGGCGACAAGGCCAGCCGCTGGAGCTGATGTCGGCCGCATCGGGCGGCGTTTGAGGGGAGGCGGTGCACGCGCGCCGCAGCAGCGTGCAGAATCGACACGGGCAAAGAAAAAGCCCACAGGCGCTGACCTGTGGGCTTGTGATGGTGCGGCTGGCAGGATTCGAACCCACGACCCCTTGGTTCGTAGCCAAGTACTCTATCCAACTGAGCTACAGCCGCTTGAAAATGAGAAGGCCCGCAGACAAAGGCCACGGGCCCGGCACATTTTCTGTCATCGAAAAAGTCTCTGGTGCGGCTGGCAGGATTCGAACCCACGACCCCTTGGTTCGTAGCCAAGTACTCTATCCAACTGAGCTACAGCCGCCGAGAGAAAGAGACTATAGCATGTTTTTGAGGGAATGCCAGCGGACGTGACACTTTTGTGGCGACACGGCACCGCTTCCCTGCGCCGCGGGGTGGGCGTGAAACGCAGGGAACGCGGGGATCAGGCCTTGTCCAGCAGCGCGGCCAGGCGGAAGTAGCGGGCAGCTTCTTCCTCGCGGTGCTCACGCTCGGCCAGGCGGCCCAGACAGGCCCAGGCCTGGCGGCGGCCTTCTTCACCGAGGTCGATGTCGTTGGCGGCCGACATCAACATGCCGCGCGCCTTGCCCCACAGCTGGCGCTCGGCCAGGGCCAGGCCCAGGGTGAGGGCCAGGGCGGGGTTGCGCAGCGCGGCTTGCGAGGTGGCGTCCAGGCGGGGCAGCCATTCGGCTTCCAGGCCGTCGAGGGCGCTGCGCAGGGCGTCGGCCAGGGCGGTGGTGCCTTCCACCGACAGGTTGCGGATCTGGTCCCACAGCGGTGCCAGCCACTGGCGGGCTTCGGCCGGCGCGCCGAGCTCGGCCATGCGGCGCGCGGCGTGGGCCACGACCAGCGGGTCGCGGCGCTCCTGGGCGTCGAGGTTTTGCCACAGGGCGCGCAACTGGTCGGCATCGCGGGCGGCGGCCAGCGCTTCGGTGGCGAGGGTGCGCAGCAGGCCTTCGGCGGCCACGCTGGTGAAGCCCTGGTGCTTGGCCAGCAGGCGGGCGGTGCGCAGGGCTTCCATGGGCTGGCGCGCCAGGCGGCTGGCCTGCAGCTTCAGGCGCAGGGCCTGGGTGCGGCGGCCCACGCCGGGGGGCAGCTCGGCCAGGTCGCGCAGGGCGCGCGGGGCATCGCGGTCTTCCAGGGCGCATTCGGCGGCCAGCAGGCGGGCGCCTTCTTCCGTGGGGCGCGGCTTGCGCGTCAGCAGGGCGAGGTCGATGGCGCGGCGCAGGTGTTCGTCGCGCTTGGGGCGGTCTTGCAGGCGGTGCAGGCTGCCGGCCGACAGCATGTGGGCCAGGGCGGTGAACTCGGCGTCGAGCGCCAGCTCCGGGGTGTCGGCCTGGATGGCCACGGCGCGCTGGCAGGCCTTGTGCGCACGGGTGTAGCGGCCGGCCATGTACAGCGCCAGGCCTTCGCGCAGGGCGGCCTGGGCCTGGCGGTCGCGCTGGGCCACGCGCCACTTGCGGGCACGCTCGGGCAGGTCGAACAGGCTGTCGACGCCGCGCACCAGCGAGTAGATGGCCAGGATGAACAGCAGCAGGCTGAGCAGGAAGAGGTTGAGCGAGAGGTCCAGGCGCCAGCCCATCCAGAAGATGGTGACCAGGCCATCGTTGCCACCCAGCGCGGTGGCGCCGATCACGGCCGAGACGGCCAGCAGGAGGATCCAGACGATGCCGTGCACGTCGCGCGTCCTCTGGGCTCAGCGTCCGCCGCCCACCGCGGCCAGGGCGGCCAGGGTGTCGTCGGGGCGCGGAACGGCGGTTTGCTGGCTCTGGGCGATGACGTCGCTGACCATGGACTGCAGCAGTTGCGTCTTGCGAGACTGCACGTCGAAGTAGCGCGGCAGGGTGCGCTCGACCTGCCGCAGGTCGGCGCTGGCCTGGGGCGTCTGGCGGCTCAGCAGGGCCAGGCGGGCATTGAGCAGGCGCAGCTTGACGTTTTCGCGCAGGAAGAAGGCCTGGTCCGGGGCGATCAGCATGCCTTCGGGCTGGGCGATGCGGGTCACGCGCACCAGGCTGCGGGTTTCGCTCCAGACCGACTGGGCGGCGCCGCGGGTCCAGTCCAGCAGGGTGTGGCGCCAGCCGCTGTCGCTGGCCGTGGCGGCCGAGGAGGCCGATGCGCTGACCTGGCCCGCGCGGGATGCCTTGCCGTTGGCGGCCGCAGGCGCTGTGGCCGGGGCGGTGCGTTGGGCGGCTTCGGGCTGGCTGATCAGCGGGATCTCGTCGACCAGGCGCACGGCCTCGTCGAGGCGGATGGTCAGGGCGTTGATGTCGGCCACGCGGGTGGCGCGCACGCGGTCGAGGTCCTTGGCGACGGCACGGCGCAGGTTGTCCAGGCGCGGCTGCCTGGCGCGGGCCAGGCGTTCATCGGCGGATTGCAGGGCGGTGACCAGCGGCTCGGCGCTGCCGGTGAGGGCGGCTTGCTGGCTGGCCACGCGCAGGCCGGCTTCGAGGTCGTAGACGAGGTTTTCGTCGCGCGACACGTTCAGCGTCTTGATGAGGTCCTCCACCTGGGAGCGCTGCATGGCGACTTCGCTGAGGCGGGTCTCCAGCAGGGTGGCGCGGGCGGCGGCTTCGCGGGCGAGTTCCTGGGCCTGTCTGGCTGCCACGCGGGCCTCGGTGGCCTGGCTCTGGCTGTCCTGCTGGCGGCGCACCAGTTCCTGCTCCAGACCCTGCACGCGCTTTTGCGTCTGCCAGGCGAGCCAGCCTGCACCGGCGGCGGCCACGCTGAGCACCAGCACGGCCACGCGCACCCAGCCCGGGCCTTCGTGCGCAGCGGCAAGCTGCCCGGACTGGGGCGCAGCAGGGGCCGGGGTGGCCGCCTCGGAGGGGCCGGACGCGGCCGAGATGGGGGAGGGAAGTTCGCTCACGATGATTTCATTGTATCGACGTGGCCTGATCGCGGCGGCAGAGTTCGCAGCGTGATGCGCTTCAGGGGGGCGACCGTCGTGCTTCCACCACTGCGGACAGGGTGGGCGCGCATTGGCGCACCTCGCCGAAGCCGAGGGCGCGGGCACGCTCGGCGATGCGGGGGTGGGTGCACAGGGCGCGGGCGCGCGGCCAGTCCGGGGCTGGGGCGTGGGCGGCGGCGGCCAGGGCCGGCAGGTGGGCTTCGGCCAGGTGGTCGATGGCCTGGGAGCTGCTGAACAGCCAGACGTGGGCTTCGGGCCGGGCCAGGGCCTGGCGGGCGAGCGCCTGCTGGGCGGGCGTCCAGGTGCCAGGGGTGCGCTGGTAGGCCTGGACGGCGTGGACCTCGGCACCGCGCGCGCGCCATTGCGCGCTCAGCCAGGTGCGGCCGCGGCTGCCGGCAGCGTCGCCGCCGCTGACGATGGCGATGCACTGGCCTTGCCAGTCCAGCCCGGCGAGGTGGGGCCACAGGGCTTCGGAGTCGAACTGCGGGCTGTCGGCCTCGGGCGAGACGAGGTGCTCAGGCCTGAGCCCCAAGGGGCCACCCAGGGCCTGCAGCACGCGGGCTGTGCCCGGGCCGGGGGCAGCAGCGAGGGTGTCCTCGGGCCAGGTGGCGATGGCCGGTGGGCGCAGCCGGAAGAACCAGTCGACCGCCGCGGGGCTGACGAACATCAGGGTGCGGTGCGATGGCAGCGTGGCCCACAGTTCGGCCACGTCTTGCGCGCGCGGCGGCGCGGCGATGTCGATCAGGGGCAGGGCCCGGGCGGGCACACCTTGGGCGGACAGCGCCTGGGCCCACTCGTCGGCCTGGGGCTGGGGGCGCGTCACCAGGGTGGTCATGGGGCGCTGGGTGGGGCGCCCAGCCAGCCGGGCGTGGCCTGCGCTTCGGCCTGGGTGCGCAAGGCCGCAGCGGCTTCGCGGCCCAGGACCTCGGCGTCGGTCAGGGTCCGCACCGCGGCGCAGCGTTCGGCCGACAGGATGCCGGGCAGCTCGGGGTGGCCCAGGCGCACGCGCAGGCGCAGCACGTCCTGGCCGGCGTAGGTCTGCCAGTCGCCGAAGGCGGCCAGCGGCATGGAGCAGCTGCCGCCCAGGGCGCGCGAGACGGCCCGCTCGGCCGCGGCGGCCAGCCAGGTGGGCTGGTGCGCCAGCGCTCGCAGGGCTTGCGGCAGCTCGGGGTGGGCGGCGCGCACTTCCAGGCCCAGGGCGCCCTGGCCGGCGGCGGGCAGCATGGTGTCGGTGTCGATGAACTGGCGGATGCGTTCGCCCAGGCCCAGGCGCTTGAGGCCCGCGGCGGCCAGCACGATGGCGTCGTACTGGCCTTCGTCGAGCTTGCGCAGGCGGGTGTCGAGGTTGCCGCGCAGCGGCTCGATGCGCAGGTCGGGGCGCAGGGCGCGCAACTGCGTCAGGCGGCGCAGGCTGGAGGTGCCCACGACCGCGCCTTGCGGCAAGGCCTGCAGCGAGGCGTGGCGGGGAGACACCAGCGCGTCACGCGGGTCTTCGCGCTCCATGACGGCGGCCAGCACGAAGCCTTCGGGCAGCTCCATGGGCACGTCCTTGAGCGAATGCACGGCCAGGTCGGCGCGGCCGGCTTCCAGCGCGAGTTCGAGCTCCTTGACGAACAGGCCCTTGCCGCCGACCTTGGAGAGCGCGCGGTCGAGGATCTGGTCGCCCTGCGTGGTCATGCCCAGCAGCGTGACGGTGCGGCCGAAGCGCTGCATCAGCAGGTCGCGCACATGCTCGGCCTGCCACAGGGCCAGGCGGCTTTCGCGGGTGGCGATGACCCAGGGGGCGCGGGTGTCGGGGGAGGGCTGGGGCAGATCGACAGTCATGTGCCGATGCTACCAGCGGTGCGGCGCGCGCCGGGCGTGACAGGGCGTGACAGCCCGTCGCTCTGGCACTCAGCCCGTGAGGGCGCTGCGGCGCTTCTGCGTCTGGTGGATGTAGTGCTGCAGGCTGCGGTCGTGGCCTTGCAGGCTGGTCAGCTCGCAGCCCAGGCGGGAGCCGCGGGTGTCGGGGTGGATGGCCGTGACGTGGTGGATGACCAGGCCGACGTCCAGTTCGGTGTCGGCATCCAGGCGGATGTGGCACTGGCCGATGCGCACGCCCGAGGCGATCGCGGGGACGTCTTCAGGCAGGAACAGGGCCACACCGCTGAGGCTGACGTCGAGCACGCGCAGCGACAGGCGCATGTCGGGCATGGCGGGGTGGCGGAACTCGGCCACCGGGCCTTGCGCGGTGAAGGGCTGCACCCGGAAGGCCGAGCGGCGCTGGAACCGGTAGGCCAGCTGCGGCAGGCGGGCGTTGAGCGCCTCGTTCTGGCCGCGCACATGCACCAGGCCTTCGATGTCGAACTGCACCTTGATGCGGTCGAGGTAGACCACGGCGACGATCTCTTCCGATTCCAGCAGGGCTTGCAGGGAGGCATCGCTGCCATCGGCGCCGAAGGAGATCAGGCCGACGCGCGGATCGACACCGCACAGCAGCGTGGTGTAGCTGGCGCCGTCGGGGCTGGACAGCGTCACCAGGGCGCGCTGGTCCTGCACTTGCCTGAGCAGGTCCAGGATCTCGGCGCTCGACGAGATGCGGTAGTCGTCCAGCGATTCGTTGGCGGCGCGGGTGTGGTGCATGTGGCGCGGGCGGGGCGGGTGTCAGTGCATCTTGCCGGGCTCGCCCACCATCTGGCTGAGCTCGTTGAGCCAGGGCTCGGCCAGGTTGCGGATCTCGGCGTCGTTGACCAGGATGCGCTGCATGATGCGCGACTTGAGCGCCATCTCCGAGGCCCCCATGGGGTGGTCGGCCGCCGCGTGCTTGAGGCGCGCGATCAGCACGGCGCAGGCGCCTTCGAGCTTGACCACGCGGTCCCAGTCGCCAGCGCGTGCGGCGCTGAGCATGTCCAGGCTGGCGTGCTCGATGGCCTCGTAGTAGCTCAGCAGGTTGCCGGTGATGAGGTCGTCGTCGACGGCGGTGATCAGTTCGGGGGCGTTCATGCTTGCACCTTCATCGAGCCACGCACCGCCTCGGTCTGGGTGGGCGTGATGTTTTGCCAGGCGTCGCGGATGGGCTGGATCAGGTTCTGGCACTCGTCGAGGATGGCCTCGTCGTTGTGCAGGTTGGCCTGGGTCAGCCGCAGGCACACGTAGGTGTAGAGCCCGTGGAGGTTCTGCGCGAGCTCGCCGCCGGACTGCAGGTCCAGGCTGGACTTGAGGCCTTCGTCGACGATGCGCAGGGCGCGGGTGAGGGATTGGGTCTTGGCCTCGACATCGCCCTTGCGGATGGCGGCGCGGCTGTCGGTGAGCGACTCGAAGAAGCCGTCGAACAGCAGCTTGACGAGCTGGTGGGGCGATGCGCCGCTGATGCTCGTTTCCACGCCCACCTGACGGTAGAGGCTGGACTGGGTGCGGTCGCCTGCGGGCAGGGGGCGGGAGAAGGGGCTGGCAGGTGCGTACATCTTCAAGCTCTGCGAGGTGATCAGTGTTGAATGTGTTATCGACCTTTGGGGGGAAAGCTTGACCGCGAAACCTTGGTCGGAAGCGCCAATCTGTCCCTTTGTTTCGCCCTTGTTTCAGCGCTGGCGAACGGTCACTTGTTGAGCGCGGCCAGCTGGGCCGTCATGTAGGTCGACAGGCCGCTGAGCTTGGCCATGCTGGTGTCCAGCGCGGTGTACTGGGCGCGCAGGCGGGTCTCGACCTTGGTCGCGTGCTCGTTGATGTCTTCGATCTTGTTCTTGTTGCGCGTGATGGTGCTGTTGAGCCCGTTGGTGCTGTTGGCGATGGCACCGGAGGTCGCGTCGAGGATCTGCTTGGTCAGGTTCTTCACGCGCGTGCCGACGCCGTTGAGCGTGCTGTCGGTGTCGCTGCTGTTGCCGAAGAACTTCTTCAGGTCGGCCATGTTCTTGCTCATGGCGTCGTTGAACTTGGTCGACTTCATCGACAGCGTGCCGTCCTTGTTGATGTCGATGCCGACATCCGACAGGCGGCTGAACACGTTGGACGCGCTGGTGCTGGAGCCGATCAGCCCGCGCATCTGCGCCAGCAGGCCGCGCGCGGTGGCGTTGCCCTGCAGCGGTCCGGCGGTCTTGGAGGCTTCGTCGTACATGGTCTGCACGCGGATGGTGCTGACCACGCTGTTGTAGGCGGTGATGAAGTCCTGCATGCCTTTGGTGATGCCGGCCGTGTCCTGGTCGACGGTCACCGTGGTGGGCGAGGTGTTGGTCTTGTTGAGCTTGAGCGTGACGCCATCGACCACGTTGTTGAGCGTGTTCGATTCCGAGGAGATGTCCAGGCCGTTGATCGTGGCCTTGGCGTTCTGCGCGGACTGCGTGCGGATCATGGCGCTGGTGCCGCCCGTCTCGGCGGTGTAGGCCAGGGCGGACAGGCCCGGTGCCGCGGCCGATTCGGTCACGCTGACCTTGAAGGCGTTGGTTTCACCGTTCTGGCCGCGCAGCACCAGGCGGGCACCCGAGGCGTCGGTCACGATGGAGGCGCTCACGCCGGCGTTGGCCGTGTTGATGCGGTCGCGGATCTTCTCGAGGGTGTTGTCGTCCGGCCCGATCGTGATGTTCACGGCCGAGGCGGCGGCCTTGGCCGCGAAGGTCACGGCCGGGGGCGTCGTCGAGTTGTCGGTGGTGTAGGTGCCCAGCTGGATGGTCAGGGTGCCCTCACCCACCTTCGCGGTGCTGGCGGTGTAGGCCGAGGAGGCCACCGACTGGCCCGCTGCCAGCTGCGACACCGCGACCGCGTAGGACCCCGCCGCGGCATTGCTGCCGGTGGTGACGCTGACGGTGGTGTCGTCGCTCGACTTGGCGGTGGTCGAGCTCCAGAAGCTGCTGTCCTGCAGTTTCGAGGCCGCGTCCTGCAGCGACGAGAAATTGCTCTGGATCTTGCCCCAGGTGGACACCTGGGTCTGCAGCTTGGTGTTGGTGGTGGTGAGCGCGTCCGCAGGCTGCTTTTCCAGCGCCACCAGCTTGGTGACGATGGTTTCTGCGTCCAGGCCGCTGCCGACGCCAAGGGAGCTCAACGAGGCCATGATGTGTTCCTCTCAATGCACTGACGTCCAGGAAGCCACTTTTGGCCACCCGGACGCCGTGCTCATCGGCGCCTGCCTCTGGAACTTGATCCGGTCAGGGCCGCGGGCGTGAATTTCTGGCGATATCAACCCTTCAGCAGGCTGAGCACCTGCTGGGGCAGCTGGTTGGCCTGGGCGACCATCGCGGTGCCGGCTTGCTGCAGGATCTGGGCGCGCGAGAGGTTGGCGGTTTCGGCGGCGAAGTCGGCGTCCATGATCCGGCCACGGGCGGCAGCCTGGTTTTCCACGCTGACCTGCAGGTTCGAGATCACGGCCTCGAAGCGGTTCTGCGTGGCGCCGAAGCTGGCGCGGCTGTCGTTGATCGCGTCCAGCGCCTTGTCGATCACGTTGATGGCGTCGTCCACCTGGCTGACGGTGCTGGGAGTGGTGCCGCCAGCGGCATCGCCGCCGATGGCCACGCCGTTGGTGCCGTCCCAGTTGGCGGTGACGGTGGCCAGCAGGTCCTGCACCGCCGAGGTGCCGGTCGAGGCGATCGCCGAGGCGGCGGCCATCGAGGTGCCGCCACCCAGCAGGGCGCCGGTGACGTCAATGCGGTCGGTCGAGGCGGTGCCGGCGCCGACCTGGAAGGACAGGGTGGTGGGGGCGCCGGAGGCGAACAGCGGCTGGCTGTTGAACTTGGTGCCCTGCACGGTGCGGTCGATTTCCGCCTGCAGCTGCTTGAATTCCTTTTGCAGGTTGTCGCGGTCGCCGGCGCTGTTGGTGGCGTTGCGGGACTGGACAGCCAGCTCACGCATGCGCTGCAGGTTGTCGGCGATCTTGCCCAGCGCGCCTTCGGCGGTCTGCGCCAGCGAGATGCCGTCGTTGGCGTTGCGGATCGCGACGTTCATGCCGCGCACCTGGGTGTTCATCCGTTCGGCGATGGCCAGGCCGGCGGCGTCGTCCTTGGCGGAGTTGACGCGCATGCCCGATGACAGGCGCTGCATCGACACCGACAGCGAGTTCTGCGACATGTTGAGGTTTCGCTGAGCATTCATCGAAACCACGTTGGTGTTGATCGTTTGGGGCATGGTGCACTCCTAAAGAATCGAGAGACTCCCGGCTCTCATGCCGGCCGGCTTCAATCTGCAAAAAAGCTGGCCAAAGACTGTTGCGGAAACCTTCGACCTGTGGGTTGAATGTTCGGCCACTTCAGGTCGGGCCAAAAACGGGATGTGCAGCGTTTTTGGCCTTCAGTTCTCGTCTTACGTCGCCCCATGAAAAAAGCCGCCCCGAGGGGCGGCCTTGGCGTCGGGACACCGCCGTGGGGCGGCATCCTGAGGCGTGTGCGGGATCAGCGCAGCAGCGACAGCACTTGCTGGGGCAGCTGGTTGGCCTGGGCGACCATCGCGGTGCCGGCCTGCTGCAGGATCTGCGAGCGAGACAGGTTGGCGGTTTCCGTCGCGAAGTCGGCGTCCACGATGCGACCACGGGCGGCTGCCTGGTTCTCGATGTTGGTCTGCAGGTTCGAGATCACGGCCTCGAAGCGGTTCTGCGAGGCACCGAAGTTGGCGCGCTTGTTGTTGATCAGGGTCAGGGCCTTGTCGATGGCGTCGATGGCGTTGTCCACTTGGGACACACCTGCCAGGTTGGTGGCCGAGCCCGAGGCGCCGCCGCCGATGGCGATGCCGTTGGTGCCGTCCCAGCTGCCGGAGATGGTGGCCATCAGGTCTTGCTCGGCGGAAGCCGAGGTCGAGGCGATCGCCGAGGCGGCCGAGATGTTGGAGCCGCCACCCAGCACGGCGCCGGAGATGTCGATGCGGTCGGTGCTGGCGGTGCCGGCGCCCACCTGGAAGGACAGGGTGGTGGCAGCGCCGGAGGCGAACATGGCCGTGCCGTTGAACTTGGTGCCCTGGACGGTGCGGTCGATTTCCGACTGCAGTTCCTTGAATTCCTTCTGCAGGTTGTCGCGGTCACCGGCGCTGTTGGTGGCGTTGCGGGACTGGACAGCCAGTTCACGCATGCGCTGCAGGTTGTCGCCGATCTTGCCCAGGGCGCCTTCAGCGGTCTGAGCCAGCGAGATGCCGTCGTTGGCGTTGCGCACGGCGACGTTCATGCCGCGCACTTGGGAGCTCATGCGCTCGGCGATGGCCAGGCCGGCGGCGTCGTCCTTGGCGGAGTTGACGCGCAGACCCGAGGACAGGCGTTGCATGGAAGTCGACAGGCTGGATTGCGAAGCCGACAGATTGCGCTGTGCGTTCAGCGCGACGACGTTGGTATTGACAGTTGCGGCCATGATGTGATCCTTTGGCGATGATTACTACCCGGCGATAGCGCCGGCGAACAAGTGGCTGAGGTGGTTGATGTCTTCAGCGTTCCTGCCCGACGCTAGTCAGCCCATGCGCCCTGGGTGGTTCAACCACCTCAAGCTCTGGCCGGCTAACCGGACCCCGAAACCTTGCGATCCCGATGACTTGTTTATCGTCCCGTGCCCTTGGCGTCTTGAGTGATTTTTTGCTCACCTTTGGCGCTTGTTTGCACAACCGCCGCTTGACGTTTTTTTGAATTGAGGAACCTTTTCGGCCCACTTGCCGGGATCTTTAGGACTTTGTTTTCCTAGACTGAGCAGGCCCGCAAAAAGGGCTTGCATCACCGCTTCCTGCCAATCCTGGGGCCCACATGAACGTCATCCACAAACCCGCTTCCCGTCACGCCCGCCAGGCCCACCAGCACTGGGAGCGCGGCGTGGCACGGTCCCGCGCGGGCCAGTGGGGCGAGGCGCTGCAGGCCTTCGAGGCGGCACTGAAGATTTCTCCCAAGGACGATGTCTATCGCTTGAATGCGGCCAAGGCTGCGCTGGAAACCAACCGCGTCGAGCGGGCGCTGGAGCTCAGCCTGCGGGTGCTGGCGCACAGCCCCGACTCCCAGGTGGCCACCTTCATCAAGGTGAGCGCCTTGCACCGCCTGCAACGCCACACCGACATCCTGGAGCACCTCCACAGCGTGCCCGAGGAAGGCCGCCACACGCGCGAGTACTGGAGCGCGCTGGGGTCTGCCCAGCAGAACCTGGGCAAGCACAAAGAGGCCATCGCGTCCTTCATGGAGGCGCTGGGCTATCAGATGGACGACGCCATGTCGCACTACCGCATGGGCATCTCCTTCTATGAGATGCACCTCAAGGAAGAGGCGTCGGAGTGCTTCCGCACGGGCCTGGTGCTGGGGCTGGGCCCGAATGCCGTCCACGTGCACGGGATGCTGGCCTATGCCGAGCGCGAGAGCTGCCGCTGGCCCCAGGCCGCCGAAGAGGAAGCCAACATGCGCGAGATGGTCGATCGCCTGTCGATGAGCGACCGCGTGATCACCGCGCCCTTTGCCCACGTCACGCTGACCGACGACCCGATGCACCAGCTCAAGGCCTGCACGGTGATGTCCAACAACTTTGCCGACGTCAAGCCGGTGGTGCGCGCCGAGCGGCGCCGCGATGGCCAGCGCATCCGCGTGGGCTACCTGTCGGCGGACTTCCACCAGCACGCCACCTGTGTGCTGGTGTGCGAGGTGTTCGAGCGCACCGACCGCAGGCGCTTCGAGGTCTTCCTGTACTCGCACGGACCCAACGACAACACGCCCATGCGCAAGCGGGTGGAGCAGTCGGCCGACCACTTCGTGGAACTGCGTGGTGCACCCGACCAGGAGATTGCCCAGCGCATCGCCGATGACCAGATCGACCTGCTCATCGACCTCAAGGGCTACACCGCCGAAAACCGCATGGGTGTGCTGGCCCGCCGACCCGCGCCGCTGCAGGCCACCTACCTGGGCTTCCCTGGCACGACGGGGGCATCCTTCATCGACTACATCATCGGCGACCCGGTGGTGACGCCGCTGGCCCACGAGGCGCATTTCGCCGAGAAGATCGCCCAGCTGCCCTACAGCTACCAGCCAAACGACCAGCAGCGCCCGCGCCCCCGCCCGATGTCCCGCCAGGATGTCGGCCTGCCGGACGACGCCCTGGTGCTGTGCGGCTTCAACCAGGCCTACAAGATCTCCGGCGAGGTGCTGGATGTCTGGTGCAGCTTCCTCCAGGACCTGCCCCACGCCGTGCTCTGGCTGCTGGACTGGCACGGCCAGGCGCGCCCCCATCTGGAAGAGGAGCTCTCGGCTCGCGGCATCGACCTCAGCCGCATCCACTGGGCGCCGCGCTGGGATCTGGCCCAGCACATCAGCCGCATCCGCCTGGCCGACATCTTCATCGACACCTGGCCCTGCAATGCGCACACCACCGCCAGCGACGCGCTCTGGTCGGGGCTGCCCCTCGTGACCTGCATGGGCAAAACCTTCGCGTCCCGTGTGGCGGGCAGCCTGCTCACCGCCGTGGGCCTGCCCGAGTTGATCACCGAAAGCGTGGACGCCTACCGCGCCAAGGTGCTGGCACTGGCTGCCGATCCGACCGAGCGGGAGCGCATCCGCGCCCACCTGGAGCAGGCACGCGACCGCGCGCCCCTGTTCGACAGCGCCCAGTACAGCCGCGATTACGACGACCTGCTGGAGCGCATGGTGCTGCGCCATGAGCAAGGGCTGGTGCCGGGGCATCTGGTTGCCTGAGGTTTGCGCCAGCTTCGATTGCCCTCAGCAGCCACGCTCAGCAGCCATTCGCATTCAGCGGTCCCCCCAGCGTTCAGACCCTGTCCCAGGTCGCGAAGAAAGACACCCCATGTACAGCTTGCCCGCCATCCATTTGTGCATCATCCAGCCGCCCGGCTACATCCACTCTTTGGGCTTCCTGGATCAGGCGCGCTATTTCCGTCATCAGTTCCGTCGCATGGGGGCAGAGGTCACGCTCTCCAAGAACAGATTGCGGCACGACGCCGTGAACATCATCTTCGGCGCTCACCTCGGGTTCGAGGCCAGCCTGCGCACCCGCTACAGCTGCATCTTCGTCAACCTGGAGCAGTTGGGCCAAGGTGGCGCGAGCATGCCCGCCAGCTACATGAGCCTGCTGGGATCGTCCGCGGTGATCGATTACGACGCGCGCAACGTTCCGGCCTACACCCAGCATGTGGACGACGTCTCTGTCGTGCCCTTCCTGAATGCGCCGTACTTGCAGTCGGACGACGTCGTGCCCTTGCGAGATCGCCCCATTGACGTGCTGTTCATCGGCAGCCTCAATGATCGGCGGCGAGACATGCTGGCGCGGATCGAATCGACGGGTGCCAAGGTGGTCTTGTTCGACGCGCCCTTGTATGGGCCCGAGAGAGACAGTTTCATCAAGCAGGCCAAGTGTGTCTTCAATGCGCACTTCTATGAGTCCAGTCGCTTCGAGCAGGCCCGCGTGTCGCTGTGTCTGTCGCTTGGGACGCCAGTCGTGTCGGAGCGGTTGCCAGCATCCGGGCCGCATCCCGCCTTTGAAGACAGTGTGTTCTGGGTCAACGATGACACGCTCGAGTCGTTCTTTGCGGACATCTTTCCGTCAGAAGCCTACGTGCGGGAGGCCGAGAGGCAGTTGTCCAACTTCCGCTCCTTCGACCCGATCGAGGCCTATGCCGATGTGCTGGCGTTTGCGGCGGGTTTTGGGCAGGCCCACCAGGGCGCCAGGCCTCAGGAGGTCTGGCGCCCTCATCAGATCAACCTGGGCTCTGGCAAGGATTACAAGCCCGGCTGGCTGAACATCGACGTGCTGGACCGGGCCGAGCCGGACCTGTTGCTGGACCTGGGTTGCCAGGTCGAGTGGCCGGTGAGAGCGCAGACCGCGTATGCGGGGCCGCTTGAGCTGGATGCCGGCAGCGTGGATGTGATCTATGCGAATAACGTGCTGGAGCACGTTCCCGATTTGCCGACGTTGATGTCGAACTGCCTCGATCTGTTGAAGGTCGGAGGCCGCTTCCTCATCGAGGTGCCCTACGAGCACGCGCAGACTGCCTGGCAGGATCCCACGCACATCCGCGCCATGAACGAGCGATCCTGGGTGTACTACACCGATTGGTTCTGGTACCTGGGTTGGTTTGAGAGCCGCTACAAGGTCGATCAGTTCACTTACCTCGACACCCAGTTGAAAGAATGCGGCCGTGAACAGGCGGCCTTCATGAAGGTGCTCCTGGTCAAGGTCGAGACCACGATGCAGGAGCGCATGATCGCGCGGGCCATGCAGGCCAACTTTGGTGGAATCCCGGACGACGAGACGGCGGTGCCGCAGGGGCGGTCTGCTTCCACTTGCGTTGACGTGGCCGGGGGCCTGGCAGGGAGCCCGCTGGTTCCCTTGCAGCCGCGCGTCGCCCCGCGGGCCGAGGCTGGGCCCTGGCTGGTGCTGGCGCCCTCGCATGATGACCATGTCACCGAGAACTTTTCATGGCATCTGGCAAACGCACTGCGGGCCCATGGCCACACGGTCCACGAAGTCAATGTCTCGGGTGATCCGGGGGAGCAACTTCAGGGCGTCGACCTGGGCCGCTTGTCCGGCGTGATCAGCGTGGGTGCAGTGCCTTTGGGGCTGAGCATCGGAGGGGTGCCATTTCACCGTGTGGTGACCTGCCCGTACCATGCCTACGTGCTGGATTCGATCGTCTACGATCTGGCGCGTGTGCCGGCTGTGGGTGAGTTCATTCACGACGCCTGGTCCAGTGAGCGGCTCATCCCTGTGCTGGCCGAAGGAAGCTATCTTCAGTTGGCGCGATCCGGCAGCCGCCCCTTGCTGCCGCCCCAGAGCCGGTATGTGCCGTTCGCCGCCTTCACCGTGCCTTTCGCCGATGATGCGACTCCCAAGGCGCTGCCTCCGCAGAACCGCCTGCTGGTTGTCGGGGCGCTGGGACGTGAGCTGTCTGGCGGGGCCATCCGTCAGGATCTGATGCAGACCCTGCAGGATGCCAACCGCTGCGCGCTGTCGCACAACGAACTCGGCCGATTGGCGGACAGGTTGCTGGCCCCATCGGCACCTGGCAATCCGATGCTCGATGTCAGCGAGGTGCTGAATCTGCATGGTGTCGACTTGTTCACTCCCGATATGCTGCACCTGGGGTGCGCGGCGGACTCGTTCCTCAAGCGCTCCCGCCGCCTCGCCGGTGTGATGGCGCTGCGTGGACAGCCTGTCGATTTCATCGGGCCAGGCTGGGAGGACGCCTTTGGCGACGAGCCAGGCTTCCGGTTCCTCGGATCCGTTGAGCACCCCCATCTGCCAAGGCTGATGGCCTTGTACAAGGGCGTCGTCAATTTCGATCCGAACTGGTCATGGGGCATGCACGATCGCGCCTACACGGCTCTGTCGCTGGGCGTGCCCGTGATGACGCATGCGAACCGCGCCATCCAGGACGAGGGCCTGCCTGCAGGGCTGGTGCATGAGTTCCTCCCGAACGCGCCTGTGCTGGCCGGTGCGGCTGCCGAGTGCCTGGCAAAACCGCATGGTTTCCACGAGCCGGTTTCTATGGACAAGATCGGCTGGCAGGCGCGCATGTCGCTCATGCTGCAGTCGTGCACGGAGGTGCAATCATGAAGGTTGCCATCGTGGGCGGCGGTTGGTATGGCTGCCACATCGCATCGTCCTTGCACGCGCACGGCGTCGAAGTGGCGCTGTTCGAAAAAAACGGACGCCTGTTTGACGAGGCCTCCGGCAACAACCAGTTCCGATTGCATCAGGGCCTGCACTACGCGCGATCCGCGTCGACCCGCTACCAGTCGCGAGATGGCTATCACCGGTTTGTCGAGCGCTACCCCAAGCTCTCCAGGACCGTCGAAAGCAACATCTACCTGGTTCCCAAAGAAACCTCGCTGATCGACTACGACACCTACTTCTCCATCATGTTGTCGAGCGGGATCAACCTCGACAAGGTCCCGCTCAACAGCATCGACTGGCTCAATCGGTCTGCCTTCGAGGGGGCCATCCGTTGCGATGAGCGTGTGGTGCTGACCAGCAGTGCCCGCGCGCACTTCGAAAGCCGTCTGGATGGCTTGGTGAGGCTCCATCACCGCGTCACCGACCTTCAGGTGCGTGACGACAAGGTGCGGATCGATGGCGAGCATTTTGACTACATGATCGATGCCACCTGGGGCGCTCTGTCGTTTCATGCGACGAGGGACCAGCAGGTGTTCTACGAGCCCACCTTGCTGCTCTACTATCGGCAGCGCGGTGGGGACAATGTGTTTCCAGCCGTCACGCTGGTCGATGGTGCACTGTGGTCGGTCTATCCGACCGAGGACGACAGGATGTTCACCTTGTCGTCGGTGACACACACGCCGCTGGCGAACTGCCGCAGCAAGGACGAGGCGTATGCGGTCCTGGCAGACGTGACCTCCGATCTGGTCGCGCGCAAGCGAGCACTCATGGAAAAGGAAGTGCAGCCTTACATGCCCGAATTTCTTGAACGTTTTGAGTTCGTGGGGCCGCAGTTCGCCATCAAGACCAAGCCGCGCGGACTGTCAGAGAACCGGGCTTGTGGCGTCGACGTGCAAGGTCGCTACATCGGCGTGCAGTCCGGCAAGATCGACAACATCTTCTTTGCCAACGACAGGATCCTGGGACTCCTGCTGTGAGCCGTCACCGACATGACTGACCGTGTTTTGCTTGGTTACACCGGCTTTGTCGGACAGAACCTGCTCCGGCAACGCCCGTTTGATCTTTGCGTCAACCGCAGCAACATCGCCGACCTGAAGGGCGTGCACGCCGATCTGCTGGTGGTGTCCGCCATGCCGGCCGAGAAATGGCGCGCCAATCAGAACCCCGATGAGGATTTGGCCAACCTTCGGCGACTGCAGGCCTCGCTGACGGGTGTTTCGGCCAAGCGGGTGGTGCTCATCTCGACGGTCGATGTGTATCCCCATCCCCATGGGGTGGATGAGGACGCCACGATCAAGGAGGCATTGCAGCAGCCTTACGGGGCGCACCGCCTTCGGCTGGAGCAATGGGTGCGGGAGCGTTTCGAGCGCTGCACCATCGTCCGCCTGCCCGGCTTGTTCGGCCCCGGCTTGAAGAAGAACGTGCTGTTCGATTTGCTGCATGGCCATCAGACTCAGCTGATTCACCTGGATGCACAGTTCCAGTGGTATCCCATCACGCGTCTGGCCGAGGACATCGAGCAGGCCTTGGCGCACGACCTGTCTTGCGTGAATGCCGCGGTCGAGCCGGTGCGAACGAAGGACATTGTTGACCGATTCTTCCCCGGCATGGACTTGCAGGCACAGCCACAGCCGCCCGCGCGGTATGGCATCACGTCTCGACATTCAGCCTTGTTTGGTGGGCAGAGCGGTTTCTGGCTGAGCCGCGATCAGGTGCTGGAAAGCATCGGGGAGTGGATCCTCAGCGAGGGCGGGGCTCACGCAGGCGGGAGGTCTGCGTGACGGACCTTCGGTTTGCATGCTCGAACATTGCCTGGTCTGATCAGGATGCGTCGGAGGCATTGGCGCTGCTGCGTGAGAACGGCGTCAGCGGCATCGAAGTCGCGCCCACCAGAATCTGGCCAGACTGGCAGGGTGCCTCGCTCGCTTCTGCCAGGCGGTGGGCCGCGCAGTTCGCCGACATGGGCTTCTGTGTCCCGTCCATCCAGGCGTTGCTGTTTGGCAAGCCCGACGCGCAGCTCTTTGGTGCCGATGGCGGGCGTGCATTCGAGGCGCACCTGCGGGATCTGGCCCCACTGGGGGGCGCATTGGGAGCCCGCGCCGCCGTGCTGGGCGCACCCCGAAACCGTCAACGAGGCAACATGCCCTCCGATGCAGCCGAAGCGCATGCCTGCGATGTTTTTCGCCGGTTGGCGGTGGTGTATGCGGATGCCGGCATGGTGCTGGCGCTGGAGCCGGCCCGGCCGGAGTACGGCGGTGACTTCATCACCACGACCGCCGATGCGCTGAGGATGGCCGAGCGGGTGGATCACCCGGGATTGGGTGTGCACCTGGACGCGGCGGCACTTCACTCGGCAGGTGAGCGTCTGGCGGACATCTGGGATTTGTCCCGCGGCAGGCATCTGGCCCACTACCAGCTCAGCGAGCCGGATCTGGGTGGGTTCGAGACCCCGGTGGCACCTCATCTGGACAACCTGGCCTTCCTCCAGCGCGTGGCATGGCAGGGCTGGTGTGCGATCGAGATGCGCGCGCAACCTCAGGGGCTGAAGCAGTCTGGCCCCTGGGGGCTGCTGGCGGCTGCCCGCAGGGCGGCCTGCATGGGCTGAAGCTGGGAGCTCAGAACAGCCGCCGCCCCGTCAGCCGCTCGTGCTCCCGCACGGCGAAGCGGTCGGTCATGCCGGCGATGTAGTCGGCCACGGCGCGGTGGCGGTCGATGCGTTCGGCGAAGGCGCTCTGCATCTCCTGGGGCGCGGCCACGTAGGCGTGGAACAGCTCGCCCAGCACCTGCTTGGCCCGCGCCGTGGTCTCGTTGACCTGCGGGTGCCGGTACAGCTCCTTGAACAGGAAGCGCTTGAGCTGGGTGCTGGCCTCGCGCATGGCGGGGCTGAAGCGCACCAGCGGCGGGCACTGGCGGGCCTCGTTGGCGTTCAGCGGCATGTGCTCGGCGATGCGCGCGCGCGTGGCGTCGATGACGTCATAGACCTGCTGCGACAGCATGCGGCGGATGCTGTCGAACAGCAGGCGGCGGCCCTTGGCGTGGGGGAACTCGCGCAGCGTCTCGTCGCGGAAGCGCACGAACAGCGGCACCGCTTCGAGCTGGTCCAGCGTGATCAGGCCGGAGCGCACCCCATCGTCGATGTCGTGGGCGTTGTAGGCGATCTCGTCGGCCAGATTGCACAACTGCGCTTCCAAGCTGGGCTGGGTGCCCTTGAGGAAGCGCTGGCCAACGCCGCCGGGTTCGCGCTCCTCCAGCAGTTCGGCATGGCGGCGCGAGCAGTGCTTGAGGATGCCCTCGCGCGTCTCGAAGCTCAGGTTCAGGCCGTTGTAGGGCAGGTAGCGCTCTTCCAGCTCGTCGACCACCCGCAGCGACTGCAGGTTGTGCTCGAAGCCGCCGTGCTCGGCCATGCAGTCGTTGAGGACGTCCTGTCCGGCGTGGCCGAAGGGCGTGTGGCCCAGGTCGTGGGCCAGCGCGACGGCCTCCACCAGGTCCTCGTTGAGGCCCAGCGAGCGCGCGATCGAGCGCCCCAGCTGCGCCACCTCCAGCGAATGCGTCAGCCGCGTGCGGAACAGGTCGCCTTCGTGGTTGAGGAAAACCTGCGTCTTGTAGACCAGGCGCCGGAAGGCCGTGCTGTGCACGATGCGGTCGCGGTCGCGCTGGAACTCGCTGCGCGTCGGCGCGCTCGGCTCGGGAAAACGCCGCCCACGCGAGCGGTCGGGCTGGCTGGCGTAAGGGGCGGTCCACATGGCTGAAGGCGGCGGCGGTTCAGCGGACGTGGGCGGCGATCACCTCGCGCACCAGGGCCTCGGGGGCGGGGCGCATGCCCGCCTGGCCGAGCGGGCCGATCACGACGAAGCGGATCTCCCCGCCCTCGGCCTTCTTGTCCACCTGCATCAACTCCAGGTAGCGTTCGGCGCCCAGGTCCGGTCCCTTGACGGGCAGGCCGGCGCGCGCAATGAGTGCCTGGATGCGCCGCGAGGTGGCCTCGTCGATCAGGCCCAGGCGGGCGGACAGGTCGGCCGCCATCACCATGCCGCAACCCACGGCCTCGCCGTGCAGCCACGCGCCGTAGCCCAGGCCGGCCTCGATGGCGTGGCCGAAGGTGTGGCCGTAGTTCAGGATGGCGCGCAGGCCGGCTTCCTTTTCGTCCTGGCCCACCACCCAGGCCTTGATCTCGCACGAGCGCTTGACCGCGTGCAGCAAGGCCGCGCGGTCGCGCGCCAGCAGCTTGTCCAGGTTGGCTTCCAGCCAGCCGAGGAAGTCGGCGTCGGCGATGGGGCCGTACTTGATGACCTCGGCCAGGCCGGCCAGCAGCTCGCGCTGCGGCAGGGTGTCCAGCGTCGCCAGGTCGCAGACCACGCGCAGCGGTTGGTAGAACGCGCCGATCATGTTCTTGCCGGCGGGGTGGTTGATGGCCGTCTTGCCGCCCACGGACGAATCCACCTGCGCCAGCAGCGTGGTGGGCACCTGCACGAAGGGCACGCCACGCATGTAGCAGGCCGCGGCAAAACCGGTCATGTCGCCGATCACGCCGCCGCCCAGCGCGTAGAGCACCGTCTTGCGGTCGGCCGCCTCTTCCAGCAGTTTCGTGAACACCTGGTTGAGCGCCGGCCAGTCCTTGAACTGCTCGCCATCGGGCAACTCGATGTCCAGCACCTGCTGGTGCAGCGGGGCGATGGCCTCGCGCAGTCGGGCGGTGTAGAGCGGCCCCACCGTGGTGTTGGTGACGATCAGCGCCTTGGCCGAGCGGGGCAGGCCGGCGAAGCTCTCGGCCTTCAGCAGGCCCTCGCCGATGAGGATGTCGTAGCTGCGATCGCCGAGGTCGATGGGCACGACCGTGTGATCGACGGTGGGAGCGGACGGGGAGGAAGAGGGAGCGGAAGAAGCGGATGCCATGCGGTCACACGGGTGCGCGGTCGGCGCATTCGTCAGGCACCCCGAACTTTCGCCGAAGTTCTTTCGCGAGGTTCCTTCGCGGAAGTTCGGTCCCGGCCGCGACGCGAGGGGCATCAGACACTGTCAGGAAAGTGGGTGACGAGCCTGAACCCTGGCACTGGAGGCAAACGGTTGGGGCTGCTTCGTTCCCGACCTGACCCGGTTGGCCGCGCCCCCATGCAGGGAGGCCCGTCACCGTCCATTGTACGCGAGGCCGGCCGGTTCTGCTGGCCCCGCGCGTCCTCAGGTTCAGGTCTTGTCGCCCAGCAGCAGCGGCTTGAGCATGTTGTCGGCCGGGTTACCGCCGATCCAGATGCGCAGGATGGCGTTGTAGAAGCCACCGTCGGGCAGGGGCGAGCCCAGTTGCTTGCCGTTGAGGGTGATGGTGGTGCCCACGGCGGGGTTGTAGTCGCCCAGGATGACGTCGCCCTTCTTCACGCCTTCGAACTCGGTGAACAGGTCGCCGAACTTGGTGATCTGGTTCACGTAGCGGGTCTTCTCGTCCTTTTCCAGGTTCTTGTTGATGCCTGCCAGGAAGGCCTGGCCAAACTCGTCGGAGGTCAGGTCACGCAGGAAGACGATCTTGAAGCGCTTGGGGCCGTTGAGGGCCAGCACGTCGGCGGTGGTGGTCTTCTTCTCGGTCAGGTACAGGCCGATGGCGTAGACCTTGAACACCGCCTTGATGCGGGCACCGGCGCCATTGAGCACCAGGTTCTTGCCCGCCACGGTGGCGGTGTCTTCGAGCTTGGCGCCCTGCACCTCGACAGCGTGGGCGGTGGACAGCGAACCCAGGGCCAGGGCGGCTGCGGTCATGAGGGCGGTGATGTGAGCTTTCATCAGGGGTGTCCTTGGGGTTCGGAAGGAAGGGGGCAGGAGGTTCGGGCGGCGGTCGCTTCAGTCGGCCGTTTCCAGCTTGAACACGCTGACCACCTCGGCCAGGTTGTGCGCCTGGTTCTGCATCGATTCGGCAGCCGCGGCGGCCTGTTCGACCAGGGCGGCGTTCTGCTGGGTCACGCCGTCCATCTTGTGGATGCTGCGGGTGACTTCCTCGATGCCATCGCTTTGCGAGCGGCTGGCGGCGGTGATCTCGCCGATGATGTCGGAGACGCGCTGCACGCTGGCCACCACGTTGTCCATGGTGCTGCCGGCGGACGTCACGAGCTTGCTGCCTTGCTCGACCTTCTCCACCGACTCGTTGATCAGCGTCTTGATCTCCTTGGCGGCCGTGGCCGAGCGCTGCGCCAGCGTGCGCACCTCGCCGGCCACCACGGCAAAACCGCGGCCCTGCTCGCCCGCGCGGGCGGCTTCCACCGCGGCGTTCAGCGCCAGGATGTTGGTCTGGAAGGCGATGCCGTCGATCACGGAGATGATGTCCACGATCTTGCGCGAGGACGCGTCGATGGCGCCCATGGTGTCGACCACCCGGGCCACCACCTGGCCGCCTTCGGAGGCGATGTTCGATGCGGCCGAAGCCAGCTGGTTGGCCTGCGAGGCGTTCTCGGCGTTCTGGCGCACGATGCGGGTCAGCTCGTTCATGGCCGACGAGGTCTGTGCCAGCGAGGAGGCCTGCTCCTCGGTGCGCACCGACAGGTCGGAGTTGCCCGAGGCGATCTCGCTGGACGCCGACGCGATCGCCACTGTGCCCTGGCGCACATCGCCCACGATGCGCTGCAGGCCGCGGTTCATCTCTTCGAGGGCGCGCATCAGCTGGCCGGTCTCGTCCTCGCTCTCGCTGACGATCTGGGCGCTCAGGTCGCCGGCGGCCACCTGCTCGGCGATCTTGACGGCGCGGTTGAGCGGGCGGGTGATGCTGCGGGTCGAGAACACCGCCACCACCACGCTCACCAGCACGATCGCGCCGGCCAGCGCCAGGATGAAGCCGGTGGTGTTGCGGGCGGTCCCGGCCGAGCGCGCGCCGGCGGCTTCCATCAGCGTGTGCTGGCGGGTGTTGAGCTGCTCCAGCGCCTCGAAGTACTTGGTGTGCATGGCCCGCACCGAGAACAGGAACTTGGTCAGCGCCTCTTCCTTCTGGCCGCCCTGGATCATCTCCACGAAGGCCTTCTGGGCCTTGTTGGAGCGCTCGCGGTACTTGCTCAGGCTGGCCAGCAGTTCCTTGTCGGCCTCGTCGGGCAGGGCTTTTTCCACCTCGCTGGCCAGCTCGGCGTTGAGCTTCTCGTACTTGGCGATGTTGGCCAGCTCGCCCTTGATCTGCTCTTCGTCGCTCATCACCAGCACGCTGAGCATGCTGCGCGAGATCTCGTTGAGGTGGGCCTTCATCCGGTTGGCCGTCACCGTCTGTGGGTAGGTGACGTTGACGATCTCCGTGGTCTCGTGGCTGAGGCCCTGGATGCGGGTCAGGGCCAGGCCGGCCAGCAGAACCATCAGCGCGATGACCATGCCGAAGCCGATGGTCAGGCGCTGCCCGATGCGGATGTTGCGGATGTTGATCATGTGTTTGCCCACGAAGTCCGTACAGCTGTGTCGGGCGGATGATTCCCTGCATCGCTTCACGGGATGCAGGTGAATTCCGTCACGAACGACAGCCTTATCGGTCTTTCGCTGGCAAACTGAACACGCCTGAGGGCAAACCCCAGGGGGCAAACACCGTCAAAACGGCGCTCAATTCAGCGCAATTGCAACTCTTCTGCGCCGTACGCCACGTTCAGCGGTTCGATGAGCACCTGCTTGGGGCCGTCTTCCACGCGGCCGGCCACCCAGGCGTCGATGCCCAGGGCCTTGGACACCGCCACCACGCGCTCGGCCTGCTCGGCGGCCACGTACAGGGCAAAGCCCGCGCCCATGTTCAGCGTGCCGTAGGCCTCGTGGTCGTCCAGGCCGCATTCCTTCTGCATGAAGGCCAGCACCGGGGTCTTGGGCGGCACCTGGGTGATGCGGTAGGTCAGCTGCTTGGGGTGACGCAGCAGCTTGCGCCAGCCGTGGCCGGTGACGTTGGCGCAGTAGTGCGGGTGGATGCCTTCCTGGGCCAGGGCCTCGGTCACGGGCGAGTACAGCGTGGTGGGCGCCAGCAGGGCCTCGCCGTAACTCTGGCCGTTGCCGATGTCGGTCAGGTAGCCCTGGGGCAGGCGCTCGGCCAGCTTGCGTGCCAGCGACAGGCCGTTGGCGTGGATGCCGCTGGAGGCCAGCAGCACGATGGCATCGCCGGCCTGCAGGTCGTCGCCCACCGACAGGCGTGTCTTGGGGCTGATGATGCCGGTGCAGGAGGCGGCCAGGTCGACGCGGCCGTCGGCCACGATGCCCGCCAGCGCGGGCGTTTCGCCGCCGCCCCAGGCCACGTTGCAGACCTCGCAGGCCTTCTTCCAGCCGGCCACCAGGGCGTTGGCGCGCACCTTGTCGCCGAACCAGTCCGAGCCGCCCGCGGCCCAGTAGGCTTGCACGACCAGGGGCGTGGCGCCCACGGTGATCAGGTCGTTCACCGCCATGGCGATGGTGTCCTGGGCGATGCCGTCGTAGTAGCTCTTGCCCGTCAGCTTGGCCATGTCATCGGCCACCAGGGTCTTGGTGCCCAGGCACTCCACGATGGACGCCAGGTACATCGGGCCGACGTCCACCACGTAAGCCGATTCACCGCGCGAGGCCAGCACTTCGCTGAAGCCATGGCTGGCCAGGTGGGCGCCGGTCTGGGCGGCCGCACGCTGCGCCGCCACCTTCAACGGGTCGATCAGGTCGTAGTTGACGCCGGCCTGGTCGTAGGTGAGGGGGGCGTTCGAGGCGTTCGAGGCGCTGGAGGCGTTGTTCGGCGTGGCGTCGGTCATGGCGGAAGCGGGGAGATCGAGGTGGGCAGAGGCGGGATTATCCGTGCTTTGCCTAGACTTGGGGCATGCACGCACTGCCCATCTCCTTGCAAAGCGCACTCTTGCTGGTCGCTTCCAACGTCTTCATGACCTTCGCCTGGTACGGCCACCTCAAGAACATGGCCGGCCGGCCCTGGCTCTTCGCCGCCCTGGTGAGCTGGGGCATCGCCCTGTTCGAGTACCTGCTGCAGGTGCCGGCCAACCGCATCGGCGCGCAAACGCTGACGGTCGGGCAGCTCAAGGTGATGCAGGAGGTGATTTCGCTCAGCGTGTTCGTGCCCTTCGCGGTGTTCTACATGGGGCAGCCCTTCAAGCTGGACTACCTCTGGGCGGCGCTGTGCCTGGTGGGCGCGGCGTACTTCATGTTCCGTGCCTGAGGGGTGCGCGCTGGCCGGCTCACTGGCTGATCTTGCGCGCCTCTTCCACCTGGTACTCGAAGTAGCGCTGGCCCGAGAAGGCGATGGTCGCCATCAGCACCGTGGCGCCCACCATCAGCGACAGCGCGATGCCGATCACCACGGCCCAGCCGCTGGCCGGGGTCTGCTGCGGCGCCAGGCCCGGGTTGTGGCAGGCGTGCCAGCGCTCGTCCGGTGTCAGCCCGTAGACGATGGCCTGCAGCATGGTGCCCGCCAGCGTGAAGCCCAGCACCGGCACCAGCAGCCAGGCGAGCTGGTCGTCCTGCCCGTAGGCCGACACCCGGTGCACCCCCCACAGGCCCAGCGCGGTGGGCAAGGGCAGCAGCCAGCCCCAGACGTCGCGCAGGCCGTGCAGGTAGAAGCGGTGCAGCCCCACGGCGCCGCCCAGGAAGGCCGCCCAGGTGGCCACGGTCTTGGATTTGAAGCGGGTGGGGGCGAGTGGCATGGTGTCGGGCGTCGAACTTTGCACAATCCGGTCCGGGCCGACTATAATCCGAGGTTTTCCGGCTTGAGTTGGGCGTCGCGGGAGGTTTTTCCCGGGGTGGACCAGCGCGTATCTAGGCAGGCCGGAGCTTTGCTGGCTGGCGCCACGGCATCCTGGCCTGTGTCAGCCCTGACCGTCGCTCCCCGAGTGTCTCCCGGGATGCGCCAGTCGCCCAACCCTTTGAAGGACACATCATGGTCGTGATTCGACTCTCCCGCGGCGGCTCCAAGAAGCGCCCGTTCTACAACATCGTCGTTGCCGAGCAAAAAAACCGCCGCGACGGCCGCTTCCTGGAGCGCGTGGGTTTCTACAACCCCCAGGCTTCCGGCAACGCCGAAGCCCTGCGCGTGGCTTTTGACCGCGTGGACCACTGGGTCAACAACGGCGCCCAGCCGTCCGAGACCGTGACCCGCCTGCTGCGCGACGCCAAGTCCAAGGTCGCTGCTGCCTGATCCGGCAGTCCGGGAACAGGCTGGCATGAACGACCCCCGCTTGGCTGCTGTGCCGGTGCTGGACGACGGTGTCGTCTGGCCCGAAGACGCGGTGGAAGTCGGGCGCGTGGTCGATGCCTGGGGTGTGAAGGGGGGCATCAAGGTGCAACCCTTCTCCTCCGATCCCCAAGCCCTGTTCTGCACCAGGAAATGGTTCCTGCGCCCCGCCGAAGTGGCTGCGGGCGCCATTGCCAGGCCGGCCACCAAGGCGGCCCCCAAACCGGTCAAGCCGGCTGGAGCAGCACCGGCTGCCGCTGGCCGCCAGGCACCGCACCAGCCCCCCCGCCTGTCCGCCCCGCGTTTCCTGCAAGTCAAGAGCGCGCGTGAGCAAGGTGAGGTGGTCGTGGTCACGGCCGACGGCCTGGACGACCGCAACGCCGCGGAAGCCCTCAAGGGGGCGCGCGTGTTCGTGTCGCGCTCGGCCTTCCCCACCCCCGACGAAGGCGAGTTTTACTGGGTCGACCTCATCGGCCTGGACGTCCTCAACCCGCAAGGCGAGGCCCTGGGCCGCGTCGTGGACCTGCTGGACACCGGCCCGCACAGCGTGCTGCGCTGCGAAGCCGCCGGGGCCGATGGCAAGCCCGTCGAGCGCCTGATCCCCTTCGTGTCCGCCTACATCCAGAGCGTCAGCCTGGCCGACAAGCGCATCGTGGCCGACTGGGGCCTGGACTACTGAGCCTGCCCTCCGGCAGCGCCAGGAGCGTCCCATGGCCGTCCGCTTCGACGTCGTCACCCTGTTCCCCGAGCTGTTCGCCCCGTTCCAGAACGTGGGCGTGACCCGCCGTGCCTTCGAGACGCGCGCCGTGGACGTGCGCCTGTGGCCCTTGCGCGAGCACGCCGAGGGCGTGTACCGCCGCGTCGATGACCGCCCCTTTGGTGGCGGGCCGGGCATGGTCATGCTGGTCGAGCCGCTGGTGCGCTGCCTGGCGGCCATCCGCGCGGACCAGGCTGCCCCGGCGAGCCCATCCTCGGCCCAGCCCCCGGGCCAGCGCCTGCCGGTGATCTGGTTCAGCCCCGCCGGCCAGCGCCTGACCCAGCGCCGCGTGCAGCAGATGGCCGAGGGGCCGGGCGCCGTGCTGGTGTGCGGCCGCTACGAGGGCGTGGACCAGCGCTTCATCGACGCCCATGTGGACGAGGAGCTCAGCCTGGGCGACTACGTGCTGTCGGGCGGTGAGCTGCCCGCGCTGACCCTGATCGATGCCGTGGCGCGCCTGCAGCCCGGCGTGCTGCACGATGCCGCCTCGCACGAGCAGGACAGCTTCTCCGATGGCCTGCTGGACTGCCCGCATTACAGCCGCCCCGAGGTCCTGCCGGCGGCGGCCGTGGGCGCCGAGGGCGGGGCGGACCTGCCTGTGCCGCCGGTGCTGATGTCCGGCCACCATGCCCAGATCGCCCGCTGGCGCCGCGAGCAGCAACTGGCCCTGACGGCCCGCCGCCGCCCCGAGCTGATCGAGGCCGCGCGGGCCCGTGGCGAGCTGTCGAAAAAAGACGAAGACTTTTTGCGCGGACTCACGCTATAATCTGCGGTTTTGCAGATCCTCTGTCCGGCTATCCCAGAGCGAAGGCATCCAGCCGACGCATTTTTCCAGCGCGGGCACGATCAATCAGGAGCCATTGATGTCCAACATCATCCAGCAGCTCGAGCAAGAAGAAATTGCTCGTCTGAACAAGACCATCCCCTCCTTCGCCCCTGGCGACACCGTGATCGTCAGCGTCAACGTGGTCGAAGGCACCCGCAAGCGCGTGCAGGCCTACGAAGGCGTCGTGATTGCCAAGCGCAACCGCGGCCTGAACTCCAGCTTCATCGTCCGCAAGATCTCCAGCGGCGAAGGCGTGGAGCGCACCTTCCAGCTGTACAGCCCGCTGATCGCCTCGATCGAAGTCAAGCGCCGCGGTGACGTCCGCCGCGCCAAGCTGTACTACCTCCGCCAGCGTTCCGGCAAGTCCGCACGCATCAAGGAAAAGCTCTCCTGAGCTTTCGTCGCAGGCAAAAGCGGGCCTCACAGCCTCATTGCCCTGCGAAGCCAAGCCGCCCACGCCCCGCGCGTCGGCGGCTTTTTCCATGGTGTCGTGCACGGTGGAGGCCGTCACGACGTCCGCCTTTGCTGCCATCATTGCCTTCCATGGCCATCTCCATCGACCCCCGCCTTGCCGAACTGCTGGGCCACGACCACGAACTGCCGCCGGTCTCGCCCGAGCGTTTCTCGCGCGCGGCCCTGCTGCAGCGTTTCGCCCAGCCGCCGCAATGGCAGCCGGACGTCGATGTGGAGAAGTGGTTCCGCGCGCCTGACCCGGTGCATGCCGCCGTGCTGGTGCCGCTGGTGATGCGCGACCGCGCCTCGGTGCTGCTGACCCAGCGCACCGCCCACCTCAAGAAGCACGCCGGCCAGATCAGTTTTCCCGGCGGGCGCATGGAGTCGACCGATGCCGATGCCGTGGCCGCCGCCCTGCGCGAGGCCCACGAGGAAGTCGGGCTGGCGCCGCAGCGCGTCGAGGTGCTGGGCAGCCTGCCGACCTACACCACGGGCACGGGCTTCATCGTCACGCCGGTGGTGGGCCTGATCGCGCCGCGCGAGGGCGAGCACCTGAGCCTGAGCCTGCAGCCCGACCCGGGCGAGGTGGATGAGGCCTTCGAGGTGCCGCTGGACTTCCTGATGGACCCGCGCCACCACCAGCGCCGCGCGCTGGATTTCTCGGGCACCTCGCTGGAGTTCTTCTCGATGCCCTGGTCGTCCGAAGCCGGCAAGGAGTATTTCATCTGGGGGGCCACCGCCGCGATGTTGCGAAATTTATACCGCTTCCTCGCCGCATGAGCCCCAAGGCGCAAACGGCCGCATGTGCAGGCGGCCCGCCCGCTATCATGGTCACATGAGCTTTTTTGCCGTGCTCTTCGCCCTGCTGGCGGAGCAGCTCAAGCCCCTGTCCAACCTCAACCCCATCCACCACGCGCTGGCGGCCTGGGTGCGTTGGGCTGGGCGCAATTTCGACGCCGGTGCCGACGTCCACGCCCGCGTGGTCTGGGTCATCACGGTGCTCGCGCCCTCGGCCCTGGTGGCCCTGGCCTACTTCTTCATCGACCGCTACAGCACCGTGCTGGCGCTGGTTTTCAACGTGGCGGTGCTCTACCTCACCCTGGGCTTCCGCCAGTTCAGTCACCACTTCACGGCCATCCGTGATGCCCTGGAGGCCGGCCAGGAAAACCGCGCCCGCGAGTTGCTGGCCCACTGGCAGAACCTGGACGCCAGCGAGTTGCCGCGCACCGAGATCCTGCGCCATGTGCTGGAGTACTCGCTGCTGGCGGCCCACCGCCATGTGTTCGGCGTGTTCTTCTGGTTCGTGGCCTTGTCGACCCTGGGCCTGGGCCCGGCGGGGGCCGTGCTCTACCGCCTGGCCGAGTTCGCCGGGCGCTACTGGGCCTACCGCAGCCGCGTCACCGGCACGCCCACCCACGACCGCCTGATGGACCTGTCGCAGACCCTGTTCGGCTGGCTGGACCACGTGCCCGCCCGCCTGACCGCCTTCGGCTTCGCCGTCGTGGGCAATTTCGAAGACGCGGTGGACGCCTGGCGCCGCCATGCCGTGCTGTGGGTGCGCCCCAATGAGGGCACCATCCTGTCGGCCGCCTCCGGGGCCCTGGGCGTGCGCCTGGGGGGGCAGGTGGCGCCCACGCCCGAGGACGGCAGCCGCGACGTCACCCGCACCATGAACCAGGGCGATTCGCCCGATGTCATCGAGGCCGAGGGCAGCACCCAGGGCGCGCCGCCCCTGATGGCCCACCTGCGCAGCGTGGTCGGCCTGATCTGGCGCTCGGTGGTGCTGTGGATGCTGCTGCTGGCGCTGCTGTCGCTGGCCAACCTGATCGGCTGAAGCCGGCGGCTTGGCGCGCGGTCACCAGGCGCAGGCGCGAGCTTCAGACCTGTGGCTCAGGCCTGGGGCGGGCGCGAAGGCAGCGCCTGGGCCTTGGCCAGCCAGTCTCCCAGGGCGCCGACCATGTCGGCTTTGCTGAAGGAGCAGCTTTCCTCGCTGAACAGCGCCGCGCTTTCCAGCTGGCTGAGCAGGCGCTCCAGGACGTCCGTGTAGCGTGCCGGCAGGGGCGGTTGGTGCTGCTCGGCCGCATCGCGCCAGCTGCGCGCCAGGTCGGTGATCGAGAGGTCGCCGCAGGCAAAGGCGTCGAGCGTGGCGGGCAGGGCGGACAGGCGGTCGCGGGAGCGGTCGTGGGTGTGGTCGTTCATGGTCTTGGGGGCTGCGTGCGCGCCGGGAGCAAGGGGCGTCACCAGCGGGGCTGGCTGAGTTCTTCGAAGAGGTCGGTGTACAGGCTCAGCCGGATGGGGCTGATCTCGCCGCGCTCCACCGCCGCGCGCACGGCACAGCCCGGTTCCTGGCGGTGGGTGCAGTTGTGGAAGCGGCAGTCGGCCACGTGGGCGCCCAGGTCGGGCATCCAGCGCGTCAGCTCGGTGGCCGGGATGTGGTGCAGGCCGAATTCCTGGAAGCCCGGCGAGTCGATGATGGCGCTGCGTTCGGCGTCGCCCGCTTCGCCATCGAGCCAGTACCAGAGGCTGGAGGTGGTCGTGTGGCGGCCGGAGTTCAGCGCCTGCGAGATCTCTCCCACCTCGGCGCGGGCCTCGGGCAGCAGGGTGTTGATGAGGGTGCTTTTGCCGGCGCCCGAGGGGCCCAGCACCAGCGTGGCCTTGCCTTGCAGCAGGGGCATGACCTGGGCGCGGGCGGCGTCTTCCTCTGCCTTGAGCGAGAGCTCGACCACGTTGTAGCCCATGGCGCGGTAGGGCGCCAGGCGGGCGCGGGCGGTGTCGGCGCCGGGCAGGTCGATCTTGTTGAGCACGATGGTCACGGGGATGTCGGCCGAGCGCGCGGCGATCAGGGCCCGCGTGAGTTGCATCTCGCTGAAGACGGGCTCCACGGCGATCCACATCAGCAACTGGTCGAGGTTGGCCGCAAACGACTTGCTGCGCCATTCGTCCTGGCGCCACAGCAGGTTGCGGCGCTCGTCCACCGACGTGATGACGCCTTCGTCGCCGCCTTCCAGCGTGTGCTGCCAGCGCACGCGGTCGCCCACCACCGCTTCGCTCTTCTTGCCGCGCGGGTGGCAGATCAGGCGTTGGCCTTGGGTGTCTTCGACCATGACGTGGCGGCCGTGCGTGGCCACCACCAGGCCCTGGCGGTCGTCGGGCGAGGCGCCCTTGCCGGCCTTGTGGCGGGCTGCGCGCAGCGGCGCCGTGCTGCCGTGCCCGCGCTTCATGCGAGCAGGGCGTCGACCCGGGCCGCGCAGATGAAGTCGTTGAAGGACAGGCCACCGACCGAGTGGGTGGACCAGTTCAGCGTGCAGCGCTGGTAGCTCACGGCCAGGTCGGGGTGGTGGTCCTGCTCATGGGCGATCCAGGCGACGGCGTTGACGAAGGCCATGGTGCGGTGGAAGTCGGCGAAGGTGAAGGTGCGGGTCAGCACCACGCCGGGGCCGTCGCGCTGGATGTCCCAGCCGGGGAGCTGGGCCAGCAGGCGGGCGGCCTGGGCCTCGTCGAGGGCGGGGCCGCTCTGGTGGGCGCAGCGTTGCTGCAGCAAGGGCAGTGAAGCAGGGGAAGGCATGGGCATGGGGCTCAGCGCATGGCGGCCAGGCGCTCGGTGGCCGGCGGGTGCGAGCAGTGGAAGCGCACGTACAACGGATCCGGGGTGAGCGTGGACGAGTTGTCCTTGTAGAGCTTGATGAGCGCGTTGGCCAGGTCGGCAGCGCTGGCCTGGGCGCAGGCGTAGGCATCGGCCTCGTACTCGTCCTTGCGCGACAACGCGGCCATCACCGGGGCCACGAAGAACATCACGGGCGGCAGCGCCATCAGCATCAGCAACAGGGCCAGTGCGTCGTTGGGCGCGTCCAGGTTGGGGCGCACACCCAGGCCCAGGAAGAAGCCGGCCTGGTGCGTCAGCCAGCCCAGCAGGGCGAAGCCGCCCAGGCTCATGGCGAACATCATCAGCAGGCGCTTGAGGACGTGCTTGTGCTTGAAGTGGCCCAGCTCGTGCGCCAGCACGGCCTCGACCTCCCCGTGCGACAGGCGCTTGAGCAGGGTGTCGAAGAAGACCACGCGCTTGGCCGCGCCCAGGCCGGTGAAGTAGGCATTGGCGTGGGCCGAGCGGCGGCTGCCGTCCATCACGAAAAAGCCCTTGGCCTGGAAGCCGCAGCGCGCCATCAGGGCCTGCACGCGCTCGGCCAGGTGGGTGTCGGTCAGCGGTTCGAACTTGTTGAACAGCGGGGCGATGAAGATGGGGAAGACCACCATCAGCAGCAGGCTGAACGCCACCCAGGCGCCCCAGGCCCACAGCCACCAGGCGGGGCCGGCCTCACCCATGAGCCAGAGGATGAGCGCCGCGATGGGCGCCCCGATGAGCAGGCCCACCAGCGACTGCTTGAGCTGGTCGCCCAGCCACAGGCCCCAGCTCATGCGGTTGAAGCCATGGCGTTGCTCGATGCGGAAGGTGCTGTAGGCGGCCAGCGGCCAGTCGACCAGGGCGCTGATGACGGAGAAGGCGCCCAGCAGGCCGAGCTGGTAGCCCAGGCCACCCACGCGGGGCTGCAGCGCGTCGCGCAAGCTGGTGTTGAGGGCGTCCAGCCCGCCCAGCAGCGTCCAGCCGAGCAGCATGGCCATGCCGACCAGGTGGCTCACCGCGCCGAAGCGCAGCTTGTCGAGCGTGTAGTCGGCGGCGCGCTGGTGGGCGGGCAGCGTGACCACGTCGGCGAAGGCCGCGGGCACGGCGCCTCGGTGGCGGGCCACGTGCCGCGCCTGGCGGCCATCGAGCCACAGGCGCGTCAGCGTGGCTGCGACGATGGAGGTCACGAAAAGCAGGGTCACGAGGCTGGGGTGCATGGCCGCGAGTGTACGTTTGCCACACCACTTTGCCTCACAATCGTGGGACTGACCTTCGCGTCAAATCCCTGATCCCCCGAAAGAAGTCGATGAGCGAATCCACGTCCAGCACCGCCCAGGCCCCCGCCACCCTCGCCAAGAGCGACCAGAACCTGATCTGGATCGACCTGGAGATGACCGGCCTCAAGCCCGAGAGCGACCGCATCATCGAGATCGCCGTGGTGGTGACCGACGCCAACCTGACGGTGCGCGTCGAAGGCCCGGTCTTCGCGGTGCACCAGTCCGACGCCACGCTCAACGCCATGGACGCCTGGAACAAGGGCACGCACGGCCGCAGCGGCCTGATCGACCGCGTCAAGGCCTCGACCGTGGACGAGGCCCAGGCCAGCAAGGACGTCATCGCCTTCCTCAAGCAGCACGTGCCGGCCAACAAGTCGCCGATGTGCGGCAACTCGATCTGCCAGGACCGCCGCTTCCTGGCCAACTACATGCCCGAGCTGGAAGCCTTCTTCCACTACCGCAACCTCGACGTCAGCACCCTCAAGGAGCTGGCCAAGCGCTGGAAGCCGGGCCTGTCCGAAGGTTTCAAGAAGGCGCAGAAACACACCGCGCTGGCCGACATCCACGAGTCCATCGACGAGCTGGCCTACTACCGCGAGCACTTCCTGGTGAAGTGAGCCTCGCCGGGTTGCGCATGGCTGTCTCCGCCCATCCCCGCATCGTGCCCATGGCCCAGCCCCTGCGGCCCGGCCAGATCGACCAACCGCGCCCGGACCGCCTGGTCCAGGGCAACCCGCGCCGCCAGACCTGGCCGCTCTACACCTCCGCCGATGGCGTGACCACGGCCGGCATCTGGGCCTGCGAGCGGGGCATGTGGCGCATCGTGTTCGCCTCGAACAAGGAAGAGTATTTCTTCGTGCTCGAAGGCCATGTGCGCCTGCACGACCCGCACGGCCAGGCGGTCGATGTGCGTGCAGGCGAGGGCGCCGTCATCCCGGCGGGCTTCGAAGGGGCTTTCGAGGTGGTGCAGCCGGTGCGCAAGCACTTCGTGGTGGTGGAGCGGCCTTCAGCGGGGCCCTGAGCCTGGGGACGACCCCTGGCCCGAGCCGACCCAGCGCGCCCGCCACGCCGAGGTGGCCTGCGCCAGCCAGTCGCCCAGCGGCATCTCGGGGGTGACCGCAGGGCCGCCCTGCTCGGGCGCCAGGCCCAGCACCGTGGCCGCATCCTGCAAGGCGCGCAGCGGGTCGCTGAGGTCCAGCGGCGTGGCGCCGTTCTGCTTGGAGAGCTTTTCGCCGTTCGGGCCGCACACCAGCGGCGTGTGCAGGTAGGCCGGGGTGGGCAGGCCCAGGCAGCGCTGCAGCCAGATCTGGCGGGGGGTGTTGTCGGCGAGGTCTTCGCCACGCACGACGTGGGTGATGCCCTGCTCGGCGTCATCGACCACGACCGCCAGCTGGTAAGCCCACAGGCCATCGGCCCGCTTGATGACGAAGTCGCCGACGGCGGTGTCGAGCTGCTGCGACTGCGGCCCCAGCCTGCGGTCGTGCCAGTGGATCAGGCCGGCCTCGCCCGTGGGCACCTGCAGGCGCCAGGCGCGGGGCGCTGTCCCGGCAGGCGGCGGCGCGGAGGGCGGGCGGCAGGTGCCCGGGTAGACCAGCTCGCCATGCCGCGGCTTGACGTGGCCTGCGGCGGCATGGGCGCGGGCGATGTCGGCGCGGGTGCAGGCACAGCCATAGGCCAGCCCCCGGCCGACGAGACGTTCCAGCGCCTGGGCGTAGTGCGCACCGCGCTGGCTTTGCCAGACCGGGGGGGCGTCGGGGTGCAGGCCGCAGGCGGCCAGCTGCTGCAGGATGAGCTGGTCGGCGCCGGGCACGCAGCGCGGCAGGTCGACGTCTTCGATGCGCACGAGCCAGGTGCCTCCGTGGGCGCGGGCGTCCAGCCAGGAGGCCAGCGCCGCGACCAGCGAGCCGGCGTGCAGCGGGCCGGTGGGCGAGGGCGCGAAGCGGCCGATGCAGCCCGGGTGGCGTCGGGCCGGGATGGCGCCGCTCACAGCAGCAGCCCCTCGTGCAGGTCCAGCAGGGCGTGGCGCGTCTTGGCGCTGGCCAGCTGGTGCAGCCACCAGGTCAGGGCCATCCCCGGCGGGGTGCTGCCCTGGCGCCAGGCGTAGTGCGCAGCGATGGCGCGCCTCGGGCCGGCCACGGTCTTGTGGACGAGGCGGCCGCTGGCGATGTGCGGCCGCACCATCGGCTCGGGCAGGTAGCCGATGCCCAGGCCGCGCAACTGTGCCTCCAGCTTCGCGGCCATCGACGGCAGGGTCAGCACGTCCTGGCCGGGCAGGATGCCGACCGTCATGGGCTCCATGCCGCGGGCGGTGTCGGCCACGGCGATGATGCGGTGCTCGGAAATGGTGGCGGGGCTCAGCGGTTCCGGCGCCTGGGCCAGCGGGTGGTGGGGGGACACGGTGAGGATGAAGTGGTGCTCGCCGATGGGCTCGCAGCGGATGTCGGTGCCCGTGGCGCGGTCGCTGGCCACGCCGATGGCCAGGTCGGCCTCGCCCGAGGACAGCGCTTCCCAGGTGCCGGTCATGACCTCGCTGCGCATGCGCAGGCGGGTCGGCGGCTTGAGGCTGAGGAAGGCCTCCATCAGGTCGAACACGGCGTGCGGCGCGATGGCCTTGTCCACGGCGATGGTCAGCTCGGTTTCCCAGCCCGAGGCGACGCGCTTGACGCGGTTGGCCACGGCGTCCATCTGTTGCAGCAGCAAGCTGCCTTCGCGCAGCAACTCCTCGCCGGCGGCGGTCAGGCGGGCCTGGCGGCTGCGGCGGTCGAAGAGCAGCACGTCCAGCGCGTCTTCGAGCTGGCGCACGCTGTAGGTCAGGGCCGAGGGCACCTTGCCCAGCTCCCGTGCCGCGGCGGCAAAACTGCCGGTGCGCGCGATGGTGATGACCATCTGCAAGGCGTCGGGCGAGAGGGCGTGGTGGTGGCGGTCGGACATGGTGGGCGGCACGCGATGAGGGCCTGACTCATTCAAATGCTTTGAATGATGCCATCAGTCGCATGCACACGCAGGCCACCGCACCCCTCCTACAGTGAACCCATGGACGCGGTGCGACAAGGGCATCGCCACACAAGGAGACCCCGCCATGCTGACCCTGCGCAAATCCGACGAACGCGGCCACGCCGACCACGGCTGGCTGCAGTCCTTCCACAGCTTCTCGTTCGCCGAGTACCACGACCCGGCGCATATGGGCTTCGGGCCGCTGCGCGTCATCAACGACGACGTGATCGCCCCGGGCCGCGGCTTCGGCATGCACGGCCACCGCGACATGGAGATCGTCACCTACGTGCTCCAGGGCAAGCTCACGCACAAGGACAGCCTGGGCACGGGCGCCGACATCCTGCCGGGCGAGGTGCAGCGCATGAGCGCGGGCAAGGGCATCCTGCACAGCGAGTTCAACCACGCGCTCTACGAGCCGGTGCACCTGCTGCAGATCTGGATCCTGCCGACCGAGCGCAACCTGCGCCCCAGCTACGAGCAGACGCACTTCAGCGAGTCGGAGAAGCGCGGTCGCCTGCGCCTGGTGGCCTCGCCCGATGGCCGCGAGGGCTCGGTGACGATCCACGCGGACGCCTCGCTCAGCGCCGGCCTGTTCGATGGCGATGAGCACGCCGACGTGGCGCTGGACCCGGCGCGCAAGGCCTATGTGCACGTGGCCCGCGGCAGCCTGGTCGTCAATGGCCAGGCCTTGCAGGCGGGCGATGCGCTCAAGCTGGAGGGCGAATCGCAGTTGACGCTGTCGCAGGGCCAGCAGGCCGAAGTGCTGGTTTTCGACCTGGCGGCCTGAGCCGCGGCCTCAGCTCTGCTGGGCTTCCAGGGTGTAGGCGGCGTAGTCGTCCACGCCCAGGGTCTCGACCAGCCAGGGCAGGGCCTCGGCCAGGCGCTCGTACAGCGTCCACGGCGGGTTGATCACGAACATGCCGCTGCCATACAGCCCCAGGCCGCCCTTTTCGGCACCCTTGACGCGCAGCGTGGCGTGCAGCCAGTCGACCTTGTCCAGGTCACCGCCCAGGCGCTTGAGCTGGGCGCCGAACTGCTGGGACTCCATGCGCGCGACTTCGGGGTACCAGATCGCGTAGGTGCCGGTGGCAAAGCGCGGGATGGCGTCCTTGAGCGTTTGAAGGACGCGGCGGTAGTCCTCCTTCATCTCGTACGGCGGGTCGATGTGGATCAGGCCCCGGCGCGGCGGCGGCGGCAGGATGCTGCGCAGGCCGGCAAAGCCGTCGGCTTCCTCGATGCTGACGCCGCGCCTGACCGATTCGAAGTGCCCGCGCAGCAGGCCGATCTCGGTGGGGTGGAGCTCGTAGAGGCGCAGGTGGTCGCCCTGGCGCAGCATCTGCGCGGCCAGCTGGGGCGAGCCGGGGTACCAGCGCAGCTCGTTGCCGTCGTTGAGCCGGGCGACCTGGTCGAGCAGGGCTTTGACGGCCAGGGGCGTGGCCGGGTCCTTGCGCAGTGGCCACAGCGTGCCGATGCCGCCCAGGGACTCGCCGCTCTTGGTGGCGTAGTTGCTGGTGAGGTCGTAGAGGCCGCCGCCGGCGTGGGTGTCGATCACCCAGAAAGGTTTGTCTTTGTGCAGCAGGTGCTCAAGCACCTGCACCAGCACCATGTGTTTGAGCACATCGGCGTGGTTGCCCGCGTGGAAGCCGTGTCGGTAACTGAACATGGGCGAAGGTTAGCGGGTTTGCGGACCGTTGGCCCACGTCCAGGTGTCTTTTTTGAAGGGGCCGCCCTGGCCCGATCTGCGTCAGTGGGACGCTTTCCTGTTGTCTGAAAGGAAACACAACATGAGCAAGAAGATCGTCATCGTCTATTTCAGCGGCTACGGCCACACCCAGCGCATGGCCGAGGCCGTCGCGCAGGGTGCCGGCGGCGCGCTGCTGGCCGTGGACAAGGACGGCAACCTGCCCGACAGCGGCTGGGAAACCCTGGCTGCCGCCGACGCCATCATCTTCGGCGCGCCGACCTACATGGGCAGCGTGCCCTGGCAGTACAAGAAGTTCATCGATGCCACCTCCAAGCCCTGGTACCACCAGCAGTGGAAGGACAAGATCGCCGCCGGCTTCACCAACTCGGCCTCGATGAACGGCGACAAGCTCTCCACCCTGCACTACCTGTTCACCCTGTCGCAGCAGCACAGCATGATCTGGGTGGGCACGGGCCTGATGCCCAGCAACAGCAAGGCCGCCACGCGCAACGACCTCAACTACGTGGCCTCGTTCAGCGGCGCCATGGCCTCGACGCCCTCGGACGCCAGCGTGGAGGAAATGCTCCCCGGTGACCTGGAGACCGCCCGCCAGTTCGGCGCCCGCGTGGCCGCGGTGGCGGCAAAATTCTCGGCCTGATCCTTCCACAACCGCCACGCTGAAAGCCATCCATGACCGCATCCGCAGTCTCCCGTCCACCCCGCCTGCTGGTCTTGTCCGGCAGCGCCCGCACGGGCTCGTTCAACCGCGAGTTGGTCGAACTGGCCGCGCTCAAGGCCCGCAACCTCGGCGCCGAGACCACCTCGGTCGACCTGCGCGCCCTGGCCTTGCCGGTGCTCGATGCCGACCTGCTGCAGGCCCAGGGGATGCCGGCCGGGGCGCTGCGCCTGCGCGACTGGATGGCCCAGCACGATGGGGTGCTGCTGTCCAGCCCGGAATACAACGCCCTGCCCTCGCCGCTGTTCATCAACGCGTTCGACTGGCTGTCGCTGGTGCAGGCCGAGGGCGAGCAGCCTTCCGGCACCGCAGCGACCGCGGGCAAGCCGGTGGGCCTGATGGCGGCCTCGCCGGGCGCGCTGGGCGGCATCCGCGCGCTGCCCATCGTGCGCACCTACCTGAGCACCAATTTTGCGATGGTGGTGGTGCCCGAGCAGCTGGCCCTGCCGCTGGCCGACCAGCAGCTCCACGCCCAGCGCCCCGATCTGGAGCGTCTGGCCAAGCCGGAGCTGGACGCGGTGCTCGACCGCCTGGTGGCCTCGGTGGTGCGTCAGGCGCGCTGGCGCATCAGCGCCTGAAGGGGCGGACGCCTCATTTGTTGGCGGCCAGGAAGCCCCGCAGCACCTGCAGGGTGGTTTCGGGGGCTTCCTCCTGGGGCAGGTGGCCCAGCTCGGGGAAGGTCACCAGCTTGCAGTGCGGGATGTCCCGGCAGAACAGGTTGCCCTGGTCGGGCGAGATCATCTCGTCGCGCTCCCCCCACAGCACCAGCGTGGGCTGCTGCACGCGGTGGATCAGCGGTGCGGCGGCGCCGAACTGGGCCTGGTCCATGCGCTGGAAGAGCGCACGGCGGTTGCCCACGCGCAGCGCGAGCTCGAAGTAGCGGTCGACCTTGTCCTGGGTGACCTTGCGCGCGTCGCCGAAGACGCTGCGCACGCTGGTGGCGACCATGGCGCGCGGCAGGATGCGCTCCGACACCCAGCGCAGCCCGCGCATGCTGGCCACCTGGAAGCCCAGGGGCATGGACAGCACGGAGGGCGAGTAGCCGTCGGAGTCGATCAGCACCAGCTTGCGCACGCGCTCGGGCGCCAGCACGGCGGTCTGCCAGGCGATCTCCCCGCCCAGGGCATTGCCCACCAGCACCACCTGCTTGACGCCCAGGCTGTCGAGCAGGCGCAGCACGAAGCGCGTGTAGGCGTCGATGCGGTAGTCGCCCTGGGGGCTGGGGCCGGTCAGGCCGAAGCCGGGCAGGTCCATGCTGATGACGCGGTGCTGGCCTTGCAGCGCGGCCTGCCATTCCTCGAAGGAGTGCAGGCTCGACGACATGCCGTGCAGCAGCACGATGGGCGTGGGGTCGTTGCGCGGGCCGGTGTCGCGCACATGCACCTGCATGCCGTCGAGCTCCAGGAAGGTCGACGGCTCCGGCGCCCAGCGAGCCAGCAACTGCCCAAGCTGGCGGTCAGGCTCCCAGGTCGCCCACACCCCCACGGACAGCACCGCCCCGATGAGGACGGCGCTCCACCACAAACGCTTGAGCCAGTTCATCCGCGCATCATGCCGCGGATCCGGGGCCGCTCCCATCCTGGCTGCTGCGGGGTGTCAGCGGGCCGCGACGGCGGGGCTGGCGCGGCGCGAGGCGTTCATCTTGCGCACCTGGCGCATCACCAGCACCTGGTAGCTGGCACCCAGCAGGCGCACGACCTTGTCCAGGAAGCGGGCGTCGGGGCCGACCAGCACGCGGCGGTCGTTGCGCTCCACCGCCTTGAGGATCTGCAGGGCGGCGGATTCGGCCGTGGTCACGTTGATGAGCTTGTTGGCCGCGCGCTTGTGGTCGGCCTCGCTGACGCCCGTCCTGGCCGTCACGGCCTCGTCGATCTTGCCGGCCATGGCGATGTTGGTGGCGATGCCGCCCGGGTGCACGCAGGTGGCGCTGACGCAGGCGCCTTCCATTTCCAGCTCCATGCGCAGGGCCTCGGTGTAGCCGCGCACGGCGAACTTGCTGGCGTTGTAGGTGCCTTGCGTGGGCACGGCCATCAGGCCGAACAAGCTGGAGGTGTTGACGATGTGGCCCTCGCCCGAGGCCTTGAGGTGGGGCAGGAAGGCCTGGGTGCCGTGGACCACGCCCCAGAAGTTGATGCCCATGATCCACTCGAAGTCGGCGATCTTCACGGACTCGACGTTGGCCGTCAGGGCCACGCCGGCGTTGTTGAAGATCAGGTTGACCTTGCCGTGGTCGCGCGCGGCGTCATCGGCCCAGGCGAACACCGCGTCGCGGTCGGCCACATTGACTGTCTTGACCGTCACCTTGACGCCGTGTCTGGCGGCCATCTCGGCGGTCTTGACCAGCTCGGCCTCGTTGACGTCGCTCAGCGCCAGGTGGCAGCCGCGGCGGGCCAGTTCGATGGCCAGGGTGCGGCCCATGCCGGAGGCGGCGCCGGTGATGGCGGCGACCTTGTTCTGGAAGGATGTCATGGCGTGGCGTTCGGTGTGGGAGGTGGGAAAGGGCGGGGGAAAGGGCAGGGACAGCGGGCTCAGGCCGCCGCGCGGCTGCGGGCCGGGCGGACGACGCGGTCGATGAACTCGCCGCATTCCTTGAGCGTCTGGCGGGCCTCGGGCAGCATCAGCATGGTCGGCCAGACGTGGGGCATCTTGGCGCGCAGGTGCAGCTCGCTGGTCACGCCCTGGGCCTGGGCGCGCTCGTGCAGGCGGGTGGCGTCGGCCAGCAGGATCTCGTGGCGGCTGGCATGGATCATCAGCGAGGGCAGGCCCTTGAGGTTGGCGAACAGCGGCGAGGCCAGCGGCGTGGTGCTGGGCTGGCCGGCCAGGTAGAGCGCGGCCGCCTCGGGCAGGGACTCGGGGTTGAACATCACGTCGGCATCGGCCAGGGTCTTCATGGTCTCGCCGGAACACGACAGGTCCGACCAGGGCGAGAACAGGATGGCGCCGGCCGGCATGGGCAGGCCCTGATCGCGGGCGGCCACCATGCAGGCCAGGGCCAGGCCGCCGCCGGCGGAGTCCCCGGCGAAGACCACGGTGCGCGGGTCGGTGCCCTGGCGCAGCAGCTCTGCCCACCAGGCGACGGCGTCGTCCACGGCGGCAGGGAAGACGTGCTCGGGCGCCATGCGGTAGTCCACCGACAGCACGCGGGCCTGGGCGGTGCGCGCCAGGTAGGAGCAGGTCGGGCGGTGGGTGTCGAGGCCGCAGAAGAAGTAGCCGCCGCCGTGGAAGTACAGCACCGTGCGCTGCGGGTGGGCCACGCTGAGCCACTCGGCCGCGCACAGCTTGTGCTGGGGCTGGGCCGGCACAGGGGTGTGCGTGATGGTCTTGGGCGGCGGCGGGTAGCGCCTGGCCATCTTGTTGACCATGTGGCGAGCCTTGTCCACGTTCAGCGGGCCACGGCCCTGGCGCTTGAACTGATGGCGCAGGACGAGGTTGGTGATGAAGGATTGGATGCTCATGCGGCCTTGACTTTTGACAAAGATTATTGTCAGAATAACTTTGACAATGACACGTGTCAACACAGGGATCTCCATGGACACCGCCACGCCCGACACCACGCCTCCGCCCCGGCGCCGCTACGGCGGCGTCCTGCCCGAAGAGCGCCAGCGCCTGCGCCGCGCCAAGCTCATCGAAGGCGCCATCGAGGTGTTCGGCACCAAGGGCTTCCATGCCGCCACCGTGCGCGAGGTCTGCGTGGCCGCGCACCTGACGGAGCGCTACTTCTACGAGTCCTTCAAGACCCTGCCCCAGCTGTTCCTGGCCACCTACGCCGAGTTGCGCGAGCAGCTCATGGCCCTGACCCTGGCGGCCCTGAAGAAGGCCGAGCCCACGCCGCTGGGCATGCTGGAGCCGGGCATCCGCGTCTTCCTGGAGTTCATCCGCGACGACCCGCGCCGCGGCCGCATCATGCTGGTCGATTCGCTGGCCGTGAACGACGAGGTGGCCGCCATGAGCGGGGCCACGGCACGCGACTATTCGGCCATGATGCGCCAGCACCTGCACATGCTGGTGCCGCGCTCGCGGGCCGAGGAGGTCCAGCTCGACTTGCTGGCCGACGGCATGATCGGCCTGAACGTGCTGCTGGCCGCGCGCTGGATGCAGGACGGCTTCGTCGAGCCCATCGACCGGGTGGTGGCCACCAACCTGCTGCCCTACCAGGGCCTGCTGTCGATGGTGGACGCCCAGGGCTGAAGGCCGCGCGGCAGGGCGCGCCGGGAGGCGGGGCGCTCCTACAATCGCCGCCATGGCTTTCGTTCACCTGCGCTCTCACACCGAATACTCCGTCGTCGACGGCACCGTCCGCATCGACGACCTGGTCAAGGCCGCCCAGAAGGATGGTCAGCCGGCGGTGGCCGTGACCGACCTGTCCAACCTGTTCGGTGCGATCAAGCTGTATTCATCTGCGCGCAAAAGCGGCGTTCAACCAATCATCGGAGCCGATGTGTGGCTGGAGCCCGAGGAGGCCGGCAAGGCCCCGACGCGCCTGCTGCTGCTGATCCAGAACCGCGCGGGCTACCTGCGCCTGTGCGAGTTGCTGGGCGAGGCCTGGACGGCGCCGGGCCAGCGCACGCACGCCTGGGTGAGCTGGGCCGCGCTGGCCGAGCGCAACGGCGGGCTGATCTGCCTGTCGGGGGCGGAGATGGGCATCGTCGGCCAGTCGCTGATGATGGGCGACGTGGCCAAGGCCGAAGCCTGGGCGACGAAGCTGGCCGAGGCCTTCCCGCAGCGCTTCTACATCGAGTTGCAGCGCGGTGGCCACGGCAGCAACGAGGCGCACATCCGTGCCGCCGTGCCCCTGGCCGCGCGCCTGAAGCTGCCGGTGGTGGCCACCCACCCCATCCAGTTCCTGGAGCCCGACGACTTCGAGGCCCACGAGGCCCGCGTGTGCATCGCCGAGGGCGAAACCCTGGGCAACCCCAAGCGCATCAAGCGCTTCACCCGCGAGCAGCACTTCAAGACCAGCGCCGAGATGGCCGCGCTGTTCGCCGACATCCCCTCGGCGCTCGCCAACACGGTGGCGATCGCGCGGCGTTGCGCGCTGACGCTGGTGCTGGGCAAGCCGCAGCTGCCGGACTTCCCGACGCCGATCATGCCGGACGGCCAGCCGCAGCCCATGGACGCGTTCTTCCGCGAGCTCTCGCACCAGGGCCTGGAGGAGCGCCTGCTGCAACTCTTCCCCGAGGCGGCCGAGCGCGACGCCCAGCGCCCGCACTACGTCGAGCGCCTGGACTTCGAGATCAACACGATCCTGAAGATGGGCTTCCCCGGCTACTTCCTCATCGTGCAGGACTTCATCAACTGGGCCAAGAACAACGGCTGCCCGGTGGGCCCGGGCCGGGGTTCGGGCGCCGGCTCGCTGGTGGCCTATGCGCTCAAGATCACCGACCTCGACCCGCTGAAGTACAACCTGCTGTTCGAGCGCTTCCTCAACCCGGAGCGGGTGTCCATGCCCGACTTCGACATCGACTTCTGCCAGGGCAACCGCGACCGCGTCATCGACTACGTCAAGGACCGCTACGGGCGCGAGGCCGTCTCGCAGATCGCCACCTTCGGCACCATGGCGGCCAAAGCCGCGCTGCGCGACGTGGGCCGGGTGCTGGGCATGGGCTATGGCCACGTCGACAGCATCGCCAAGCTGATCCCTGCGCCGCCGGGCAAGACGGTGACGCTGGCCAAGCTGCCGCCCGACTTCGACCCCGACAAGGCCAAGGTGATCTACGCACGCCACGAAGCGCCGGAGCTGGAGCAGCGCGAAGCCGCCGAGGAAGAAGTCGCCTCGCTGCTGGCCCTGGCCGAGCGCGTGGAGGGCATGGTGCGCAACATCGGCATGCACGCCGGGGGGGTGCTGATCGCGCCGGGCAAGATCACCGACTTCTGCCCGCTGTACCAGCAGCCCGGCAGCGACTCGGCCGTGAGCCAGTACGACAAGGACGACGTCGAGGCCATCGGCCTGGTGAAGTTCGACTTCCTGGGCCTGGCCACGCTGACCATCCTGGAGACGGCCAAAGAGTTCATCATCGCCCGGCACCCGGACCAGAAGGATTTCGATTTCGCCAAGATCCCGCTGGACGATGCGGCGGCCTACCGGCTGCTGTCCGAGGGCAAGACGGTGGCCGTGTTCCAGCTCGAATCCCGCGGCATGCAAGGCATGCTGCGCGACGCCAAGCCCAGCGTCTTCGAGGACATCATCGCCCTGGTGGCGCTGTACCGTCCGGGCCCGATGGACCTGATCCCCTCCTTCTGCGCGCGCAAGCACGGTCGCGAAGAGGTGACCTACCCGCACCCGTTGATGGAAGCGGTGCTCTCCGAGACCTACGGGATCATGGTCTACCAGGAGCAGGTCATGCAGGTGGCGCAGCGCCTGGGCGGCTACTCGCTCGGTGGCGCCGACCTGCTGCGCCGCGCGATGGGCAAGAAGAAGGTCGAGGAGATGCAGCACCACCGCGGCCTGTTCGCGGAAGGGGCGGCCAGGAACGGCATCTCGGCCGAGCTGGCCAACGAGATCTTCGACCTGATGGAGAAGTTCGCCGGCTACGGCTTCAACAAGTCGCACGCCGCCGCCTACGCCCTGCTGGCTTACCACACGGCCTGGCTGAAGCACCACTACACGTCAGAGTTCTTCGCAGGGAACATGACGATCGCCAGCGACGACACGGACAAGCTCAAGATCTTCCACGACGATGCCACGCAGAACTTCGGCATCACCTTCTCGCCGCCCAACGTCAACGAAGGCGAGTGGCGCTTCATCCCCACCGGCAACAAGTCCATCTGCTACGCCCTGGGGGCGGTCAAGGGCACGGGCCAGGGCGCCATCGAGGCCATCGTGGCCGAGCGCAAGGCCAACGGGCCGTTCAAGAGCTTCTTCGATTTCTGCGCGCGGGTGGACCGCAAGCTGGTCAACAAGCGCGTGGTCGAGGCCCTGATCAAGGCCGGCGCCTTCGACGCGATGGAGCCCCACCGCGCTGCGCTGCTGGCCAGTGTGTCGCTGGCCTTCGAATACGCCGACACGCTCGCGGCCAATGCCGACCAGGGCGGCCTGTTCGACTTCGGCGACAGCCACGCGGCGTCGACCAACGAGCCCGAGCTGGTGCCCACCGAGCCGTGGTCGCTCAAGGAGCAGCTCTCGCTGGAGAAGACGGCCATCGGCTTCTTCCTCACCGGCCACCTGTTCGACGAGGCCGAGGCCGAGGTCCGCCGTTTCGCGCGGCAGCGCATCGGCGACCTGAAAGACAGCCGCGACCCGCAGATCGTCGCGGGCATCGTCAGCGAGCTGCGCGTCATCAACGGCGCGCGCGGCCGCGTGGCCATCTTCAAGCTCGACGACAAGAGCGATGTCATCGAGGCCGTGGCCAACCAGGACACGCTGGACGCCAACAAGGACCTGCTCAAGGACGACGAGCTGGTGGTCATCACCGGCAAGGTGCAGAACGACCGCTTCTCCGGCGGCCTGCGCCTGAACGTGCAGCAGGTCATGGGCCTGGCCCAGGCGCGTTGCCGCCATGCGCGCTTCGTGCGCCTGCAGGCAGCGGGCTCGCAGCTGCCGGTGGCCGAGTTGCTGCGCGAGTTCCCGGCCAAGCGCATCGAAGCGCCGCAGCCGGACCTGCCCGACACCTTCCAGGGCCTGCCCATCCGCGTGGTGGTGGAGCGCCGCACGCCCGGTCTGTCGGCGCGCGCCGAGCTGGACCTGGGCGATGCGGCCCGCGTCTTCCCCAGCGAGCAGGCCTTGCTGCGTTGCAAGGAGCTGATGCCGCAGGCGCAGGCCCAGGTCGTGTACGGCGAAGGCTGATCAGAACTGATCGTCGCGCAGCGCCAGCGTGCTGCTGGCGCCATTGACCACGCGGTCGCGCCAGGCCGGGGCGTCCACCAGCACGTGGTGCAGGTGGTGCTGGGCGGTGGCCACCTTGGCCGACAGCTGGGCGCTGTCACCCTCGTTGCGCGACAGCTGAGCCTGTGCGGCTTCGGCGGCGCGTGCCATCAGCCAGGCCCCGATCACCGTGCCCGACAGGTGCAGGTAGGGCACGGCGCCGGCCGCGCTGGCCGCTGGTTGCTGCGGGCCACAGGTCAGCAGCCATTCGGTGGCTTGCGACATGGCGTCGAGGCCGCGTTGCAGGCCCAGGCCCAGCGGGCGCAGGGCCGCGTCTTCGGCTTCGGCCAGGCGGTGGGCGTCGGCCGACATGCTGCGCAGCAGGGCCTTCATCGTCACGCCGCCCTCGCGCATCAGCTTGCGGCCGATGAGGTCGTTGGCCTGGATGCCGGTCGTGCCTTCGTAGATGGTGGTGATGCGGGCGTCGCGCAGGTGCTGCGCCGCGCCGGTTTCTTCGATGAAGCCCATGCCGCCATGCACCTGCACGCCATCGGCCACGACGAGTTGTGCCGTCTCCGTGCACCAGCCCTTGACGATGGGGATGAGCAGGTCGACCATGGCCTGCTTCTGTGCGCGCACCGCCTCGTCGGGGTGGCCGTGGGCGCGGTCCATCTCGCCGGCGGCGAAGTAGGCCAGGGCGCGCATGGCTTCCACGCGGGCCTTCATCGTCATCAGCATGCGGCGCACATCGGGGTGGCCAATGATGGCGGGCGAGCCTTCCACCAGGGTGCGGCCCTGCACGCGGTCGAGCGCGTAGGCGCGGGCCCGCTGGTAGGCGCGCTCGGCGATGGCCACGCCTTCGAGGCCGACGTTGAGGCGGGCGTGGTTCATCATCGTGAACATGTAGCCCAGGCCCTTGTGCGCTTCGCCCACCAGGTAGCCGATGGCGCCGCCCTGGTCACCGAAGGACATCACCGCCGTGGGGCTGGCGTGGATGCCCAGCTTGTGCTCGATGGCCGTGCACATCAGGTCGTTGCGCGCGCCCAGCGAGCCATCTTCGTTGACCAGGAACTTCGGGCAGACGAACAGCGAGATGCCCTTGACGCCCGCGGGCGCGTCCGGCAGGCGGGCCAGCACGAGGTGGACGATGTTCTCGGCCATGTCGTGCTCACCCCAGGTGATGAAGATCTTGTTGCCGCTGACGCGGTAGTGGTCGCCTTCGGGCACGGCCTTGCTGCGGATGGCCGAGAGGTCGGAGCCAGCCTGGGGCTCGGTCAGGTTCATGGTGCCGGTCCACTGGCCGGACACCATCTTGGGCAGGAAGCGCTGCTGCAGCTCCGGCGTGGCGTGGCGGGCCAGGGCCTCGACGGCGCCCAGGGTCAGCATCTGGCACAGCGAGAACGCCATGTTCGACGACTTCCACATCTCCAGCACGGCGGTGGACACGGCCGTGGGCAGGCCCTGGCCACCGAATTCGGGCGAGGCGGGCATGCCGTTCCAGCCGGTCTCGCAGAACTGGGCATAGGCTTGCTTGAAGCCATCGGCGCTGTGCACCACGCCCTGGTCCCAGCGGGCGCCTTGCTGGTCACCGGACCAGTTGATGGGGTCGAGCACGCCGGTGGCGAAGCGGCCGGCTTCTTCCAGGATGGCTTCGACCAGGTCGGGGGAGGTTTCTTCGAAGCCGGGTTGGGCGCAGATGGCGTCGAGGCCGGCGACTTCCTGCAGCGTGAAGAGCATGTCGCGCAGGGGGGCTTGGTAAGCAGACATCGGGGGAGCTTTCAATGCGATGACCCCGGGGGCCCGCGAAGGCCACCGAGGTCGGTTTCAGATCAGACGGAGAGGGGTGTCAGTGCGCGCTGGCTGCGGCCGCACCGATGCCGGTCTGGGCACGCACGTCCTGGTCGTGGTAGCCGGCGATGTCCTTCGCGGCGCGGGCGCTGCGGTCGGTCACCGAGAACAGCCAGGTCACGAAAAAGGCCAGGGGCATCGAGAACAGGGCCGGGTGCTCGTAGGGGAAGATGGGCTTGGCGTTGCCCAGCACCACCACCCACACGGCCTTGGACAGCACGACGAAGACCACGGCCGAAACCAGGCCGGCCACGCCGCCGATCAGCGCGCCGCGCGTCGTCAGGCCCTTCCAGTACAGCGACAGGATCAGCACCGGGAAGTTGGCCGAGGCCGCGATGCCGAAGGTCAGGCCCACCAGGAAGGCCACGTTCTGCTTCTCGAACAGGATGCCCAGGATGACGGCGACGATGCCCAGCCCGATGGAGGCGAACTTGGAGACGCGCATCTCCTCGGCTTCCGTGGCTTCGCCCTTGCGCAGCACGCGGGCATAGATGTCGTGGGCGATGGACGAGGCACCGGCCAGCGCCAGGCCCGAAACCACCGCCAGGATGGTGGCGAACGCCACGGCCGACAGGAAGCCCAGGAACAGGTTGCCGCCGACGGCCTTGGCCAGGTGCATCACCGGCATGTTGTTGCCGCCGATCAGCTTGCCGCCGACCTCGCCCTTCTCGAAGAACTGCGGGTCCTGGCCGACGATCACGATGGCCGCCAGGCCCAGCAGGCACACGACCAGGAAGAACAGGCCGATGAAGCCGCTGGCCACGAAGACCGACTTGCGCGCCTCCTTGGCATTGGGCACGGTGAAGAAGCGCATCATGATGTGCGGCAGGCCGGCCGTGCCGAAGACCAGGCCCAGCGACAGCGAGGTCGCCGTGATCGGGTCGGCCAGCATGCTGCCCGGACGCATGATGGCGCCGCCATCCTTGTGCGCGGCGACGGCCGACGAAGCCAGCGTTTCCACGCTGAAGCCGAACTGGCTCATCGCCAGGGCCAGCAGCAGCAGGCCGCCCGACAGCAGCAGCACCGCCTTGATGATCTGCACCCAGGTGGTGGCGATCATGCCGCCGAAGGTGACGTAGACCACCATCAGCACGCCCACCACGGCCACGGCCACGGGATAGTCCAGGCCGAACAGCAGCTTGATGAGCTGGCCTGCGCCGACCATCTGCACGATCAGGTAGAAGCACACCACCGTCAGCGAGGAGAAGGCCGCAAACGTCCGGATCGAGCTTTGCTGCAAGCGGTAGGACGCGATGTCGGCGAAGGTGAAGCGGCCCAGGTTGCGCATGCGCTCGGCCAGCATGAACAGGATCACCGGCCAGCCGATGAAGAAGCTGATGGTGTAGACGAAGCCGTCGTAGCCACGCAGGAAGACCAGCGAGCTCAGGCCCAGCAGCGTGGCCGCGGACATGTAGTCGCCCGCGATGGCCAGGCCGTTCTGGAAGCCCGTGATGCCGCCGCCGGCGGTGTAGAAGTCCGAGGCCGAGGTGGTGCGCTTGGCCGCCCAGTAGGTGATGCCCAGCGTGCCCAGCACGAACACCAGGAACATGGCGATGGCCGTCAGGTTGATGGGCTGCTTTTGCGTCTGCGTGACGTCGGCCGGACCGGCCAGCACGCAGGTGGCGGCCAGCAGGGCGGTCGAGGCGATGAGTGCCTTGAGGGTGGTCTTCATGTGTTGCGCTCCACGATCTCGCGGGTCAGTTGGTCGAACTCGGTGTTGGCACGGCGCACGTACAGGCCGGTCAGCAGCCAGGAGCCGGCGATCAGCACGGCGCCCACGGGCACGCCCACGGTCAGGGTGCTGCCCTCGAACAGGGCCTGGGCGAAGATGCCGGGGGCGAAGGCGACCACGGCCATGAAGGCGTAGTAGGCGCCCAGCACCACGATCGACAGGGTCAGGGCCAGGCGGCCGCGCCGCTGGACGAGTTGCTTGAAGGCGGGGTCGGACTCGACCCGGCGGTAGATGTCTTGGCTCATCTGGTGTGTCCTCGTTGAAAGTCTTGGCGGCGGGCGCCGCTCACTCGATGGCGCTGGCCGACTTCACCTGCTGGCGCAGCATGAACTTCTGGACCTTGCCGGTGGCCGTCTTGGGCAACTCGCCGAAGACGATGCGCTTGGGCACCTTGTAGCGGGCGATGTGCTCGCGGCAGAAGGTGATCAGCTCGTCCTGGCTGACTTCCTGGCCGGGCTTGAGCTCGACGAAGGCGCAGGGCACCTCGCCCCACTTGGCGTCGGGCTCGGCCACCACGGCAGCCAGCATCACGGCGGGGTGGTGGTGCAAGGCGTCTTCGACCTCGACGGAGGAGATGTTCTCGCCGCCGGAGATGATCACGTCCTTGCTGCGGTCCTTGATCTTGATGTAGCCGCTGGCGTCGCGCACGGCCAGGTCGCCGGTGTGGAACCAGCCACCTTCGAAGGCCTCCTGCGTGGCCGCCTCGTTCTTGAGGTAGCCCTTCATCACCACGTTGCCGCGGAAGCAGATCTCGCCGATGGTGTGGTCGTCCCAGGGCACGGGCTGCAGGGTCTCGGGGTTGAGCACGGTGACCTCTTCCTGCAGCGCATAGGGCACGCCCTGGCGGCCGTTGAGGCGGGCGCGCTCTTCCAGCGGCAGGCTGGCCCACTCTTCCTGCTTGGCGCAGACGGCGGCCGGGCCATAGACCTCGGTCAGGCCATAGACGTGGGTGAGGTTGATGCCCGCGGCCTCGCAGCCCTCGATCACAGCCACCGGCGGCGCGGCCCCGGCGATCAGGCCGTTGACCGTGTGGTTCAGGCCTTCGCGCAGCTTGGGCGGCGCGCTGATCATCATGTTGTAGATGATGGGGGCGCCGCACATGTGCGTGACGTGGTGTGTCTTGAGCAGCCAGTAGATGACCGACGGGTCGATGCGGCGCAGGCACACGCTGGTGCCGGCGACCAGGGCCATCGTCCAGGGGAAGCACCAGCCATTGCAGTGGAACATCGGCAGCGTCCACAGGTAGGTGGCGTGCTGCGGCAGGCTCCAGGAGATGACGTTGCTGGCCGAGTTCAGGTAGGCGCCGCGGTGGTGGGTGACCACGCCCTTGGGGTTGCCGGTGGTGCCCGAGGTGTAGTTCAGGGCGATGGCGTCCCACTCGTCGGCGGGCAGGAAGCCGGTGGGCTGCGGGTCGCCCTCGGCCAGCAGGGCCTCGTAGTTCAGGCTGCCCAGGTGCTCGCCGGCGGGGGCCGTGTCGTCCTCGACGTCGATGACGAGGATGTGGTGCTTCACCATGGTCAGCGCCTTGCCGACCACCTTGGAGAATTCACGGTCGGTCAGCAGCACGCGGGCGTTGCCGTGGTCCAGCATGAAGGCGATGGCTTCGGCGTCCAGGCGGGTGTTGAGCGTGTTGAGCACGGCACCCGTCATCGGCACGCCGAAGTGGGCCTCCAGCATGGCGGGCACGTTGGGCAGCATCACGGCCACCGTGTCGCCCCGGCCGATGCCGCGCGCACGCAGGGCGCTGGCCAGGCGGCAGCAGCGCGCCTCGGTCTCGGCCCAGGTCTGGCGGTGCTCGCCGTAGACGATGGCCGTGCGGCGCGGGTAGACGGCCGCGGCGCGGCGCAGGAAGCTCAGTGGCGAAAGACTGACGTGGTTGGCAGAGTTTTTCTCCAAACCGGCGTCATAAGGGTTTACACTAATCATGCGGCTCTCCTTGACGGCACCGCCCACGGAATCGCGTGGGGCGATGACGGCCGCGATGATGGGAGACGACCTTTTCATGGCCTCCCAGCAAATGTGACGAATCTTTGCGCCGGGTTCGGCCACGGAGGCGCAGCCTGCCGATGCGCCGTCCGCGCTGCCTACAATCGGCCGCATGCCGATGCCGCCCCGATCTCCCGACACCCCCGATGGCGCCTTGTCCGGTGGCCATGACGGTGCCCCGGATGCCGGGCGCGACGGTGGCAAGGACGGCGGCAGCTGGCGCCAGCAGACCCTGCAAGCCGGCCTCGACCTGCTCGACCAGGGCCTCACCGTCTTCGACTCCTCGCTGCACCTGGTGGCCTGGAACCGCGCCTTCCTGGAGTTGCTGTCCTTCCCGCCGGAGATGACGCGCATCGGCGCGCCCTTCGAAAATTTCATCCGCTACAACGCCCAGCGCGGCGAGTACGGTGACGAGCCTGTCGAAGACGCCGTGCGCCAGCGCGTCGACCTGGCCCTGCAGTTCCTGCCCCACGACATCGAGCGCGAGCGCCCCGATGGCCGCATCCTGCGCATCACCGGCCAGCCCTTGCCGGGCCACGGCTTCGTCACGCTGTACTCCGACGTCACCGAGCAGCGCCGCACCGAGCAGGCGCTGCGCCAGGCCAACCTGGAGCTGGAGTCGCGCGTGCAGGCCCGCACCGCCTCGCTGCGTCGCAGCGAGCAGCAGATGCGCCTGGTCACCGACTCCATCCCCGCGCTGGTGGCCTATTTCAGCGTGGACCATGGCTACGAGTACATCAACCGCGGCTACCAGGACTGGTTCGGGCTCGACCCGCAGCACCTCGACCGCGTCAGTGCCCGCGCCTTCCTGGGCCACGAGGTCTACGAGGGCATCCGGCCCTTCGTCAAGCGCGCGCTGTCGGGCGAGTCCGTCACCTTCGACTACGAGTTGCGCACGCAGGCCGGTGAAGCGCTGAGCGTGCGGACCACCCTGGTGCCCGACCGCGGCCCCGATGGCTGTGTGGTCGGCTGCTTCGAGCTGACCTTCGACGTCACCGAGCAGAAGCGCTCGCAAGCCCTCATCCTGCGTGCGCAGAAGATGGAGGCCATGGGCCAGCTGGCCGGCGGCCTGGCGCACGACTTCAACAACATCCTCACCGTCATCCTGGGCAACCTCACGGCCCTGGGCGATGCGCGTGCGGGCGATGCGCAGGTCGCCGAGTACACCGAGCCGGCCATCACCGCCGCGCGCCGCGGCGCCGAGCTCATCCGCGGGCTGATGACCTTCGCGCGCCAGCAGCCGCTGCAAGCCGGTGCCGTCGATGTCGATGCGCTGGTGGCCTCGGTGGTGCGCCTGGTGCGCCCGGCCTTGCCCGCCTGCCTGACCCTGCAGGCCCACACAGGCGACGACGCCGCCTGGGTCTGGGCCGACCCCATGCAGCTGGAAAACGCCCTGGTCAACCTCATCCTCAATGCGCGCGACGCCACGCCCGCGTCGGGCCGCATCGACATCCGCGTCAGGACCAGCGTGCTGGATGCCACGCAGGCCGCGGCCATGCAGCTGCAGCCCGGCGCGCACGTGTGCATCGAGGTGCGCGACGAAGGCGTGGGCATGGACGCGGCCACGCTGGCGCGCGTCTTCGAGCCCTTCTTCACGACCAAGCGGCCGGGCAGCGGCACCGGCCTGGGCATGGCCATGGTGTACGGCTTCGTGCGGCAGTCGGGCGGCGTGGTCGATGCGCGCAGCCGGCCGGGCGAGGGCACGGTGGTGAGCCTGTGGCTGCCGGCGGCCGAGGTCCCTGGCGGGCTGGCCCCGATGGACGACCCCGGCACCGTGCCCGATGCCGCGCGCCGTGGCGTGGCCCTGCTGGTCGAAGACGATGCCGATGTGCGCAAGGTGGTGCGCCGCAGCCTGCTCGACCTGGGCTATGCCGTCATCGAGGCCGCGCATGGCCAGGAAGGGCTGGAGATCCTGCAGCGCATGGACGGCATCACCCTGCTGCTCAGCGACGTCATGATGCCCGGCGAGCTGGACGGCCGCGCCCTGGCGCGCCAGGCCCGACGCGAAGGGCTGGCGCGCCACGTGCTGCTGATGAGCGGCTACGCGCCCGGCATGGACACCCTGACCGACCTGCCCGTGCTGGCCAAGCCCTTCACCACGGCCGAGCTGGCCCAGGCCCTGGCCGCGCTGGGCTCGCTGGAGCCGGGCGCATGAACGGCCGGCCTTTGCCCGGGGCCTTGCCCCTGTCCGCTGCGCCCGACGACGGCCCCGATGCGCCCACGCCGGCGCTCATCTTCGTGGTCGAGGACGACCTGGCCATCGCCCGCCTGGTGCTGTCCGTGCTGGCCGACTTCGGCTTCAGCGCCGAAGGCTTCACCACCGGCTCGGCCGTGTTGCGCCGCCTGCAGACGGTCAAGCCCGACCTGTGCATCGTCGACCTCGGCCTGCCCGACATGGACGGGCTGGAGCTGATCCGCCAGATCGCGCAGCAGTCGCACGCCGGGGTGCTCATCCTCACCGGCCGCGGCCACACGGTGGACCGCGTCATGGGCCTGGAGCTGGGCGGCGACGACTACGTCACCAAGCCCTTCGAGCCGCGCGAGCTGGTGGCCCGCGTGCGCAGCATCCTGCGGCGGCGCGCACCCCGCACCGGCCTGGTGACGGGCACGCCGCGGCGCTACGCCAGCTTCCTGGGCTGGACGCTGGACTGCGCCGCCAACCTGCTGCGCGCCGAAGACGGCACCGAGCACGTGCTGGGCGTGGCCGAGGTGCAGGTGCTGCGGACCTTCCTGGAGCGGCCCCACCAGATCCTCAGCCGCGAGCAGCTGGTCGGACACCGCGGCCTGTCGCCCACCGACCGCAGCATCGACGTGCGCATCTCGCGCCTGCGCCGCAAGATCGAGACCGACCCGATGGACCCGCGCATCATCAAGACCGTCTACGGCGCCGGCTATGTGTTCTCGGCCAGCGTGAGCTGGTCGTGAGCCGGGTGGGGCGCCCCGCTTCGGCGCGGGTGCGGGGGCAGGCACCCCTGGGCTTGTGAAGCCACGCGGGCTGTATGAAAATACAGTGTGCCTGACGATGACTTCACCCCGCTGCCCGACCCGCGCCGCCGCGCCGACCCGCTCAAGGGCCGGGGCACGGCCACGCGCATCGCGCACCGCTTCGATGCCGGGCAGCGGGTGAGCGACGGCGAAGGGGCCTGGCCCAAGGCCGCCGAGAGTGACGATGCCGATGCCGATGACGATGCCTCTCCCGCTCCGTCCGCCCCGCGCACCGAGGTCACCCCCGAGCAGGCGCGCAGCATCCTCTCGCACAACGACTCGCCCGACATCCCCTTCAGCCAGGCCCTCAACCCCTACCGCGGCTGCGAGCACGGCTGCATCTACTGCTACGCGCGGCCGACGCACAGCTACCTCAACCTCTCGCCGGGGCTGGACTTCGAAACCCGCCTGGTGGCCAAGGCCAATGCCGCCGAACGGCTGGCCGCCGCGCTGCAAAAGCCGGCCTATGTGTGCAGCCCCATCAACCTGGGCTCGGCCACCGACGTCTACCAGCCCATCGAGCGCGAGTGGCGCCTGACGCGGGCCGTGCTGGAGGTGCTCGACGCCTGCCAGCACCCCTTCACCCTGGTCACCAAATCGGCGGGTGTCTTGCGCGACGTCGACCTGCTGGCCCGTGCGGCCGAGCGCCGGCTCTGCTATGTGATGGTCAGCGTCACCTCGCTGGACGGGGGTTTGAGCCGCATCCTGGAGCCGCGTGCGGCCGCCCCCTGGGCGCGGCTGGACGCCGTGCGCAAACTGGCCGACGCGGGCGTGCCCGTGGGCGTCAACGTCGCGCCCATCATCCCCTTCCTCAACGAGCCCGAGATCGAGCGCATCATCGACGCCGCGGCCCAGGCCGGCGCCCATGCCATCCACTACACCATCGTGCGCCTGCCCTGGGAGGTCAGGCCGCTGTTCCAGGAATGGCTGGACCACCACGTGCCCGAGCGGGCCGAGCGCATCATGGCGCGCATCCGCGACCTGCGCGGCGGCAAGGACTACGACGCGCGCTTCGGCCAGCGCATGAAAGGGCAGGGCGTGTGGGGCGAGCTCATCCGCCAGCGCGTGCGCAAGGCCGCGGCCCGCCACGGCCTGGGGCATGGCGGCCCGGAGCTCGACACCACCGCCTTCGACCCGCGGGCCCTGGCATCGGCCTTCCCCGCGCGGCCGGCCCATGCCAAGGCCGACCCGGATGCCGACACGGATGCCGATGACGTGCAAGGCACGCTGTTCTGAAGGGCCGATGCCTTCTGCCCGCAGGGCCATCCGGTCTAAAATCGCGTCTTTCGTTCTTCCACGACGCACACCATGTCCAAGACCCCGAAGACTGCCAAGGTTGCTGCCAAGCCCGCCGTCAAATCCGCCACCAAGCCCGCCGCCAAGCCTGCAGCGGTGGCCGCCACCCCGGCGCCTGTTGCCAAGCCTGCCGCACAGCCTGTCGCAGACAAGGCCCAGAAGATCAAGAAGGTCGTGCTGGCCTACTCCGGTGGCCTGGACACCTCGATCATCCTGAAGTGGCTGCAGGACGAGTACAACTGCGAAGTCGTCACCTTCACCGCCGACATCGGCCAGGGCGAAGAGATCGAACCCGCACGCGCCAAGGCCCTGAAGATGGGCATCAAGCCCGAGAACATCCACATCGAAGACCTGCGCGAAGAGTTCGTGCGCGACTTCGTGTTCCCGATGTTCCGCGCCAACGCGCTGTACGAAGGCGAATACCTGCTGGGCACCTCGATCGCCCGTCCGCTGATCGCCAAGCGCCTGGTCGAGATCGCCAAGAAGTCCAAGGCCGATGCCATCTCGCACGGCGCCACCGGCAAGGGCAACGACCAGGTCCGCTTCGAGCTGGGCGCCTACGCCCTGATGCCCGGCGTGAAGGTCATCGCCCCGTGGCGCGAGTGGGACCTGCTGTCGCGCGAGAAGCTGCTGGCCTACGCCGACAAGCACGGCATCCCCGTGGACTTCAAGAAGCGCAAGGGCGGCGCCCCCTACTCGATGGACGCCAACCTGCTGCACATCAGCTACGAAGGCGGCGTGCTGGAAGACCCGAGCTTCGAGCCCGAAGCCAACATGTGGCGCCTGACCGTCTCGCCCGAGAAGGCCCCCAACAAGGCCGAGACCATCGAGCTGACCTACGTGAAGGGTGACGTCGTCGCCATCAACGGCGTGAAGATGTCGCCCGCGCAAGTGCTGACCAAGCTCAACGAGCTGGGCGGCAAGCACGGCATCGGCCGCCTCGACAAGGTCGAGAACCGTTATGTGGGCATGAAGAGCCGCGGTTGCTATGAAACCCCTGGCGGCACCATCTTGCTGACCGGCCACCGCGCCATCGAGTCCATCACCCTGGACCGCGAAGTGCTGGCCCTGAAGGACGACCTGATGCCGCGTTACGCCCGCCTGGTCTACAACGGCTACTGGTTCAGCCCCGAGCGCGAACTGCTGCAAGGCTTGATCGACGCTTCGCAAGCCACCGTCAACGGCACCGTCAAGCTCAAGCTCTACAAGGGCACCATCATGTGCACGGGCCGCGAGTCCAGGACGGACAGCCTGTTCGACATGAAGATCTCGACCTTCGACGACGACGGCGGCGCCTACAACCAGGCCGACGCGGCCGGCTTCATCAAGCTCAACGCCCTGCGCCTGCGCATCGGCGCCAACGTCAAGGCCGCGCGTGCTGCGGGTGCCAAGGCGTCGGCCAAGCCGGCAGCCAAGGCCGCCAAGTAAACCTCAGGAGAGATCACCCATGAGCACCACCACCCTGGCCGGCACCGTGGCCACCCAAGCCAATGTGTACTTCGACGGCAAGTGCGTGTCGCACACCGTGACCCTGGCCGACGGCGTGCGCAAGTCGGTTGGCGTCATCCTGCCCGCGACGCTGACCTTCAACACCGGCGCGCCCGAGGTCATGGAAACCGTTGCTGGCCAGGCCACCATCAAGCTGGCCGGCGCCAGCGAATGGCAGACCTACGGCCCGGGCCAGAGCTTCAACGTGCCGGGCAACTCGTCCTTCGAGATCAAGGTCGAGGGCGAGCCCTACCACTACATCTGCCACTTCGGTTGATGCGCATGGCGTGCCGGCTTCGGTCGGCGCCATGAAAAAAGCCGCTGCGAACACAGCGGCTTTTTCTTTGCCGGGCTTCAGAACTTCGGCGGCGGCAGCTCGTCCGGGTCCACCACGTCGCAGTCCATGCGCACGGTGCCGATGAGGTCGTCGTTGAAGTCCAGCAGCTGGCCATCGAGGCTGCCGTCCTGGCGGTCGATGGACAGGCGGATGGTGGCCAGGCGCTTGAGGTTGGGCTGCCAGACCACCCAGTGGCCGCGGGCCCAGTCCTCGTGATAGTGCGTGCCGGGCTGGCGCAGCTTGTACAGCATGGTGTAGGCCACGGGCGTGGGCGTGTAGCGCAGGCGCTCGCCCACGGGCAGCACGTTGGAGCGCTGGATCAGCGCCATGTTGTTGCTGTCGCGCAGGGCCAGTTCCAGCTGCGCCGCCTTGGACTTGCCCGAGGCCGTCAGCTGGCCGCCGCACTTGAGGTACAGGTTGTACTCGGCCGCCATCGCGGTGTGAGAGGCCCCCCAGACCAGCAGGGCCGTGGCCAGGCCACGCAGATTCGAGGTGGTGCGCATCCGGGGGCTCCCGCGTCAGGTCACTTCTTCGTGGCCGGCTTGGTGGTGGTGGACTTCGCCGCCGGCTTGGTGGCGGCCGGCTTGGCGTCCAGCTCCTTGGAGGCCGCGGTTTCGCCGCCGGACACGCCCAGTCGGCCGCCCGTGCCCAGGCCACCCTTGACGGTCTGGGCCTTGTAGTTGCGCAGGGCCTTGACCATCTGGTTGAAGGAGTCGGCGAAGGCCGCGGTGATGACCTTGCCCTGCGGCGTCTTGGAGTAGCCGCCAGCGCCGCCACCCAGGCCGCCACCGAAAGCCGCACCGAAGATGCCGAAGTCGTAGTTGCCGGCGGTGCCTTCGGCCGCGGCGATCTGCACGCCCGAGCGGTTGTCGATCAGCAGCAGGGTGGTGGAGGCTTCGTTCTTGCTGACGCTGCCGGCCACCATGCCCAGCACGCCCAGGCTGCTGCTGAGGCCGCCCAGGCCACCGCCGCCGCCGCCGGTCTGGCCGGAGAAGTGGATGGAGGGGCTCATGGTGTAGTCGGCCGCGACCATCTGGCCCTTCTGGAAGTTGCTGCCGGCGCGGCTTTCCTCGCCGCGGGCGAACTCGCGCTCGCGCATCATGTTGTTGAGCGACTTGCCGCGCTCCACGATCACGAAGCAGTTGGACTGCTGGATCATCAGGCGCAGCACCGGCACCGTGGAGCCCAGGCGGTATTCCTGCAGGGTCATGAACCAGGGGGCCGCGGTGTCTTCTTCGATCGCCAGGGTGCCCAGCGACTCGGGGCAACGCTCCAGGGCGCTGTTGTTGTTTTCTGCGGAGGCGCCGCCGGCTGCGCCGCTCACCGTGCCCTTGTCACCGCCCATCGACGGGGCGGTGGCCAGACAACCAGACAGCAAGGCGGCCGAGGCGGCCACCACCAGGGCGGACAGGCCCATGGAAGAAGGGGTGCGGACGGAAGGCATGGTTTCTCCTGAAAACAGTGTCAAAAGTCGCGGTACGTCGCCGTGCAAAGGATTTTTGCGGAGTGTAGCCTTTGTAAGTTACGGTGAAACCCCCGCCGCGGCTTCCAGGTGGGCAGCCTCCCTAGATCACCACCGGCTCGGGCTCCAGCCGGATGCCGAAGCGGCCATAAACGCTCTCCTGGATGGCCCGCGCCAGGGTCAGCACCTCGGCGCCACGGGCATCCCCGCGGTTGACCAGCACCAGGGCCTGCTTCTCGTAGACGCCGGCCTGGCCCACCGATTTGCCCTTCCAGCCGCAGGCGTCGATCATCCAGCCCGCGGCCAGCTTGAAGCTGCCGTCGGGCATGGGGTAGTGCACGATCTCCGGGTCGCGCTGGATGATGTCGCGGCACTGCTCGGGCGTCACCACCGGGTTCTTGAAGAAGCTGCCGGCGTTGCCGATGACGGCCGGGTCGGGCAGTTTGGCGCGGCGAACGGCCACCACCCAATCGAAGATCTGGCGGGCATCGGGTGCGGTGATGCCGGTTTCGGCGACCTTGCGCTCCAGCTCGGCATAGCCCAGCATCGGCTGCCAGGGACGCGGCAGGCGCAGGCGCACGCGGGTGATGACGCTTTTGCCGGCCAGCTCCTGCTTGAAGATGCTGTCGCGGTAGTCGAAGCGGCAGGTCGCGGCATTCAGGGTCACGCCGCGGCCGGTGACCAGGTCGACGGCGTCCAGGGACTCGAAGCGGTCTTTCAGCTCGATGCCGTAGGCGCCGATGTTCTGCACCGGCGCGGCGCCCACCGTGCCGGGGATGAGCGCCATGTTCTCCAGCCCCGGCAGGCCGTGGTCCAGGCACCAGCTGACCACGTCGTGCCAGCGCTCGCCGGCACCGGCCTCGACGATCCAGGCGTCCTCGCCCGTCTCCAGCAGGCGGATGCCGGGCACCTCCACCTTCAGCACCACGGGCTTGACGTCCTGGGTCAGCACCAGGTTGCTGCCGCCACCCAGGATGAACTTGGGCGCGCGGCCCAGTTCGGGGTCGTTGACCACGCGGCGCACGTCGGCGTCGCTGCGGATGCGCACCAGCGTGTGCGCCAGGCAGGGCAGGGCGAAGGTGTTGTAAGGCTTGAGATTGACGCCGCGCTCGACGGACAGGGGCTGGTGCATGCGAGAATTTTCGCAGACAACACAGGCTGATCCCAGGAGATACACACATGCCCAGCTTCGACACCAAGCTCGACCCCAACCTCGAATCCGTCGGCAACGCCGTGGACACCACGTCCAAGGAGATCGGCACCCGCTTCGACTTCAAGGGCACCAGCGCCGCCGTCGAGTTCAACAAGAAGGACAAGGAGGTCGTCGTCTACGGCGACAGCGACTTCCAGATCGACCAGGTCCGCGACGTGCTCTACAACAAGCTGACCAAGCAGAAGGTCGACATCCGCTTCATGGACGTCGGCAAGGTCGAGAAAATCGGCGGCGACAAGGTCAAGCAGGTGGTCAAGATCAAGGCCGGCATCGAAGCCGAGCTGGCCAAGCGCATCACCAAGCTCATCAAGGACAGCAAGATCAAGGTCAATGCCAGCATCCAGGGCGAGGAGGTGCGCATCCAGGGCACCAAGCGCGATGACCTGCAGGCCGCACAGGCGCTGATCCGCAAAGAGATCGACGACGTGCCGCTGGACTTCGGCAACTACCGCGACTGAGCCGGGGCTGGCCGCGCAAGGCTGGCAGGAGCGCTGCACCATGCAGCCCACGAACACCACAGGGGGATGGCTGTGAAGGTGAATGACGCGGATGACGTGAAGGGCGCAAGGGGTGCTCGCAGGGGGGCGCAGACGCTGGTGGAGGCCTGGCTGCAAGGCCTGCCTCTGGTCCTGATGCCGCTCCTGATGCTGGTGCTGACGAGCGCACCGGCCCAGGCCCAGAGCGTGGCCATGACCGGCAGCATGGGCAGCAAGGCCTTGCTGGTGGTCAACGGCGGCGCGCCGCGCGCACTGGCCGCGGGTGACAGCCACCAGGGCGTCAAGGTGCTCAGCGTGGGTGCGGACCAGGCCACGGTGGAAGTCGGCGGCAAGCGCCAGGTGGTGACGCTGGGCGCCGCACCCGTCAGCGTCGGCGGCGGAGGCGGAGGCGGAGGCGGAGGCGGGCAGGGCAGCCAGATCGTGCTGACGGCCAGCTCGGGCGGCCACTTCGTCACCCTGGGCAGCATCAACGGGCGCAGCACGCAGTTCATGGTGGACACCGGCGCCACCAGCGTGGCCCTGAGCGCCGACGAGGCCCGCCGCATGGGCATCGACTTCGAGAAGGCGCCGCGCACCTACGGCAGCACGGCCAACGGCACCATCGTCCTCTACCGCGTCAAGCTCAGCTCGGTGCGCATCCAGGACGTGGAGGTGCACGATGTCGATGCCGCCGTGGTGCCGCAAGGCATGCCGCACGTGCTGCTGGGCAACAGCTTCCTGACGCGCTTCCAGATGAAGCGCGACAACGACGTGCTGACGCTGACGCGGCGGTATTGAGGCCGCGCATGCCGTGCGTGTCGCTCAGGCCGCCCGCTGCACCCCGTGCGGCACCCGGGCCTGGGCGCGGCGTTGCATGTGGGCCAGCTCGATGGGGTCGTGCGCGCAAAACAGCGTGACCTCGTCGCCATGCGCCTGCTTGAGCGCGTGCAGGCGCTGCTGGTTGGCGCGCCGTGAGGCGCCGTCCATTTGCACGATGTTCTGGAACAGCTGCAGCCCCAGGGTGCAATGCGGCTCGGGGTCCATCTCGCCACGGTGGAAGTAGGCGTCGCCGCAGTGCAGCAGCCAGCCCTCGCCGGTGCGCACGGCCACGCCGCAATGGCCCTGGGTGTGGCCGGTCAGCGGCACCAGCAGCACCTCGTCGTCGGTGTCGGGCAAGGCGCGGATGGCGTCGAAACCCATCCAGCGCTCGCCGCTCACGTCGCGCTCGACCCACTTCGGGCCATGGGCCCACTGCGCGGGCACATAGCGGCCCTTTTCCGGCAGGGAGGGGCGTGTCAGCGCGGCCTGCAACTCGCGGGTGTAGACATGCACCTGCGCCTGCGGGAAGTCGCTCAGGCCGCCGGCGTGGTCCAGGTCCAGGTGGGTGGGCACGATGTGCTGCACGTCGCGCGGGTCCAGGCCGAGTTCGCGGATCTGGTGCAGCGCGGTTTCCTGCATCAGCAGGCGTGGCCGCGTCACCGCATTGAACAGGGCGCCCAGGCGCGCAGGGTGGGCCACATCGCCCGTGCCCAGGCCGGTGTCCACCAGGATCAGGCCGTTGCGCCCCTCGATGAGCAGGCAATGGCAGCACATGTGGCCTGAGGCCAGCCAGCCGCCATCGCCGTTGATCAGACGACGCCCCAGGGGGCACATGGAGCCGCAATTCAGATGGTGAACCTGCATGCCGTGCGCGTGGTAGCCGAGGGGATGGCCATCATGGCAGCACAATCGGGGTTTGAACAGAGCTTTTGCCCCATGCCTCCCCGCACCCGCCTGCCTGCCGGTCACGACCACCTCTCACAGATCCTGTTTGCCCAGGGCTTCGGCGAGCGGCGCGTCTGCGACGGCCTCGTCCTCAAAGGCCTGGTGAAGGTGAACGGCGAGGTGGTGGACGACCCCGATGCCGTCTTCCCCGAAGACCGCCTGGTGCTCGACGTGGACGGCCTGCCCTGGGTCACCCACGTCCAGGCCCTGGTGATGCTGCACAAGCCGGCGGGCTACGAGTGCTCGCTGAAACCTGGCGCCTGGCCCGGTGTGCACAACCTGCTGCCCGTGCCGCTGCGCCGCCGCGGCCTGCAGCCTGTGGGCCGGCTGGACCAGGACACCACCGGCCTGCTGCTGCTGACCGACGATGGCGCCTTGCTGCACAAGCTGACCTCGCCGAAGAAAAACGTGCCCAAGGTCTACGAGGTGACGTGCAAGCACCCGGTGACCCAGGCCATGTGCGACAAGCTGCTCAAGGGCGTGGTGCTGGACGACGACCCGGAGCCCGTGGCCGCCCATGCCGCCGAGCGGGTGCTTGCGGGCGAGGCGGACGGTGACACCCTGCACCTGCGCCTGACCCTGCTGCAAGGCAAGTACCACCAGGTCAAGCGCATGGTGGCGGCCGTGGGCAACCGCGTCGAGGGCCTGCACCGCAGCAGCATCGGTCGCCTGGACCTGCCCGCCGACCTGCCTGTCGGACAATGGCGCTGGGTCGAGGACGCCGCCGTGGTGCTGCCCTGATAATCTGGCCCCATGCAAGTCTTTCGCGGGTTCCACCATGCGGCATTGGCCCCGGCCTGTGCCCTGACGATCGGCAATTTCGACGGCGTCCACCGCGGCCACCAGGCCATGCTGGCCCTGCTGCGCAACGAGGCCCAGCACCGCGGCCTGCCCGCCACCGTGCTGACCTTCGAGCCGCATCCGCGCGACTACTTCGCCGCGCTGTCGCACAAGCCGGAACTGGCGCCCAGCCGCATCGCCACCCTGCGCGACAAGCTCTCCGAGCTGGAGCGCTGCGGCGTGGACCAGGTCGTCATCCTGCCCTTTGACCACGCGCTGGCCTCGCTCAGCCCCGAGGCTTTCATCCGCCAGGTGCTGGTCGAGGGCCTGCACGCCCGCTACGTGCTGGTGGGCGACGACTTCCGGTTCGGCGCCAGGCGTGCCGGCGACTACGCCATGCTGGACGCCGCCGGCGAGGCCCAGGGCTTCGACGTGGCCCGCATGATGAGCTACGAGGTGCACGGCGAGCGCGTCTCCTCCTCGGTGGTGCGCGAGGCCCTGACCGCGGGCGACATGGCCCGCGTGGCCACGCTGCTGGGGCGGCCCTACACCGTCAGCGGCCACGTGGTGCACGGCGCCAAGCTGGGCCGCAGCCTGGACTGCCGCACCCTCAACGTGCGCTTCGGCCACGACAAGCCGGCCACCAGCGGCATCTTCGTGGTCCGCACCCATGGCCTGGCCGGGCATGCGCTGGAAGGCGTGGCCAGCCTGGGCGTGCGGCCCACGGTGGAAGACGCCGGGCGCGTGCTGCTGGAGGTCCATTGCTTCGATTGGCCCGCCGAACTGGGGGTGGAGGGGGGCTACGGTAAAATCGTGCGCGTGGAACTGCTGCACAAACTCCGAGACGAAGCCCGCTACGACGGGCTGGATGCCCTGCAGGCCGCCATCCACAAGGACATCGCCGACGCCCGGGCCTTTTTCCAGGCCCAGCACCGCCAGACCTCGCGCGACCGAATTTGACGCGGGCTGACGACCCGCCGGCCCTGGCCGGTGGACAGCCCGCAGCCCCGTTCGCCCTAGCCCCTGCTGCGCCATGTCGGAGGTGCCGCTCCCCATGCTTTCAGACCCGCGCCGGACGCGCCTGCCCTTTGCAGCGCCCGCGACGGGTCTGGTTTGACCGAGATCGCCATGAGCCAAGACCCGTCTGCCAATTCCGCCAACGCCGCCAAACCTGCCAAACCTGCCAAGCCCGCGAAAGCGAACCGGGAGGGTGGCGCCGACGCGCCGGAATCCAGGTACCGCGCCACGCTGAACATGCCCGACACCCCCTTCCCGATGCGCGGCGACCTGCCCAAGCGCGAAGCGGGCTGGGTGGCCGAGTGGGAGGCCAACGGCATCTACGGCAAGCTGCGCGCCGCCCGCCAGGGCGCGCCGAAGTTCGTGCTGCACGACGGCCCGCCCTACGCCAATGGCGTCATCCACATCGGGCACGCGGCCAACAAGATCCTCAAAGACATGATCGTCAAGGCCCGCCAGCTGGCCGGCTTCGACGCCAGTTACGTGCCCGGCTGGGACTGCCACGGCCTGCCGATCGAGAACCAGATCGAAAAGACCTTCGGGCGCAACCTCAGCCGCGAAGACGTGCAGGCCAAGGCCCGCGTCTATGCCGCCGAGCAGATCGACGGCCAGCGCAACGACTTCAAGCGCCTGGGCGTGCTGGGCGATTGGGCGCGTCCCTACCGCACCATGGACTTCGGCAACGAGGCCAACGAGATCCGCGCACTGAAGAAAATCATCGAGCGCGGCCACGTCTACCGCGGCCTCAAGCCCGTGTACTGGTGCTTCGATTGCGGCTCCTCGCTGGCCGAGTTCGAGATCGAGTACGCCGACAAGAAGTCCCAGACGCTGGACGTGGCCTTCCTGAGCGCCGAGCCCGACCGCCTGGCCGCCGCCTTCGGCCTGCCCGCGCTGGCCAAGGACGCCTTCGCCGTCATCTGGACGACGACGGCCTGGACCATCCCCGCCAACCAGGCGCTCAACGTCCACCCCGAGCTGACGTACGCCCTGGTGGACACCCCCAAGGGCCTGCTGGTGCTGGCCGAAAGCCTGGTCGAGAAGGCCACGACGCGCTACGGCTTTGCGGCCGACGAGGTGAAGGTGCTGGCCACCACGACCGGCGCCAAGCTGGAACACCTGACGTTCAAACACCCGCTGGCGCACGTTCACGCAGGCTACGACCGCGTGGCCCCCGTCTACGTGGCCGACTACGTCAGCGCCGAAGACGGCACGGGCATCGTGCACTCGGCCCCGGCCTATGGCGTGGACGACTTCAACTCCTGCATCGCCAACGGCCTGAAGTTCGACGACATCCTCAACCCGGTGCAAGGCAACGGCGTTTATGAGGCCGAGTTGCCCCTGTTCGGCGGCCAGCACATCTGGAAGGCCGCCCCCGTGGTGCTGGAGACGCTGCGCGAGCACGGTCGCCTGCTGGCCACGCAGGACATCGTCCACAGCTATCCGCACTGCTGGCGCCACAAGACGCCGGTCATCTTCCGTGCCGCGGCCCAGTGGTTCGTGCGCATGGACGAGGAGGACGGCGGCAACAAGGGCGTCTTCACCGTCGAGAAGCCCGCCAAGACCCTGCGCCAGACCGCGCTGGACGCCATCGACCACACCACCTTCTACCCCGAGAACGGCCGCGCCCGCCTGCGCGACATGATCGCCAACCGCCCGGACTGGTGCATCAGCCGCCAGCGCAACTGGGGCGTGCCGCTGCCCTTCTTCCTGCACAAGGTCACGGGCGAGTTGCACCCCGACACGCTGGCGCTGATGGACCGCGCCGCGCAGTTGGTGGCGCAGGGCGGCGTCGAGGCCTGGGCCAAGCTGGATCCGGCCGAGTGGCTGGGCGCTGAAGCCGAGCACTACAGCAAGTCCACCGACATCCTCGACGTCTGGTTCGACTCCGGCACCACCTTCTTCCACGTGCTCAATGGCGAGCGCGGCAGCCACGCCCACGCCGGCCACGTGCAAGGCCCCGAGGCCGACCTCTACCTCGAAGGCCACGACCAGCACCGCGGCTGGTTCCACAGCTCGCTGCTGGCCGCCTGCGCCATCTACGGTCGCGCCCCGTACAAGGGCCTGCTGACCCACGGCTTCACGGTCGATGGCCAGGGCCGCAAGATGTCCAAGTCGCTGGGCAACACGGTCGCGCCGCAGGAAATCAGCAACAAGATGGGTGCCGAGATCATCCGCCTGTGGGCGGCCTCGACCGACTACTCGGGTGACCTGGGCATCGACGACAAGATCCTCGCCCGCGTGGTGGACGGCTACCGCCGCATCCGCAACACCCTGCGCTTCCTGCTGGCCAACACCTCGGACTTCAACCCGGAGACCGACGCCGTGCCGCTGGGCGAGCTGCTGGAGATCGACCGCCATGCCCTGGCCCGCGCCGCGCAGCTGCAGGCCGACATCCTGGCCCACTACGAGCGCTACGAGTTCCACCCCGTGGTGGCCAAGCTGCAGGTGTACTGCTCCGAAGACCTCGGCGCTTTCTACCTCGACATCCTCAAGGACCGCCTCTACACCAGCGCCGCCGGCAGCCATGCCCGCCGCTCGGCGCAGACCGCGCTGTGGCACATCACGCACGCCATGCTGCGCTGGATGGCGCCCTTCCTGAGCTTCACGGCGGAAGAAGCCTGGAAGGTGTTCGATGGCGGCCGCAGCCAGACCGACACCATCTTCACCGAAACCTACTGGGACTTCCACGACGCCGACGCCAACACCGAGCTGCTGGCCAAGTGGGCACGCATCCGCGCCCTGCGCGAAGAGGTCAACCGCCGCATCGAGGACGTGCGCACCCGTGGCGACGTCGGCGCCTCGCTGCAGGCCAAGCTCTTCATCACCATCGGCACGGAAGACGAGCAGGGCGCGCGCCTGCTGGCGGACCTGCGCAGCCTGGGCGACGACCTGAAGTTCGTGCTCATCGTCTCCGGCGTCGAGCTGGCCGAAGGGCAGGCCACGCAGATCGAGGTCAACCCCTCGAAGGCCGCCAAGTGCGAGCGCTGCTGGCACTACCGCGACGATGTGGGCGTCAACCCCGAGCACCCGACCCTGTGCGGCCGTTGCGACAGCAACCTGCACGGCGACGGCGAACACCGCGAGCACGCCTGATGGCCGCCAAGCAATCGAAGGGAGGGATGCTGGCCTGGCTGGGCATCGCCTTCATCGTCATCCTGCTGGACCAGTTCACCAAGGTCCTGATCGTGGGCTTCTTCCAGCTGGGCGACAGCCACCGCGTGCTGTCCTTCTTCAACGTCGTGCGGGTGCACAACACGGGGGCGGCCTTCTCCTTCCTGGCCCACGCGGGGGGCTGGCAGCGCTGGTTCTTCGTCGGCCTGGGCATGGTGGCCACCGGCTTCATCGTCTGGATGCTGCGTCAGCACGGCCACCAGCGCCTGTTCGCCTGGGCGCTGTCGCTCATCCTGGGCGGCGCGCTGGGCAACGTCATCGACCGGCTCGTCCATGGCCATGTCGTCGACTTCCTCGACTTCCACTGGTCCTTCCTGGCGCCCATGTTCCCGGGCGGCCATTTCCCGGCCTTCAACATCGCCGACTGCGGCATCAGCATCGGTGCGGCCCTGCTCATCCTCGATGAACTGCGCCGTGTGCGCCGGAGCTGACAGCCCGACGCCGCATCGGGCCTTGGGGATTGCCTGACAAGGCCGTGTCAGGGGCGTGTGCTACGCTGAATTCAACGTTCTGACCGCACGCGTGCCTGCCACGTTCACCCCATGCCCGGCCTGCTTCCTGACATCGACCCCGACGGTCTGCTCGAGTTCTCCGTCGTCTACACCGACCGCGCGCTCAACCACATGTCCAGGCGCTTCCAGGGCGTCATGACCGACATCTCGGCCATGCTCAAGCGCGTCTACCGGGCCCGCTCGGTCGTGCTGGTGCCGGGCAGCGGCACCTTCGGCATGGAGTCGGTGGCGCGCCAGTTCGCGCATGGCAAGCACGTGCTGGTCATCCGCAATGGCTGGTTCAGCTACCGCTGGACGCAAATTTTCGAGATGGGCGCCATCCCCGCCAGCCACACCGTGCTCAAGGCCCGTCGCGTGGCCGATGGTGCCCAAGCTGCCTGGGCTCCCGCGCCCATCGACGAGGTGGTGGCCACCATCGCCCGCGACAAGCCCGCGCTGGTGTTTGCGCCGCACGTCGAGACCGCGGCCGGCATGATCCTGCCCGACGACTACCTCAAGGCTGTGGCCGATGCCGTGCACGCGGTGGGCGGCCTGTTCGTGCTGGACTGCATCGCCTCGGGCGCCATGTGGGTGGACATGCAGGCCACCGGTGTCGATGTGCTGATTTCCGCGCCGCAGAAGGGCTGGAGCAGTTCACCGTGCTGCGCCATGGTCATGCTCAGCGAACGTGCCCGCGAAGCCATCGACGCCACGCAAAGCAGCACCTTCTCCATGGACCTCAAGAAGTGGCTGCAGATCATGGAGGCGTACGAAGGCGGCGGCCACGCTTATCACGCCACCATGCCCACGGACGCCCTGCAACGCCTGCGCGATGCCATGGCCGAGACCGAGGCTTGCGGCTTCGACAAGGTGCGCCAGGAGCAGATCGAGCTGGGCCGTGCTGTGCGCGAGCTGATGCTGCGCCACGGCCACCCCAGCGTCGCAGCCGCAGGTTTCCAGGCGCCCGGCGTGGTCGTGAGCTACACCACCGACCCGGACATCCAGAACAGCAAGAAGTTCCTGGCCCTGGGCCTTCAGACGGCCGCCGGCGTGCCCCTGCAGTGCGACGAACCTGCCGATTTCCGCACCTTCCGCGTCGGCCTGTTCGGCCTGGAGAAATGGCACAACGTGCAGCGCACGGTGCAGCAGCTGGCCGACGCCCTCGACGCGGTGGATGCCACGGCGGGGTGACCTTGCGCGGCCGCCAGGGCGTCTGACGCGGCCTGGTGCCTGCGTCAGGCCGCTCACGCCAGCGCGGGTCCGGACTGGGTGTTCTTCCGGGTGACACCGCCCCGGTGCAGGCGTAAGGTGAGCCCATCGACTCCGCCTGGGAGGATCCATGGGCACGGCCAGCCGTCTTGCACAGCACCACCTGGTTTCTCGACGCCGCACCCCGCGACGCAAGCCCCTGCTGCGCCGCGGGCACCACTGGCCGGAGCACGCCACCTTGCCGGTGGGCGCGCACCATGGCGATGCGACGCCCGCATCCGCCCTGGCCGCGGACCATCCCAACGCCGACGGCCTGGCCCCCCTGGGCTTCGACCGGGGACACGAACCCAGCGCCCTCGACCTGCCTCTGGCCACCCTCGGCTGGGCCGATCCGCTGCGCTGGCTGGCCGCAGGCTGGCGGGATTTCCGCCGCGCGCCGCTCATCGGGCTGTTCTTCGGCGCCTGCTTCGTGCTCATGGGCTGGGCCTTGCTGGCCACCTTCCGCCACGCGCCGGAATACACCCTGGCCCTGTCTGCCGGTTTCCTGCTCATGGGGCCCTTCCTGTGCCTGGGCCTGTACGAGGCCAGCCGCAGCCTGGCCCAAGGCCAGCGCCCCGGCTTCTGGCGCAGCCTGACGGCCTGGCGCCAGAGCGGCGCGCAACTCGCCATCTTCGCTGCCGTGCTGCTGGTGCTGGAGATGCTGTGGGGGCGCGCGGCCATGATCGTCTTTGCCATCAGCTTCGATGGCGTGCCCGATTTTTCCGGGCCGCTCTCCAGCTTCCTCACCGAGGAGTACATCACCTTCGCCGTGGTCTACAGCGCCGTCGGGGCCCTCTTCGCCGGCCTGATCTATGGCATCAGCGTCATCAGCATGCCGCTGCTGCTGGACCGCCAGGTCGACGCTGTCTCGGCCGGATTGCTCAGCCTGCGCCTGGTGCTCAGCCAGGTCGGCGTGATGCTGTGGTGGGGCGCCCTGATCACCGGGCTCACCCTGCTGGCCATGCTGCCGGGCTTCCTGGGCCTGCTGCTGGTCGGCCCGGTCCTGGGGCACGCATCCTGGCACGCCTACCGGGCGGCACTGGATGCGCGCTGAGCGCGCTGAGCGTGGTGAGCGTGGTGAGCGTGGTGACGTGACCGTGTGACGTTCGAGGCCCGGCGTAGGCCTGTTCGGCCCCGCCCGAGCGAGGGGGTGTCAGGCGGGGCTCCGGTGAATCCGCGCCGAACGCGCGGGCGTAGTGGGCTGGGTGCGTCCGGCTGTCTCCTGTGGACGGCGCACACCCACCGACCGGCGCATCCCAGGATGCGCTGGCCCCACACGATCCCGGAGCCTCCACATGATCAAGCCTTCCTTCCTGGCCGCTGTGGCCTTGCTGGCCTCCTCGGGCCTGCGCGCTGAAACCCTGTACGCCCTCACCACCGACAACCGCCTCATCACCCTGGACAGCGCATCGCCCGCACTGGGCTCGGCCGTGGGCCTCTCGGGGCTGGCCGACTCTGAACGCCTGCTGGGTCTGGATGCCCGCCCGTCCAATGGCCTGCTCTACACCTTGAGCAACCTCGGCAACATCTACACCCTCGACGCCAGCAGCGGTGCCGCCACCTTCCTGACGGCGCTGAAGTCGCCCATCGGCAGCAACCTGCTGGGCTTCGATTTCAACCCCAATGCCGACCTGGGCAGCAACGCTTCGCTGCGCGTGATCACCGCCTCGGGCGGCAACTTCGCCATCAACGTCAACCCCGGCGCCAACCTCGGTGCCGTGACGGCACAAACGGGCATCTCCTCGGTCAGCAACCCTGGCGAGGCGCTGCGCCTGACCGGTGTCGCCTACAGCCAAAACGACACCGACCCCGGCACCCCCACGGTGCTGTACGGCATCGACACCGGCAGCAGCGCGCTGTACGCCACCTCGGCCCCGGCCGGCGGCGCGTACACCCGCGTGGGCCCCCTGGGCGCCAGCAGCCTCAATGTGTTCGGCTTCGATGTGTCGGGGCGCACTGGCGTCGCCTATGCCGGGCTGACCGGCGAAGACAGCTACTCCAGCCTGTACGCCGTCAACCTGCAGACGGGCGCGGCCACCCTGTTGGGATCCTTCGGCATCGAGGGCAACACCGCCTTGCCCACCATCGTGGGTTTGACGGCCGCGCCCGCCGTGCCCGAACCCGGCAGCCTGGCGCTGGGCCTGTCCGGGCTGGGGCTGCTGGCCGCCTGGATGCGCCGTCGCCGCTGAGCGTCCTGCGGCGTTTGCGTGTCTCCCACCCCGTGCGCGGGGTTTGATGGCCTGTTCTAATGCGTGCTTCGCTCACGCGGCCGACAGGCCTTTTTGTCTTGGCGCCCCTGAACTTCCGCACCCTGAGCCTGCTGGTCCTGCCGCCCATGATGTGGGCAGGCAATGCCGTCGTGGGCCGCATGCTGGTGGGCGCCATGCCCCCCGTTGCCATGAACGCCCTGCGCTGGGCCATCGTCCTGGTGCTGCTGGCGCCGCTGGCCTGGCGGGTGTGTGCCGCGCCGCAACGCATCGTGTCGCGCTGGCCCTACCTGGCGCTGATCGGCATGCTGGGTGTCGGCACCTACAACGCGCTGCAGTACCTGGCCCTGCAGACCTCCTCGCCCATCAACGTCACCCTGATCGGCGCGAGCATCCCCGTGTGGATGATGCTGGTGGGGCGCCTGGGCTTCGGCCAGCGCCTGCAGCCGAGGCAGTTGGCGGGGGCAGCCCTGTCCGCGGCGGGCGTCGTGCTCGTGCTGGCGCAAGGCCAGTGGGCGGCGCTGATGCAAGTCAGGCTGGTGCCCGGTGACCTGCTGATGCTGCTGGCCAGCCTGGCCTGGGCGCTCTACAGCTGGCTGCTGGCCCAGCCGCCAGCCCACATGCGAGGGACCGAGCGCCCCTCCTGGGATTGGGCCGAGTTCCTGTGGGTGCAGGTGCTGTTCGGCCTGGCCTGGGCGGTGGGGTGCAGTGCCCTGGAGTTTGCCTGGGAGCCCCATCCCCTTGCGTCGCTCTGGCCGCAGGACGCCAGCACCTGGGCCGGCCTCCTGTTCATCGCCATCGGCCCGTCCATCCTGGCCTACCGCTGCTGGGGGCTCGGCGTGCAGGCGGTGGGGCCCACGCTGGCGGCCTTCTTCATCAACCTCACACCGGTGTTCGCCGCGCTGTGGTCGGCGCTCTTCCTGGGGCAATGGCCGCGCTGGTACCACCCCTGCGCCCTGCTGCTGATCACCGCGGGCATCGCGGTGTCATCGGGGTTGTTCAAAAACGCCGACGGCCCGGGCCACCGCGCCGCGAATTGAACGGCGGCTGGCCGCGCCAGTAGCGCAGCATCAGCCAGCCGCCCAGCATGCCGCCCAGGTGCGCGAAGTGCGCCACGCCGGAGGCCGTGCCGGTCACGCCCAGGAACAACTCCAGGCCGCCGTACACCGCCACGAAGACCTTGGCCTTCATCGGGATGGGCGGGAACAGCGGCATGATCGTGCGCTCCGGGAACATCATCCCGAAAGCCAGCAGCAGCCCGAACAACCCGCCCGAGGCGCCCACCGTCGGGTTGCCCCAGCCGGCCACCGCCGAAATCAGCAGCTGCGTGGCCGCCGCCGTCAGCGCGCTGGCGCCCAGGAACTCCAGGTAGCGGCGCTGGCCCCAGATGCGCTCCAGCTCGCTGCCGAACATCCACAGGCCCAGCATGTTGAAGAACAGGTGGCCCAGCGAGCCGTGCATGAACGCGTAGGTCAGCACCTGCCAGGGCATGAAGCCGCCGCTGTGCAGAGGCCACAGCGCCATGTTGAAGGTCAGCGTGTGCCCCAGCAACTCGTCCAGGAAGAACAGCGCCACGTTGATGAGGATGAGTGCCTGGGTGACGGGGGGCAACGGAGGCATGGACGACACAGATGGGAATGGATGTGTGTCAGATGATAGGGCCGACTGGCGGTCCGCCGTTGTGGCGACGTGACGCCGCCTCCTGCCAGCCCTTGCCTGGGCGGTCATCCTTCACGGCGGACGGGCATGGGGCCTGTGCTATCCTCTCGCCCTTTACACCAGAGCCCTGGTGGCGAAATCGGTAGACGCGCCGGATTCAAAATCCGGTTCCGCAAGGAGTGTCGGTTCGAGTCCGACCTGGGGCACCACCATCCGCTTTTCTGGCGGATGAGCCGCGAGCGCGAGATGAGCTATCCCACCCTCGAAGACGCCATCGGCAAGACCCCGCTGGTCCGCCTGCAACGTGTGCCCGGTGCCGACAACGATGCGCGCGGCAACGTCATCCTCGCCAAGCTCGAAGGCAACAACCCGGCCGGCTCGGTCAAGGACCGCCCCGCCATCAACATGATCCGCCGGGCCGAAGAGCGCGGTGACATCAAGCCCGGCGACACCCTCATCGAAGCCACCTCGGGCAACACCGGCATCGCCCTGGCCATGGCCGCTGCCATCCGCGGCTACCGCATGGTGCTGATCATGCCCGAGGACCTCTCCATCGAGCGCGCCCAGACCATGAAGGCCTTCGGCGCCGAGCTCATCCTCACGCCCAAGAGCGGCGGCATGGAATACGCCCGCGACCTCGCCGACCAGATGGTCCGCGAAGGCAAGGGCGTGGTGCTCGACCAGTTCGCCAACCCCGACAACCCGGCGGTGCATTACGACACCACCGGCCCCGAGATCTGGGCCGACACGCACGGCCGCGTCACCCACTTCGTCAGCGCCATGGGCACCACCGGCACCATCACCGGCGTCTCCAGGTACCTCAAGGAACAGAACCCCGAGGTGCGCATCGTCGGTGCCCAGCCGCAGGAAGGCTCGCGCATCCCCGGCATCCGCAAGTGGCCCGAGGCCTACCTGCCCAAGATCTACGAGCCCAGCCGCGTCGACGAGCTCATCTACGTCAGCCAGGCCGATGCCGAAGAGATGGCCCGCCGCCTCGCCCGCGAAGAAGGCCTGTTCTGCGGCATCTCGGCCGCCGGTGCCTGCTGGGCCGCGCTGCAACTGGCGCAGCAGGTGAGCCACGCCACCATCGTCTTCATCGTCTGCGACCGCGGCGACCGCTACCTGTCCACCGGCGTCTTTCCCGCATGAACTCTGCGGCATGATGGCACCCATGGACATCCACAAGGAACTCGACGCCCGCGGCCTGATGTGCCCGCTGCCTATCCTCAAGGCCAAGAAGGCCCTGTCGGACATGACCAGTGGCGAGGTGCTCAAGGTGCTGGCCACCGACCCCGGCTCGGTGCGTGATTTCCAGGCCTTCGCCCGCCAGACCGGCAACGAGCTCGTCGAGCAACAGGCCCTCGAGGTCAACGGCCAGCCCGAGTACGTGCACTTCCTGCGGCGACGCTGAGCACAGCAGAGCGTCGCCCGGCACCTCAAGCGTCGCCCAGCAGATCCCCCTCCTGCGGTGCCGCCAGGCCCAGGTGACGGAACGCGGCCGCCGTCGCAATGCGACCCCGCGGCGTGCGCTGCAGGAAGCCCTGCTGGATCAGGTACGGCTCGATCACATCCTCGATCGTGTCACGTTCCTCGCCGATCGCCGCCGCCACGTTGTCCAGCCCCACCGGGCCGCCGTCGAAGCGATGCACGATGGCCTCCAGCAGCTTGCGGTCCATCACGTCGAAGCCGATCGGGTCCACGTCCAGCATGGCCAGTGCCTTGTCGGCCATCTCCTTGGTGATGCGGCCTGTGCCCTTGACGTCTGCGTAGTCGCGCACCCGGCGCAGCAGCCGGTTGGCGATGCGGGGCGTGCCGCGCGAGCGACGCGCCACTTCCATCGCGCCTTCCGGGTCGATGGGGGAGCCCAGCAGCCCGGCCGAGCGCGTGACGATGCGCTGCAACTCGCCGGGCGTGTAGAACTCCAGCCGCGCCACGATGCCGAAGCGGTCGCGCAGCGGGTTGGTCAGCATGCCGGCGCGCGTGGTCGCGCCCACCAGCGTGAAGGGCTGCAGGTCCAGCTTGATGGAGCGTGCCGCCGGCCCTTCGCCGATCATGATGTCGATCTGGTAGTCCTCCAGCGCGGGGTAAAGGATTTCCTCGACCACCGGGCTGAGGCGGTGGATCTCGTCGATGAAGAGCACGTCGTTGCGCTCCAGGTTCGTCAGGATCGCGGCCAGGTCCTTGGGTTTTTCCAGCACCGGCCCCGAGGTCTGGCGCAGGTTCACGCCCAGTTCGGTGGCGATGATGTGGCTCAGCGTCGTCTTGCCCAGGCCGGGCGGGCCGAAGAGCAGCACATGGTCCAGCGCCTCGCTGCGCTTGCGCGCGGCACCGATGAAGATCTCCAGTTGCTCGCGCGCCTTCGCCTGGCCGACGTACTCGTCGAGGTCCTTGGGCCGCAAGGCCCGCTCCAGCGCATCCTCGTGGGGGGATGCCACGCTGGCCTCGACCATGCGACCACCGAACGCCGTCCCCGCCGACGGCTCACGCAGGGCATCGCCCTGGGGCGTTCGCCGGGCAGCGCGCTGGGAAGGGGCCTTGTCCGCTGGGCCGAAGTCGTCGGTCTGGATGCTCATGCAGCGATTATCCCGTGTCCGCATCTGTTGCGGCAGGGCAACATTGAGCCGCCTGGACTATTGTTATGACAACCCTGTCATCACCCATCTCTGAAAAATCTGGTGCAATGCAATGCAGTTTCAGCAGCCTGAAAAGAGGTGACAACCCTGATCACCTCACCCGCACCGAACCGGTCGCGATCTGCTGAAGCCTCTGGTTCAACTTTGGAGATTTCAATGAAAAAGACTGTGCTGGCCCTGGCCGCCATCGCCGCCTCCTCTGCCGCTTTCGCTCAATCGTCGGTGACCCTGTACGGCGTGGTCGATGCTTCTTTCGAAAGCATCAAGTCTGACAAGACCTACACCCGCGTGTCCTCTGACAACCTGGCCACCAGCCGCATCGGCTTCAAGGGCACGGAAGATCTGGGCGGCGGTCTGAAGGCCAACTTCCGACTGGAGTCGAACGTCAAGGTTGACACCGGCGCCAACGGCAACAGCCGTTTCTTCGACCGCGCTGCCTGGGTGGGCGTGTCGTCTGCTGACGCTGGCGAACTGCGCATCGGCCGTCAAGACTCCCTGATCGGTGGTCTGGTTGATGCCACCATCGGCGCTCTAGGCTACGATGAGTCGGTGACGGCCCAGACCCTGTCTGGCGTGGCTTACCGCCGTCTGGACAACGCTCTGACCTACAGCGCTCCCGCCTTCGTGCCGGGCCTGTCCCTGAGCGCCCAGTACAGCACCGCCGCCAATCCCTCCGGCGGCCCCGCCACCAACGCTGAAGCCAACGCTGGCTCCAAGCAAGGTCGCGCTTTCGGCTTCCTGGCCAACTACGTGCAAGGCCCGATCGGTGCTGGTCTGGCTTACATCAGCGCCAACGCTACCGCCGACGGCAAGACCGACCAAACCGGTCTGTATGTCTACGGTTCGTACGACTTCGGCTTGGCCAAGCTGACCGCCTACACCGAGCAAGACAAGCAAGACGGCGCCTTCGACAAGCGCAAGGTCTACGGTGCCAAGGTGGCCGTGCCTGTGGTCACCAACTTCGTTGTGACCGCTGGCTACGCTGCTGTGAAGGGCGCCAACGCCACTTCGTACAACTTCAACGCCGCCAACACCGCCAAGGACAGCGCCAAGGTTGCCACCCTGAAGGCTGCCTACTCGCTGTCGAAGCGCACCACCGTGTACGGCCTGTTCACCGAAGTGTGGAACGACGACAACGCTCGCCTGAAGGTCACCAACGACTCCGCCCTGGCTTCTCCTGCTCTGGGCAAGGGTTCGCGCGGCGTGGCCGTGGGCGTCAGCCACGCTTTCTGATCCAGGCTTGTCCTGATCTGATCGCACACGCTGATCACACCAAAAAGGGGCTTCGGCCCCTTTTTTCATGCCTGTTGCGCGCGCGTTGACAGGTGATGGTGGGGCCTTGGGGCCCGCTTTTTCTTTGTCGCGTCGTGCGCGTGATCGCGGAGCGAGGTAACAAGCTTGCACTGGGGCAGCAAACGGTGCTTTTTCCGTCGCCTCCACACAACAACCTAGCGCAAACCTGAGATCGGGCGGTTGCAGCAGCCAGCAACAATTCGACACGCCCCCAGATCAGGGGGGGTTTTCAGGAGATACCTATGCAAAAGCGCGTTCTGACCAAGGCCATCGCTCTGGCCGTGGCCACCCTGGGCTCCGGTGCGGCATTCGCCCAATCCAGCCTGACGATCTACGGCAACATCGACGTTGGCTTTGACCATGTCAAGCGCACCCAAGGTGACCCGGCTGGCGGTTCCCTGAGCACCAAGCTCAGCACCAACCGGGTTGGTCCCGATCTCAGCTCGCAGTCTTCGCTGGGCTTCCGGGGCACGGAAGACCTGGGCGACGGCATGAAGGCCGGCTTCGTCCTCGAAGGTCAAGTCGGTGCCGACAACGGCGCCTTGCTGCGTGACGGCCGCATGTTCGGTCGCCAGGCTTTCGCCAGCGTCACCACCCCCTACGGTGAAGTGCGCATCGGTCGCCAATACGCTCCGATCTTCTTCTCCAGCGCCCTGGTGACCAGCGAGCGTTTTGGCGCGACCGACCTGTACCTCGAAGGCGGTCTGACCAACAACATGAACATCCGTTGGGACAACACCATCACCTACTCGGCTCAGGTGGGCGCTTTCCGCGGCCAGCTGGGCTACTCGCCGCAAGCTGGCGTGGGTCCCATCACCAACGCCAACCGTGGCGCCACCGCCAGTGCCGCCGCCGGCTCCATCCTGGGTGGCAACAACTCGGCAGCCTCCAACGAGAACTCCGCTGGCCGCGGCCGCAGCCTGGGTGCCTTCGGTGCCTACTCGGCTGACGCTCTGACCGTCACCCTGGGCTACAGCCAGACCAACATGGGCAATTCGTCCCTGAACTTGGGCACGGGCGTGGCCACGAGCGCCACCACCGGCCTCGCAACCGCCACCTACCTGGGCGACATGGACAAGTACCGCGTCTGGAACCTGGGCGCCAAGTACGAGCTCAAGGAACTGGGCCTGCAGTTCAACGGTGCCTTCGGTCGTGCCACCTATGACTTCAACACCATCGGTGCTGCTGGTCTGGCTTTCGACCTGCCTTCGCGCCTGAACGTCAGCTCCCTGGTGCTGGGCACCCGCTACAACATCGGCTCCCTCGGCTTCCTGGCCCAGTGGTCTGAAACCAAGTTCCGTAACGGCCCCCGCAGCAAGGACAACGGCTACAGCCTGGGCATCGAGTACTCGCTGTCCAAGCGCACCACGCTGTACAGCCGCTACTACATGGTCAAGGACAAGGACGGCGGTCCTGACGTGCTGTTCGGCGCCTCCGGCGTGCGCGAAGTGCCTGTCGCCGCTGGCGCTGGCATCAGCCCCGATGGCAAGACCACGCTGATCGGCGTGGGCGTGCGCCACTCGTTCTGATCTCCCTCAGACCAGAGTGCTCCAAAGCCGCCTTCGGGCGGCTTTTTTCATGTCCGCGTGATCCGGGCGCCAGGCCGCGCGCCCATGAAAAAGCGGGCCGCACCTGCTGGAGGTGGGCCCGCGGGGCTGAGGTGGCGGTGCTTCAGAGCAGACGTTCGAGCGCGAACAACTCCGCCACTCGCTCGCGCTCGCGCACGACGTGGGCCCGACCCTGGTCCACCATGACCTCGGCGGCGCGGCCTCGGGTGTTGTAGTTGCTGGCCATGGTCATGCCGTAGGCACCGGCCGACAGCACGGCCAGCACGTCGCCAGCCTCCACGTTCAGGGCGCGGTCGCGGCCCAGCCAGTCGCCGGACTCGCACACCGGGCCCACGACATCCCACACCTGGGCTTCCTCGTGCGGGCGCTGCAGGGTGTTGACGATGCCCATCCAGGCCTCGTACAGCGCGGGGCGCATCAGGTCGTTCATGGCGGCGTCGACCACGCAGAAGTTCTTCTGCTCGCCTTCCTTGAGGAACAGCACTTCGGTCAACAGCACGCCGGCATTGCCCACCAGCGAGCGGCCGGGTTCGAACATGACCTGACGGTGGCCATGGCCGCGGGCATCGATGCGCGCCAGCAACTGGGCGATGAGCTCATCGGCCTTGGGCGGCGTCTCGTCGGTGTAGGTGATGCCCAGCCCGCCGCCCAGGTCCAGGTGGTGGATGCGGATGCCCTTGGCTTCGATGGCCTCGACGAGGTCGAGCACGCGGTCGAGCGCGTCCAGGTAGGGGCTCACGTCGGTGATCTGCGAGCCGATGTGGCAGTCGATGCCCACCACCTCGATGCCCGGCAGGCTGGCTGCGCGCTGGTAGGTGACGAGCGCATGGTCGTGGGCCACGCCGAACTTGTTGCCCTTGAGGCCTGTGGAGATGTAGGGGTGGGTGCCGGCGTCCACATCGGGGTTGACGCGCAGGCTGACGCGGGCGGTCAGGCCCAGGCCGTGCGCCACCTGGGAGAGCACTTCCAGCTCGGCCGTGCTCTCCACGTTGAAGCACTTCACGCCGGCGTTCAGGGCCTCGGCCATTTCGGCGCGGGTTTTGCCCACACCGGAGAACACCACCTTGGCTGCGTCGCCTCCGGCGGCCAGCACGCGCGCCAGCTCGCCACTGGAGACGATGTCGAAGCCGCAGCCGGCCTGCGCGAAGGTCTGCAGCACGGCCAGGTTGGAGTTGGCCTTGACGGCGTAGCAGATCAGGTGGTCACGCCCCTGCAGGGCCTGCTGGTAGGGTTGCAGCGCGGCCAGCATGGCGCGGCGCGAATAAACGTAGAGCGGGCTGCCATGATCGCGCACCAGCTCGCGCAGGTTCACGCCGTCGAGGCAGAGGTCAGGGCCTTGCCAGGCCAGGAAGGGGGCGCCGGGGAGGGTCATCGTGCAGGGCTGTTCGGGGTGGACGGGGCGGAGGCTGCGGCGCCGTTCGACGAAGCAGCCGCCGGTGCGCTGGCAGGGGTGACGGCAGGGGTGGCGGCAGATGCGGCGGAGGCTGCGACAGGCAAATAAAGCGGGCCCTTGAGGCCGCAGGCACCCAGCCCCAGCGCGGCGCACAGGGTCACCAGCAGGGCGCGGCACAGGCGGTTTGCACAGGTGCCTAGAATTTGAGGATTGCGAATCATGCCCACATTCTAAGGAAGCTGCCATGTCCACCCCTGACACCCCCTCCGCACCCTCGTTCGCCGTGGCCACTCTGAGCGACGCGCAGTACCACGAGGCCGTGCAAGCTGCGCTGGCGCGCATCGAGCGCACCATCGATGGCTGGCTGGAGGGCGATGTCATCGACATCGACGCGGCCCGCACCGGCGGCATGCTCACGCTGAGCCTGCCGGACCGCAGCCAGCTCATCGTCAATGCCCAGCCGCCGCTGCAGGAGCTGTGGCTGGCAGCGCGCCGTGGCGGCTTCCACTTCAAGATGGACGCGGGCGGTGCCTGGCGCGACACCCGCACGGCCCAGGAGTTTTTCGAGCTGCTGTCGGCCTGCGCCAGCGAGCAGGGGCGGGTGACGCTGCGTTTCTGAGCGTCCCGCCGATCCTCATTCGCTCTTGCCGCCGAACAGGTCGAGGATGCCCTTTTTCTCGTCGGGGCTGGTGGGCGCGGGCGTGCCATGGCGGCCGTCTTCGCCGTCGGGGCTGAGTTCCCGCACGCCCGAGCCCGGCGTGTATTCCTCGTAGAACCACTCGCCCCCGATGTTGACCACGCCCTCGGGCACGGGCGGCTCTTCCACCGGCACGCCCTTGAGCGCGGTGCCCATGAAGTCGATCCACACCGGCAGGGCCAGGCCGCCGCCGGTTTCGCGGTCGCCCAGTTTGCGCGGCTGGTCGTGGCCGATCCACACCACCGCCACGTTGCGCGTGGTGTAGCCGGCGAACCAGGCGTCCATCGAATCGTTGGTGGTGCCGGTCTTGCCATACAGGTCGGGGCGCTTGAGCGTGGCTTGCGCGCGCGCCGCGGTGCCCGAGCGCGTCACTTCCTGCAGCAGGCTGCTCATGATGAAGGCGTTGCGTGCATCGATGGTGCGCATGCTTTCGTCGAGGACGGTCGGGCGGTACTGGGCCAGCGGGAGCCCCCGGCTGTCCGTGACCCGGGTGACCAGCAAGGGGTTGATGCGGTAGCCGCCGTTGGCGAAGACGGCGAAGGCATCGGCCATCTGCAGCGGGGTGACCGAGCCTGCGCCCAGGGCCATCGTCAGGTAGGCGGGGTGCTTGTCCGCATCGAAACCGAAACGCGTGACCCAGTCCTGGGCGTACTTGGCTCCGACCGAGCGCAGCACGCGGATGGAGATCATGTTCTTGGACTTGGCCAAGCCGCGGCGCAGCGTCATCGGGCCTTCGAACTTGCCGTCGTAGTTCTTGGGCTCCCAGGCCTGGCCGCCCGTGGTGCCGGCGTCGAAGAACAGGGGCGCGTCGTTCACCATGGTCGCGGGCGTGAAGCCTTTTTCCAGGGCTGACGAGTAGATGAAGGGCTTGAAGCTCGAGCCGGGCTGGCGCCAGGCTTGTGTGACGTGGTTGAACTTGTTGCGGTTGAAGTCGAAGCCGCCGACCATGGCCCGGATCAGACCGGTGCGCGGGTCCAGCGACACGAACGCGCCCTGCACCTCGGGGATCTGCACCACCGCCCAGTTGCCCTTGCTGTCCTTGACCATGCGCACGATGGCGCCGCGGCGGATCTGCTGCTTGGGGTTGGCCTTGTCGCTGAGCGCATTGCCGACCGCGCGCAAGCCTTCGGCGCCGATGTCGATCTGCTCGCCGGATTGCAGCACGGCCTGGATGCGCTTGGGCTCCGCCCCCACAACCACGGCGGCACGCATGTCGTCGCTGTCCGGGTGCTCTTCCAGGGCCTCGGCGATGCGCACGTCCACCAGCTTGGGGTCGGCGGGCAGGTCGATGTAGCCCTCGGGGCCGCGCCAGGCCTGGCGGCGGTCGAAGTCCAGCAGGCCCTTGCGCAGCGCCCGGTAGGCGGCTTCCTGCTCGACCAGGTTGATCGAAGTGTAGACGTTCAGGCCTCGGCTGTAGGCCTCCGGTCCGTATTGGTCCTGCATCAGCAGGCGGGCGGCCTCGGCGGCGTACTCGGCGTGCAGGGGGATGGGGGCCTTGGCGCGGTAGCGCAGTTCTGCCGCCTTGGCTTCGTCGCGCTGTTCGGCGGTGATGAAGCCGTTGTCGAACATGCGGTCGATGATGTATTGCTGGCGCAGGCGCGCGCGCGGCGGGTTGCGCACCGGGTTGTAGGCCGAGGGCGCCTTGGGCAGGCCGGCCAGCATGGCGGCCTCGGCCACGGTGATGTCCTTGAGGGGCTTGCCGAAATAGGTCTCGCTGGCCGCGGCAAAGCCGTAGGCACGTTGCCCCAGGTAGATCTGGTTCATGTAGAGCTCCAGGATCTGATCCTTGCTCAACAGGCTTTCGATCTTCAACGCCAGCAGGATCTCGTAGATCTTGCGCGTCAGCGTTTTTTCGGTGGGCAGGTAGAAATTGCGCGCCACCTGCATGGTGATGGTCGAGGCTCCCTGGCTGCCGGCCTCGCCGAAGTTGGCCAGGCCGGCACGCAGCACGCCCAGGAAGTCCACGCCGCCGTGGCGGTAAAAACGCGCGTCCTCGATGGCGAGCACCGCGTCACGCATGACCTTGGGAATGTCCTTGATGGGCAGGAAATGCCGTTTTTCCTCGCCGAATTCGCCAATCAGCACCTGGTCGGCCGAAAACACCCGCAACGGCATCTTGGGGCGGTAGTCGGTCAGGCCCTTGACGTCGGGCAGGTTGGGGTAGGCCACGGCCAGGCCCACGCAGACGAGCAGCACCCCGCTGAGCAGGCCGGCCAGCCCCAAGCCAGCAAGGACCAGCGGGGCCTTGACGAACCATTGACGCCACCAGGGCTTGCGGCCGCCGGATGCGCGGCTGGAGGAGGTCGGGGAGGAGCCGGAGGTGTCGGATTCGCTCATGAGGTGATGCTCGCAGACGTGCCGGGATTATAGAAACCCCGGCATGGCCGCCCCGGCCGCTGCCACTGTTGTTTGGAAAACTCTTGCAAACCGTTGAATTTGAAACTTCCTGTAAGGCGTGTGCATACCGCAACGAGTCGGGGATTTCTCTCGCTTTACGTCCGTTCGCTGGCAAAACCTTGCTGATACGATTCAAGTGGTTTATTAACTTTCCTGCGCCAAGTCGGCGCACGGGGGACGGTGTGAGCTTTCTAGACACGCTCTTGGGACGCAAGCACGCGCAAATGATCGGGCTGGACATCAGTTCATCAAGCGTGAAGCTGGTCGAGTTGAGTCAGACAAACACAGGCGAATATGTCCTGGAACGATTCGCGTCCGAACCTTTCGAGAAGGGCTGGATTGCCGATGGCCAGATCGAGAAATTCGACGAGGTGGCCGAAGCCGTTCGCAAGGTGGTGACCAAGAGCGGCAGCCGCACCAAGCAGGTGGCCATGGCCATGCCGCAGTCGGCCGTCATCACCAAGAAGATCATGCTGCCGGCAGGCCTGCGCGAAGAAGAGATGGAGTTGCAGGTCGAAGCCGAGGCCAACCAGTACATCCCCTTCTCGCTCGATGAGGTGAGCCTGGATTTCTGCGTGATCGGCCCCAGCACCACCTCCGCCGGTGACGTCGAGGTGCTGATCGCTGCATCCCGCAAGGACCGCGTGCAGGACCGCCAGGGCCTGGCCGAAGCTGCGGGCCTCAAGCCGGCCATCCTGGACATCGAATCCCACGCATCCCGCCTGGCCATGCAGCGACTGATCGCCGCCTTGCCCGGCGAAGGCAAGGACGCGCTGGTGGCCCTGTTCGAGATCGGTGCTGAAAACACCAGCCTCAAGGTGCTGCGCGACAGCGAGTTGCTGTACGACCGCGACCAGGCTTTCGGTGGTGCCCAGCTGACCCAGCTGATTTCCCGCCAGTACGGCTTCTCCTTCGAGGAGGCCGAGGCCAAGAAGCTGTCGGGCGACCTGCCCGAGGACTTCCACTCCGCCATCCTCAACCCCTTTGTGGACAGCCTGTCGCAGGAAATCGGGCGGGCGCTGCAGTACTTCTTCACCAGCACGCCGCACCACAAGGTGCACTACGTGATGCTGGCCGGGGGCACGGCGGCCTTGCCGGGCCTCAAGGACCGTGTCACCGAGCTCACCGGGTTCGCGTCCATGGTGGTCAATCCCTTCGATGGCATGAAGCTGGGCACCTCGGTGCGTGAAAGCAAGCTGCGCCGCGAAGCTCCCTCCTACCTGACGGCGTGTGGTCTGGCCATGCGGAGGTTCCTCGCATGATCCTGATCAACCTCCTGCCTCACCGCGAGGAAAAACGCCGCCTGCGCAAGCAGGCCTTCTTTGCCGGGCTGGGCCTGTCGGTGGTGATCGGTGGCCTGGTGGTCGCCGGTGGCTTCGCCGTCCAGCAGCAGATGATCGCCAACCAGCAGTCGCGCAACGACTACCTGGCCGCGGCCAACCGCAAGCTCGATGAAGAGATCAAGGACGTCTCCGCCCTCAAGGCCGAGATCGAATCGCTCAAGGCCCGCCAGCGTGCGGTGGAAGACCTGCAGACCAACCGCAACATGCCGGTCTACCTGCTCAACGAGCTGGTGGCCCAGACGCCCGAAGGCATCTACCTGAGCTCGATCCGCCAGGACGGCCGCACGGTGATGGTGACGGGCATGGCTCAGACCAACGAGCGCGTCTCGGAGTTCCTGCGCAACACCGGCAACCGCTCGACCTGGCTGGAGCGCCCCGAGCTGCTGGAAATCAAGGTGTCGGCGATGGCCCAGAAAGATGCGCGCAACCCCAAGCGCCTGTTCGAGTTCTCCATGCGCCTGACGCTCAAGCAGCCGCAGGATGTGGCAGCCGCGGCCGGTGGGGCATCGGCGCCCGCGGCCCCCAAGGCAACAGGGGCGGCGGCAGGCAAGGTCGGCGGCGCCCCCGTGGCGGCCCCGCAGTCCTGAGGAGCGCGTGATGGCAAAAAACCTCAACATCGACCTCAACGACATCTTCGCGCAGGCCCAGAGCCAGTTCAGCGGCCTCAACCCGAACGAGCCCGGTCAGTGGCCTCTGCTGCCCAAGCTGGCCAGCTTCCTGACCGCCGTCGTCGTCGTCGTGATCCTGGGCTGGGTGGCGCTGCTGTCCGGCCAGAGCGACGAGCTGCAGATGGAGCGTGACAAGGAGCCCCAGCTCAAGGCCGAGTACACCAACAAGGTGGCCCAGGCCATCAACCTGGCGGAGTTGCGCAAGCAGCGCATCCAGGTCGAGGAGTACGTCAAGCAGCTGGAAAAGCAGCTGCCCGGCAAGGCCGACATGGACGCGCTGCTGTCCGACATCAACCAGGCGGGCCTGGGCCGAGGGCTCGACTTCGAGCTCTTCCGGCCCGGTCAGGTGCTGGTCAAGGACTACTATGCAGAGCTGCCGATCGCGATCCGCGTGACCGGCCGCTTCCATGACATCGGCGCCTTCACGGCCGACATCGCAAACCTCTCTCGCATCGTGACCCTGCACAACATCGTCATCGGCGGGGTGGCTGCCAAGGATGGTCAGGGCAACCTCTACATGGATGCCACGGCCCGCACCTACCGCTACCTCGACCAGAGCGAGCTCGACACCCTCCGTGCCGACAAGGCCAAGCAGAAGGGGGCCAAGAAATGACCCGCCCGAACCGTTGCTGGACGCTGCTGGCCACGCTGCTGACCCTGGGCCTGAGCGCCTGCAGTGCCGATCAAGCAGAGCTGCAGGCCTGGATGGACCAGGAGCGCCAGAGCATGCGCCCGAGCGTGCAACCGCTGTCGCCGCCCCAGAAATTCAACCCGCAGGCTTATGCCGGCATGGAGGGCGTCGAGCCTTTCAGCCAGCAGAAGCTGGCTGGTGCCCTCAAGCAGGAGGCGCGACAGCCAAATTCTGCGGTGGCCGCCGAACTCAACCGCCGCAAGGAGCCTCTGGAGGCCTTCCCGCTGGACGCCATGACCATGGTGGGCAGCGTGCAGAAGAAGGGCCTGCCGTTTGCCTTGCTCAAGGTCGATGGCCTGCTCTACCAGGTCAAGGCGGGTGATTACATCGGTCAGAACTACGGGAAGATCTTGAAGGTCACCGAAACCGAAGTCTCGTTGCGCGAGATCGTTCAGGACGCCGCAGGCGAGTGGATCGAGCGGCCCACCACCCTGCAGTTGCAAGAAGGTGGCAAGTGATGATGAAGCTGGAGAACCTATCTATGAAACCGTGGCGTCTTGCAATGGTCGGGCTCGGCCTGGCGCTGGCATCGCCCCTGAGTTGGGCCGCCGCTGCGATCCAGGCCATCACCAGCACCCAGCAGGCCGGTGCCGAGGTCGTGCGCATCGAGCTGACCGAGCCGCTGGCTGAAGTGCCAGCCGGTTTCGTGGTGCAAAGCCCCCCGCGCATCGCCATCGACCTGCCCGGCGTGAGCAGCAACCTGACGCGCAACGTGGTGCCGGTCAACAACGGCAACCTGCGCACGGTCAATGTGGCCAGCGCTGGCGAGCGCACGCGCGTGGTGCTCAACCTGCGCCAGCCCGCCACCTACCGCTCCGAACTGCAGGGCAAGACTTTGATGCTCTACCTGGAGCCCTCGGTGGCGTCGGCGCCGGCACCGGCTCCGGCCGTGGCCAGGTCGGCCGGTGGCGGTGAGGCCGTCCACTTTGCCGATGGCCAGAACGCCGCCCAGCTGCCGCTCAAGGACATCGACTTCCGTCGCGGCCAGGATGGTGCCGGCCGCGTCGTGGTCGAGTTGCCCAACAGCCAGGTCGGCGTGGACATCCGCCAGCAGGGCCAGTCCCTGGTGGTCGAGTTCGCGCGCTCCTCGCTGCCCGAGCGCCTGCGCAAGCGCTTCGACGTGGCCGATTTCGGCACGCCCATCCAGCAGGTCACGGCCACGCAGTCCGGCGACCGCGTCAAGCTGGTGGTCGACCCGCGCGGTGACTGGGAGCATTCGGCCTACCAGAGCGACAACCAGTTCGTGCTGGAAGTGCGTTCGCGCAAGGTCGATCCCAACAAACTGACGCAGGGGCCGGGCTATGCCGGCGAGAAGCTGTCGCTGAACTTCCAGAACATCGAAGTGCGCGCGCTGCTGCAGGTGATTGCCGACTTCACCAACTTCAACGTGGTGACGTCCGACACCGTCAACGGCAGCGTGACCCTGCGTCTGAAGGACGTGCCCTGGGACCAGGCGCTGGACATCATCCTGCAGGCCAAGGGCCTGGGCGTGCGCAAGTCCGGCAACGTGTTGTGGATCGCGCCCAAGGACGAGATCAACGCCAAGGAAAAGATCGACCTCGAAGCCAAGGCCCAGGTGGCCGCGCTGGAGCCGCTGCGCACGCAGTCCTTCCAGCTCAACTACACCAAGGCCGAGGAAATCGCCAAGGGCCTGACCGGTGGCCGCAGCGCCGGTGGCGGTGGCGGGGCCAGCAACAGCTCGCGCATCCTGTCGCCGCGTGGCAGCGTGATCTTCGAGAACCGCACCAACCAGCTCTTCGTCAACGACATCCCCTCCAAGCTGGAGGAGATCCAGGCGATGATCGCCAAGATCGACATCCCGGTGCGCCAGGTGCTGATCGAGGCCCGCATCGTCGAGGCCGACGACACCTTCAGCAAGACGCTGGGTGTGCGCCTGGGCACGACCAACAAGACGGCCGTGGCCTCCTCGGGCAACCTGAACCTGGGTGTCAGCGGCAACTACTCGGGCGTGGTTTCCTCGCCCGACCAGGGCATCGGTGGCGTGTCCAACGTGACCAACAGCTACTTCGTCAACCTGCCGGGCCAGGGCATCAATGGCTTCAACCCGGCCAGCCTGGGCATCTCGCTGTTCACGTCGAGCGTGAACCATGCGCTGAACCTGGAAATCTCTGCGCTGGAGGCCGATGGCCGCGGCAAAGTGGTGTCCAGCCCGCGTGTGATCACGGCCGACCAGGTCAAGGCGCTGATCGAGCAGGGCACCGAGCTGCCCTACCAGACGGCCACCTCCAGCGGCGCGACGGCCATCACCTTCCGCAAGGCCAACCTGAAGCTGGAAGTCACGCCCCAGATCACGCCCGAGGGCAGCATCATCATGGACGTCGACGTCAACAAGGACAGCGTCGGCCAGGTGACGACGGCGGGCTTTGCCATCGACACCAAGCACGTGCAGACCCAGGTTCTGGTGGAAAATGGCGGCACGGTGGTGATCGGCGGCATCTTCCAGCAGCAAGAGAACACCACCGAACAGAAGGTGCCAGTGCTGGGCGACATCCCGGTGGTCGGCAACCTGTTCAAGAACAACACGCGCAGCTCCAAGCGGTCTGAACTGCTGATCTTCCTGACGCCGAAGGTGGTTTCGGAGAAGGCGGCGCTGCGCTGACCCAGGCAGCGCATGTGACATCGGTGGTTTCTCTGGTGGGCCTGCCCGGTGGTGGCAAGTCCACCGTCGGGCGTCAACTGGCCCGGCGCCTCGGGGCGCGTTTTCTGGACGCAGACACGGTGCTCGAAGAACGGATCGGCATGCCGATCCGTGCCTATTTCGAGCAGCACGGGGAGGCGGCCTTCCGCGACCTGGAAGAGGCCGTGATCGACGAGCTGACCCGCGAGGGGGCGGCCCCCCTGATCCTGGCCACCGGCGGTGGCGCGGTGCTGCGACCGGCCAACCGTGAACGCCTGAAGGCGCGCACCACGGTGATCTACCTGCGCTCCTCGCCGGATGAGCTCTACCGCCGTCTGCGTCACGACACCCAGCGGCCCTTGCTGCAGGTGGCCGATCCGCTGGCCAAGCTGCGCGAGCTCTACGAGCAACGCCACCCGCTGTACGACGAGGTGGCGCACTACCGCGTCGACACGGGGCGCCCGTCTGTGGCCACCCTGGTCAACATGATCATGATGCAGCTGGACATGGCCGGGCTGATGTCGGCCCTGGCGCCTGCGGGTCAGGCCGTGTCGGCGGCGGGGGGCGGATCAGCCGCATCTGCGGCTGGCGAGCTCGCCACGCCCGCGGCGTTCAGCCCAGATCCAGCCCCTTGAGGTAGGCGCGGAAGCGCTCGCCGACCTGCGGGTGGCGCAGCGCGAGTTCGACGTTGGCCTCCAGGAAACCTTCCTTGCTGCCGCAGTCATAGCGTTTGCCGCTGTACTGGTAGGCGTAGACCTTCTCTGAGCGCAGCAGGCCGGCGATGCCGTCGGTCAGCTGGATCTCGTTGCCCACGCCGCGCGGCTGCTGGCGGATCTGCTCGAAGACGGCGGGCGTGAGGATGTAGCGACCGGCCACGCCCAGGCGCGAAGGGGCCTTCTCGGGGGCGGGCTTTTCGACGATCTGCTGCACGTCCACGAGGCGCTCGCCCGCGGCCACGCCGGCCACGATGCCATAGCGCTTCGTGTGCTCGGCAGGCACTTCCTGCACGGCCAGGATGGAGGCTTGCAGGGCGTCGAATTGCGCGACCATCTGCGCCAGCACCGGCGGCTCGCCGACCATCAGGTCATCGGCCAGCAGCACGGCAAAGGGCTCGCCGCGCACCAGGCGCTCGCCGCACAGCACGGCGTGGCCCAGGCCCAGGCTCTTGGGCTGGCGAACGAACACGCAGTCCATGTCTTCGGGCTTGATCGACTGCACGAGGTCCAGCAACTCGTGCTTGCCGGCCACCTCCAGTTCGTGCTCCAGCTCGAAAGCGGTGTCGAAGTGGTCCTCGATGGGGCGCTTGTGGCGGCCCGTCACGAAGATCATCTCGCGGATGCCGGCGGCATAGGCTTCTTCGACGGCGTACTGGATCAGGGGCTTGTCCACCACCGGCAGCATCTCCTTGGGCTGGGCCTTGGTGGCCGGCAGGAAACGCGTGCCCAGACCGGCCACCGGGAAGATGGCCTTGGTGATGGGGGTGTGGGGCGTGGGTGGCGAGGCGGGTGCGGGCATCGAGGACATCGGTGGTGCGGGTGCGGGCGAGGGTGCAGGTGTGGCTCAGCCCAGGCGCTGGAGTTGGTCGCGCACGCGCGTCAGGGTGGAGGAGAACTCGGCCACGCGGGCCTTTTCCTGTTCGACCACGGCGGCGGGCGCGCGGGCCACGAAGCTCTCGTTGCCGAGCTTGGCCTGGGCCTTGGCGATCTCGCCTTCGAGGCGGGCCACTTCCTTGGCCAGGCGGGCCTTCTCGGCGTCGATGTCGATTTCGACGTGCAATGCCAGGCGGGCTTCGCCCTGCACGGCCACGGGGGCCATCTGGGTGGCGGCGGCGAAGGCGGCTTCGTCGAGCAGCTTGACTTCGCTGAGCTTGCCCAGGGCCTGGATGATGGGGGCGGCCTGGCGGATGAAGTCGGCGTCGCCGGTGGTCAGCAGGGGCATGCGCTCGGCCGGCGAGAGGTTCATCTCGCTGCGCAGGGTGCGGGTGGTGCCCACCACGGCCTTGAGCTTGGCAACCCAGGCGTCGGATTCGGCGCACACGCGGCCCAGGTCCGGGCGCGGGTAAGCGGCGGTCACCAGCGAGTCGTCGCTGCCTTCGGCCTTGCGGCCGGCCACCGGGGCCACGACCTGCCACAACTCTTCGGTGATGAAGGGCGTGATGGGGTGCAGCAGGCGCAGCACGGTCTCGAGCACGCGGATCAGGGTGCGGCGGGTGGCGCGGGCCTTGGCTTCGTTGCCCTCGGCCTTGGCGGCGTTGAGCTGGGCCTTGGCGATCTCGATGTACCAGTCGCAGTACTCGTCCCAGACGAACTGGTAGATGGTGTTGGCGACGTTGTCCAGGCGGAAATCGGTGAAGCCTTGCTCGACGGCGGCTTCGACGCGTTGCAACTCGGAGACGATCCACTTGTCGGCCGGACTGAATTCCAGGTAGCCGCCAGCGGCGCACACGCCTGGCTCGTGCGACTTCAGGCCGCAGTCCTGGCCCTCGGTGTTCATCAGCACGAACTTGGTGGCGTTCCAGAGCTTGTTGCAGAAGTTGCGGTAGCCCTCGCAGCGCTTGGAGTCGAAGTTGATGGCGCGGCCCAGGCTGGCCAGCGCGGCGAAGGTGAAGCGCAGCGCATCGGCGCCGTAGCCGGGGATGCCGTCCGGGAACTCCTTCTCGGTGGCCTTGCGCACCTTCGGCGCGGTCTCGGGCTTGCGCAGGCCGGTGGTGCGCTTGTCCAGCAGCGGTGCCAGTTCGATGCCGTCGATCAGGTCGACCGGGTCCAGCACATTGCCTTCGGACTTCGACATCTTGTGGCCCTGCGCGTCGCGCACCAGGCCGTGGATGTAGACGTGCTTGAAGGGCACCTTGCCGGTGAAGTGCTTGGTCATCATGATCATCCGGGCGACCCAGAAGAAGATGATGTCGTAGCCGGTGACCAGCACCGACGAAGGCAGGAACAGGTCCATCTCCTGCGTCTGTTCAGGCCAGCCCAGGGTGGAGAAGGGCACCAGGGCCGAGGAGTACCAGGTGTCGAGCACGTCCTCGTCGCGGGTCAGCGTGCCTTCGTGGCCGGCGGCCTTGGCGCGCGCCTGGGCTTCCTCTTCGTTGCGGGCCACGAAGATCTCGCCGTTGCTGCCGTACCAGGCCGGGATCTGGTGGCCCCACCACAGTTGGCGGCTGATGCACCAGTCCTGGATGTTCTTCATCCACTGGTTGTAGGTGTTGACCCAGTTCTCGGGCACGAACTTGACGTCGCCCGATTCGACCGCCTCGATGGCCTGTTCGGCGATCGACTTGCCTTGCGCGCCGGGCTTGGTCATGGCGACGAACCACTGGTCGGTCAGCATGGGCTCGATGATCTGGCCGGTGCGGGCGCAGCGCGGCACCATCAGCTTGTGCTTCTTGACCTCGACCAGCTGGCCGTCGGCCTCCAGTTGGGCCACGATGGCCTTGCGGGCCACGAAGCGGTCCAGGCCGCGGTAGGCCTCGGGGATCTCGGGCAGGTGCGACACCACCTGCGCTTCGAGCGTGAAGATGGTGACCATCGGCAGGCCGTGGCGCAGGCCGACCTGGTAGTCGTTGGTGTCGTGGGCCGGGGTGACCTTGACGACGCCGGTGCCGAAGTCCTTGTCGACGTGCTCGTCGGCGATCACGGGCACCAGGCGGCCGGTGACGGGCAGCTTGACCAGCTTGCCGATCAGGTGGGTGTAGCGCTCGTCTTCGGGGTGGACCATGACGGCGGTGTCGCCCAGCAGGGTCTCGGGGCGGGTGGTGGCCACGACGAGGGTGTCGTCGCTGCCCTCGATGGGGTAACGGATGTGCCACATCGAGCCGTCTTCTTCCTCGCTCTCGACTTCGAGGTCGGACACGGCGGACTTGAGGATCGGGTCCCAGCTCACCAGGCGCTTGCCGCGGTAGATCAGGCCCTCCTCGTACAGGCGCACGAAGGTCTCGCTCACGACCTTGGACAGCTTGTCGTCCATGGTGAAGTACTCGTGTTCCCACGACACCGAGTCGCCCATGCGGCGCATCTGCTGGGTGATGGTGGAGCCGCTTTGCTCCTTCCATTCCCAGATCCTGGCGACGAAGTTCTTGCGACCGAGATCGTGCCGGGTCTGGCCCTTCTCCTGCAACTGGCGCTCCACCACGATCTGGGTGGCGATGCCGGCGTGGTCGGTGCCCGGGATCCACAGCGTGTTGTGGCCCTTCATGCGGTGGTAGCGCGTCAACGAGTCCATGATGGTCTGGTTGAAGGCGTGGCCCATGTGCAGCGTGCCGGTCACGTTGGGCGGCGGCAGCTGGATGCAGAAGGAGGGCCTGGACGCGTCGAGCGTGGGCTTGTAGAGGCCGCGCTGCTCCCAGGCTGGGCCGTGCTTGGCTTCGATGGGGCCGGGTTCGAAGGATTTGGCGAGTTCGGTCATGGTGTGCAGGGGCAGGGCCGTGGGGCAGCGTTGCGCGAAGGCAAACCTCGATTTTAGGTCGGCGCGGGGCATTTGGCGGGGTCAAGACGCGAACCTGGTGGGCGCCATCCGTGAGGTGGCCACGACAGGTGAAGCTGAGCCAGATCAATTATTTTTCGGGATACCGCCTCGCGCATGCCGGGCAGGGCTTGGCGCGCCGCCAGGATGCGCCTAGGATCAGGCCAAGGGTGGCCCAGGCAGGTGCCACCCCACAATCAACCTGTTGGTTCGGGTTTTCCGGACGTGGAGGCGAGCGATGTACGAGCATTTGCTGGTGCCGGTGGACGGCAGCGAGTTGTCGAACAAGGCGGTCGAGCACAGCATTGGCCTGGCCAAGATGCTGGGTGCGGCCATCACCGGGGTGACGGTGGAGCCGCCACTGCCCGTGCTGGTGGTCGAGCAGGCTGCGGTGGCCTATGACGTGGCCACCTTCCAGGACCATGAGAAGCGCTGCGAGGCCCATGCCCGCGAGATCCTGCAGGCGTTTGCCGCCAAGGCCCAGGCCGCGGGGGTTCATTTCGATGGCCAGTTCGTCATCACCGACGACGTGCAGCAGGCCATCGTGGACATGGCCCGCAAGCAGAACTGCGACCTGATCGTGATGGCCACGCATGGCCGCCACGGCCTGGACGCCCTCATCCACGGCAGCCTGACCAAGAGCGTGCTGGCCCACAGCCAGGTGCCGCTGCTGGTGGTGCACTGAGCCTGGACACCTTCATCTTCAACTGTGTGAACCGACGGGAGACCCCTCATGAGCGAACTGAGCGCCATCCAGAAAGAAAAGCTGATGAACGACCTCAAGCTGGTGCTGGCCGATGCGGAGGCCTTGCTGGCCGCCACGGCCGACGATGCCGGTGAAGAGGTCAACCGCCTGCGCGGCCGTGTCGCGGCCACGCTGTCTCAGGCCAAGACCGGCCTGATCGAGGCGCAGGCGGCCGTGGTCGACAAGGCCAAGGTCGCGGCCAAGGTCACCGACGAGTACGTGCACGACAACCCCTGGAAGTCCATCGGCATCGCCGCCGGCGCGGGTTTGCTGGTGGGGCTGCTGATCGGGCGCCGTTGATGTCCGATCCGGCGGCAGGTGGGGCTCCCGCCAGCGCGGGGGCATCGGGTGCCCTGGGCGGGCTGGGCGCTTCGGTGCGCCAACTCGGCGGCACGCTGCTGGAGATCGCCCACACCCGGCTGGAGTTGCTGGCCGTGGAGGTCGAGGAAGAGAAGCGCCGGCTGCTGGCGGTGATGGCCTGGGGCGCCTTCGGGGTGCTGATGGCCAGCGTCGGCCTGGTGTTCCTGGCGGCCTTCCTCAGCGTGCTGCTCTGGGAGACCCACCGTCTGGCCGTGCTGGGCGGGCTGAGCCTGCTGTTTTTCGGCCTGTGCGGACTGGCGGTCCGGCAGGTCGGGCGGATGCTGCGGGCCTCCGAGGGCATGTTGAAAGACACCCTGGCCGAGCTGGACGCCGACCGAAAGGCCTTGCATGACCCGGCACGCCACTGAAGCCATGGACGCCGCCAGGCGCCTTGCGCTCAAGAAGCGCCTCTTGCGCGCCCAGAGCGCCTTGTTGCGTCACCAGCTGGGCCAGCAGGTCGAGGCCACCGTGGCGCCCGTGAGCGCCGCGGCCGAGCGGGTGCGCAGCGGGGCGGGCTGGTTGCGGGCTCACCCGGGCCTGTTGGCGGGTGTGGCGGCGGCCGCTGCCGTGCTGGTGTGGCGCCATCCCGCCGCGCTGCGCGGCCTGGCGGCCAGCGTGGGCGGGGTGAGCGGCCTGGCCCGACGGGGCGTCTGGCTGTGGCAGGCCTGGCAGCGGCTGCAGCCCTTGCTGGCGCGCCGTGCCGACCCGCCCTCGTCCTGAGATTCCTGACCGCGTTCCCTTTGAAGTACCCGAGCTCGCCATGAAGAAGACAACCCCCTTCGACCTCACGTTTTACGGCGCCACGGCCACCGTCACCGGCTCCAAGACCCTGGTGGAGGTGGCGGGCAAGCGCCTGCTGGTCGACTGCGGCCTGTTCCAGGGCTTCAAGACCCTGCGCGAGCGCAACTGGGCGCCGCTGCCCTTCGATCCGGCCAGCCTGGACGCCGTGCTGCTGACGCACGCCCACATCGACCACAGCGGCGCCTTGCCCCTGCTGATGCGCCAGGGCTTCAAGGGCCGCATCTGGACGTCGGCGGCCTCGCGGGAGCTCTGCGAGATCCTGCTGCAGGACACGGCCCACCTGCAGGAAGAAGAGGCGCGCTACCGCAACCGGCATGGCGCCACCAAGCACTCGCCGGCCCAGCCGCTCTACACCGTGCAGGACGCGCGGCACAGCCTGGAGCACATGCACGCCATCGGCCACGACGGCATGCTGCAGCTGGGCGATGGCGTGGAGGTGCAGTTCACCTCGGCCGGGCACATCCTGGGTGCCAGCAGCGTGCGCGTGGCGCACGAGGGGCGCTCGGTGCTGTTCTCCGGCGACCTGGGCCGCGACGACGACCTGGTGATGCTGCCGCCGACCACCGGCCAGCAGGCCGACTGGGTCGTCGTCGAATCCACCTACGGCGACCGCCAGCACATCGATGTCGATCCGGTCGAGCAACTGGGCGACATCGTCCGGCGCACGGCCGCGCGCGGTGGCGTCGTCATCATCCCCGCCTTTGCGGTGGGCCGCACGCAGGGCCTGCTGTACGCGCTCTACCGCCTGCGCCAGGCCGGGGCCATCCCGGAGCTGCCGGTGGTGCTGGACAGCCCCATGGGCATCGCCGCCACGGGCCTGTACGAGCGCCACTGCGAGTTGCACCGCCTCAGCCGCGAGGAGTGCGATGGCATCCGGCACATGACCCGTTTCGTGCGCGATGTCGAAGAGTCGAAGGCGCTGATGCGCCAGCGCTACCCCATGGTCATCATCGCGGGCAGCGGCATGGTCACTGGCGGGCGGGTGTTGCACCACCTGGCCAATTACGGGCCGCACACGCGCAATTCGGTCGTGCTCAGTGGCTTCCAGGCGGGGGGCACGCGCGGTGCGGCGCTGGCCGACGGCGCCAAGGCGGTCAAGCTGTTTGGCGAGTACGTGTCCATCCGTGCCGAGGTGACGCAGATCGAGGGCCTGTCGGCGCACGCCGACCAGTCGGGGCTGCTGGGCTGGCTCCAGGCCCTGGGCCAGGCGCCGCAGCAGGTGTTTGTGACCCATGGCGAGCCGCAGGCCGCCGACACGCTGCGCCTGCGCATCACCGAGACGCTGGGCTGGAAGGCCCGTGTGCCCGACTACCGTGAGACCTTCCGCCTGGCGTGAACGCCGGCAGGGCTGGGCAGAGGCGGGCTGAGCAGAGGCGGGCTGGGCAGGGCGGCGGGTTCAGCGCCGCATGAAGAACTCGCCGATGAGGTCGGTGGCCGAGAGGGCCTGGGAGCCCTGTGCGCCACCCATGGGCTTGCGCCCGCCGGGCCAGCTGTGGCCGCCGGAGTCGGTCACGCACAGCTTGACCTGGCTGCCGCCGCGGCAGGCGCTGTAGAGGTCGCAGTGGGCGCCGGGCACCGCCAGCACGCGCTGGGGCTCGCCCTGGCAGCCGTCCAGCGCCACCCATTTGGCGATGGTCTTGGGCACGGAGACGAAGTCGGTCATCTGCGAGGCCTTGCTGCCCGCGCCGCCGTTGAAGAGCACGCGCTCGTCGTCCACGGCATGGATGTGCAGCACCGACACCGGCCGCGAGGGCGTGCAGCTCAGGGTGTTGTCGGTGCCGGCCACCGCGGCGATGGCGGTGAAGCTGTCGGCCATCTCGCAGGCCAGGCGGTAGGACATCATCCCGCCGTTGGACATGCCGGTGGCGAACACGCGGGACGCATCCACGTTGAGCTGCTGCTTGAGCCGCGCCAGCAAGGCCCGCACGAAGCCGACGTCGTCCGCGCCACGGTCGCGTGCCTCGCCGCAGCAGGCGCCGGCGTTCCAGGTGGCCATCTTGCCGCCGGGCAGCCGGCCCACGCCGTTGGGGAAGACGACCACGTAGCCGAGTTCGTCGGCCTTGCTGATCTGGCCGTAGTGGCGGTCGTTGGCCTGGACGTTCATGTTGCCGCCGCCGCCGTGGAAGGCCAGCACCAGCGCGGTGGGTCTGTCCGGCGAGTAGCCGCGCGGCACATGGACCTTGTAGCGCCGGGTTTCGCCGCCATGCACCAGGGTGAAGTCGCGGTCACCGGGCGTGGTGATGGGCTCGACGGCCGCGTCGGGCGCGCTGGTCTGGCTGGCCGGGGACTGCAGCCGTTCGCGCAGGCGGTCGCTCAAGCGGGCCTCGGCGGCCTGCGGCAGCAGGGCCCACACACAGAGCATGCCGAACAAGCCGAGCAGGGCCCGCGGATGCGGCCGCGCGGCGCGGGGGTGGGCACAGGGCATGGCGCCTCCAGAAAGGTGAGGGGGGCTCAGGGCCGCAACGCCGAGCGTCCCCAGCGTTGGCGCACGTCGTCGGCCGCGGGCACCAGGGCCAGCGACGCCAGCAGCAGGGACAGCGGCAGCGTCATGGCGTAGCCCAGGTGCTTGAAGCCGAGCGCGCCGATGACCCCTCCCAGGAAAAACGCCCCCACCAGCGCCGACAAGGTGGCCAGGCGCTGCGGGTTGGCGCGCACCGGCGGGGCGATGGACTCGGGCAGGTGGTTCCAGTAGAGCAGCTTGCCCAGTTCGATGCCGATGTCGGTGATCATGCCGGTGATGTGGGTGGTGCGGATCTCCGCGTTCGACACCTTGGTGATGACGGCATTCTGCAAGCCCATCATGAAGCACAGCACCACCACGGTGGCGGGCACGAAGTCCTCGCCGATTTCGGCCAGCTGCGAGCCCAGCAGGCCGAACAGCAGCATCCAGATGGCCTCCAGCAGCAGGGGCAGGGCGTACTGGCTGTGCAGGTGGCGCCGCTGCGCCAGGTTGACCAGCACCGCGGTGGTGCCTGCGCCCAGGATGAAGGACACCAGCCCGCCCAGGGCCGACAACGCCAGGGGGAGGTTGCCCAGCACCAGCTCGTCGGCCATGGACGAGAGCAGGCCCGTCATGTGCGAGGTGTACTGCTGAACCGCCAGAAAGGCGCCCGCGTTGGTCGCGCCGGCCACGAAAGCCAGGGCGATGCCCAGCTGCCGGTTGGCGGCCGGAGTGCGTTCACGACCGATGAGCCGACGCGCGTATTCGATGGGCATGGTGTTCCATTGTCGCGCAAGGCCCGGCCCTTGTGGTGGCTTGTGGGGGCTTGTGCCGCAGGGAAAGCCGGGGGAAGTCAGGGGAAGGGCGCGCGGGCGTTGCGGCATCCCTACAATCCCGGCCATGACCGTGTCCCCTTCGTCCGCCGCCCTGTCCTCCCCGCTGCTCGCCGGCCTCAACCCCGAGCAGCTGGCCGCCGTCACCGCCCCGCCGGGGCCGGCGCTCATCCTGGCCGGCGCGGGCTCGGGCAAGACGCGCGTGCTGACCACCCGCATCGCCTGGTTGCTGCAGACGGGGCAGGCCTCGCCGGCGGGCATCATGGCCGTGACCTTCACCAACAAGGCCGCGAAAGAGATGCAGGCGCGCCTGTCGGCCATGCTGCCGGTGAACACGCGGGCGATGTGGATCGGCACCTTCCACGGCCTGTGCAACCGCTTCCTGCGGGCCCACGCCAGGATCGCCGGCCTGCCGCAGGCCTTCCAGATCCTGGACACGCAGGACCAGCTCTCCGCCGTCAAGCGCGTCATCAAGGCGCTGCAGTTCGACGAAGAAAAGTGCATCCCGAAGGCCACCAGCTACTTCATCGCCAACGCCAAGGACGCCGGCCAGCGCCCCAAGGACCTCCAGCCGCGCGACGAACTCGGCCGCATGCAGCTGGCCGTCTACCAGGCTTACGAGGACCAGTGCCAGCGCGAAGGCGTGGTCGATTTCGCCGAGCTGATGCTGCGCACCTACGAGATCATGCGCGACCACCCCGAGGTCCGCGAGCACTACCAGCGCCGATTCAAGCACATCCTGGTCGACGAGTTCCAGGACACCAACCGCCTGCAGTACCTCTGGCTGAAGATGTTCGCCGGCAGCCCCGGCGTCACGGGCACCAGCGTGTTCGCGGTGGGTGACGACGACCAGAGCATCTACGCCTTCCGTGGCGCGCAGGTCGGCAACATGGCCGACTTCGAACGCGAGTTCCGCGTGCCCCACGTCATCAAGCTGGAGCAGAACTACCGCAGCCACGGCCACATCCTCGATGCCGCCAACACCCTGATCGCGCAGAACAGCAAGCGCCTGGGCAAGAACCTGCGCACCGACGCCGGCCTGGGCGAGCCCATCCGCGTGCACGAGGCGGCCAGCGATTTCGCCGAAGCGCAGTGGATGCTCGACGAGATCCGCCAGGTCAAGCGCGACGGTCACCCGCTGCACGAAGTGGCCGTGCTCTACCGCAGCAACGCGCAGTCGCGGGTGATCGAGTCGGCGCTGTTCAACGCCGGCGTGCCCTACAAGGTCTATGGCGGCCTGCGCTTCTTCGAGCGCGCCGAAGTCAAGCACGCGCTGGCCTACCTGCGCCTGATCGAGAACCCCAGCGACGACACCAGCTTCCTGCGCGTGGTGAACTTCCCCGCCCGCGGCATTGGCGCGCGCAGCATCGAGCAATTGCAGGATGCCGCCCGCGCCAGCGGCCGCAGCCTGGCGCAGAGCGTGACGGCCGTGCCCGGCAAGGCCGGCGCCAACCTGCAGGCCTTCATGGCCCTGATCGACACCCTGCGCGAGGCCATCCGCGGCCTGACGCTGCGCGACATCATCGAGCACGTGGTCGAGGCCTCGGGCCTGGCCGAGCACTACCGCGCCGAGAAGGACGGGCAAGAGCGCGTGGAGAACCTGGCCGAACTGGTCAACGCCGCCGAGGCCTTCGTCACGCAAGAGGGCTTCGGCAAGGACGCCGTGGCCCTGCCGGTGGACGAGCCTGCCGGTGCCATCGCCCAAGGCCTGCCCGCGGCCGTGGCCCAGGTCGACCTGCAGCCCGATGCCGAGACGGGCGAGATCATCTCGCCGCTGCTGGCCTTCCTGACGCACGCCTCGCTGGAGGCCGGCGACAACCAGGCCCAGGCCGGCCAGGACGCCGTCCAGCTCATGACCATCCATGCGGCCAAGGGGCTGGAGTTCCACCACGTCTTCCTCACCGGCCTGGAAGAGGGCTTGTTCCCCCACGAGAACTCGCTGACCGACACCGATGGCCTGGAAGAAGAACGCCGCCTGATGTACGTGGCCATCACGCGGGCCCGCCAGCGTCTCTACATCAGCTTCAGCCAGACGCGCATGCTGCACGGCCAGACCCGCTACAACGTCAAGAGCCGCTTCCTCGACGAACTGCCCGAAGAGGCGCTCAAGTGGCTGACGCCGCGCAACCAGGGCTTCGGCTCGGGCTTCGAGAAGCCCTACCGCGACGCCTGGGCCAGTGGCAAAGGCATGGGCTCGATGGTGGGCGCGGGCGCCCAGCCCTTTCGCCAGGCACCGGCCTGGGGCGGGGCCAGGCGCGCCGAGGACAATTTCAAGGACCTCACCGCGCCCATCCCCAAGGCCATGGCCCAGGCCAAGACCGAGGCGGGCTTCCGTGCGGGCCAGAGCGTCTTCCACAACAAGTTCGGCGAGGGCGTCATCCTCACGCTGGAGGGCAATGGCCCGGACGCCCGCGTGCAGGTCAACTTCGGCCGCCACGGCACCAAGTGGCTGATGCTGAGCGTGGCCAAGCTGACGCCCATCGAGTGAGTGGCAGGTGGCCGGCCGCAGGGGCCATTGAGCGCATGCAAGGCCGCCATAGGCGCAATTGCGACAAGGCCCCGGCCATGGGCGCTTGCCCGCGCTAAAGTCTTTCCCAAGGCACCCCGCCCCTCCATTGCCCACTTCGTCAGGAGATCCGCACCATGGCCAAGACCGACAAGAAGCCTGCTGAAAAGAAGCCCGTTGAGAAGAAGCCCGCCAAGGCCGCTGCCATCGACATCGGCATTTCCGCCAGCGACCGCGCCGCCATCGCCAAAGGCCTCAATGGCCTGCTGGCCGACACCTTCACGCTCTACCTGACCACGCACAACTTCCACTGGAACGTGACGGGGCCGATGTTCAACACCCTGCACACCATGTTCATGGCGCAGTACACCGAGCTGTGGAACGCGGTGGACCCGATCGCCGAACGCGTGCGTGCCCTGGGCTACCCGGCCATCGGCTCCTTCGCCGACTTCGCCAAGGCCAGCACCCTGCCCGATGCGCCCGCCCAGCCGCCCAAGGCCAAGGAGATGATCCGCACCCTGGTGGCCGGTCACGAGGCCGTGGCCCGCACCGCGCGCGCCCTGTTCCCGCTGGTGGACGAGGCCTCCGACGAGCCTTCCGCCGACCTGCTCACCCAGCGCCTGGACGTGCACGAAAAGGCCGCCTGGATGCTGCGTTCGCTGCTGGAAGAATGAGCCCGACCGGGACGGGGACGCACGCCGTCCGTGTCTCGGCGATCGTTGCGGCCCACAACGCGGCGGCCTTCATCGGCCAGGCCGTGGACAGCGTTCTGGCCCAGGACCACGGTGACATCGAGCTCATCGTGGTCGACGATGCCTCCACCGATGGCACGGCCGAGGTGCTGCAAGCCCATGCCGATGCGGGGCGGTTGCGCCTCGTCCGGCTGCCACGCAACCAGGGCGTGGCGGCGGCCCGCAATGCCGGCCTGCGTGCCGCCACGGGCGAGGTCATCGCCTTCCTGGATGCCGATGACCTCTGGCTGCCGCACCACGTTTCGCGGGCGCTGGGCGTGCTGGCGCGCCACCCCGACATCGACGTCGTGCTGCAGAACTTCGCGGTGCGCGACCTGCACAGCGGGGCCCACCTGGGCGACTGGTTCGACTTGCGCCGCGCGGCCTTGCAGGCCCTGCAATGCACGCCCCTGGAGGCGCAGACGCAGCGGGTGGATGGCGGCTTCCTGGGGGCGCTGATGGTGGGCTGTTTCGTGCACCTGCAGGCCACGGTGGTGCGCCAAGCGGTGTGCAGGCAGGTGATGTTCGATGAGCGTCTGCGTTGCTCGGAAGACGTCGACTGGGCGGCGCGCACCGTGCATGTGGCCGGCGCGCGCTGGGCCTGCGTGGCGCAACCCAGCAGCATCTACCACCGCCATGCCGACAGCCTGACCAGCGACACGCGTGCCAACCACGAGGCCATCGAGCTCACGGGCGTCAAGCTCTTCACCGGGTACCTGGCCTGGCCGGGCCTGTCGCCCCGGGATCGCCGCCTCATCCGCCGCGCGCTGCTGCGCTCCTGCCTGGACCTGAGCTATTTCGCCCGCCAGGACGAGCGTGTGGCACCGGCCTGGCGGCACTGGGCACACAGCCTGCGCCATGGCCTGACGCGGGCGCAATGGGTGGAGGGCCTCAAGCTGCTGGTGCTGTCGCCCGGCATGTGGTGGCGGGGGCGCTCAGTCCGGGCCTGAGGGCGTGACCGAGTCCGCAGCGATGTTCGCGCCAGGCGGCCGGGCCCGTGTCCGCAGGCGTGTCAGGCTTGGCAGGTGCCGCCGCAGCGCGACCAGCAGCCGCAGCGCGCCTTGCTGCACCCGCAGGGCGTGCTGTTGCGTGCCCCGTGCGAGCGCGAAAGCGCCTTGCCCCGGCATGGACAGCTGCACGATGGGCTCGCTGAGCAGCGAGTAGTGCGTGTCGCCCAGGCGGGTGATGTGGTCGTCGCTCCTGGGGAAGAAGCTGTAGCTCATCCAGCCCGCGCCTTCCACATCGACGAAGCGATGGGGGTGCTGGTCCAGGATGGGGTGGATGGCCAGCGAATAGGCAATCGGCCCGGTCACGCGCAGCACGCCCATGCGCCCGAAGTGCGCCGGCATCGGGCGGTGGCTCAGGATGTTGCGGATCACCCGCTCGCAGGTGGCGCGCAGGTAGGGGTGGCCGGCTGCCGCGGCGATGAACCACTGCTGGTACTCGCCGCCCGGGATGTGGGCGATGTCCTTGTGCAGGCCCCAGTCCGAGTAGGTGCCCTGGGGTCCGTTGTCCCACTGGGACAGGATGAAGCGGTCGTGCGCCTTCAGCCACTGCGACAGCGGCACGAGCGTGGTGCTCTTGGCGTCCAGGTACAGCCCGCCCAGCCGGTGCAGGCACAGGTAGCGGAACAGGTCGGCGCGGGCCGCACCGTAGCGCGGGTTGAGCCGCCGGTAGACGGACAGCGTGGCCGCGCCGAAGTGCTGCGCCAGGAAGTGCGCGATGTCCTGGTCGTCGTACACCGTCAGCGTCCAGTCCGGGTTGAGCTGGCGGATGCGCGCGATGTTGGCCTGCAGTTCCTTGCTCAGACTGCGCTTGCAGCGCACCGTCAGGTGGATGCGGCGGGGAATGGGCTCGTCCGTGAACCCCTCGCGGTGGAGTTCCTGCAGGGCGGCGTGAAGGACGCGGTTCACGGGGTGAGGCCTCCGCGCTGTGCCAGGCCCAGCAGCTTGTGCAGGCGCGGGCTGTGGCGGCCCAGCATGGCCAGGTCGTCCGCATCCCAGGCCCCGAGGTGCAGCGATGCCAGCAGGAACATCACGCCGAAGGCAAGGCAGGCCAGGGCCGCCAGCCACAGCGGGCTGCCGGCCGGCAGGGCCACGGCGACGATCCAGAAAGGCAGGCAGGCCGCCGCCCACTGGCGCAGCACGTGCTGGAGCGGGAAGCGGATGCGCAGCGCGACGTGGGCGATGCCGACCACGATGAGGTAGGTGCTGACGTTGCCGACGAACACCGAGATCAGCGCGCCTTCGTAGCCCAGCCAGGGCACGAAGGCGAAGGCACTGGCCACGGAGATGGCCGAGGACAGGCCGATGAACCCCAGGCGTGCGCGGAGGAGGTCGGTGGCGATGAAGGCGGCGGAGTAGGCGGCATGGGGCAGCAGCAGCCCACCGACCAGGGCCATGACCCGCAAGGCCGGGACGACATCCCGGTAGGCCTGTCCGTACAGCAGCGTCACCAGCGGCTCGGCGACCAGGCTGGCACAGGCCGCCACCCCGATGCCGACGAACTGGTAGAAGCGCACCGAGCCGGCGAAGATGCGCTGGACCTGGTCCCGGCCGCCCTCGGCGCCGGCCCGCGACATGAAGGGCAGCAGCATCGAGGAGAACCCGGAGGTCAGCAGGTCCAGCCCGCTGCGCGACAGCGTGGAGGCGATGCTGTAGTACCCCACGCAGGCCGTCAGCGACTGCTGCCCCAGCAGGTAGGTGTCGACGGACCGGGTCGACAGCAGACCCACCAGGGCAAAGGCCATGTTCCAGCCCAGCGCCCGCCTCACCCGGGCCTGCAGGTCGGCGGGCAGCGGGGTGGCGTCAGCGGCCCTGGGCTGCAGGTCCTGACGGTGCATCAGCCACAGCGCCAGCAGCGGGTGGGCCAGCGATGCGGCCAGGAACAGCAGCAGGTAGGCATCCAGGCCCTGGTGCGTGAGGAAGAGCGCGCCGCTGAGCAGCATGCTCGCCAGGCCGATGGCGCTGGTGCTCAGGGCCTCGGTCTGGAACACCGCGTGGCCCTTGGAGGCAGACACCTCGAACATGTAGACCGACTTGAGTGCCGCGCACACCAGCGTGAAGCCCAGGTAGAGGTGGATGCGGCTGCCCACCTCGCGCGGGTAGACCTCGGGCTGCAGCAGGGTCGCCCCCAGCACGAGGCCCAGCACGGCCAGGCCCAGCCACAGCAGGCGCCGCAGCCAGGCGTGCAGCGCGCGTGCCTGGCGCACCTGGCCGGCCCCGACGGCTTCGGCCACGAAACGGATGACGGTGATGTTGAGCGCACCCGTGGCCAGGCTGACGGCCAGCCCGACCATCCACAGCAGGTAGGCGTAGACGCCGTATTCCTGGGGTGGCAGCCCGCGGGTGATGAAGACGCTGCTGACGAAGCCGGTGAGGAAGCTCAGCTGGGTGGACAGCGTCATCCACTTGGCGGCGGTGAACGCGGAGGGCGTCGATGCGGCTGGCATGGCGCGGCGAGCCCTGGTGGGGCGGCAGGCGAGGCGCTCGCCTCAGACCAGCCCGTTGCGGATGGCGTAGACCGTCAGCTCGGAGTTGTTGGTCAGGCCCAGCTTCTCCAGCACGCGGGCCCGGTAGACGCTCACCGTCTTGGGACTCAGCAGCAACTGCTCGGCGATGTCGGACAGGCGCTTGCCCGAGGCGATCATCACCAGCGTCTGCAGCTCGCGGTCGGAGAGCTTCTGGTGGGCGTCTTCCTGGGCGGGCGTGGTCAGGTTGTCGACCAGCATCTGCGCCATCTCGGGGGTGACGTACTTGCGGCCCTGCGAGACGGTGCGCACCGCCGCGACGATCTGCGCGGCGTCGCTGCCCTTGTTGAGGTAGCCGCTGGCGCCTGCCTTGAGCGCGCGCATGGCGTACTGGTCCTCGGGGTACATGGACACCACCAGCACCTTCACCGGGTTGCCCTCTTCCTTGAGCACGTGCAGCACGTCCAGGCCGCTGCGCCCGGGCAGGTTGATGTCCAGCACCAGGACGTCGCAGCTCTTTTCGCGCAGCAGGGTGCGCAACTCGCCGTAGTCGGCGGCCTCGCCCACGACGTCGATGTCGGCGACATCGGCCAGCGTGTCGCGGATGCCCCGGCGGATGAGGGCGTGGTCGTCGCAGAGGATGACTTTGATCATAGTTTGCCCCAGGCGGTCGGGTCGTCAGGGTCGTCGTGGTCGAGGCTGCCGATGTCGCCGTCCAGCCCGGGCAACAGCCGGTCGATGAAGCCGTTTTCCGGGCCCGACAGCGGGACCGACAGGATCAGCGTGGTGCCGTCGGGCTTGCTGCTGATGTCCACCCAGCCGCCCACCGTCTCCGCGCGTTCATGCAGGCCGCGGATGCCGAAGGACCGCGCCTTGGCCAGGTCCTCGGCACTGAGGCCTCGGCCATTGTCGGTCACTTCGATGGACAGGACGCCGCCGGCCTGCGAGACATCGACACTCACCTTGGTGGCCTGTGCGTGTTTGGAGACATTCGTCAGCGCTTCCTGCGCGAAACGGTAGGCCACCAGGGGCACGCCGGGGGCCAGCTGCATCGACTCGTGGCTGGTGCGGAAGGTGGTGTCCAGGCCGGTGCGCTTGCCGAAGCGGTCGGTCATCCATTGGAGCGCGGCCACCAGGCCCTGCTCCAGGATGGCCGGGCGCAGGTTGTGCATGATGCGCTGGCTGGCCTCGTGGGCGTGGTTGACCGACTCCAGCGCCTGTGCCACGCGCTCGGCGATCTCGGGCGTGGGCGCGTGACGGGCCATCCAGGCCAGGTCGAACTTCACGGCCGTCAGCGCACCGCCGACATCGTCGTGGATCTCGCGGGCGATGGCCGCGCGCTCCTGCTCGATGCTGGTCTGCAGGTGCTGGGCCAGTTCGCGCAGCTGCTGGCGCGAGCGGTTCAGGGCGTGGTCGGCGCGCTGCTTGGCGATGCGGGTGCGGTTGGCCTCGATGGCCAGCAGGGCGGCCGGCGCCAGGCGGGCGAGGTTGCTTTTGAGCAGGTAGTCGTTGGCGCCATTGCGCATGGCCTGCACGGCGATGTCTTCGCCGATCTCGCCCGACACCAGGATGAAAGGCACCAGCTTGCCCAGCGAGCGCACTTTCTCCAGCGCCGCCAGGCCGGAGTAGCCCGGCAGGTTGTAGTCGGAGAGGATGAGGTCCCAGTCGTCGTCGGCCAGCGCCTCGATGAGCGCGGATTCGGTCTCGACGCGGTGGATGTCGGCCTCGATGCCTCCGCGCATCAGGTGGGCGGCCACCAGGGCGTGGTCCCCCTCGTTGTCTTCCAGGTGCAGCACTTTCAGCTGCACGGGTTGCTGGCCGGGCTGCACGGGGGCGGGCGCGGGCGGACGGGCGGGTGAGAACTCTGGCACGGACAAGCTCAGATCCTTCGATTTACGCCAAGTTTTGCCGCGTCATTGAGGGCATCTCCTGGCCGGGAATGGGAAAAATTCTAACAACCGGCCAAGGCAGGTGGCCTGATCTCTCAAAACCCTCAGGATCGCCGCGAATCTGCCGACAACCCCCTGTCACAACCTGGTTGAGTGGAGCCACGATGAGCCACGACGAAACCGTCGCGTCCCCGCCCCCCGAGATGCCGCTGCTGTTTGCCACCGAGCTTCAGGACCACCTGATGACGGCCAGCAACGACCTCGAGCGCCTGCAGCGCTTGCTGGACGACGCCTGCCTGGCCCTCATGGAAGGGTTCCACGACTCGGCCGGCCAGCTTGGCAGTGTGATCGACCAGGGCCACGAGATCACGCCCCACCTGCACGAGGTGCGCCAGACGCTGTTCAAGGCCGTCACGGCGCTGCAGTTCCAGGACATGGCCACGCAACTGATCGCCCACACGAACAAACGTTTGCGCAACTGTGCCGACCAGATCGCCCGCGATGCCATGGGCGACGACGACCCGGATGGCGCCGCAGTGGTGGAGGAGGGGCCGCTCAAGCCCAACCCCGTCACCCAGGACGAGATGGATGCCGGCTCGGTGGAGCTGTTCTGAACCCTGACAAAAGGGCTAAAGAACGTCTCCCACCTGCCGAAATCCGAAAAAGTTGCAAAGCCTGCCACAAGCACAGTTCATCAAGTACCGGAGAGCGACATGCACTCGATTCTTGCCGTCGACGATTCCGCATCCATGCGTCAAATGGTTTCCTTCACGCTGAAAAGCGCTGGCTACACCGTGATCGAAGCCGTGGATGGACAGGATGCCTGGGAGAAGGCCGGCGGCCGCAGTTTTGACCTGGTGCTGACCGACCAGAACATGCCCCGCATGGACGGCATCAGCCTGACCAGGAAACTGCGAGAAACCGCAAGTTCAAGGCCACCCCCATCCTGATCCTGACCACCGAGTCCAGCGACCAGATGAAGCAGGCCGGCCGCGCCGCCGGCGCCACGGGCTGGCTGGTCAAGCCGTTCGACCCGACCAAGCTGATCGAAGTGATCGGCAAGGTCATCCGCTGAAGCCGGTTCCGGACACGGGAGCACCGCCATGGGTGACATGACCACCGAAGGCGCCAGCATCAGTGCTGGCATCGATCTCAGCCAGTTCTACCAGGTCTTCTTCGAGGAAGCCGGCGAGAACCTCGACAACATGGAGCAGCTTCTGCTGAACCTGAATGTCGACGAGGCTGACGACGAAGAACTGAACGCCATCTTGCCAATACCTGCGTATCGGGATCGACGATAACCACTCGCTCCAGCCGCTCCGCTTGAAAATTGCTGAACATCGAATATGCCATCTGATCGGCATCGGGTAAGGAGTAGCCAACAATGACAATTTCTTTGGTCTCATAGAGATACTCGTACGCACGAGTCCAGAGATAACGAAACAACTTGATTTCAGAGATTGGCTTCGCCGGGAGCGGCGGAATAATCAACGGCGAGACATCATCATCTGGCATCGGGAGTTTTCGGCCGCCCAACCAAACCTCCGGTATCTCGAAAGGGTCTTCTTCATTGCCACGCGCTGAGCCCTCAATAATCCTCCTGAAGCTTTTCGCGCTGCAACGCCAGTTTGACGAGCCGTGTAATTTGAGAAGAACAGGGAAATTTTGATTGTGTTTGCGAACTCGATCTCGGCGTTCGCGTAGAGTGTCGAAATATAGGTCGCCCTGCTTAAATTTTTTGAGGAGAAGATTGTCTAGAAGAGTATCGTAGTTAAAAGTAATAATCCGTGAACGAATACTGTGGTCTGAGTCAACTGGAAAAGCCCAATCTGAGAATCGTGTATACAGCTTGGTTCCGTTCTGACGGCACCGGCGTAGAATCGCGCAAGTCAAATGTGATATTAGATTCATCCATTCATGGGGCGGAATCGATTCGCGCAAGCGCCTTGGATGGATCGCATGGATAAACTCAAGATTTCCCAAGTGTAGAAGGATCGCTCGTTCTAGGCCGAGGCTCACAAATGAAGTGTCGTGGCGCCACGCCCGTATGATCTTGTCACGAGCATCGGCTACCCAATAGGGTCTTTCGAGATCGACGCTTGTGATTCGCTGACAAAAATGTGCGTCTAAGGGCGCCTCATAGGTACTAAGCGAGTCGCCTTTTGATTGCACTTGTGACGCCGCATAAGATGCGCCGGCGCCCAGGACGAAGACTCGATTGAGCTTCTTGCGCTTAGATTTATTCCTCAAGACCTCGGCCTATTTCCGCTGTCGGTGCTTATCGAACCGGCGTTGACCGGCCGGCAACAACGCTAGACGATTCCGACTCTGCTCCTAAAGTATGCCGCCAGGCGGCACATGGGGTCAATTAGGCCAGGCTGTTGCCGATCCAGGTGAACGGCCAGTTTCTGCTTCCGCAAGGGTATTACCAATGATGGATTCTTGAATCTCAGCCGCGGTGAGAAATCTGTTTTTGGCTGGTGTGACACAGGCGGAAAACAAGCAAACAGAGAGAAGACAACACCCGACTTTCATCTGTTCACGATTCATGGGAACCTCATAAGTGGCCGTCTCTTAGAATAGACTCTTTTTGATATACCCACCGAGGGGTGACCAAGCTCTACGACCGCACCAGCGAGACCATCACGCTCGACGAAATCGAGAAGATCGCTATCTAAAATCCGGTTTCTCGAGGAATAGCATTATACCCACTCGCTCCTCTACCCTTCTCGTTGAAGGAGATCCACGATATGTCCGACGTCGCGAAACTCACAGAAGCCGTTGAACGACTTGCCAC
>JADFIG010000019.1 GCA_022566735.1 Pseudomonadota bacterium
GTGATCGCAGACTGGATCGCCTTTTACAACCACCGGCGCCCACATCAGGCGCTGGGCATGAAGACCCCCGCTGAGGCTTATGCTTTAGCAGCCTGACCTGAGCAGAAACCGCTGGGTCAATACAGCGCGCGCTTCCTCCCAGCGCCTGGCCTGGTACTTCAGCAGCAGGCTCTCGACATCGCCGAACGCGTAAGGCATGGGTCAGAGCTTGTCGTAAACAGCGTCTTCGTCGTTGTCCCAAACGGCGCCGAAGCTGGCTTCGCTTGCCTGCGCAGCGGCTTGGGTCAGGCGGTGTTCTTCCTCGCGGGCGCGCAGGAAGTCGATGAAGTCTTCGACCTCGGCCATGCGCTGCGGCGGCAATTGCCGGATCTTCTCGATGAGGATGTGTTCAGTGCTCATGAGGTGCCTCCTGTGAACATCGACTGCGGCTGATGGCCTTGGATGGACCTTCGCAGTGGCCTCAGCCATGCTTCGCAATCTATGGAGCCTGCGGCTTCAGCGCAGCGCAGACCGTCAAAGATCCGCTTTGCCCTCAATCCGCCACGCCTTCCACCACCACCTGCACCCGCTGGCGTCCCTGGAATTCGTCCAGGCTGACGCGGTAGGCCATCTGCGCCCGCGCGGGCAGGGGCTCGGTGTGGCCGAACCAGATGCCGTCGCGCACATGGCCTTGCACGCGCAGGCTGAGCTTGAGGTGGCGCTCGCCCACCAGGCGCTGGCCCAGCACCTCCACCTCTTCGCTGAACACGGGCGCGTCGAAGCCGGGGCCCCAGACGGCGGCGTCCATCTGGGCCACGGCCTCGGCGGTGAACCACTCGGGCGCCAGCGGGCCGTCGGTGCTGAGCTGGCGTGCCAGCAGGCTGGCGTCCAGGCCTGCCTCGGCCACGCGCTGCAACTCGGCCTGGAAGGTCGCAAAGCCGTCTTCGCGCACCGTGCAGCCGGCCGCCATGGCGTGGCCGCCGAATTTCACGAACAGGCCGGGGTGGCGCTTGCCGATGAGGTCGAGCGCATCGCGCAGGTGAAAGCCCGGGATGGAGCGGCCCGAGCCTTTGAGCAGGCCGTCCTGGCCGCGTGCGAACACGAAGGTGGGGCGGTGCAGGCGGTCTTTGATGCGCGAGGCGACGATGCCGACCACGCCTTCGTGGAAGTCGGCGTCGAACAGGGCCAAGGCGGCAGGGGGCTCGCCTTGCGGCATCACGGCGTCCAGCATCAGCTCGGCCTGCTCGCGCATGCCCGATTCCATGTCGCGCCGTTCGCGGTTGATGGCGTCAAGCTGGCGGGCCAGGGCCTGGGCGCGGGCTGGGTCGTCGGTCAGCAGGCACTCGATGCCCAGCCCCATCTCGGCCAGGCGGCCGGCGGCGTTGATGCGCGGGCCCAGCGCGAAGCCGAAGTCCTGGCTGGTGGCCTTGGCCGGGTCGCGGTTGGCGGCAGCGAACAGGGCGGCGATGCCCGGCTGCATGCGCCCGGCGCGGATGCGCTTGAGGCCCAGGCTGACGAGGCGGCGGTTGTTGTCATCAAGCCGGCCGACGTCGGCGATGGTGCCCAGCGCCACCAGGTCGAGCAGGGCGTCGATGCGGGGTTGGCTGGCGGCCTCGAAGGCGCCGCGGCGGCGCAGTTCGGCGCGCAGGGCCAGCAGCACGTAGAACATCACGCCGACACCGACCATGGCCTTGCTGGGGCAGGGGCATCCCGGCTGGTTGGGGTTCACGATGACGTCGGCCTCGGGCAGGCTGACTTGGCCCTGCGCGTCGATCACGGGCAGGTGGTGGTCGGTGATGAGCACTTTCATGCCCAGCGCGCGCGCGATGTTCACGGCCTCGTGGCTGGCCATGCCGTTGTCCACGGTGACCAGCACGTCCGCGCCGCGGGCGCGGACCATCTCGACGATGGGCGGGGTCAGGCCGTAGCCGTGCACGGCGCGGTCGGGCACGACGTAGCCGATCTGCTCCGGTGCCGCGCCCAGCATGCGCAGGCCGCGCAGGCCGGTGGCGCAGGCGGTGGCGCCGTCGCAGTCGTAGTCGGCCACGATGCAGATGCGCTGGCCTTGCTGGAGGGCGTCGGCCAGCAGCACGGCCGCCTCGGTGCAGCCCTTGAGCGCGTCGGGCGGCAGCAGGCGGGCGGGGGCGTCGTCGAGTTCATCGGCCGAGCGGATGCCGCGGGCGGCGAAGAGGCGGGCCAGCAGGGGCGGCACGCCGGCCTGCTCCAGGCTCCAGGCGCTGCGGGGCGGGACGTCGCGGGGGATGAGTTTCATGCGGGGGCGGTGCCGGTTCAGGTCGGTGTGGGGCGCGATGTCAGCGAGGGATCACAGCGGGGCCAGGATGGCCGATGGCAGCGGGGCTGGGCGGCGCCGGCCGAGGGCTTCGAGCGACCGCCGGAGCGCGCCCATGAATCCACCCATGAACCCATGCATGAGGCCTCCGCTGTCGGGCGCGTCCGTGCCCAGCGTCACCGCATGGCGCTCGCCGCACAGGGTCAGGCGCAGGGGCTGGCCGGCGTCCAGGCGCTGCACGAGTTCGGCCAGCACGGTGGCGTCGAGCTGCTGCCAGGCGTCCACCCACAGGGGCATGTCGTCGGCCAGCAAACCGGCGCGCAGGTCGTCGCGCAGGGTCAGGCCTGCGGTTCCCAGGGGCGGGTCGGGCAGCCGGCCGACGGGCAGCTTGCCACAGCCGCTCACCCAGAAGGAATTGACCGTGGGCAGGCCTTCGGCCTCGCGCCGGTCGTTCAGCGGGTGCTGGTAGAGCGCCATCTGCACCTCGGCCTGCAGGCGGCGCAGGGCGCGCGTCACCGCATGGGGGGGGGCGTGGTCCTGCCGGTCGGCGCTCAGCCAGAGGTCGGGGTTGCGGCCCACCACGCGGTCCAGCGAGGCTGTCGGCAGGCCGTCCAGCGAGGGGTGGCTGGCGTACCAGCGGGTGGGGGCGCCCCAGCGCAGCTGCCAGCCATCGTCTTCGAACAGCGGGCGCAGGGCTTCGAGCAAGGCTTGTGAGCTGGCGGCGTCCAGGCCCAGGGCCTGCGGGTCGAGCAGGGTGAGGTGCTCGCGCCCCATCAGCCAGTGGCCGGGGGTGAGCAGGGCCCAGGCCGTGCCTGTGTCGGCATCAGGATCGGCATCCAGTTGCAGGCCATCTTGTGCCGCCCACCAGTGCGCCCAGGGCAGGCGGCCGTCGGTGTCGGGGCCCACGCGCCATCCCAACTCGGCGGCCAGCACGCGCTCGTGCGGCATCGACAGGGCGTATTCGTCGCCTTCGCTGCGGGCGAGCACGCGCAGGCGCGACACCAGCGCGCGCAGGTTCGGCAGGCGGCCCTCGGCGTCCAGGTGGGGCAGGGCGTGCTGGCAGGGCTCGGAGAGGCTGCTGGCAAAGGGGATGACCCAGTGCGGGGCAGGCCCGTGGGGTGTGGCATCTGTCAAGGGCATGGCGGGGGTGTGCGTGAGCCCCGATTATCGAATGGGTACACTCTCCACACCATGAACTTGCCTTACGAATGGCGCGTGGGCTGGCGTTACACCCGCGCCACCCGCTCGGCCCGCCGCAACGGATTCATCTCTTTCATCTCCGGGGTGTCGGTGCTGGGCATCGCCCTGGGCGTGGCGGCGCTGATCATCGTGCTGTCGGTGATGAACGGCTTCCAGAAGGAAGTGCGTGACCGCATGCTGTCGGTCATCGCCCACGTGGAGCTGCTGGACACCTCCGGCATCGGCCTGCAGGATTGGCAGGGCCTGGCCGCCGAGGCGAAAAAACACCCTGCCGTCGTCGGGGCGGCGCCCTTCGTGCCGGCCCAGGCCCTCATCGCGCGGGGCGAGGACATGCGCGGCACGCTGGTGCGCGGCATCCTGCCCGCTGCCGAAGCCACGGTCACCCCGCTGGCCGCCAGCATGAAAGACACCTTCGCGCGCCTGACGCCGGGCAGCTGGGGCGTGGTCATCGGCCAGGAGATGGCGCGCTCCCTGGGCGTCATGGCGGGCGATGCGCTCACCCTGGTGGCGCCCAGTGGCCAGGTCACCCCCGCGGGCGTGGTGCCGCGGGTCAAGCAGGTCACGGTGGTGGGCATCTTCCATGCCGGCCACTACGAGTACGACAATGGCCTGGTGATGATGCACATCGACGATGCGGCCCGCCTGTTCCGCACCGGTGGGCCCAGTGGCGTGCAGCTCCAGCTGCGCGACCCGCAGGAGGCCCGCGCTGTCGCCGAGGAGCTCGGCGATCGGCTTCACGGCGTGGCCGTGCGCGACTGGACGCGCACCAACCGCAACTGGTTCGATGCCGTGCAGGTGGAAAAGCGCATGATGTTCATCATCCTGACGCTCATCGTGGCCGTGGCCGCCTTCAACCTCGTCTCCACCCTGGTGATGACCGTGACCGACAAGCAGGCCGACATCGCCATCCTGCGCACCCTGGGCGCCAGCCCGCGCTCCATCATGGGCATTTTCATGGTGCAGGGCGCGCTCTCGGGCGTGCTGGGCACCCTGGGCGGCCTGGGGCTGGGCCTGCTGGTGGCCTGCAACATCGACGTGATCGTGCCCTTCATCGAGCACCTGCTGGGCGTGCACTTCCTGCCCGGCAGCATCTACCTCATCAGCAAGATGCCCTCGGACCCGCAGTCCGGCGACGTCGTGCCCATTGCCGTGATTTCGCTGCTGCTCTCCTTGCTGGCCACGCTCTACCCGAGTTGGCGTGCCAGCCGTGTGCAACCTGCCGAGGCCCTGCGATATGAGTGATGCCCACCGCCACGTCCGCCTGCCGACCGAGCGACCGCTGCGCGTGCGCAAGGTGCACTCCCTGCGCACCTTCCTGTGGCTGGCGCGTGGCTGGAGCGACTTCATGGACGCGCCCCTGGTCGGCCTGCTGCATGGCACCCTGATGGGCGCGTTTGGCGGCCTTCTCATGTTCCTGGCCTGGGACCGTTTCTGGGTGCTGGCCGGCGCGCTGTCGGCCTTCCTGATGGTCGCGCCCATCCTGTCGACCGGCCTGTATGCCGTCAGCCGGGCGCTGCTGCGCGGTGAACCCGCGGGCTTCGGCACGGTCTGGCAGGTGTGGGCTTCGCTGGACGGGCGGCTGGTCAGGTTCGGCCTCTTGCTGACGGCGCTGGGCACCGGCTGGGTCGTGACCTCGGCGGCGCTCATCACCCTGGGCGTCAAGCCGCCGGTGACCACGCCCCACGACTTCCTGATGCGCGTGGTGCTGGCACCCGATCCGGGTCTGTTCGAGATCTGGCTGATCGTCGGTGGCCTGATGGCCGCACCCGTGTTCGCCTCCAGCGTGGTGGCGATTCCCTTGCTGCTGGACCGCCGCGTGTCGGTCCAGAAGGCCGTGCTGACGAGCTGGAAAGCCGTCCTGGTCAACCCGATTTGCCTCAGCCTGTGGGCCGCGATCGTGATGTCGCTGAGCCTGCTGGGCCTGGGCACCCTGATGTTTGGTTTGATCCTCGTGATGCCGATCCTGGGCCATGCCACCTGGCATGCCTACCGCGATCTGGTGGTGCGGGAGACGGGTTCAAGTGGTTGACATGGGTGGTTTCACAGAAGAGCAGATCGCGCAGTGGGGGCTGACCGTCGGTGTCGGCGGCTTCATCCTCTACATGATGTTCATCATCGTGCAGCTGGCGCGCGAGTCCAAGGCCGGCAAGTTCGGCACCTTCGTGCTGTTCCTGGTGCTGGGGTTCGGTGTGCTGGGCTTCGTGGCCAAGAACATCATCGCCTGGCTGCTGAACATCTGAGGTGGGCATGTCCGACGCATCTGCGAACGCATCTCAAGACCTGATCCTCGACGCGCGCGGCCTGGTGCGCCGCTTCCACGAGGGCGCGCTCGACGTCACCGTGCTCGATGGCGTGGACCTGAGCGTGGCCCGCGGCGAGACGCTGGCCGTGGTCGGCACCTCCGGCTCGGGCAAGAGCACGCTGCTGCACCTGCTGGGCGGGCTGGACGCGCCCACGCGCGGCTCGGTGCGCCTGATGGGCCGTGGCCTGGCGCAGCTGTCAGCTGCCGAGCAGGGCGCCTGGCGCAACCGGCACCTGGGCTTCATCTACCAGTTCCACCACCTGCTGCCCGAGTTCACAGCGCTGGACAACGTCGCCATGCCGTTGCTGATCCGGCGCATGCCCGTCGAGCAGGCGCGCGCGCAGGCCGAGGTCTGGCTGGACCGCGTGGGCCTGCGCAAGCGCGTGGGGCACCGCCCGGCCGAGCTCTCCGGCGGGGAGCGCCAGCGCGTGGCCGTCGCCCGCGCCCTGGTGACGCAGCCCGCCTGCGTGCTGGCCGACGAACCCACCGGCAACCTCGACCGCCAGACCGCCGATGCCGTCTTCGAGCTGATGCTCACGCTGGCCGCGCAGCAAGGCACGGCCCTGGTCATCGTCACCCACGACGCCGAGCTGGCCCAGCGCTGTGCGCGGCAAAGCCGCCTGGTGGGCGGGCGCTTCACGGGCTGAGCGGGCGGGGCGGTGGCCATGGCCGCATCCCTCTCCGGGTGGACCGACACCCACTGCCACCTCGACGCGCCGGAGTTCGACGCCGACCGCGAGGCCGTGGCGCAGCGTGCCCGTGACGCGGGCGTGGGCCTCATCGTCATCCCCGCGGTCACGCCTGGGACCTTCGGCCCGGCACGCGATGCGGCCTGGCGCTTTGGCGGCGCCTATGCGCTGGGCATCCACCCGCTGTACGTCCGCCAGGTGCCCGACGAGGCCGTGGCGATGCTCGATGAGGCCTTGCGGCGCTGGCGCGAGGACCCGCGCCTGGTGGCGGTGGGCGAGATCGGCCTGGACCACTTCGTGCCCGAGTTGCAGGACGAGGCCAGCCGCGCCCTGCAGGAGCGCATCTACGCCGAGCAGCTGGCCGTGGCGGTGCGCCATGGCTTGCCCGTCATCCTGCATGTGCGGCGCAGCGCCGATGGCCTGCTCAAGCACCTGCGCCGCCTGCGCGACACGGGCAGCCCGGTGGCCGGTGGCATCGCCCACGCCTTCAACGGCAGCCCGCAGCAAGCCCAGGCCTTCATCGAGCTGGGCTTCAAGCTGGGCTTTGGCGGCGCCATGACCTTCGAGCGTGCCTTGCAGATCCGCCGCCTGGCCGCCGAGCTGCCGCCCGAGGCCCTGGTGCTGGAAACCGATGCGCCCGACATCCCTCCGCACTGGCGCTACCTCACGGCCGAGGCCCGCGCCCGCGGCGAGCGCAGCCGCAACGAGCCGGCCGAGCTGCCGCGCATCGCCCAGACCCTGGCCGGGTTGCGCGGCCTGTCGCTGGAGGCCGTGCGCGCGCTCACCACCGCCAATGCGCTGGCGGCCCTGCCCAGGCTGGCGGGCTTGGGCGCCTCGGCCTGATCTGCCCGGGCTGTTCAGCCGGGCCGGCCCAGTCCATGCAACCAGGGCAGCACGTGCCCGATCAGGAAGGCCGCGCCCACCGCCAGCGCGGCCAGCGTGCTCACCAGCACGGCGCCCGCCGCCACGTCCTTGCACAGGCCGATGGCCGGGTGCTGTCCGGGGTGGAGGTGGTCGGCCAGGGCCTCGATGGCCGTGTTCAGCAACTCGGTGCTGACCACGGCGCCCACGGTCAGCGCCATCACCGCCCACCACAGCGCCGGAGCGTGGCTGAGCGCCAGCAGCGCCAGCACGGCCACACAGGCCGCGGCGTGCGTGCGCAGGCTGGCTTCCAGGCGCCAGGCGGCGCGCAGGCCGGCCAGGGCGTAGCCCAGGCGGGTGGCAAAGGCTTGTCCCTTCATCGGGTCTCCTGTCGGCTGTCTTGTCCGCTGCTGTGTCCACTGTCTTCGCGCCCCAGGCCCAGCCAGTGCGCCGCCTGCCAGCACAGCAGCGCCCAGGCGGCCCCACCGGCCCAGCCCGCGGCCACGTCCGAGGCCCAGTGCACTCCCAGGTAGACGCGTGAGACGCCCACCGCCCCGCTGAGCACCGCCGCCACGCCCATCACGTACAGGCGCAGCCGGGTGCGGGGCGTGAGGCGGGCCAGCAGCGCGGCCAGGGTCAGGAACACGACGGCCGACATCATCGCGTGGCTGCTGGGAAAGCTGTGGCCGGCGGCCACGGTGGCATGGAAGACGGCGTCCGGGCGGTCGCGCGAGAACACCGCCTTGAGCGCCAGCGCCAGGCCTTGCCCGCCGACGGCCGAACCCAGCGCCAACCAGGCCAGGCCCCGCTGGCGCGCCAGCATCAGCCCGCCCCAGGCGGCCAGCACCGCGAAGGCCAGCACGGCCGGGCTGCCCAGGGCCGTGAGGTCGCGCATGCCTTCCTGGAACCACAGCGGCCCCCAGGGCAGGTCGGGCTGGCCGGCCACCCGGCACCAGGCCAGGATGCGGCTGTCCCAGGCATGGGCCTCGCCTTCCAGCACCTCGTCGGCGATTTTCAGAAAGCCCGACACCGCCAGGCCCAGCGCCAGGATGGGCGCCAGCCAGCGGGTTTCCTGGGCGCGCCAGAGGGCCTGCCTCATGCCGCGCCGGCCCGTTCGAACACCTCTCGCCAGGCCGCCAGCTTGCGCTCGAAGGACCACGAGGCATTGGCCGGGCTGGTCGAAGGCAGCTTGAACACCGGCAGGCCCAGTGCGCGCGTGATGCGCATGTGCCGCGCCGACTCCCCGCCGTTGTGGGCGATGGCCCGCAGCGTGGGCACCTGGCGGACCAGGCCGGGCAGGTCGTTGAGTTCGGCGTCGTGGATGGCGCTGTCCAGGCTGCCCTGGCGCTGGCAGCCGGCATAGACATCCCAGATGGCCAGGCCATGGGCTTGTGCCACCGGCAGACGCTCGGCATAAGGCCGCCGTGGCAGGGCAGCGTCACCCTCCAGCCCCCACAGCGCCGACAGGATGGGCCAGAACTGGTTGCGCGGGTGCGCGTAGTAGGCCTGCGCCTGCAGCGAAGCCTCGCTGGGGAAGCTGCCCAGCACCAGCAAGCGGGCGCCGGGCGCCACCACCGGCGACAGCCCGGACAGGCGCGCGGAATTCGTCCCTGTGCTCATGCGCCCACTGTGCCACAGGGCGCGCCATGGGCCGCGCCACCGCTTGTGCCAAACTCGCCGGCGATGAGACCCCCCCGCAGCACCCCCCGCAGCGCCGACGGCCCCGCCGCCCCACCCCGAGCCCGCAAGGCCGCCCCCCTGCCCGAAGCCACCATCTCCGAAGAAGGCGGTGTGCGCTACCTGCACCTGGACACGCCCTGGATCCAGGGCGCCATGCGCATCCGCCAGCCGCACAAGCTGGAGCTGGAATACATCCAGCGCATGATGGCCTGGCTGCTGCTGCGCGACCCCGAGCACCTTGCCGACACGCGCACCCTGCACCTCGGGCTGGGCGCGGCGGCGCTCACCAGGTTCTGCCACAGCGTGCTGCGCCTGCCGACCACCGTGGTCGAGCTCAACCCGCAGGTCATCCGCGTCTGCCATGCCTGGTTCCACCTGCCTGACGACGACGAGCGCCTGACGGTCATCGAGGGCGATGCCGATCGCCACGTGCGCGACGACGCCCACATCGCCAGCGCCGACGCGCTGTGCGTCGACCTCTACGACCACGAGGCCGCCAGCCCCGCCCTGGACGACGAGGCCTTCTACCGCGCCTGCTGGCGGGTGCTGGACGACAGCGGCGTGATGACGGTCAACCTGTTCGGGCGCGACGCCAGCTTCGAGCGCAGCGCCTCGCGCATCGCCGCGGCCTTCGGGCCCGAGCACGTGGCGGTGTTCAAGCCGACCTCGGACGGCAACACCATCGTGCTGGCCTGGAAGGGCTTTACATTGCCGCCGCGTGAAGTGCTGGCCGAACGTGCCGAAACTCTGCAGACCCGCTGGTCCCTGCCGGCGCGAAAATGGGTCAAGCTGCTGTCGGCCTGGGCCCCGCCCGCGGCCGCCGAAGCCGCTGCAGCGCCCGGTTCCGCTGCGACGCCTGCCGCACGCTCCACCACACGTTCCGCCACACGCCCCGCCACACGCCCCGCCAGAAAGAAGGCCGCCCAGCCATGAGCCCCACCTCAGCGTCCCGCGCCCACGCCCCGAAAGCGCCGCAGCCTGCGTCGGCCCTGCCCAAAGGCCCCCTGGCGTGGCGCACGCTGCTGCAGTGGCTGGGCGAGGACCGCGTGCTCAGCGCCGCCGACGCCGAGCTGGTGGCGCAGCGCTTCGGTGCGGGCGACAGTGCCCAGCACCCGCTGGTGCGCATCTCCGGCCTGGGCCTCAAGCGGGCCGACACCGGCGCCGCGCTCGAGCTCGAACCCCTGACCGAATGGCTGGCGCGCCGCGTGGGCCTGCCCTACCTGCGCATCGACCCGCTCAAGGTCGATGTGGCCCGCGTGGCCGAGGTCATGTCCATCAACTACGCCGAGCGCCGCAAGGCCCTGCCGGTGCAGTTCGGGCTCAACGAAATCACCATCGCCACCAGCGAGCCGCTGGACGTGGCCTGGGTGGAGGAAATCCTCGCCCACACCAAGAAGACGATCAAGCTCGTCGTGGCCAGCCCGCTGGACCTGCAGCGCTACCGCACCGAGTTCTACACCCTGGCCAAGTCCGTCAAGGACGCCAACAAGAAGACGGGCGACAGCGTCGCGCACAACTTCGAGCAACTGGTGGAGTTGGGCAAGACCAACCGCCAACTCGACGCCAACGACCAGGGCATCATCCAGGTCGTCGACTGGCTGTGGCAGTACGCCTTCGACCAGCGCGCCTCGGACATCCACCTCGAACCCCGCCGCGAGATGGGCGCCATCCGCTTCCGCATCGACGGCGTGCTGCACACCGTCTACCAGGTGCCGCTGGCGGTGATGCAGGCCATGACCGCGCGCATCAAGCTGCTTGGTCGCATGGACGTGGTCGAGAAGCGCCGCCCGCTGGACGGCCGCATCAAGACGCGCAACCCCGGCGGCGACGAGGTCGAAATGCGCCTGTCCACCATGCCCACCGCCTTCGGCGAGAAGCTGGTGATGCGCATTTTCGATCCGGACAACACCGTCAAGTCCTTCGAGGCCCTGGGCTTCGCCCCTGCAGAAACCAGAATCTGGGAAAGCCTGGTGGCGCGCCCGCACGGCATCATCCTGGTCACGGGCCCCACGGGTTCGGGCAAGACGACGACGCTCTACTCGACGCTCAAGCGCGTGGCCACCGACGAGGTCAACGTCTGCACCATCGAAGACCCGATCGAAATGATCGAGGCCTCCTTCAACCAGACGCAGGTGCAGCCGGCCATCGACCTGGGCTTTGCCGAAGGGGTGCGCGCGCTGATGCGCCAGGACCCGGACATCATCATGGTCGGGGAAATCCGCGACCTGGAAACCGCCGAGATGGCGATCCAGTCCTCGCTGACCGGCCACCTGGTGTTCTCGACCCTGCACACCAACGACGCGGCCTCGGCCATCACGCGGCTCACCGACCTGGGCGTGCCCAGCTACCTCATCAGCGCCACCGTCATCGGCGTGCTGGCCCAGCGCCTGGTGCGCACCCTGTGCCCGCACTGCAAGCAGCCCGACACCGAACTGGACGAAGGCACCCTGGCCGACGCCATCAAGCCCTGGCGCATGAGCGGCAAGGTCAGCGCCTACAAGCCCGTGGGCTGCCTGGACTGCCGCATGACGGGCTTCAAGGGCCGCGTGGGCCTGTACGAGTTGCTGCCCGTGTCCGAGCACGTTCGCGGCGCCATGCACCCGACGGTGGACATGGCGGCCTTGCGGCGCACCGCGGCCAAGGAAGGTTTGCGGCCGCTGCGCCTGTCGGGCGTGATGAAAGTGGCCGAAGGCCTGACCACGCTGGACGAGGTGCTGCGCAACACGCCTCAGTGGGAGGCTTGATCGGGCACATGCGCTGACAACGGCGCCGACACCTGCGCCGACACCTGCGCCGGGGATGACGAAGGCGGATGGCTGTCCACCCCGAAGGTCGATGGCGCAGCGCCGCTGCCCGCATGGCCGCTGCCGGCACCCGCGAAGTGCGGCACGGTGACCTCGCAACGGATGCCCTGGGGCTGCTGCTGCAGCCAGCGCACCGTGCCCCCGAGCTGTTTGACGCGTTTGCGCACGCCCCCCAGGCCCAGCCCATGGGCCCAGGCCGCGGGGTCGCTGCCCAGCCCGTCGTCGCTGACCGACAGCGTCAGGCAATCCTGCTCCAGGGTCAGGCAGACCTCGATGCGGCGCGCCTGGGCGTGGCTGATGGCATTGCTGACCAGCTCGCGCAGCACGCGGGTCAGCGCCGACCACTGCACCATGTTCAGCTGCACGTCGGTGTCTGCGCTCAGGCGCCAGGCCAGCTCGCAACGCGCGACCGTGAGGCGGTGGCTGAGGTCCCGCTTCCATTCGGCCGCAGCGGCACTGAGCATGTGCGACTGAGCCGCCAGGCCGCGTGTCAGCGTCTTGAGGTCCTGGATGGTGTGGCGGATGTAGTCTTCCATCTCCGGCGTGGGGGCCTGGTACATCAGCGTCAGCAGGCGCGCGCCGATGTCGTCGTGGAGGTCCTGGGCGATGCGCAGGCGCTCCTCGCTGCGGCCTTGCTCCACCGCCTCGTCGAAGGTCAGGGCCCGGTGCAGCTGCTCCATGATGCGGTGGGCCAGGCGGGCGTCTTCGGTGGTGAACAGGCTCTGGCCCTTGCGCGCGTGCTTGAGCACCAGGGTGGTCTGGCCATGCGCATTGGCGCGGCAGGGCACCGGCACCAGCATCACCGCCCCGTTGCCGCGCAGCATGGCCTCGGGCACCTGGCCGCAGGCCACCTGGATCTCCAGCGGGTCGAAGAGGTCGCGCAGCAACCGCACCAGGGCCTCGTGCATGAGTTCGGGCTGGCGCTCGACCTGGCGCGCGATGCGGAACATCTGCTGGAACACCTGCTCCATCGTGACCTCGTCGGGCCGAGGCAGGCGGCTGAGCAGCCAGCGGCGCGCGCTCAGGTACAGGCCCAGCGAGAGGAACAGCGACAGCGTCATCGACGTGAACTGGCCCAGCGAGAACAGCGCCACGAAGAGCAGGTCCAGGCAGGCCGCGATCGTGCCAGAGGCCGCCAGCAGCGAGAACTCCTGCAGCACGCTGCGCGAGCGCGACAGGTAGGGCGTGATCAGCACCAGCGAGGTCACGAACACCTCCCAGGTCGCGACGCCGTAGGTGGCCACCTGCAGCGACAGGTCGGCGCGCCGGGCACCCAGCCACAGCGCCAGCGTCAGCGTGGTCCAGGTCAGGATGCTGATGAGCAGCAGGCGCCGCATCACCAGCGTCAACGGGTGCGGGGCCTGCCGCTGTGCCTGGCTGGCCAGCCCCACCGCCAGCAGGGCCAGGCCCGCGCACGACAGTTGCGCCAGCCACCACTGCAGCGGCGAGTTCAGGCCGCTGCACAGCAGCCACAGCCCTGCGGCGGCCAGCCAAAGCGGTGCCGTGGCACGCTGCCAACCCGCGCGGCGCTGGGGTTGCAGCAAGGCCATGTGGACCAGGGCGGCCGCGCTGGCCAGGTCGCAGGCCAGGCGCAGGCGGACGTCCAGCGCGACCAGCCAGGGCGGCGTGAACACCTCCAGGTTGTGCTCCACGCCGATCAGCATCAGTTGGGCGCACTGGCTCAGGGCCAGGACCGCGAAGCCGGCGTTGCCCCAGTGCGGCCCGACCAGCACCACCGCGCTGCCCACCGTGAGCACCAGCAGGGCCAGGCCGCTGAGCAGCCAGAACATCGGGCTGCGGCCCGACCAGCCGCGCGGGGCGACCAGCACCATCTCGTCGGCCGCATGGTGCAGGTGCAGTTGCACGACCAGGCCGATGGGCGACCAGTGCTGCATCAGCTCGCCCATGCGCTGGTGCTGCAGCGCAAATGCCTCGCGCGCCTGCTGGTCGATGATCCAGCGTCCGGAAGGCTGCAGCAGGACGCTGCCCATCGGGGCGACCTGGGTGTGCAGGGTGCCATCGCGGTCCAGGGTGGAGAGCTCCAGGCTCTGCAGCGTCAGGCCTTCCAGGCGCGTCAGCGTGGGGTAGTCGGCCGGCCCCAGGCGCACCTCGCCCTGCGGCGTGGCCTGCAGGCGCAAGGGGAACTTGGGCTGGGCAGCCAGCCAGTGCGCCACCAGCAGCACGCCGGCCAGGCCGGCCACCACGACCGCGACCATCGCGCGCAGGCGCCAGCCCATCCAGCGCGGCTGGGCCAGCGGCCGTTGCAGGACGGCCTCCAGTGTGGGCCAGGGGGTGGCGCTGCCCGCGCCGGGGGATTCGGGCTCGGCGGGGGCGTCGCCCGGCCGCATCAGACCAGGCCTTGCTTGCTCGCCAGCACGGCCGCCTCGGCCCGGCTGGAGACGTTGAGCTTCTTGTAGATGGACTTGATGTGGTCGTTGACGGTGAACCACTTGATGCCCATGAGCGCGGCGATCTCCTTGATCGTGAAGCCCTTGCTGAGGTAGGTGAGGACCTCGCTTTCACGCGGTGTCAGGCGTTCGTGGTCGGCCGTGGCCATCACCGTGGCGGCGGCCGAGGCCGGGGAGGCCACCGTCAGCGGCGCGGCGCCGTCGCCGGAGCGGAAATGCGTCAGCAGGCGCCGCGCGATGGCCGGCGACAGCGGCGGCTGGCCGCGCACGATCTTCTGCAACTCCTCGACCAGCACCTCGAAGCGGTCTTCCTTGAGCAGGTAGCCATCGGCGCCGCACTGCAGGGCCGGAAAGAGGTGCTCGTCGTCGGAGTACAGCGTCGTGACGATGCGCGTGGCCGGGTAGCTGGCCAGCTCGCTGAGCAGCTCCAGGCCGCTGCCGTCGGGCAACTCCAGGTCGACCAGGATGAGCTGGAAGGGTTCCGGCCCGGGTTGGGCGCGGCCACCGGGCGGCTGGCCCAGCAAGCGCCGCGCTGCGTCCAGATCACCCACTTCGGTGATGCTGTTGACGTCGCTGAAGCTCTCCCGCACCACCCGGCAGAGAAAGCCCCGGGCCACCGGGTTGTCTTCGAGAATCAGTACCTTGACCGCCATGGAGTCCTCCCGAGGCAGCCATGGCTCGCCTGGGTTGTCTGGTTTGTCGGCGCATGCACGACCACGCCGGGTATGGGATGCCCTCATCCTTTCGGACAAGTTGACATCTGGACATTATCTGTCCGACTTGCGCCACCGTCACCACCGACGCCCCCTGCTTGAAGGAGGGCGCGCCGGCAGGCGTTGCGCTTCTACAATGCCCCCATGCGAATTCTGATTGCCAACGATGACGGTTACCTGGCGCCTGGCATCGCCGCGCTGGTCCAGGCCTGCGAGGGCCTGGGCACGGTCGACGTCTTCGCGCCCGAGCGCAACGCCAGTGGCACCTCCAATGCGCTGACGCTGCACCAGCCGCTGAGCCTGCACACCGCGGCCAACGGTTTCAACTACGTCAGTGGCACGCCCTCGGACAGCGTCCACCTGGCCCTGACGGCCGGGCTCATCCCCAAGCCCGACCTGGTGCTCTCGGGCATCAACAACGGCGCCAACATGGGCGACGACACCCTGTACTCCGGCACCGTGGCCGCGGCCACCGAGGGGCACCTGTTCGGCGTCCCGGCCATCGCCTTCTCTCTGGTGGAAAAGGGCTGGCAGCACCTGGACGCGGCCACCCGTGTGGCGCGCCGCGTCATCGAGCACGCCCTGGCGCAGCGCGCCAGCGAAGGGCAGGGCACGCGCCCCTGGCTGCTCAATGTCAACATCCCCGCGCGCGCCGATGCCGACCAGCTCGCCTGGGAGGTCACCCGCCTGGGCCGCCGCCATGCCAGCTTCCCGGCCGAACCCCAGCGCAACCCCCGCGGCGACCTGTTCTACTGGATCGGCTCGGCCGGTGCCGCCCTGGACGATGCCGAGGGCACCGATTTCCACGCCATCCGCGAGGGCCGCGTCTCCATCACGCCCCTGCAGGTGGACATGACCGACCACGCGCGCCTGCCCGCCTGGCAGGACTGGGTGCGCCGCCGATGAGCCAGGGCGAGTCCGAGCGCAAGCCGCGCCGCTTCCCGCTGCAGCTCGACCGCGTCTCGGCGGTGCCGGTGCCCGGCGCTGCGCCGCGCCCCTTCCTGCAGCCGCGCGAGTTGCTGCGTCCGCAGGCGCCGCTGCAGCACGCCGCCCAGGACCGCCTGCGCCAGACCATCCCGCAGGGCGTGGGCCTGGATTCGGTGCGGGTGCGTCGCCGCATGGTCGAGCGCCTGGTCGCCGAGGGCATCTCCCACCCGGGCCTGCTGGATGCCTTCGGCCAGGTGCCGCGCCACCAGTTCGTCGACACGGCCCTGGTCAACCAGGCCTACGAAGACACCAGCCTGCCCATCGGCCTGGGCCAGACCATCTCCAAGCCCTCGGTGGTGGCTGCCATGATCCAGCTGCTGTGCGTGCGCCCTGGCCTGCCGGTGCTGGCCGCCGCGCGCCCCGGCAGCGAGGCCCGTCCACTGGGTGCCTGCCTGGAAATCGGCACGGGTTGCGGCTACCAGGCGGCCTTGCTGGCCCACCTGGCGCGCCAGGTGGTGTCCATCGAGCGCCTGCGCGACCTGCACCACAAGGCCCGCCAGCACCTCGACCAGCTGCGCTTGACCCTGCCCGGTTGGCCGGATGTGCGTCTGGTGTATGGTGATGGCATGGTCGGCCACGCCCCCCAGGCGCCCTACGACACCATCATCGCCGCAGCGGGCGGTTCCGCCTTGCCCCAGGCCTGGCTGGACCAGCTCGCTCCCGGGGGCCGCCTGGTCGCCCCGACCGAAGATGGCCGCGGCGGCAGCCAGGTGCTGGCCATCGTCGACCGCCTGCCCGATGGCAGCCTGCAGCACAGCCGTGCAGGTGCTGTCTTGTTCGTGCCACTAAAATCTGGCACAAGGTGATCCCAGAATAGGTGCTGGTGAAAACCCGCACCTTGCCGAGTGTCCGCATGCACATGAGTCCTTCTTTCCGTCTGGCTGCCGCGGCAGCTGCCTTGCTGGTCCTCGCGGGTTGCGCTTCGCCAGGGCGGCGCGCTCCGGTCGAAGACCGCGCCCGCTCTGCGCCCACGGGCTCGGCCGGCAGCGCCGCCAGCCCTGCGAAGGTGATGCCCGGGGCCGAGAACGCCGGCAAGCCCGGCTATTACACCGTCAAGCCCGGCGACACCCTGATCCGCATCGCCCTGGAAGCCGGCCAGACCTGGCGCGACATCGCCGCCTGGAACGGCCTGGACAACCCCAACCGCATCGAGGTCGACCAGGTCCTGCGCGTGGCGCCGCCGGTCGGCGAGGCCGTGGTGTCCGCCAAGCCGGTCAGCAGCCCCAAGATCGAATCCCGCGGCCTGGACAGCGGCAAGTCGCCCGCGAAGGCCAGCGGCAGCGCGGCGTCGTCGGCGGCCTCCGGGGCCTCTTCGGGCGCCTCGTCGGGTGCATCGTCCGCCGAGGCGAAGTCCGCAGGCGCCACGTCGTCCACCGCCGCCTCTGACCCGAAGGAGCTGGACGAGCCCAGCTGGGGCTGGCCGGCCAGCGGCCCCGTCGTCGGCGGTTTCGAAGAGGGCAAGCACAAGGGCCTGACCATCTCCGGCAAGGCTGGCGACCCGGTGCTGGCCTCGGCCGATGGCCGCGTGGTCTACGCCGGCTCCGGCCTGCGCGGCTACGGCAACCTCGTCATCCTCAAGCATGGTGGCGACTACCTGACCGCCTACGCGCACAACCAGACCCTGCTGGTCAAGGAAGACCAGGTGGTGCGCAAGGGCCAGAAGATCGCCGAGATGGGCTCGACCGACGCCGACCGGGTGCAGCTGCACTTCGAGATCCGCAAGGGCGGCAAGCCGGTGGACCCGGCCAGGCAGCTGCCCAGCCGCTGACGGCGGTTCCGCCGCCCGCCTGGACACCGTGGCGCGGAGGCGCAGTCCTGAGACAATCGGGGGATGACTGACGCCTCCTCCGATCTGCTTTCCGCCGCCACGGCCCCGCAAGCCCCTGCCCCTGCCGACATCGCCGCCGTCCCCGACGTGCCGCCCCACCTGGAGTGGCTGAAGGTCGAGTCACTCGACCTCGAAGCCCAGGGCGTGGCCCACCGCGCCAACGGCAAGGTGGTGTTCATCGAAGACGCGCTGCCCGGCGAAGAGGTGCGCGTGCAGGTCACCCGCCGCAAGAACAACTGGGAGCAGGCCACGCTGGCCGAGCGCCGCCGCGAGAGCTCCCAGCGCGTCACCCCGAAGTGCGTGCATTTCGGCCTGTGCGGTGGCTGCAAGATGCAGCATTTCCACCCCAGCGCCCAGGTGGCCGTCAAACAGCGCGTGCTGGAAGACAACCTCTGGCACCTGGGCAAGGTCAAGCCCGAGCGCCTGCTTCGCCCCATCGAGGGCCCGACCTGGGGCTACCGCTACCGTGCCCGCCTGTCGGTGCGCCACGTCGTCAAGAAGGGCACGGTGCTGGTGGGCTTCCACGAACGCAAGTCCCGCTACGTGGCCGACATGGGCGTGTGCGAGGTGCTGCCGCCGCACGTCAGCCGCTTGCTGATGCCGCTGCGCGAGTTGATCGGCAGCATGGAGGCACGCGACCGCCTGCCGCAGATCGAGGTCGCCGTGGGCACCCAGGTCACGGTGCTGGTGCTGCGCCACCTGGAGCCCCTGAGCGCCGCTGACGCCCAGAAGCTGCGCGACTTTGCCCAGGCCCATGGCCCGGTGGGCAGCGGCCAGCAGACCCTGTCGTGGTGGTTGCAGCCCAAGGGCCCGGACACCGTCCACCCGCTGGACGCGTCCCTGCCCACGCTGGACTACACCCTGCCCGAGTTCGGCATCACCATGCCGTTCAAGCCCACCGACTTCACCCAGGTCAACCACGCCATCAACCAGGTGCTGGTGGGCCGGGCCCTGCGCCTGCTGGGCGTGCAGCGCGACGAGCGCGTCATCGACTGGTTCTGCGGCCTGGGCAACTTCACCCTGCCGCTGGCCACCCAGGCCCGCGAGGTGCTGGGCATCGAGGGCAGCGAGACGCTGGTGGCGCGCTCGCTGGAAAACGCCCGCTTCAACGGCGTGGCCGAGCGCACGTCCTTCGTGGCGCGCAACCTGTTCGAGATGACGCCGCAGGAGCTGGCCAGCCACGGCAACGCCGACAAGTGGCTGGTGGACCCACCGCGCGAGGGCGCCTTCGCCCTGGCCAAGGCCGTGGCCGACCTGCACCAGGACCCGTCCCTGGTGCCGGACTGGGTGGCGCCGAAGCGCATCGTCTACGTGAGCTGCAATCCGGCCACGCTGGCGCGCGACGCCGGCCTGCTGGTGCACCAGGGCGGCTACCGCTGCGTGGCCGCGGGCGCTGTCAACATGTTCCCGCACACCGCCCACGTCGAGAGCATGGCGGTGTTCGAGCGGGACTGAGCCGCGGGTGCCTCAGGCGGCCTGGGCCTGGGTGCCGCTGCCCGCGGGTTCGCACACCACGCGGTTGCGGCCCGAGGCCTTGGCCGCGTACAGCGCACGGTCGGCCCGGTCGATGGTGCGGGTGAGCATCTCGTCGGGCACATAGCTGGTCACGCCGGCCGAGAAGGTCACGCGCAGCTGGGGCGCACTGTCTGCCACGGTGGTGCGCGACAGCGCCTGCTGGATGCGCGACAGCACCCGTGTCGCGGTGTCCTGGTCGGTGTCGGTGAACATCACCAGGAACTCCTCGCCGCCCCAGCGCGCCACCACATCGGTTTCGCGCAGGCCCGCAGCGATGGTGCCCGCGACCTGGGCCAGCACCTGGTCGCCCGTGCCGTGGCCGAACTGGTCGTTGACCCGCTTGAAGTGGTCGATGTCGACCATGGCCAGGCAGAAACGGCGGCCCGTGCGGATGCTGCGGTGCTTCTCGTTGTTCAGCCGCTCCAGCATGTGGCGGCGGTTGATCAGCCCGGTGAGGTCGTCGTGGGTGGCCAGCTCGCGGATGCGGTGGAGGGCCTCGCTGAGTTCGGCCTGGTGGCTGTGGGCCTCCTGCTGCAGCCGGTTCATCTGGCCGACCAGCAGGCACAGCGTCACCAGCACCAGTTGCAGCACGCAGAAATACACCACCTGCAGGGTGACCTCGGCGGACGTGACGCCCTCGGAGCGCGCCACCTGCCACATCGCCGCCCCGAACAGCAGCCCCGAGAGCAGGCAGGCGCGCACCAGCTGGCGCAGCGGGGTGGAGCCCATGCTGAACGCCAGGATGGCCACCAGCAGCAGCAGGGCGACGGGCCGACCCGGTCCACCGATGAGGTAGCCCCAGGCCAGGAAGCCGATGCCGGCCCAGGTCTGCGGCTCCAGCAGCGTCGGGTCGGCAAAACGGCGGTTGAGCCCGCTGCGCATCACCAGGTAGAAGCCCAGGGTCACCAGCAGGGCCGCGCCGGTGAACCAGCGGCTGGCTTCCAGGTCGATGACACCGTGGGCGGCCCCCACATTGAGCGCCAGCACGCCGGCCAGGCAGTTGGCCACGGCGACCAGGAAGCGGCGGCCCAGGGCCTTCTGTCGGCTGTCGCGCGACAGCACCCAGTCGCTGAGCCAGGCGAAACGCATCCAGCCCGGCAGCCAGGAGGGGTTCAGGCGCAGCAGTCGGGCGGTGGCGAAGAGGGTCACCGTGACCACCAGGCCCAGCAGCATCAGGGACAACGCGGTTTGCAAAAGGGCTTCCATCGGGTGTCGTGTGGGGGCGGCGGCGCCATCCTGGGGCCGTCTGGATCGGGCCGGGCGACGCGCAGGCAGGTTGCACGGCCTCCATTGTCCGTGGGTCGATGCGCCGTGCACAGGGGGCAGCGCCAGGGTGAGGCGCCCGGCGCGTCAAATCCAGCCTGGCTGCCCCCCCTCATTCATGGGGCGGATCTGCTCGACGCTCCGCCGATTGCAAGGCGCAAAAAAACCGAGGCCGTGGCCTCGGTTCTCGGAGGATGCGGTGAGCGCGGGGCTCAGAGCACTTCGGAGGCGAAATCCGCCAGGCGCGAGCGCTCGCCGCGCGCCAGGGTGACGTGACCGCTGTGCGGCCAGCCCTTGAACTTGTCCACCGCGAAGGTCAGGCCCGAGGAGCCTTCGGTCAGGTAGGGCGTGTCGATCTGCGCCAGGTTGCCCAGGCAGACGATCTTGGTGCCCGGGCCCGCGCGCGTGATCAGCGTCTTCATCTGCTTGGGCGTCAGGTTCTGCGCCTCGTCGATGATGAGGAACTTGTTGAGGAAGGTGCGTCCGCGCATGAAGTTCATGGACTTGATCTTGATCTTGCTGCGCACCAGTTCGTTGGTGGCGGCACGGCCCCATTCGCCGGCAGACGTGTCGCCGCGGGCCAGCACCTCCAGGTTGTCGTCCAGCGCGCCCATCCAGGGCGACATCTTTTCCTCTTCGGTGCCGGGCAGGAAGCCGATGTCCTCGCCCACCGGCACCGTCACGCGGGTGACGATGATCTCGGTGTAGCGGCGCTCGTCGAGCACCTGCGACAAGGCGGCGGCCAGCGTCATCAGCGTCTTGCCGGTGCCGGCCGAGCCGGTCAGCGTCACGAAGTCGCATTCCGGGTCCATCAGCAGGTTGAGGGCGAAGTTCTGCTCGCGGTTGCGCGCGGTGACGCCCCAGACGGCGTGCTTCTGGTGGGCGTAGTCCTTGAGCGTGCGCAGCACGGCCGTCTTGCCGGTGATCTCGGCGACCTTGCCGTACCAGGGCGTGGCGCCGGGGCTCTCCAGGTAGATGAACTGGTTGACCATCAGCGCGGGCACCATCGGGCCGCTGACGCGGTAGTAGGTGATGCCGCCTTGCTGCCAGCTCTCCATGCCCTTGGCGTGGCGCTCCCAGAAGTCGGCGGGCAGGGGCAGCACGCCGGTGTAGAGCAGGTCGCCGTCGTCCAGCGTCTTGTCGTTGAAATAGTCTTCGGCGGGCAGGCCCAGGGCGCGGGCCTTGATGCGCATGTTGATGTCCTTGGACACCAGCACCACCTCGCGCTCGGGGTGGGCCTTGCGCAGGGCCTGGACCACGCCCAGGATCTGGTTGTCGGCCTTGCCCTGGGGCAGGCCCATGGGCAGCTCGAAGGCCATGCCCGTGGTCTGGAAGTAGAGCTTGCCGCCGGCCTCCGCGTGGCCGGTCTTGGACAGCGCGATGCCCGAGGCCGGGTCCACCTGCTGGCGGTTGTTCATGTCGGCGGCCAGTCCGTCGAGGTCGCGGCTGACCTGGCGGGCGTTGCGCGCCACCTCCGTCATGCCCTTCTTGTGGCCGTCGAGCTCCTCCAGGGTGATCATGGGCAGGAAGACGTCGTGCTCGTCGAAGCGGAACAGCGACATCGGGTCGTGCAGCAGCACGTTGGTGTCGAGCACGAAGAGCTTGGCCGGGCCTTCATGGACGGTGCGACGGCGGCGCGTGCTGCTGCCGGCCGCCGGCCTGGCGGTGGGGGCAGGCGCGGTGCTGCGGGCGCTGTCCTGCGCGCCCTGGCCACCCTTGTCGGCCACGGTCGTCTGGGTGCGGCGGGAGGGTGCGGAGGGGCGGGCCACTTCGGCGGGCGTGGTCACCGGGGGCGTCGCGGCGGTCGGCGCTTCGGCCATCGGCATCGGGCGCACCAGCTCCAGCACCGGTGCGGCGGCCTTGCTGGCGCGCGCCGTGCTGGTTTTGCGGGTGGCGGGGCGGGCTGCCTTGGGTTGCGACGTGTAGTCGTCGGCGGTCAGCATGTCAGCGCGTTTGGTGGGCGGCTTGGGCAGAGGCATGGTGGGTCAGGCAGGGTGGCAAAAACAAAAAGGCCGCACAGGAGGGGTGTGCGGCCTTGGGGCATGCGCGAGGGTGGGGGCGGTGCCGACATGCGCTGGGCGCCGGCAGGCGCGTTCTTCAAACCCGGGACTGAGGCAGGCAAAGCTCAGGTGCATGGGCCCATTATGCACAGTCCGTGGCCGTGTGCGCGGAGGGGCGCGTCAGGTCGACATCTGTGCCGGAAGTGCCACAAATGACAACGCCACCGCACAGGGTGGCGTCAGGCCTGGTGCGGCCGGGTGGCCGCGTCGATCAGGCGGCTTCGCGCTGGAAGCCCTGCACGGCCTTGAGGACGTCTTCCACGTGGCCGGCGACCTTGATGCCGCGCCATTCTTCGCGCAGCACGCCATCGGGGCCGATCAGGAAGGTCGAGCGCTCGATGCCCTTGACCTTCTTGCCGTACATGATCTTGTTCTTGACCACGCCGAACATGTGGCAGAGCTTTTCCTCGGTGTCGGCGATCAGCTCGAAGGGCAGGTCCAGGTTCTGCTTGAACTTGTCGTGCGAGGCGAGGTTGTCGCGGGACACACCGAACACCACGGCGCCAGCCTTGACGAATTCCTTGTGCGTGTCACGGAACTGCATGGCTTCGGTGGTGCAACCCGGGGTGTGGTCCTTCGGATAGAAGTACAGCACCACGGTCTGGCCGATGAAGGCCTGCGGGGTGAACTTCACGCCACCGGTGGCGATCGCTTCAAAGTCCGGCAACGGTTTGTTGAGAGCGGGAGTCATGGGTACAGTTCAGCAGCCTGCGTGAATAACCACCAATTATAAAGTGCTTCGGCGGCTTGCCCGAAGAGGGGGTGGTAAAGCCCTGTGACGCCCCCACCCAGGTGCGGGAGTCCCGGGCTGGGCCGTCAGCCCGGGATCGTCAGTCGGCAATCAGGAGGGCGGCCATCACCCGGCGGCCCTCGGCGACCAGGATGTTGTAGGTGCGGCAGGCCGCGGCGGTGTCCATGGTTTCCACGCCGATGCGCGCGGCCATGAGCGCGCGCAGCACGGCCGGCTTGGGGAAGCGCAGGCTGGCGCCGGTGCCCAGGATGAGGACCTCGGGCGCGGCCTGGACCACGGCGTCGAAGTGGCTTTCCTGCAGGTCGGCCAGCGAGGTGGCGGCCCACTCGATCATGGGGCCAGTGGCCGGCACCAGGATGCTGCGGGTGTAGGTCTGGCCGTTCACCGACACGCTGGTGCGGGTGTAGGCCTGGATCAGGTTGACGCCTTCGGCGCTGTCTGCGTGCAGTTTCATGTCGTGGGAAATGGCGGGCTTGCGGGCGTGCCATCGGGCAAGGCTGTCGGTGCGGCCCCGAGCGGCGCGCGCCAGCCTGGGACCGCCCCGGGCGGGGAGGGTGTGGTTAAATCTTTCGTATACCACGCAAGGAAGCGACTCAGACGCCTAGGCCTGTGAGCACCAACCAGCCCGCGACAGCGGGCTTTTTTTTTTTTTTGTCTAGGGCAGGTACCGCGACAGCTTCTTAGCAGTGGAGGTCCCGCGAGGATTCAGGCCCAGCCGACACAGCCACGTCGTGACACTTGAGGTGTCAACGCCGTAGATCTCCGCGATCTGGCGTGCATTCAGCCCCTGAGCCCGGTGCATCGGCAGCAGTTCCACAGGTATCTTTCGAGGCCGACCGAACCTGACGCCGCGAGAGGCCGCAAGCTGGCGACCAGCTGAGCAACGCTCCCAGATCACGCTTCGTTCAAACTCAGCAAACGAGCCCAACAGCTGCACCATGAGCCGACCGACCGGGGTGCCGGTGTCTATGGGCTCAGTGAGAGATCGGAAAGAGGCGCCGAGAGCTTCGATGCGAGCGAGGATGCGAAGCAGATCGGCCAAGCTGCGCGCGAACCGGTCCACTTTGTAGACAACGACAACGTCACCGCGACGCACCGAGTACAGCAACGCCTCAAGCGTAGGGCGCTTGTGAACACCACTCGCTTGTTCCTCAAATACCCGATGGACGCCCGCAACCCGCAAAGCATCTACCTGCGTCGCCGTGTCTTGATCATGTGTAGACACGCGAGCGTACCCAACCAGCACAGCCCACCCCCTGCTATTCAATCGGCCCTATCACACAGGCCGTGTCGTCAGTCTCAATGAAGAAGCACTCACGACCATGGTCCCACCATGTGCGCGTGATGCGATCACCAACCGACCTCATAGCGAGTTCTATCAACTCCGCGGCAGTGCGGTCCAACGAAAAGCGCTGACGCAAAGCATTGGGCAGGACGACATCCGAATGGTTCCAACGCTTCCGGTTGAGGTCTTGGTCAGCCTCAAAAGACTTGGTGACGTACTTGGAGATGTAGCGAGCGATGGCCGCAGCAGAACGCTGCTGAGAGCCTTTGCGGCGCCACTTGCTACGGTCCTTCGCCTCATCAAAGTTGCCACCGAGGCCACCCACCACAGAGCGCCAAATCCGCCGCATGAGGTCCCACGACTTGACCGAGTAGCCCCCCTGCAGGAAGACCTTGGGGAGCGCGTGCGTAGCCATATGGACGTGATAGGCCCCACGCGTTTGATTCTCTAAGGTCCAAACGTAACGGAAGTCAGGCAGCACGCGACGAACACGACGGATGAACTCTTTCATGTGCTTGATGACCAAGTCACGGTCAGTGACGTTCTCCCGGTAGGTCAACGTCCACAGGCTATTGACCATCATGGCCTTGCAGACCAACCGGCACTTCGCCTTCGCCCGTGCAGCACTTTTCTTGATCGACTCTTCCCGGTCTAGGCCTTCGCCGCGCTTGGCGCGCGTGTGGCCCCACATGAGGCGCTCATACGATTTCCAGCCGTCGACGTGTCGTTTATAGAGCATGGCCTCCTGATGGCCGTTGCCAAAGTCAGTGCGCTTCAGCACCCACTCACTGTAGGTCGTGAAATGACCATCCTGAAAGGCAGCGCGCGCCGCGTCACCGATCCAGTCATCACGGCCAGGACCCGCACCATACGTTGAGTTGTCTTCAAAATCGACTTGGTGGACAATCGCACTCACTTGGAACCCTCCGATGGTTCTTAGTCACGGCCCCGGGACTGCTGCTAACAGTCGCCGGGGCTATCTTTTTCTGGGTCAAAGACCGGGCAATCTCAGCTGGCCGCGATGCTCTAGCTCTGTGATTGTTCTCATGTGTTCCTTAGATAAATCTAGGCCGGCTTCGCCGGCCCGCTTGCGCCTTCGGCTTCCCGCGGGCCTTGCTTGCCAGCCCGGGCTGGTCAAGTCCACATGCGACAACCGAGGCGCTAACCCGTCGTCACGCACAAGCCACGCCAGATCGTCATGAAGCCGATCTGTCATGTCTTGCGCTTTTGTGCCGACTGGAGAGCTCATGACCGTGCCCACGTCGCTGTCAGCGACCCGGAGACACCCCCATCAAACCCCCGCTTCGCTATGAGGGGGTTCGATGGGGGTGTCTTCTTTCCGGGTCTTGCAGCAACGCAGGCCCGGTCATCTACGTGATAGGAAGACGAAGGCGGGACTACTCGCCCCGCCCTCGACCCACCCCCGGAGGAAGGAACGGCTGAAGGTATCCACATCGGAGACACATCGTGATCGCCAAAAACATGCTCAAGTTCGCCGAAGCCCTCGCACTGCAAATGCCTTTGCGCTTCGGCCCGCTCAGGCAGCTCAAGCAAGCACGGCCCACGACGCGGGCAGGCCGTGCCGCACGATCGGCACGTGCAGCGATCCGCCGCGCTGCACTGAAACTGCGGGTCATCTACCCAATGCCGAAGCCCAAGAGCACGGCCAAGCGAGATACACGGATCAGCATGCAATGGCCACTGCCATTCACTGCGATTGCACTGGAGCTTTTCTAAAGAGGCGCGCACGTCAACGCCTCATGCCTGCCAAAACGGCGCCGTCGTGACTGTCACCGGGGAGCGAGGGGCCGCCGGGAGTGAATAGACCACCGCTAGGGGGCCGCACAGGATTCGGGCGCCCCACTGGATCGGCGAAGCCGCCAACGCCGCCCATTGGCTCAGGATCGACCTTGCTGGGCGCGGCAGGTACCGAGGAGCCGCGCGGGTCCGAAGCCATGTCATGCTTGATGAAGCCACCGACGTTGCGCGCGTTCCACGCGACGACCTGGGCTGGCATGTCCACCCTCCCGCCTTGGCTGTCGATGCAATACCCACCACCGGCACCGTCGATGCAGCCAACGATGCGCGGTGGCTTATCAGGCGCACTGGCGACAGCCAGGGGGGCACTGGCCGCGATGGGGGCGGACGCAGCCACGGATGCAACATCGGATGCAGGTGGGTCAAACTTGCGGAAGAACATCTTGATGCCCACACCGAAGCAGACGAGCAGCAGCAGCGCGGCCAGGACACCGCCGCGGCCAGATGTGGGAGGTGCAACGTGCGCAACAGCCGAGTGAAACAGCCGGTAGTGTTTCGCACGCCTCATCCATGGCTTTTTGTTGCCTAGCTGGGTACGTTCCGGGTTGCTGGCATGGTCCCAGGTGTAGGTCATGCACAGGGCCGAGCCCATGACCGAGCGAACGTGTCGGTGCAGACCCACGAGGTTGCGAATGGTCGTGTCAATGAGCTGGGGATGCTGGGTGATGATCAGGAAGTCCACGCCGTAGTGACGATGGATCTCAAGACACTGGATCCAGTACGGTGGCTTGCGACCGAGACTGCCGCGAGGAGCCAGGAATTGCGCCTCATCGACCACGATGAGGTCGCCCGGCTTGCACCACAGCCACCAGTTTTGGACCAGCGGCCTCAGGTCGCGGGACTCAGCAGTCGCAGGGTCAACGACCCTATCCACCGGGTCGGCACCAGCCAGCCGCTGAAACACCGGGGAGTCGCCGGTCTCCATCTGGTTCCAGAAGTCAACCTCCTGATCAGTGACCTTGTCACCCGTGAGCTTGTGGGGGAGACGCTCGTGGTCAAGGATGAGGCCACGAACGCCAGCAGTGAGCACGCGCCGGGTGTATTTAGAACCGTCGTCCATCACCAGCTCACGGACGCACTCAGTGGCAACCCGCTCAGCCACAGCGTAGGTTGTCTTGCCAGCGCCAGGCGTGCCGGTGATCAGTTCGATGGTCATGATTTCGCAAGGGTCCAGAACCCCTTCGTGGACTGCCAGGTGATGACGAAGGTGATGGCGCCGAGCCAAATGCCGATGGCTTCCCAGAGACCGAGCAAGCCACCCAACTGGAGGGCGACAAGAGGGAGACCGGAAAGGTCAGACGAAATCTGAGACTTGAGCGCGGAAGCGGCAGAGGTCAGACCAGTGAGCACAACGAGAGACAAGCCAACGCTGGCGAGCCAGCGAGCCATGAGGGGGCCGACAAGCCCGACAAGGAAAGATGCGAGGTTCATGTCCTGACGGTCGTGATGATCATGAGGAGGGCGCCGAGAGATGCGAGCGCAAGGACGCCGTGTCGAATCTGCGGAGCGACATCGCAAACGGGCTGATAGCTCATCGACAGCGACCAACCGTGCACGGTGCCAGTCCATGGAGCAGGACATGCACCAGAAAGGCCGAGGTTGTCCGCCTGATAGGCAATGGACTTGGTCTGCCAGGTCGGCATGTCGCTGGGCGGCTCGCCGAGCTTGATGCAGGCAAGGGCAGTGGGGTTGAGATCGCAGGGGTCCTTGTCCGGGGTTTGAGACTCGGTCGTGGTGGACCCATCAGGGTTGTTGGTCACCGTCGTATTGGTGACGTTGTAGGTGTCGCCTGCATAGGTGATGTTATTCGTGACCGTCACGGTAGATACAGACGTGGTGCCGTTGGGCTGGGTGACGGTCTTGGTCGTCGCAGGCTGGGTCAAGGTGGCCGGGCCAGTTGCTGGCCTTGTCTCAGCGTATGGCTGAGCACTGACGCCCTGCCCCATGGCTTGCTTGACCACGTCCACAGCCTTCGCTGGGTCAGCGTATGGCTTGACCTTGTCGGCTGCTTGCTCAGGCGAGAGGGTTTGCACGGTGCCACCGTTGCAAAGCTGATCGGCGCGGACCTTGGAGCCATCGGGACAGGTCTTGACCGTGGTGAGGTAATAGCCGACGGGTATGCCGCCCTCATACACAGTGCCGTTGATGTGCCGGTACTTGATGTAGCAGTTGACAGAGGAGCCTTGAGGAATAGGCGCGCAATTCCAAGCGAGCAGCACAGCGCCATTCGACAGTGAGTTCACGAGCACCTCATAGGGGGTGTCGTAAAACGGATTCGATTGATTTGTAGCGTTCTGATAGCGATAGCCGGGGCCACTGTTGGGAGTGAGGCCACCATCGCATTGCATGGAGCCGGACACCCAGTGGCAGCCAAGTCCGTCATAAAGCGAGTAAAGCAGGGATGCAGTGTTAAGCAGAGGCAGCACCCGAGCGCCCATGGCGAGAGCACCACGGAGAGAAATCGCACGATTAACGTACATGTCAGCACTGGCCGCACCGATAGAGGTGCGAACCTTGTCAGCCATGATCACCTCGCCCTGCAAAACCGTGCTTGGGGAGTAGGTGCGATAGGCCGAGCCAACATCGGTCATGGAGCCAGGGTAGAGCGTGCCTCCTGACACACCACCCGTGTAAGAAGGCAACGCCTGAGCGCGAGCACCAAGGGAAACGACGGCCAGCACGAAGGCAAGCAGGTATCTCATTTGCCCACCACCCAAAGGACAAGAATCAAAATGGCGGCGTACATGGCCTGAAGCAGGAGGTCGGTTGTCATGACGCGTAGAAGAGTTTGAGGACGATGGCCTTCCACGCCCAGACACTAACGATGGCCACAAGGCCGAGGCCGAACAACGCGCTTGCGTCGCCGTAGAAATTCGAGGGGGCCGCGTAGCCGTCGAGCAGCTTTTGAAACTCAACGGGCTCGATGACCACCCATCGCTTTTCGCACGCGTAAGGCGCACTCATCACGTAGAACGTGCCAGGGCTGGACAGCCAGTAATCGGCAGCCTCACCGAACTGTGCGCAGTAGACGTATGGACCCAGATCAGGTGCAGCCATGGAAAACCCCTTTTACTTTGGCGACGTGATCACCAAAGGAAAAGCCCCTCGCGAGAGGGGCCATGGATCAGATGATGCCCAGCTTCTTGAGCACCTTGTAAATGAGGAAGACAGCGGCACCCATGGCAGCGAGCAGGCCAACCGCCGACAGACCATCGGTCTGTGCGGTCGTGATGGCAGTGGCAATGCCTTCGGGCAGCGCGGCGAACACGGTGCCGGTGGCGGTCGAGGCGATGGCCAACAGACCGGCGGGACGAGCAAAACGGACGAACTTGGACATAGATGTCACTCCCGGTGCAGGTTGATAAAAGCCCTCCTGATGCACCAGCCAGGAAGGCCAGGAATCAGAGAGCGCGCCGCCGATCAGGCGGGCACATGGCAGCAGCCCACACGATGGTCAGCAGGACGCCGACCAAGAGACCGCAGACAGAGCCGAGCCAGAACACGTCAGGCCCCAGACTTGGCAGCAGCAGCAGCAGGAGCCACGGGTGCCTTGACGGTGTAAGGCGTGAGGCCGGTGAGGTGCGCCTCGATGCGGCGCGAGGCCATGTTCGGGCGCAAAGCGAAGGTGCCGAGGTAGACACCGGGGTTGACGGTGCCGAACAGATCGCGAGGGATCTGGAGCACGCCGACCTGATCGACCTCGCCGGTGTCCTTCAGGAGAAGGCACTCAGCGTCTTGCATGCGGTATGGCTTGCCGGTCTTGGAGCTGATGCCCTCACGGACGTCGTTCAGCTTCAGAATTTGAAGGATGGATTGCATAATGTCTCTCACAAGAGTGGTACCACAAAAGTGTGGTAACTGAACAATACCACAAAAGTGTGAGAACGCAAATGCAAATCCGAGAACTGCTAGACAAAGCGAAGACGGTGACGAAGAGTGACCTAGCAACGGCAAGAGCGATCAACGTGCCGGGAAGCTATGTAGCGGACTGGAGAGCAGGAATCAGGACGTGCACGGCAGAAGACAGAGCACTACTAGCCGATGTCGCAGGCGTTGACCCAATCGCAGAAATTGCGGAAGCACTCATCGAGAGAACAGCCGGAAAGGCAAAAGGCGAACGGTTACGAGCCGTGCTTATGGCCCGCCTGCAATCTGTGGGAAAATCTTAGCTTTCCCCCATTTTGCCCGCCCGCGGAGGCCTGTCTTGAAACCGATCGCCAAGTCCAGCAAACTCGCCAATGTCTGCTACGACATCCGGGGGCCCGTGCTGGAAAAGGCGCGGCAGATGGAAGAAGAAGGCCACAAGATCATCAAGCTCAACATCGGCAACCTGGCCGTGTTCGGGCTGGAGCCGCCCGACGAGATCGTGCAGGACATGATCCGCAACCTCGCCGGCGCCGCGGGCTACACTGACAGCAAGGGCCTGTTTGCCCCACGCAAGTCGGTGGTGCATTACTGTCAGGAAAAGGGCATCAAGGGCGTCACGGTCGACGACGTCTACCTGGGCAACGGGGCCTCTGAGCTGATCGTCATGGCGCTCAACGCCCTGCTCAACGAGGGCGACGAGGTGCTGCTGCCGTCGCCCGACTACCCGCTCTACACCGCGGCCGTGTCGCTGTCGGGCGGCCGTCCGGTCCACTACGTCTGCGACGAGCAGCAGGAGTGGTACCCCGACATCGCCGACATCCGCGCCAAGATCACGCCGGCCACGCGCGCCATCGTCGTCATCAACCCGAACAACCCGACCGGCGCGCTCTATCCGGAGAGCCTGCTGCGCGAGATCATCCAGGTCGCACGCGAGCACCAGCTCATCGTGATGGCCGACGAGATCTACGACAAGACGCTGTACGACGGCCATGTGCACACCTCGATGGCTTCGCTGGCCGACGACGTGCTGTTTTTGACCTTCAACGGCCTGTCCAAGAACTACCGCTCCTGCGGCTACCGCGCCGGCTGGATGGTGGTGTCAGGCGAGAAGCGCCATGCCCGTGACTACATCGAGGGCCTGAACATGCTGGCCTCGATGCGCCTGTGCGCCAACACGCCGGGCCAGCTGGCCATCCAGACCGCGCTGGGCGGCTACCAGAGCATCAAGGACCTGGTCGCGCCCACCGGCCGCCTGTGCCGCCAGCGCGACCTGGCCCACGACCTGCTCAACCAGATCCCCGGCGTGAGCGTGGTGAGGCCCAAGGGCGCGCTCTACATGTTCCCGCGCCTGGACCCCAGGATGTACCCCATCGCCGACGACCAGCGCTTCGCCTACGAGCTGCTGGCCGAGGAGAAGGTGCTGATCGTGCAGGGCACGGGCTTCAACTGGATGAATCCGGACCACTTCCGCCTGGTCTTCCTGCCCAACAGCGACGACCTGACGGACGCCATCGGCCGCATCGCCCGCTTCCTGGACAGCTACCGCAAGCGTCACAGCGTTTGAAGGCCCTGCCTGACGGACCCCTTTTTTGATCGACCCCCGCGTGCTGCCCACGAGGCCGCGCGCAGCAAGACCGCGAGAACACACACCATGAGCCAAGAACAACTGCGTCCCGTGCGCGTCGGCCTGCTGGGCATCGGCACCGTCGGCAGCGGCACCTTCACCGTGCTGAAACGCAACCAGGAAGAGATCCGCCGCCGTGCCGGCCGTGGCATCGAGATCACCATGGTGGCCGACCTCAACGTCGAGTTGGCCAGGAAGGTCGTGGGCGATGCCGCCCAGGTCGTGTCCGACGCCCGCCAGGTCATCGCCAACCCGGACGTCGACGTGGTGGTGGAGCTGATCGGTGGCTATGGCGTGGCCAAGGCCCTGGTGCTGGAAGCCATCGCCGCCGGCAAGCACGTGGTCACGGCCAACAAGGCCCTGCTGGCCGTGCACGGCACCGAGATCTTCGCGGCGGCCCGCGCCAAGGGCGTGATCGTGGCCTTCGAAGCGGCTGTCGCCGGTGGCATCCCCATCATCAAGGCGCTGCGCGAAGGCCTGACGGCCAACCAGATCCAGTGGGTGGCCGGCATCATCAACGGCACGACGAACTTCATCCTGTCCGAGATGCGCGACAAGGGCCTGGACTTCGACGTGGTGCTGAAAGAAGCGCAACGCCTGGGTTACGCCGAGGCCGACCCGACCTTCGACATCGAGGGCGTGGACGCCGCGCACAAGGCCACGCTGCTGAGCGCCATCGCCTTCGGCATCCCGGTGCAGTTCGACAAGGCCCACGTGGAAGGCATCACCCAGCTGTCGGCCACCGACATCAAGTACGCCGAGCAGCTGGGCTACCGCATCAAGCTGCTGGGCATTGCGCGCCGCCGCATGGATGTCAAGACACCTCACGGGGTCGGTGGCATCGAGCTGCGCACCCACCCCACGCTGGTGCCGATGCGCCGCCTGATCGCCAACGTCGAGGGCGCCATGAACGCCGTGCTGGTGCAGGGCGACGCCGTGGGCACGACCATGTACTACGGCAAGGGTGCCGGCTCCGAGCCGACCGCCTCGGCCGTGGTGGCCGACCTGGTGGACATCGCCCGCCTGCTGGACGCCGCCCCCGAGGCCCGCGTGCCTTACCTGGCCTTCCAGCCGGATGAGATGTCCACGCTGCCCATCCTGCCGCTGGACGAGGTCGTCACATCCTTCTACCTGCGCCTGCGCGTGGCCGACAAGGCCGGCGTGCTGGCCAAGATCACCGGCATCCTGGCCGAGCAGGGCATCAGCATCGACGCGGTCATCCAGCGCGAGGCCGACGAGGTCAGCGGCGAGGGCAACCAGACCGACCTGATCATCCTGACCCACGACACCACCGAGGGCGGCATGAACAAGGCCATCGCGGCCATGCAGGCGCTGCCGACGGTGCTGGCGCCCATCGTGCGCGTTCGCAAGGAAGAGCTGGCATGAAGTACATCAGCACCCGTGGTGACCGCACCGAGCGCGGCTTCTCCGAGATCCTGCTGGAGGGCCTGGCGCCCGACGGCGGCCTCTACCTGCCCATGTCCTACCCGAAGGTGGACGACGCCACGCTCGCGAAGTGGCGCCACCTGTCGTATGCCGAGCTGGCGTTCGAGATCCTGTCGCTGTACATCGACGACATCCCCGCGGCCGACCTGAAGGCCCTGACGGCCAAGACCTACACCCAGGCCGTCTACGGTTTCCCCGAGATCACGCCGCTCAAGCACCTGGAGCCGGGCCTGTGCCTGGAGGCGCTGTCCAACGGCCCGACGCTGGCCTTCAAGGACATGGCCATGCAGCTGCTGGGCAACCTGTTCGAGTACGAGCTGGGCCGCCGCGGCGAGCAGCTCAACATCCTGGGCGCCACCTCGGGCGACACCGGCAGCGCGGCCGAGTACGCCATGCGCGGCAAGAAGGGCGTGCGCGTGTTCATGCTCTCGCCGCATGGCCGCATGAGCCCCTTCCAGCAGGCCCAGATGTTCAGCCTGCAGGACCCCAACATCCACAACATCGCCGTCGAAGGCGTGTTCGACGATGCGCAGGACATCGTCAAGGCCGTCTCCAACGACCTGGCTTTCAAGCGCCAGTACAAGATCGGCACCGTGAACTCGATCAACTGGGCGCGTCTGCTGGCCCAGGTCGTGTACTACTTCGCCGGCTACTTCCAGGCCACCAAGTCGAACGCCGAGCAGGTGAGCTTCACCGTGCCTTCGGGCAACTTCGGCAACGTCTGCGCCGGCCACGTGGCCCGCATGATGGGCCTGCCCGTCGACAAGCTGGTGGTGGCCACCAACGAGAACAACGTGCTCGACGAGTTCTTCCGCACCGGCACCTACCGTGTGCGTGGTTCGGCCGAGACCTACGAGACGTCTTCGCCCTCGATGGACATCTCCAAGGCGTCGAACTTCGAGCGCTTCGTGTTCGACCTGCTGGGCCGCGACGGTGCCGCCTGCAAGGCCCTGTTCAAGGACGCGGTCGAGCAGCAGGGCGGCTTCACGCTGCCCACCGAGACCTTCGCCAAGGTGTCCGGCTATGGCTTCGTGTCGGGCACCAGCACGCACGCCGACCGCCTGGCCACCATCCGCGACACCTTCGAGCGCGACGGCACCCTGATCGACACCCACACGGCCGATGGCCTGAAGGTGGCGCGCGAACACATGAAGCCCGGCACGACGATGATCGTGCTGGAAACCGCCTTGCCGGCGAAGTTCGAGGAGACCATCGTCGAAGCCACCGGCCAGCGTCCGGCACGCCCGTTCTGGATCCAGGGCCTGGAGGGCCTGGAAGACCTGCCCAAGCGCTTCGTGGTGTGCCCCAACGATGCGAAGTGGGTGAAGGACTACATCGTCCAGCATTGCCAGGACTGAGTTTGCCAGGACCGAACTCGGGCACCCGACTTGGGTGACACCGATGCCCGACAGGCCTGCCCGCACGGCGACGTGGGGCAGGCTTTTTTCATGCCCGCTCGAACAACACGTTGTTTTCGAGGTGGATGTGGGCCATCAGGTCCTCGCGCAGGGTTTGCAGGCCCAGGTAGAGCGCGCGCCAGGTGTTGCAGGCGCCGCGGGGCAGGGTGATGCCGTGCGTCAGGGCTTCCAGGCGGGCGAGCTCATCGCCGTGGTGGTCGTGCTCCATGCGCATCACCTGGATGGGGGCCTGCGCGCCGGGGGCGGGGCCGCGGCGCAGCAGGGGGAAGAGCACCAGCTCCTCCTTCTGCATGTGGCTGTCGAGTTCCTGCTGCATGGTCTCCAGGTGATCGGCCAGACCGCGGGGGCACTCGGGGCGGTCGCCGTGCACCGACTCCACGCGGCGCGCCAGCCGGATCAGCTCGGGCAACTGCTCGCGGTGGCGGGCGTGGTAGCGCACGAGGATGTGGTCGATGAGCGCGGGCGTGGAGGCCTCGGTCCAGTCGACGAGCTCGTCACTGGCTTCTTGCAGGGCGTCGAGTTCGGCGGCGATGCGCTCGGCGTCCAGGCCGGCCTTGTCGGCGGCGGTGCGCAGGGTCTGCTTGCCGCCGCAGCAGAAGTCGAGGTGGTGGGCGTGGAAGACGCGGGTGGCACCGGGGATGGTGCGGGCCAGCAGGCCCAGGGATTGGTCGGCGTGGCTCGGGACGGTCAGGGTGGACATGGAGGGGCTCCGGGGTGGTTTGAGGGGGGGATCGCCTCCCATGGCGCAAGCGCCGGGCCAGCCTGACTTGCCTTGAAAATCAGGCACTTGGCTTGGGTGTGGGTAAAATGAACCTGATTCATGAGGGTTAAAATGACCATGGCTGAGGTTGAAAACACCCTGTGCGAGGCCCCGATCGACCACATGGGCCTGGCCGACCTGTCGGTGACCCTGCCGCGGGCGGTGCGGCTGCAGCGGCTGGTGGGACAACTCAAGGCGCGGTTTGCGTGCGAGGCGGTGGTGCTGCTGCAGGAGGAGGGCGAGGCGCTGCGCCCGGTGGCCGCCGTGGGGCTGAGCCGCGAGGCGCTGGGCCGCGCCTTCGAGGTGGCGCAGCACCCGCGGCTGTCGACCATCCTGCTGGGCCGCGAGGTGGTGCACTTCGAGCATGCCAGCACCTTGCCCGACCCCTACGACGGCCTGGTCGAAAGCATGGCCGGTCACCCGCTGCCGGTGCACGACTGCATGGGCGTGAGCGTGCACGTCGATGGCCGGCGCTGGGGCGTGCTGACCCTGGACGCGCTGCGGCCCGGCACGTTCGACGCGTCGGCCCGCGCGGCCTTGCGCGCCAGCCTGCCCTGGGTGGCCGCGGCCGTGCGCGTGAGCCTGCTGGAGCAGGAGGTGCAGGTGCTGCGGCAGGCGAGGGTGACGGCATCGGGCGGGGAGGGCGGCGTGGGCGCACCCATGCCCGGGGTGCGCACGGGCATCATCGGCCACAGCGCGGCCTTGCAGCAGGTGCTGCACGAAGTCGATGTGGTGGCGCAGTCCGACCTGCCGGTGCTGCTGATGGGCGAGACGGGCACAGGCAAGGAGTTGTTCGCGCAGCGGGTGCATGAACGCTCGGCGCGGGCCAAGGGGCCGATGGTGCATGTCAACTGTGCGGCGTTGCCGGAGTCCCTGGCCGAGAGCGAACTCTTCGGCCACGTGCGCGGCGCATTCTCGGGCGCGACCACCGACCGGGCCGGGCGCTTCGAGGCGGCGCGGGGCGGCACCATCTTCCTCGACGAGGTGGGCGAGCTGCCGCTGAGCATCCAGGCCAAGCTGCTGCGCACCCTGCAGAACGGCGAGGTGCAGCGCCTGGGCGCCGACAAGCCCGTGAAGGTGGACGTGCGCGTGGTGGCCGCCACCAACCGGCTCTTGAAGGACGCGGTGAGCCAGGGCGTGTTCCGCGCCGACCTGTACCACCGGCTGTCGGTCTACCCCATCCACGTGCCGCCCCTGCGCGAGCGCGGCGACGATGTGCTGCTGCTGGCGGGGCACTTCCTGGAGGTCAACCGCGCGCGCCTGGGGCTGCGCAGCCTGCGCCTGGATGCGGGCGCGGAGTCGGCCTTGCTGCGCTACGGCTGGCCTGGCAATGTGCGCGAGCTGGAGCACGTGATGGGGCGGGCGGCGCTCAAGCTGCTGAGCCGGGGCGTGAACCGGCGCGACATCGTGACCTTGACGGAGGATGTGCTGGACCTGGCGGAGACGCCGGGGGCCAGCCTGGGGCTGGCTGGCTTGGCGAGCGCTGGCGATGCGGTGCCTTCATCGGCCGGTGCATCGGCAGGGCCCGCCATGGCGGGCTTGCGCGCGCAGGTGGAACAGTTCGAGCGCGGGCTGGTGCGCCAGGCCTTGCAGGCGGCGGGTGGCAACTGGGCCGAAGCGGCCCGCTGGCTGGGCATCGACGCGAGCAACCTGCACAAGCTGGCGAAGCGGCTGGGGGTGAAGTGAGGGGGTTGACCCCTGTCAAAACCCTCTCGCCAGCATGTCGGAACACTGCCTCGGGTGTCTGGCGCTCATGTCAGCCACCAGATGTGTGGAGACACCATGCCGACCCGCGCCAGCCAGCCCGCCGAGAAAAACGCCAAGGCCCCCCATGCCACGCCCGTGGCCGTCTTCAAGCGCAACGGGGGCACCGCCGGCTTCCAGCCTGAACGCATCGCGCGGGCCGTGGCGGCGGCGGGCGATGCCACCCAGGCCTTTGGCCTCGATGAAGCCTGGCGCCTGACCGATGCCGTCATCCAGCGGCTGAGCGTGCGCGTGCCCACGGTCGAGCAGGTCCAGGACGTGGTCGAGCAGGTGTTGCTCGACGCGGGCCACACCCAGGCCGCGCGCGCCTACATCGTCTACCGCGAACAGCACCGCGCCTTGCGCGAAGACCGCCGCACCGCGGTCGATGTCGAGCGCTCGGTCAACGAGTACCTGCACCGGCAGGACTGGCGCATCCACGCCAATGCCAACCAGGGCTACTCGCTGGGCGGGCTCATCCTCAACGTGTCGGGCAAGGTGATCGCCAACTACTGGCTCAGCCACGTCTACCCGCCGCAGATCGGCCAGGCCCACCGCGATGCCGACATCCACATCCACGACCTCGACGTGCTCTCGGGCTATTGCGCGGGCTGGTCGCTGCGCACGCTGCTGCACGAGGGCCTCAACGGCGTGCCGGGCAAGGTGGAGTCGGGGCCGCCGAAGCACCTGTCATCCGCCGTGGGGCAGATCGTCAACTTCCTGGGCACGCTGCAGAACGAGTGGGCAGGGGCGCAGGCCTTCAGCTCCTTCGACACCTACCTGGCGCCCTACATCCGCCAAGACGGGCTGAGCTACGAGCAGGTGCGCCAGTGCCTGCAGGAGCTCATCTACAACCTCAACGTGCCGTCGCGCTGGGGCACGCAGACGCCTTTCACCAACCTGACCTTCGACTGGGTCTGCCCCGAAGACCTGCGCGAGCAGGTGCCCGTGATCGGCGGCGTGGAGATGCCCTTCGCCTATGGCGAGCTGCAGGCCGAGATGGACATGGTCAACCGCGCCTACATCGACGTGATGATGGCGGGCGACGCGCGCGGCCGGGCCTTCACCTTCCCGATCCCGACCTACAACATCACGAAGGACTTCGACTGGGACCACCCCAACACCGAGGCCCTGTTCGAGATGACGGCCAAGTACGGCCTGCCGTACTTCCAGAACTTCGTGAACTCGGAGCTGCAGCCGCACATGATCCGCTCGATGTGCTGCCGCCTGCAGCTGGACCTGCGCGAGTTGCTCAAGCGTGGCAACGGGCTGTTCGGCTCGGCCGAGCAGACGGGCTCGCTCGGCGTGGTGACGCTGAACTGCGCGCGGCTGGGCTTCCTGCACGCGGGCGACGAGGCCGGCCTGCTGGCGCGCACCGACCACCTGCTGCAGCTCGCCAGCCAGAGCCTGGAGATCAAGCGCAAGGTGATTCAAGGGCACATGGACGCCGGCCTGTTCCCGTACACCAAGCGCTACCTGGGCACGCTGCGCAACCATTTCTCCACCGTCGGCGTGAACGGCATCAACGAGATGGTCCGCAACTTCACGGGCGACCTGGAAGACATCACCACGCCCTGGGGCGAGGCCTTCGCGCTGCGCTACCTCGACCACATCCGCGCGCGCATCACGGCCATGCAGGAAGCCACCGGCCACCTCTACAACCTGGAGGCCACCCCGGCCGAGGGCACGACCTACCGCTTCGCCAAGGAAGACCGCTTGCGCTTTCCCGTCATCCTGCAGGCGGGCACACCGGAGGAGCCGTACTACACGAACTCCTCGCAGCTGCCGGTGGGCTTTTGCGACGACCCCTTCGAGGCGCTGGCGCGGCAGGAGGCCCTGCAGCGCAAGTACACCGGCGGCACGGTGCTGCACCTCTATCTGGGCGAGCGCGTGTCATCGGCGCAGGCCTGCAAGAACCTGGTGCGGCGGGCCTTGTCGCGCTTCCGCTTGCCCTACATCACCATCACGCCGACGTTCTCGATCTGTCCGACGCACGGCTACCTGGCTGGCGAACACGCCTTCTGTCCGCGCTGCGATGAAGCGGCGCTGGCGCGGCGGCAAGCCGTCCCATCCACCTGAAGGAGTTGGCATGACCCACACCGCACGCACCCCTGACGCCCCCCACCCCGTGCTGGCCGAACACGAACGCCAGCGTTGCGAGGTCTGGACCCGGGTGATGGGCTATCACCGGCCCGTGGCCTCGTTCAACGTGGGCAAGAAGGGGGAGTTCCATGAGCGGCAGTACTTCGTCGAACGAAGCGAGGATCGCGTTCCTGCCTGAGCAGGCCCAGGCGCGGCAGCAGACGCACTTGATCCCGCCTTTGGACGTCGGCGGCTTCACGCCGCTGAGCACGACCGACTGGCCTGGCCAGTTGGCCGCGGTGGTGTTCGTGCAGGGCTGCCCCTGGCGCTGCCATTACTGCCACAACCCGTCGCTGCAGCCGCGCCAGCCGCCCTGCGGCCGCGACACCCACACCTGGGGCAAGGTGCTGGACACCTTGAGGCAACGCCAGGGCCTGCTCGACGGCGTGGTGTTCAGCGGCGGCGAGCCCACGCTGGACGCCGCCCTGGTGCCGGCCATGCACGAGGTGCGCGAGCTGGGCTTCCAGGTGGGGCTGCACACCGCGGGCCTCTACCCGCAGCGGCTGGCCAGCGTCCTGCCCCTGGTGGACTGGGTGGCGCTGGACATCAAGACCGAGTTCGAGGACTACAAGGCCATCACCTCGGTGCCGCGCAGCGGCGAGCCGGTGCGCGAGAGCCTGGCCCTGGTGCTGGGCAGCGGCAAGGCGCACGAGCTGCGCACCACCTGGCACCCCGAGCTCCTCTCCGAGGCCACGCTGCTGCGCATGGCGCGCATGCTCCAGGCCGCCGGTGCGCGCCACTGGGTGCTGCAGGGCTACCGCGCCACCCCCCTGACCGAGGCCGCGCTGGGCCCGGGCGAGCGCATGCCGCCGGACGCCCTGGTGGCGCGCCTGCGCCTCGTCGGGCCGACCCTGAGCGTGCGTTGAGCGGCGGCCTCGGCGTCAGTGTCCAGCCAGGCGGTCGTCGATCTCGTTGAAGATCGACTGCTCGTCCGGCGGCGCATCGCGAGGCGCATCGTGGTAAGGCCCGGTGCCGCTGTGCTCGGACAGGGAGGCGGGCGTGAACTGGCCGCTGCGCACGTCGAACACGTGCACCTCGCCTTCTTCGATGACGTAGTGCCAGCCGTGCAGGGTGACTTCGTGCTTCTCCACCCGCTCGCGGACCATGGGGTAGTCCATCAGCCGTTCGAGCTGCAGCACCACGGCGCGCTGCTCGGTGCGGCGCAGGGCCTCGGGGCTGACCTGCACGGGCAGGGCGGCTTCGCGGGCCATGTCCAGCCAGCCGCGCAGGTTCTTGGCCTGGGCGGGGATTTCGTCGTAGAGCGCCTTCATGGCGCCACAGTGCGAGTGCCCGCAGACCACGATGCGCGAGACCTTCAGGTTGAGCATGGCGTACTCGATGGCCGCGGCCGTGCCGTGCAGGCCATGCAGGCCGTCGTAGGGCGGGACCAGGGCGCCGACATTGCGCACGATGAACAACTCACCCGGGCCGGCTCCCGTCAGCAGGTAGGGCACCAGGCGGGAGTCCGAGCAGCCGATGAACAAGGTGCTGGGGTGCTGGCCTTCCTTGACCAGGTCTTCGAAGCGCGCCTGGTGCTGCGGGAAGAAGTCGTCGTGGAACTGCCTCAGGCGTTGCAGCAGGTCGTCCATGCATGGCTTTCGTGTCGCTGCCACTCACTGCAGCAGTGGCGAGGTGGCGGCATCCAGGTCGGCCCCTTCGACGCCGTGGCGCGCGGCCAGCACCGCACAAGCCTGGCGCAAGGCCGTGGCAAAGGCCTGCTGGCGCAGGGCCTGGGCCACGGCGGGCTGCACGGCCTCGAAGGGCGGCTGCACGCCGGCCTCGCGGGCCTGCACCTCGACCACGTGCAGGCCGAAGCGGCTGTGCACCAGGCGGGGCAGCACGCCGATGTGGGCTTGCGATGGGTCCTGGCCGAAGAGCTCGCGGGCGAACTCGGGGGCGCAGTCGGTGGCCTCCAGCCAGCCCAGCTCGCCGCCCTGGGCCGCCGAGGGGCAGTTGGAGAGCTGGCGGGCCTGTTCGGCGAAGGTCTCCGGTGCGGCGCGCACCGCCAGCAGGGCTTGCTCGGCGCGCTGGCGCAGGGCCTGCACATCGACCCCCTCGGTGACGGCAAACAGGATGTGGCGGGCCTGCACGCGCTCGCCCTGGGCGTGGCGGGCGGCGTGCGCGGCGTGGTAGCGGCGGCAGGCCGCTGCGTCAGGCTCAGGCACCTGCAGGTGGGTGTCCAGCCAGCGGTCGATGGCGTCGGCCGCGGCCTCGCTGAGCACGCCCTCCGTCGGCAGCGGGTCATGCGGTGTCAGCAGCCCGTCGTCGATGGCGGCCAGGCGCAGCAGGGCCAGGCTGGCGAGCTGGCGCCGTTCGGCCTCGCTGAGCTGCCCGGGCTGGGCGTGCAGCGTGGCCCCGCCCACGCGCAGGGGGCGGCCGGGGCCGAGGTCCGGGGCGGCACCGGGGCCGGCGGGCGGCTGACCCAGGGAGAGTTCGGTGAAGGTGGTGTCCATGGCGTGTCTCCGTCGGCGTCGCGGGGGGGGGATGTCTCGGTGATGTGGCGGGCGCTCAGCGCGGCAAGCCGGTGCGGCGGCTGCGCACCACCTGCCACGGCCGGGCCACATAGCCGACCGAGGCGAAGCCGCTCCAGACATGCACCAGGCGGGTGAAGGGGAAGATGACGAACAGCGTCATGCCGGCCGCCATGTGCACCTTGAAGACCAGGGAGACGTCGGCGATCAGGCCGGCAGCGTCACCGCGGAAGGTGACGATGTGCTGCGCCCAGGCCATGAGCTTGAGCATGGTCGCGCCATCGCTGTGCTGCAGCGACAGCGGCACCGTGGACAGGCCCAGCAGCAGCGTGCCCAGGATCCAGAACAGCACCAGGAAGTCGCGCGGCTTGCTGGTGGCGCGCACGCGCTCGTTGCCCAGGCGGCGGGCGATCAGCAGCAGCAGGCCGACCAGGCCCACGGTGCCCAGCACGCCCCCCACCACCGCGGCCAGCAACTGCTTTTGCGCGCTGCTGACGCCCAGGGCGTGGATCAGCTCGGCCGGCGTGAGCATGCCGAAGAAGTGCCCGAAGAACAGGCCGATGATGCCCAGGTGGAAGAGGTTGGAGCCCGCGCGCAGCGTGCCGGTCGACAGCATCTGGCTGGACTCGCTGCGCCAGGTGTACTGATCGCGGTCGAAACGCACCAGGCTGCCCAGCAGGAAGACAACCATGGCGATGTAGGGATAGATCCCGAAGAAGAACTGGTGGGTGAGGCTCATCTCATGCTCCTCGTTGTGCTTGGGCGCCGCCTTGGCTGCGCACGATGTGGATGGGTTGGGGCTGGCCGGGGCGTTGCTGGCCGCGGCTGCTGCAGCCGTCGAAGGCGGGGGGCTCGGCCCAGGTGTCGTCCAGGGCTTCGTCCTCGGGCACCTCGGTGGGCTCGATGGCCTGGCCCATCAGCTCCAGCACGGCCGCCGGCACGTGCGCGTACAGGCTGCGCCGCTTGAGCAAGGCCGCGTACAGCGCGTTGAGGATGTGGGCGAACTCGCCGGTGAAGTCACGCGCCGCATCGGCCTGCAGGGTGGAGGCGAACTCCAGCACCAGGGGCAGGTGGTCAGGCAGCTCGCCGCCGTTGGCGGGGTTCAGGCGCAGGCCGGCCTGTTCGTAGGTCTGGACCAGGTCGACCATGGCCTGGCCGCGGTCGCGCGAGTCGCCGTGCACGTGCTCGAACAGGTGCAGCGAGGTGGCGCGGCCGCGGTCGAAGAGCTCGACGTAGTCGGACTCGACGTCGAAGCCATCGCCGCCCTGCATGCCTTGAAGCTGCGACACCAGGCGGGCCAGGCCCGTCAGGCGCGACTCGCCGAGGCCTTGCTCATCGCGCAGCGCACCCAGCAACTCGCCCAGGTGGGCGCGCACCTCGGCATCGGGGTAGGCCAGCAGGCGGGACAGGGCGCGCAGGCTGCGGGCCGCGGTCGGGGATGCGGGTGCGCTGTGCAGGTTCTTGAGGTGGTTCAACAGGCTGCTCATTCAGACCTCCGACTTGATGGGGATGGTGCGCTTCTTCTTGCCGCCGAACAGGCTGGGCTCGCTGTGGCCGTCGGAACAGCCATTGCCGAAGGAGAAGCCGCAGCCGCCGCGCAGATCGAAGGCGTCTTCGGCGTACTCCCGGTGGGCGGTGGGGATGACGAAGCGGTCTTCGTAGTTGGCGATGCCCATGATCTGGTACATGTCCTCGACCAGCTCGGGGCTCAGGCCCACCTGCTCGATGGCCTTCACGTTGGCCGCGCCATCGACGTGCTTGCCGCGCATGTAGGCGCGCATGGCCAGCATGCGTTCCAGCGCGCGCGACACCGGGGCCACGTCACCGGCCGTCATCAGGTTGGCCAGGTACTTCAGCGGGATGCGCAGCTGGTTGACGTCCGGGATCTCGCCGTTGCTGCCGACCTGGCCGGCGTTGGCCGCCGCCTGGATGGGCGACAGCGGCGGCACGTACCAGACCATGGGCAGGGTGCGGTACTCCGGGTGCAGGGGCAGGGCCACCTTCCAGTCCACGGCCATCTTGTAGACGGGGCTGTTGCGGGCGGCGTTCAGCCAGGCCTCGGGGATGCCGTCGGCGCGGGCCTGCTCGATCACCTTGGGGTCGTGCGGGTCCAGGAAGATGTCGAGCTGCGCCTGGTAGAGGTCGCGGTCGTGCTCGGTGCTGGCGGCCTGCTCGATGCGGTCGGCGTCGTACAGCAGCACACCGAGGTAGCGGATGCGGCCCACGCAGGTTTCCGAGCACACCGTGGGCTGGCCGGCCTCGATGCGCGGGTAGCAGAAGATGCACTTCTCGGCCTTGCCGCTCTGCCAGTTGTAGTAGATCTTCTTGTACGGGCAGCCCGAGACGCACATGCGCCAGCCGCGGCACTTGTCCTGGTCGATCAGCACGATGCCGTCTTCCTCGCGCTTGTAGATCGAGCCCGAGGGGCAGGACGCCACGCACGCCGGGTTGAGGCAGTGCTCGCACAGGCGCGGCAGGTACATCATGAAGGTGTTCTCGAACTGGCCGTAGATGTCCTTTTGCACATCCTCGAAGTTCGCGTCCTTGCTGCGCTTGCTGAACTCGCCGCCCAGGATTTCCTCCCAGTTCGGGCCCCACTCGATCTTCTCCATGCGCTGGCCGGTGATCAGGCTGCGCGGGCGGGCGGTGGGCGCGGCCTTCGACTTCGGCGCCGACTGCAGGTGCTCGTAGTCGAAGGTGAAGGGCTCGTAGTAGTCGTCGATCTGCGGCAGGTTGGGGTTGGCGAAGATCTTCATCAGCAGGCTGAGCTTGCCGCCCTGGCGGGGTTCGATCTTGCCGCTGGGCTTGCGCACCCAGCCGCCGTTCCATTTGTCCTGGTTCTCCCACTCCTTGGGGTAGCCGATGCCGGGCTTGGTCTCGACGTTGTTGAACCAGGCGTACTCGACACCGGGGCGGTTGGTCCAGACGTTCTTGCAGGTGACCGAGCAGGTGTGGCAGCCGATGCACTTGTCCAGGTTGAGGACCATGCCGATCTGGGCGCGGACTTTCATGTTGTGTTCTCCTTGAGACCAGCTTGGAATCAGGCGTGGGCCGAGGTGGTGGTGGCGGCTTCGCCATCCAGCCAGTCCACCTTGTTCATCTTGCGCACCAGCACGAACTCGTCGCGGTTGGTGCCGATGGTCCCGTAGTAGTTGAAGCCGTAGCTCAGCTGCGCGTAGCCACCGATCATGTGGGTGGGCTTGAGCACGATGCGGGTCACCGAGTTGTGGATGCCGCCGCGCGTGCCGGTGATCTCCGAGCCCGGGGTGTTGATGATCTTTTCCTGGGCGTGGTACATCATCACCATGCCCGGTTTGACGCGCTGGCTGACCACCGCGCGGGCCGCGATCGCCCCGTTGGTGTTGAACAGCTCGACCCAGTCGTTGTCGACGATGCCGGCGCGCTTGGCGTCGTCCTCGCTCAGCCAGATCACGGGGCCGCCGCGGTTGAGCGTCAGCATCAGCAGGTTGTCGGTGTAGGTCGAGTGGATGCCCCACTTCTGGTGCGGCGTGATGAAGTTCAGCGCGATCTCGGTGTGGCCGTTGGGCTTGCGGCCGCGCACGTCGTCCAGGGTCTTGAGGTCCACGGGCGGGCGGTAGGCCACGAAGCCCTCGCCGAAGGCCTGCATCCAGGGGTGGTCCATGTAGAACTGCTGGCGGCCGGTGAGGGTGCGCCATGGGATCAGCTCGTGCACATTGGTGTAGCCGGCGTTGTACGAAACCTTCTCGCTCTCCAGCCCCGACCAGGTCGGCGAGGAGATGATCTTGCGCGGCTGCGCCTGGATGTCGCGGAAGCGGATCTTCTCGTCCTCGCGGTGCAGGGCCAGGTGGGCGTGCTCGCGGCCGGTCTGTTTGCTCAATGCCTCCCAGGCCTTGACAGCGACGTGGCCGTTGGTCTCGGGCGCCAGCATCATCACCACCTCGGCGGCGTCGATGTCGGTCTCGATCTTCGGCATGCCTTGCGACACGCCTTCTTCACGCACGACGCCGTTGAGCTCGCCGAGCTGCCTGACTTCGTCCTGCGTGTTCCAGCCGATGCCCTTGCCGCCGTTGCCCAGCTTGTTCATCAGCGGGCCGAGGGAAGTGAAGCGCTTGAAGGTGTTGGGGTAGTCGCGCTCGACCACGGTGACCTGCGGTGCGGTCTTGCCGGGGATGAGGTCGATCTCGCCCTTTTGCCAGTCCTGCACGCCGAAAGGCTGGGCCAGCTCGGCCGGGGTGTCGTGCATCAGCGGGGTCAGCACGACTTCCTTTTCGACGCCCAGGTGGCCCACGCAGACCTCGCTGAATTTCTTCGCGAAGCCCTTGTAGATGTCCCAGTCGGAGCGGGCTTCCCAGGCCGGGTCCACCGCCGTGGACAGCGGGTGGATGAAGGGGTGCATGTCGCTGGTGTTGAGGTCGTTCTTCTCGTACCAGGTGGCGGTGGGCAGCACGATGTCCGAGTACAGGCAGGTCGTGCTCATGCGGAAGTCCAGCGTGACCAGCAGGTCGAGCTTGCCTTCGGGTGCCTTGTCGTGCCAGACGACTTCTTCGGGCCGCGCTTCGTCGTGACCCAGGTCCTTGCCCTGCACGCCGTGGGTGGTGCCCAGCAGGTGCTTGAGGAAGTACTCGTGGCCCTTGCCGGACGAGCCCAGCAGGTTGGAGCGCCACACGAACATGTTGCGCGGCCAGTTGTCGGGGTGGTCCGGGTCGGTGCAGGACAGCTTCAGCGAGCCGTCCTTCAGCGCCGCCACCACGTGGTCCTTCGGGTCCAGGCCCCTGGCCGAAGCGTCGCGCACCACCTGCAGCGGGTTGGTCTGCAGCTGCGGTGCGGAGGGCAGCCAGCCCATGCGCTCGGCGCGCACGTTGTAGTCGATCATGCTGCCGCCGAACCGGGCCTTGTCGGCCAGCGGCGAGAGCACCTCCTCGACGCCCAGCTTTTCGTAGCGCCACTGGTCGGTGTGGGCGTAGAAGAAGCTGGTGGAGTTCTGCTGGCGCGGCGGGCGCGACCAGTCCAGCGCGAAGGCCAGGGCCGTCCAGCCGGTCTGCGGGCGCAGCTTTTCCTGGCCCACGTAATGCGCCCAGCCGCCGCCGCTCTGGCCGATGCAGCCGCACATCATCAGCATGTTGATGATGCCGCGGTAGTTCATGTCGCAGTGGTACCAGTGGTTCATGGCCGCGCCGATGATGACCATGGACTTGCCATGCGTCTTGTCGGCGTTGTCGGCGAACTGGCGGGCCACGGTGATGACCTGCGCGCGCGGCACGCCGGTGATCTGCTCCTGCCAGGCCGGCGTGTAGGCGACGTTGTCGTCCAGGCTGCGCGCGCCGTTGTCCACCAGCTGGCCATCGCGGGACTGCAGGCCGCGGAAGACGCCGTAGCTGGCCAGTTGCAGGTCATAGACGGTGGCCACCCAGACCTCGCGGGCCTGGCCCGCATCCTTGCCTTGGCCCTGCACCGTGATGCGCTGCATGGGCACATGGCGCAGCAGCACCTCGCCTTGCGGGTTGCCGTTGAAGCCGGGCGACTCGATGCCACCGAAGTAGGGGAAGGCCACGGGCCGCACATCGGCGGCGCGGGCTGCGGTGCTGGCCTCGACGTGTTGCTCGTCTTCCAGCACCGAGAGCTTGAGCTTGACCTCGCGGCCTTCCTGGGCTTCCTTGGCTTCGAGGTTCCACTTGCCCTGGTCTGGGCGGCCGTCGGCGCCCCAGCGGAAGCCGATCGAGCCTTGCGGCACCACGATGCGGTCGGCGCTGTCCCAGGCCAGGGTCTTCCACTCGCTGTGGTTGCCCTGGGCGAGGTCGCCCACCATGTCGCTGGCGCGCAGGTAGCGCTGCGGCACCAGGGCGCGGCCGGCCGGGGTGTCCTGCTCGTGCAGCATCACCAGCATGGGCAGGTCGGTGTAGCGGCGCGCGTAGCCATCGAAGTAGGCGCTGCGCTTGTCCACGTAGAACTCGCGCAGGATGGTGTGGCCCATGGCCATGGCCACGGCCGCATCGGTGCCCTGCTTGGGGTGCATCCAGATGTCGGCCAGCTTGGAAACCTCGGCGTAGTCGGGCGTGACGGCGACCGTCTTGGCACCCTTGTAGCGCACCTCGGTGAAGAAGTGGGCGTCCGGCGTGCGCGTCTGCGGCACGTTCGAGCCCCAGGCGATGATGAAGTTCGAGTTGTACCAGTCGGCCGATTCGGGCACGTCGGTCTGCTCGCCCCAGATCTGCGGGCTGGCCGGCGGCAGGTCGCAGTACCAGTCGTAGAAGGACATGCACACGCCACCGATCAGGCTGAGGTAGCGGCTGCCCGCGGCATACGACACCATCGACATCGCCGGGATGGGCGAGAAACCGATGATGCGGTCGGGCCCGTGCTGCTGGATGGTGTGGACGTTGGCCGAGGCGATGATCTCGTTGACCTCGTCCCAGCTGGCGCGCACGAAGCCGCCCAGGCCGCGCTGCTTCTGCCAGCTGCGGCGGCTCTCGTCGCTGCTCACCAGGCTGGCCCAGGCGTCCACCGGGCTCTTGGCGATGGCGCGCGCGGCACGCCACTGCTTGAGCAACTCGCCGCGCACCATCGGGTGCTTGACGCGGTTGGCGCTGTAGAGGTACCAGCTGTAGGAGGCGCCGCGGGCGCAGCCGCGCGGTTCGTGGTTGGGCAGGTCGGGGCGGGTGCGGGGGTAGTCGGTCTGCTGGGTCTCCCAGGTGACGATGCCGCCCTTGACGTAGATTTTCCACGAGCAGGAGCCCGTGCAGTTGGTGCCGTGGGTGGAGCGCACGATCTTGTCGTGCTGCCAGCGGTGGCGGTAGGCGTCTTCCCAGGTGCGGTCTTCGCCCGTGGTGACGCCGTGGCCGTCGGAGAAGCCTTCCTTCGCTTGCGAGAAGAAGGTCAGTCGGTCCAGGAAGTGGCTCATGTGTGGACTCCGTGGGGAGGGTCTGAAGGGGTGCCGGATGGGGTGCCGAGGGCGGCTTCAGCAGGGCTGGGCGGCACCGCGGCGGGCGTAGAACCACCAGGTCGTGGCGATGCAGACCAGGTAGAAGGCGATGAAGATGAACAGCGCGACTTCCGGCCCGCCCGTGGCCGCGATGGCCGAGCCGTAGCTCTTGGGGATGAAGAAGCCGCCGTAGGCCGCGAAGGCGCCGGTGAAGCCCAGCACGGCCGCGGCCTCGGTGTTGCCCTCCTTGACGGCGGCGGCCATGGCGACCTCGTCGTTGCGGGGCACGGCCAGCGTCTTCAGGTTGAGGAAGATCACCGGGATCATGCGGAAGGTCGAGCCGTTGCCGATGCCCGTGGTCAGGAACAGCACCAGGAACATCAGGAAGAAGCCGGTGAAGCTGCCATCGTGCGGGCCGAAGGGCAGGGCCCAGGCGCTGCCCGTGGTCTTGGGCAGGAAGGCCAGCACGCCCACCACGGCACAGGCCATCACGATGAAGTTCCAGAAGGTCACGCGGGCGCCGCCGAGCTTGTCGGCCAGCCAGCCACCGAAGGGGCGGATGAGCGCGCCGACCAGCGGCCCGATCCAGGCGTAGGCCAGCGGGTTGACGTCCTTGAACTGCGACTTGATCAGCAGCGGAAAGCCCGCGGCGTAGCCGATGAAGGAGCCGAAGGTGCCCAGGTAGAGGATGCACATCAGCCAGTTGTGCTTGTTGCGGAAGATGGCCGCCTGCGTGGCGAACGAGGCCTTGGCGTCGGCGATGTCGTTCATGAAGAACCAGGCCGCCAGCGTGGCCACGACGATCCAGGGCACCCACACGAAGGCCGCGTTCTGCGCCCAGATCTCGACTTGCTGGCCGGCCTTGTTGACGATGTGCTGCGAGTCACCGCCGAAGACGCCGAACACGCCCACCGAGATGATGATGGGGCTGAGGAACTGCACCACCGACACGCCCAGGTTGCCCAGGCCGGCGTTGACGCCCAGGGCCGAGCCCTTGCGCTCCTTCGGGAAGAAGAAGCTGATGTTGGACATCGACGAGGAGAAGTTGCCGCCACCCAGGCCGCACAGCAGGGCCAGCGTCAGCATGGTGGGGTAGGGGGTGGTGGGGTCCTGCACCGCGTGGCCGATGCCGATGGCCGGGATCAGCAGCGAGGCCGTCGAGATGGCCGTCCAGCGCCGTCCGCCGAACACCGGCACCATGAAGGAGTAGAAGATGCGCAGCGTCGCGCCGGAGAGGGCCGGGGCCGCGGCCAGCCAGAACAGCTGGTTGGTCGAGTACTTGAAGCCCATCTGCGGCAGGTTGACGGCGACGACGCTCCACAACTGCCACACGGCGAATGCCAGGAAGAGGGCGGGCACCGAGATCCAGAGGTTGAGTTTGGCGATCGCCTGGCCTTCGGTTTCCCAGAAGGCCTTGTCTTCAGGGGTCCAGACGGTGAGCGTGCTGCCGGGCCGCGCGCTCGCTTGGGGGGTGGGGGTCATGGGGGCTCCTTGTTGGAAAGGAAGGAGAGGTCTTGGGACGGAGGGGGAGGGCGCTCAGTTGCGGGCCGGGACGGCAGGGGTGTCGCCGTGCAGCACGTCGCGGGTGCGAACCTCGGTGAAGTACATCCAGATCAGCGAAACCCAGACCACGCCGTAGAGCAACATGAAGGCGCTGGAGCGGATGCCGGTGAGGTCCAGCAGGTAGCCGAACAGGATGGGCAGCACGAAGCCCCCCATGCCGCCGGCCAGGCCGACGATGCCGGAGATCGCGCCGATGTTGCCGGCGTAGTCGTCGCTGATGTACTTGAAGACGCTGGCCTTGCCGAAGGCCCAGGCCACGCCCAGCACGGCCATCAGCGCGGTGAAGGTGTAGACGTTCAGGCCGATGTGGAAGGTCTGCGGGCCCTGCGTGGTCTGGATGGTGAAGTCGGTCTGCGGGTAGCTCAGCAGGAACAGGCAGATCCAGCTCACCCACAGCACCCACCAGGTCACCTGGTGCGCGCCGTGCTTGTCCGACAGCCAGCCGCCGATGGCGCGCAGCACACCGCCCGGCAGCGAGAAGCAGGCGGCCAGCAGGGCGGCCACGCGGATGTCCAGGCCGTACTCGCCCACGTAGTACTGCACCATCCACAGGCTCAGGGCCACATAGCCACCGAAGACGATGCTGTAGTACTGGCAGTACTTGAGCACGCGCGGATCCTTGAGGGCGCGCAGCTGGGCGCCGAAACCGCCCTTGGCCGCGGGCACCAGGTGGGCCGGGTCGTGGGCGCTGCCCAGCCAGAACACCAGCGCGGCGCCCAGCATGATGGCGGCATAGACCTGCGGCACCATGGCCCAGCCAAAGGCCACGACCAGCGCCGGCGCCACGAACTTGTTGACCGCGGCCCCCGAGTTGCCGGCCCCGAACACGCCCATGGCGAAGCCCTGGCGGCTCTTGGGGAACCAGCGGGCCACGTAGGGCGTGCCCACCGAGAAGGAGCCACCGGCCAGGCCGACGAACAGGCCCAGCACCAGGAAGTGCCAGTACTGCGTGGCGTAGGACATCAGCCAGATCGGCACCACGCACAGCAGCATGGTGATGAACAGCACGATGCGGCCGCCGTAGCGGTCGGTCCAGATGCCCAGCGGCACCCGCACCAGGGAGCCGGTCAGCACCGGGGTGGCCGTCAGCAGGCCGAACTCGGTGGCCGACAGGCCGAGGGATTTCTTCAGCGGGATCCCGATGACCCCGAACATCATCCACACCATGAAGCACACCGTGAAGGCCAGCGTGCTGACGATGAGGACCGAGAGGGCCTTCTTGCTCTGGGAGCGGCTCTGAGGGTTCGACATGGTTCGTTCCTTTTCCATGTCGGGCAGTGTCAGAAGATCAGGCCGCGGTGGGTATCCTCCGGTGGACGGGGTGGGGTCGTTCTAAAGGCGTAGTCCCTGGGGTCAGATTTGATCTGGGTCAGACGAAGCCAGCACCGCGGCCTGCACCCGCGAGCTCAGGTTCAGCTTGCGCAGGATGTGCTGCACGTGGATCTTGACCGTGGTTTCGGCGATGTCCAGGGTGCGGGCGATTTCCTTGTTGCTGGCCCCGCGGGCCACTTCGCGCAGGATGTCGCGCTCGCGCGGGGACAGGCGCGACAGCGGGTGAGGCGAGGGCTGGACGGGGGGCTGCGGTGGCTGTGCGGGTGCCGCCGCCACGGCCTCGCTGTCCTGGGCGGGCGGCTGGCCCGACCCCAGCGCCTGACGGTAAGCCGCCACCAGCTTGCCCGTCATCTCCGGAGACACCACCGACTCGCCGCGGTGCACGGCCTCGATGGCATCGACCAGGTCCTGGCCATCGGCCGTCTTGAGCAGGTAGCCGCTGGCGCCGCGTGCCAGCGCCTGGGCCAGGTCGTTGGCGTCTTCGCTGACGGTCAGCATCAGCACCCGGGGCGCGGGCTGCAAGGCCAGCAACTGGGGCAGGGCGTCGATGCCATGCACGCCGGGCAGGTGGTTGTCGAGCAGCACGACGTCCGGCTGGTGCTGGGCGGCGTGGCGCAAGGCTTCGCCCGCGTCGGCGGCTTCGGCCACCACGGTGACGCGTTCGTCCTGGGCCAGCAAAGCGCGCAGGCCGCGGCGAAAGAGGGTGTGGTCATCGACCACCAGCAGGCGGATGGGCATGGCGTGGCACGGTGTTGAGTGATTCTTTGATGCAGGGCAAGCCGCCCGGGGCGGCCCGGCATTTACCCTGCGCCGACCCTGTTGACCCTTGTTGTCCCTCGCTGACCGGATTGTCCGACATGAACGCCATCCCCCAAGACCTGCTCGATCTGCTGGCCCGCAGCCCGGTGCGCCCCCTGACCCTGCGCGGCCGCACGCTGCTGCCCATCTTCCAGGGCGGCATGGGCGTGGGCGTGTCGGGCCACCGCCTGGCCGGCACCGTGGCCAGCCTGGGCGGGGTGGGCACGCTGTCCTCGGTGGACCTGCGCCGCCACCACCCCGACCTGATGGCCCGCACCACCGGCCTGCCGCAGGACGACCGCGCCAAGCAGGCCATCAACGCGGCCAACCTGGAAGCCATCGACCGCGAGGTCCGCGCGGCGCGCGAGATCGGCCAGGGCCGTGGCCTGCTGGCCATCAACGTGATGCGGGCCGTGGCCGACTACGCCGCCTCCGTGCAGCAGGCGCTGGCCTCGGGCATCGATGCCATCGTGGTGGGCGCCGGCCTGCCGCTGGACCTGCCCGACCTGGCCCGCGAGCATCCCGACACCCTGCTCATCCCCATCCTGTCGGACGCGCGCGGCGTGCAACTCATCGTCAAGAAATGGGAGCGCAAGCAGCGCCTGCCCGATGCCATCGTCATCGAGCACCCGCGCCTGGCCGGTGGCCACCTGGGGGCGGCCAAGGTCGCTGACCTGAACGACCCGCGCTTCGACTTCGAGCGCGTCATCCCCGAGTGCCTGGCCTTCTTCCGCTCGGCCGGCATCGAGCGCGAGATCCCCTTGATCGCCGCGGGCGGCATCCGCAGCCTGGACGACATCCGCCGCGTGCAGGACCTGGGCGCGGCCGGCGTGCAACTGGGCACCCCCTTTGCCGTGACCACCGAGGGCGACGCCCACCCCGAGTTCAAGCGCGTGCTGGCCGAAGCCCGCGACGAGGACATGGCCGAGTTCGTCAGCGTGGCAGGCCTGCCGGCGCGGGCCGTGCGCACGCCCTGGTTGGCCAGTTACCTCAAGGCCGAGCCCAGGCTGCAGGCCGTGGCCCATGCCAAGGCGCGCTGCACCAAGGCCTTCGACTGCCTGGCCCAGTGCGGCCTGCGCGATGGCCTGGCCACCTGGGGGCAGTTCTGCATCGACAACCAGCTGGCGGCCGCCCTGCGCGGCGACGTCAAGAAGGGCCTGTTCTTCCGCGGCGCCGGGGCCTTGCCCTTCGGCGACCAGATCCGCAGCGTGCGCGAGTTGCTGGAGCGCCTGCTGACCGGTGAGGGCGCTGTGGGCACCTCGGCCGCCTGAGCCGCCGCCAGCCCCCGCCTCAAACCGGCGGGCTGCGCCGCGCCACCATGGCCTCGGCCAGCGCCTGCAAGGCCGCAGGCGGCAGGTCGGCGGCATGCGGGTAGACGCGGTCTTCCTCCCGCCGGGCGTGGGCGCGGTAGGCGGTGGCAAAGCCGTCGATGTCGGGCTCGGGGAGCCCGGTCGGGACGGGCTGGCCCGCCTCGACCGCCACCAGCCAGGGGCGCACCGCCTGCCAGCGTGCACCCAGGCTGTCGTGCTCGGCCTGCAAGGCCTCGATGTGCGCGTCCAGCTCGGGGCGACCCAGGCCGCGCAGCGCCACGAACAGGTTGTCGTCCTCGTCGGCGTGGTGCAGCGGCGCGGCCAGCGTGAAGTAGCGCAGCACCGAGCGGGCGGCCTCCTGCGCCTGTCCGTCGGCGCCATGCGCCCGCACATGGGCCTGCAGGCGCTGCGCCAGCCGGGTGAAGCGGTTCACCTTCTCGTGGCAGGCGCGCAGCAGGGCCATGGGGTCGTCGATGCGGGGCGAGGGGATGGGCACGGTGGGCATGGCCCATTGTCGCGCCGACCGGGCCGTGTGGCGCAGATGCCGTGGCGTAGTGCTTCAGAAGGATGTGCCTGAGCGCGCCGACTGCCTAGACTCGCGGGTCATGGATGCCTCCACCCGCCCCACCCAGCCCCTGCTCGACGGACACGGCCGGGTGATCGACTACCTGCGTGTCTCCGTCACCGATCGCTGCGACCTGCGCTGCACCTACTGCCTGCCCCAGGCCTTCAAGGGCTTCGAGGAGCCCGCCCACTGGCTCGGTCACGGCGAGATGGCCCGCCTGGTCGGCCTGTTCGTGGCCCTGGGCGTGGGCCACGTGCGCCTGACCGGCGGCGAGCCGCTCACCCGCCGGGGGCTGGCGGATTTCGCCCGCAGCCTGACGGCCCTGCCGGGACTGCGCGACCTGTCGGTGTCCACCAACGGCACCCGCCTGGCGCGCCTGGCGCCCGAGTTGCGCGCGGCCGGCGTGCAGCGCCTGAACATCAGCCTCGACAGCCTGGACGCCGACTGCATGTCGCGCATCACCGGCCGCGACTGCCTGCCCGAGGTGCTGCGCGGCATCGCCGCCGCACGCCAGGCGGGCTTTGCGCCCATCAAGCTCAACATGGTGGTGCAGACGGGGGTCAACGACCACGAGGTCGAGGCCATGGTCGACTTCGCCCGCCAGCACGACCTGGTGCTGCGCCTGATCGAGCCCATGCCCGTGGGCGACACCGGCCGCGCGGCCGCCGGCTGCGACCTCAGCGCCCTGATCGAGTCCCTGGCCGCGCACCTGGGCCTGCTGCCCCAGGTGCTGGGGCAGGGGGCGGGGCCGGCGCGCTACTGGCGCGACCCGCGCAGCGGCATGAGCCTGGGCGTCATCACCCCCATGAGCCAGCATTTCTGCGACAGCTGCAACCGGGTGCGCCTGGGCGTGGACGGCACCCTCTACCTCTGCCTGGGCCAGGACGACCAGGTGCCGCTGGGCCGCCTGCTGCGCCAGGGCGCCAGCGACGGCGAGCTGCGCCAGGCCATCCTCGCCGGGCTCGCGGCCAAGCCCGCACGGCATGAATTCAGGGAGCGGCGTGAGAAGATCGTGCGCTTCATGGCCCAGACCGGCGGCTGAACCCAGCCCCCGGGCCGGGTCCCCGGGGTCTCCCGGGTTCCACATGGACGTTCCGCATGGCCCTCTCGACTCCCGGCGCCCCCACCGCTGCCGCCGTGCCCCGGCAGGAGACGCCCTCGCTGTCGCGCACCTCCCGCCTGACGCTGGCGCGCAAGCTGGCCGCGGTCGGCTGCGTCTTCCTGGCCGTGGCCCTGGCCACGGTCGGCCTGTCGATGTGGGTGACCTGGCAGCTCGAAGGCGGTGCCGCGGCCATCAACGAGGCGGGGCGCATGCGCATGCGCTCCTACCAGCTGGCGCTGCACATGCGCGAGTTGCCGCCCGGCACCTCGCCGACCGCCGCCTTCCCCCGCATCGGCGAGCGCATCGCCGAACTCGACGCCAGCCTGGCCCTGCTGCTCAGCGGTGACCCCCAGCGTCCGCTGACCGTGCCGGGCAGCGCGCCGGTCCAGGCCCGCCTGCGCGCCGTGCAACTCGGCTGGCAGCAGCTGCGCAGCGAGGCCCTGGCCTGGCAGGCCCCCTCCAGCGCCTCCCGTGCCCCGCTGCACCTGGACATCGAGCCCTTCGTGGCCGAAGTCGACGCCCTGGTCAGCGAAATCGAGCACCGCCTCGAAGCCCGCACGGTGGCCTTGCACACCTTCCAGCTCATCATGATGGCGCTGGCCGTCTTCAGCGCCCTGGCCATCCTCTATGCCGGCCACGTCATGGTGCTCGACCCGGTGGCCCGGTTGCGCAACGCCGTGCGCCGCGTCGAGGAAGGCGACTTCCGGGCCCGCGTCAGCCCCGGCGCCAGCGACGAGCTGGGCGAGCTGGCCGAGGGCTTCAACCGCATGACCGAGCGCCTGCAGGCCCTCTACGGCGACCTCGAATCCAAGGTGCAGGAAAAGACCCAGCGCCTGGAGCGCGAACAGGCCCGCCTGCGCTCCCTCTACGAAGTCTCGACCTTCGTGGCCGCGGCCGAGAACCTCTCCGAGCTGGGCCAGGGCTTTGCCCGCCAGGTGCGCGCCATCGCCCGGGCCGACGCGGTGGCGGTGCGCTGGTCGGACGAAGCCAACGACCGCTACATGCTGCTGGCCAGCGACAGCCTGCCCCACATCCTCGCGCAGGAGGAGCAGTGCGTCCTCACCGGCGACTGCTTCTGCGGCGACCGCCTGCGCGAGGGCGAGCCGGCCCGCATGCGCGTCATCCCCATCCTGGCCGAGCCCACCGAGGCACAGGCCGGGCACGCGCCCATCCAGCGCCGCTGCGAGGCCGAGGGCTACACCACCCTGGTCACCCTGCCGCTGCAACTGCAGCACCGCCTGTTGGGCGAAATCGAGCTGTTCTACCGCGGCGAAGTGGCCTTCAGCGACGAAGACCGCAACCTGCTCGAAGCCCTGGCCAGCCACCTGGCCGGCGCCATGGAAAGCCTGCGCATGGCCGCCCTGGCGCGGGAGTCCGCGGTGGCCAGCGAGCGCAAGCTGCTGGCGCAGGAGCTGCACGATTCCATCGCCCAGTCCCTGGCCTTCCTCAAGATCCAGATGGGGCTGTTGCGCTCGGCCCAGGCCCGCCAGGACCAGCGCGGCGTCGAGGCGGCCATGGCCGAGCTCGACACCGGGGTGCGCGAGAGCTACAACGACGTGCGCGAGCTGCTGCTGCACTTCCGCGTGCGCACCGAAAGCGGTCGCCTCGACCAGGCCCTGCGCGAAACCCTGGCCAAGTTCGAGCTGCAATCCGGCCTGGGCTGGCACCTGACGTGCGAGCACGATGGCGTGCCGCTGCCGGCCGACATGCAGATCCAGGTGCTGCACATCGTGCAGGAGGCGCTGTCCAATGTGCGCAAGCACGCCAGCGCGGCCCAGGTCTGGGTCGACGTGCAGTCCCACCCGAACTGGGTCATCCGCGTGCGCGACGACGGCCGCGGTTTCTCGCCCCAGGGCGTCTCCCCGGTGGGCACGCACGTGGGCCTGAGCATCATGCGCGAGCGCGCCCAGCGCATCGGCGCGACACTGGTGGTCGACTCCGGCCCCCAGGGCACCGAGGTCTGCCTGAAGATGCCCGGCACCGCGCTGCAAAGCCCGCTCTCCCAACCCGCTCACTGACAAAGGACACACCCGTGGCCGCTGGCCCCCAACCGCTGATCTCCCTGGACGAAGCCTGGTCCCGCCTGAGCCTGTCCCTGGCCGCGCTGCCTCGCACGCCCCAGCCGCTGCAGGGCCTGCCCACCGAGCAGGCCCTGGGCCGCGTGCTGGCCGAAGACATCGTCTCCACGGTGGCCGTGCCACCCCACGACAACAGCGCCATGGACGGCTACGCCCTGCGCGTGGCCGACCTCGACGGTGCGGGCGGCCCCGGCAGCGCCCTGCCGGTGAGCCAGCGCATCGCGGCGGGCCAGGTCGGCGCCACGCTGCAGCCCGGCAGCTGCGCGCGCATCTTCACCGGCGCGCCCGTGCCGGCCGGTGCCGACGCCGTGGTCATGCAGGAACACACCGAGCCCGGCGGGCCCGGGGAGGGCGGTGGCGTGCGCTTCACGCAAGCCGTCAGCCCGGGACAGAACATCCGCCGCGCCGGGGAGGACATCGCCATCGGCCAGACCGTGCTGCACGCCGGCCGCCGACTGGGCCCCGCGGCCCTGGGCGTGGCCGCCTCGGTGGGCCGCGCCGAACTGCGCGTCTTCCCGCGCCCCCGCGTGGGCGTGCTGACCACCGGCGACGAGCTCGTCATGCCTGGCCAGCCGCTGCCGCCCGGCGCCATCTACAACAGCAACCGCCACACCCTGCTGGGCCTGGCCCAGGGCGCCGGGGCCGAGGCCTGCGACCTGGGCACCGTGCCCGACCAGCTCGCCGCCACCCGCGCCGCCTTGCGCGCCGCGGCCGAAGCGCACGACCTCGTCATCAGCAGCGGCGGGGTGTCGGTGGGCGAGGAAGACCACCTGCGCCAGGCCGTGCTGGCCGAAGGCGGCCTGGACTTCTGGGCCCTGGCCATCAAGCCGGGCAAGCCCTTCGTGTTCGGCTGGCTGGGCCGTGCCGACGGCAGCCGCGCCCTCTACATGGGCCTGCCGGGCAACCCCGTGGCCAGCTGGATGACCTTCCTGCTGCTGGTGCGCCCCGTCATCGGCGTGCTGGCCGGCGAGGGCTGGCACCTGCCGCGCGCCCTCAGCGTGCCCGCTGCCTTCGCCTGGCCGCGCCCGGACAAGCGCCGCGAGTTCCTGCGCGTCTGCCTGGACGGGCAGGGCCGCGCCCAGCTGTTTCCCAACCAGAGCTCCGGCGTGCTGACCTCGGCCTCCTGGGCCGATGGCGTGGTCGACCTGCCGCCGCAGACCACCGTGCAGCCCGGCGACCTGGTGCGCTGGCTGCCTCTGGCCGAGCTGCTGCAACCGGCGGCCAGCCAGCGCCAGCCCTGACACCTCCGCCCGACCGCCCCCCCCCGACCGCCTTCCCTGAGCCTCCCACCCACCGACCCCCCATGTCCCTGACCATCCGCTACTTCGCTGCCGTGCGCGAACGCCTGGGCGCCCAGGAAAGCGTGTCCCTGGCCGACACCCCGGCGCGCACCGTGGGCGAGCTGCACCACTGGCTGCTGGGCCGCTCGCCGGAGCACGCCCGAGCCCTCGACCCCGAGCGCGGCCTGCGCACCGCCTGCAACCAGGCCTTGTGCGACGCCGACCAGGCCCTGGAGGATGGCGACGAGGTCGCCTTCTTCCCCCCGGTGACCGGAGGCTGAGCATGGCCACCCCCATCGTCCTGGCCCCCCCCGTGTCCGAAGACCTCCGCCAGGCCCTCGCCTGTGTGCGCGTCTCGCCCGAGGACTTCGACCTCGGCGCCGAGGTGGCCGCCCTGCGCGCGGGCGACGCCCAGGTCGGCGCCGTCGTCAGCTTCGTGGGCACGGTGCGCGAATGGAGCCCCGACCCCGCCGCCGTGATGACCCTGGAGCACTACCCGGGCATGACCGAGCGCAGCCTGGCCGAGCTCATCGTCCAGGCCCGCCAGCGCTTCGACGTGCGCGGCGTGCGCGTCGTCCACCGCGTCGGCCCGCTGGCCGTCACCGACCAGATCGTGCTGGTGGCCGTGAGCTCGGCGCACCGCCAGCAGGCCTTCGATTGCGCCGCCTTCCTGATGGACTGGCTCAAGACCCAGGCGCCGTTCTGGAAGAAGGAGGCCGCGCAGGGCGAGTCCCG
>JADFIG010000020.1 GCA_022566735.1 Pseudomonadota bacterium
TAGGCCAAAATGGGCTTGAAATGGGGTGTTTTGGCGTCGGAGTCGACCCGCATCATCGAAAAACGAGCCCTTGCGTCAGCAGCGAAGCTGCGCCCGTTGGGTATTTCCGCAGCCTGCTAGGGGCGTCGTAGCCGAAAACCACCTCCCGTCCTGTCGCGTCGCGCAGCCTGTCAATCACCAACTGAACGTATGAGTCCGTTGTCAGGCTCTTGTAAATCACCTCCACCTTGCGCCCAAACGGGTCGGTCAGACGCCACAAGGTGCTGCTGGGCCAACTGGCCATGAGCACCATGCCACTGTTGCGCGCCCAACTGCTCATTTGCCCGCCGCTGCCATAAACCTCCAAGCTCTGATTGCCTTGGTCACGATAGCGCCAGCCACCCGCACCGACAACTTCCACCGCATCGCGGTATTCCTGCGCTGCACTGCGGTTGTCCACCTGCGTGCGCCACTGGCCTCCACTGAACACCAAGTCCACCGCAGAGCCATCGCCTCTGGTGACCTTCATGGCTTTTCCATTGACACTCACGAGGATCCGCCTCTCCAAGCTACTCCACCAAAGTCGCCCGAAACCTCCAACGCCGGTCATGTCCCCTTGCATGTACGCCTCCCCCCCAGGATTGGTCCACGCCGCGAGCGCGCTGGCGTAATTCGCCGAAGCCTCACTCCAACCCGTCACAACACCCAAATTCACCCGCTGAACCTTCGTCCCGGTCAATGGGTAAACAGGATTGCCGACAGGACAACTGCCCAAATTGGGTGGCCGAGCACCGCGTCGATCAACGTCGGAGACACTAACGCAAGCCCCTCTGCCACCGTTCGCGTAGCCATCCCATTTCTCCCCAGCGCCGCAGTTGGTTCGGCAGTACTTCTTAGTACCGAACTTTTGCGTGATTGGGTTCAACAGTAAAGTGCCATCACCCAATCTGAAAAAATTCCCCGCTCCATCGAAATATTCGCACCCCTCAAAAACATTCATGAACTCGGTCAGACCATTCCGTTCAGGTGGGGGCAAATTGTTATCAGCCTCACAATGCTTGTAATACTGACTCAAATCCGTATACCACCAGTGAGTGAATTCTGGGTATTTTGAAACAATTTCCGTACCGTATTGCCTGACCGCATCCTCGGGCGTCAACCAAGGTTTTTTGAGCGTCCCGATCATGCCTGTATTGTTACCACAACCATAGAGGGTTGGCGCCGGGGACAAATACGGCTCCGCAACCACCCTATCAATCAAAAAAATAAGTGCGAAAGTTGAAAATAAACGAATCAGCATTCCCAGCCCCATTAAATTATTAATTAATGATTGACCAAATTAAATTTGGACCCCATCAAGACCATTCAAACAACACCCACACCACCATGAAAACTCACCCACAAAACCCTATAAAAACCGCACCAAAGGAACTTCAAAAAAAAAGCAAAATACTTGCCGACACAAAATTGAAGCGACACAAAACACAACCCACCATTGAAATACATCAATGTGGAATATTGCCGCACCGGGATTTTATGCATCACCCTTGTTTGCTCTAATTTTTAAATTTCTAGGCATATTGAATGTCGCCGATGTGACACGCCTCTCAGCAAGGGGCGAAAGCACGGCAAGTGCTTCCGCCGCGCCGCATGACTCAGATCATCTGCAAAAGGGACTCCGCGACAAGGTCTCCTCAAGGCAAGGACACCGGGCACACAATCGCGAGCATCACCCGCCACGCTCGCCAGCCACGCTCGCCAGCCACCCCAAGATTCACTTGGTGGACTCACCTCGGCACGGCCATCAACGCAGCCAGCAGGCCATCCCGACCCGTCTGTCACCGGAATCCATCCGCGCACCAGCCTGCGCGAGCGGCGTGTCACCCGCACCGGCCAGCCGCTCAGGCTGAAGGCCTTGCACGATGGCATGCGGGGACCTCATGCGTCGCACAGCCAGGCGCGCACATGCACCCAAAAGGGTTGCGCTTGGGTGGGTCTGACAGGCTGATGAGGTGTGTGCGACTCGGGGTGTCGCTCAGAGCGGTCGACAGGTCGCTTCAATCGGCTGACGGCCCAGGCGCGCTGGCTGGCAGCCCGTGTATTTCGGGCGGGTTGCCTTACTGTTCGGCCTGCAGAGGACCCGATGTCAGGCAGGACCGCCTTCAGTGAGTCGACGCACCGAGTCCACCGGGCAACCGTTCAGCGGTACGCGCTCATCGCCCGGGCCGCAGGGCCCTGGCCGGGCACGCCGTAGGTGGCGTTCTCGCGGGGGAACAGCACGCCCAGCGTGCGGCCCAGCGAGGCGGCGGCCAGTTGCACCGCCTGCTGTTGCTGCAGGCAGCGGGTGCGCGCCAGCGTCAGGCGACGCTGCACGTCGGCAGCGAGGCTCACGCCGGAGGCACTGGCCTGGCGGAAGGTCGCCAGCGCATTGCCCAGGCCCAGTTGCAGCGCCTGGGATTGCCGCTCGATGCGTTCTGCATCGCCCGATGCCAGCGCCACGTCCAGCTCGCCCATGCGCTGCTCAAGTTCGCCGAGGTGGGCTCGGACGGCGTCGGACAGCGTGGCGGACGGCTGGGAGGTGGGCAGCTGGGACATGGGGCGATCCGTTCAGGACCAAGTCTGCGTCAGCCCTGACGGTGCTGCAGCAGTTCCTTGGCATTGGCGATCAGCTTGTCAGCGATCACCTCGGGGTTGACCTGGTAGCTGCCGTCGTCGATGGCCTGCTTGACGCGGGACACCTTGGCTGCGTCCACCACGCCATCGCCACCGCCGATGAAGCTCGAAGCCGTCGACAGCGTGACTTTTGCACTCTGCCCGACCGCATCGTCCTTGGAAGATGTCTTGCTCGGGCCATTGGTCGACGTGGCGGCCTCCGAGCGGGGACTGACGCCCAGCGCCTTGTCCAGGGGGTTGCCGATTTTCATGATGCTCTCCTTGATCCCGGCGTTTGCCGAGTGGTCACATCCGCGATATCGACGCGGCCTGGGGCGACTTTAGTCTGAAATGGCCTGCACCCCTCGGTCGAGGGGGGTGTTTTGGTAAAAATCTGTGCCGTCACAGGACCAGCTCCACCAGGCGCTCGCCCACCGGCTGCCCGCACAGCACCCGCCCATTGTCCATGCGCACCCGGGCGCAGCGGCCCTCGTCGCCCGGGCTGAGCGCCACGCCTTCGGCCGCCACCAGGAAGCCTTCGCCGCGCACGTTCAGGCGCACCGGGTCGCCGATGGCGAACCAGCGGCGGTTTTTCACATCGTCCTGGCGCACGCTCTGGCCGGCTTCCATCGCACGCACCACGGTGCGACCCACGATGTCGGCGGCGCGGGTGATGGCCGGGGAACTGGAAGCGGCCAGGTCGACCTCGCCCATGACCACGTCGGCCTGGGCGATGGTGTTGCCCGGACGCAGCGGCACGGCGGCCACCAGGGCGCGGCCCCAGACCTTGACGGTCACGGGCCAGTAGACGTTCCAGCGCACCGCCCCCTGCTCGCAGCGCAAACCCACGCGGGTCTTGCCCCAGAGCTGGGCGTTGTCGGGCACGTAGGCCTTGACTTTGTCACAGGGTGCCAGTTTCAGGCGCGGATCCAGCTGGCCGAGCGTGACTTCCACACGCCAGGGCTGGCGGGCAGCGCCCTCCTGAGAGCTGCCCTGCGGCAGGGCTTGCTGTTTGAGCAGGCTGGCCACCTGGGCTTGCAGGCCATCGCCCGCTGCGCCTTGCACCGCCTGGGCGCGCGCCACCACCGGCGCCAGTGCCATGAACAGCAGCACCAGCACCACCGCCAGCAGGCCCGCCCAGGCGTCGGCCGTGCCGTCCTGGCGCACCAGCATGCCCAGGCCGGCAGGGGCCTGTGGCGAGCGGAGTGGGTTGAGCGTGTCCATGCGGTCAATGTAAGGACTCGGCCGACGCCGCAAGGGCGGGAAATGGCCGGGCTTTGCCGCTTTATTCCGGCTCATGTTCTGGCGCCACAGGATCACCATTGGGCCCACGCTGAATGGCACTGCAAGCGGCAGGTCCTGACAGCGGCCAGGCGGCAGAAGTCATGACCGCCAAAGGGGTGTAGAGATGCTGAACCAACTGACCGATTCGCTGAACTTCCAGGCCACCGCGCTGACGCTGCGGTCGGAGCGCCAGCGCCTGATCGCCAGCAACATCGCCAACGCCGACACCCCGGGCTACACCGCCCGCGATTTCAATTTCTCCGACGCGCTGAGCCAGGCCACCGGCAAAAGCTCCAGCGCGCAGTCCCCGCTGGGTGCCACCCGCCTGCAGATGGCGGCCAGCCGCAGCGGCCACCTGGGCCTCAACGGCCAGCCCGCCGGCGGCTCCGCCTCGCCCGAGCTGAACTACGCCAGCGCCGCCCAGACCAACCTGGACAACAACACGGTGGACATGGACCGCGAACGCGCCAGCTTCGCCGACAACACCGTGCGCTACGAAGCCACGCTGCGCTTCATCAACAGCCAGGTGCGCACCCTGAACACGGCCATCACCGGTCAGTGAAACAGGTCCAGCAGGAGCAAGCCATGTCGATGTTCAAGATCTTCAACGTCTCCGGCAGCGCGGTCAGCGCCCAGACGCAGCGCCTCAACGTCGTGGCCTCCAACCTGGCCAACGCCGACACCGTGGCCGGCCCGGACCGCCAGGCCTACAAGGCCCGTCAGGTCGTCTTCAGCACCACGCCCATGGGCGGCGTGGGCACGGCCGGCGTCAGCGTGAGCCAGATCACGGAAGACAACACCCCCGGCCGCCGCGTGCTCGACCCCAAGCACCCGCAGGCGGACGCCGACGGCTACGTCACCTACAGCAACGTCAACGCCGTGGAAGAGATGGTCAACATGATCTCGGCCTCGCGCTCCTACCAGAACAACGTTGAGGTCATGAGCACGGCCAAGACCCTGCTGATGAAGACCCTGCAAATGGGCCAGGGCAGCTGAAGCCGACCGACCTGACACCAAGGACACGCCATGACCACCGCCGTCACCAACACCAGCAGCGCCGCCACCGCCTCGACGACCAAGACGGCCACCCAGCAGGCCAACGAGGCCTCGGACCGCTTCCTCAAGCTGCTGGTCACGCAGATGCAGAACCAGGACCCGTTGAACCCGATGGACAACGCCCAGGTGACCAGCCAGATGGCCCAGATCAACACGGTGACGGGCATCGACAAGCTCAACACCACCATGACCACCATGAACGCCAGCATGGCGCAGATGCAGATGCTGCAAGGCGCGTCGCTGGTGGGCCACCAGGTGCTGCTGGACGGCAACCAGCTCAACGTCAACGCCAACGGCGTGGGCTCGGGCGCCTACAACCTGGACGCCGCCGCCGGCACCGTGCGCATCGACGTCATGAACTCGGCTGGCGCGGTGGTCGACACCATCACCCAGAGCGGCGTGCCCGCCGGCCTGCAAGGCTTCAACTGGACCCCGCCCTCCGGCGTGGCCACCAACGACCTGAGCTTCAAGGTCACGGCCACCAGCGGCGGCAAGTCCACCGCGGCCAGCACGCTGATGACCGACACCGTCGACGCCATCAACACCAGCAGCGGCAGCCTGACCCTGGAGCTGCGCAACAGCGGCTCCACGGCCTACAGCAAGGTCAAGGCCGTTTCCTGAGTCTCCTGATCCCTGATCTCCCAGCAGTCACCGAAAGGACATCACCATGGGCTTCCAGCAAGGTCTCTCCGGCCTGAACACCTCCAGCAAGAGCCTGGAGGTGATCGGCAACAACGTGGCCAACGCGAACACCTACGGCTTCAAGAACTCGCGCACCGAGTTCGCCGACATGTACGCGGCCTCCCTGGGTGGCGCGGGCAACAACGGCATCGGCATCGGCGCGCGCATCGGCGCGGTGGCCCAGCAGTTCACGCAGGGCAACATCACCACCACGTCCAACAACCTGGATTTGGCCATCAACGGTCGCGGCTTCTTCGCCCTGGGCACGCCGCAAGGTGAAACCGTCTACTCGCGCAACGGCCAGTTCAAGCGCGACGCCAACGGCTACCTCATCAACAACGAGAAGCACCAGCTGCTGGGCCAGGCCCTGGACGCCACCGGCTCGCCCGCCGGTCCGGCCGGCTCGCCCATCCAGCTGACCAACGACGCCTCGCCGCCGCAAAAGGCCAGCGCCATCACGCTGACGGGCAACCTGGACGCCCGCGCCACGGCGTTCACGAGCGGCAGCATCGACTTCGCCGACTCGAAGACCTACAGCTTCGTGACCTCGCAGACGGCCTACGGCGACAACGGCGCACCCATCGCCCTGAACTACTACTTCCGCAAGGTGGCCGATGCGGTCGCCGCCAACCCCGCCGCCATCCCGCCCGTGGCGGCCGCTGGCGGTCAGTGGGAGGTCTACATGAGCGCCGACGGCAACACCAATGCCGCCTCGGTGTCCATGACCGCGGGCGCCCCCGCCCCGATCGGCACCTTCACCTTCAACCCCGACGGCTCCATGCCGGCCGGCACGGTGTTCAACGTGGCCAGCATCCCGGGCGGCAACAACGGCCAGCCGCTGACCGGCGTGACCGTGGACATGTCCAAGTCGACCGAGTACTCGGGCAGCTACGCCGTGACCGACCTGACCGGCGGCGGCTACGCCCAGGGCAACCTGTCGGACTTCGTGATCGAGGCCGATGGCACCGTCAAGGCCCGCTACACCAACGGCCAGTCCAAGTCGGTGGCCCGCGTCCAGCTGGCCGATTTCAAGAACCTGCAGGGCCTGCAGCCCGTGGGCGCCAACGAGTGGAAGTCCACCAACGCGTCCGGCGACCCGCTGCCCCTGGGTGCCCCCGGCACCGGCGTGTACGGCCTGCTGCAGTCCGGCGCCCTGGAAGAGTCCAACGTGGACCTGACCGGCGAGCTGGTCAACATGATCGTGGCCCAGCGCGCCTACCAGGCCAACGCCCAGACCATCAAGACGGAAGACCAGGTCCTGCAGACCCTGGTGAACCTGCGCTGATCGGCTGCCTGACACCGCATAGGAGTTCGCCATGGACCGCATGATCTACCTGAGCATGGCCGGCGCCAAGACCAACATGGCGCAGCAGGACGTGCTCTCGCACAACCTGGCCAACGTCAACACGACCGGTTTTCGCGCACAACTGCACGCCGTGCGGGCCGTGCCCGTGCGCGGCGACGGTGCCTCCACGCGGGTCTACTCGCTGGAGACCACGGTGGGCTACGACGACAAGCCCGGCCCGATGACGGTCACTGGTCGCGCGCTGGACGTGGCCGTGCAGGGCCGCTCCTGGCTGAGCGTGCAGGCCTTCGATGGCACCGAGGCCTACACCCGCTTCGGCTCGCTGCAGGTCGATGCGCAAGGCACGCTGATGACGTCGAACGGCCGCCAGGTGCTCGGCGACGGCGGCCCGATCACCATCCCGCCCAACACCGAGATCAGCATCGGCATGGACGGCACGGTCAGCGCCCGCGACGTCAACGGCCGCAGCACCGCGGTCGGCCGCCTCAAGCTGGTGACGCCGCAAGGTGCCCTGACCCGCGGCGACGACGGCCTGTTCCGCTCGCCCGATGGCGCCGACCTGCCCGCCGACGCCACGGCGCGCCTGCAGGAAGGTGCGCTGGAAGGATCGAACGTCAACCCGATCGAGACCATGGTGCAGATGATCGCGGCATCGCGCCAGTACGAGACGCAGACCCGGATGGTGCGGACCGCCGAGCAAAACGAGAAGGCCGCGTCCCAGCTCTTGTCGGCCAACGGCTGAGCCCCCCGAGTTTGACCGGCATCACGCCAAAGGAGTCCCAACATGATGCGTTCCCTGTGGGTATCGAAGTCCGGCATGGAAGCCCAGCAGAACCAGCTGGACCACATCTCGAACAACCTGGCCAACGCCTCGACCAACGGCTACAAGCAGTCGCACGCCGTTTTCGAGGACCTGATGTACCAGAACCTGCGCCAGAGCGGCGCCAACAGCACCGACCAGACCACGCTGCCCACGGGCCTGCAGACGGGCCTGGGCGTGCGCGCCGTGGCCACCTCGCGCCAGTTCACGCAGGGCAACCTGCAGCAGACGTCGAACAACCTGGACGTGGCCATCCAGGGCAAGGGCTTCTTCGAAATCGAGCTGCCCGACGGCACCATCGGCTACACGCGTGACGGCTCCTTCCAGATCGACAACCAGGGCCGCATCGTCACCAACACCGGCTACCCGGTGAACACGGGTGGCGCCACCATCCCGACCAACGCGACCAGCCTGACCATCGGCAACGACGGCGTCATCACCGCGGCCCTGCCCGGTTCGACCACGCCGCAGCGCATCGGCCAGTTCCAGCTGTCGAACTTCATCAATCCGGCCGGACTGGACCCCAAGGGCCAGAACCTGTTCGCCGAGACCGCGGCTTCCGGGGCCCCGCAGCAAGGCGCACCCGCCTCGTCCAACCTGGGCATGCTGTCGCAGGGCTTCGTGGAAACGTCCAACGTCAACGTGGTGCAGGAGCTGGTGACCATGATCCAGACCCAGCGCGCCTACGAACTCAACTCCAAGGCCATCCAGACCTCGGACCAGATGCTGCAGAAGCTGGGACAACTGTGATGAACACGCTGCACCGCCATTGGGAACACCTCGTCGCGCGCCGTCTGCCCGGCCTCGCCGCCCTGTGCGGGCTGGCCATGGCGCTGAGCGGCTGCGAAACCCTCCACCCCAAGGTCGATGTGGTGCAGCCCACCGCGGTGCGGCCTTCCGCAGCCGCCTACGCGCCGGTGGCCAGCGGTGCGCTGTTCCAGACCGCGGCCTACCGCCCGCTGTACGAAAGCCACCGTGCCCGCATGGTGGGGGACATCATCACCATCCACATCGCGGAAAACGTCACGGCCAAGACCGAGACGACCAGCAGCATCGAGAAAAAGGGCTCGGTGGACAGCAGCATCTCCGCGGTGCCACTGGTCAACGTCAGCCAGATCGCCAAGCTGAGCGCCGCCGGCAGCAGCAACAACAAGTTCGACGGCAAGGGCAGCACCGCCGCCAACCACAATTTCACCGGCTCCATCACGGCCACCGTGGTCGAGGTGCTGCCCAACGGCCACCTGATTGTGTCGGGTGAAAAGCAGATCGGTCTGGCCAGGAGCGTGGACGTGCTGCGCTTCTCGGGCCAGGTGGATCCGTACACCATCCAGCCCGGCAACACCGTGCAGTCGACCCAGGTGGCGAACGTGCGCGTCGAGCAGATGGGACGCGGCGCCAACCAGGACGCCCAACAAATAGGCTGGCTTGCCCACTTCTTTTTGAGCATTTCGCCGTTCTAAAGGTCCGGACAATGGAGCCGAACCCCTGAAGGAAGTCGGCGCCATGAACCCCACAGACCGCTCGCTGAAACTGCTGATCGCCCTGGCTGTTGCGGCCGCATCCGCAGCCCTGTGGTGGCCGGTCGATGCACAGGCCGTCCGCCTCAAGGAGATCGCCGCCATCCAGGGCGTGCGCTCCAACCAGCTGATGGGCTACGGCCTGGTCGTCGGCCTCGACGGCACGGGCGACCAGACCGCCCAGACGCCCTTCACCGGCCAGAGCGTCAACGCGATGCTGCAGCAGCTGGGCATCACGGTGCCTGCAGGCGCCAACATGCAGCTCAAGAACGTGGCCGCGGTGCTGGTCACGGCCTCCCTGCCCCCCTTCGCGCAACCCGGCCAGCCGCTGGACGTCAACGTGTCCTCGCTGGGCAATGCCAAGTCCCTGCGCGGTGGCACCCTGATCGCCACGCCGCTCAAGGGCGCCGACGGCCAGATCTACGCCATGGCCCAGGGCAACCTGGTCATCGCCGGCGCAGGCGCCTCGGCCGGTGGCGCCAAGGTGCAGATCAACCAGCTCAGCGCCGGCCGCATCCCCGCCGGTGCGACGGTGGAGCGCGCCGTGCCCACGCCCTGGATGCAGGGCAGCGTGGTGCAGTACGACCTGCAGTCCGACGATTTCAACACCGCACGCGAGGTGGCCAACGCCATCAACAAGGCCAAGGGCCCGGGCACGGCCGAGGCCCTGAGCGGCCGCAGCATCGCCGTGCACCTGCCCACCCAGCCAGGCGAGCGCGTGGCCTTCATGGCCGACGTGGAAAACCTCTCGGTGGACCGCGCCACCCCGGCGGCACGCATCGTCATCAACGCCCGCACCGGCTCCATCGTGGTCAACCAGGCCGTGACCCTGGGCCCCTGCGCGGTCGCCCACGGCAACCTGTCGGTGACCATCAGCTCGACGCCGGTGATCAGCCAGCCCGGTGCCTTCTCCAACGGCCAGACCGTGGTGACCGAAAAGAACGACATCCAGATCAACCAGGCGCCTGGCGCCCTGATCCAGCTGCCCGCCGGCAGCAAGCTGACCGACGTCGTCAAGGCGCTCAACACCCTGGGCGCCAACCCGCAGGACCTGCTGGCCATCCTGCAAGCCATGAAGGCGGCCGGCGCACTCCAAGCCGAGCTGGAGGTGATCTGATGAGCGTGAATTCCCCCGCCGGCCAGCTCAATGGCGCCAATGCCGGCCTGACCATGGACCTGCGCTCGCTGGAGCGCCTCAAGGCCACGTCCGGCCAGAGCCCCAAGGGCGCCATCCGCGAGACCGCCAAGCAGCTTGAGAGCCTGTTCATGCAGGAGCTCATGAAGAGCATGCGCGCCACCACCATGAACACCGGCATGATGGACAACCAGGCCACCGAGATGGGCACCAGCATGCTGGACACCCAGTTCGCCGGCCAGATGACGGGCCGCCCCGGTGGCCTGAGCGACCTGATCGCGCGCCAGCTGGAGCGCCAGATGGGCATCAAGCCCGAGGACGGCAGCGCAGCGGGGCAGCTCAACGGACAAGCCCGGGGCCGCGACAAGCTGGGCCACGACAGCGTGGCCGCAGCCCCCGCCGAGGCCGCAGGGGCCGCTGGCGCCCCGGCCGCGGGCAACCCGCGCCTGAGCGCTTCCGAGCAGTTCATCCGCAAGCACCAGGCCGCCGCCCAGGCCGCCGAGGCCGCCACCGGCATGGCGTCGTCCCACATCCTGGGACAGGCCGCGCTGGAGTCCGGCTGGGGCAAGCGCGAGATCCGCATGAAGGACGGCACGCCCAGCCACAACCTGTTCGGCATCAAGGCCACGCCCGGTTGGACCGGCAAGGTGGCCGAAGTGACCACGACGGAGTACATCGGCGGGGTGGCGCGCAAGGTCACGGCCAAATTCCGTGCGTATGACTCTTATGCGGACGCCTTCAAGGACCACGCGCGGCTGCTCAGCCAGAGCCCGCGCTACAGTCAGACGGTCGCGCAGGCAGACACGGCCAGCGGCTTTGCCAAGGGCTTGCAGAAGGCCGGCTACGCCACCGACCCGGCTTACGCCGACAAGCTCACCAAGGTGATCAACACGGCCTTGCGCGTGCAGCGCAGCATGGCCTGAGGCATTGAGCGGAGGACACCATGGGCAGCGGCATTTTCGCACTCGGCACCCGTGCCATGCTGGCCAACCAGGCCATGCTGGACACGACCAGCCACAACATCAGCAACGTCAACACCCCGGGCTACAGCCGACAGCAAGTCGAGCTGGAAACCGAGGGCGGCATGTTCACGGGCGCGGGCTTCTTCGGCCGCGGCGTGAAGGTGTCGACGGTCACGCGCAGCACCAACGAGTTCCTGATCCGGGAGAACAACAACAACCTCTCCGCCTCGTCTGCCGACCAGGCCCGCCTGGACAAGCTCACCCAGCTGGAGAAGTCCCTGCCCACCGGCGAGAGCGGCCTGGGCTACGCCGCCCAGCAGGTGCTCAACGCCTTCGTGGACGTGGCCAACCAGCCACAGGACATGTCGGCCCGCCAGGTCGTGCTGGCGCGCGCCCAGGACTGGGTCAGCCGCGTCAACACCTCGGCCAAGCAGCTCGATGACCTGCAGGCCGGCACGGTGTCGGACATGCAGACCACCGTGGCCAGCATCAACCGCCTGACCCAGCAGATCGCCGCCTCCAACCAGGCGATCGCCAGCGTCCAGGGCGTCGGTCACGATGCCAACGACCTGCTCGACCAGCGCGACCAGCTCGTCAAGCAGCTCAGCCAGCTCGTGCAGGTCAACACCGTGGAGGCCGACGACGGCTCCCTCAACGTCTTCATGGGCGGCGGCCAGCTGCTGGTGCTCAGCAACAACGCCCAGACCCTCAGCGTGGTGCGCGACCCCGTCGACAGCACGCTGGGCCGCATCGCCCTGCAGACCGGCGGCACCAACCGCATCCTCGACACCAGCCAGATCACCGGCGGCGCGCTCAAGGGCCTGGTCCAGTTCCAGGACAACGACATCGCGGCGACCCGCAAGGACCTCAACGCCTTCGTCTCGCAGTTCGCCACCGCGCTGAACCAGCAGCAATCGCTGGGCGTCGACTCGACGGGCGCCCTGCAGACCAACTTCGACGCCGCCGGCAACCCGGTGGGCACGCCGATCTTCCTCAACCCGGGTTCGGCCAACACCATCAGCCTCAACCTGACCCAGCCCAAGGGCCTGGCCGCGGCCTCGCCGCTGGTGGCCTCGATCGACCCGGCCAACACCGGCACGGCCAGCGTCGAGTCGCTGACCATGGCGCGCGCCCTGCCGCAGGGCACGGCCATCGACGCGGCGACCTCGCTGCCGACCACGGGCACGACGCTGAGCGTGGTCTTCGAAGCCAGCGTCAGCGACCCCACGCAGCTGACCTACCGCTTCGTCGACAGCACGGGCATCCCTTACAAGGATGTCACCCCCGCGCGCACCTGGACGCCGGGCACCGCCATCAACGACGCCGACCCGGCCTTCATCCCCTCGGGCCAGCTGTTCGACCTGCAGATCAGCGGCGTGCCGCGCGCCGGCGACAAGATCACCATCGCACGCACCGCCTACCCGGCCAGCAACAACGGCAATGCCCAGGCCTTCCTGGCCCTGCGCGACAAGGCCCTGGTGACGCTGGACGGCACCTCCTACGCCACCGTGACCGATGCCTACTCGCAGATGATCGGCAACCTGGGCGTGGCCGTGCAGGGTGGCAAGACCGCCGCCGACATCTCCAGCGCCCTGGCCAAGACCTCGGAGCAGACGCTCACCAGCACCACCGGCGTCAACCTCGACGAAGAAGCCGCCCGCCTGATCCAGTACCAGCAAAGCTACCAGGCCGCCGCCAAGGTGCTGCAGATCGCCCAGTCCCTGTTCGACACCCTGCTGCAGACCGCCCGAGGCTGAGGAGTTTGACCATGCGCATCGCCACCGCCCACGCCTACGACACCTCGATCCAGAACCTGCAGAAGCGCCAGCAGGACCTGGCCGAATCGCAGATGCAGCTGACCTCCGGCAAGCGCGTGAATTCCGCCAGCGACGACCCCACGGCCGCCGCCCGCGCCGAACGCGCCCTGGCCAGCATCGCCCGCGGCGAGGCCAACAAGCGCTCGCTCGACGCCAGCCGCAACGTGATGAGCATCACCGAGTCCGCCCTGGGCGACACGGTGGACCTGGTGCAAACCGCCCGCGAGACCCTGGTGGCCGCCGGCAACGGCACCTACAGCGACGGCGAGCGCAAGGCCCTGGCCGTCAAGCTGCGCGAGATCCGCAACCAGCTGCTGTCGGTGGCCAACCGCCCCGACGGCGGCGGCGGCTTCGTCTTCGGCGGCCAAGGCTCGGCCACCCCGCCCTTCGTGGACAGCACCTCCGGCGTGAAGTTCATCGGCCAGGGCGGCGAGACCCTGGCATCGTCCAGCGAGAAGCTCAACCTCACCGTCGACGGCGACCTGGTCTGGCTCAAGGCGCGCAGCGGCAACGGCGTCTTCACGACCGCGCAGGGCAGCAACGTCAACACCGGCACCGCCAACAGCGGCAGCGGCTGGATCACGTCGGGCACGGTGACGGCGCCCTCGCAGCTGCCCTACCCCACGCCCTCGGGCGGCACCTCGCCGGAGTTCTCCATCCAGTTCCACGTCAGTGGCGGCGTGACCACCTACGACGTGCTGGACACCACCACCTCGCCCACCACCGTGCTGAGCTCCGGCCAGCCCTATGCCAGCGGCAAGAACATCGACATCGCCGGCAAGGGCATGGCGGTGTCCATCGCCGGTGCGCCGGCCGACGGCGACACCTTCGCCATCGGCGAGTCCAGCAACAGCCTGAACATCTTCACCAGCCTGGACAACACCATCGCGGCGCTGAGCCAGACCAACGCGCCCAGCAGCGCCATCCAGCAGGCCATCAACACCGGCATGACCGAGCTCGACAGCGTGCTGGGCAACATCCAGGCGGCGCGCTCCGAGGTGGGCGAATCGCTCAACCGCATGGACGGCATCGAGAGCCGCATCGAGACGCTCAAGCAGGCCGCGGCCACCGAGAAGTCCAATGCCGAAGACCTGGACATGACCGCCGCCATCTCGAACTTCCAGAACCGCCAGACCGGCTACCAGGCCGCGCTGCAGAGCTATGCTTCGGTGCAGAAGCTCTCGCTGTTCCAGTACATCAACGGCTGAGGCCCACACCGCCGCAGCCATCCCCCAGAACAAGATCCACAAGATCCACCCCGCCCCCCCTCATGGACCACCCCATCCTGGGCCAGATCGCCCTGTCGTACAGCCCCGTCATCGACCGCAACCGCAGCGTTGCCGCCACCCGGCTGACGGTGTGGCCGCAGCAACAAGGCGCCCTCGTGGACGCCCCGCAACTGCTGCAGGCGCTGACCGAAACCTGGCCCGTCGGCGGCCAGGAGCTGTGGCTGAACGTCACCAGCGAGCGCCTGCTGCAGGACCTCATGGTCGCCCAGCCCGCCAGCCACATCCTGCTGGAGATCCCCGCCTTCATGGCCAGTGACGAGGTCAACGCCCCGGCGCTGTGCCGCCTGCACGCCAACGGCAGCACGCTGCTGCTCAAGGGCCGCCCGCGCCAGGAACTGCCGCGCGAGGTGCTGCCCTGCTTCAAGCACGCCATCATCGATGTCGACGACGACCGCCGCACCGAGGCCCACGCCAGCGGCCAGGCCCCGGCCCCGGGCGCCGGCAACGCGCGCAGCATCGCCAGCATCCAGGCGGGTGTGCGCAACGTCACCCAGATGGAGACGGCCTTCCGCAGCGGCGCCACCGCCGTGCTGGGCTGGCCCATCGACGACGTCATCCAGGAATCGAGCAAGCCGGCCGACCAGCCCGCGCTGCAGGTCATCGTCATGCTGATCGACCAGGTGCACCGCCAGGAAGACATCGAGGTGCTGGAAAACACCCTCAAGCGCGACCCGCCCCTGGCCTACAAGCTGATGCGCTACATCAACTCGCCGGCCTTCGGCCTGTCGGTGGAGATCAGCTCCTTCCGCCACGCCATCATGATCCTGGGCTACCAGCGACTCAAGCGCTGGCTGGCCCTGCTGCTGGCCACAGCGTCCAAGGACCCGAACATGAAGCCGGTGATGTTCGCGGCCGTGCGCCGGGGCCTGCTGATGGAAGAGCTCGCCCGCATCAGCGGCGACGAGGACATGCGCAACGAGCTGTTCATCTGCGGCGTGTTCTCGCTGCTGGACCGCATGTTCCGCCAGCCCTTCAACGAGCTGCTCAAGACCATCCCGGTGCCCGAGCGCGTCTACCAGGCCCTGGCCGAGCACGGCGGACCCTACGAGCCCTATTTCAAGCTCGTGCAGGCCATGGAAGGCAGCGACCTGTTCGAGATCAAGGACGCCGCCGACCACCTGCTGATGGGCTTTGACGACATCAACCAGGCCCTGCTGAAGGCCATGCAGGCGGCCACCCAGCTGGACTGAGGCCCCCGGGGCCGGCAGCCCCCCCTGCCGGCCGTAAGATGCGGCATGCGCTCTGCCCCGCCTGCCCTGCCCGACCAGCCCTACCACGACCTCACCCCCGAGCTCACGCTCGATGCGCTGGAGGCCTTCGGGCAGCGCGTGGACGGCCGCCTGCTGGCGCTGAACTCCTACGAAAACCGCGTCTTCCAGGTCGGCCTCGACGATGGCGGCTTCGTGGTCGCCAAGTTCTACCGGCCGGGCCGCTGGAGCGACGCGCAAATCCTCGAAGAACACGCCTTCGCGCAAGAACTGGCCGACGCCGAAGTGCCGGCCGTGCCGCCGCTGGCCTTGCGCGTGGACGCGGCCAGCCCCCACGCCCGCGACCCGCAGACCCGCGCCTGCGGCCAGCCCTCCACCCTGGGCCACTTCCGTGGCCACCGCTTGAGCGTCAGCCCGCGCCGCGGCGGCCGCTCGCCCGAGCTGGAAGACCCCGAGGTGCTGCGCTGGCTGGGCCGCTTCCTCGCGCGCCTGCACGCCGTGGGCGCACGCCGGCCCTTCGCGCACCGGCTGCGCCTGGACGTCGACACCACCGGGCGCCAGGCGCGCCAGTGGCTGATGGACGCCGACGCCATCCCGCTGGACCAGCGCTCGGCCTGGCTGTCGGTGTCGGCCCAGGCGCTGGACCTGGCCCAAGCCGCCTTCGAGCGCCTGAACGGTGTGCGCTGGCGACGCACCCACGGCGACTGCCACCCCGGCAACGTGCTGTGGACGCCCGAAGGCCCGCACTTCGTCGACCTGGACGACGCCTGCATGGCCCCGGCCGTGCAGGACCTGTGGATGCTGGTCAGCGGCGACCCGCAGGAGCAGCGCAGCCAGCTGCACGCCCTGCTGGACGGCTACGAATCCGTGGCCGATTTCGACTGGCAGGAGCTGGCCCTGATCGAGCCGCTGCGCACGCTGCGCCTGATCCACCACAGCGCCTGGCTGGCGCGCCGCTGGTCCGACCCGGCCTTCCCCGCGGCCTTCCCCTGGTTCGACAGCGGCAGCTACTGGGGCCAGCAGACCGGCTTGCTGCGCCAGCAGATCGACCTGATGTCGGACTGAGGCCCGGCGGCAGGCGCGGCAGCCCCCCCCGGGTCCGGTTGGTCGGATCGGATCAGGCCGGATCACCGGAGCTACTTGCGCAGCCGATATGGTGGCCGCCATGCTGCCCGCCCGCCCGTCCTCCACGCCGTCCACGCCTGCCCTCCCGCTGGCGTCTGCCCCGCTGGCGTCTGCCTCGATCGCCCCCCTGCGCGGGCGGCCGTCCAGCGGGCCCGGCTGCTCAGGCAGCGCGAAACGCGTGGTCGCCGTGGCCGCCCTGCTGCTGGCCTGCGCACCCTGGGGCGGTCCGGTCTGGGCTGCCGATGCCACGGGTTCGAGCGGCGTGTCCGGCACGGCAGGCCCTGCGGGTGAGGTGACCACCGCGGAGGTCCGCGCCATCCCCCGGGTGCTGAGGGAAGTGCGCCAGGACCAGCGCCTGCGCCTGGCCGGCAGCGCCCACCCGCGCGCGCGCGCCGAAGATGAGCGCGAGGCCGTCAGCGACGACCTGCCGCTCGACAAGATGGTGCTGCTGCTGACCCCCAGCGCCGCACAGCAGCAGGCCCTGGAGGCCTTGCAGCGGGCCCAGCAAGACCCCGCCTCCCCCCACCACCAGCGCTGGCTGAGCCCGCAGGCGTTCGCGCAGCGCTTCGGCGTGGCCCAGGCCGACATCGACGCAGTCACCCGCTGGCTGAGCGACCAGGGCTTCCGCATCGACGAGGTCAGCGCCGGCGCGCGCAGCATCGTCTTCAGCGGCAATGCGCGCCAGGTGCGCGACACCTTCGGCGTGGCCCTGCGCTATTACGAACGCCGCGGCGAGCGCCACATCGCCCATGCCGACGAGGTGCAGATCCCCCAGGCCCTGGCCGAGGTGGTCGGCGGCATCGCCTCCCTGCACGACTTCCGCAGCCAGCCGCAGCACCGGGCCCGCGCGCTCCATGCCTCCGCCAGCGGCAGCGATGGCAGCACCAGCCCCCAGGCCACCTACGGCAATTCGCACTACCTGGCCGCCGGCGACTTCCACACCATCTACAACCTGAAGTCGGTGTTCGCCCAGGGCCTCAACGGCAGCGGCCGCACGATTGCCGTGATCGGGCGCAGCAACATCGCCCTCAGCGACATCAACCAGTTCCGCAGCAGCATGGCCCTGCCGGCCAACCCGCCGCAGATCGTCAACGGCGGCACCGCGCCGGGCTTCGTCAGCGGCGACGAGCTGGAGTCCGACCTCGACATCGAATGGGCCGGCGCCGTCGCCACGGGCGCGACCGTGAAGTTCGTGACCACGGCCAGCACGGCCACCAGCGACGGCATCACCCTGTCGGCGCAGCACGCCGTCAACAACAACATCGGCGACGTCATCACCGTCAGCTACGGCCTGTGCGAAGGCCTGATGGGCGTCACCAGCGTCCGCTTCTTCGACAGCCTCTGGCAGCAGGCCGCCACGCAGGGCCAGACGGTGGTGGTGTCCTCCGGAGACAGCGGCGCGGCCGGCTGCGACGCGGCCAGCGCCACGACGGCCACCCGCGGCCTGGGCGTCAACGGCATCTGCACCTCGCCGTCGAGCACCTGCGTGGGCGGCACCCAGTTCAACGACACGGCCAGCCCCTCGACATGGTGGGCCTCCTCGAACGACGCGGGCGGTGCCTCGGCCCTGTCCTACATCCCCGAGGTGGCCTGGAACGAGAGCGGCGCCAACGGCGGCTCCGGCCTGTTCGCATCAGGCGGCGGCGCCAGCACGCGCTTCAACAAGCCCAGCTGGCAGAACACGGCCGGGGTGCCCGCCGATGGCAAGCGCGACGTGCCCGACGTCTCGCTCAACGCCTCCGGGCGCGTGGGCTACCTCGTCACCTCCAGCGACAACGCCAGCCGCGCGGCCACCACCTACGTCGTGGGCGGCACCTCGGCCTCGGCCCCGGCGCTGGCCGGCATCCTCGCCCTGGTGGGCCAGAAAACGGGCTACCGCCTGGGCAACATCAACCCCACGCTGTACGGCCTGGCCAACCTGCAGGCCGCGGGCGGCAAGAGCTACTACAACCTCATCACCTCGGGCAACAACAGCGTGCCGGGCCAGACGGGGTTCTCGGCCAGCACCAGCACGCCGCGCTACAACCAGGTCACCGGCCTGGGCACGGTCAATGGCGCGGTCTTCGTCAACAACTACACCGACACCCTGCCGGCCACCGGCACCAGCCTGAGCACCTCGGCGAGCAGCCTCACCGCCGGCCAGAGCCTGACCTTGACGGCCACCGTCACGGGCAGCGGCGCCACGGGCACCGTGCAGTTCACCGACAACGGCGCCAACCTGGGGGCCGCGGTGGCCCTGAGCAATGGCACGGCCTCGCTGAGCACCTCCGCGCTGGCGGCCGGCAGCCACAGCCTGGCCGCCAGCTATTCGGGCGACGCCACCCACCAGCCCAGCACCTCGGCCGCGGCCAGCGTCACCGTGCTGGTGGCCAGCAGCACCGGCCTGAGCGTGACCCCGGCCAGCATCACCATCGGCCAGGCCGTGACGCTGACGGCCAGCGTCAGCGGCAACAACCCGGGCGGCACCGTGCAGTTCAAGGACGGCAGCGCGGACCTGGGCGGCCCGGTGAGCGTGAGCAACGGCAGCGCCTCCCTGAGCACCAGCCTGTTCAACGGCACCGGCACGCACACCCTGAGCGCCGTGTACAGCGGCGATGCGGCCCACACCGCCAGCACCTCGGCCACGGCGAGCCTGACGGTCGGCCCCAGCGGCAGCAGCACCAGCCTGGGCGTCTCGCCCGGCCAGCCCGCACCCGGAGAGGCCGTGACGCTCACCGCCACCGTGACGGGCTACCAGCCCGGCGGCAGCGTGAACTTCTTCGATGGCAGCACCTCCCTGGGCAGCGCCACGCTGAGCAACGGCAGCGCCAGCCTGACGGTCAGCGCCCTGGCCGAGGGCAGCCACAACCTGAGCGCCAGCTACAGCGGCGACGCCAACAACAACGCGAGCACCTCGGCCAGCGTCGTGCTGGCCGTCGCGGCGGCGTCCACGGTCAATGACGGCGATGTGCCCACCCTGCCCGAATGGGCTGCGCTGTTGCTGGCCAGCCTGCTGGGCACCCAGGCCTGGCTGCGCGGGCGCGGGCAAAAAAACGGATCTGATCTGAGCTGAGGCCTCCGGGTGCGGCCCACTCAGCGCGCCCGGCCCAGCGCACGCGCCCCCGACACCACGGCCGCGGCACACACCAGGGCCAGCGCCATGCGCCCGCCGCCTTGCAGGAAGTCCAGCCAGAGCAGCAGGGGCGAGAACAGCTGGGGCGCAAAGGCCTCGACGTGCAACTGCCACAGCGAAGCCCACAGCACCACGGGCACGTCCAGGGCCAGCAGCACGGCCAGGCCCAGCGCCAGCAAAGGCAGGCGCCACAACCCCTCCCGCCAGCCCGACGCCGGCCAGGCCAGCACCGCCGCCACGGCCAGCGTGGGCGGCAGGGTGAAGTGGCCCAGCAGCGTCGAGACCTGCGCCTGCGCACGCGGGTCGCTGCAATGCGCGCCGTCGGGCAGGACCACGCAACGCGCCAGGGTCACGACGATGCGGATGAGCTGCTCACCGCCGCGCTGCACCACGTCCAGGGCCACGATGCGGTAGGTGTTGTCCAGCCAGCCGATCTCGGCGGCCACCGCCGGCAGGAGGGCCTGGGCCAGCGGCTCGCCCCAGCGCGCCGAGGCCCAGCCCAGCGCAGCCAGGCACAGGGGAAAGCGCCAGGCCAACGTGCCCATGGCGCGCGATGCCCTCGACGTCGGCGCCCCTCCAGCCGCCTGCGGACGCGACCTCATGTCGCTCCCGCCGTCACATCGGCTGCGGCCATGCCAGCCGCCCCGTGCAGCCGGGCCCCTTGGCGGTCATGCTGGCGGTACACCCAGGCCACGAACACCAGGGCCGCGGCCACCAGCGCACCGGGCGCCACCAGGCCATGCAGCAGGTTGAAGAGCGCACGGTCGTCGCGGTAGCTGTAGAACAGCGCCAGCAGGCGCAGCTGGTTGAGCGCGAACACCCACAGCGCCCCCAGCAAGGCGCCCTGCACCCGCCAGCGCCAGGACAGCGGTGCGGCCAGCAAGGCCGCCCACAGCAGGAACAGCACTTCCGTGCCCTCACAACCGTTGAGCACGTTGATGCCACCGCCCGGCGCCTGGATGCGCGAGCCGCGCGCCTGCGCCGCCACCTCCGGCGTCACCCAGCGCACCAGGGCGGCGGCCGTGCCCACCGTGGCCTGGTCGATGACGAGGCGTTCGGCCGGCGTGCCACGCAAGGACGCCCAGCCCCACTGCAGCGCGCCCAGCGTCAGCAGGAACACCAGCGCCAGGCGCCACAGCGGGGCGGTCGGTCGGGGGGCGGGTGCGTGCGGCAACGCGGGGTGGGCATCCTGGCTCATGGCTGAGCCTTATGGCGCCATCGCTTGACGACGTGATGACAGGCGGTGTTCCCCCGGGGCACGCCGGGGCCGCGCTTCGTGCAAGATGGGCATCCCGCCGCCACCGCAACGCAAAGACGCGCATGCCCACGCTCTACGACTTCACCATGGCCCCCAGCCCGCGCCGCGCCCGCATCCTGCTGGCCGAAAAAGGCATCCCGCACACCACCGTGCAGGTCGACCTGGTCACGGGCGAGCACCTGGGGGAGGCCTTTCGCGCGCTCAACCCGCAGTGCACGGTGCCCGCGCTACAGCTCGACGATGGCAGCGTGCTGCCGGACAACGCCGCCATCGCGGCCTGGGCCGAAGCCGCCCACCCCGAGCCCGCGCTGCTGGGCCGCACCCCGCTGGAGAAGGCCGAGGTGGCGAGCTGGAACAGCCGCATCGAGTTCGAAGGCCTGCTCGCCCTGGCCGAAGCCATGCGCAACAGCGCCCCGGCGATGAAGGACCGCGCCCTGACCGGCCCGGCCAGCGTGGCGCAGATCCCCGAGCTGGCGCAGCGCGGCCTGGAGCGCGCCAGGCGCTTCCTCGATGTGCTCGACGCTCACCTGGCGCAGCGCGAGTTCATCGCCACCGAGCGCTTCAGCATCGCCGACATCACCGCCGCGGTCATGGTGGACTTCGCCCGCGTGGTGCGCCTCAAACCCGCCGAGACCCACCCGAACATCCGCCGCTGGCGCGAGGCCCTGGCCCAGCGTCCCAGCCTGTCGGCCTGACATGCCCGCCCCCATGATCGACCTCTACACCGCCCCCACGCCCAATGGCTGGAAAGTGTCCGTGGCCCTGGAAGAGCTCGGCCTGCCCTACACCGTGCGCCCCATCGACCTGGGCACCAACGAGCAAAAGCAGCCCTGGTACCTGGCGCTCAACCCCAACGGCCGCATCCCCACCATCGTCGACCGCGAGGCCGACGACTTCGCCGTCTTCGAGTCGGGCGCCATCCTCGTCTACCTGGCCGAAAAGACCGGCCGGCTGATGCCCACCGATGCCAAGGGCCGCTCGCGCGTCATGCAGTGGCTGATGTTCCAGATGGGCGGCGTGGGCCCGATGATGGGCCAGGCCAACGTCTTCTACCGCTACTTCCCCGAGAAGATCCAGCCCGCCATCGACCGCTACCAGAACGAGTCACGTCGCCTGTTCGAGGTGCTCGACGGCCAGCTGGCCAAGGGCGAATGGCTGGCCGGCGGCTACTCGATTGCCGACATCGCCAACTGGTGCTGGGTGCGCACGCACCGCTGGTCGGGCGTCTCCATCGAGGGGCTGCCCCACCTGCAGCGCTGGCACCAGGCCATGAAGGCGCGCCCGGCCTGCCAGCGCGGCGTGGAGGTGCCCTTCAAGGTCGCCAGCCTGGTGGACAACGCAGCGCAGCGCGAGGACACCGAGGCCTTCATCCGCCAGGCTCAGGGCATCATGCAGCGCTGACGCGCCAGCCAGCCCCGCAAGGGCTCGGGCCGGCCGAAGTGGTAGCCCTGCAGGCAGTCGCAGCCGCGGCTGCGCAGGAAGTCGGCCTGCTCGCGCGTCTCCACGCCTTCGGCCACCACGCGCAGCCCCAGGTGGCGGGACACCGACAGGATGGCTTCGACGATGGCCGTGTCGTTGGGGTCGCCGGGCGTGTCGCGCACGAAGGTGCGGTCGATCTTCAGCTCGAACAGGGGCAGCTTCTTGAGGTAGGCCAGGCTGGAGTAGCCGGTGCCGAAGTCGTCGATGGAAAAGCGCACGCCCATGGCCACCAGTTCCTCCATGCGCGAGACGGTGTCGGTCCAGTTCTCGATGAGCAGGCCCTCGGTGACCTCCAGGATCAGGCCGTCGGCACGCGCGCCCGAGCGCGCCAGGGCCAGGCGCACGCGGTCGACGAAATCCGACTGACGGAACTGGCGCGGACTGACGTTGAGGGACAGCCCCCGCGTGCAGCCGCATTGCTGCAATTGCGCCAGGGCCTCGCAGCCGCGCTGCAGCACGAAGTCGCCCAGGCGCAGGATGAGCGCGGACTCCTCGGCCAGCGGGATGAACTGGCTGGGCGGCACGCTGCCGCGTTGCGGGTGGGTCCAGCGCAGCAGCAGCTCGCCGCCCACGGCCTGGCCGCTGGCATCGACCTGGGGCTGGATGTGCAGCTCGAACTGGCCGGCGTCGATGCCGTCCTGCATGTCGCGCTCGATGGCCAGGCGCTCTTCGATCTCGGTCTGCATGGCCGGCTCGAAGAACGCGATGCGGTTGCGTCCGCCCGCCTTGGCGCGGTACATGGCGGTGTCGGCCTCGCGCAGCAGGTCGTCGACGCGCTGGTCGCTGCGCGGGAACACGGCGATGCCGACGCTGCCCGAGCTGTTGTAGGGGTAGCCGTCGATGTCGTAGCGGCTCTCCAGCACCTCGCGCACCTTCTCGGCGACGGCACGGGCCTGGCGCGCGGCCTGGTCCGCATCGGTGCCCAGGTTGCCGACCTGCACCACGAACTCGTCGCCGCCCAGGCGGGCCACGGTGTCGTCCTGGCGCAGCAGGCCGGCCAGGCGCTGCGCCACCTGCTGCAAAAAGACATCGCCCACGGCGTGGCCGCGGGCGTCGTTGATGTGCTTGAAGTTGTCGATGTCGATGAAGAGCAGCGCGCCCTTCTGGCCCGATCGCTTCATGCTGGCCAGGGCATGCTCCAGGCGGTCGATGAGCAGGCGCCGGTTGGGCAAGCCGGTGAGCGCATCGAAATAGGCCAGGCGGTGGGTGACTTCCTCGGCCTGCTTGCGCTCGGTGACGTCGGTGATGAAGCCGTGCCACAGCACGCTGCCATCGGACAGCAACTCGGGCTGCGCGTCGCCACGCCGCCAGCGCTCGCCCTGTTCGGGCAGCAGCACGCGGTACTCGTGGTGCCAGGGCTGCAGGGTCACGGCCGAGGCCTGGATGGAGGCGCTGACCGCATCGACGTCCTGCGGGTGCAGACGCTCGAAGACCGGGCTGGCGTCCTCGCGGACCTGAGCGGGCGTGACCTCGTAGATGCCCCACAGGCCCTGGCTGGCGTAAGGAAAGCAGCTGCGCCCGTCGGGGAAGAGGCGGTACTGGTAGATGACGCCGGGGACGTGGCGCGAGAGGTTGTCCAGCAGGTGGGTGTGGCGCTGCACGCTCTGCAGCGCCACCGACAGCGCCGCGTTGCGCTTGCGCAGCTCCAGCTGGGCCATGACCTGGCGGGCCAGGACGTCCAGGGTGGCGCACTGCTGCGGCGAGAAGCTGCGCGGCTGGCGGTCGATGATGCACAGCGTGCCCAGGGCCTGGCCGTCCGGGTTGATCAGGGGGGCGCCGGCGTAGAAGCGGATGTGCGGCTCGCCGGTGACCAGGGGGTTGTCGGCAAAGCGCGGGTCGAGCCTGGCGTCGGGCACCACCATGACCTCGCGGCCGCGGATGGCGTGGTCGCAAAACGCCATGGAGCGCGGCGTCTGCGGCGCGTCCAGACCGACGCGGGACTTGAACCACTGGCGGTCGCTGTCGATCAGGCTGACCACCGAGATCGGCACCCCCAGGGACTGGGCGGCCAGGGTGGTGAGGTCATCGTAGGCCTGCTCGGCCTGGGTGTCCAGCACATGGTAGCTCTGCAGTGCGCTCAGGCGCGCGGCTTCATCGTCTGGGGGGACGGGCTGGGCAACGGACATGGAGGGGTCTCGGCGCGCGCGACGCATTCAACGGAATCTGGAAGATTCGGATTTTAGGAACACGGCAGGGCAGTGAAGCCCGGAAATGCCAGCCGATTCGCACCCAGGAAGCCTTTCTGCGTTTTCTCTGAGCGCGCTCTGCGCGTTCTCCGCACCAAAACCAGGAGGGGTGCACAAGATGGGTGCATGTGGGTGGCCGGCATTCGCCCCCCGCCGCCACCCCTCTCTGGCACGCCCTTTGCTTGATTCAGGGCAGAGAGGCACGGTGTTCGCACCGCTTCTTCGAAGGATGGCTAGGGTTCCGATCTCGCTCCATGGAGCGCAGATGGCTGGTCCGAGAGCCATCGGCCAGTTCTGGCACGGGCGGCAACGCCCGGGTCCGAGCGGGCTCCACGGCGGGACAAAAGCCCGGGAGATCCACTTCGCAAGAGGTGCCTCTTGGCCATCGTCCCCGTCCACCCACTGGAGCCCGTATGCCTTCCCAGCTGCCCCACAAGCCTCCTTCTTCCTTCGGCGCAGAGCGCGTCGCCCGTCCCGGCACCGCCTCCGGCCCGCAAGGGTTGCCACACGGCCTGCGCCGCGCCCTGATGACCTCGTGCGCGGCCCTGGCCGTGGCCGCCGGCGTGCTGGCCATGCCGCGCCCCGCCGCGGCCGAAGTCAAGGTCGGCGTCTCCGACTGGCCGGGCTGGGTGGCCTGGTACGTGGCCGAGCAAAAGGGCTTCTTCAAGAAGCACGGCGCCGACGTCAAGCTGGTCTGGTTCGCCAATTACACCGACTCGATCGCAGCCCTGTCCTCGGGACAGCTCGATGCCAACTCGCAAACCTGGTCCGACACCATGGGCCCGCTGGCCAAGGGCCTGCCGCTGAAAACCATCCTGGTCAACGACAACTCGGCGGGCAACGACGCGGTGGTGGTCTCGCCCAGGATCAAGTCCATCAAGGAACTCAAGGGCAAGACCGTGGCGCTGGAGGAGTTCAGCGTCTCGCACTTCGTGCTGGCCACGGCCCTGGCCAAAAACGGCATGAAGCCTTCGGACGTCAAGGTCACCAACCTCAGCGCCGGTGACGCGGCCGCGGCCTTCATGTCCGGCAGGGTCGATGCCGCCGTGGTCTGGAACCCCTGGATCCACCAGATCGAGGCCAGCGGCAAGGGCCACGCCGTCTTCACCTCCAAGGACATGCCCGGCCTGATCCCCGACCTGCTGGTGGCGCAGGAGAAGGCCATCAAGGCCAAGCGCCGCGACCTGGTCGGCATGATCAAGGCCTGGTTCGACACCGTGGCCTTCATCGCGGCCAAGCCCGACGAGGCCGCCCAGATCATGAGCAAGGTGGTCAGCCTCAAGGCCGATGAATACAAGGTCTTCCTGCCGGGCACCAGGTTCTTCGACGCCGCGGCCAACACCGCCGCGCTGGACGGCAAGAGCCCGCAGTCGCTGGTGACGGTGGCCCCGACCATCTCGTCCTTCCTGCTGACGCACAAGCTCATCGACGGCAAGCCGGACGCCGCCAAGGGCGTGGACGCCTCGCTGCTGGCCGAGGCCCTGAAATGAGCTCGCCCGTCCGCCCCCATGCGCCCCACCGCTCCTGGATGGCCATCCGCCAAGGCATCCCTGCGGGGCTGTACTGGGGGCTGGCGGCCTGCGGGCTGGCCCTGCCGTTGCTGCTGTGGCTGCTGGCCGCGGCCGGCAACGTGGACCCGGTCTTTTTGCCCGGGCCGGCGCGCGTGGCCGAGCGCATCCAGGCCTGGTGGAACGAGGGCCTGCTCGGCGACGTCGGCATCAGCACGATGCGGGTGGTGGTGGGCTGGGCCGTCTCGGCCCTGATCGCCCTGCCCCTGGGGCTGATGATCGGCACCTGGCGGCCCGTGCAGGCCCTGCTGGAGCCGCTGACCGACTTCATCCGCTACATGCCGGCGGTGGCCTTCATCCCGCTGGTGATGGTGTGGGTGGGCATCGACGAGGCCGCCAAGGTCGCCATCATCTTCATCGGCACCTTCTTCCAGATGGTGCTGATGGTGGCCGAGGACGTGCGCCGCGTGCCCATGGCCCAGATCGAGGCCGCCCAGACCATGGGCGCCACGCCGATGGAGGTGGTCGAGAAGGTCATCGTCCCCTCGGCCAAGCCGGCCCTGCTCGACACCCTGCGCGTGACCATGGGCTGGGCCTGGACCTACCTGGTCGTGGCCGAGCTGGTGGCGGCGAACTCGGGGCTGGGTTACGCCATTTTGAAAGCGCAACGCTTCCTGCAGACCGACAAGATCTTCGCCGGCATCTTGCTGATCGGCCTCATCGGCCTGCTGATCGACCAGCTCATGCGCCTGGCCCACCGCAAGGCCTTTCCCTGGCTGCATGAGCGCCATTGAGTCCGACACAGACCCTGCACCCCACCGGACCTCCGCATGATTTCCACCGTCCAGGCCAGCGCCCCCCTCCACGCTCCACGCCACGCACAGGTCAACGCACTCGGCATCCAGTGCGCGCATCTGGGCAAGACCTACCCCGGCGCCACCGCCCCGGCCCTGCAGGACGTGAACCTGCAGGTCGCCCCCAACGAGTTCATCGTCTTCGTGGGCGCCTCTGGCTGCGGCAAGTCCACGCTGCTGCGCACCATCGCGGGGCTGGAGCCCTTCGAGCAGGGCACGCTGACCGTGGGCGACCAGCCCGTGACCGGCCCGGGCCTGGACCGCGCCATGGTCTTCCAGCACTACAGCCTCTACCCCTGGCTGACGGTGCTGGAGAACATCAAGTTCTGCCGCCAGCTGAAGGCCCACACGGCCGATCGCACCAGCGCCGACGTGGAAGACGCCGCCGGCCGCGCCGACGCCTTGCTGCGCCTGATGGGCCTGACGCACGTGGCCCGGGCCTACCCCAGCCAGCTCTCGGGCGGCATGCAGCAGCGCGTGGCCATTGCCCGCGCGCTGATGAGCCGCCCGCCCGTGTTGCTGATGGACGAGCCCTTCGGCGCGCTCGACGCGCAAACGCGGGAGGTCATGCACGACCTCATCCAGCACGTGCACCGGCTGGAGCGCACCACCATCGTCTTCGTCACCCACGACGTGGACGAGGCCATCTACCTGGGCGACCGCGTGGTGCTGATGGCGCCTCGCCCCGGCCGCATCGACAGCATCCACACCGTGCCCTTGCCCGAGCAGCGCACGCAGGACATGAAGCTGGCGCCCGAATTCCTGCGGCTCAAGCGCCAGTTGCTCGACCGCATCCGCGACACATCGGGCATGAAGACCGACCTGGACCTGCTGGCCCAGCTCAGCCGCTCGGCCGCGGCCGTGGCCCTGGGCGCCGGTGCCAGCGTCGACCCCCGCGCCGGTGCGGCCCACGACACCACCTCCTGAGGAGACCCCATGACTTCTGCCACCACCGCCGCTGCCGCCCCCTCCGCCATCGATGCCCCGCCTTTCTGGCACACCTTCGCGCCCGAACTGGACGCGTCCCGCGTGATGTGGTCCGAGGTCGTGCCCGGCGGCTGCCACTGGTCCTGGGTGATGCCGCGCGGCAGCCGCTTGCGCATGGTCGCGCTGGACGCCGGCGCCAACCTGAGCATGGTGCTCTACCACGCCCGCGACAAGCTGGAGCGCTACAACATGCCCGACTCGCTCAAGGCCCAGCACACGGCGCACTGCACGAGGGGCCACGTGCTGATGAGCGACATGGGCCGCGCCCTGGCCAGCATCACCGAAGACACCCTGGGCTGGCACGACCCGCTGGGTGGCCTGCTGGACGCCGAGCGCCTGCAGGCCAAGTACGCCGCGCAAGGCGAGCACAGCTTCCACACCCACCGCAACGGCATGTTCCGCAGCGGCAAGGACGGCCTGCTCATCGAGATCGGGAAGCACGGCCTGGCCCGCCGCGACCTGATCGCGCCGGTCAACTTCTTCAGCAAGGTGGCGGTGGACGACGAGGGCCGCTTCGCCTTCGCGCCGCAACACGCCCCCGCGGGCGCCATGGTCGAGCTGCGCTTCGACATGGACACGCTGATCGCCATCAGCACCGCGCCCCACCCGCTGGACCCCAAGCCCGACTACGCGCCGGGCAAGGTCGGCCTGGCGGCGTGGAAGTCCGGGCCTGCAACGCCCGATGACTTCAACCGCGCCTTCCGCCCCGAGTGCGCCCGTGCGCTGCACAACGCCGACATGCTCTATCTGTGACGACTGCGAGGTCTGCCATGAACACCCTCATGAACACCGCCACCCGCCTGCAAGCCAGTGAACTGGACCCGGCCACGGCCATCGTCAACCACACCCTGCCCTCGGGCGAGCCCTGCCTGCTGCACATCGCCCAGGGCCAGACGCTGCGCATCGTCGACCTGGAAGGCAACCAGGCCGTGGACGTCATCTTCTACAACGCCCAGGACCTGGCCGAGCACTACAGCGCCACCGACACGATGCTGGCGCAAGGCGGCATCTACCTGAGCACCGGCTCGGTGCTGATGAGCAGCGAAGGCCGCCCGATGTTGACGATCACCGCCGACACCTGCGGCCGCCACGACACCCTGGGCGGCGCCTGCGCGGCCGAGAGCAACACCGTGCGCTACGCCCTGCAAAAGAAGTACATGCACAGCTGCCGCGACAACTACCTCATCGCCCTGCAGCACGCCGACTTAGGGTTGGGCAAGCGCGACCTGGTGCCCAACGTCAACTTCTTCATGAACGTGCCGGTCACGGCCGATGGTCAGCTCACCTTTGCCGACGGCGTCTCGGGCCCCGGCAAGTACGTGGAGCTGCGCGCCGAGATGGACATCCTGATGCTGGTCTCCAACTGCCCGCAGCTCAACAACCCCTGCAACGCCTACCACCCCACGCCAGCGCAGTTCCTGGTGTGGGACACCGCCTCCTCGCAGGAAGCCTCCTGATGTTCGACACCGTCCTCATCGCCAACCGCGGCGCCATCGCCTGCCGCATCATCCGCACCCTGAAAAGCCTGGGCCTGCGCAGCGTGGCCGTGTACTCCGAGGCCGATGCCGACTCGGCCCACGTGGCCCAGGCCGATGTGGCCGTGTGCATCGGTCCCGCCCCGGCCGCGCAAAGCTACCTCGATGCCGAGCGCATCCTGCAGGTGGCCCGCGAGACGGGCGCCGGCGCCATCCACCCCGGCTACGGCTTCCTGTCGGAGAACCCGGCTTTCGCCCAGGCCTGCGAGGACGCGGGCATCGCCTTCATCGGCCCGAGCCCTGAGCAGATGCGCGCCTTCGGCCTCAAGCACACGGCCCGCGCCCTGGCCGAGCAGCATGGCGTGCCCTTGCTGCCAGGCAGCGGCCTGCTGGCCAGCGTGGACGAAGCCTTGCGCGAGGCCGAGCGCATCGGCTACCCCGTCATGCTCAAGAGCACGGCCGGTGGCGGCGGCATCGGCATGCGCCTGATCCGCAGCGCCGCCGAGATGGCCCCGGCGTTCGAGGCCGTGCAGCGCCTGGCCAGCGCCAACTTCAAGGACGCGGGCCTGTTCCTGGAGAAATTCGTGGAGCGCGCCCGCCACATCGAGGTGCAGCTCTTCGGCGATGGCCGCGGCCAGGTCGTGGCCCTGGGCGAGCGCGACTGCTCGGCCCAACGGCGCAACCAGAAGGTGGTCGAAGAGACCCCCGCCCCCGGCTTGAGCGAGGCCACGCGCAGCGCCCTGCACGCCGCGGCCGTGCGCCTGGGCCAGGCCGTGGGCTACCGTTCGGCCGGCACGGTGGAGTTCGTGCTGGACGCGGACACCAAGGCCTTCTACTTCCTGGAGGTCAACACCCGACTGCAGGTCGAGCACGGCGTGACCGAGCAGGTCTTCGGCGTGGACCTGGTGGCCTGGATGGTGCAACTGGCCCGCGGCGATGCCGAACGCGGTGCCCTGCGCCTGGACGTGCCCGCACCGCAGGGCGCGTCCATCCAGGTGCGCCTGTATGCCGAAGACCCGGCCCGCCAGTTCCAGCCCTGCGCGGGCACGCTGACCGAAGTGAGCTTCCCCGACAGCGTGGGCAACAGCGCGGGTGACGGTGTGCGCATCGAGACCTGGGTGGGCACGGGCAGCGAGGTGCCGCCGCACTACGACCCCATGATCGCCAAGCTCATCGTCACCGGCCGCGGCCGCGCCGATGCGGTGCTGCGCCTGCAAGCCGCGCTGGACGACACACGCCTGGCCGGCATCGAGACCAACCTGCGCTACCTGCGTGCGCTGTCGCGTGCCGAGGTCTTCGTGCGCGGCGAGGTCATCACCGCCACGCTGGGCGGCTTCGCCTGGCACCCGCAGGCCCTGGAGGTGCTCGACGGCGGCGTGCAGACCACGGTGCAGGACCACCCCGGCCGCCTGGGCCACTGGGACGTGGGCGTGCCGCCTTCGGGCCCGATGGACGACCTGGCCTGGCGCATCGCCAACCGCCTGGTGGGCAACACCCCCGACGCCGCCGGCCTGGAGTGCACCCTCAGCGGCCCCACGCTGCGCTTCCATGCCGATGCGCTGGTGGCCGTCTGCGGCGCCGACATGGCGCCCACGCTGGACGGCGCACCCCTGCCCATGTGGCAGGCCGTGGCCGTGCCGCGCGGCAGCGTGCTGCGCCTGGGCGCGGTGCAAGGCGGCGGTGCGCGCACCACGCTGGCCGTGCGCGGCGGCCTGGATGTGCCGCTCTACCTGGGCAGCCGCAGCACCTTCACCCTGGGCCAGTTCGGTGGCCATGCCGGCCGCACCCTGCGCACCGGCGACATGCTGCACCTGCTGGACGAGGCCGCCTCGGCGCTCACGGACGCGCCCGATGCCGCGCACCTCACGCCGCCGGCCTACGCCCACCACTGGGACATCGGCGTGCTCTACGGCCCGCACGGCGCCCCGGACTTCTTCACCGACGCTGACATCGGCGCCTTCTTCGCGCACGACTGGCAGGTGCACTACAACTCCAGCCGCACCGGCGTGCGCCTGATCGGCCCCAAGCCGCAATGGGCGCGCACCGACGGTGGCGAGGCCGGCCTGCACCCGTCCAACCTGCACGACAACGCCTACGCCATCGGCGCCATCGACTTCACCGGCGACATGCCCGTCATCCTCGGGCCCGACGGCCCCAGCCTGGGCGGTTTCGTCTGCCCGGCCGTGGTGGTCGCGGCCGAGCGCTGGAAGCTGGGCCAGCTGCGCCCCGGCGACACCGTGCGCTTCCGTTGCCTGCGCGCCGACGAGGCCGCCGCGCTGCACACCGCCCAGGTGGCCCTGATCGAGCAGCTGACCGGCCCGGCGAACGCCTTGTCCCAGGTGCCGTCTCAGCCCCTGCGCGAAGGCGCCGTGGGCTCGCCCATCCTGGCGCAGCGCGCCGCCGTCAACGGTGGGCCAGCTGCTCAGGGCCATCAGGAAGAGCGCCCGCAACTGGTGGTGCGCCAGGCCGGCGACCGCTACCTGCTCGTCGAGCTCGGCGAGATGCAGCTCGACATCGGCCTGCGCCTGCGCGCCCATGGCCTGATGCTGGCGCTGCAGGCGCGCCAGCTGCCCGGCATCGTCGACATGACCCCGGGCATCCGTTCGCTGCAGCTGCACTTCGACCCCGGCGTCATCGACCAGCGCACGCTCATCGACGCGGTGCTGGCGGCCGACGACGCCCTGGGCGACACCGACGGGCTCGTCGTGCCCTCGCGCACCGTCTGGTTGCCGCTGTCCTGGGACGACCCGGCCACGCGCCTGGCCATCGAGAGGTACATGCAGTCGGTGCGGCCCGACGCGCCCTGGTGCCCCAGCAACATCGAGTTCATCCGCCGCATCAACGGCCTGGACAGCATCGACGAGGTCCTGCGCACCGTCTTCGAGGCCAGCTACCTCGTGCTCGGCCTGGGCGACGTCTACCTCGGCGCGCCCGTGGCCACGCCCATGGACCCGCGCCACCGCCTGGTCACCACCAAGTACAACCCGGCGCGCACCTGGACGCCCGAGAACGCCGTGGGCATCGGCGGCGCCTACATGTGCGTCTACGGCATGGAAGGCCCTGGCGGCTACCAGTTCGTCGGCCGCACCCTGCAGATGTGGAACCGCTGGCGCGACGCCCGCCACGGCGCGCTCGAGTTCGAGGTCGGCAAGCCCTGGCTGCTGCGCTTCTTCGACCAGATCCGCTTCTACCCGGTCAGCGAGGCCGAGCTGCGGCAGATCCGCCGCGACTTCCCCGCCGGCCGCCACCGCCTGCGCATCGAGCCCGGCAGCTTCGGCATGCACGCCTACCGCCAGTTCCTGGCGCAACACGCCGACGAGATCGACGCCTTCAAGGCCCGCCAGCAAGCCGCTTTCCACGACGAACGCGAGCGCTGGCGCCAGGCCGGCCAGGCCGAGCACATCGCCGAGGCCGACAGCAGCGCCGCCACGGCGACCGACGACGACCTGCCCGAGGGCGCCCGCCGCGTCTTCACCCAGGTGCCGGGCAGCGTGTGGAAGGTGCTGGTGAGCGAGGGCGACCACGTCAGCGAAGGCGACACCCTCGCCGTCATCGAGTCCATGAAGATGGAATTCCCCATCGCCGCGCCCTCGTCTGGCCACATCTGGCGCGTGAACTGCCGCGAAGGCAGCGCCGTGTCGGCCGGCCAGGACGTGGCCGTCATCCAGCCCGAGGAGGCCGCATGAACGCCCCCACGCCTCGGCCCCCCGCCCCTTTGACCCTCAGTGACTGGCAGCGCGCCTACCGCGACGGCGCCGACCCGCGCGACCTGCTCGCCGACTTCCTGGCCCCGCAGGTGAACACCCGGCCTGGCGACGACCCGGCCTGGATCCTGCGCTGCGATGCCGCCTTCGTGCACGCCCAGATCGACCGCCTGGCCACGCTGGACCGCGCCAGCCACCCACTGTGGGGCGTGCCGTTTGCGGTCAAGGACAACATCGACGTGGCCGGCCTGCCCACCACCGCCGCCTGTCCGGCCCTGGCCCACACGCCCACGCGGCACGCCAGCGTCGTGCAACGCCTGGTGGACGCCGGCGCCATCGTCGTGGGCAAGACCAACCTCGACCAGTTCGCCACGGGCCTGGTCGGCACGCGCTCGCCCTTCGGTGCCGTGCCCAACACCTTCGATGCGGCGTTTGTCTGCGGCGGCTCCAGCTCGGGCTCGGCCTCGGTGGTGGCGCGCGGCATCGTGCCCTTCGCGTTGGGCACCGACACGGCCGGCTCGGGCCGCGTGCCTGCGGGCTTCAACCACATCGTCGGCCTCAAGCCCACGCCGGGCAGCGTGCCCATGCAAGGCGTGCTGCCGGCCTGCCGCACGCTGGACGTGGTCTCGGTGTTCGCGCTCACCGTGGCCGATGCCGCGCTGGTGATGTCGCTGATGGAAGGCACCGATGGCGGCCCCGTGTTCCAGCAGCACGCGCCGCGCCCGGCCTGGCTGGGCCGCCTGGGCCAGCCCTTGCGCGTGGGGGTGCCCGCGCAGCCCGAGGTGGATGCCGAGCTGGGCTTCGATGCGATGTGGGCGCAGGCCCTGGCCCTGGCGGCCTCGCTGGCACCGGACGGACCCGCTCCCCAGCAGCCCCCTGTCGAGCTGGTGCCCATCGACATGCAGCCCTTCTTCGAGGTGGCCCGCCTGCTCTACGAAGGCCCCTGGGTGGCCGAGCGCCACACCGTGCTGCAAGGCCTGCTGAAGCGCCAGCCCGAGGCCATCGACCCGGTGGTGCGCGGCGTGGTCTCCCAGGCCACGCAGCACGATGCCACCGAGGCCTTCCGCGCCCGTTACGCGCTGGAGACGCTGCGCCAGCAGATCGCCCCGCTGTGGGACGACATCGACGTGCTCATGGTGCCCACCGCCCCGACCTGCCCGACGCTGGCGGCCGTGGCCGCCGAGCCGGTGCTGCGCAACAGCGCGCTGGGCCGCTACACCAACTTCGTCAACCTGCTGGGCCTGGCCGCCCTGGCCCTGCCCACGGGCGTGAGCACCAGCGGCCTGCCCTTTGGCGTGACCTTCATCGCCCCGGGCGGCAGCGACGCGGCCCTGGTCGATCTGGGCTTGCGCTGGCAGGCCCCACTCGTGGCCCAGGGCCAGCCCCTGGGCGCCACCGGGCAACGCGCCAGCAGCGACGACCTGCGCGCCACCGCCTGGCCCGCCAGCGCCCCCACCCTGGCCCTGGCCGTGGTCGGTGCGCACCTGCAGGGCATGCCCCTGCACGGCCAGCTCATCGAACGCGGCTGCCGGCTGCTCGCACGCACCCACACCGCGCCCCGCTACCGGCTTTACGCACTGCCCCGCAGCGTGCCGCCCAAGCCGGGCCTCGCGCGCGTGGCCGACGGCGACGGCCCAGCCAATGGCGTGGCCATCGAGGTCGAGGTCTACGAGATGCCCTTGGCCGCCGTGGGCTCCTTCCTGGCGCTGATCCCGCCGCCGCTGGGCCTGGGCTCGGTCGAGCTCGCCGACGGGCGCTGGGTCAAGGGCTTCGTCTGCGAACCGGCCGGCCTGCAAGGCGCCACCGACATCAGCCACCTCGGCGGCTGGCGCGCCCACATCGCAGCGCGGGTTTGATGCGGCGCAGGCCGGACGCGACGCAGGCTGGGCGCGCGGAGGGCGGCGTGTAAACTTGTGTGCATGCCGTCCGCCCTGCAGTCCCTCCGTGCACGCCAGCGCCTGCTGGCCTGGCTGGGCCTGCTGGCCTTGTGCGCTCAGTTGCTGGCCGGGGTGGCCAGCCAGGGCCACCTCCTGCAGCGGCTCAACCTGCCGCCCAGCCTGCTGGCCTTGTGCTCCAGCAGCGGCATCGCGGCCGACCCCACGCGCCGCGATGACGGCCCGACCAGCGGCTCGGCCGCGCAACACTGTGCCTTCTGCCTGGCCGCCCAGGCCCTGTCGCTGGAGCCCCCGCGCAGCAGCGCCTGGCGGCCTGCCGAAGCACCAGACCACCCCGTCCCGCCCGCCCGGGTCGATGGCATCGCCCATCGCCCGCCGGAGCTGAGACACGCGCCACCGCGCGCCCCACCCTCGCTCGCCTGACAGTTTCTCCACCGGGCCACGCCTTGTGCCGCCATGCCTTGCCGTGCGCGCACGGTGTGCGTCCCTGCGCACGAACTTTCACCGAGTGAACCATGTCCCTCATCCCTTCCCGCCACCGCGGGCCTGCCCTGGCCCCGTGGCTCCTGTCGTGCTGCCTGGGCAGCCTCCACAGCCCTTCCGCTCAGGCGGAGACGCCATCCCCCGACAGCGCCGTCATCCTGCCCCCGGTCGTCGTCACCGCCCCGCTGATGCAGACGCCCCTGCGCACCCAGATCGACCCGCGCGCCGCCCAGCAACCCCAGCCGGCCAACGACGGCGCCAGCGTGCTCAAGGCCCTGCCCGGCATGGGCGTGATCCGCAAGGGCGGCATCGACGGCGACCCCGTCTTCCGCGGCATGGCCGCCTCGCGCCTGAACATCCTGGTCGATGGCGAGCAGATCCTGGGCGGCTGCGGCATGCGCATGGACCCTCCCACCGCCTACGTCTTCCCCGATGCCTTCAACCGCGTCACCCTGATCAAAGGGCCGCAGACCGTGCGCCACGGCCCGGGCGGCTCCGCCGGCACCGTGCTGTTCGAGCGCGAACCGGTGCGCTTCACCTCGCCCGGCACGGCCTTCGACGCGGCCGTCGGTGCCGGCAGCTTCGGCCGCTGGGACGCCTTCACCGACGCGCGCGCAGGCACCTCGCAAGCCCATGTGCAGGTGCAGGCCACCCAGGCCGAATCCGGCGACCAGCGCGACGGCCACGGCCAGACCGTGCACAGCAGCTACCGCCGCCACAGCCTGGACACCACCCTGGGCTGGACGCCCGACGAGCACACCCGCGTGAGCCTGCGCGCCAGCGAAAGCCGGGCCTCGGCCGCCTATGCCGACCGCAGCATGGACGGCAGCCGCTTCGACCGCAGCCACCTGGGCCTGAGCCTCGACCGCCGGGCCCTGTCACCGCTGGTGCAACGCGTGGAGGCCCAGGCCTACGTCAACGCCGTCGACCACGTCATGGACAACTTCAGCCTGCGCACGCCCCCGGCCAACCCGGCCCAGCGCATGGCCTCCAACCCCGACCGCCAGACCAGCGGCGGCCGACTGGCCGTGACCCTGCGCCCCGACGACCGACACCTGCTCGTGCTGGGCCTGGACCAGCAAAGCCATGTGCACACCGTGCGCAACAGCGGCATGGGCGGCGAGCTGGCCAGCCCCTACGAAGCCCGGCCCCGCCTGGAAGACGCCCGCTTCGACAACCTGGGCGCCTACGGCGAGCTGACGCGCGCACTCGACGACGCGCGCCGCCTCGTCGCCGGCCTGCGCCACGACGCCTGGTCGGCCCAGGACAAGCGTCTGAGCCTGAGCAGCGGCATGGCCAGCCTGGGCGCCAACCCCACGGCCGGCCAGCGCCGCAGCCAGGGCCTTTGGAGCGGCTTCCTGCGCCACGAGCGCGACTGGGGCGAGCACACCGAGGCCCACATCGGCCTGGGCCACACCGAGCGCGCCCCCGACTACTGGGAGCTGATCAGCAAGGAGTCCGCCAACAGCACCAGCGCCTTCGCCAGCACCCGCCCGGAAAAGACCACGCAGCTCGACCTGGGCATGGTGCACCGTGGCGGCGACTGGGAGGCCTTCGCCTCGGCCTACCTCAGCCAGGTGCAGGACTTCATCCTCGTGCAAAGCCAGGTCAGCAAACCCGCAGGCATGGGCAGCCGCAGCACCACCATCGCCCGCAACGTGGACGCGCGCACCTGGGGCGCCGAGGCCGGCCTGCAGCACGCCTTCGCGCCGCAGTGGACCTGGCGCAGCAGCCTGGCCTGGGCGCACGGCCGCAACCTCGGCGACGGCCGCCCGCTGGGCCAGATCCCGCCGCTGGAAGCCCGCCTGGCCCTGGGCTGGGACGACGGCCGCTGGTCCACCGGCGGCCTGCTGCGCCTGGTCGGCTCGCAACACCGCTACGCCATCAACCAGGGCAACATCGTCGGCCAGGACCTGGGCGCCACGGGCGGCTTCGCGGTGGCCTCGCTGCATGCCAGCTGGCGCTGGCGCCAGACGGTCACGGCCAGCGTGGGGGTGGACAACCTGTTCGACAAGGCCTATGCCGAGTTCATCAACCGCGCCGGCACCGCCCTGGCCGGCTACGACACCACCACCCGCGTGAACGAGCCCGGCCGCAACTGGTGGCTCAAGCTGCGCATCGCGCTGGACTGACCCCAGGCCGAGCCCGGGCAGGGGGGCTTGAAATCCGGCGCCGCCGCCCCCATCGTCGGGGTCTGACTTGCATCGCCGGAGCCCCCTTGCCCATCGCCATCGTCGCCATCTTCTCCCTGCTGCTGGTGGCGTGGTTCATCGGGCAACCGCTGTGGGTGGCCCGCCAGCGCGACCGCACCCAGGCCGACCCCTTCCCGCTGACCTGGCGCCGCATCCTGCGCCGCCGCGTGCCGCTGGTCGCGCTGCTGCCCGCTGACCTGCAACTGCAGCTCAAGAAGCACATCCAGGTCTTCCTGGCCGAAAAGGCTTTCATCGGCTGCAAGGGCCAGCCCATCACCGACGAGGTGCGCGTCACCATCGCCGCCCAGGCCTGCCTGCTGCTGCTCAACCGCCCCGGCGACTACTTCCCCGCACTGCGCCAGATCCTCGTCTACCCCAGCGCCTTCCTGGTCGAGCACGAACAGGTGGACGACGCCGGCGTCGTGCAGGCGCGGCGCGACCTGCGCTCCGGCGAATCGTGGCAACAGGGCCAGGTCATCCTGGCCTGGGACGATGTGTTGCGTGGCGCGGCCGACCCGCACGATGGCTGGAACGTCGTCATCCACGAGTTCGCGCACCAGCTGGACTCGCAGACCGGCCTGACCAACGGCGCGCCCGACCTGGGCTCGGCCGAGCGCTATGCGCAGTGGTCCGAGGCCATGCAGTCGGCCTACGACGCGCTGTGCGCGGACACCGACGCCTGGGAAACCGGCGGCCCCGAGCCCTTCCTCGACCCTTACGGCGCCAGCGACCCGGCCGAGTTCTTCGCCGTCGTCACCGAGACCTTCTTCGAGCGGCCGCGCGCCCTCTCGACGGCCCACCCCGAGCTCTACCGCGAGCTCAGCCGCTTCTACCGCGTGCACCCGGCCGGCTGGTGACGCCCGCGCCCGCGGTGACCGGGCGTGCTCCGCGCCCCAGGCCGGTCGGCCTCAGCAGCGCCCGGAACGCCGGCTGCGCGGCTGCAGCTTGTCCAGCTCGGCGAGTTGCTGCTTGAGCAGGATCAGCAGGGTGCGCGCGTCATCGACGGGCAGGCTCAGGCAGCTCGTGACCTGCTCATCCCGGGCCGGGCGAGGCTGCACCAGGATGTCGACTCCCAGCTCGATCAGACCGTGTGCATGCTTTGCCGATTTCAGGCGCTGGATTTCGATGTCGTAAGTTTTCATGCGCGTTCCCCGCACGGACAAGCGCGGGATTATGCGCCTGGGCCTCACCCTGGGCCCACCGGCCCGGCTCAAGACGCGGTTGAAGACGCTGCGCCGGCCTTCACGGTGGCGAGCTCGCGCAAGGCCGGCGCCTGCTCGCCGAACAGGATCGGCAGGTAGGCCCGCTGGCGCCGCCGCCCCCACGCCATCAAACGCTCGCGCCCGCCAGGCAAGGCCCGCATCAGGCGGTGCAAGGGCTGGTGGAAGGCCATCATGGCCAGCGGGTACCAGGGCAGGCGCCACACGGGCAGGCCCAGGCCGCGCAGGGTGTCGTTGCCCATGCAGGCCCGCGCGATGCTCAGCTGCATGGCCCGGTTGAAGCGTCCCGTCAGCACGGGCCAGCGGGCGTAGTGGCGGTGCAGTGGCTCGTCGGCCAGGGCCCGGGCCAGGCGGGCGCTGTCGGCATCGGCCATGCGCTGCGTCAGCAGGTTGGCGTGCAGCAGGCGCATGGCCGCCTGCTCGGCCCCTCCCTCGGCCCCTGCCTCGGTCACATCCTGCGCGTGCAGGTGGTCCTCGCGCACACCGTTCACCCAGGCGATGTAGCGCCACAGGTGCAGCACCGCCTCTTTCTCGTCGCCGCGCAGCGGCACGCCCACGAGCTTGAGCCCCAGCAGGTAGACGATGCTGAAGCCCAGGTAGGTGGCCTGCATGTCGGTCTGGTTGACGGGCAGGCCCAGGTCGGCCGCATCCCAGCTCGGCCGCTGCGACAGCTGGCGGCGCACCATGGCGTGGATGATGCGCACCCGCAGCGTGCCCTTGAAGCCCTCGCCAAAGCGCGTCATGGCGCCCGGCTCGGTCACGTCGATCCACCATTTCGTGGTTTCGGCAATGCGCCGCGCCGCGCCCTTTTCCAGCGCCCCCGTGGCCAGCAGCGCCTGGTTGACGGCCGCCAGCTGGTAGCCCGCCATCAGCCCCGTCACCGCCAGGGCCCGCATGCCGGCACGGCCACCCAGGCCGCACACGCGGGCCCCCTCCTCCAGCAACTCGTCGCGCACCCAGGCGGGCCGCGCCTCGACGGCATCGAAGAAGGCGCGCAGTTCGGCATCGGCGTCAGGGGCCAGCCCGGGCAGGCCGCCCACCCCCAGCTCGATGGCCTGCTGCACCAGCGGCCAGGCCTCGCGCATGCCCCGCCGGTGCATCCAGTTCACCAGGCGGTCGGCGGCCGCATCGCCCAGCCAGAGGCCCTCGCCGATGTGGCGGAACTCGGCCTCGGAGGGCTCGGGCGTGCCGCGCGGCAACTGGCCCACGATCAGGGACGCGGCACGGCGGGCGCGGACCACATCGCTGAGGTGGCGGCGCGGCAGGTCGGTGGCCGCGGCCTGGGACATCGGCTCGGCGGCAGACGCGCCGTGGGAGATGGCGACGCTCATGCGGGGCTCCTCTCGGTAACGGACAGGGAACAGCAGCGAAGGCCCACCCCGGCTCAGGCCACGGCCGGCGGGTCGAGGAACAAATCGAGGATGGGCGCCACCCCTGGCTTGACGAGGTAGGGCGAAAAGTCCCTCACACCGGCCTCGCGCAGCACGGCCTCGTCGATCAGGCTGCGGCCGCTCAGCTCGCGCGCGGATGCCGTGAGGATGCGGTGCGCCGCGTCGGCCATGATCTCGGGCTTGCGGCCCATCTCGCCCAGGCCCACCTGGGCCACGTTCAGCGCCGAGGTCGCGATGATGGTCTGCGGCCACAGCGTGTTGACGGCGATGCCCAGCGGGCGGAACTCCTCGGCCATGCCCAGGGCGATCAGGCTCATGCCGTACTTGGACGCGGTGTAGGCGGCGTGCACGCCCAGCCACTTGGGGTCGAGGTTGATCGGGGGAGACAGCACCAGCACGTGCGGGTTGGCAGCGCGCTGCAGGTGCGGCAGGCAGGCCTGCGTGCAGGCAAAGGTGCCGCGCACATTGATGTCCATCATCAGGTCGTAGCGCTTGAGCGAGGTCTCGGCCGTGCGCGTCAGGCTGATCGCGCTGGCGTTGTTGACCAGGATGTCGATGCCGCCGAAGTGCTCGGCCGCACGCGCCACCGCCGCCTGCACCGCGTCCTCGTCACGGATGTCCACCTGGAGGGCCAGCGCCCGGCCGCCCGCCGCCTCGATCTCGGCCGCCGCCGTGTGGATGGTGCCCGGCAGGCGCGGGTCGGGCTCGGCCGTCTTGGCGGCGACGACGATGTGGGCGCCATCGCGCGCCGCACGCAGCGCGATGGCCAGGCCGATGCCACGGCTGGCACCGGTGATGAACAGGGTCTTGCCCTTCAGGGATGGGGTGGGGGAAGCGGGTGACGTGGACGAAGGCGAGGTCATGGGCACTCCGGTCGGATCCGGTTGGCAAAGCACGGCGACATGCAGCGCTGGCCGACACCCTAGCCCGGTCGCGGGCGCCCGGCTTGTGTCCAGTGGCTGAGCACGGGCAAACCCCGATCAGCGCCTGCCCTCAGCGCCTGCCCTTGTCCTCGTCGGACATCACGCGCACCAGCCGCGCGCCCGCCATGATCTCGCTGGGACGAAAGCCCGTCACCTGCCGGATGGTGTGGCTGAAGTGGCTGGCGTCCGGGTAGCCCAGGGCCTGGGCGATGTGGGTCAGGTTATCGCCGCTGCGCACGCAGGGCAGCAGGCTGCGCGCACGCTTCCAGGCCCGGAAGGCGCGCCAGGACACGCCCAGCTCCGCCTTGAACAGGTGCAGAAAGCGCGACACCGACAGCCCGCAGCACCTGGCCGCATCGGCGGCGTCCACCACATCGGCCGGCGCCAGTGCCATGCGGGCCGCCACCGACGCGATGCGCGCATCCAGGGCGCGGGCAGGCAAGTCCGTGCCGAACAGCAAGGTGTCCAGCGTCGCATCATCGAGCGCCTGGCCATCGGGCTGCGCATCCAGGGCCGCGCACACCTGCACCACCCGCGCCAGCCACGCGTCCGCATCGCCGGGGGGCGCGCCCGCGGGCCACGCCAGCGCCGAAGGGTCCACGGACTCGGGCTCGACCATCACGCACAGCACCGTCGCCAGCTCCGAGGCCCCGGCAATGCGGTGCGGCACCTGCGGCGGCACCCACACGGTGTGGGCGGCGACCGGGGCATGGGCGACCGAAGCGTTCGCTGTGCCGGCCTCCCCGTCCAGCGACAGCAGCAGCGGCGACGCCACGCAGGCATACAGTGTGTGCGAGCCCAGCACCCGCCCGTCCGGCCGCCCCAGCAGCCCGTGGTAAGCCACCCGCGCCACCGTGGTGGACAGGTGGCCGAGGGGCAGCTCGTGGGGCAGCGCATGGGACGCGGCCATGGGCGAAGGTGTGGGGAGGTCCGATGGAGCCTGCATGCGCCGGATTATCGGTTCACCCGCACAGCGCGAGGCTGTGTCAGGCTGGCGGAAGCTGCGATGTGTCTGAAGTTCATCTGTGCACCATGGATGCTGAAGTTGCGTTGGAGAATTCACTCAAACCTTCAACCTGGCTTAAAAGTCAAGCGCCCGATGCCGCCGTGAGGCACCACACCGCACGAGCGGGCGCCCCTCGCCTAGGGCGACGTCTTCTTGCCCGTCGAAAGCCCCAGCGTGCCCAGCACCCGCTGCGCGTTGTCTTCGCAGTCCATGCCCTCGGGCTTGGCGCCGATCAACTGGATGAGCGACATCAAATGCGCCTTGCTCTGCGCCAGCTTGACCTCCATCGACTCGATGTCGGCGATCTTCTTGCGCAGGGCCGCGATCAAGTCGTCATGCTGCCACTGGCTCAGGTCATCGGGCATCACCTGCTTGATCTCGTCCAGGGTGAAGCCCGTCTGCTGTGCGTTCACGATGATGGACAGCACCGCCACGGCCGCCAGATGCCGGCAGCGCTCCAGCAGGACACCATCGCGCCTTCCGAGGTGCCCATGGACCTGGGCAACTTCTCCAGGCAGTTCGCCCCTCCCCGGGCCATGAGCGAAGCCGACATCGCCGACGTCCTGGCCCGCTTCGTCAAGACCTCCGTGCTGGCCGAGCAGTCCGGTTTCTCCGGCGTGCAGATCCACGCGGCCCACGGCTACCTGCTCAGCCAGTTCCTGTCGCCCCTCACGAACAAGCGCAGCGACCGCTGGGGCGGCCGCACCCTGGCACGCGAGGCCTACTTCCTGGAGTTCGCCAAGGACATCGCCGCGGTGGCCGCCATGCCCGTCATGGTGACCGGTGGCATCCGCCGCCTGCCGGTGGCCGAGCAGGTGCTGGCCACCGGCATCGACATGGTCGGCATGGGCACGGCGCTGGCCATCAACCCTGCACCGCCTCAGCCTGGGCCGACGCACCCACCCGGACGTGGCACCGGCATGGGCGCTCGTCACGCAGCAGGTGGACACCCTGGTGCGGACCTGGCGGTACAGGCGCTGGGTGCGCAGCCTGGCGTGAGGACTGGGGTGATCAAGCGATCGGTGCGTCGTGGTGCTGCACCTCGTACAGCGCCCAGGTTCCAGCTTGCCGAGATCAGCCGCGCGTCCATGGCCTGCCGTGCCATTGCTTCTGGCGTCATCCCTGAACACTCCCGTTTTCTCTATTTATGCCGGCCACAAGCCGGAAAAATCGAATGACAGCTGCCGGTGATGCCGAATGGACAACAGGTACACACCCTCGTTCATCACCGCATAAAGCATCAGGTAGTCGCCATGCAGGTACACGCGCAGGCTGTCTGCGGCTCCAGCAGGCAACTTACTCAATTGCTCCAGCGCTTCGACCGACTGCGGTGGCTGGTCGAGGTAGCGGCGCCCCATCAGCGGAAAGCGCGCGAGGTTCGGCACCACGGTTGCGCGCAGGCCTGCCAGCAGGTCGTCATAGGCAAACGCGGCATCGGCCTCCGTCAGGAAGGCCTCGATGGCGTGGAGTCGCGCCAGGAAGCTGTCGGTCAGCTCGACGCGACACAAAGCCTCAGCCACGGCTCTTCACAGGCTTGGTTGCCGGCCGCGCAGCGGCGCGACGCTTCTGAAGGGTCGCCAAGGCCTGGTCGGCATCTTGAGTGCGCCCCGCGACGATGTCTTCCAGGCCTCTGCGGGCGTCGTCGATCAGCAGCAGGTGAATGCGCTCGCGTTCAAGGCGGTGGTAGTAGTCGAGCCGGTCCGCATCGATCAGTGCCACATAGCTCTCACCGTTCTTGGTGATGATCTTTTCGGCACCGGCTTTCACCTGGTCGGCCAGCTCAGAAAGATTGGAGCGCGCCTGGGTGAGGGGCACCACATCACGGGCTGAGATGGACATGACCGACTCCTCGAAGCTGCTCAGAATTCTGTGCAGTTTACTGGAAGACCGCCACGATGTGATCGACACGGCTGCCGCGCGCCGCATTCGAAAGCGATGGGGAGTGGTAGGCCGTGTTGGACTTGAACCAACGACCAAAGGATTCCGGTTTGTGTCCATTTCTGGACTCCCTGGACTATGCCTTCGCCATGGGCCAAAGGCCTGAAGGCGGGCGCCGTCTAGTCTCTACACCTTCCCGATGATCCGGGCTTGGCTCGGCATTGCCTTGCGCCTTGCGGCCGTCAGGTTTCACCGACTTTGACGCCATTCACGCACCCGGTTTCCCTGGGTGGTGCACAACTTTCGCTATGAGTCCTCTGCTCTGACCAACTGAGCTAACGGCCCACTCGGGGCGCATTCTAGCCTCGCGAGCGCCCCTCACTTCTGACTCAGCGCGTTGGACACCAGCCGCGAGGTGATGTCCACGATCTCGATCATGCGGTCGTAGGCCATGCGCGTGGGGCCGATGACGCCCAGCGTGCCCACCACCTGCCCGTTGATCTGGTAGGGCGCCGACACCACCGAGAGTTCCTCGAAGGGCACGATCTGGCTTTCGCCGCCGATGTAGATGTTCACGCCCTCGGCGCGGCTGGAGCCGTCGAGCAGGCGCATCAACTGGGTCTTCTGCTCGAACAGGTCGAACATGCGGCGCAACGACCCCAGGTCGCTGGAGAAATCCTGCACCGTCAGCAGGTTGCGCTCGCCGGAGACCACGACCTTGTCCGTGCTCTCGGCCATCACCTCGCTGCCGGCCTGCACGGCCGCCTGCATCAGCACGGCCATGTCGGCGCGCAGCACCTCGACCTCGTGTTTCAGGCGCTCGCGCATCTCCTCGATGGACAGGCCCGAGTAGTGCGCGTTGAGCTGGTTGCTGGCCTCGATGAGCTGGGACTGCGTGTGGTCCTGGGCGGTGAAGATGACGCGGTTCTGCACATCGCCATCGGGCGCGACCAGGATGACCAGGATGCGGCGCTCGCCCAGGCGCAGGAACTCGATGTGGCGGAACACCGTGGCCTTGCGCGGCGCCGTCACCACGCCGACGAACTGCGAGAGGCTGGAGAGCATCTGCGCGGCGTTCGAGATCACGCGCTGGGGCTGGTCGGGCTGGAGCTGGTCGCGGGTCTGGTGGGCGAGCTCGTCGAGGCTGAGCGGGCGCGCCGTCAGCATGGTGTCCACGAACAGACGGTAGCCGCGCGCCGTGGGCACCCGCCCGGCCGAGGTGTGCGGGCTGACGATGAGGCCGAGCTCTTCGAGGTCGGCCATGACGTTGCGGATGGTGGCCGCCGACAGCTCCAGGCCCGAGGCGCGCGAGAGCGTGCGCGAACCCACCGGTTGCCCGTCGGCGATGTAGCGCTCCACCAGCGCTTTCAGGAGGATCTTGGCTCGGTCGTCCAGCATGGTGTCCTCATTCTAGATGCCACCCGTTCCCAGGGTACGCCCGCCCCGCAGACGGGCCGTTCTGACACAGACGCTGTGGTGTAATTCTTGGCATGTCTCGCACGCTCCCCTGCCGCTTCCGCCATGCCGCCCTGGTCGGCAAATACCAGGCTCGCGGCATCCGTGCGGTGCTGGAGGATGTGGCGCACCTGCTGGTGCGTGCCGGCCTGGATGTCTCCCTGGAAGCCGAAACCGCGCTGAACACCGGCATGGCCGACTACCCGGCCCTGTCCATCAAGGAAATCGGGCAGCAGTGCGACGTGGCCGTCGTGCTCGGTGGCGACGGCACCATGCTGGCCATCGCGCGCGAGCTGGCCCGCTTCAACATCCCGCTCATCGGCATCAACCAGGGGCGCCTGGGCTTCATCACCGACATCCAGCTGAAAGACGTGGCCACCGCCGTGCCGCTCATCCTCAGCGGCCAGTACGAGGAAGAGCACCGCGCCATGCTGGAAGGCGCCGTGCTGCGCCCGCACAACGGCGGCGAGATGGAAACCATCTACGAGGGCTTTGCCATCAACGAGGTGGTGGTCAGCCGCGGTGCCACGGCCAGCATGGTCGAGCTGCGTGCCGAGGTGGACGGCCAGTTCATCGCCAACTACCGCGCCGACGGCCTGATCGTGGCCTCGCCCACCGGCTCCTCGGCCTACGCCATGTCGGCGGGCGGCCCCATCCTGCACCCGGCCCTCGGTGGCTGGGTGGTGGTGCCGATCGCCTCGCACACGCTGTCGAACCGGCCCATCGTCATTCCCGACACGGGCACGGTGACCATCGAGATCGTGGCCGGCCGCGACGCCAGCATGAACTTCGACATGCAAAGCCTAGCCAGCCTGTTGCACGGCGACCGCGTGACGGTGCGCCGCTCGGCCTACACGGTGCGCTTCCTGCACCCGCAAGGCTGGAACTATTACGCCACCCTGCGCCGCAAGCTGCGCTGGAACGAGGGAGTGAGTTGAGACCATGCTGCGCCGCCTGAGCCTGCGTGATTTCGTGATCGTGTCCGAGCTGGACATCGAGCTGGGGGCCGGCTTCACCGCGCTGACCGGCGAGACCGGCGCGGGCAAGTCCATCCTGATCGACGCCCTGCAGCTGACGCTGGGCAGCCGCGGTGACGCGGGTGTGGTGCGCGAAGGCGCAGCGCGGGCTGACCTGACGGCCGAGTTCGACGTGTCCCCGGCCCTGGCCACCCAGCTGCGCCCCTGGCTGGAGGAAGCCGGCTTCGACACGGGCGAGCTGTCCGATGCCAGCGGCGCCACGAAGGGAGGCCCGCTGCTGCTGCGCCGCGTGGTCGATGCGCAGGGCAAGAGCCGCGCCTGGGTCAATGGCAGCAGCGCCACGCTGACACAGCTGCGCGAGCTGGGCGAACACCTGGTCGACATCCACGGCCAGCACGCCTGGCAAAGCCTGACCCGCGCCGACAGCGTGCGCGCCCTGGTCGACGGGCAGGCCGGCGTCGATGTGGCCGCGCTGCAAGCCGCCTGGGCCGCCCGCCGCGACGCCGCCCGCCGCCTGGACGAAGCCCGCGCGAAGCAGGCCGACCTGGAGCGCGAACGCGAGCGCCTGCAGTGGCAGATCGGCGAACTCGCCAAGCTCGCCCCCCAGCCCGACGAGTGGGCCACCCTCAACGCCGAGCACACGCGCCTGAGCCATGGCCAATCCATCCTGGACGCCGCGCGCGGGGCGCTGGACGCCATCGCCGAAGCCGAGCTCAATGCCGAGGGCCTGACCGCCCGCGCCATCGATGTCCTCGACGAGGCCGCCGGCTACGAACCCCGGCTGGGCAACGCCCTGGAGGTGCTGCGCGAGGCCCAGGCCCAGCTGCAGGACGCTGCCCACAGCCTGCACGCCGTGCTGGGCCACACCGACCTGGACCCGGACCGCCTGGCCGAGCTCGATGCCCGCCTGTCGGCCTGGATGGGCCTGGCGCGGCGCTACCGCCGCCAGGCCCACGAGCTGCCCGAGCTGCTGCAGGGCTGGCAGGCCGAGCTGGCCGAGCTGGACGCCGCCACCGACCTGGCCGCCCTGGAGCGCGCCGCCGAGCAGGCCCACGCCGCCTGGCTGAAGGTCGCGCAAGCTGCCTCGAAGCAGCGCAAGCAGGCCGCACCGAAGCTGGCCCAGGCCGTGAGCGAGGCCATGCAGGAACTCGGCATGGCCGGAGGCCGCTTCGAGGTTGCCCTGACCCCGTTGGACGAGCCGCAGGCCTGGGGCCTGGAGGCCATCGACTTCCTGGTGGCGGGCCATGCGGGCAGCACGCCGCGTCCGCTGGGCAAGGTGGCCTCGGGCGGCGAGCTCTCGCGCCTGGCCCTGGCGATCGCCGTGACCACCTCTCGGCAAGCCGAAGGCGATGACGGCAGCCACGTCGCCACCCTGATCTTCGACGAGATCGACTCGGGCGTGGGCGGGGCCGTGGCCGACACCGTCGGCCGCCTGATGCAGCGCCTGGGCGGGGGCCCGCGCGGCCGCCAGGTGCTGGCCGTCACCCACCTGGCCCAGGTCGCCGCCTGTGCCCACCACCACCTGCTGGTGAGCAAGTCGCTGCAAGCCGGCCAGACCACCAGCGACATCCGCACCGTGCAGGGCGAGGCCCGGGTGCAGGAAGTCGCCCGCATGCTGGGCGGCGCCATCGGCGACACCAGCCTGGCCCACGCCCAGGCCATGCTGGACGCGGCCCAGGGCCAGCCGGGCACGCCACAGAAGGCCAGGAAAAGCGCATGAGCAAGCTCGACATCGTGCTGCTGACGGGGATCTCCGGGTCCGGCAAGTCGGTGGCCCTCAACGCCCTGGAAGACGCCGGCTACTTCTGCGTCGACAACCTGCCGCCCGAGTTGCTCAGCGGCCTGATCTCGCTGGAGGAAACGCGCGAAGCGGGCCGCCGCCGCCGCGTGGCCGTGGCGGTCGACGTGCGCAGCGCCGACTCCCTGCCCCACCTGCTGCCGGTGCTGCAGGAGCTGCGGCAGGACGGCCACAAGGTGCGCTCCGTGTTCCTGGACGCCAGCACCGACGCCCTGGTGCGGCGCTTCTCCGAAACGCGCCGCCCGCACCCGCTGTCCCAGGTGCCGCAACCGGCGCCGGCCGATGCGACGCCAGCCCCGCTGCAGCGCCGCCGTGCCAGAGACCACGACACCACCGTGGCCCCGCCGGCCGACCAGGCCCTGGTCGAAGCCATCCGCACCGAGCGCGAGCTGCTGAGCCCGCTGCGCGAGGTGTCCACCGTCATCGACACGTCCCTGCTGCGCCCGGCCCAGTTGCGTGCCTGGATCCGCAACATCGTGCAGGCCGCGCCCTCGCGCCTGACGCTGGTGTTCGAGTCTTTCGCGTTCAAGCAGGGCGTGCCCATGGACGCCGACTTCGTCTTCGACGTGCGGATGCTGCCCAACCCCTTCTACATCAAGGAGTTGAAGCCGCTGACGGGGCGCGACCAGCCGGTCATCGACTACCTGGCGCAGCAGCCGGAATCGGCCGAGCTGATCGCCCAGATCGAAGCCTTCCTGTTGCGCTGGCTGCCGGCGCTGGAAGGCGACCAGCGCAGCTACGTGACCGTGGCCATCGGCTGCACGGGCGGCCAGCACCGCTCGGTCTATTGCGTGGAGCAGCTGATGCAGCGCTTCTCGCCGCGCGGCGTGGTGCTGTCGCGGCACCGGGAGCTGGACGCCAAGTGAGCGCCCAGCGGTGCATCAGCCCTTCATCGCATCCCGCAAGGCGGTCTTGAGCTGCTGCCCGATCTCCGGCTTGCCCGCGAACGGGTCCGTCGGGTTGCGGCCCAGCGTCACATCCTCCAGGCGCACCCGCACCATCTCCAGCGCCTGCGGGTGGGTGTAGACGTAGAACTTGCCCGCCTCGATGGCATCGAACACCAGCTGCGCCGTGTCCGACGCGGTGACCTTGCCCGAGGTCACGGCCTTGGTGCTCATGGCCTGGGCGATCATCTGGCTGGCCGTGGGCTTGCCCTCGCTCTTCATCTCGGCCGGGCGGTTGCGGTGCGACATGTGGATGCCCGTGGGCACGAAGTAGGGGCACAGCACCGAGGCATGCACCTGCTCGCTGACCAGGGCCAGGTCCTGGTAGAGCGTCTCGCTCAAGGACACCACCGCGTGCTTGCTGACGTTGTAGGCCCCCATGTTGGGCGAGTTCAGCAGGCCGGCCATGGAGGCCACGTTGACGATGTGGCCCTGCCAGGCCGGGTCCTTGGCCGCAGCCGCCAGCATCAGCGGCGTGAAGATGCGCACGCCGTGCACCACACCGAACAGGTTCACGCCCAGCACCCATTCCCAGTCGCGCTGGGTGTGCTCCCAGATCAGGCCGCCATGGGCCACGCCCGCGTTGTTGATGACGATGTGCGGCGCACCGAAGCGCTCCATGCACAGGTCGGCCAGGGCCTGCACATCTTCGGCGCGGGACACGTCGCCACGCAGGGCCGCCACCTGGGTGCCCGTGGTCTCGCCCACGGCGCTGAGCTCGGCCACCGCCTCGTCCAGGGCGTCTTGCTGCACATCGGTCAGCACGAGGTGGAGGCCCTTGCTCGCGCCCAGGCGGGCCAGCTCCAGGCCGAAGCCACTGCCGGCACCGGTGATGACGGCCGTCAGGCCAGGACGCAGGGTGAGGGTCGCGTTCGACATGGTGTGTCTTCCTTTGGGTGAATCAGATCAGTTTGACCAGTTGTTTGCCGAAGTTCTTGCCCTTGAGCAAGCCCAGGAAGGCCTCGGGGGCGCTGGCCAGGCCCTGGGCCACGGACTCGCGGAACTTCAGGCGACCGGAGGCCACCATGCCGCCCAGCTCCAGGGTGGCTTCGGGCCAGACCTCGGGGTGCTCGCTGACGATGAAGCCTTCCAGCTTCAGGCGGCTGACCAGGATGAGCGAGGGGTTGGCCATGGGGATGGGCTGGCCGCTGTAGCCGGCGATCATCCCGCACAGGGCGATGCGGCCGAAGGCGTTCATGCGCAGCATCGCGGCGTCCAGGCACAGGCCGCCCACGTTCTCGAAGCAGCCGTCGATGCCCTTGGGCGCGGCATCGCGCAGGGCGCCGGACAGGCTGCGCAGGTCGGTGTGGGCCTTGTGGTCGATGCAGGCGTCGAAGCCCAGCTCGTCGACCACGTAGCGGCACTTGTCCGGGCCGCCGGCAATGCCCACCACGCGGCAGCCGCGGGCCTTGGCCAGCTGGCCGACCACGCCGCCCACCGCGCCGCTGGCGGCGCTGACCAGGACGGTGTCGCCGGCCTTGGGCGCGATGATCTTGACCAGGCCGTACCAGGCGGTCACGCCGGGCATGCCCACCGCGCCCAGGTAGGCCGACAGCGGGATCTGGCGCGTGTCCACCTTGCTGAGGGCCCCGCGCTGGCTGGCGTCGATGACGCTGTACTCCTGCCACCCGCCCATGCAGACCACCGGGTCGCCCTCGTCGAAGCGCGGGTGCTTGCTGGCCACCACCTCGCCCACCGTGCCGCCGATCATCACGGCGTCCAGCGGCTGCGGCTCGGCGTAGCTCTTGCTGTCGCTCATGCGGCCGCGCATGTAGGGGTCGAGCGAGAGGTAGTGGTGGCGCACCAGCACCTGGCCTTCGCCGAGTTCATCCCGCGTCGGCACGGGCTTCTCGACCAGCTTGAAGTTCTCGGCCGTGGGCTCGGCGGCGGGGCGGGACGCCAGCAGGATCTGGTGGTTGACAAGGCTCATGACGGTCTCCGGGGTGGAAGGGATGCGGCCGGCTCAGTCCGAGCCGCCGTGCCGCGCCAGCGGCTTGACCTCGCGCTCGCCCACAGGCAAGGCGCGCAGGAACTTGAAGGTGCCCGTGGCGTGGGCGCACAGGCGCTCGTGCGCATCGAGCACGCGGGCCTCGGTGAAGGCCAGCGAGGCCGTGGCGTGCAGCACCTGGCCGACGACGCGGATGCGGCCCTGGCCGGGGCGCAGGAAGCTGGTCTTCATCTCGATGGTGACCAGGCCCGGCCCGCCGTCCGGCTGGTCCAGGTTGCGGCTGCGCGCGGCGTGGGCCATGGCCACGTCCATCAGCGTCATCAGCAGGCCGCCGTGGGCCACGTGGAAGGAGTTGGTGTGGCGGTCTTCGACGTCGAGCGTGATCTCGGCCTCGCCATCGGCAAAGCGCTGCAACTCGCAGCCCAGGCCGACGATGAAGGGGATGTGGACGGGAAAGGGGATGGCCATGCTCGCTCCGCCTCAGCCGCCGATCACGGCGCTGACGCCACCGTCCACCGCCATGACCTGGCCGGTGATGTGCTTGCCGGCATCGGAGGCGAACAGCAGGGTCAGGCCCTTGAGGTCCTCGTCGTCGCCCAGGCGCTGCAAGGGCGAGGCCGCGGCCAGGCGCTCTTCGCCCACCGCCGCCAGGGTGCCGGCCGTCATCTTGCTGGGGAAGAAGCCCGGCGCGATGGCGTTGACGCGGATGCCCAGATGGCCCCACTCGCAGGCCAGCGCCTTGGTGAAGTTCACGACCGCGCCCTTGCTGGTGTTGTAGGCGATGGTCTGCATGAAGGGGTGGTTGCCGCCCAGGCCGGCGATCGAGGCCACGTTGATGATGCGGCCCTGCTTGCGCGGGATCATGCTGGCCTTGGCAATGGCCTGCGACAGCAGGAAGTAGCCGCGCACGTTCAGGTTCATCACCTTGTCCCAGGCGTCCAGCGGGTGGTCGGCCGCGGGGGCGCCCCAGGTGGCGCCGGCGTTGTTGACGAGGATGTCCACGTCGCCGATGCGCTCCAGGGTCTCGTCGGCCAGGCGCTGGATGTCCTGCGGGTTGCCGGCGTCGGCGGCGATCCAGCGCGCGTCGATGCCCGCGTCCTGCAGCGCCATCACGGCCTGCTCCAGGTCGGCGGCCTTGCGCGAGCTGACGACGACCTTGGCGCCGGCCTCGCCCAGCGCATGGGCCATCTGCAGGCCCAGGCCGCGCGAGCCGCCGGTGATCAGGGCGGTCTTGCCCGTCAGGTCAAAGAGCTGCTGGACGGTGCGGGGGGCTTGGTTCGTGGCTGCACTCATGTCGGGTCCTCAGACGAAGTAATCCAGCACCTGACGGCCCGAAGCCATCTCGCGGATCTGCGCCACCACGCCCTGGTGGTGCGGGTGGGGCTGGTAGGCGGCCAGGGCCGCGGCATCGGCGAAGGTGGAGACCAACACCACGTCGGCGGTGGCTTCCAGGCCTTCGGTCCTGATGCCCACGTCGAACTCGTGCATGCCGGGCACCAGGCCCTTGCAACTGTCGAGCAGGTCCTTGACCTTGGGCGCGTCTTCCGGGCGCTTGAGCTGGAACATCACGATGTGTCGGATCATGTTTTGGGCTTTCATCAGAACCAGTCGGCCTGGGCTTGCGCACAGGTCATGTCGCGGCGAGCGACCACGCCCAGCCAGGCGTCGATCTTGGGCAGCTCGTAGGCGAAGAAATAGTCGGCGGTGGCCAGCTTGCCTTGCAGGAAGCCGCGGCCCAAGGGGGATTTGTCCCACTCCCCTGCGGCCTGCGCGGCCTTGGCCGCCAGCGCCAGCTCCAGCCAGACCCAGGCCAGCACCGTGTGGCCGAAGGCCTGCAGGTAGGGCGTGGCATTGGCCAGGGCCTCTTCGGGCACGCCGGTGGACCAGGCCGACTTGGTGGTCGCGCCCACCTTCTGCAGCGCCTGCGCCAGGGCGTTGGCGTGCGCGGCCAGGCCCGCATCCGTGTGGCCGGCCTTCTCGGCATTTCTGATGGTTTCGCCCATGCGCTCGGCCAGCACGCTCAAGGCCTTGCCGCCGTTCATCACCACCTTGCGGCCCAGCAGGTCCAGGCCCTGGATGCCGTGGGTGCCTTCGTGGATCATGTTGAGGCGGTTGTCGCGCCAGTACTGCTCGACGGGGAAGTCGCGGGTGTAGCCGTAGCCGCCCAGCACCTGGATGGCCAGCGAGTTGGCCTCCTGCGCCCACTCCGAAGGCCAGCTCTTGGCGATCGGGGTGAGCAGCTCCAGCAGCAGGCCGGCCTTCTCGGCCTGTTCGCCGGTGCCGGTCTGCTCGTCGTCCAGCAGCTGGGCGCACAGCAGGCCCAGGGCCAGGCCGCCTTCGGCGATCGCCTTCTGCATCATCAGCATGCGCTTGACGTCGGTGTGCTCGATGATGGGGATCTGCGGCGCGCTGTGGTCCTTGCCGCCGCTGCCCCCACCCAGAAGATGACGGCCTTGCGGGCGCTGCCTGGCGTATTCCAGCGAGGCCTCGTAGCCGGCGTAGCCCAGCATGGTCGCGCCCAGGCCCACGCTGGTGCGGGCCTCGTTCATCAGCGTGAACATGCACTTCAGGCCCTCGCCCTGCTTGCCGATCAGGTAGCCCACCGCGCCGGCTTCGCCGTTGACGGGGAACTTGCCTTCACCGAAGTTCAGCAGGGTGTTGACGGTGCCGCGGTAGCCGCACTTGTGGTTGAGGCCGGCCAGGGCCACGTCGTTGCGCTGCTGCGTGATCGTGCCATCGGCCTTGACCAGCTTGCGCGGCACGATGAACAGCGAGATGCCCTTCACGCCCGCCACCGGCTTGCCATCGGGCCCGGGGATCTTGGCCAGCACCAGGTGCACGATGTTCTCGCCCATCTCGTGCTCGCCGCCCGAGATCCACATCTTGTTGCCGCGCAGGCGGTAACGCTGGCCCAGCGGGTCTTGCGTCCAGTCCACGCCGCTGCCGTCACCGGCCACATCGGGCACCGCGCGCGTGGCGATGTCCGACAGGCTGGAGCCGGCCTGCGGCTCGCTCAGGCACATGGTGCCAAACGTCCGGCCCTCGAAGCCGCCCTTGGCGAACACCTCGACCTGCTTGGGCGTGCCGTGTGCCAGGATGGTGTTGGCATTGCCGCGCGTGAGCATCGGGTACGCGGCCAAGGCCACGCTGGCCTTGTAGAAGAAGCTCATCGAGGCGATTTCCACCACCGTGGGCAGGCGCATGCCGCCCACGCTCTCGTCCTTGCTCGCGGCCATCAGGCCGGCCTCGTTGAAGGCCGCCAGCGCGATCGGGGTCTCCTTGGGCAGGGTCACGGTCACGCCGTCGAACTCGGGCTCGTGCGTGTCGGTCAGGCGGTTGAGCGGTGCGAACTGCTCGGTGGCGATCTTCTCGCTGAGGTCGAGCACGGCGGTGAAGGTCTCGCGGCTGTGCTCGGCGTGGCGCTCGCGCTGGCACAGGCTTTCGGCCTGCAGCCAGTCGTAGAGCAGGAAATCGACGGTGGCGCGGTGGGTCATGGTCTGCCTGAAAAAAAGTGGGGCCTCAACGGCCCTTGAAGACGGCCTCGCGGCGCTCGATGAAAGACAGCACGCCCTCGGCGGCGTCTTCGCTTTGCATCACGGGGTGCAGGTCCTTGAAGAGGTGCTTGACCGCTTCGGCCTCGCCCTCGTTCCAGGCCGTGCGGGTGGACTTGAGGATGTTCTGCACGCCCAGCGGCGCGGCCTTGGCGATGGCTTCGGCGATCTCGCGGGCCTTGGCCAGCTGCTGGCCGGTGGGCACCACCTCTTGCACCAGGCCCGTGCGCAGCGCCTCGTCGGCATACCAGAAGTCACCCGTCAGCAGGTAGCGCTGGGCGGCGCCCCACCCCATCTGGCGGGGCAGGCGCAGCGTGGCACCACCACAGGGGAAGATGCCGCGCTTGACTTCCAGCATGGCGAAGCGCGTGTCGTCGGCGGCCACGCGCACCTCGGTGTTGAGCATGACCTCCACCCCCCAGGTGAAGCAGTTGCCCTGCATGGCCATGACGATGGGCTTGCGGTGGCGCTCACCGAAGAGGCCGAAGGGGTCCACCTCGCCCTCGCCCACCTCGAAGCCCTTGCCATTGCCGAAGATGGGCGCCCACTTGTCCAGCTCGACGCCGGAGGTGAAGTGCTTGCCTTCGGCGTGCAGCAGGGCCACGCGCAGGTCGGGGTTGCGGTTGAGCTCGCCCAGGGCGCGGGCCAGGTCCAGGTACATCTCGGGCGACAGCGCGTTGTGCTTGTCCGCGCGGTTGACCTTGATCTCCAGGATGTGGCCGTTGACCAGCGTTTCGATGTGTGCCATGGGGTGTCTCCTGTGCCTTCTGTGCCTCTTTGCCGATCAGCCGGTGAAGCCCTTGCCCTCGGATGCCAGCTGGGCCAGCAACGGGGCCGGCGTCCAGAAGGCCTTGTCGTTGTCCGAGGTGGCGGCGAAGCCCTTCATCAGCTCGACCACCTTGGGCAGGCCCAGCACGTCGGCGTAGAGCATGGGGCCGCCGCGGTAGACGGGGAAGCCGTAGCCGGTCAGGTAGACCATGTCGATGTCGGAGGCCTTGGAGGCGATGCCTTCGGCCAGGATGGCCGCACCTTCGTTGACCATGGCCAGCACCAGGCGCTGCACGATCTCCTCGTCGGAGATGGCGCGCGGCGTGACACCCTTGTCGGCGCGCACCTTGTCGATGCAGGCCTGCACCTCGGCCGAGGGCACGGGCTCGCGCTTGCCAATCTCGTAGTCGTACCAGCCCTTGCCCACCTTCTGGCCGAAGCGGCCGAGTTCGCACACGGCATCGCCGATCGGGCTGTAGACCACGTCGGGCTTTTCCACGCGGCGGCGCTTGCGGATGGCGAAGCCGATGTCGTTGCCGGCCAGGTCGCCCACGCGGAAGGGGCCCATGGCGAAGCCGAAGGCCTCGGCGGCCTTGTCCACCTGCTGCACGGTGGCGCCCTCTTCCACCAGGAAGAAGGCCTGGCGGGTGTACTGCTCGAACATGCGGTTGCCGATGAAGCCGTCACACACGCCCGAGACCACGGCGACCTTCTTGATCTTCTTGGCCACGGCCATCACGGTGGCCATCACGTCCTTGGCGGTGTGCCTGGAGCGCACCACTTCCAGCAGGCGCATGACGTTGGCCGGGCTGAAGAAGTGCAGGCCGACCACGTCAGCGGGGCGCTTGGTGACTTCGGCGATCTTGTCCACGTCCAGCGTCGAGGTGTTGGAGGCCAGGATGGCGCCGGGCTTCATGATGCTGTCCAGCTTGGTGAAGACTTGGGCCTTGACGCCCATGTCTTCGAACACGGCCTCGATGACCATGTCGGCCTGGGCGATGTCGTCGTAGCTCAGGGTGGTGGTGAGCAGGGCCATGCGCTGCTCGTACTTGTCTTGCGCCAGCTTGCCCTTGGCCACCTGCGCTTCGTAGTTCTTGCGGATGACACCGACGCCGCGGTCGATGGCTTCCTGCTTCATCTCCAGCAGCTTGACGGGGATGCCGGCGTTGAGGAAGCACATGGTGATGCCGCCGCCCATGGTGCCGGCGCCGATCACGGCCACGTTCTTGACGTCGCGCAGCGGCGTGGTGTCGGGCACATCGGGGATCTTGCTGGCGGCGCGCTCGCCGAAGAAGGCGTGGCGCAGGGCGCGGGCCTGGTCGCTGGTGACCAGCTTGCCGAAGACCTCGCGCTCGAAGGCGATGCCGGCGTCCAGGTCGAGCTTGGTGGCGGCCTCGACGCAATCGACGCAGCGCTGCGGGGCTTCGAGGTGCTTGCGGGTCTTGGCCAGCTCGGCGCGGGCCTTGGCGAAGGCGTCTGCATCGGCGGGGGGCGCCACCTTCAGGTCACGCACCGAGGGCAGCGGGCGGGCATCGGCCACGCTCTGGGCGAAGGCGATGGCGGCGGGCAGCAGGTCGCCATCGACCAGCTGGTTGAACAGCTTCTGGCCCGGGGCGGCGGCCAGCTTCTCCGAGGGCACCGAGGCGCCGGTGGTGATCATCTGCAGCGCGGTTTCCACGCCCAGCACGCGCGGCAGGCGCTGCGTGCCACCGGCACCCGGCACGATGCCGATGTTGACCTCGGGCAGCGCGATCTGCGCGCCCTTGGCGACCACGCGGTAGTGGCAGCCCAGGGCCAGCTCCAGGCCACCGCCCATGGCCACGCCATGGATGGCCGCCACGACGGGCTTGGCCGATTGCTCGACCGCGGCAATGGTGACGTGCAGGTCAGGCGCGGCGAAGGCCTTGGGGCTGCCGAACTCGCGGATGTCGGCGCCACCGCAGAACACCTTGCCCGACCCGACGATGACCACCGCCTTCACGGCCGCGTCGGCGTTGGCTTGCGCCAGGCCATCGACGATGCCGGCGCGCGTGCTCTGGCCGAGGCCATTGACGGGGGGGTTGGCGAGGGAGATGACGGCCACGCCGTCGGTGACTTGGTAGGAAGCGCTCATGGCAGTGTCGGGGGGCGTTCGGTGAAGACACACGGACCCCGACATCCCCCTGCCATGGGTGCCATGACAGGGCGGCCGGCGGCGTCCGCTCAGCGATCAGATCAATTCTGACAAGAAGCCTTGTAAGAATGCCGATAGATTCTGACACAGGCGCGGCGGACGTGCATCGGCGCGCATTGCACCCCTGGTGAAAACACCTAGGAGGCTGTTCAAGCGCGGGTGGGTGACGCTGGGCTGCGGGTGCGCTGTGCCGTGGGGGCATGGTGGCACGGATGGGCGCGGTGGTGGTGATTCAGCGGGCGGCGCAGGGGTTTGGGGCGGGGTGCGCAAGCGACACATGGCGGGGTGCCGCCTGTTCTGAGCGGCGCGCAAGCCGGTGTGGGCGACGCGCCGGCCGTTGGGCTCGGGCCATGCCCCAGGGAGGTGCGTGCGCCGCGTGGGGGAGCTCGGCGCACGAGGCGATGCCACTCGGCGTGTGTCACGGCATGACTCGGCCATCGGTCAATTTGAGCCATGCGCAAAGCAGATTGAGCGGCGCACGAGTGGGGGGAACTCGGCGGGCCGGTGAAAACGGGCGGCGGGTGAGGGAAAGGGGGCGGCGGGCCGCTGGGGGTGGGCGAAGGGCCGCGCAAAACAGGCGGTGGGCCGAGGGAAACGGGCGGGTGGCCGGGCCAGGCGGGTGAACTGCGGCTTGGGGTGGGCGGATGCCGCGCCAGATGGGCTTGTGTGTGGCGCAAATGGGCTGGCCGGCGGGGTGATTTGGGCCAGTGGGGAGGGAATGGGGGTGGCGCGCGATGGGATGAGGTTGGCGGGTGACCTCAAAGGGGGCGTGCTTGGGACGGGATGGTTCGCGCTCGGGGTCGTCAGCGCAGCATCGCCACCGGCGCTTCGGCCGATGGACCTCGGGATTGGGGCTCGACCAGGCTGGGGCGGCCCAGCCTACGCCCCACAGGTATCGACGGCTGCGTCTCATAGCTCGCCCGGAATTCGATGTGGAGGCTGCCATGTGACTCCGCGCCTACTCCGCACAGAACGACACATCCCAAACGGTCAAGGAGATGCGAGCGGAGTTCCCGCTGCTCAGTCCGGATCACGTCGGCAACTGTCACGTGTGCGTCACCAGCAAGGCATAGAACGGCACCATAAATCAAATGCAATCAGGGTGAAAAATGAAGCCTTATGGTGATCGCCGCTTCAATGGCGCGTATGCCGTCAGCTTGAGATGGGTTGTCGCCATTTGTGGCTGGATGTGGTTTTCTGTTGTCACGGATTCAGCGAATGCCGTTGATCTGGTCATCCCGCCTGTGATTGGGTGGACATCCGGGGATTACACGCCTGGCATGTTTGGCACCCCCGAAGCAGCTTGTGCAGGTGCTGTTGCAAACCTAGCAGGCTGCGGAAATACCCAACGGGCGCAGCTTCGCTGCTGACGCAAGGGCTCGTTTTTCGATGATGCGGGTCGACTCCGACGCCAAAACACCCCATTTCAAGCCCATTTTGGCCTGATCTGA
>JADFIG010000006.1:0-65018 GCA_022566735.1 Pseudomonadota bacterium
GGCATGGTCGTCCTGGGTGCGTACGATGGCGGGCACCTGCGGCGCATGGGTGTGGACGTGGTCCAGCACCTTGAGCGCACCGGCCACGTCGAGGTAGGTGATGACCACAGCACTGGCACGCGCCAGCCCGGCGGCCATCAGGGCCTGCAGACGTGCGGCATCGCCATAGACCACGCTGTTGCCCGCGGCGACGGCCTGGCGCACCCGGTCGGGGTCCAGATCCAGCGCCAGATAGGGAATCTTCTCGCCCTCCAGCATGCGCGCCAGGTTCTGGCCGCAACGCCCATAGCCGCAGATGATCACATGGCCGCTGGTGCCGATGGACTGGCGCGCGATGGTGGTCATCTGCAGCGACTGCTGCAGCCACTCGCTGGACACCAGGCGCAGCACGATGCGGTTGCTGTACATGATGATGAAGGGCGTGGCCAGCATGGACAGCACCATGGACGCCAGCACGGGGTTGAGCATGTCGGCCTCGATCAGGCCGCGCTGGTAGGTCTGGGTCAGCAGCACGAAGCCGAACTCGCCCGCCTGGGTCAGGTACAGGCCCGTGCGCAGTGAGACCCCCATGCTTGCGCCCATGGCCCGCGTCAGCGCCGTGATCAGGAGCAGCTTGAGCAGCAGCGAACAGGCCAGCAACATCAGCACGAAGGGCCAACGTTGCCAGACGATGCTCCAGTCCAGCAGCATGCCGATGGTGATGAAGAACAGGCCCAGCAGCACGTCGTGGAAGGGGCGGATATCGCTCTCCACCTGATGCTTGTACTCGGTTTCCGCGATCAGCATCCCGGCGACGAAGGCACCCAGCGCCAGGCTCAATCCGGCCAGCTCGGTCAGCCAGGCCAGACCCAGCGTGATCAGCAGCAGGTTGAGCATGAAAAGCTCGTTGTTCTTGTGCCGTGCCACCAGGGTCAGCCAGCGGCGCATGATGCGCTGGCCGCCCATGAGCAGCAGTGCCAGCAGAGCCACGGCCTTGACGAGAGCCAGGCCCAGGGCCTGGAACATTTCCTGCGCCGGACTGCCCAGAGCGGGGATCAGCACCAGCAGCGGCACCACGGCCAGATCCTGGAACAGCAGAATGCCCATGACCCGCTTGCCGTGCTCGGATTCCAGCTCCAGACGGTCGGCCATGAGCTTGACCACGATGGCCGTGCTGCTCATGGCCATGACCCCCGCCAGCGCCAGCCCGGCTTGCCAGCTGATGGACCAGAGCGCCGGAAACAGCAGCTGCAGCACATGGGCGCCTGCCATGGTCAGCATCATGGTCAGCAGCACCTGCAGCAGGCCCAGGCCGAACACATGGCGCCGCATGGCGCGCAGCCGCGGCAGGTTGAATTCCAGCCCGATGGCGAACATCAGGAACACGACGCCGAATTCGGCCAGGTGGCTGATGTCCTCCGAATTCTGGGCCAGGGCCAGCGCGTTGGGGCCGATGACCACGCCCACGGCCAGGTAGCCCAGCATGGGCGGGAGCTTCATCAGCCGGCACAGCACCACGCCGACGACGGCCGCAAAGAGATAGAGAAGCGTCAGATCGAGCGTGGAGGCCATGTTGTCCCTAGAATCACCCGATCCTAACTGCCGCAGGGTGCCATCGCGACAAAGTCGGCGCGGCCCCCCGAAATCTCTCCGTGAGCCATTCCCCGTCGTCCGCTGCACCGTCTGCCGTCCTGCTCGACCTGGCCCGCCAGGCCCTGGACATCGAAGCCCGCGCCCTGCAGGAATTGCGCGCACGCCTGGACGGCGAAGCCGGTGCCGCCTTCGCCCGCGCCGTGCAGGCCGTGCTGGGCAGCCGCGGCCGCGTGGCCGTGATGGGCATGGGCAAGAGCGGCCACGTGGGCCGCAAGATCGCCGCCACGCTGGCCTCCACCGGCACGCCGGCGCTGTTCGTGCACCCGGCCGAGGCCCACCACGGCGACCTCGGCATGGTCCAGCCGGGCGACGTCGTGCTGGCGATCTCCAACTCCGGCGAAAGCGAGGAGCTCACCGCGCTGCTGCCCGTGCTCAAGCGCCAGGGCGTCACCCTGATCGCCATGACCGGCAAGCCGGCGTCCTCGCTGGCCCGCCACGCCGACATCGTGCTCGACAGCGCCGTGGCCCAGGAGGCCTGCCCGCTCAACCTCGCGCCCACCGCCAGCACGACCACGCAGATGGCCCTGGGCGACGCCCTGGCCGTGGTGCTGCTCGACGCCCGCGGCTTCAAGGCCGAAGACTTCGCGCGCTCCCACCCGGGCGGTTCGCTGGGCCGCAAGCTGCTGACCCACCTGCGCGACGTCATGCGTTCGGGCGATGCCGTGCCCCGTGTGACCCCCGATGCGGGCTTCGGCGAGGTGATGTCCGAGATGAGCCGCAAGGGCCTGGGCGCCACCGCCGTGGTCGATGCCGAAGGCCGCCTGCTGGGCATCTTCACCGACGGCGACCTGCGCCGCAAGATCGAGGCCGGCGTGGACCTGCGCGTCCTCCACGCCCGCGAGCTCATGACCGCCTCGCCGCGCACCATCCGCGACGACGTGCTCGCCGCCGAAGCCGTGGCCCTGATGGAAGCCCACCGCATCAACACCCTGCTGGTGAGCGATGCCCACGGCCAGCTGGTCGGGGCGGTCAGCACCAACGACCTGATGCGCGCCAAGGTGATCTGACCCGAGCCCAAGAAAGCGCCGCCATGCGAGCCCTGACCCCGTCCCTGTCCTTCCCCGCGGCCCTGCGCCACCACGCGCAAGGCATCCGCGCGGCCATCTTCGACGTCGACGGCGTGCTCACCGACGGCACCCTGTTCATCAGCGAAGCCGGCGAGACCCTCAAGGCCTTCCACGCCCTCGACGGCCACGGCCTCAAGCTGCTGGCCCAGGGTGGCATCACGCCCATCGTCATCACCGGCCGCGATTCGCCCGCGGTGCGCCGCCGCCTGAAGGACCTCGGCCTCGTGCATGCCGTGTTCGGCGCCCATGACAAGCTGGCCGCCGCCGAGCCGCTGCTGGCGCAGTCCGGCCTGGCGTGGTCGCAGGTGGCGGTGATGGGCGACGACTGGCCCGACCTGCCCCTGCTGGTGCGCGCCGGCCTGGCCGTGGCGCCGGCCAATGCCCATGCCGAGGTCAAGGCCGTGGCCCACCACGTCAGCCAGCTCAAGGGCGGGCAGGGTGCCGCGCGCGAGTGCTGCGACCTGCTGCTGTGGGCCACGGGCTGCTACGAGGCCTTGCTGCACGGCCACCTGGAGACGCTCGACACCAATGTCCCCGCGGCGCAAGCGCGCCCTGGAGCGCAGCCATGAGCGCCGCCCATCGCGGACCCGACTGGCTGGCGCGCCTGCAATCGGCCCTGCCGCTGGCGGTCGCTGCCGGCCTGGCGGGCTTTTCGTGGTGGCTGGTGTCCTCGTCGCCGGCGCCGCGCCAGTCGGTGCAGCAGGCCCGGGCCGATGACCGCCCCGATTACATCCTCCACCACGCCCGCATCGCCCGCTTCGACGAGCGCGGCCGCCTTGAGGCCGTGATGGACGGCGACACCATGCGCCACCGGCCGGTGTCGAACGCGATGGAAGTCGATGCCATGGTGCTGTCGGCCCGCCATGCCGATGGCCGCAGCCTGCACGCCACGGCGCAGCGCGGCGAATGGGTGGAACCGACGGGCATGGTCACCCTCAGCGGTGGAGCCGATGTGCGCATGATGCCCGCGCCGGGCACGGCGAGCGCCTCGGGCGAGGCGGGCACCGGCCTGCGCCCCGGCACCACGCGCGTGGTGGGCGAGGGCCTGAGCCTGGACACCCGGGGCCGCGTGGTGACGTCGACCCTGCCCGTGACGATGACCCAGGATGGCAGCGAAGTCCGCGGCCAGACCCTCCGGCACGACGACGTGGCCGGGCTGACCCAGCTGGGTGGGCGGGTGCACGGCCGGCTGGAGAGCCGACCGCGCTGAGTTCAGGCGAGCGGGGGGCTCGGCTCAGTCGTGACCGTGGCCCTTGCCATGGCCGCGACCACGACCGCGGCCCGGACCGTCATCGCGGTCGCCCCGGTCGTCACGGCGGTAGCGTTCGTCGCGGCCATGGTCATGGCGGTCGTGATCGTGGTCGTAGCGGTCACCGTAGGCGGGCGGGCGCTCGCGCAGGAAATACACCGGCTGGCCGCAGGCGTTGTACTGGCCGCAGTAGCGACCCCAGTTCTTGGAGTGGCCCGGCGGCACGAACATGTAGATGGGACGCTGGCGGGCGCCGTAGGGCGACTGCTGGATGATGACCGGCTGCGGGTAGAGCAGCACCGGGGGTTGGTCGCCGAGGTCCACGCGGCCATAGAAGCCGGGTTGGCTGACGCTGACGCTGACACCGACGTTGGTGTTGGCTTGCGCTGCAGACACAGCGCCCAGCAGGCCCCATGCGGTTGTGGCGGCCATGGCGGCCAGGCGGGTCAGGGAGTTCCGGGAAATCGACATGGTGTGATCCTGCAAGTGCCTGCAGCGCGGGGCCGCAGGCGTTGACAACATGAAGCCGACATTCTGCAAGAGAGGGCGCGGCCCCGGGTTTCCAGATGTCATGGCCCTGTCTTAACGCCCCAGGCAAACAAAAAGGCGACACCGCCGGGTGTCGCCTCCGTGAAGATGTGCAAGCGTGGGATTCAGGCTTGCCTCATCTTGATGATCCGTGGCGGGATCAGTAGCCGCCGCGGCCGTAGCCACCGCCGCCGTCGCCACGGCCACCGCCGTAGCCGCCACCGCCGCCTTCGCGACGGCCACCACCGTAGCCACCGCCACCGCCGCCGCCTTCACGGCGACCGCCGCCGAAGCCGCCACCGCCATTGCCACCACCGTAGGGGCTGCGGAAGCCAGCGGGACGCTCTTCGCGGGGGCGGGCTTCGTTCACGACGACAGCGCGGCCAGCCACGGGTTGGCCGTTCAGGCCGTTGATGGCGGCTTGCGCTTCAGCGTCAGAGCCCATTTCGACGAAACCGAAGCCCTTGGAGCGGCCAGTTTCGCGGTCCATCATGACCTTGGCAGAAGTGACGGCGCCGAAGGGAGAGAAAGCGTCTTGCAGATCCTGATCGCGCACGCTGTAGGCCAGGTTGCCCACATAAAGTTTGTTGCCCACGAGAGAGCCCCTTTCAAAGTAACAAAGTAACCATGTGGAGCTTCAACCCATCAGGACCCATTCCAAAGACGGTGCCGCTTCCAGACACAGACCGAACCATTATGGGTGAAGCCCAGGGGTTCGACCAGCGTTTTGCACCCTAATTTTTGAATGGATGTCAACCATTGATGCGCATGTGGCGGGGAACCCGCAGGTTTTCATAGGGGCTAGCCCCTATGATCGGCCCTCATTTAGCCATTGTCGTGGGGGGGTGAAGGCTGTTTTGCCCCCCGCGCGAGCGGGGATTGACGCCATGCCCACCACACCGCCCCTGACCGAGTCCCCGCCTGCCGCCGTGGCGCGGCCGCGCCGTTTCGATTGGTGGCAGGCGCTGGTGCGGGTGCTGTCGAGCATCGAGGCGGTGCGCGATGGCCGCGCCATGTACGTCCTGCTGGCGGCGTTCTGCGGGGCCGGCCTGGCGACGGCCTCGGCGATGGCCTCCTTCGGGCGGGGGCAACTCCCCTGGGCCATCGGCCAGGGCGCGGCGGCCTTGTTCATCCTGTTTTACGGGGCCAACGCGGCCGGCCTGCTGCTGATGGACCGTGCCATGGGGCGGCCGCCGCGGGATGTGGCCGACGCCATCGTCGATGCGCTGGGCATCGGCCACCGGGTGCTGCTGGCCCTGGCGACGATGCTGCTGCTGGCGCTGTGCCTGGCCGGCGGCCTGCTGGGGCTGTACTGGCTGAGCGGCTTGCCGGGCATCGGGCCGTGGTTGTTCGTGTTGGTGGTGCCGGTCACGGTGCTGATCATCGGGCTGGCGGCGCTGGCCGCGGTGGCCGTGGTCGCGCCCCTGACCGGCCCGACGGTGTGGGCCGGGGCGCCATCCCGGCAGGCGGTCCGCACCTTGCTGCGCCTGGTCCGTGAGCGCCTCTTGCACGCGGCCGTGCTGGTGGGGGCCTTGAGCCTGGCCACCGGCGTGGTCGGTGCGGCCACCAGCGCCATGGTGCTGCTGGGCGGGCGGGTCATGGCCGAGGCCTCGGTGTTCATGCTCGGGGTGGACATCCCGCCCGAGGCCTTGATGGCCGGCCTGTTCGGGCGCACGGTGCAGATCGCCAACGTGGCGGCCGTGCCGGCCAAGGCGCTGGGCTACATCTCCGCGGCCACGGTGGGCGGCGGCATGGTGTTCGCGCTGGCGCTGGTGCTGCCCACGCTGGTCTACCTGCGCGGGGTCTGCGAGGTCTACCTGGCTTTGCGCGCGGCCGAGGCCGAGCACTGAGCCCTGCGCTCAGAAGTGCGAGAGGTAGCCGCCGTCCACGGCCAGCGTCTGCCCGGTCACGTAGCTGGCGGCACTGCTGGCCAAGAAGACCACGGCCCCGGCGATTTCCTGCGGACGGCCCCAGCGGCCCAGGGAGGTGCGCCTTGACAGCCACTGCGCCACGTCGGCATCGGCCACCATCCTGGCATTGGCTTCGGTGGCGAAGTAGCCGGGCGCCACGGCGTTGACGGTGATGCCGCGCGGACCCAGCTCCGCGGCCAGGGCCCGGGTGGCGGCGTCGAGCCCGCCCTTGGCCACGGTGTAGGCCACGTCGCCGGCGCGCGAGATGGGCCCGGCGATCGAGGTGATGTTGACGATGCGGGCGCGGCCGGAGGCACAGGCGCCGCCCTCGGCCATCAGCTGGGCGGCCTCGCGCGCCAGGGCCAGGGGCGCGACCAGGTTGGTGTCGAGCAGGCGGCGGATGTCGTCGAGCGCGAAGTCGTCCAGGGCGCGGCGGTCGCGCTGCCCGACGTTGTTGACGAGGATGTCGAGCCCGCCATGCAGGGCGCGCAAGCGTGCCAGGGCGGCCTGGCGTGCGCCGTCGTCGGCGATGTCGAAGGGCAGGGTGCCGACGGGATGGGCGGCGTGCGTGGCCGAGACCTCCGCGCGGATGCGCCGGGCCGCGACCTGCAGGGCGGCTTCGTCGCGGCCGTTGAGCCAGACGTGGGCACCGGCCTGCGCCAGGCCCAGCGCGATCTCGAAGCCCAGGCCGCGCGCGGCCCCGCTGACCAGGGCGATGCGGCCGTCGAGGCGGAAGGGGTGGGCGCCGGGGCTGAGGGTGGGGCTGGGGGTGTCGTTCGGGGTCGGTGCGGCCATGCCATGATTGTGCGCGCGCCCCGGGTGCGCCTTGCCGACCCGAACCTTGTCTTGCAGTCCATGGCCTCGTCCACCGATCCGTCCCCCTTGTCGCCCGACGCCCCTTGCCCCTGTGGGCGGGGCCCGCGCTACGCCGACTGTTGCGGGCGCTACCACGCGGGCCCGCTGCACTTGCTGGCGCCGGATCCGGAGTCCCTCATGCGCTCGCGCTACAGCGCCTTCGTGCTGGACCTGCGCGACTACCTGATGGCGACCTGGCACCCCGACCACCGTCCTGACGCCATCGGGCCTCCTGAGGCTGGCTTGCGCTGGCTGGGGCTGGAGGTGAAGTCGGTGCGGTTGAACGGCCCCGATGCGGGCGAGGTCAGCTTCGTGGCGCGCAGCAAGCTGGACGGGCGGGCCCACCGCCTGGTGGAGCGCAGCGCTTTCGTGCGTGAAGGCGGGCGCTGGCTGTACACCCGGGCCCTGGACGCGGCCTGACGTTGGCGCGGTGCCCCGGGTGTGCGGGGGTGATCCCGAGGGGTTTAACGCGACCCGAAAGGGCTTCCCCGGGCGACAAGGCCCGGGCTTCTCACTAAGGTGGCGGGCACCGCTTGTTGGACCCGCAGCCCGCCCACGCGAGGAAGCCCGCCATGCTCGACAAACTCAACGTCATCCAGACCATGATGGCCGCCCTGGGCGCCGCGGCCGTGGCCATCACCGCGCTGGAGGGGGTGCTCATCGGCCGTCGGGCGGGCGGGTGCCACGGCCGCGAGCCTTACGACTGGGCTGCCTTCTGGACCACCGTGCGCATCAACCTGTGGCGGGTGGTGGTGGAGGCCATCCCGATGGGGGCGGTGCTGGGCGCCTCGTTGCCCCTGGGCGACTGGATGTACGCCCACCGCCTGTGGACCGTGCCGATGGACTCGGCCTGGGGCTGGGTGGCGATGTTCTTCTGCACCGAGTTCTTCTATTACTGGATGCACCGCGCCGGCCACCGCATCCGCTGGTACTGGGCATCGCACCAGGTGCACCATTCGGGCAACCAGTACAACCTGGCCGCGGCCTTCCGCCAGTCGATCACCGGCAAGGTGACGGGGGGCTTCGTGTTCTTCGCGCCGCAGTGCCTGCTGGGCTTCTCGCCGGACGCGGTGCTGATCTCCTACGGGCTCAACCTCGTCTACCAGTTCTGGATCCACACCGACCTGGTGTCCAGGCTGGGCTGGATGGAGGGCGTCTTCAACACGCCTTCCGCGCACCGGGTGCACCACGCGGCCAACGTCGAGTACCTGGACTGCAACTACGGCGGCACCATCATGCTGTTCGACCGGCTGTTCGGCACCTACGTGGCGGAGCGCGAGGGCGTGCCCATCCGCTACGGCCTGGTCAAGCCGCAGACCTCGCGCAGCGCCCTGTGGGTGTGCCTGGCCGAATGGGTGGCCATGCTGCGCGACCTGCGGCGCGCGCGGGGGCCGGGCGAGGTCCTGGGCCGGCTGTTCGGGCCGCCGGGGTGGGCGCCGGACGGCCAGGGCCTGAGCACCGAGGGCCTGCGCCAGCAGATGCGGGCCCTGAGCGGCCGCGCCGAGGGGGTGCCACCCCTGTGGCTGCTGGAGGGGCGGGGACCGACCGGCTTTCAGCCGCGAGGCGGCCTTGCGGCAACGGATGTGAGCGGCGCGCGGCCTTGGGCGTCCGCGTTGCCGGCATCGCCCACGCAGGTGAGGGCCTCCAGGCGAGCCAGCCAGTGCAGGGCCTGCTCGCGGGTGTCGCCACACATCTCGGCGGAGGGCTGCAGCGAGCCGCAGACCGCCGGACGTTCGGGCCGCCCGAACAGGCGGCAGCGCAGGTCCGTGTCCAGCTGAGGGCAGGGCACGCCGGCGGGTTTGCCGTGAGGCAGGCCGGGCAGGGGGGAAGATATCGAGGGCGCGATGCAGCAGGCCGCGCAGCCGGGTCGGCAGTCCATGCGCGCATTGTGGGGCAGCCGGTGCCGCAACCCACGAGGCCGGCCAGGCCGCACACCGTGCCAGCAAAGGGATCCCTGAGTGAATCGTTCGCGATGACAGCGAATGACACCACTGTAGTGGGTTGGCATGACAATTTGTCGGGAGAAGGGCGCCGGGGCATTGGCCATGGCGCCCTCAGGCAGAGGTGTTGCCGCTAGAATGGAAGGTTGCCCAAAAATGAGGCAATCTGAACTGAAGGCCGGAACCGAAGGCCGGAACTGTGAGGCGCCCATGCTGTATCCCCAAGAATTTGACGTGATCGTGGTCGGGGGTGGCCACGCTGGCACCGAAGCGGCCCTGGCGGCCGCCCGCATGGGTTGCGCCACGCTGCTGCTGAGCCACAACATCGAGACCCTGGGCCAGATGAGTTGCAACCCGTCGATCGGCGGGATCGGCAAGGGTCACCTGGTCAAGGAAGTCGATGCCCTGGGCGGGGCCATGGCCGAAGCGACCGACGAGGGCGGCATCCAGTTCCGCATCCTCAATGCCAGCAAGGGGCCGGCCGTGCGTGCCACCCGCGCCCAGGCCGACCGCATCCTCTACAAGGCCGCCATCCGCCGCCGCCTGGAGAACCAGCCGAACCTGTGGCTGTTCCAGCAGGCCGTGGACGACCTGATGGTCGAGGGCGATGGCGAGGGCGCCCGCGTGGTGGGTGCCGTCACGCAGGTGGGCATCCGTTTCAGAGCGCGCACGGTGGTGCTGACCGCGGGCACCTTCCTGGACGGCCGCATCCACGTCGGGCTGCAGAACCACAGCGCCGGCCGCGCGGGCGACCCGCCAGCGGTGACGTTGTCGGCGCGCCTCAAGGAGCTCAAGCTGCCCCAGGGCCGCCTGAAGACGGGGACGCCGCCGCGCATCGACGGGCGCAGCATCGACTTCAGCCAACTCGGCGAGCAGCCGGGCGATGGCGTCGGTCGGGTGGGGCGCTGGGGTGCGTCGGCGCCCACGGGACCCGGGGTGCCGGTGTTCAGCTTCCTGGGTTCGCCCGAGCAGCACCCGCGCCAGCTGCCGTGCTGGATCACGCACACCAACCAGCGGACGCACGACATCATCCGCTCCGGTTTCGACCGCAGCCCGATGTTCACCGGCGTGATCGAAGGGGTGGGGCCGCGTTACTGCCCGTCCATCGAGGACAAGATCAACCGCTTCGCCGACAAGGATTCGCACCAGATCTTCCTGGAGCCCGAGGGCCTGACGACGAACGAGTTCTACCCCAACGGCATCAGCACCTCGCTGCCCTTCGACATCCAGCTGGCGGCACTGCGCACCATGCCGGGTCTGGAGAACGCCTACATCCTGCGGCCGGGCTATGCCATCGAGTACGACTACTTCGACCCGCGTGAGCTGAAGTCGACCTTCGAGACCAAGGCCATCGGCGGCCTGTTTTTCGCAGGCCAGATCAACGGCACTACCGGCTACGAAGAGGCTGCGGCACAAGGCCTCTTCGCGGGCGTCAATGCCGCGCTGCAGGCCCAGGGCAAGGGCCCGTTCACCCTGCGCCGCGACCAGGCCTACCTGGGCGTGCTGGTGGACGACCTGAGCACCCAGGGCGTGACCGAGCCCTACCGCATGTTCACCAGCCGCGCGGAGTTCCGCCTGCAGCTGCGCGAGGACAACGCCGACATGCGCCTGACCGAACTGGGCCGCGAACTGGGCTTGGTGGATGACGTGCGTTGGGGCGCCTTCAACCGCAAGCGCGATGCGGTTTCACGTGAAACACAGCGCCTGCAGAACAGCTGGGCACGTCCGGCGACCCTGCCTGCCGAGGAGGCCGAGCGCTTGCTGGGCAAGGCCCTGGAGCGCGAGTACAAGCTGGCCGACCTGCTGCGTCGCCCCGGCGTGGCCTATGACCAGGTGGCCGAGGCCGGCAAGCTGGTCGCCGAGCGCCAGGCCGCCCTGCGTGCGGAAGGGGCCCGGGGCGTGGTCACCGAGGACGTGGGCTTGCCTGCGCACGTCGACCGCCAGACCCTGCATGCCGACCTGGGGGCGACGCTGGCCGACGCGGTGATCGAGCAGGTCGAGATCAGCATCAAGTACGCCGGCTACATCGACAAGCAGAACGAGGAGGTCGAGCGGGCCGCGGCCTACGAGCACCTCCGCCTGCCCGAGGAGTTGGACTACATGGCCGTGTCGGCGCTGAGCATCGAGGCGCGCCAGAAGCTCAACAAGCACCGCCCCGAGACGCTGGGCCAGGCCTCGCGCATTTCCGGCATCACGCCCGCGGCCATCTCCCTCTTGCTGATCCACCTGAAGAAGGGGCGCTTCAAGGGCTTTGCCACCGTGGCCGAGTCGGCCGGTGCGGCGGCGCCTGCGCAGGCGGTGGCCCGTTCCTGAAGCCGATCCCTTGACCTTTGCCATCCGCCTTGCTGTTTTTCTTGCCCGCGATCTGCCCATGAGCCGAAGCCCTTCCGGTCGTCCTTCCGCGCCTGCTGCCCGAGCTGTCACCAGGCCCGCCGCCCAACCCGTCCAGTGGAGCGAGTCCGAGTGGTTGGCGGCCATCCCGCCGGTGCTGGACGCCCTGGGGCTGGCGCTGAGCCCCGCGCAAGTCCAGCAGTTGGCGGCCTACATGGGCTTGCTGAGCCACTGGAACGCGACCTTCAACCTGACGGCGCTGCGCAGCGCGCCGGACATGCTCAGCCACCATCTGGCCGACTGTCTGGCGGTCCTGCCGTCCTTGGTGGCCCAAGTGCGCGAGCGCTGGGCCGGGCGGGCGGAGGAGGGTGGCTTGCGCGTGCTGGACGTGGGCAGTGGCGGCGGCCTGCCCGGGGTGGTGCTGGCCATCTGCAGCCCTGCGTTGCGGGTCAGCTGTGTGGACACCGTGGGCAAGAAGGCCGCCTTCATCCGCCAGGTGGCGGCCGAGTTGCGCCTGGGTCAGCTCCGTGGGGAGCATGCCCGGGTCGAGCAGTTGCCCGGCCGTTACGACCTCATCACTTCGCGGGCCTTTGCCTCGCTGGAGGATTTTGTCCGCCTGACCCGGCAGCAGCTGGCGCCTGGCGGCGTCTGGATGGCCATGAAGGGCAAGCTCCCGGACGAGGAGCTGAAGGCGTTGCCTCAGGACGTGGAAGTGTTCCACGTGGAACATCTGGCGGTGCCGGGCCTGGATGCCGAGCGCTGCCTGATCTGGATGCGACCACGGACGTGATGCCGGCCCATCCATCACCAGCGAGCAGCACCACCGGCGTCCAACCACAGCGCGGGGCGACTCCCGCGCCTGGGCGAGGATAATCAAGGCGTTGGAGGCCGATGGCCTGCCCGTGTTTGTGGAGATGCGCTTGTCCCGTTCATTGACGATCCTTCGCCGAGCGCCCGCACGGGTTCGCCCTGCTCTGGGCCTGTTTGCCGCGCCTGTGCTCACGCGCTGGGTGTGGGCCTTGGGGGGCGTGGCGTTCGCGCTCGGTGGCCTGTCCGGTGAGGTGCTGGCGGTCCCAGCCAGGGCGGTGGCCGCTGCGCCTCAGGCGGTGTCCTCCGCGGTGCAGGTGCCCGCGCCGGTCTACCTGCCTGAGGCGCCGCACGACCTCAGCGCGCCTCCGTCCGTGGAGGTGGCGACGCCCGAGCGCACCCGCAGCCTTGTTTCACGTGAAACCACGCCGTCGCGGCCCAGGGCGGGCGTGGGTGGGGTGGCGGATGGGTCTGCCGATGCGGCAGGTAAGGGCCGTGTCGCGTCACGCCAGCAGGCGCGCACCCCGTCTCGGCGCGACACCCGGGCGGAGCAGGCCTCGCTTGTCGGACCGGGTCGCACCAGGAAGCGTCTGGCGCTGCCGGTCACGCCACAGGGTGCCCTGCAGCGCAGCGACGCGCACCGCCAGGCACATGCCGGGGCCGCCGTGGCGAAGCGCAAGGCGATGGCGCCAGCCGGCGTTCACGCTCCGAGCAAGGCTGTCACGAAAACGGCAGGGACATCCCGCGGCCTGGGCGCCACCCAGGGCACGCGCGCCAAGGCCGGACGTTCGGCGAAGGCGCAGGGCTCGGTTCAGGCGCGCACCCGGCGGATGCCTGAGCGCAGCGCGGCATCCCGGGCCGGGCTGCGGCGCGGTGCCGCCGCATCGCACGCAAGCCTGACCCCGGATCGTCCGGGGCACAAGCGATAATCCCGCCATGCCGCACATCTTCTGCATCGCCAACCAAAAGGGCGGGGTGGGCAAGACCACCACCACCGTCAACCTGGCGGCCGGTCTGGCCCAGATCGGCCAGCGCGTCCTCATCATCGACCTCGACCCCCAGGGCAATGCCACCATGGGTTCGGGCGTGGACAAGCGCACCCTGGCCCACAGCGTCTACGATGTGCTGCTGGAAGATGTCAGCATCGCGGAAGCCCGCGTGCACAGCGAGAAGGCGGGCTACGACGTGCTCGGCGCCAACCGCGAACTGGCCGGTGCCGAGGTGGAACTGGTCAACCTGGAGCGCCGCGACCGGCGCCTGAAGACGGCCATCGAGGCCGCCGCGGCCGACCACGACTTCGTGCTCATCGACTGCCCACCGTCCCTGAGCCTGCTCACGCTCAATGGCCTGACCTGCGCCCACGGCGTGATCGTGCCCATGCAGTGCGAGTACTTCGCGCTCGAAGGCCTGACCGACCTGGTCAACACGGTCAAGCAGGTGCACGCCAACCTCAACCGCGAGCTGCAGCTCATCGGCCTGCTGCGCGTCATGTTCGACCCGCGCATCACCTTGCAGCAGCAGGTCAGCGACCAGCTCAAGGCGCACTTCGGCGACAAGGTGTTCGACACCGTCATCCCGCGCAATGTGCGCCTGGCCGAGGCACCCAGCTACGGCCTGCCCGGCGTGGTGTTCGACCCGGCCTCCAAGGGCGCCCAGGCCTTCGTGTCCTTCGCCGAAGAGTTGGTGCGCCGCGTCGCGAGTGGACAGCCCGCAACGGCCGCTGCGCCTGCGCCGGCGGCGACCCCCGCGCCGCAAGCCTGACGGCACCGGTCAGGCCGCGGGCACGGGCCCCTGAACCTGCGCGAGTTGCTCGTCGAGGCAGCGCAGCAGGGCGGTGACGTCCAGCGGCTTGGTCAGGTAGGCGCGAAAGCCGTGCGCCCGCGCCGCCTGGATCCGGTCGGGCATGGCATCGGCGGACAGCGCCACCCGCGGGATGTCGCGCGTGGCCTCGTCGCCGTCCAGGGCCTGGGCCAGCGCCAGGCCGCTCATGTCGCCCAGGTGCATGTCCACCAGCATCAGGTCGGGCCGCTGGCGCCGGGCCAGCTCCAGCGCGCGCTGGCCGTTGGTGGCCACGCGCAGTTGCCAGTGCGGGCGCAGCTTGACCACCTGGTGCACCAGCGCGATGTTCACCTCGTGGTCTTCGGCATAGAGGATGGTGGCTGGGCGGCTTGGCGCGGCCGTGGTGTTGTCCTGGGGTGAGGGGGCGTCGGCGTCGACGGGGCGCTCGGCCACGGGCAAGGTCAGCGTCACCGCGGTGCCTTGGCCCACGGTGCTGTCCACCGCCAGCCGCCCGCCCATCAGGCGCACCAGCTTGTCGACGATGACCAGGCCGATGCCTGTGCCCTCGATGCCTGTCTGCTCCACGCCCAGCCGGTTGAAGGGCTGGAAGAGCTGCGCGCGCTGGGCCTCGCTCATGCCGATGCCGGTGTCGCGCACGGTGATGGCGACCTCGGGCGCCTTGCCGTCCTGAGGCACGGGCGCCACGGTCAGTCTGACCTGGCCGCCCTGGCGGTTGTACTTGATGGCATTGCTCAGCAGATTCACCAGCACCTGGCGCAGCCGCACCCGGTCGGCCTGCACCGTCAGCGGCGGGGAAGGCTCCGGCGGGCGCAACTGCACCCCGGCCTTGCGTGCCAGGCTGCCCACCAGCTCTTGGGCCTCGTCGACGACGCTGCCGACGTCCTGCGGCTCCAGCAGCAAGGGCAGGGCGCCGGCCTCGATGCGCGAGAGGTCCAGCACATCGCCCAGGATGGACAGCAGGTGCTGCCCGGCCTGCTCGATGAGCCTGACGCGGCGGCGGTGCTCGGCGGTGAAGACGTGGCTGGGATCCATCTCCAGCAGCTGCGCAAAGCCGATCACGGCGTTCAGCGGGGTGCGCAGCTCGTGGCTCATGCGCGAGAGGAAGTCGTTCTTGGCCTGGCTGGCCTGCTCGGCCGTGCGCGCGGCGATCAGGGCCTCGGCATAGAGCTTCTGCTCGGTCACGTCCTGCACATAGCCGTACCAGGCGGTGCGGCCGTCGGGGCCCTCGCGCAACGCCACCGACTGCCCCGCCATCCAGCGCAGGCCTTTGACGGGCAGCAGCACGCGGTACTCGTAGCGCGCCACCTTGCCGGCCGCGGTGGGCACGGTGGCGCTCAGGCGCTTGACGGCCGGCAGGTCGTCGGGGTGGATGCGTTCGTAGTGCGAGTCCCAGTCCAGCGCCTCGGGGCGGCTGGCGTCGAGCTCGTAGAGCTCGGCCGCGCGCTGGCTGATGTAGTGCAGGTGGAAGCGGCCGTCCTCGCCCACCACGCCTTTGAAGAGCACGCCGGGGATGTGCTGGCTCAGGCTCTGCAGCAGGCCTTCGCGGGCGTGCAGGCGCTGCTGGGTCTGCGCCAGCTGTGCGCGCAACGCCGCCACCTCTTGCTGCAAGGCAGCCAGCGCGGGGCCATCGCCCGCGCTGGGGGCGGTCGCCTGGGCGCTGTCAGTGGAAGGGGGGGACTGCGAGGACATCACCCCCATGTTGTCGGACAAATCGCGACAGGGTGGAGAGAGGGACGACCCGCATGCCGTGCCCCGTCGAACCACATGTCGCACCCACCAGCGGGAAACGCGACGGAAACCGCGGACAATCACCCCCATGGCGACCAAGAAATCCAAAGGCCTGGGCATGGGCCTGGAGGCCCTGCTGGGCCCCAAAGTCAGCGACAACCCCAACTCCGGCGCATCCACCGGCGGCAGCCCCTCGGTGCTGCGTCTGGACCTGCTGCAGCCCGGCAAGTACCAGCCGCGCACGCGCATGGACGAGGGCTCGCTGTACGAGCTGGCCGAGAGCATCAAGGCCCAGGGCGTCATGCAGCCCATCCTGGTGCGCCCGGTGGGTGCGGGCAAGTACGAGATCATCGCCGGTGAGCGCCGCTCGCGCGCGGCGAAGCTGGCGGGGCTGGCCGAGGTGCCGGTGCTGGTCAAGGACGTGCCCGACGAGGCCGCCGCGGCCATGGCCCTGATCGAGAACATCCAGCGCGAAGACCTCAACCCGCTGGAAGAGGCCCAGGGCCTGCAGCGCCTGACCGCCGAGTTCGGCCTCACGCACGAGCAGGCCGCCCAGGCCGTGGGCCGCTCGCGCAGCGCCGCCTCCAACCTGCTGCGCCTGCTCAACCTGGCCGAGCCGGTGCAGGGCATGCTGATGGCCGGTGACATCGACATGGGCCACGCCCGCGCCTTGTTGCCGCTGGACAAGGCCGTGCAGATCACCACCGCCCACGAGGTGGTGGCCAGGAAGCTCAATGTGCGCGAGACCGAAAAACTCGTCACCAAGGTGCAGGGCGCCGGCCGCCAGGCCCCGCTGCTGCGCGTCAAGGGCGAGAAGTCCCGCGACGTGCTGCGCCTGGAAGAGCAGCTGTCTGACTTGCTGACAGCGCAAGTGAGCATTCACATCAAGCGCAAGACCAAGCGCGGCGAGCAGGGCGAGGTCACCATCCAGTTCGGCAGCCTGGAGGAGCTCAACGGCGTGATCGACAAGCTGCGCGGCGGCCCCGAGGCCTGAGCCCGGCGCACGCTGCCGATTTGCCATGGCCGCCCGCCCGCAGCCCCGGCTCCTGCTGCCCTGGCCCCTGCCGGCCGCCGCCACCTGGGCGCTCGCCTGGGGCCTGGCGCTGGCCTTGCGCCGGGCCGATGCGCCCGTGTGGGCGGTGCTGGGCCTGCCCACGGCCCTGGGCGCCCTGGCCGCCTTGTGGCCCGCGGTGGCCCCCACACCGTGGCGGCGCGTGTTCGTGGCCGGCGGCTTCCCCTTGAGCGTGCTGGCCCTGGGGCAGGGCGGTGCGGTGCCGGCCTGGCTCTGGCTGGCGCCCCTGGCCCTGCTGCTGCTGGCCTACCCGCGCCGGGCCTGGCGTGACGCGCCGGTCTTCCCGACGCCGCGCGGCGCCCTGGCCGAGCTGCCGCGGCACATCCACCTGCCCGAGCGGGCTCGCGTGCTGGACGCCGGCTGCGGCATGGGCGATGGCCTGATCGAGCTGCACGCGGCCTGGCCGCAGGCGCGCCTGGAGGGCGTGGAGTGGAGCGCCCTGTGGCGCACGGTGGCGGCCTGGCGCTGTCCGTGGGCGCGCGTGCGCCGAGGTGACATGTGGGCCGACGACTGGTCGGACTTCGACCTGGTCTACCTGTTCCAGCGGCCCGAAACCATGCCGCGAGCCATGGCCAAGGCCCACCAGGAAATGCGACCGGGCCGCTGGCTGGTCAGCCTGGAGTTCGAGGCCCCGCCGTCCTGGCGGCCCCAGGCCCGCATCGAACTGGCCGGCGGGCGGCCCCTGTGGGTCTACCGCGTGCCGGGCGCGGCGTCCTGACAAGGGCCCTGCCGCGAATGCCTTGCTGAGCGCATCACGCCAGCGCGCACTACACTCCAGCGTCTTGCCTGTCTGTCCATGCCGATGTCTGCACCGCCTGCCCCTGCTGTCCCTGCCGCACCCTCTTCGGCCGCGCCTTTTTCCCAGGAGGATTACCGCGCCGCCCTGGGCCAGTTCGCCACCGGGGTCACCATCGTCACGGCGCGCGCCGCAGACGGCCGCCTGCTGGGCCTGACGGCCAACTCCTTCAACTCGGTCTCGCTGGCGCCGCCGCTGGTGCTGTGGAGCCTGTCGTGCCAGTCCAGCTCCATGCCGGGCTTCCAGTCGGCCTCGCACTACGCCATCAACGTCCTGGCGGCAGACCAGCGCCTGCTGGCCGAGCGCTTTTCGCGCAAGGGCATCGACCGTTTCGAGGGCGTGGCCTGGCGTGCCGGCCTCACCGGGGCGCCGGTCATCGACGGTGCCGTGGCCGTGTTCGAGTGCCGCAACCGCAGCCAGCATGCCGAGGGCGACCACATCATCTTCGTGGGCGAGGTCGGGCACTGCCACCGCCGTGTCGGCGCGGCCCCGCTGGTCTTCCACGGCGGCCGCTTCTTCACCGACCTGACGATGTGAGGGGATGCCCGCCCGGCGGGCTCAGAGTTCCTCGCCGCGGGCGCAGCGGTCCAGCAGGGACAGCAGCTTGCCCACGTCCAGCGGCTTGGTGAGGTAGGCCACGAAACCGCGCTGGCGGGCTTCGCTGATCTGGTCGGGCATGACGTCGGCCGACAGCGCCACCCGCGGGATGGCCACCGTGTGCGCGCTCATCGACAGCGCGTCGGACACGTCCAGGCCGCTCATGTCGCCCAGGTGCATGTCCAGCAGCAGCAGGTCGGGCGGCTGCGCCAGGGCCATCGCAATGGCTTCCTGGCCGCACAGCGCCACTTCCAGGTGCCACTGCGGGCGCATGCGCATCACCTGGCGCAGCAACTCCACGTTGACGACGTTGTCCTCGGCGTAGAGCAGGGTCAGGCCGCCGGGCAGGCCGTCGTCGAGCATGCCGAAACTGGTGCGCGGGCGATGGGCCAGGTCCGCCGCCTCCGCAGGGGCCTCGGCGCGCGGCAGCCAGACGCGGAACTGGGTGCCGGCGCCGTGCCGGCTGCTGACTTCGATGCGGCCGCGCATCAGCTCGACCAGGCGTTTGACGATGACCAGGCCGATGCCCGTGCCCTCGATGGCGGTGCGCTCGGCGCCCAGGCGGTTGAAGGGCTCGAACAGGTGGGCGAGCTGCGCATCGCTCATGCCCCGACCCGAATCGCTGACGGTGATGACCACCTCGCGGCCCACGCCCAGGGCTTCGAGCATGACCTGGCCGCCGGGCTGGTTGTACTTGATGCCGTTGGACAGCAGGTTGACCAGGATCTGGCGCAGCCGCACCGCGTCGCCCTGCACGAACAGGCCGGGCTCGGGCGGGGTGCACAGCAGGCGCAGCCCGGCGTCGCCGGCCTGGTTGCTCACCAGGGCCTGGGCCGCATCGAGGACGTCGGCCAGGGCCAGGGGCTCGATGGACATCGGCAGGCTGCCGGCCTCGATGCGCGAGAGGTCCAGCACGTCGGTGAGCATGGCCAGCAGGTGGGCGCCGGCGCGCTCGATGTGGTCCACCTTGCCGCGCTGGTCGGGGTGCAGCGGGTGGCGCGGGTCGACGCGCAGCAGTTGCGCAAAGCCCAGCATGGCGTTGAGCGGCGTGCGCAACTCGTGGCTCATGCGCGAGAGGAACTCGGTCTTGGCCTTGCTGGCGCGCTCGGCGGCACGGGCGGAGTTCATCGCGTCCTGCATCTGCTGGCGCTCGGAGATGTCTTCCGCCACGGCGATGAGCTGCACCGGCTGGCCGCGCGCGTCCCGCAGCAGGGCCACGTTGAGCGAGACCCACACCACCTGACCGTCGGGGCGCACGTAGCGCTTTTCGGTGAGGTAGCCGTCCTCGCGGCCGACGACCGCCGCTTCCATGTGGGCGCGCCCCGAGGAGATGTCTTCGGGGTGGGTGATGTCCTGGACGTGCAGGCCCTGCAGGTCGGCGCGGCGGCGCCCGACGATGTCGGCAAAGCGCTGGTTGGCCTCCAGGATGGTGCCCTGCAGGCTCAGGCGCACCATGCCGATGGCCGCGGCCTCGAAGATCAGGCGGTAGGGTGCCTCGGCGGCCTCGTCGCGCGGGGCTTGCGGCGATGGCACGGGGAACAGGTCACTGACCGCGGACGGCCGGGGGAATCCTGAGGACATACTGGGCATGGCACTGCGCTGACGGCCACCACCCACAGCCCCTTCACCGCCAGGTGCCCGGACCGCCTCCACGGCCTCGGGCAGGGGATGGTGAGCCCCGCCCGAGCGTCAATCGCTTGATCTGCTTGTTGTTGTGTGCGGTGCGCTGAGCGTTCCGCGGGGATGCAGCATAGCGCGGGCAGCGCCAATGCACCAGGGTTTGTTCCGATGGTTTCAGATGATTCGTGCGGAAGCCGCTTCGCCCTTCGCCGCGGGGGTGTCCAGCTGGAGCAGGACGGGTGAGCGGGTGGGGGCCGCCTCGACCAGGGTGCGGTTGCGGCCGGCGGCCTTGGCGGCGTAGAGCGCCCGGTCGGCCCGCTCGATGCAGACATCCAGGGGCTCGGTGCAGTCGTAGTCGGTCAGGCCGGCCGAGAAGGTGGCGCGCAGTTGGGGGACGGCCGGGGCGACCACGGCGTCGGCCAGCAGCTCGCGCACCCGCTCCAGGCCCACCTGGGCCTGCTCGGTGGTGGTGTCGTTGAGCAGCACCAGGAACTCCTCGCCGCCCCAGCGGGCCAGCACGTCGGTGTCGCGCAGACCGCGTTGGGCGACCTGGGCGAACTGGCGCAGCACGTCGTCACCGACGCCGTGTCCGTGGCTGTCGTTGACGCGCTTGAAGTGGTCCAGGTCGACCAGGGCCAGGCAGAAGCGGTGGTGGCCGGAGCGCTGCAGGCGTTTGCGGTGCTGCTGCAGCACGTCCATCATGTGGCGGCGGTTGACCAGGCCGGTGAGCTCGTCGCGGGTGGCCAGGATCTGGATGCGCACCAGCGCCTGCGCCAGCTCGTCCTTCTGCTGCTTGAGCCTCGCCCGCATGCTGCTGAGCTGGCTGGCCAGCGAGGAGATGGTGGGCACGATGGCCGCGATCAGCACGAAGTGCGCGACCTCCAGCTTGAAGGGGTAGTGGAGGGGGTCGGTCTCCATCTTGATGAGCTGGGCCGCGCCGATGGCCAGCAGGGAGTAGGCCGAGGCGATGCGTGCGCCGCGCGGCTTGAGGTTGAAGACCCCGAAGACCAGCACCAGGGCCACCAGCATCATGACCGAGCCATGCACCGGCCCTGTGACGGCGTAGGCGCCCACGATGATGGTGATGGCCGCCAGGATCTGCGGCAGCGTCAGGGCCGGGTCGGCAAAGCGCAGGTTGAAGCCGCTGCGCAGCACCGTGTACCAGAGCAGGCAGTTCAGCACGATGGTGCCGGTCAGCCACTTCACGTTGTCCACCGACATGAAGCCGGCCCAGGCGGCGTAGACCTGCAGCAGGCAGCACGCCAGGAACACATTGGCCGCCAGCAGGGAGCGCTGGAGGCGCAGCCGCTGCTGGGGGTCGGTGCTCAGGAGCACATGGGAGAGTCGGGTGTAGACGGACAAGGCGGGTTCGGGGAAAAACATGTCACCACAGTGACAAAGCATCGGCGAGATGCCGCCGAACTGGAGCCCGGGCAAGCCCTGAGAGCGTTTGGGGGACAGGGGCGCGGCAGACGATTCAAACGATTTGAATTTTGGCGTGAATCCCACTCAACCTGCTTGAAGTGGGCGTTCCTTACGCTGTCAACCGTGATGCACAGCCTTCGGAGGCGACTTCCATGACAACCCAAGCCCGCTACACCCGCACGGCCATGCTGCTGCACTGGGTCCTTGCCCTGGCCATCCTGGGCGCCTTCGCCATGGGCCTGTACGTCCATGACCTGCCCTTCTCGCCCGCCAAGCTCAAACTGATCAACTGGCACAAGTGGGCCGGGGTGACGATCCTGGCACTGTCGCTGCTGCGCCTGGTCTGGCGCCTGACGCACCGCCCGCCCGCCTTGCCGACCCGCATCGAACAGGCCATGCCGGCCTGGCAGCGTGCCGCCCACCACGGCACCCACCACCTGATGTACCTGCTGTTCTTCGCCGTGCCCCTGCTGGGCTGGGCCTACAGCTCGGCCAAGGGCTACCCCATCGTGTGGTTCGGCGTGCTGCCGCTGCCCGACCTGGTCTCGCCGGACCCGGCCCTGGCCGAGGCCCTCCAGCCCCTGCATGCCCTGGCGGCCTGGGGCCTGATCGGCCTGGCGGTGCTGCACGTGGCCGCGGCCCTCAAGCACCAGTTCATCGACCGCGATGGCCTGATCGACCGCATGCGCCCCGGCCGCTGAGCCCTGGCGTCTTCATCCCCTCTTGTCCCCAAGGAGCCCCCCATGTCTTCTCGCCGTTCCCTGATGGCCGCCCTGGCCACCGCCGGCTTCGTGCTGTCCTCGTTCGGGGGGCTGAGCCCGGCCCTGGCCGCCACCGCCCCGGCCGCCGCCCAGACCCTGGTGCCCGCAAAAAGCGAGGTCACCTTCGTGGCCAGGCAGCTGGGCGTGCCGCTGCAGGGGCGCTTCAAGTCCTTCCAGGTGCAGTCGGCCTTCGACCCCAAGGCCCTGGCCACCAGCAAGATCGCCTTCAGCCTGGACCTGGGCAGCGTCGCGCTCAATGCCGATGCCGACCGCGAGTTGCTCAAGCCCGAGTGGTTCTCCACTGCCAGGTTCCCGCACGCCACCTTCCAGTCCAGCGCCATCAAGGCCCTGGGCGGCGGCAAGTTCGAGGTGACGGGCAAGCTCAACCTCAAGGGCCAGGCGCGTGACCTGGTCGTGCCGGTGCAGCTCACCCAGGCCCAGGGCCTGAGCACGGCCACCGGCAGCTTCGTGCTCAAGCGCCTGGACTTCAAGGTGGGCGAAGGCGACTGGGCCGACGCGTCCATCGTGGCCAACGACGTCCAGGTGCAATTCAAGCTGGTGCTGCAGGGCGTGCCTGCCCTGTGAGTGCCGTGTTCCCCACCCCCACCCCTCAACCCCTTCCTTCTGTTCTGACTGGAGATCTCCTCATGACCCGCACCCTGATCGCTTCCGCCCTGCTGGCCACCCTGGCTGCCACCGCCCACGCCGCGCCGGCCACCTACGCCATCGACCCCACCCACACCTTCGTGACCTTCGAGGCCAAGCACTTCGGCACCTCGACCAACCGCGGCCGCTTCGACAAGAAGTCGGGCTCCGTGACCATCGACGCCGCTGCCAAGACCGGCCAGGTCGAGATCACCCTGGAGACCGGCTCGATCAACACCGGCACCGAAGCCTTCAACAACCACCTCAAGAGCAAGGATTTCTTCAACGCCGAGGCCTTCCCCCAGGCCACGTTCAAGAGCAGCAAGGTGGTGTTCGAGGGTGAGAAGGTCGTGGCGGTGGTCGGCGACCTGACCCTGCTGGGCAAGAGCCAGACCGTGACCCTGAAGGCCAACAACTACGGTTGCTACGACAACCCGATGCTCAAGCGCCAGGTCTGCGGCGGTGACTTCGAAACCACCATCCAGCGCAGCGAGTTCGGCATGAACTACGGCCTGCCCTTCATCCCCAACGACGTGAAGCTGGTCATCCAGGTCGAAGCCGTCAAGCAGTGACGGAATCCAGCGGGGCCGCGTCCGGGGGATGACCCGGGCGGGCGGCTTCGCTGTCAGGGCCGATGAGGGCCGCGCGGGGGCCACCGAGGTGGTGCCGCAGCACGGCCAGGAGTTCATCGGCCCGGAATGGCTTGGGCAGGTGGCTGTCCATGCCCGCAGCCAGGCACTGGGCACGGTCGTGACCCAGGGCATTGGCGGTGAGGGCCACCACCGGGAGGTGCGGCAGGCCCTGCGTCCGTTCCCACGCACGCAGCCTGCGGCAGGCTTCCATGCCGTCCATCTCGGGCATCTGCAGGTCCATCAGCACGAGCTGGAAGGGCCGGCCGGAGTGGCTCAGCAGGGCCAGGGCCTCGCGGCCGTGCTCCGCCCGGGTCACGCTCAGGCCGAAGCGGCGCAGCGTGGCTTCGGCCACCATGGCGTTGATGGCGTTGTCCTCGACCAGCAGCACATGGGCGTCGAATGGCGGCGGGGCGTGGGGCGGCGGCGGGCGGCAACTGCACCGTGGCGCTGAACACCGAGCCGCGCTGAGGCTCGCTCACGCAGACCACGTCCCCGCCCATGGCCCGCACGATCTCGCGGGTGATGGTCAGCCCCAGGCCCGTGCCCTTGTGGCGGCGCACGAAGCTGTCATCGACCTGGTGGAAGGCGTCGAAGATCAGGGGCAGCGCCTCGGGCGGGATGCCCACGCCGGTGTCCTGGACGTCGAGGCGCAGGGCGTGGCCCGGGCTGGCGTCGCGCGACACCCGCAGCCGCACTTCGCCCCTGTCGGTGAACTTGAGCGCGTTGCCCAGCAGGTTGTGCAGCACCTGGCGCACGCGGGCGGCGTCGCCCTGCACCCAGCAGGGCTGCGGCAGGCGGATGTCGGTGAGCAGGCGCAGGCCCGCTCGATGAGCTGGAGCTGGTGGCGCGATTCGGCCAGCACGCCGGGGCGATCGGGCAGGCGCTCCGGCGTCAGGCGCGCCAGGCCCAGGATGCCGTGCAGCGGCGTGCGCATCTCGTGGCTCATGGTGGCCAGGAAGCGGTCCTTGACGGCGCTGTGGCGCTGCGCCATGACGAGCGCCGCGCTGCGTTCGCGGGCGATGCGGTCGGTGGTGAAGCGCAGCCACAGCAGCTCGGTGATGCGGCGTTCGGCGCGTCGGCCTTCGAAGAGCATCAGCGCCAGCAGCGACAGCAGGCCCAGTCCGCGGAACAGGCCGTAGGCGTCCTGGCGGGCCAGCAGCGCCAGGCTGGCGGGCACCAGCAGGCACAGCGCGGCCCAGGCCAGTGCCCAGGTGAGGCCGGTCTGCTGGACCACCGCCAGGGCCAGGCCGGCCGCCGCCAGGGCGCTGACCACCGCGACGGGCAGGGTCGGCGCAAACAGCATGCGGATGCGCTCGGCCTGGATCAGGCGGGTGAGTTCGGCGTCGTCCGGTGGGGTCACGGTGCCCGGCGTGGGTGGCATGCGGTCCTTTGCCTTGCCCGGGGTCGGGCGCGGGGCCGGCGTGCTGGGCGTGCGGGCCGGCCGAGCGCAGGGTCACACCGAGGCGGCGGGCCTCGGGGACGTCCTCTCTGTGGGTTCTTTGCAGACGATGCTGCAGGCGCCGGCGCGGGGTGTCAATCGGGCAGGACACCCGAAAGTGCCGCTCAACCCTCGGACTGGGGGATGTTGAGGCGCTCGCACACGCGCATGGTGGCGAGCTGGAAGGCCTGGAAATGCAGGCCGACCTGGTGGGCGACGGGTTCCAGCTCGGCCCACACGGATTGTGGGTCGGCGGCGCGCGTCGGGTTGAGCAGCAGGCTGTCGACGGCCGCGCCGATGGTCAGCAGCTTCTGCACGGCGGGGCGCTCCTGGCCCCACTGGCTGGGGCTGTTGGGGCGGGCGCGCACGCTGTCGCTGACCTCGCGCGACAGGCCCCAGGACTGGCACAGGGCCGCGCCCAGCGCCGAGTGGCTGACGCCGAAGGCCTCGATCTCGGCGGCGCACAGCAGGGCCTCGTCGGAGCCGTCGGTCTCCAGCGAGGTGTAGCGCTGGCGGTCGTAAGCGTAGAGCACGGCGCGGCCGCTTTCGGCGAACAGGCCGGCGGTGTGGGCCTGCCAGGGGTCGACGTCGAGCTGGCGGGCGATGCGGCCCATGGCCAGGCCACGCACGCCGGCGCGGTCCCAGATGGTCTGCAGCAGGGGGCTGGGCGGGAAGGCGCCGCGCAGGCCGATCTCGTAGGTCAGGCCGGCCACCTGCGCCATGCCCAGGTAGCGGATGCCTTCGTGCACGGTCTCGACGCGCTTGAGCAGGCCGAACAGCGCCGAGTTGACGGTGCGCACCACGGCCGAGGACAGGGCCATGTCGGTCTCGATCAGGGCGGCGAGCTGGTCGGTCGAGCAGTTCTCGTCGGCCATCAGCAACGACAGTTTGACCAAGGTGCTCGGGCAGGCCGGCAGGTCGATGTTCAGGTTGCGGAGTTGGGGCGCGATGCTCATGACGGGGTCCTCAGGCAGACCCTGTCAGTCTAGGCGCTTGCGCCATCCGGGAGGCATCAAACAGAGCCCGCAGGGTCGGGCTTTCTGCTGCTTTTCGCGGCAAAGTGCACGGCGGGACCGCTCACCTCGGGATGAATCGGCGACGCGAGGCGCCATTGGGCCGGTACACGCCCTGGGCCTTGCGGAATTCGCTGGGTGGCACGCCGCGCCAGCGCCGGAAGGCTTCGATGAAGGTGGTGACGTCGGCGTAGCCCAGGCGCTCGGCGATCTCGCTGTGCGTGAGCGTGGCGCTGGTCATCAGCTCCTCGGCCAGGGTCGAGCGCACTTCCTCCAGCAGGGCCCGGAAGGACGCGCCCTCGGCGGTGAGGTGGCGGCGCAGGGTGCGCGAGGTCATGTGCATCTCGCAGGCGACCTCTTCCATGTCGGGGATGTGGCCGGGGCGGCGCATCAGGCGGTCGCGCACCTGGGCGGCCACGCCGGTGCGAGAGGAGCGCGCATCGACCAGGCGCTTGCACATCTGCTCGCACAGGGCGGCGGTGTGCGGGTCGGCCTGCGGCAGGGGCTCGTGCATGAGCGCGGCGGCAAACAGGCTGCGGTCCTGGGCCTGGCCGAACAGGGGCTGCACGCCGAACAGCTCGGTGTAGGCCGCGATGGTGGCCTCGTCGGGTGTCGGCCGGCGCATCAGCACGGCCGTGTAGGGCATGGGGCGGCCCAGCACCTCGCGCTGCAGCGTGAGGGCGGCAGCACGGTCGCGGTCGATGATGAACTGGCGCACTTCGGGCGGCAGGTGGTCGGAGTGGAAGGTGACCATGATCTGCTCGCCGACCTGCTCGACCTCGTTGGTGGTCAGCGAGAAGGTCTGGTTGAGCATGCGCGAGCCCATGCTCACGGCCATGCCCAGGTTCGGGCTCGACAGCACGGCGTAGCCCCACAGCCCGTAGGTGGTGACGTGGTAGCGCTTGCCGGCTTCCAGGCCCAGCAGGGGCAGGTGCGGCAGCTCGGCCACCAGGTTGCGGATGAGCTGGATTTCCTGCTGCGCCTCGATCTCGCCCTTGGGGTCTTCGATGGTGGTGCGGTGCAGGCCGGTGTGGCGGAACATGGCCTCGGGTGAGAGGCCGTGGTCGAAACCCAATTGGCACAGGACGCGGGCGGTGGCCATGCCACGGCGGAAATCCCAGAGGTGTCTGGGCACGGACTTCAGGCTCATGTCACACCGATGCTGCTAGGCGGATCGAACGCACCCCGTGGCACGGGGGCAATGCGCGCCAATTATGGATCATTTGACAATGGTTGTCCGCAGAAATGCTCCGCACCAGAACAATTTGAGTGACGGGTGCCTCACTTGCGCACGATGGCCAGGCCCTTGAGGTACTCGCCCTCGGGGAAGGTGATGGTCGTGGGGTGGTCGCTGGTGGCTTCCAGGCGGCGCAGCAGGTAGCCATCGACCTGGGCGTCCAGGCCGGCGCCGGCCACGATCTTGTGGAAGAGCTCGGCCCCGATGCCGCCCGAGCAGGAGAAGGTCAGCAGCAGGCCACCCGGGTTGAGCAGCTTGAAGGCCAGGCGGTTGATGTCCTTGTAGGCGCGGCTGGCGCGGTCGGCGTGGGCGGCGCTGGGGGCGAACTTGGGCGGGTCCAGCACGATGGCGTCGAAACGTCGGCCGTCCTTGATGAACTGGCGCAGCGAGCCGTTGACGTCGGCATCCAGCGCGGTGTGGGCGGCGGGGTCGAAGCCATTGAGCGCGACATGGGCCGTGGCGCGGGCCAGGGCCGGGCCGGAGGAGTCCACGCTGGTGACCTCGGTGGCGCCGCCGGCCAGGGCGGCCACGCTGAAGCCGCCGGTGTAGCTGTAGCAGTTGAGCACCGTCTGGCAGCCCAGGTCGCGCACCAGCCTGGCGAACAGGCCGCGGTTGTCGCGCTGGTCGAGGTAGTAGCCGGTCTTGTGGCCCTCGGCGACGTCCAGGGTCAGCTTCCAGCCGTTTTCGTGGATGGTGACCTCGGTGGCGCGTTGGTCGCCAGCGGCCGTGTCCGGGTGGCGCAGCCAGCCGGTGACCGGCGCCAGGCCTTCGAGGCCGCGCACGCCGGAGTCGGAGCGTTCGTAAAGAAAAGGGCAGCCGGTGGCGGCGACCAGCGCGTCGGCGATGGCGTCCTTCCAGCGCTCGGTGCCGGCGCTGAGGAACTGCGCCGAGAGCACGTCGTCGTAGCGGTCGACGATCAGGCCGGGCAGGCCGTCGGCTTCGCCGTGGACGAGGCGGATGCCGTTGGAGTCGATGGCCAGGCGCTGGCGCAGGGCCACGGCGGCCTGGACGCGGCGGGCGAAGAACTCGGCGTCGATGCGCTCGGCTTCGTCGAAGCTCCAGGCGCGCACGCGGATCTGCGAGCTGGGGCTGAAGGCGGCCCAGGCCAGGAACTTGCCGTCGCTGGACTCGACGCGCACCGTCTCGCCGGCGTCGCCGCCACCTTTGGCGATGCTGCCCTGGAAGACCCAGGGGTGGTGCCGCAACAGGGAGCGCTCTTTGCCTTCGCGCAGGGTGATCGTCTTCATGGGGAGGAGGGGGACACGTGCAAAGCCGAGATTGTCCGTCACCCGCCGCGTCACGGGGTGTTTTTGCGTCGCGCCCGCGGGTGGGCGGCGTCGTAGACCTGGGCGAGGTGCTGGTAGTCCAGCCGCGTGTAGACCTGGGTGGTGCTGATGTGGGCGTGGCCCAGCAGCTCCTGCACGGCGCGCAGGTCGCTGCTGGACTGCAGCAGGTGGCTGGCGAAGCTGTGGCGCAGCATGTGCGGGTGCACGTGGGTGGGCAGGCCGGCGTCTTGCGCCAGCTGCTTGAGGCGGTTGCGCAGCTGCATGGCCGTCAGGCGCCGCCCCAGCCGGCTGAGGAAGAGGGCGGGTTCGGTGGGCGGGGTGAGCAGCTCGCGCACGGCCAGCCACTGGCGCACCGCCTGCAAGGCCGCCGGGCCGATGGGCACGGTGCGGCGCTTGCTGCCTTTGCCCAGCACATGGGCCTCGGCCGCGTCGAGGTCCAGCCAGCCGACGGCCTGGGCAGCGGCGTGGACGTCCAGGCTGAGCAGCTCGGCGCTGCGCAGGCCGCTGCTGTAGAGCAACTCGACGATGGCGTGGTCGCGGGCTTGCAGCCAGGGCGCTTCGCGGGCCAGCCGGGTGGCCGCAGCGGGAGAGGCGGCCCGATCCGCGGGATCGGACGGGCGGTGCTCGGCCAGGGCCACGGCCTGGTCCACCGACAGGGCCTTGGGCAGGGGGCTGGCGGGCTTGGGCGGCTTCAGGCCGTCGACCGGGTTGGCCGGGATCACCCCCTCGCGCCCCAGCCAGCGGTAGAAGCCCCGCCAGGCCGACAGGGTGATGGCCAGGCTGCGCGGCCCCTGGCCCTGCGCATGCAGGCGCGCCACCCAGCCGCGCGCATGGTGCGGCTTGACCGCTTCCAGGGTCAGGCCCTCGCGTTCGCAAAAGCCGTGGAGCCGCGCCAGCGCGTCGGCGTAGAGGGAGAGCGTGCGCTCGGCCAGGCGCCGTTGCACGCGCAGGTGCGCCAGGTGGCGCGAGATGGCTTCGGGAGCGGGGGGCGCGGCCGCCATGCGGTGCCTGCTGTGTCCTGGGTCGCGCTCCGAGCGGCTTCAGCGCGCCAGCAGCCGTGCCAGCGCGGCACTGGCGATGTCGCCCACCTGCAGCAGGAAGTCCACGCCCATGTCGGAGGCGTAGCGCGTCGCGTCGGGCGAGCCCAGCACCAGCAGGCCGTGGCACTGGCCTTCGTGGCGCAGCGGGATCAGCGCCACCGAGGTGATGTGGGCGCTGTCGTCCAGCCACTTGCTGGCCTCGAAGCCCGAGTTCAGGCCGCAGTAGGGCTGGCCCAGGCTGGCGGCGAAGCTGCGGGTGTCCTCGCTGACCGGCTGGGTGCTGGGCAGGGCGGCGGCGGTGTCGCGCAGCGGGCGCTCGGTGCTGCCCCACACGCGCACGGCCACCTGCGGGATGAGGAACTCGTGGCGCAGCGTCTCCAGCAGCACCTCGGGCACGGCGTTGTCGTCGTGGGCCAGCATGATGGTGCGCACCCAGTGGTGCAGGCGGTTGGCGATGGCCTCGTTGTCCTGGCTGAAGCGGATCATCTCGATGATGCGCTTTTCCAGGCCGCGGATCTTGTCGCGCAGCATCTCCATCTGGCGCTCCTGCAGCGAGACGGCGCGCTGGCCGTGCGGGCTGGTGAGCTGGATGCTGGCCAGCAACTGGGCATTGCGCTCGAAGAAGCCGGGCGTGTGCACCAGGTAGTTGGCGATCTCGTCTTCGGTGATGCCTTGGAGGGTCATGTCAGGGGTACTCACAGTTCGGGAACGTCGATCTCGCCGTCAAACACCTTGACGGCGGGACCGGTCATCAGGACGGGCTGGCCCGGGCCGGCCCAGGAAATGGTCAGGCGGCCGCCGCGCGTGTCCACGTGCACGGTGGCATCGAGCCAGCCCAGGCGGATGCCGGCCACCACCGCGGCGCAGGCGCCGGAGCCGCAGGCCAGGGTCTCGCCCGAGCCACGCTCGTAGACGCGCAGGCGGATGTGGCCGCGGTCGACCACTTCCATGAAGCCGGCATTGACCCGGCGCGGGAAGCGCGCATGGCTTTCGATCTGCGGGCCCAGCTCCTCCACCGGGGCGTGCTCGGCGCTGTCCACGCGCATCACGGCGTGCGGGTTGCCCATGGACACCACGGCCACGTCGACCGGGTAATCGGCCAGCGGCAGGGGCCACAGCTCGCAGCCGTTGACCAGCTTCGGCGTCAGTCCGGCGTCATCGAAGGGCACCTCGGCGGGCACGAGGAAGGGCGCGCCCATGTCCACCGTGACGCGGCCGTCGGCCTGCAGGCGCGGCTCGATGATGGCCTTCATCGTCTGCACGCGGATCACGTCTTTCGAGGTCAGGCCGCTGTCGTGCACGAAGCGCGCGAAGCAGCGCGCGCCATTGCCGCACTGCTCCACCTCGCCGCCGTCGGCGTTCATGATCCGGTAGGTGAAATCGGTGCCGCGTGCCGCATCGCCGGGCTCGACGATGAGGATCTGGTCGGCGCCGATGCCGAAGCGCCGGTCGGCCAGGAAGCGGTACTGGGCCGGGGACAAGGTCAAGCCCTGCGCCAGCGGCCCGCGGGTGGCGTCGAGCACGACGAAGTCGTTGCCCGCGCCGTGCATCTTGGTGAAACGCAGCTTCATGCGGCCATTATCGGGCCGCTGGCGCTGCGTGTCAGGCCCAGCCCCGGCCGAGGCGTCAGCCCAGGGCTTCGATGTGGAAGCGCTGCACCGTCTGCGACAGGTCGATGGCTTGCTGGCGCAGGCTGTCGGCGGCGGCGGCCGACTGCTCCACCAGGGCGGCGTTCTGCTGTGTCATGTGGTCGAGTTGGGTCACCGACTGCGTGACCTGGCCGATGCCGCTGGACTGCTGGCGGGTGGCGTCGGCGATCTCGGCCATGGCCTGCGACACGCGCTGGATGGCGTCGACGATCTCGCTCATCACCGAGCCGGCCTCGCGCACCTTCTGCGAACCCACTTCCACGCGCTCGGTGGACTGGCCGATCAGGCCCTTGATCTCGCGGGCGGCCTCGGCGCTGCGTTGCGCCAGCGAACGCACCTCGCCGGCCACCACGGCGAAGCCACGGCCCTGTTCGCCCGCGCGGGCGGCTTCCACGGCGGCGTTCAGCGCCAGGATGTTGGTCTGGAAGGCGATGCCATCGATCACGCCGATGATGTCGGCGATCTGGCGCGAGGCCTGGCTGATCTCGTCCATGTGCTGCACCACCGAGCTGACCACCTCGCCACCGGCGGCGGCGCGCTGGCTGGCGGTGTTGGCCAGGTGGTTGGCGACGTTGGCCGAATCGGCCGAGTGCTCCACGGTCTTGCTCAGCTCGTCCATGGACGAGGCGGCTTCCTGCAGGTTGGAGGCGGTCTGCTCGGTGCGGGTCGACAGGTCCTGGTTGCCGGCGGCGATCTCGGTGGAGGCCGTCAGCATGCTCTCCGAAGAGTCGCGCACCGAGGCCACCATCTCGCGCAGGCCCTCCTGCATGGTTTTCATCGACGTCATCAGGTGGGCGATCTCGTCCTTGCCCGCGGGGACGATCTCGCGGGTCAGGTCGCCATGGGCGATGGCCTGGGTGATGTCTTCGGCGCGCTTGAGCGGACGGGTGATCGAGTAGATCGTGGCGCCCATCAGCGGCAGGAAGATGATGCCCGGCGACCACAGCAGCACCCACAGCGAGGTGATGGCCGAGGTGACTTCCTCGGCCACGGCGTCGCGGTGCTGGTCGGCCACCGTGGTGACCTCGCTGTTGAGCTTGGCGGCCACGGCTTCGACCTGGTCGGCCTCCAGGCGGGCCGGTTCGCTCGACTGGTAGGCCTCGGCCGAGGAGCCCAGGGCGTTGGCGACGATCAGCTCCAGCGTGGGCGTCAGGCCCTTGCCGTAGCCCTCCAGCTTGCCCTTGAGGGCGTCGGCCTGCTGGCGGATCTGCTCGGTCGGAGCCACCTTGGCCAGGCCTTCGGAGGCCTTGATGGATTCCGCCAGGGCCAGCTTCCAGGCCTTGAAATGGCCCTCGGCCGTGACCGAGTCGCCGGTGTTGATGATGGCGGCCTTCTCCTGGCCGCGCAGCTTGCTGAGGTTCAGCGCCAGGTCGGCCATGCGCTGCGTGGCAGCGAACTCCTGCTGGGCAAAGCTGTCGAATTCATCCTTGAGCGACAACAGACGCCAGCTCATGCCGATGCCCACGATCGTGCCGATGACGACGACCAGGGCCATGCAGGCGATCAGGCGGGACCGGATGGAAAAGCCCCGCAACCATGTGATCCAGTTCATGAACCAGAACTCCTCAACGCTTGGAAGGTGTTCTGGTATCGGCGCCGGGTGGGGCAACTTGAATCAGGGTGATCGCGGATTGATCTGCGTCAGTACAAGCCGGGCTCGCCCGGCGGGCGGGTCTTGAAGCGTTTGTGCACCCACAGGTACTGGGCCGGGTTCTTCAGGATCTCGCCCTCGATGAAGCGGTTGAGCGCCAGGGTGTCGGCCTCGGCATCGGCGGTGGGGAAACCGGCCAGCGGCGCCAGGAAGCGCACCTTCCAGCCCCGTCCGCCCGGCAGCAGCTCCGCGATCACGGGCTGCACCACCATGTTCAGCATGCGCGACATGCGCGAGGGCGCCAGCAGGGTGGCCGCGGGCACGCCGAAGAACGGCACGAAGGCAGCGTCCTGCATGCCGAAATCCATGTCGGGCAGGTTGAAGAAGCCGCGGCCGACCTTGATGGCGCGCAGCAGCGGCTTGATCGAGTCCTGGCGGGGGAAGATCTCGGCGTCGCCGAAGCGCAGCCGGCCCTGCTTCATGAGGCGGTCGAGCAGCGGGTGGCTCTGCGACTGGTAGATCGAGGCGCCCGGTTGTCGCTGGCACAGCAGGATGGCCGCACCGGCCACGTCCAGGCCCACGAAGTGCGGGCACAGCCACATGGTGGCGCGGCCTTCTTCGCGCCAGACGCGCTCGGCCAGGTCGATGTCGCCCTCGACCTGGATGAGGCCCTGGATGCGTGCGGCCGGAGCCCACCACAGCACGGCGCGGTCCAGCAGGCTCTGCGTCAGCCACTGGAAGTGCTGCTTCAGCAGGGCCTGGCGTTCGGTCAGCGGCAGGGTGGGAAAGCACAGCGCCAGGTTGCGCAGACCGACCTTGCGGCGCGAGCCGGCCAGGCGGTAGAGCAGCCGGCCCATGCCCCGTGCGATGGCCGCCAGCACCGGCAGCGGCAGCCAGTGCAGCAGCCACAGCAGGGCCAGTCCGAGGCGGATGCCGACCTCGCTGGCCCCTTCAGCCAGGCGCTCGCCCAGGGGCCGTGCCCGAGGCCCGCTCATGCGCCGCCCCCGCTGGCTTTTTCCGGGGTGGCCGAGGTCAGGATCTCGGCGCGCGGGCCCTTGTAGCGGTTGTAGCCCCACAGGTACTGCTCGGGCGCTTGCATGATGAGGCTTTCCATGAGCTCGTTGATGGCGGCTGCGGATTGTGCCGCATCGCCTGCGGCCAGCAGGGCCTCGGTGTCGGGCGGCACCCGCGTGGCGTGCACCACGTAATCGCAGCCACGGCGCCAGCGGGCCAGCGGGCCCAGGCGCTCGCCGCGCAGCAGCACGACGGCGCAGCGCGTCTGGGCCACCAGCTTGGCGGCCATCGTCATCGTGTAGGCCTCGCGGCCGAAGAAGGGCGCCCACACGCCCATGCCTTCGGGCGGCACCTGGTCGGGCAGCAGGCCCACGGTCTGGCCCGACTTGAGCGCCCGCAGCATCTGGCGCACCCCGCTGAGCGTGGCCGGGCTGGTCAACATGCCGGGGCGGTTGCGGGCGTTTTTCATCATCTCGGCCAGCCAGGCCTGCTTGGCCGGGCGGTAGAGCGCGGTGATGGCTTGCTGCGCGCCGAAGCGCTCGGCATAGGCCTGCGCGGTGATCTCGAAGCAACCCAGGTGGGGGGTGAGCAGCAGCAGGCCACGGCCCTCGGCCAGGGCCTCGGCGACGCGCTCCGGGTGGGCCCACTGCACGCGCCTGCCCAGGGCGTGGTCGCGGGGGCGGCCCCACAGGCGGGGCAACTCGCCCACCATCTTGCCGGCGTGCGCCACGGCGCCGGCCACCTGCCAGGCGCTCAGGCCGGCCGCGCGTGCGTGCGCCACCAGCCGACGGCGGTAGGTGGGCGACAGCAGAAAGGCCAGCCAGCCCAGCAGGCTGCCCAGGGGGTGCAACACGGCCAGGGGCCAGGCGGACAGCAGGGAAAACAGGCGGGCCATGCGAAAAAGCGGAGCGACGACGGGCGACGGGTGATTCTGCACGAGCCGCGGGCGCCCCCGGGCGTCCGAAGTGGCCGCAAATCCACTACACTGTTTGCCATCGCCGAGTTAACAGGACAACTTGCGGGGCGATTCAAACATGCCGCTAAAGCGTTCGCCGCTGCCCGGAAGGTGACTCCACCGAATCCCACAGCCTCGGCGACGCCGAGGTTTGATGTCACTTTTTCTGGAGCACACAGCGTGTCGAACGATTTCCTCTTCACTTCCGAATCCGTCTCGGAAGGCCACCCGGACAAGGTCGCCGACCAGATTTCCGATGCCATCCTGGACGCCATCTTCGAGCAGGACCCCAAGTCCCGCGTGGCGGCCGAGACCCTGACCAACACCGGTCTGGTCGTGCTGGCCGGTGAGATCACCACCAACGCCCACGTCGACTACATCCAGGTCGCGCGCGACACCATCAAGCGCATCGGCTACGACAACACCGAGTACGGCATCGACCACAAGGGTTGCGCCGTGCTGGTCGCCTACGACAAGCAGTCCAACGACATCGCCCAGGGCGTGGACCATGCCTCCGACGACTACCTCAACATCGGTGCCGGCGACCAGGGCCTGATGTTCGGCTACGCCTGCGACGAGACGCCCGAGCTGATGCCCGCGCCGATCTACTACGCCCACCGCCTGGTGGAGCGCCAGGCCCAGCTGCGCAAGGATGGCCGCCTGCCCTTCCTGCGCCCGGACGCCAAGAGCCAGGTCACCATGCGCTATGTCGATGGCAAGCCGCACAGCATCGACACCGTGGTGCTGTCGACCCAGCACAGCCCCGACCAGTCCGAGACCCCGACCAAGATGAAGGACAGCTTCATCGAGGCCGTGATCGAAGAGATCATCAAGCCGGTGCTGCCCAAGGAATGGCTCAACGAGACCCGCTACCTGATCAACCCGACCGGCCGTTTCGTCATCGGTGGCCCGCAGGGTGACTGCGGCCTGACCGGCCGCAAGATCATTGTCGACACCTACGGCGGCGCCTGCCCGCACGGCGGTGGCGCCTTCTCGGGCAAGGACCCCTCCAAGGTGGACCGCTCGGCCGCCTACGCTGCCCGCTACGTCGCCAAGAACGTGGTGGCCGCCGGCCTGGCCCGCCAGTGCCAGGTGCAGGTGGCTTACGCCATCGGCGTGGCCAAGCCCATGAACGTGACCGTCTACACCGAAGGCACCGGCGTGATCCCCGACGAGCAGATCGCCAAGCTGGTCAACGAGCACTTCGACCTGCGTCCCAAGGGCATCATCCAGATGCTGGACCTGCTGCGCCCGATCTACACCAAGACCGCCGCTTACGGCCACTTCGGTCGCGAAGAGCCCGAGTTCACCTGGGAAAAGACGGACAAGGCAGCCTCGCTGCGTGCAGCGGCTGGCCTGTAAGGACAGCATCCGCCGCCGGCGGCTCGGCGGCCTCGCGGCGAGGCCCCGTCAGGGGCCGCAGCCACCAGACCGTTGCGAGCCCCCAAAGCCAAAGCCCCGCACTGCGGGGCTTTTTTCATGGGCGGAGCAACCGCGGTCGCTCCATCGCAGGCAGGGCTCAGCGCTCAGGCCGTGCGGAACACGTTGACCGCACCCGACAGGCGCTGGGCCTGATCGCGCATGCTCTGCGCGGCCGCGGCCGATTGCTCGACCAGCGCGGCGTTCTGCTGCGTCATCTGGTCCAGGTGCGTGACCGCCGTGGTGATCTGGCGGATGCCATCGCTTTGCTCCGAGGCCGAGGCGCTGATGTCGCCCATCATGTCGGTGACGCGCTGGATGGCCGAGACGATGTCGTCCATGGCGTGGCCGGCCTGGCCCACCAGCTCGGCGCCTGAATCGACGCGCTCGCTGGAGGCCGCGATCAGCGCCTTGATCTCGCGGGCGGCGTTGGCCGAGCGCTGCGCCAGCGAGCGCACCTCGGAGGCCACCACGGCGAAACCGCGGCCCTGTTCGCCGGCGCGGGCGGCCTCCACCGCGGCGTTCAGCGCCAGGATGTTGGTCTGGAAGGCGATGCCGTCGATCACGCCGATGATGTCGTTGATCTTGCGCGACGAGGTGGCGATGTCCTCCATCGTGGCCACCACCTGGTGCACCACCTGGCCGCCGCGCTGGGCGGCGTCGCTGGCCGAGGCCGCCAGCTGGTTGGCCTGCGAGGCGGCCTGGGCCGAGTGGGTCACGGTGCCGGCCAGCTGCTCCATCGACGAGGCGGTTTCCTGCAGGCTGGAGGCGGTCTGCTCGGTGCGGTTGGAGAGGTCCTGGTTGCCCGTGGCGATCTCCGACGACGCGGTGTGGATGCTCTCGGTGCTGTGGCGGACCTCGCGCACCAGGGCGCCCAGCGAGGCGGTCATGTCGTGGAGCGACTTCATCAGCGCGCCGAACTCGTCCTGGCGGTTGAGGTTGACGCGCACGCTGAGGTCGCCCTGGGCGATGTGGGCGGCGACCTGGATGGCCTCCTGCAGGGGCGTCTGGATCGAGCGGATCAGGAAGTGGGCGCCGACGGCGGTGGCGATCAGCACGGCCAGCACCATCAGGCCGGCCGTCGTGGTGATGTTGCGGCGCGCCGCCGAGATCTCGCTCTGGATGCGGCGGCCCTCTTCCTCCTGCAGCGCGGCAAAGCCTTGCAGGGCTTCGGCGTAGGCGTTGGTCAGGGGCACGAACTCCTTGAGCACCTTCTCGCGGGAGGTGTCCATCTGGCCGCTGTCGCGCAGGGCGGCGAGTTCCTTGTTCAGCGCCAGGGTCTGCTTGCGCAGCTCGGCCACCTTGGCCATCTGGTCGCGGTCCTTGTCGCTCAGCGGCATCTCCTGGATGCTTTTCTGGATGCGGGTGATTTCTTCGATGGTGCTCGCGTTCGTCTTGGCAAACGTCTGCGCCACGAAGGGGTCGCTGCTGAGCGCGGCGGCGACGACGCGTGTGATGGTGTTGGTGCTCAGGCGCGCCCACTGGTTGGCCGCGTGCAGCTTGGCGTCGCTGACCTGCAGGGCCGCGTTGGCCGACTGCTGCTGGTGGGCAGAACGCCAGGCCGCCAGGGCGACCGTGCCCAGCATGGCCACGATCAGGGCGGCAACCGCAGCCCACAGCTTGACCGAAATCCTCATGTTTGTCTCCGTGCCGGAAGTGCCTGCGCCAGCGCGCGGCCCCCAAAAGGTGAATCAGAGATGGGACGTGCGAGGCGCTGGGGGTGGCGCTGTCTCGCTCGGGATGTATCGGTCGCTGGCGGGCAAACTGAAGGACGGTGGCATGCGCGCAACTATGTCGCGACAGGTGCGCATTTCATGTGACCAAATTCACCGGGACGCCCTAGGATCTGTAATTCGGTCAGCGCCTCGGTGGGCGGTGGCCGCGATGGATTCATGCTCAAAAAGATCCCGACCCATCAGCTCTGTGTTGGCATGTTCGTGCACGAGGTGTGCGGCTCGTGGCTGTCGCATCCCTTCTGGCGTTCGGCCTTCAAGGTGAGCGATGCCCGCCAGATCGCGCAACTCGTGGCCGCGGTCCAGGAGGTGGTGATCGACACCGGCAAGGGCCTGGACGTGGCGCCGCCTGCGGCCCGCACGACCTTCATGGACGACGTCGAGATCCACGAGGCGGACCTCGCCCCCAGCCCGCAGGCCGTCGGTTCCGGTGTGGCCGGCGAGGCCGGGCTGGGCATGCGCCTGCCTCCGCCCGCGGCGACCAGCTTCCAGGACGAGGTGCTGCGCGCCTCGCGCATCGTCGCGCAGTCGCGCACGGCCATGAAGTCCATGTTCCAGGACGCGCGCATGGGCAAGGCGATCGACGCCGAGCACTGCCTGCCCCTGGTCAGCGACATCGCCGAGTCGGTGCAGCGCAACCCCGGCGCCATCGTCAGCCTGGCGCGCCTGAAGACCAGCGACGACTACACCTTCATGCACTCGGTGGCGGTGTGCGCCCTGATGGTGGCGCTGGCCCGCCAACTGGGGCTCAGCGACAGTGACACCCGCGAAGCCGGCCTGGCCGGCCTGGTGCACGACCTGGGCAAGGCCATGATGCCGCTGGAGGTGCTCAACAAGCCGGGCGCCCTGACCAGCGAAGAGTTCGCCATCATGAAGAACCACCCCGCGGCCGGGCACAAGATGCTGGTCGAGGGCAAGGGCGTGGGGCCCATCCCGCTGGACGTCTGCCTGCACCACCACGAGAAGGTCAACGGCAAGGGCTACCCGCACGGCCTCAAGGGCGACGAGATCAGCCTGTTCGCCAGGATGGGCGCGGTCTGCGATGTCTACGACGCCATCACCTCCAACCGGCCGTACAAGGCGGGCTGGGATCCGGCCGACTCGATCACCAAGATGGCGCAGTGGGCCAAGGACGGCCACTTCGACGAGCGCATCTTCCAGGCCTTCGTCAAGAGCATCGGCATCTACCCGACGGGCTCGCTCGTCAAGCTCAAGTCGGGGCGCCTGGCCATCGTGGTCGAGCAGGGTGAAAGCTCCCTGCTCAGCCCCATCGTCAAGGTCTTCTACTCGACCAAGGCCAGCGAGCCCCTGGTGCCCGAGCGGCTGGACCTGGGCCAGTCGGCCGACCAGATCGTCAGCCGGGAAAGCCCCGCGGTCTGGGGTTTCAAGAACCTCGACGAGCTGTGGCTGCCGCCCGAGGCGCGGGCCTGAGCCCGGCCTGAGGGGCCACCGGCCTCACTGTGTCGACAGGCTCAGGCCGGCGTGCTCGCGCAGCGGGTGGAAGTGCACCTGCGGGTGGCGCTCGGCGGTGAGGCGCAGGTCGTAGGCCGAAGTCATCATGTAGGCCAGGGTGTCGGCCGCATCGAGCGCCAGCTTGGAGGCGTTCTCGTCGGTGAACTTCTTCATGGCCTCGGGCGTGTCGGCCGTGATCCAGCGCGCGCCGGTGAAGCGGCAGGGCATCAGGCGGATGTCCACGCTGTACTCGGCCATCAGGCGGTGCTGCACCACTTCGAACTGCAGTTGGCCCACGGCACCCAGCAGCATCGAACCGCCGGCTTCCGGCCGGAAGACCTGGATGGCGCCTTCTTCGCCCAACTGCAGCAAACCGGCTTGCAATTGCTTGCTTTTCATCGGGTTTTTCAGCTCGACCGTCTGGAACAGCTCGGGCGCGAAGAAGGGCAGGCCGGTGTACTGCAGGTTGACGCCATCGGTGATGGTGTCGCCCAGTTGCACGCCGCCGTGGGTGGTGAAGCCGATGATGTCGCCGGCGAAGGCCTCGTCGACCGCTTCGCGGCGCTGCGACAGGAAGGTCACCACGGACGTGGGGCGCAGCTCCTTGCCCGAGCGCTGGACTTTCAGCTTCATGCCCGGCGTGTACTTGCCCGAGCACACGCGCACAAACGCGATGCGGTCGCGGTGGGAAGGGTCCATGTTGGCCTGCACCTTGAAGACCACGCCGGAGAAGTTCTCCAGCTCGGGGGTGATCTCCTTCTTGCTGCCGTCTTTTTCGGTGCTGAAACGCGGGCGGGGCGAGGGCGCCAGGTCCACCAGCGCGTCGAGCACCTCCTGCACGCCGAAGTTGTTGACGGCCGAGCCGAAGAACACGGGCGTCTGCCTGGCGGCCAGGAACTGTTCGAGGTCGAAGGCCGGGGCGGCCTCGGCCATCAGTTCCATGTTCTGCTCGGCCAGCTCCCACTCGTGGCCGAAGCGGGCGGCCAGCTTGTCGCGCTCGGACAGCGGCACGACCTCGTCGTCCTCGCCGCGCTTGTCGGCACCGGCATCGAACAGGCGCATCGACTGCGTGCGCAGGTTGACGATGCCGCCAAACTGCTTGCCCTGGCCCACCGGCCACGTCATGGGCACGCAGGGCATGCCCAGCTCCTGCTCGACCTCATCGAGCAATTCGAGCGGGTCGCGGCCTTCGCGGTCCATCTTGTTGACGAAGGTGATGATGGGCGTGTCGCGCTGGCGGCAGACCTCGATGAGGCGCTTGGTCTGTGCTTCCACGCCGTTGGCCGCGTCGATCACCATCAGGGCCGAGTCCACGGCGGTCAGCACGCGGTAGGTGTCTTCCGAGAAGTCCTTGTGGCCGGGGGTGTCCAGCAGGTTGACCACGTGCTCGCGGTAGAGCATCTGCATGACGGACGACGCCACCGAAATGCCGCGCTGCTTTTCGATTTCCATCCAGTCCGACGTCGCGTGGCGCGAGGCCTTGCGGCCCTTGACGGCGCCTGCGATGTGGATGGCGCCGGAGAACAGCAGCAGCTTTTCCGTCAGCGTCGTTTTGCCGGCGTCGGGGTGGGAAATGATGGCGAAGGTGCGGCGGCGGCGGGTTTCGGCGCCAAAGGTCGAGTCGGTCACGGCGGGCTGGAGGCGTGCAGGGGCCTTGCGGCGGGGTTCTGGCGGCAGGTCGCCAGTGGCGACGCGGTCAATCGCGCATTGTCTCAGGCTTGGCGCCCGTGGTGTGTGGCGCTGCCGTCGGGGGCCGCACAAACGAACATGGCGCCCGAAGGCGCCATGGAGGCAGGCCAGGCCGCAAGGGGCCAGGGGCAGGCGCCGAACGGCCTCAGGCGGCCTTGCGGCGGCGGGCCACCAGACCGGCCACGGCCAGACCGGCCAGGGCGATGGCGTGGCTGGAGGGCTCGGGCACGGCGGTCATGGCGATGCTGCCAGTGGGCAGGCCGGCGCTGGTGGGCGACCAGTTGCTGGCATTCGCGAAGGCGCTCAGCCACTCGGCCTTGCTCTTGGCCGGGCCGGCCAGCACGGAAGCGTTGATGGCGATGGTGCCGCCAACCGGGTAGTTCAGCGTCACGGCGGTGCTGCCAGCCGTCAGGCCCGGGACCACGCCGCCGGTGCTCGCACTGGTGGCGACCTCGAAGCCGTTGGTGTCGTCCAGGGTGTACAGCGCCGTCTGCGTGGCGGTGTTGAACAGCGGGTTGCTGGGGTTGCTGTTCTGGAAGGCGGTGATCTGGTCGCCCGCGGTGCTCAGGGCCAGGGGGGCGTAGGAGCCCGCGGTGGCGCCGGTGATCCCGCCGGTGACGCCGTCGGTGGTGAAGCTGGCGTTGGTCGACAGCACGATGGTGCCGGCGGCCACGTTGCTGGCGGCGGTCCACTTGGTGAGGTTCTCGTTGCCGTCGCCGTCGGTGGCGGAGCTGCCGCGGAAGGCGGTGCCGGTCCAGCCGTTGTCGGTGAAGTAGACCACTTCGCCGGCGCTGATGTTGCTCAGGGCGACGAAGGCGAAGGAGTCGATGGCGCCGTTGTTGATGCGACCGATGATGGCGATGTCGCCAGCGGTCAGGGCGGCCTGGGCGGCGCCCGCGGTGCCCAGGGCCAGCAGCAGGGCGGAAAGCTTGTGGAACTTCATGGGAACTCCGTGCAGGGGATGGGATCGGACGGACGGCCCGTTCACCACGAACCAGGATTCACAATCTAGGAAAGCGCCGTGAAATGCCCATGAACGGCGCGACGCGGATGTGCGCCGCAAGGACCATGGTCTGGCGACATTTGCGGCGGGATGGTGTCCAATGGGGTGTCCGATGGGCGGTGCGCATCGCGAGAGAGGCAGGCCGACGCGTGAGTTCCCTGATGCATTTCCGCGGGTTCTTTTCCCCGCAGGCCCGGGAGGCCGAGGTCTTCCCGCGCCTGATGCTGGTGATTTCGGTGATCGCCTGCGTCGCCCACCTGAGCTTCATCGTCCTGTTCGACGCCATCGGCGTCACCGTGCTGGCGTGGGCCAACGTCGCCAGCGTGCTGGTCTTTGCCCTGGCGGCCTGGCTCACCCGGCAAGGCCGCGCGGTGCTGGCCCTGCAGCTGATGGGCCTCGAAATCCTGTTGCACGGTACCGTGGCCACGGCCCTCATCGGCTGGACCGCCGGCTTCCACTGCTACATCGTCCTCATCATCCCGGTGGCCATCCTCAGCACCGTCTTTCGGCCGCGCACCAAGGCGGTGGTGGCGGTGGGGGCCGGGCTGTACGACATCGGGCTGGACATGGCCTACCGCGTGGCGACCCCGGCCATCGAGGTCGCCCCGGACACCCTGGCCGTCCTGCACCACTTCAACCAGGCCAGCACCTTGCTCATCCTGGGGCTGCTGTCCATGGCCTACTTCCGCCTGGTCAAGCGCGCCGAGGAGGGCCTGCGCGAGCTGGCCTGCACCGACCCGCTCACGCACCTGCGCAACCGCCGCTCCGCCATGGAGATGGCCCAGCGCGAGGCCGCCGTCTTCCAGCGCGGTGGCCAGCCCCTGGCCGTCGTGATCGGGGATGTGGACCACTTCAAGCACGTCAACGACCAGCACGGCCACGCCGTCGGCGACACGGCCCTGCGCGCCATCGCCCGCGTGCTGCGCGAGGGGGTGCGCGAAGTCGACCATGTGGCCCGCTGGGGTGGCGAGGAGTTCCTGGTGCTGCTGCCGGCCACCGACACCGGGGAGGCCCTGCGCGTCTGCGAGCGGTTGCGCCAGGGGGTGCAGGTGCTGTCGACGCAGAACCTCGGCGGCGTCGCCTTGCCGCTGACCATCACCCTGGGCGTGGCCGTGCTGCAGCCGGGCGAATCCATCGAGCAGGTGCTGGTGCGGGCCGACCGTGCCCTGTACGAGGGCAAGCAGGCCGGCCGCAACCGTGTGGTTTTGGCAGGACACGAAGGCCCGCCCGCCCTATAATCCGGCCACCTTCGAGGAGCGTTGCAAGGCCCCTCGCGTCGACAGACGCCAGCGGCCCCAGGCTCGAAGGCTTCCCTTTTTGCAACGGCGCTCACCCGCATGTGTCCCGCTGGGTGAGCCATTCCTGCTCCACGTCCGCTGTCTGCGCGTGGAGCCCTCCCTGCAGCGCACGGCGGCTTTCGAATCCCACTTCGGAGCTGAGTCCATGAATGCTGTGTTGAAAAGCCTCGTTTCCTCCCACCAAGGCGTCGATTGCGTCGTCGCCGACATGTCCCTGGCCGCCTGGGGCCGCAAGGAAATCCTGATTGCCGAAAGCGAGATGCCCGCGCTGATGGCCATCCGCAAGGAATACGCGGCCAGCCAGCCGCTCAAGGGCGCGCGCGTCACCGGTTCGCTGCACATGACCATCCAGACGGCCGTGCTGGTGGAAACGCTGCAGGCCCTGGGCGCCGAAGTGCGCTGGGCCTCGTGCAACATCTTCTCGACGCAGGACCACGCCGCTGCCGCTCTGGTGGCCGCCGGCACGCCCGTGTTCGCCTACAAGGGCGAGTCGCTGGAAGACTACTGGGACTACACCCACCGCATCTTCGACTTCGGTGCCAAGGGCACGGCAGGCGAAGGCCCCAACATGATCCTGGACGACGGTGGTGACGCCACGCTGCTGATGCACCTGGGCAAGAAAGCCGAGAAGGACCTGTCCGTGCTGGCCAACCCGGGCAGCGACGAAGAGCGCATCCTGTTCGCCGCCATTCAGGCCAAGCTGGCCGAAGACAGCACCTGGTACTCGCGCAAGGCCGCCGAAATCATCGGCGTGACCGAAGAGACCACCACCGGCGTGCACCGCCTCAACGAGATGAGCGCCAAGGGCTCGCTGCTGTTCCGCGCCATCAACGTCAATGACTCGGTCACCAAGTCCAAGTTCGACAACCTGTACGGCTGCCGCGAGTCCCTGGTGGACGGCATCAAGCGCGCCACCGACGTCATGATCGCCGGCAAGGTCGCCGTGGTGGCCGGCTATGGCGACGTGGGCAAGGGTTCGGCCCAGGCCCTGCGCGCCCTGTCGGCCCAGGTGTGGGTCACCGAGATCGACCCGATCAACGCCCTGCAGGCCGCCATGGAAGGCTTCCGCGTGGTGACGATGGAATGGGCCGCCGACAAGGCCGACATCTTCGTGACCACGACCGGCAACCGCGACGTGATCACCTTCGAGCACATGGCCGCGATGAAGAACAACGCCATCGTCTGCAACATCGGCCACTTCGACAACGAGATCCAGGTCGCCAAGCTGGAGCAGCAGTGCGAGTGGGAAGAGATCAAGCCGCAGGTCGACCACGTCATCTTCAAGGATGGCAAGCGCATCATCCTGCTGGCCAAGGGCCGCCTGGTGAACCTGGGCTGCGGCACCGGCCACCCCAGCTACGTGATGTCGTCGAGCTTCGCCAACCAGACCCTGGCGCAGATCGAGCTGTTCGCCCACCAGGACGCCTACGACGTGGGCAAGGTCTACGTGCTGCCCAAGCACCTCGACGAGAAGGTGGCCCGCCTGCAGCTGACCACGCTGAACGCCGAGCTGACCACGCTGACCGACGAGCAGGCCGCCTACATCGGTGTGCCGGTGCAAGGCCCTTACAAGCCCGACACCTACCGGTATTGATCCCCTGCCTGCATGTCTTTGCCTCCATTGACCCAACGCGCGGACCAGCAGATCGTGGCCCTGGGCCTGGCGCCGACGCGCTCGGCCGCCCAGCGCCTGGTGGACGCCGGCTCCGTGCAGTGGCTCGGCCCTGAGGGCTGGACCACCGTGCGCAAGGCCGGCGAGAGCCTGCCCATCGGCGCCGAGTTCCAGGTGCTCGACGATGCCGAGACCCGTTGGGTCTCGCGCGCGGGCCTGAAGCTCGACGGTGCCATCCAGCTGTGCCGCGCAGGCAAGCCGCTGCTGCAGGTCAAGGGCAAGGTCTGCCTGGACGTGGGCCAGAGCACCGGTGGCTTCACCGAGGTGCTGCTGGCCCACGGAGCCAGGCACGTGGTCGGCGTCGACGTCGGCCACGGGCAGGTGCACCCGCGCATCCGCGCGCACGCGCAGGTCAGCGTCATCGAGGGCGTCAATGCCCGCCACATGGCCGCCGAGGACCTGGGCGAGGCCTGGCCCAAGCCAGGTTTTGCCCTCGTCACCGGTGACCTGTCCTTCATTTCCCTGACCCTGGTGCTGCCGGCCCTGGTGCCGCTGCTGGCGCCCAAGGGCGAGCTGCTCATGCTGGTCAAGCCGCAGTTCGAGCTCCAACCCGCCCAGATCGGCAAGGGCGGCCTGGTCAAAGACCCGGCTTCTTACGCCGAGGTCGAGGCCCGCATCCGCCAGGCCTGCACCGAGCTGGGCCTGGAGGTGGTGAGCTACTTCGACAGCCCCATCGCCGGTGGCGATGGCAACCGTGAATTCTTCGTGCGCGCGCGTCGCGCCCAGGCCTGAGCCCGCGAGGCGCAGCGCTTTCAGACACCCCAGCGAGATCCCCATGAGCCAACCCACGCGCACCCCCAACCCGTCGCAGGCGCGTCTGCCCCTGAGCCTGGAGTTCTTCCCGCCCAAGACCCCTGAAGGCGCCGACAAGCTGGCCGCCGTGCGCCAGCAGCTCTACCCGCTCAAGCCCGAGTACTGCTCGGTGACCTATGGTGCCGGCGGCTCGACCCAGGACGGCACCATCCAGACCGTGCGCGCCATCCTGGCCGAAGGCTGCGATGCCGCCCCGCACTTCTCCTGCATCGGCGCGAGCAAGGCCTCGGTGCGCGAGCAACTGCAGCAGTTCAAGGCCGACGGCATCAGGCGCATCGTGGCCCTGCGCGGCGACCTGCCCAGCGGCTACGGTGGCTTCGGCGAGTTCAAGTACGCCAGCGAGCTGGTGGCCTTCATCCGCGAGGAAACCGGCAGCCACTTCCACATCGAGGTGGGCGCCTACCCCGAGATGCACCCCCAGGCCCGCAACCCGCAGGCCGACCTGCAGGCCTATGTGACCAAGGTCAAGGCCGGCGCCGACGTGGCCATCACCCAGTACTTCTTCAACACCGACGCCTACTTCCGCTTCGTGGACGAGGCCGAGAAGGCCGGTGCCACCATCCCGGTGGTGCCCGGCATCATGCCCATCACCAACGCCAGCCAGCTCATCCGTTTCTCGGACGCCTGCGGTGCCGAGGTGCCGCGCTGGATCCGCACCCGCCTGGAAGGCTTCGGCGACGACAAGGCCTCCATCCAGGCCTTCGGGCTGGACGTGGTCACCGACCTGTGCGACCAGTTGCGTTGCGCCGGCGTGCCCGGCCTGCATTTCTACACGATGAACCAGGCCACCACCGTCAAGGCCATCTGCGAGCGCCTGGGCTGGTGAGGGCCGGCTCTTCGGGGCGACGGGCAGGGCGGCGTTGCAAAAACGCATCGCCCCCGGGGTGGAACATGATGTGTGTCAAAAAGTGACCCGAATGGCCCTGTCGGCGCCAGGGTGGGGTCGGCGGACTTGCGCTGAATCAATCGGGCTGCGGGTTGTCACTGATGCAATGGATCCATGGCGAAACGCAGATCGCATCGCCAGCGAATCAACGCACCGAAGGACCACATCATGATCAAGACATCCGCTCTGTCCCGCGTCGCCGCTGCCGCTCTGGCCGTGTCGGCCCTGTCCGCTCCCCTGATGGCCCAGGCCGCTGACGGCCCCTGGCTGGTTCGTGCCCGCGCTGTGCATCTGGACCCCGCCAACCGCGGCGACATCGATGGCCTGGACATCAACACCAAGACCATCCCGGAAGTGGACATCACCTACTTCTTCACGCCCAACATCGCTGCCGAGTTGATCCTGACCTACCCGCAAAAGCAGGACGTCACCCTCAACGGCGGTGACATCGGCACCCTCAAGCACCTGCCGCCCACCCTGTCGGCTCAGTACCACTTCAATCCTGAAGGCAAGGTGCGCCCCTATGTCAGCCTGGGCGTGAACTACACGCGCTTCTCCAGCGTGCACCTGCTGGACGGCGCTGGCAAGGTTGACAAGAGCAGCTTCGGCCTGTCCTACGGTGCCGGCATGGACGTGCAACTGTCGGGTCCCTGGTACCTGAACGTGGACGTCAAGAAGGTCGGCATCAAGACCGACGTGAGCGTTTCGGGCACCAAGCTGGGCACCTTCAAGGTCGACCCGCTGCTGTTCGGCGTCGGCATCGGCTACCGCTTCTGAGGTGCTTGAGGCCTGAGCCTCCCCGGACGGCGTGAGGCCGAACCGGCGGTGGCCGAACGAGGAAAGCTCCCCGCGGGGAGCTTTTTTCATGGGCGTGGGCACCCTGGCCGGTGCGGCTCAGCGCTCGACCTGGCGGCGACGCGACACCGCGGCGATGCCCAGCAGGCCCAGGCCCATCAGCGCATAGGTGCCGGGTTCGGGCACGGCCGGTGCGGCCGAGCTGACGTTGACGCTCTTGACCGCGGCGGGCAGCCAGGACACGAAGCTCACGGTGCTGCCCAGCTTGGTCTGCAGGTCGGACGACAGCGTGAACGAGCTCAGGCTCATGTTCAGCGAGCGAGCCGAGGCCGAGCTGTCGAGGTTGTTCAGGTCGGTGCCGTTCAGGGTGCCGCTTTCCTTGGCGGCGACCAGGATGGACTGGGCCGCGTAGGTCTTGCTGCCGCCCAGGGCGGTGACGAACACATCGCCGTACAGGGTGTTGTCGGCGAAGTTGTACGAGAAGTTGGTCAGGTTGACGTTGACGGTGCCCACGAACATGATGGTCGTGCTCAGGGCGATGCCGGAGGCGGCGTCGTAGGCGACGGTGGCCGGGCCGGTGGCCCCGGTCAGCGACACGCTGGAGATGGCGTCCGTCAGGATGCCGGTGCCGCTGTTGTAGGTGGCGCCGCCCAGCGCGCTGGCGCTGAAGGAGTTGGCCTGGATGGCCGCGGCGTCGAAGCTCACCGTCGATGAGGTGACGGGGTTGAGCGGCTGGAGGGCGGCCGAGGCGGTGCCGGCAAGGGCGGCCAGCGACAGCATGGCCAGGGGCTTGAGGTTTGTCATGTTCACGTCCTGGTTGCGGAGGTTGCCGGGCGTTCTGCGCCGCCCTGGCGGGGTCGTGAAGGGATCTTCTTTGCTGTCCACCGAATGACGTTCAGGGTTCGCACCCATCACCCCGCAACCACGGGACATCAAACGCGACACATCATGCCGAACTGTCGCCTTCTGCTCCTTCGGTGATCACGCCCACCAAGGGTTGGTCATGGGGTTGGGCCTGCAGCGCCTCGGGCGTCAGCCGCCCCAGCTCCCACGCCAGGCCGACCGCCGTGACGTGCGGGTGCGCGGCCAGGAAGCGGTCGAAGTAGCCGCCGCCGTAGCCCAGGCGGAAGCCTTCGGGCGTGAAACCCACGCAAGGCACCAGCACCACGTCGGGCACCACGGGTTCGCCGCTGCCGGTGGGGATGCCGCAGTCGTCCTGGCGGCTGGGGGCGTCGCCATCCCAGGCCACGAAGTGCATGTCCCGTGGCGAACGGCGGGCAAAGGGCAGGGCCAGGCGGCATCCCCACAGGGCTTTGGCCTGGATCGCCGCATCCCTTGGGTTAAATTCACCTGCCAGTTCACCCGCAAGCGGCCAGTACACGCCCAGGCAGCTGGGCTCCAGTTGCGCCAGCACGCCCATCAGGCGTTCGTGCACCCGGGACTGGGCTTCGGCGAAGCCCGGGGTGTCGGCCCAGGCGCGGCGCGCCTGCAGGAGGCGCAGGCGCAGGGCCGCGCGTTCGGAGGTGGGGCTGGCGTCCATGGGGGCGAGGGGCTGCGGCTGGGACATCGAGAGAATGAAAGTCAAGACATTGAGAGACACGTGCAAGTATGCGTCCCGCCGCGCCAGGCGCTGGACGGGCGGACTGATCGCGGCCGCGGCCCTGGCCTGCCTCCCGGCACAGGCCCAGAGCCTGGCGGGCCTGGCCGACGACCGTGCCGTCAGCGACGCCCGCGAGGCCTTGCGGGTGCGCGACAAGGCCCGCCTGCTGGCCGACCGGGATGCGCTGATCGCTGCCCAGCACCCGCTGGCGCCCTGGGTCGACTATTGGTATTTCCAGCTGCGCCTGGTCGAGATCGGCCCGAGCGAGGTCGACGAGTTCCTGGCGCGCTGGCCCGACAGCTACGTGGCCGATCGCGCCCGCAACGACTGGTTGCTGGAGCTGGGCCGGCGCCAGAACTGGCCGGTGTTCCTGCGCATCCAGCCGGGTTTCCGCATGAACGACGACCGCGAGGTCAGCTGCCTGGGCGTGCTGGCGCGCTTCCAGACACGCACCCCCATGGAGGGGCCGGGCGACTGGCGCGAACAGGCCCGCCAGGCCTGGTGGAACCAGAAGGATGCGGATCACGGCTGCGATGCCATGGCCAAGGCCCTGCTCGATGGCGGCGTGCTGAATGCCAACGACGTGTGGCGCAAGCTGCGCCTGGCCATCGAGGCCGACAAGCCCAGGGCCGTGCAGCAAAGCGCCCGCCTGCTGGGTGACACGGTGGTGCAGGCCGTCAACCGCCTGATGAGCCAGCCGCAGGCCTTCCTGATGCCCTCGGTGCCGGGCGCGCAGGTGCCTTCCGGCGACAACGGCGTGCATGCTCCCGGCGCCAACATCGGCCCGGACAGCCCGCGCGGCAAGGCCAGGCCAGGCAAGGCGAGCCGCCACAAGGCCGAGGCCAAGGCGGGCAAGAAGGCCCGACCCAAGCCGACGCTGGCGCCCATCCCGGTGGGCCTGCCGCCGGAGCTGGAAGGCCCGCTGAACCTGCTGGCCCTGGTCCGCTGGGCGGGGATCGACCCGGCCGCCGCGGCCAGCGCCCTGGACGACGCCGGTGCACGCGAGCGCTGGCACTGGCGCGCCGAAGAGGCCGCCTGGGCCTGGTCGCAGGTCGGGCGTGCCGCGGCCTGGCGCCTGCAACCCGAGGCGCCGGCCTATTTCGAGCGGGCCCTGGCCGACCGCGCCGTGGCCGCCAGCACCGGCGAGTGGCGCGGCGATGCCTCCCGGCTGGCAGCGGCCTGGTCGCCCGAGACCCTGGCCTGGATGGTCCGCGCGGGGCTGCGCTCGGCCACCGCCGGCACGTCCGCACGCTGGGGCCTGGTCGAAGCCGGCATCGAGGCCATGGCCCCCGAGCAGCAGCAAGACGGCGCCTGGCAGTACTGGAAGGCGCAGGCCCTGCTGGCACGCGCCAGGCCCATGTCGGCGGCGGCCCAGGCGCACGACCCGCTGCGCCAGCAGGCCCACGAGCTGCTGGGCCGCGTGGCCAACCCGCTGACCTTCTACGGCCAGCTGGCCGCCGAGGCCCTGCACCGCAGCCCGGCGCGCGAACCCGTCCGCCCCGCGCCCCTGACCGAGGCCGAACTGGCCCAGGCCCGCGCCCTGCCCGGCGTGGACCGTGCCTTGCGCATGCTGGCGCTGGGCTGGCGCAGCGAGGCCGTGCGCGAGTGGAACTTCACCCTCAGCTGGGGCAAGCCGGGGGGCTTGAGCGACCGTGAGTTGCTGGCCGTGGCCGAGGAGGCCTGCCGCCGCGAGATCTGGGACCGCTGCATCAACTCCAGCGAGCGCACCCGCCAGGAGATCGACCTGCAGCAGCGCTATCCAACGCCCTACAAGGACGATGTGCTGGCCGCCGCGCGCGAGGTCGGCCTGGATGCAGCCTACATGTACGGCCTCATCCGCCAGGAGTCGCGCTTCATCGTCGCGGCCAAGTCCAGCGTCGGCGCCGCCGGCCTGATGCAGGTGATGCCGGCCACGGCCGCCTGGACGGCGCGCAAGCTGGGCATCGACTTCAAGCCCGAGCAGATCACCGACCGCCAGACCAACCTGCGCATCGGTGCGGGCTACCTCAAGCTGGTGCTCGATGACTTCCAGGGCGCCCAGGCCCTGGCCGCGGCGGCCTACAACGCCGGCCCGTCTCGGCCGCGGCGCTGGCGCGAAGGCAGCCGTCTGGACGCTGCGGCCTGGGTGGAAAACATCCCCTTCAACGAGACGCGTGACTACGTCAAGAAGGTGCTGTCCAACGCCACCGTCTACGCCCACCTCCTGCAGGGGCGCAGCCTGTCGGTCAAGGCCCGCCTGGGCGCCACCGTGGGGCCGCGTGCCAGCAGCGCGCCGCCACCCGAGGGCGACCTGCCCTGAGGCCCCGGGCGGGGTGGCGGCCCGCCCGACAACCCAGCAATGGCACAGCCCGCCGAAACCTCGGCCGTGGGGCCGTGTCAGGCGGGCTGTCGTGGTGGCTGCCGGGGCAGACGTGGGGGACGGGACGCGGGCCGGAGGGGCGCGGCTCAGGCCGCGGCCAGCAGCGCCGAGGTGTCGAACACGCTGCTCATGGGCGGCAGGTTCATGACCATCGGGGCCGGGGTGTTCTTGGACACCTTGGCGGGCTTGACGTTCGGGTCGTTCTGGGCCACTTCGGCCTTGTCCCAGTTGCCGGCCGACTCCTTGCCCGAGACGGCGATGGAGTAGAAGACGCGGAAGGGGATCTTGCGCTCGCCCCAGTAGTCGGCGGCGTCGCGGAAGGCATCGAGCAGCTGCTCGCGGGTTTCGCGGTCCACGTTGCCGCCGGGGATCAGCTCCAGCACGACCACGAAGCCAGGCTGCGGGCCCGACTTGTGGACCATGTCGGTGATGCAGTCGTACAGGGCGTCGAGGTTCTTGCCGAAGTGGTCCGGGAAGAGGAAGTCGCGCGCGATGATGTCCAGCACGTCCTGCTTGCCCTGAGCGGCGCTCAGGTTGGTGTACAGGAAGTGGTGGCCCACCGCATTGGCGGCTTGTTGCAAGTCTTCCGGACGGAAGGCCCGGATGGATTGAACGATGTTGGGTCGAACGGATTGCAACAGCATGATCGCTTGGGGCCCGGGGTGCGTTGACCGGAGTCAGCGCCCTGTCGGGCAAGGTTGGAGGTCAGAGAAAAAGAGCGGGGGACAAAGAGCAAGGTCAGCGCTGGGGATCGATGGTTCGGAAGCTGGCGTAGTGATCCCCGCTGTAGAAACAAGTTTCAGGTTGTCGAACTTCTTTACCTCCGCAGACGATGCGCCGCGCGCCGCGGTCACGTTCGCCCGGGGTGGGCACGGTGTACTCCCGATAAAAGCCGCGTGGCCGACGTGGCAGCAGACGCTCCCGGTTGCCGAACACCACGCCGTCCTTCTCGTAGCGGAACGGCCCCCCAGCCAGAATGCGCTGGTAGACATCCTGCGCCTGCCGGGGCAGGGCGGTCAACGCCACCGGCTGGACGGCTTGAGCCAGCGCATCCGTCGCGGTCGGCACCTCGTCCAGCGGACGTTCCAGGTGGCGGCTCTGGCGGGCCCAGCCGGTGGCCGGGGCACTGGACAGCAGGACGCTGCAGCAGATCAGGCCCACCGCGGCGGCCATCCGCCAAAGAGGCTGCGGGCTTGTGGCCCGCGTGTCGGGATGATGGGGGCCTTGGCGGGTGTCCCTGGGGTGAAAGAGGCCGGCCATTTCTGGACGCATGTCTGGGGCAGGTCGAGGTGCTGAAGGGGCTCTACAGCATCGCAAGCAGTCTGGTGAGGTCAGCCATGCAGCGCTTCATCAAAGCCGATATGCTAAAGAAACTGCTCGGAAATCTCAAGGGCTGATTGCACTCCAGCCCTGGGAGAAGGGGCCTTTTGAAGGCTGTCACACGGCTTGTGCTAGGCCTTGGTCGCCGATCGCACTGACCCCTGCACCCACCCCCTGTCTGGGGGCCGCGGCATCGCACCGAAGTGGGGCGAACGGCACTGACCTTCGGTGACATTTGTCACGACCTCTCCCTAGACTGTGTCCGAAACTCGTACAGGGAGAAGGTCTTTGGGTGCGCACCTCGCGTCCGGTGGTTGGTTGTTCGGCGCGAAGCACCCGACCCAACACCCCGGCAGCACCTCTCGTCGCATGGATCGGCTGGCCGTGGGGGCCTGGGCTCTGTCGCGCCTGCTGCGTCCGCTGCTGTGCATGCTGGCCGCCCTGGTGACCGCGCTGTGGCCGTCCCTGTCGGCCGCGCAGACGGCTGTCAGCGGTGCCATCAACGCGAACACCCGCTGGACCCTCTCCGGCAGCCCCTACCTGGTGGCTGACAACCTCTACGTCAACGGCGGCGCCACGCTGACCATCGACCCCGGTGTGGTGGTCTACATGGCCAATGCGACGCGCCTGCAGGTGGTGTCCGGCGCGGTCGTGGCCGTGGGCACGGCGACCCAGCCCATCGTGTTCCAGTCCGACAAGGTGCGCCAGGGCCAGGCCCCGGCGGCGGGTGACTGGGGGCCCTGGCTGTTCACGCCGGGCACGCTGCCGACCAGCCGCCTGGCGCACGTGCGCTTGCAGCACGGCAAGGGCATGGTCATCGAGGCGTCTTCGCCGGTGCTCAACCACGTCGAGTGGCAGATGCACCAGGGCGCGGCCCTGACGGTCGATCTGCAGTCCTCGCCCTCGGGGGTGGGCCTGAAGGCCTCGGGGTGCGACCTCAACGGCATCGCCGTGCCTGCGGGCGACCTGACCGGCTCGGTCAAGTGGTCGCTGCGCGGCATCCCCTATGTGGTCAGCTCGGGCCGGGTGTCGGTGGGGGCCTCGCCGGCGCTGACCTCGGTGTCGCCCGCCTCGGTGGAGCGCGGCCAGACCGTGACGCTGATGGTCAACGGTGCGCGCCTGGGGGGCATGACCGCGCCCAGCTTCGACCGCGGGGGCCTGGCCCTGACGCCGTTCAGCGGCGGCTCGGCCTCGCAGGTCTACCTGCAACTTCAGGTCGCCGCCGATGCCCCGCTGGGCCAGGCGGCGCTGCGCATGCAGGTCGATGCCGGCGAGCTGCTGCTGCCCAATGCCATCACCGTGACGCCGCCCTTGCCGGCCATCACCGCGCTGTCGCCGACCTCGGTGCTGGCCGGTGCGGGCCTGAGCACGCTGACGGTGCAGGGGCGCAATTTCACCTCCGCCTCCGAGGTGCTGGCCAATGGCGCGGCCCTGCCGACCACCTGGGTCAGCGCGGCCGAGTTGCGCGCCAGCCTGCCCAACCAGACCGCCACGGGCACGTTGCAGATCCAGGTGCGCACGCCCGACGCCACGCCTGGCCAGTACCTGAGCTCCGGCCTGGCCTCGCTGTCGGTGCAGGCCCCGACGCCGCCGACCGTGACGGTCGAGCCCACGCCGATCGCGCTGCCGCCCGATGGCCGCCCGCGTGACCTGACGCTGCGCCTGTCCAAGGCCGATTACCGCGACAACACCATCGCCCTGTCGGTGTCCGACACGAGCAAGGCCTCGGTGTCGCCGGCTTCGGTGACGATCCCGGCGGGCCAGACTTCGGCCAAGTTCACCGTGACGCCAGGAACGACCGCGGCCACCCTGAGCCTGGTGGCGGACTCGGCCACCCTGGCCCGCGTGTCGGTGCCCGTGTTCCTGACGGCGGATTTCCGCGGGGCCAACACCAGCTATGCCCAACCCGTGGGCGTGGTGGTGGCGGTGGCGCCTGGTCAGGTCACGCGCAGCGTGCAGCTCGGCAACAGCCTGGTGGGGGTGTCGGTCGGCGCGGTGCTGACGTCGGCCCAGCCTCAGGCCTGGCCGGTGGGCATCAAGCAGGTGCTCACCGTGGCCGGCCGTGGCATCGCCAGCGGTGCGACGGTGGCGATCGAGCCGGCCAGCGGCCTGAGCCTGGGCCCCGTGTCGGTGGCCGCCGATGGCAGCAGCCTGCAAGTCGAGGTCGACACCGCGGCCGCTGCGCCGGTGGGCGTGCGCCGGGTCATCGTCAAGGATGCGGCGGGCAAGCTGCTGACCTTCGCCGACGCCTCGCGGGCTGTGGTGCAGATCGTGGCGGGCCTGCCGGTGGTCGACTCCATCGAGCCGGCCACCGCGGTGCGCGGCGGCGCCATCAACCTGGTGGTGCGCGGCCGCAACCTGCAGCAAGGCCGCGTGCAGATCCTGCCGGCCGAGGGCCTGGCGGTGGACGCGCAGCCGGTGGTCAGCGCCGATGGCACGACCCTGACGGCGCGCGTGGACATCGCCGCTGCGGCCGTGCTGGGCAGCCGCGTGGTGCAGGTGCTGACGCCGGCCGGTGCGACCACCGAACAAGCCCTGGCAGGCAACACCCTGACCGTGGGCCAGACGGCGCGTCCGGCCGTGACCCCGGTGACCGCCCCGGTGGTGGGCGTGGTCGTCGGCCAGGCCAGCCGCACGCCCGATCCGCAGGTGCGCCAGTTCGGCGCCGGCCTGGTGGGCGTGATGAGCGGCACCGGCGTGAGCAGCGTGACGCCGCGCACCGGCGTGATCGGCACCGACGTGGTCGTGCAGGTGGCGGGGTCGGGCCTGAGCTCGGTGACCGCGCTGAACTTCGTGCCCGCCGACGGCCTGACCGTGCTGTCCGGCCCGACGCCCTCGGCCGATGGCAAGCAGCTGAGCTTCACGGTGCGCGTCGATGCCACGGCGCCGCTGGGCCTGCGCCGCCTGGTGCTGAAGAACGCCACGGGCCTGCCGGTGACCTTCTCGCGTGCGGAGGATGGCGCTTTCCTGGTGTCGGCCCCGATCCCCGAGCTGATGTCGGTGTCGCCGGCCATCGTGGTCAGCGGCCAGTCGGCCGTGCGCATGACGGTGCGTGGCCGCAACCTGACGAACACCTCGGCGGTGCGCGTGGTGCCGGCCGATGGCATGACGGTGTCCGGCCCCTTCGAGGTGAGCGCCGATGGCACGACCCTGGGCTTCACGATGTCGGCGGCGTCCGGCGCGACGTCCGGCCCGCGTGCGCTGGTGGCGAGCTCGCCTGCGGGTGAGTCGGCGACCACGCTGACGGCAGGCAACATGGTGCGCGTGGCCGCCCAGCTGGGCAACACCTACGAAGCCATCACGGCGCCGATGGTCGGTGTGGTGGTGGGCTCGGCCAGTGTCCGCCGCGACCCGGTGGACGGCACGCTGATGAGCCGCGTGGTCGGGGTGCAGGTGGGGGCGGCCCAGCCGCCGGCCGATCCGCTGCCGCGTGCCGCCTTCGGCCTGCCGGTTGGTGTCAGCCGTGGCCCGGTGGCCCAGTCGATCAGCCCGCGTGGCTTCCTGCAGGGCAGCTCGGACAACCTGGTGGTGCAGGGCCGGGGTCTGGATGCCGTGACCAGCGTGAGCATCCGCCCCGACACCGGTGTGCTGCTGGGCACGCCCGCCGTGTCGGCCGATGCCGGCAGCCTGAGCGTGTCGATCTCGGTGGCGCCCGACGCCCCGCTGGTGCAGCGTGAACTGCGCCTGGTGACCGCCAACGGCCCGATCGTGTTTGCCGACGCGGGCACCAGCCGAACGATCGGCATCGGCAAGCTGCCCACGCTGACGTCCATCAGCCCGATCCTGATCGAGCAGGGCAAGGGCGTGACCCTCAGCCTGCGCGGCAAGGACCTGGCCGGCGTGACCGGCGTGACCTTCGCCCCTGCCGATGGCCTGAGCGCAGCGCCCGCCATGACCTGGACCACCGACGCCCTGGGCGAGTTGCTGACGGTGTCCGTCACCGCCACCTCTGCCGCGCCTTTGGGCGAGCGCGCCCTGATCCTGCTGGTGCCGGGTGGCCAGACCACCGCGACGCCGAGTCCGGCCAACACCCTGAAGGTGATCGCGCCGCAGTGACCTTGATGCACCTGATTGCCATGAATTCCGTCTTCACCCCTTCCTTTCACCTTCTCACGAGGAGCCTGTCCATGAACACTTCATCTCCCAAGCTGAAGCTGGCTCCGAGGCTTGGCGCCTCGGCTGTTTTTGCCCTGTCCCTGCTGGCCGCTGCCTCGGCCCAGGCCGCATTCGACAGTGGCAGCACGGGTGCCGATGGCGCCCTGAACCCCACGGTCAACACCGAGATCGTGCTGCCCGCCAGCGGCGTGCTGAACTACACCAGCATCAACATCCCCGCCGGCGTGACGGTGACGTTCAAGAAGAACACCACCAACACCCCGATCTACCTGCTGGCCAGCGGCAACGTGACGATCGCCGGCACCATCGACATCCGCGGCGCCGATGCCAAGGCCACCGGCACCTATGGCGATGGCGCCCTGGGCGATGACGGCATCCCCGGTGCCGGCGGCCCTGGCGGCTTCGACGGTGGCCGCGGTGGCCGTGACGATGCGGCGCAGCGCGTGGACATCGTCCGCGGTGGCGGCGGCCTGGGCCCGGGCGGCGGCCGTGGTGGCATCGAAGGCGGCAACGGCTGCGTCAACGACGGCACCAGCTACTTCAAGTACGAGGCTTCCGGCGGCGCCTATGCCGACAGCACCTGGGGCTACTACGCCAGCAGCTACTGCGATGGCAACTACCGCACCAACCTCGTTCCCTCGGCCAAGTCCTATGGCTCGGCCCTGCTGCAGCCCCTGGTGGGCGGATCGGGCGGCGGCGGTGGCCGTGGCGGCACGACCTACCCGGGCTCGGGCGGCGGCGGCGGCGGCGGCGCCATCCTGATCGCGGCCTCGGGCACCATGTCCGTGACCGGCACCATCGACGCCACCGGCGGTGACGCGGGCGGCCTGGCGGGCACGGGCGCGGGCGGCTACGGCGCGGGGGGCTCGGGCGGCGCGGTGCGCCTGATGGCCACGTCCATTGCCGGCAACGGCAAGCTCTACGCGGCCGGTGGCTGCATGAACTACAACAACACCCGCCGCCAGTACTGCGGCATCACCGGCTCCGGCAGCTCGCGCGGCGGCGCCCCGGGCCGCATCCGCCTGGAAGCCGAAGCCATCACCTTCAATGGCACCGCCGACCCGGCCTACAACAAGGACGTGCCGGGCCCGGTGTTCCTGGCCGACGCGCCTTCGCTGCGCATCGCTTCGGTGGCCGGCCAGGCCGTGCCGGAGAACCCCACGGGCAATGCCGACGTCACCCTGCCGGCCGACACCACCACGGCGGTGGAAGTGACCTTCCAGACCCGCAACGTGCCGGTGGGCAACACCGTGCTGCTGCGCGTGGTGCCGGCTTACGGCAAGCCCACCGAGGCCATCACCCCGGCCATCGCGGGCACGGCGGCCGCGGGCACGGCGGCCGTCTCGGTGGTGCTGCCTTCGGGCCCGAGCACCCTGCAGGCCACGACGACCTACACCGTGGTGGTGGCGGGTGATCTGGACCTGTCGCGCTTCGCCCAGAACGAGGCGGTGGACAAGGTCGAGGTGACCGTGTCCCTGCATGGCGAAACCCGCACCCGCGTGCTGACCGCCAGCGGCAAGGCCTACGACGTGCCTTACCGCGCGCTGCTGGCCGCGGGCTTCCGCGGTTGACCGGACGCGGCACCCACGGCACACGCACACCGCAGCTCTGACCATGACCACGCGCGCCCCTTCCATCCTGCACCGCACCCCACTGGCTGAGCGCCGCGGCTCGGCCCCGGTGTGGGCTGCCGCGTGGGCGCCGGTGCGCGCGATGGCGGGCGCGGTGGCGCTGGGGCTGCTCGGCGCGGCGGCGGCCGTCGGTGTGGGTGGGGCTGCCCATGCGGCCGACCTCACCCTGGACGAGGGCGTGGTCGTCAAGTTCGGGGCGGGCGCCCAACTGGTGGTGCGCGACCGCCTGGTGACGCAAAGCGGCGTCATCCTGACCAGCCAGAACGACGATGGCGTGCTGGGCCCCAGCTTCGCGCAAGCCCGCACGCCCGCGGCCGGCGACTGGCTGGGCGTGCGCGTGGAGAAATCCGTCACCGGCTTCGGTGGCGTGTCCTTCAGCGACATCCTCATCAAGCACGCGGGCGAGCGCGGCGAGCCGGCCCTGTTCCTGCGCGCCAACAGCCCGCAGCTGCAGTATTTCCAGGTCAGCGACAGCGTGCTGGGACTGCGCCTGGTCGACGGCGCCAAGCCGGCCATCAGCGGCGCGAGCTTCCTGCGCAACGGCGTGGGCCTGGAGGCCGATGGCATCAGCGGCCTGGGCATCACGAGCACGCAGTTCTCGGGCAACACCACGCAGGCCATCCTCAACAAGACGCCGGCCTCGCTGATCACGGCCACGGGCAACTGGTGGGGCCACGCTTCGGGCCCGAAGGATGCGGCAGGCAACCCGGCGGGCCTGGGCGACGTGGTGTCGGGCGGGGTCAGCTATGGCGGCTTCCTGTCGAGCGCGCCGCTGCTGGCGCCGTCGGTGCGCATGGCCCAGCCAGTCAGCTACGTCGAGGACCGCACGGTGGCGCTGGAGCTGTCGTGCATCAACGCCAGCGAGTACCGCCTCGTCGAAGGCACCGGTTTCGTCGGCGTGCCTTTCCAGACCTTGAGCAATGGCCGCACCTCGGTGAACTTCACTGTCTCCGAGGGCGATGGCCGCAAGCCGATTTCCGTCCAGTACCGCAACGCGACCGGCACGGTCACCACGGCCACGCTGGCCAACGGTGTGCTGGTGGACACCCAGGCGCCGGTGGTGGTGCTGAGCAACCCGGCCGAAGGCAGCGTGGTGAGCGCGTCCATCACGGTGGAGGCCGCCGTGAGCGACGCCTCCGGCGTGGCCAAGGTCGAGTTCTACCTCGACGACAAGCTGGTGAGCACGCGCACGGCAGCGCCCTACACCTATGCCTGGAACACCGACACCACGACCGACGGCAGCCACACCTGGCGCGTGGTCGCCACCGACATCGCCGGCCGCACCACCACGCTGAGCCGCCCGACCCTGGTCAGCCGCGCGCCTGTGGCGCCGGACGTCGAGGGCCCGGTGCTGACCGAGGTGGCGGCGGGCGGGCTGGCCCTGGCCAACGGCGCGAGCTTTGGCCGCGATGTGGCCCTGAGCCTGAAGGCGAGCGACCGCAGTGGCGTGTCGCGCGTGGAGTGGTTGCTCGATGGCGCCGTGGTGGCCACGGCCTCCGGCAGTGGCAGCTACAGCGCCACCCTGGCCCTGGGCGCCGTGCCCAATGGCGCGCACATCCTGGCGGTGCGCGCGACCGACTCGCTCAACAACACCAGCACCAGCAGCTACAGCGTGACCGTGGCCCACGTGGCCCCGGACGCGCCCAGGCTGAGCAGCCCGGCAGCCGGCACGGTGACCCGCGTGGCCGAGGCCACCGTCAGCGGCACGGCCCAGCCCGGCAGCACGGTGCAGGTGACCATCAACGGCGCGCCGGTGGGCCCGCAGGCCACGGCGGGCAGCGACGGGCGCTTCTCGCAGCTCATCACGCTGTTGTCCGGCGTCAACCAGCTGCAGGCCAGCGCCACCGACGCCTGGGCCACCAGCGCGCTGTCGGCGGTCCTGACCGTGACCCTCGACCAGACCGTGCCGAGCGCCCCGGGCGCGCTGACGGCCAGCTCGCAGGCCCTGGGCAAGGTGCGCCTGTCCTGGTTGAAGTCCACGGACGCCAACGTCACCGGCTACCAGCTCTACCGTGCGGCCCAGCCTTTCGCGGCGATCAGCGAAGGCGTGCGCGTGGGCGGCAACCTGAGCGCGGCCACGCTGGCCTACGAGGACCTGCCCGCACAGCAAGGCACCTGGTACTACCGCGTCGTGTCGGTCAATGCCGCAGGGGCCACGTCCGACCCGAGCAACCAGGTCCAGGCCTTGTCGGATGCGGCCGCACCGCGCGCCACCGCGATCGCCTACACGCCGCTGGGCAAGGTGGACGCCGCTACGGGCCGCATCGGCCAGGGCCGCGTCAACGTGGTCGTGACCGTCAGCGAGGTGCTGCAGTCCGCACCCTACCTGTCCATCGTCCCGCAGGGCGGCTCGCCCCTGCCCGTGGACCTCGTCAAGACCGGTGACTTCACCTACGCCGGCAGTTTCCTGGTGGACGCCAGCACCGCTTCGGGCCTGGCCAACGCGCTGTTCTCGGCGCGCGACGTGGTGGGCAACCGCGGCACCGAAATCGACGCGGGCGCCACCCTGAAGATCGACACCGACGGCCCGGCGGTGACCGCCATCGCGCTGTCGCCGACCGCCCCGATCAAGAACGACACGGCGCAGACCCTGCAAGCCACCTTCACCTACAGCAAGGCCCTGCGTGCCGGCGCCCAGCCCGCGCTGAGCTACCTGCTGTCGGGCCCGGTGCGCACCTCGGTGGCCATCACCAGCCTGACCCAGGTGGATGCGCTGACCTGGCGCGCCAGCTTCACGCTGCCGTCGGACGCCGGCCTGGGCGGCTCGGAGAACCTGAGCTTCGCTTCGCAGGCGGTCGATGACCTCGACAACCTCTCCACCAAGGTCACGGCGCTCAACCGCTTCCAGGTCTACCAGGGCAGCCTGCCGCCGCTGAACGTGCCCCTGGGCTTCAAGGCCGTGGCCCAGCCGGGCGGCAAGGTCGCCCTGAGCTGGCAGGCCGTGGCCGAGGCCAGCGCCTACCAGGTCTACCGCCAGGGCCCGGACGACACCGAATTGCGCGCCCTGGTGCGCACGGCCGGCGACAGCCTGATCGACACGACCCCGCGCGACGGCAGCTACCGCTATGCCGTGGCCACCGTGCGCTCGTCCAATGGCCAGGAGTCGGTCTCCAGCCAGAGCGTCACCCTCGACGTGCTGGCCAGCGCCACCGCGCCGGGCGCGCCGCAGAACCTCGCGCTGCAGCTCACCGGCCAGGGTATCGTCGCCACCTGGCAGGCGCCGCAGGCCAGCACGGTCGCGGGCTACCGCCTCTACCGCGCTGCGGGCACCAGCATCACCAGCATCGCGGGCCTGACACCGCTGAAGTCCGGCATCGTGCAGACCGCCGCCCTCGACACCGCGCCGTCGCCGACCCAGGGCGCCTACGTCGTGACCGCGGTGGATGCCGCCGGCAACGAATCGGCCTTGTCGAACTCGGCCTACCTGAACGCCAGCCTGCTGCCGGTGGCCAACCTCAAGGTCCAGCAGATCGGCAAGGAACTGCCCGTGGTCAGCTGGGATGCGCCCAACGGCAACCTGGCCGGCTACCTCGTCTACGTCGGCCCGGACGCGGCCAAGGTCAAGCTGACCCCGGCCGTCACCAGCAGCCGCACCCTGACCGACAGCGGCTACACCAGCGGCGAGCGCCGCTACACCGTGGCCTCGGTCGATGCGGCCGGCGTGGAGATGCCGCGCAGCGTGCTGCTGCCGGCCGTCAGCACCCAGATCGCGTCGGGCTTGCCCATCAAGCGCGGCGTGATGAACAAGCTCGGCGTGCAGGTGGTGAACCTGTCGGCCAGCCCGCTGGCGGGTGTGCGCGTGGTCGTCAAGCTGCCCACCGACAAGGCCGTGACCCAGTTCAAGGAGCACCGCTCCGACGCCTTCACGCTGGCGGCCAACGAGACGCGCATCGTCCCCGTGATCGTGGGTGGTTATGCGGAGCTGCCCGGCTCGGCGCCCTCGCAGATCGGCGTGGAGATCGCGGCCCACGAGGGCGAGCTCGTCAAGCTGGCCCGCGACGAGACCCTGTCCGTGACCGACGGCGCCCTGGTCGTGGGCATGGCCACCGACGCCTTCACCCGCGGCGGCACCGGCCAGCTGCGCCTGACCATCGAGAACACCAGCGAGGTCGATGTCGAGCTGCTGACCGCCACCAACAACGGCAACAGCGAGTCGTCGGAGCTGCGCTTCAAGATCCTCGACGCCGATGGCAACGTGCTGTCCACCCAGTCGTACAAGCAGGCCCTGGGCGCCCAGGTGGTCACGCTGACGAATGGCCTGACCGTGGCGCGCATCCCGGCCGGCCAGAGCTACACCTCGGACGCATTCACCCTGAACGTGCCCGGCGCCAGCCCGAACAACATCCGCGTGCGCCTGGAGGTGGACAAGCTGCGCTACCACTCCGGCCAGGACGACCAGGTCATCATCCCGGGCCAGGGTTCGGAGAAGCTGGTCTCGCTGCTGGACACCGCCTACCTGGGCGATGTCACCGACGTGAGCCCGGCCAACTCCTTCGGCGACCAGGACGTGCTCATCACCGGCCGTGCGCTGGACCGTGCCTCGCGCGGCCCGCTGCCCAACACCCGCCTGAAGCTGGTGCTCAACCAGCAGGGCTTCGAGCGCACCTTCAGCGTGCTGACCGATGGCACGGGCCAGTTCTTCCACACCTTCAAGCCGACGGTGACCGATGCCGGCCTGTTCAAGGTCTCGGCGGTGCACCCCGACATCACCGACCGGCCCGAGCAGAAGGCCTTCACCATCAACCGCGTGACCGTGGGCCCGGCGCCTTACAAGCTGGACATCCCGCGCAACTACGCCTTCACCATCCCGTTCACGGCCAAGGCCGGTCCGGGCACGGCGGCCACCAACCTGCGCCTGGTGCTGAACGCGGCCAGCCAGCCCACCGGCCAGCTGCCTGCCGGCGTCAGCGTGCAACTGCCCGTGCCGGTGAGCCTGGCCGAGCGCCAGACCCTGAACGTGCCCGTGGTGTTCAGTGCCAACAACGAGGCCCAGCCTTCGGGCTCGCTGATCCTGGACGTGGTCTCCGACGAGCAGCCGCTCAACCCGATCGGCCGGGTGGCGGTGAACTACACCCTCTCGATCGCCAAGCCCAACCTGACGTCCACGCCGAGCTTCGTCGAAACCGGCCTGGCCCAGGGCAGCAGCCAGATCGAATCCGTCGAGGTGCGCAACAACGGCCTGCAGGACGCGCTCAACCTGCGCTTTGCGCTGACCGGCACGGACGGCTCGCCCGCGCCGGCCTGGGTCGCCATCGCCAGCCGTGCCAATGGCAGCCTGGCCGTCGGCGAGCGCCGCAGCATCGACCTGTCCTTCTCGCCGCCGGCGGGCACGCCCGAGGGTGTCTACGAGTACCGCCTGACCGTGGCCGGCGACAACGTGCCCACGCAGTCGCTCAACGTCTACGTGAGCCTGACGCAAAGCGGCCAGGGCCATGTGCTGTTCAAGGCGGCCGACATCTACACCGCCACCGTGGACAAGCAAGGCAAGCTCATCCCCGGCCTGGCCGGTGCCCGCGTGACCCTGCAGAACGAGGACGTGCCGACCATCACCCAGGAGCTCAACACCGATGCGCTCGGCGAGGCCCTGTTCCAGAACATGCCGGCCGGCCGCTACAAATTCCGCGCCTCGGCGGCCAACCACCAGGAAGTCGGCGGCCGCGTCATCGTCAAGCCGGGCGTGACCTTCAACCAGTCCGTCTTCCTCGACTACAACCTGGTCACGGTGGAATGGAGCGTGCGCGAGATCACCATCCAGGACCGCTACGAGATCACGCTGAACGCGACCTTCGAGACCGATGTGCCGGCCGCCGTGGTCGTCATGCAGCCCACCAGCGTCAACCTGCCCAAGATGAACGCGGGCGACGTCTACTACGGTGAGCTGACCCTGACCAACCACGGCCTCGTCCGCGCCGACAACGTGCAGCAGCAACTGCCGCGCAGCGATGGCTTCTTCCGCTACGAGTTCCTGGTCGATGTGCCGGCCGCGCTGGACGCCAAGCAGCGCGTGACCATCCCCTACCGCGTCGTGGCCCTGCAGCCGCTCGATGTGGCCGCGACCAGCGGCACGGCCAGCGGTGGCGGTTGCTACAACTACAGCAACACCTATGCCGTGACCTGCAGCTACGTCTGTGCCAACGGCAGCATCTCGCCTTGCGGCGCCCAGACCTCCTGGTTCACTGTCAGCGGCACCACCTGCACGGGCACCGGCTCGGGCGGCGGTGGTGGCGGCGGCGGCGGTGGCTGGGGTGGCGGCGGCTGGGGCGGCGGCGGCACCAGCACCCCCATCAAGATGAAGGGCAAGAAGTGCGTGTACGTGCCCAAGGGCGGCACCCAGTGCGATTGAGGGCGTTCCGCATGAAAACGCACATGACCACGGCGTGCACCGCGCTGCTGCAGCGCGGGCTGGGTGCCTTGGCGCTGGCCGGACTGGGCTGGAGCACCTTGGCGCCGGCGCAGGTTCAGGCACAGGTTTCTGCCCAAGCCCAAACCCATGCGCAACGCAGCGTGAACGGTCTGAGCGTGACGACGCCGAACGGTTACGCGGTGGTGGTGCGAGACGACCTGGTGTTGTCGAGCGAAGCGGGGCAGGTGAAGTGGGGCCGGCAGTGGGACGG
>JADFIG010000006.1:65118-178964 GCA_022566735.1 Pseudomonadota bacterium
CGGACCTGGAGGTGGCGTACGACACGGGGGCGAGGGCGGAGGTGCAGACGAATGCGCGGGGCCTGCGCACGCGCACGGTGCGCAACGAGTTCGAGCAGGTCGTGCGCATCGAGCACCCCGATGGCGCGACCCAGCAGTTCACTCACTCGCCGCTCCACCTGCAGGTCACCGAAGCCATCGACGAAGGCGGCATCAAGGTGCGCAACGAGTTCGATGCCGTGGGCAACCTGCTCAAGCGCACCGAGGCCGCAGGCACCGCCGATGAGCGCGTCATCCTCGTCCAGCGCAACAGCCTGGGCCAGGTGATCCGCACGACCACGCAGGGCCGCACCGAAGTCACCGGTTTCGTCACCCCGGACGCCGTCTGGCAGTTCGACTACGACGAGCAAGGCCACCTCCAGCGCGCCACCGACCCCCTGGGCCAGGTGCACCTGCTGAGCCACAACCGCATCGGCCAGCTGCTGCGCTACACCAACCCGCTGGGCCAGACCACCCAGGCCGAGTACGATGCCGAGGGCCTCATCACGAAGGTCACCGACCCGCTGGGCCGCGTGCGCCGCTACGCTCACGACCCGGCCGGCAACCTCACCGGCATCACCGATGCCAAGGGCGTGACGGTCCAGGCGGCCTACGACGGCCTCAACCGCCGCACCAGCATCACCGACGTCCTGGGCGGCATCTACAGGATCGCCTACAACGGCCAGGGCCTGCCGGTGTCCGTCACCGACGAGGACGGCCGCAGCCGCACCTCGACCTACGACAACTTCCTGCGCCTGGTGCGCGAGACCGACGGCGCGGGCAACAGCACCGACTTCGACTACAACGTGGCCGACGGCAGCGCCAGCGGCGTGCTGGGCTCCTTGCTCGACCCCACCGAAATCCGCGCGCCGGGCCTGACCCTGCGCCAGCGCTTCAACGAGCGGGGCCGCCTCACGCTGGAGTCCGCGCTCAACACGACGCAAGCCGGCACGGTCACGCTGACCAGCGCCCGCAGCGTCGATGCCCGCGGCCTGGTCAAGACCGAAACCGATGCCTACGGCAAGCAGCTGAGCCGCACTTACAACGCCTTCGGTCAGCTCGTCGAAGTGACCGACCGCCTGGGCCACAAGACCCGTGCCGACCACGATGCCCGCGGCAACCTGATCCGCCTGACCGACGCCCTGGGCCGTGTGACCCGCTTCGAATTCGACGCGATGGACCGCCTGGTCAAGGAGGTCCGCCCGCTCGGCCAGACGACCACCTACGAACACGACGCCGCCGGTCGCTTCGTGGCCCAGGTCGATCCGCTGGGCAACCGCACGGTCCATGTGCGCGATGCGGCCGGCCGCATCACGGCGCGCCAGTACCACCGTGGCAGCAGCACCCGCGTGCGCAACGTCAGCTTCAGCTGGGACGAGGAAGACCGCCTCGTGGCCTGGCAGGACGAAGACCTCACCCGCCCGGTGGGGCAGCAGCTCACCTCGGCCACGCTGAGCTACGACGAACTCGGCCGCAAGACCGGCGAGACCCTGCGCATCCCCAACCCGGCGGGGGGCACGCACGCGATGTCCCATGCCTATGCCTACAGCCCGGCCGGCAAGAAGACGCGCATCACCTGGCCCGACGGCACCGCCATCGACCACGCCTACAGCGCCCACGGCGAGTTGCAGCAGGTCAGCATCCCGGGCGAGGGCACGATCACGGTCAACGAGTTCGCCGGCACCCAGCCGAGCAAGCTCACCCTGCCGGGCGGCACCACCCAGGAGCGCCGCTGGGACGGCCTGCACAACCTCGAATCGCTGAAGGTGCGCGCGCCCAACCAGCAGACCGTGCTCGACCTGGGGCTGGGCTATGGCCTGGGCCAGGAGCTCAAGAGCGTGGTGCGCACCGACGTCATCGGCACGGCCAGCGCCTCGCTCAGCACCGCCTACAGCTACGACGACGAACTGCGCCTGGCCCAGGTCGACACCGACACCGGTGGCCTGTTCGGCACCCGCAGCGAGACCTTCAGCCTCGACGCCGTGGCCAACCGCGTGGCCCACAGCGCGGTCAGCGGGGCCTGGAGCCACGACGCCAACCACCGCCTGCTGCAGCGCGGCACGGGCAGCGACGCCACCACCTACGTCCACGACGACGCGGGCAACCTGATCAAGAAGACCGAGGCCGGTGGCAAGGTCACGCAGTTCAGCTACGACACCGCCAACCGCCTGGTGGCGGTGCGCGACGGCAGCAACCGCCTGATCGCCCGCTACGGGCACGACCCGCTCAACCGCCGTGTCTGGCGCGAGCAGTACCGCGATGCCGCGGGCAACGCCCTGGCCAGCCCGCAGCGCAGCTACCACGCCCATGCCGACGAAGGCCTGCTGGCCGAAGCGGTGCAGCCCATCACCCTGCAGGCCGACGACAGCGTGACGGCCAGCGCGGCGCCGGTGCTGGTCGCGCAGCACGGCCTGATGCCCGACGCGCCCTTCACCACCGGCGTGCTGTTCACCAAGGCCATCGCCTCCGATGGCCAGCCCCTGGTGGCCGTGTTCCAGCACGACCAGCAGCGCAAGCCGGTGCAGGCCATCGCCAGCAATGGCGCGGTGGTCTGGGCCGCCACCTACGATGCCTTCGGCCGCGCCACCGTGCTGACCACGCCTGCGGCCGACCGCGTGACCTTGTCGAGCGCGCTGCGCCTGCCCGGCCAGCTCGAAGACCCCGAGACCGGCCTGCACCAGAACCTCAACCGCGAGTACGACCCGAGCCTGGGGCGCTACCTGCAAGCCGACCCCATCGGCCTGCTGGGCGGCGTCAACACCTATGCCTACGTGGGCGGCGATCCGGTCAACCTGGTCGACCCGCAGGGCCTGTGGGCGGTGTCCTTCGGCGCGGCCCTGGGCCCGGGCTTCCAGTTCAGCTTCGGCAAGGACCGCAAGACCGACCGCGGCTTCATCGACTTCAAGATTGGCTGGGGCGTGAGCGCCACCCTGAAGTACGACCCGCTGGGCGGCCTGCCCTACTCGCTGCCCGAGGATTGCGGCCGCGGCGGCATCGGCATCCGTGCCTTCGGTGAGCTGGGCAAGTTCCAGGCCGGCCCCATCGACGCCAAGTTGTTCGACGGCAAGGCCGGCTACAACTTCGACCTCTTCAACAACAACGACCCCGAGTTCCGTGCGCAGCGCTACGCCAAGGTGGACCAGAAGGCGCAGCTCCAGGGCAAGACCTGGGGCCTGGACGCCAAGCTGGCTTCGGGCGGCGTGGGCTTCACGGTGTACTCGGGCAAGAAGTGATGCGCAGGCCCAGGCTGGGAGCCAAGCCCTGGGGCGTGCTGGCCCTGGCGCTCGGCCTGCTGGCCATCCCGCAGCTCTACGGCCTGTGGGGCGAGGGGCCGCGGGCCATCGAGGTGGCGCTGCGGCAGTCCCCCCGTGTGCAGGCACTGTGCGCGCGGCTCGGCGGCCTGTATGTGGTGCCTTGGGGCATGAACCTGTCAGACAGCGACAGCCAGGGTGAGCTGGAGATGGCGCACTGGGTGCGCTGCGATGGGGCCTGGGCGCGGGTGGATGCGGCCCTGGTGCACCGCGGCGGGCCCTGGCAGGTGCAGCGCCTGGCCATCGAGGTCAAAGGCCAGGTGCACGACGTGCTGGAGAGATGAAGCAAGCAAGGGCCTTTCAGGCGGTGCCGCCCGGGTTGCCCCACACGATCACGTCACAGTGCTGTGACATAACCAACGAACGATGGTGCATGACATGAACACGCAAGCTCCCAACCCCGACCGCTGCGCCGCGCGCCCCGGCTGGCGTGCGCGCGTGTCTGCCTGGCTGGCCACCGCGGTGCTGGTCTGCTTCGCCGCGCTGCCCGCAGCCCATGCGCAGGAGACCGTCTGCGCCAAGGTCAAGATCGAGATCAAGCAGGAGCTGACCCTTGAGCGCCAGGCCTTCGACGCCGAGATGAAGATCAACAACACCACCGAGTCTGGCGTCATCGAGAACGTCGCCATCGTGGTGAAGGTGACGGACGAAGCGGGCAACCCGGTCGCGATCAGCGACAACCCCAACGACCTGAGCGCCAAGTTCTTCCTGCGCGTCTCCAACAAGCAGGCGATCGCCGACATCACCGGCGCGGGCACGGTGGCGGCGCGCACCACGGCCATCGTCAACTGGCTGCTCATCCCCGCGCCCGGTTCGGCCGGCAGCAACCCGCTGGGCAAGAAGTACCTGGTGGGTGCGTCGCTGAAGTACCGATTCGCCGGCGAGGACCAGACCCTGGACGTCTCGCCCGATGTCATCACCGTCAAGCCCCTGCCGCTGCTCACGCTGGACTACTTCCTGCAGCAAAACGTCTGGGGCGACGACCCGCTGACGGCCGAGGTCGAACCCGTCGAGCCTTTCACGCTGGGCGTGCGCGTCAGGAACAACGGCTTTGCCACAGCGAAGAACCTGAAGATCGATTCGGCCCAGCCCAAGATCGTCGAGAACAACCAGGGCCTGCTGGTCAACTTCACGCTCACCGGCAGCTACGTCGATGACGCCCCCGTGCAGAACACCTTGCTGATCGGCTTTGGCGACATCGCGGCCAACACGGCGAAGATGGGCCGCTGGAACATGGAGTCCACGCTGGCGGGCAAGTTCACCGAGTTCACCGCGCGCTTCACCCACGCCGACGAACTGGGCGGCGCCATGACCTCCATCCTGCAGGCCACCAACGCGCACTTCCTGATCCGCGATGTGCGCGTCGACCTGCCCGGCCGCGACGCCGTGCGCGACTTCCTGGCGCAGGACGGCGATGTCATCCGCGTGTATGAATCCGACAGCACCGACACCGAGGTCACCGACCGCAGCGCCGTCGCGCAACTGGCGGCGGTGTCCGGTGGCAGCGTGGGCGCCTACACGCTCAACATCCCGGCCACCGCGGGCTTTGTCTATGTGCGCCTGCCCGATCCGTTCCAGGGCCAGAAGGTCGTGGGCCGCATCCAGCGTTCCGACGCCAAGCAGTTGCTGCCCGACAACGTCTGGCTGTCCAGGACCCGCAATGCACAGACCAAGCAGTGGGAGCACTGGTTCAACCTGTTCGATGTGAACACCACCGGCGTGTACGAAGCGGCCTTCGATGCGCCCAGCAGTGCGCCGCGCGCGCCGGTGCTGCAGTTCGTGGCCGACCGCCGCACCAAGGAAGAGCAGCAGGTGTCCTTCCTGGTCGAGGCCAGCAGCCCCGACGCCAAGCCCGTGACCCTCAGCGCCCAGCCGCTGCCGGCCGGGGCCTCCCTGACCATGCAGGCACCGGACCCGAGCTCGCCCACCGTGGCGCGTGCCGTGTTCGACTGGACACCGCCCAAGGGCACGGCGGGCAGCTACCTGGTCAACTACACCGTCAGCGATGGCAGCCTGAGCAGCGCGCGTGCCGCCACCATCACCGTCGACCCGAAGGACCCGCCGCCCGGACCGGGCACGCCCCAGGTCAACGCGCCGGCCTCCGGTGGCCAGGTGAGCACGCTCAAGCCCACGCTGTCCGTGCTGGCCTCGGGCGCGGCCCAGGACCCGACGCAGGCCATCCAGTTCGAGCTCTACCGCGATGCGGCCATGACCCAGCTGGTCGACAGCGCCCTGGTGCCCAAGGCTGGCGTGGTGGCGGGCAATGGCGGCGGCGACGTGGTCGCGCCCACGGCCTGGACGCCGGGCACCGCCTTGCAGGACAACACCGGCCACTGGTGGCGCGCCCGCGCCTTCGACGGCGGCCAGGTCTACAGCCCCTGGACGAACGCCCGCTTCTTCGTCAACCTCTTCAACGACCCGCCCGACAGCTTCAACCTCAGCAGCCCGGCACCCGCCGCCGAAGTGGCCGAGGCCTCGCCCGTGCTGAGCTGGGCCCATGCCACCGACAAGGATGGCGATGCGCTGACCTACGATGTCGACGTCTACAGCGACACCGCCCTGAGCCAGCGCGTCACCGGTGTCATCGGCCTCGCCGCAGCCCCGGGTGGCCAGACCAGCTGGACGCTCACGCAGGCACTGAACAACCACGCGACCTACCTCTGGCGCGTGACCGCGGTCGATGCCCTGGGCGCGCGCACCCTGTCGATGGCGCGCAGCTTCGTGGTCAACACCGGCAACACAGCGCCGACCGCGCCGGCCGTGCTGCAGCCCAGTCCGGGCGGCCAGGTCACGGCCTCGTCGGTCCAGCTCAGCGTGCAGAACGCCAGCGACGCCGAGGCCGACCTGCTCACCCTGGTCTTCGAGATCGACACAGTCAACACCTTCGACTCCCCGGCCAAGCAGACCTCGGGCCAGCTCATCCAGGCCAGCGCCGGCAGCACCGGCTGGCCTGTGGGTGGCCTGGTCGAGAACCAGCGCTACTTCTGGCGCGTCAAGGCGCAGGACGGGCGGGCCGAGTCGGCCTGGGTCGGCGGCGACTTCCTGGTCAACCGCGTCAACGACGCGCCGCCCGCGCCCACCGTGCAGAACCCGGGCAGCGGCGCGTGGTCGTCCACCCTGCAGCCCACCCTGGTGGCCAACGCGGTGCAAGACCCCGAAGGCGAGGCCGTGGCCTACGATTTCGAGGTCTACCGTGACGCGGCCCTGAGCCAGCGCGTCATCGCCGGCAGCTCGGCCAGCAACGGCTGGACCGTGGCCTTGCCGCTGGCCGACAAGACCACCCACTGGTGGCGTGTGCGCGCAGTGGACAGCCTGGGCGCGGCCAGCGCCTGGTCGCAGCCGGCGGTGCTCTACGTCAGCACCGGCCCCTACCAGGCCCCGTCCATCCAGGTGACCTCGCCGGCCACGCCCATCCAGCCGACGGTGCAGGGCGAGCAACGCCTGGTCACGCTGAACTGGGAGGGCACCAACCCGAACATCGAGCCGACCATCGCGCTGTACCACGCAAGCAGCCCGACCGATTTCAACGGCACCCTCATCGTCGATGGCCTGCGCCAGCCCGCGGGCACGCAGTCCGGCAGCTACACCTGGGACGTCAGCGCCTTGCCTGTGGGCACCCACCACGTCTATGGCGTGATCTACGACGCGCGCGGCGTGGGCCGTGCCTGGGCCCCGGGGGCGGTGGTGATCGCCCCGGCCGTGCAGTCGGGCGGCGTGAGCGTGTCGCCGGCCAGCGGCCTGAGCACCACGGAAGACGGGGGCTCGGCGTCCGCGCAGGTGGTGCTCAACAGCGCCCCGACGGCGCCGGTCACCGTGCCGGTGTCGGTGTCCGATGCGCGCGAGGGCTCGGTCAGCCCGGCGGCCATCGTCTTCACGCCGCAGAACTGGTCCACCCCGGTGACCGTGACCGTGACGGGGCGCCCCGACTGCCTCAAGAGCGGCAGCGCCAGCCATGAGTTGCGCGTCGGTGCGCTGGTCTCGCTGGACCCGCAGTTCATCGGCCTGGCCGCCGCCCCGGTGAGCGTGACCAACCAGGACAGCACGCTGGCCCCGGCCACCGCCAGCAACGACCCGCGCATCGGCATCTGCTCGGCCGCGCTGCTGAGCACCACCAAGGTCGATGCCACGACCTGGGAGTACACCTTCACCGCCATGGCGGGCAACTCCGGCACGGCCCTCAATGGCCTGACGGCCACGCTGACCGGCGCCAACGTGCCCATCCAGATCATCCAGCCCAGGCTGGAATTCGGGGCGCTGCAAAAGGGCGAGGCCGGCCGCAGCGGCACCGCGGTGGTCTTCCGTGCCAAGGTCTTCCTGGCGCCGAGTTCCTTCAACAACAACCTGTTCTTCCGCTGGAGCGCCAGCGTGCGTTGACCGGATGAAGCGCATGCTCCTCTCCGTCCTGAGCGAGATCCGGGCGTTCGTGTCGACGGCCCGTTCGCTGCCCATCTCCCTGGGCATGCCGCTGGGCTTGAGCCTGGCCTTGTGCTGGACACCCTCTGCCCATGCGCAACGCAGCGTGAACGGTCTGAGCGTGACGACGCCGAACGGTTACGCGGTGGTGGTGCGAGACGACCTGGTGTTGTCGAGCGAAGCGGGGCAGGTGAAGTGGGGCCGGCAGTGGGACGGGCAGGAGTGGCGGTTCAACCCGCAGTGGGAGAGCCTGAGCCAGAGCTGGAAGAACCTGACGGGCAGCCAGGCGGCGGACACGACGGGCTCGACGGTGGCGGGCTCGGCCACCACGGCCACCACCAGCACGACCACCTCGGCGAGCCCTGGCACGGCCCTGCTCAGCGCGGGCGGTGCGGGCGGCAGTGGCGGGGGCTGCTGGGTCTGGGTGGACGAAGACTGGCAGCCCAGCTACGGCACGGCGCTGATCGGCGGGCTGCCGCAAGCCGACGCGGTGGTGCCGGCGCGGCTGACGCCGTTCAACCGGGTGATGGGCGAGGTGGGTGCCGAGCAGGCCGGCTACCCGCCGCTGCAGCGCGTGAGCGTGGACTACGCCAGCCTGTGCGCGGGCGCGGCGGTGTCGATGCCGCCGGCGACCGATGTGGAGGCGATCCGCCGCGTCAACGAGCTCTACCTGGGCGACAACGGCCGCTACGCGTTCAGCAACCGCGCGGTGCTGGAAAAGCGCGCGGTGCGGCAGATGGCGCCCCAGGCGGCCGACGCGCTGTACGCCAGCCTGGGGGCAGGGCGCATCAGCCTGAGCCCGCAGGGCAACGACAAGGGCTTCCGCTGGATCGACAAGAGCGGCGACTGGATCGACTACAACACGCAAGGCCAGGTGGTGGCCTATGGCGACCGCAACAACAACACGACCTGGCTGGCGCGCGATGACAGCGGCCGGCTGCTGGGCGTGGTGGACGGACGCGGGCGGGTGCTGCTGACGCTGCACTACACGGGGCAGCTGCTCACGGAGGTGAGGGACCACCCGGTGGCGGGGCTGGCGGGGGATCTGGCGGCGCGCAGCGTGAAGTACGGCTACGACAGCGCCAACCGGCTGGTGCAGGTGACGGATGTGCGCGGCAACGTGACGCGCTACGGCTACAACGTCAGCAACCGGCTCACGCAGATCACGGACGCGGCGGGTCGCAGCGAGGCGCTGGCGTACACGGGCGATGCGGTGTCGAAGCACACGGCGGCGGACGGGTCGGTGACGGACTATGTGTTCGAGTACGACGACGCCAACAAGCAGTTCATCAGCAAGGTGACGGGCCCGCAGACGGAGGCGGGGCGGCGAGTGGAGGACCTGACGCACAACCGAGCGGGCAAGGTGGTGAGGCAACTGGTCAACGGGCGCACGGACCTGGAGGTGGCGTACGACACGGGGGCGAGGGCGGAGGTGCAGACGAATGCGCGGGGCCTGCGCACGCGCACGGTGCGCAACGAGTTCGAGCAGGTCGTGCGCATCGAGCACCCCGATGGCGCCGTCGAGCAGATGGCTTACGCCGCGCTCCACTTGCAGCAGACCGAGGCCACCGACCCGCTGGGCTACCTGACCCGCTTCGAGCGCGACGCCGTCGGCAACCTGGTGCGCAAGGTCGAGGCCGCCGGCCGGCCGGAAGAGCGCGTCACCACCTACCAGCTCAATGCCCGCGGTTTTCCCGAGCGCATCACGCGCGTCGGCCGCACCGAGGCCGATGGCAGCGTCACCGCCGACGCCGTCTGGCAGGTGGCCTGGGACGAGCTCGGCCAGATCAGCCAGACCACCGACCCCGAAGGCGCGGTGCGCCGCTACGTCTACGACCGCGCGGGCAACCTCGTCCAGTACACCGACCCGCGCGGCAAGGTCACGCGCTACAGCGTGGACGAGGCAGGCAACCTGGTCGGCATCACCGACCCGCTGGGCCGCACCCGCACCTTCAGCTTCGACCAGGTCGGCCAGCTGGTCGGCGAGGTCGATGAGCGCGGCCAGCGCACCCAGCTCGCCTACGACGGCGTGGGCCGCCTGACCCAGGCCACGTCGGCGCTGGGCGGCATCCACAAGGTCGCCTACAACGGCCAGGGCCTGCCGGTGTCGGAGACCGACGCCGACGGCCGCACCACCCGCTCCGAGTACGACAACTTCCTGCGCCTGGTCCGGGACATCGACGCCCTGGGCAACCAGACCCAGTACGCCTACACCGTCGCCGATGGCACGGCCAGCGGCATGCTCGGCGCGCTGGTCGACCCCACCGAGGTCCGCTACCCGACCTACACCGAGCGCAACCGCCTCGACGAGCGCGAACGCATCACCAGCGAGACCCTGGCCCACACCCGCCAGGCCGGCCCCGAAGAGCTCACCCAGACGACGACCTACGACAAGCGCGGCCGCGTCGTTGCCGAGACCGATGCGCGCGGCAAGACCCGCCGCTACACCTACGACGCGCTCGACCAGCTCGTCGAAACCACCGACGCGCTGGGCAACAAGACCCGCGCCAGACACGACGCCCGCGGCAACCTGATCGAGGTCACCGATGCCAAGGGCCAGGTCAGCCGCTTCGCCTACGACCGCAACGACCGCATCGTCCAGGAAACCCTGCCGCTGGGCCAGGTCACTCGCTACGAGCACGATGCCGCCGGCAACCTGGTGCGCCGCACCGACCCGCTGGGCGATGTCATCGTCACCGACCACGACGACGCCCACCGGCCCACCGAGGTGCGCGCCTACCGCGCTGGTGGCCAGTGGGTGCGCACCACCCGCTTCAGCTGGGATGCCGCCGACAACCTGATCGGCTGGACCGACACCGATGCCACCCGCCCCGCAGGCCAGCAGACCAGCAGCGGCACCGCCACCTACGACGAAGACAACCGCAAGGTCGCCGCCACGCTCACCGTGCCCGACCCTGCGGGGGGCAGCTTCACCCTGTCGCACGGCTACCAGTACAGCCCGGCCGGCAAGAAGACGCGCATCACCTGGCCGGACGGCACGGCCATCGACCACGCCTACAGCGCCCACGGCGAGCTGCAGCAGGTCAGCATCCCCGGTGAAGGCACCCTCAGCGTCGGCGGCTACCACTGGGTCGTGCCCGCGGCGGTCACCCTGCCCGGCGGCAGCACGCGGGTGCTGCAGCACGACGGCCTGCTGAACCTGGAAGCCCTGAGCGTGCGCGCGCCGAACCAGCAGACGGTGCTGTCGCTGGCCCAGACCTTCGGCAAGAACCTGGAGTTGCGCAGCGCGGCGCGCACCGACGTCGTGGGCACCGCCGCCAGCAGCCGCACCACGAGCTACGACTACGACGACGAGATGCGCCTGAGCAGCGTCGTCACCGACCGCGGCGGCCTGTTCGGCACCGACACCGAGAGCTTCACCCTCGATGCCGTGGGCAACCGCATCGCGCACAGCCGTGCCGCTGGCGCCTGGGTGTACGACGCCAACAACCGCCTGCTGCAGCGCGGCTCGGGCAGCGCGGCGGTCAGCTACAGCTACGACGAGGCCGGCAACCTCACGCAGCAATCGGGCCCGGACGGCCTGGTGCGCCGCTTCAGTCACGATGCCCAGCGCCGCCTGGTGGCCATCGCCGACGGCAGCGGCCAGCTGCTGGCCCGCTACGGCTACGACCCGCTGGACCGCCGCATCTGGCGCGAGCAGTACCGCGACCGCGCCGGCAACCCGCTGGCCCAGGCGCTGCGCACCGTCTACCTCTACGCCGACGAGGGCCTGATCGCCGAGGCCGTGCAGCCCATCACCCTGCAGGCCGATGGCAGCGTCACCGCCACGGCCGCCCCGGTCATCCAGACCCAGTACGGTCTGAGCCCGGACAGCGACTTCGGCACCGACGTGCTGTTCGTGCGCACCCTCGACACCAACGGCCAGCCCACCGTCGCCTACTTCCACGACGACGACATGGGCCGCCCCCTGCAGGCCACCGACAAGGCCGGCCGCGTGGTCTGGCTGGCCCAGTACGACGCCTTCGGGCGCGCCCAGACCAACACCCTCGTGGCCACGCCCGAGCAGCCGCTGATCGCGACGGCCTTGCGCCTGCCGGGCCAGATCGAAGATCCCGAATCCGGCCTCCACTACAACTACCGCCGCTACTACGACCCCGAGACTGGCCGCTACCTCAGCGCCGACCCGCTGGGCCTGGCAGGCGGAATCAACCGCTATGCCTATGTGTTCGGCGACCCGGTCAACGGCGCCGACCCCACCGGCGAGCTCGCCCCCGTGGCCGCTGCGGCCTGGGCCGCCGCCCGCGCCTATGCGAGTTGCGTGGCCAAGTGCACCCTCAAGTCCATGGCCAAGGACGTGGTCAAGGGCGAGTGCCTGGACCCGGGCAAGTCCGCCCAGGACTGTGCGCTGAAGTGCCTCAACCCCTTCAAGTGGGGCAAGGGCAAAGGCAAGGGCTGGGGCGGTGGCGCCCCGCCGAAGAAGGATTTCACGCCCGCACCGAAGAAGAAGCGCTATGCGCCGCCGCCCGGCTCGCGCAAGGGCCAGGACTTCACCAAGGCCGGCAAGGACCAGGTCAAGCGCGACAACGCCGACAAGAACAACGGCCAGATGAAGTGCGAGCACTGCGGCCGTGACGTCAACAACGGACAGAAGCACGAGCGCGGCCAACGCCCGCCGGACAACGAGGCCCACGTCGACCACGTCGACCCGAAATCCAAGGGCGGCTCGGGCACGCCCGAGAACGGTCAGGTACTCTGTCGGGTCTGCAACCTCGACAAGAGCAACAAGTAGTGAAGGATCCCGCCATGGCCGCACCCGCCAACGCCCGCAAGGTGATCTTCGATCTCGATGTCGAGGACGGCTACCCGCCCGTGGCCTCCGAAGGGCTCTGGGCCACGCCCCTGGACAGCGGCGACTTCCGCATCGACAACATCCCCTTCTACGTGCCGGGCCTGGCCCTGGGCGACACGGTCAGCGTCGAAGAGGAAGACGGCATCCTCTACGGCACCGGCGTGGTCGAGCAGGCCGGCCACTCCACCGTGCGCGTGGTGTTCTTCGATGCGGCGGTGGTCGACGAAGTCCGTGCCGCGCTGGTGGTGCTGGGCTGCGGCTGGGAGAACATGAAGGACGCGACCTTCACCGCGGTGGACGTGCCTCCCGAGGCGGACTACGACGACGTGGTCGCGCTGCTCTCGGCCCGCGCCGACGCCGACCAGCTGGACTTCGAAGAGTCCTGCATCCAGCACTGAGGCCGGGGCAGGGACATGGGGTCGGTGCGCTGGGGCTGGGTGGCCTTGCTGCTGCTGGCCGTGCTGGTGTGGCAGTGGCGCTCGGCGCCGTCGCGCCCGTCTGCGCCTGCGGACATCGCGGCCCTGGCGGCCACGGTGGGGGCCGAGGAGGTCCTCATGTACACCACCACCACCTGCACCTACTGCGCGCAGGCCAGGCACTGGCTGGACCAGCAGGGCTTTGCCTACACCGAGTGCAACATGAGCACCACGCCCCGCTGCGAGCAGGAGTTCCTGCGCCATGGCGGCACGGGCACGCCCTACCTGGTGGTCCGCGGCCACCACATGAAGGACGGCTTCGATTCGGACGAGTTCCTTGACGCGCTGCGCGCCGGGCGCGGCAGCTGAAGCCCTCGGCACCACCCGTCGCCACCCATTCAGGTGGGCCGTCCGGAATTGAAAGAGGCTGTGACATTCCTGTCATGTGCCGCTGCCAGAATTTGCCGAGCTTGCCCATGCAAGTCCGCATGGCCTGGAGCGCGCAACAGGCGCAGGAAGTCTGAGATGGATCACCCCAGCTTGAAATCGGTGTTGCTCGCTGCGGCTTGCAGCCTGGCCCTGGCATCGGCCCAGGCCGCCAATGTGTCTGCCTCGGTGGACGAGCTCACCTTCACGCTGGTGGACCTCGACCCCCACGACGGCATCGAGCCCAGCATCACCTGGACGGCGCTCAGCGGCGACGTGTTCACCAGCGCCAGCTCGGGCATGCAGGTGATGTGGGTGGATGCCGCCCAGGGCATCTGGACGCCACAGCACGCCACCGTGCACCCGGACGTCGCCCTCAATGACAGCATCACGCCCTTCCCGGTGCTGGCCGGCGCGTCGGCCTCGGCCCAGGCTGGCCTGAGCGCCAGCAGCGTGTCGGCCTCGTACAGCGCCCCCCACGATGGCGGCCAGGGTGCGGCCACCGCATCGCTGATGGTCGGCTTCGAGCTCAGCCCCATGACCCAGCTGGTGCTCAGTGGCCGCCTGGCCTGGGCCCTGCAAGCCCCGGGTGGCGAGCAGGCCGCCTTGCCGGCCGGCGCCAGCACGAGCAGCTACCTGCCCTTTGCCACGATGTCGGTGTATGCCGATGTGGCGCTGGACGTGACGTCGGGCAGCGCGCCCGGCGCGGCCTCCTGGTCCGACTTCGAGGTGCAGAACGTGGCCAACCACACGGTCGGCACCGACCCGGGTGGCGACACCGCGGCGCTGCAACAGGCCTTCAGCCGCACCTTCGCCTACACCCTCAGCAACGATGGCGTCGGTGCGCTGGGCGGCGCTTTCCGCTCCCTGGTGACGGTCAGCGGCTCGCAACTGGCGCAGCAGGCCACCGTGGTGCCCGAGCCTGCCGGCGCGGGCCTGGCCGCGGCCGGCGCGCTGATCGGTCTGGTCGGGGTGGGGGCTCGCCGCCGCCGCTCCCTGCGCCAGGCGTGATCACGGTGGGTCAGCGCATGGGCCGCATCGCCATGCCCCGGGCGCGGCAGACGGGCTTCACCCTGCTGGAGCTGCTGGTGGTGATGGTCATCATCGGCCTGCTGGCCGGCTATGTGGGGCCGCGCTATTTCTCGCAGATCGGCAAGACCGAGCGCAGCACGGCCCGCGCCCAGATCGAGGGCCTGTCGCGCGCGCTGGACACCTACCGCCTCGATGTCGGCCACTACCCGACGACCGAGCAGGGCCTGGCCGCGCTGACGGCCGCCCCGGCCAACGAGGCCAAGTGGGCAGGGCCTTATCTGCAAAAAGGCTTGCCGCAGGACCCCTGGGGCCGCGCCTACGTCTACCGCCAGCCTTCGGCCACGGCCGGGCAGGACTATGACCTGATGTCTCTGGGCAAGGACGGCCAGGCCGGTGGGGAGGGAGACGCCGCCGATGTCTCCTACCGCTGAATTCCGCCCGGCCGCCCAGGTACCCGCTTCCCCGGTGTCGGCCCCGTCTGCTGCGCTGTCTGCGGCATCTCCTGCGGCCACCGCCGCCCGCCGCTTCCGCCTGCAGGTGCGCCAGCCCGGCAAGGCCGCGGAGTGGGTCGAGCTGGCCGCCGCCAGCGAAGCCGATGCCATCCTGCACGCCGCCGGTCGGGGCTGGCAGGTGCTCGCGCTGCAAGCCGCACAGGTGGCCGAGCGCCAGGCCCGCGCCGCGCGCGCCGGGGCCTTCCCGCTGCTGCTGTTCAGCCAGGAGCTGCTGGCCCTGCTGGAAGCCGGCCTGAACCTGACCGAAGCCATCGCCACCCTGCACGCCAAGGAGGGCCCGGGTGCCGTGCGCGACCGCCTGGCCGCGGTGCTGCAGGCCTTGCGCGAAGGTCGCAACCTCTCGGATGTGCTGGAAGACCACCCGCAGGACTTCCCCGACGTCTACGTGGCCACCGTGCGCGCCTCCGAGCGCACCGGCGACCTGCCGCACGCGCTGGCGCGCTACATCGCCTACCAGCTGCAGTTCGACGGCATCAGCAAGAAGCTGGTGTCGGCGGCCATCTACCCGGTGATGCTGCTGGTGGTGGGCGGCTTCGTCACGCTGTTCCTGCTGGGCTATGTGGTGCCGCGCTTCAGCGCCGTCTACGAGTCCTCCGGGCGCGACCTGCCGGGCCTGTCCTTGATGCTGCTGGCCTTCGGCAAGCTCATCCACGCGCACTGGCAGGCCGCGGTGGCGGGCGCCTTCGCGGCCCTGGCGGGCCTGGGCTGGGCGCTGTCGCGGCCGGCCGGTCGCGGCTGGCTGGTCAACCAGGTGCTGAAGGTGCCGGTGCTGGCGCGCCGCGCCGACGATTTCCGCCTGGCGCGCTTCTTCCGTGCCGTCAGCCTGCTGCTGGCCTCGGGCATCGCCTTGCCGCGGGCGCTGGGCATGGTCACCGGCCTGCTCAGCCCGGCGCAGCAGCAGGCCTTGCGCGCCGCGCGCCTGGCCATCGACCACGGCCAGCCGCTGTCGCAGGCGTTGCGCGAGCACGGCCTGTCCGGCGCGGTGGCGGACTCGTTCATCCGCGTGGGCGAGCGTTCCGGCCAGATGGCCGAGATGCTGGAGCGCACCGCGCGCTTCCATGACGAGGACTTCGGCCGCTGGGTGGACTGGGCCTCGCGCCTGCTGGAGCCCGTGCTGATGGCCGTGATCGGCCTGATCGTGGGCACGGTGGTGGTGCTGATGTACATGCCCATCTTCGATCTGGCGGGGTCGCTGCAATGAACTTCCCTGACACCCTGGCCCACCCCTTCGAGGCCCGCTGGTTGCACGAAGCCCATGCCGCGCTGGCGCGCGAGTCGCTGCCCTTCATGCGCCTGCTGGAGCGCGCTTCCGGCCTGCCGCCCGAAGGCTTCCTGCACAGCCTGGCCGGGCACCTGGGCGAGGCCGTGCTGGACATGCCCGCGCTGCTGGACTGCGACCCCGACTACCGCGCCTGGGGCTTTGCCGAGGCCGCACAGAAAGGCGTGTGCGTGCTGCGCGCGCAGGCCGATGGCCAGCTGTGGCTGGCCTGCCAGGACCCCTTCAACGAGGCCGTGGAGACCTGGGCGCGGCACCGCTGCGAACGCCTGGGCCTGCAGCCGCAGCTGGGCCTGGTGCATGCAGACGACTTCGCCGCCTACCTGGCCCGCCAGGAGCAGGCCCTGCGCGCCATGGACGGCGTGGAGACCGGCCTGGCCGCCAGCGACGACGAAGAGATCGCCGCCAGCATCACCCTGTCGTCCATCCAGGAAGACAGCAGCCAGGTGGTCAAGCTGGTCAACTCCACGCTCTACGACGCCCTCAAGCTGCAGGCCAGCGACGTCCACCTGGAGTGCGACGCCGGCAGCCTGCACGTGCTGTGCCGCATCGACGGCGTGCTGGTGCCCATCACCCAGGTGCAGGGCCAGGAGCTGGCCGAGCAGGTCATCTCGCGCATCAAGGTGATGGCCGACCTCGACATCGCCGAGCGCCGCGTGCCGCAGGACGGCCGCTTCAAGGTGCGCGTCAACGGCCGCGAGATCGACTTCCGCGTCTCGATCATGCCCAACATCTTCGGCGAGGACGCGGTGCTGCGCCTGCTGGACCGCCAGTCGCTGACCGAGCAGGCGCGCCAGCTCAACCTCGATCACCTGGGGCTCGATGCCAAGGGCATGGCCGACATCCGCCACCTGGCCGCGCGGCCGCACGGCATGCTGCTGGTGACCGGTCCGACGGGCTCGGGCAAGACGACGACGCTGTACGCGGCCATCACCGAAATCCACGACGGCCGCGACAAGATCGTCACCATCGAAGACCCGGTCGAGTACCGCCTGCCGCGCGTGCTGCAGATCCCCGTCAACGAGAAAAAGGGCCTGACGTTCGCGCGCGGGCTGCGCTCCATCCTGCGCCACGACCCGGACAAGATCATGGTCGGCGAGATCCGCGACGACGACACCGCGCAGATCGCCGTGCAGGCAGCCCTCACCGGCCACCTCGTCTTCACCACCGTGCACGCCAACAGCGTGTTCGACGTGCTGGGCCGCTTCATGCACATGGGCGTGGACCCCTACAGCCTCTCGGCGGCGCTCAATGGCATCGTCTCGCAGCGCCTGGTCCGCGTGAACTGCAGCCACTGCGCGGTGGACGTGGCACCCGACCTGGCCCAGCTGCAGCAAGCCGGCCTGAGCGCGGCCGGCGTGGCTGGCTGGCAGTGGCGCGCCGGGCGGGGCTGCGCGCACTGCCGTGGCGTGGGCTACAAGGGTCGCAAGGCCGTGGCCGAGGTGCTGACCCTGGACGACCCGCTCAAGGAAATGATCGCCACCAAGGCGCCGGTGTCCCAGCTCAGGCAGCACGCCGCGGCCATGGGCATGCAGACCATCCGCACCCTGGTGACCGGCATGGTGGCGCGCGGCGAGACCACGCTCGATGAGCTGCTGCGGGTGGTGGGGTGATGGACGTGCGCAAGACGCCACGCCGCAGCGCGGGCCAGCACACCGATGTGCAGCTCTGGCTCGGCCCCGAGGACCTGCAATGGGGCGCCTGGCGGGCGGGGCAGTGCCTGCCGCAGGCCTGCGGCAGCGAGGCGCTGGCCGCGTCCCCCGACCTGGCACCGGCCGATGCCGCCACCGACCGCCATGCCGCCCTCGTGCAGGCCGTGGGCCGGCTGGTCGGGCACTGGGCCGCGCTGGCGGCCGAGGCCGGCGTCGGTGGGGGGCGCCTGCGCCTGCGCGTCACGGTGGCCGACGTGCACTTGCAGGTGGCCACGCTGGCGTGGACCCCATTGGTGATGCGCGAGGACCTGCTGCCCTCCCTGGCCCAGGCCCAGCTGGTGCAGGCCGGCCACGAGCCCCAGCCCGGCGACGTGCTGCGCGTGGGGGAGGGGCCCGCGGGACAGGACCGCTGCGTGGTGGCCTACCCGCAAGCCCTGCTGGACGCCTGCCGCGGACTGGCCCGCGAACTGGGGGCGGAGCTGGTGTCGGTGCTGCCGTTGTCGGTGCAGGCCTGGGAGATCGCACGGCCCTGGCGCCAGCCGCCGGGGCCCGACCGCCGCGCGGGGCAGCCCGCCGTGCTGGGGGTGCTGGTCGATGGCATGGCTCTGCTCAGCGACGGTGGGCGCCAGCTTGGCCGCAGCCAGGCCCAGCGCCACGCCCAGCCGGCCACGGTCTTGCGCGGGCAATGGCGTCGCCGCCAGTTGCGCTGGTGGGCGAGGCCTGCGGAGGGGGGTGTCGGCACCCTGGCGGCCACCTCGGCCGGCGTGGCGGCATCCCGCCTGCCGGTGCTGGACTTGCGCAGCGAGGCCGCCAGCACGCCTTTGCAGGACGATGCATTTGCGGTGTTGCCGCTGTCCTCGCCGCCGCTCCTGGCATCGGCATCGGCCGCCGATGGCTGCGTGCCCTCGCCCCTGCTGGCCTGCTTGCAGCAGGGCCCGCGTCCCGAAGGCCACGCGCTCAATGCGGTGAGGCGCGCGGCCCGGCCCGCGCCGGGCTGGTGGCTGGCCGCTGTGGCCGTGTGGCTGATGGCCTTGCTGCTGGTGGTCGACAACGGCTCGCTCTGGCAGGATCGCCGCCTAGCGCAGGCGGCCATGCCCCGGCCTGCGCAGGCCAGCCTCGCCCTCGCGGTGCCGGCCCCGGCTTTCAGCCGCGAAGAGCTGGCCCAGGTGCAGCAGGTCAACGAGGCGGTGCGCCGGCTCAACCTGCCCATCGATGCGCTGCTGGAAGGCCTGCGTGCGCCGCAGGACGTGCGGGTGGCGGTGCTCAGCGTGGACATCCGCGCCAGCACGGCCGCAGGGCGGGGCGCCAGCGTCGTGCGCGCCCAGGCCGAAGACGGCGTCGACATGGCCCGCTACGTGGCCTTCGTGGCCGACCGCGCCCCGTTCGTGGACGCTCACCTCAAGCAGCACGAGCGCCGCGAGGACGAGGCCGGGCGCCCCTACCTGTTCACCCTGGAGGCGGCATGGCCTCAGTGAGCGCATCGGTGCTGGCCATGGGGGCGCGCTGGCGCTGGCAACTGGCCCAGGCGCTGCGTGGCCTGTGGCGCCGCCAGGGCTGGGCGGCGGTGGCCGTGCTGGCCGGGACGGTGCTCGGCGCGCTGGCCGCGGGCATGAGCGTGTGGCAGCGCGAGGCCCTGCGCCAGGAGCTCGCCGCCCAGGTGCCGTCGGGCCAGGCCCCGCGCCGCGCCGAACCCATCGCGCTGTCCGAGCCGGGACGTGAGCAGGACCGCGCACGTCTGCAGGCCTTCCTCACCGGCCTGCCCTCGCACCGCGACATCCCCTCGGCGGTGCAGACCCTGCTGACCCTGGCCGACCAGCACGGCGTGGCCATGCTCAAGGGCGACTACCAGTTCCAGCCTGACGCCAACGCCGGCTTCGCGCGCTACCGCATGTCGCTGCCGGTGCGCGGCAGCAGCACCCAGGTGCGCCGCTTCCTGGGCGCCGCGCTGAAGGCCCAGCCCAGCCTGGGCGTGGAGAGCGTGCAGCTGCGCCGCGAGCAGGTCAGCGTCGACCAGATCGAGGCCCGCGTCGAGTGGGTGCTCTACACCCGCCTGCCGGAGGTGCGGCCATGAGCGGCCTCGTCACGACCACGGCCACGTCCCCCGCGGCGCAGCGCCGGGCCCGCCAGCGCTGGCTGGTGCTGGGCCTGGGTGCGACCCTGGCCGCCGCCTACTTCGCGCCGCCACCCGACGATGGCGGCGTGGTGCCCAGCCAGCGCACGCAGCGGGGCCCGACGGCCTCGTCATCCACACCCACATCGGTGATGGCGTCCGGCGCGGCCTCGGCCCCTGCCGTGCCCGCTGCGGCCGGCACTTCTGCCGCCACCACGGCCTTCCACACGACCGTCCAAACGGCCGTCCAAACGGCCGCCGGCACCGTCCTGGCCATCCAGCCACGCGAGGCCTTCTCCGGCGACGACGCCCTGTTCCGCGGCCAGGCCGTGGCGATGGCCGCCCCGCAGGCCCGGCCGCAGCCGCCTGCGGTGCTGGCCTCGGCCCCCGCCGAGGAGCCCGTGCCGCGCCTGAGCCTGAAGCTGATCGGCCGCTATGTGGACAACGGTGCCACCGCCGCCTTCGTGCAGCTGCAGGATCAGAACCTGGTGGTGCGCGTGGGCGAGTTGCTGGGTGCGCAGCACCGTGTGGAGCAGATCGACGAGGTGTCGCTGACCGTGCGCCACCTGCCGTCCGGGCAATTGCAGACCCACCGCCTGGACGGGGCGCCGTGAGCGCAGAGGGCAGGACATGACACGACGACATGACACGACGGATGAGGACTTGAACATGGTGGCCAGGCAACTTCGGGGCGTGCAGCGCTGCGCAGGTGCGCTCCTGCTGGGCTGGGCCTTGGGCCTGGGCGGCTGTGCCTTGCTGGAGCCCAGCGCCTACCAGGAAGGGCAGGCCTTGCTGGACCAGGGCCAGGTCCTGCCCGGCCTGGCCAAGCTAGAAGAGGCGGTCAAGCAGGAGCCGCGCCGCCCGCAGTACCGCATCACCCTGGCGACGCGCCGCGCCACCGCCATCCAGCAGCTGCACCAGCGTGGCCAGGCCGCGCTGGCCGAGGGCCGGCTGAGCGAGGCCGAAGAAGCCTTCCGCGTGCTGCTGCTCATCGACCCCGAACACGCCATGGCGCGCCAGGGCCAGGCCGCCATCGTGCTGGAGCGCCGCCAGCGCGTCCTGCTGGCCGAGGTCGATGCCCTGCTCAAGAAGGGCGGCGCCACCGAGCTGCAGCAGGCCCAGGACAAGCTGCGCACCGTGCTCGGCGAGAACCCCCAGCACAAGCTGGCGCTGACGCTCAAGGCCCGCCTGCAAGACGAGCTGGCCAGGCAGCCCAGGCCCGGCCAGCGCCTGGCCGCCGTCTTCCAGAAGCCCATCACGCTGGAGTTCCGCGACGCACCGCTCAAGGCCGTCTTCGATGTCATCTCCAAGGTCTCGGGGCTGAACTTCTTTTTCGACCGCGAGATCCGCCCCGACCTGAAGGCCACCATCCTGGCGAAGAACACCTCCATCGAGGACGCCATCCGCCTGCTGCTGGTCACCAACCAGCTGGAGCAGAAGGTGCTGGGCGACAACGCCATCCTCATCTACCCGAACACGCCGGCCAAGCTCAAGGACTACCAGGCGCTGACGGTGCGCTCCTTCTACCTGGCCAATGCCGACGTGAAGTCGGTGTCCAACTCGATCAAGACCCTGCTCAAGACCAAGGACATGGTCATCGACGAGCGCCTGGGCATCATCATGCTGCGCGACACGCCCGAGGTGATCCGCATGGCCGAGCGCATCGTCGCCCTGCAGGACCTGCGCGACCCCGAGGTCATGCTCGAAGTCGAGGTGATGGAGGTCAAGCGCTCGCGCCTGCTGGAGCTGGGCGTGCAGTGGCCCAGCCAGCTCGGCCTGGCGCCGCTCAAGGGCAGCAGCGGCTCGGTCACGCTGGCCGACCTCAACAACCTCGGCGGCTCGACCATCCAGGCCACGCTGGGCAGCACGCTCATCAACGCCCGCAAGGAAGACTCGGACGGCAACATCCTGGCCAACCCGCGCATCCGCGTGCGCAACAAGGAAAAGGCCAAGGTGCTGATCGGCGACCGCGTGCCCGTCATCACCACCACGTCGACGTCCACGGGCTTCGTGTCCGAGTCGGTGAACTACGTCGATGTGGGCCTCAAGCTCGACGTCGAGCCCAACATCTACCTCGACGACGAGGTCGCCATCAAGGTCAACCTGGAGGTCTCCAGCCTGGTGCGCGAGGTGCTGAGCAAGTCGGGCAGCCTGTCCTACCAGATCGGCACGCGCGGCGCCAACACCGTGCTGCGCTTGCGCGATGGCGAGACGCAGATCCTGGCCGGCCTGATCAGCGACGAGGAGCGCAGCACCGCCAACAAGGTGCCGCTGCTGGGCGAGATGCCCGTGCTGGGCCGCCTGTTCGGCAGCCAGAAGGACGACACGCAGCGCACCGAGATCCTGCTGTCGATCACGCCGCGCGTGGTGCGCTCGCTCAGCCGCCCCGAGCTGATGCAGGCCGAGTTCGAGTCGGGCACGGAAACCAGCATCGGTGCCGACCCGCTGCTGCTGCGGACGCTGGAGCCTGCACCAGGCGAGGCGGCGGCCAAGCCTGCGGCCGTTGCCGGTGGCGCGGTCGCTGCGGCCGGTGCAGCCCCTGCTTCCTCGGCCCCGGCCGCACCGCTGCCGGGCGCTACGCCCGTGCCCTTGAGCAGCGGCAGCGTGCCCTCCACCAGCGTGGCCCCGGCCGCACCCCTGGTGGCGGCCACGCCAGCGGCCCTGCCCGGCGCCCTGTCCCTGAGCTGGCAGGCCCCCGCCCAGGTCAAGGCCGGCGAGCAGTTCACCGCGGTGCTGCGCCTGCAGTCCAGCGCCGCGCTCACCGGCCTGCCGGCCCTCATCGCCTTCGACCCGCAACTGCTGCAGGTGGCCAGCGTGCAGGAGGGCGATTTCCTCAAGCAGGCCGGCGCGCAGACGCAGTTCAGCCAGCGCGTGGACGCGGCCCAGGGCAAGGTCTTCGTGGCCGGTGTGCGCCAGAACGCCCAAGGGCCGGTGGCCGGCATCAACGGCGTGGGCAGCGTGCTGTCGGTCACCTTCAAGGCGCTCAAGCCGCCGCCGGCCGGCACCACCGCGCGCATCCAGCTGCTGTCGCTCACGCCCGAGCCCGCCGTCACCGCACCGCTCAAGCTGCCGCTGGAGCACAGCCTGCGCATCGCGCCCTGAGCGATGCGGGTGCCCATCCTGGAGACGGCCATGCGCGGCTTCACCTTCATCGAACTGCTGATGACCCTGGCCATCATGGGCGTGCTGGCCATGGTCACCGTGCCCATGGCCCAGGTGGCGGTGCAACGCGACCGCGAGCACGACCTGCGCCTGGCGCTGGCCGAGATCCGCCAGGGGCTGGACGCCTACAAACGCGCCGCCGACGCGGGCCGCATCGAGGTCAAGGTGGGCGAGTCCGGCTACCCCAAACGCCTGAACGCCCTGGTCGAAGGCGTGCCTGACCAGCGCAACCCCAGCCGCCAGCCCATCTACTTCCTGCGGGCCCTGCCGCGGGACCCGCTCCACCCTGACCCGAACACCCCGGCCGACCAGACCTGGGCCCTGCGCAGCCACGCCTCGCCCCCCGACGCCCCGGCCGAAGGCGACGATGTGTTCGACGTGCGCTCGCGCTCCGAGGCCACCGGGCTCAACGGCGTGCCGTACAGGAAATGGTGAGGATGCCGCCCATGCCCCGAACCATGCCCCGCACCGTGCGTCCTGGCTTGCCCCGCCGCGGCTTCACCTTGATGGAGATGCTGGTGGTGCTGGCCATCGTGGCCCTGCTGCTGACGCTGGCCACGCCGCGCTACTTCGGCTCGCTGGAGAAGAGCCGAGAGGTGGCCTTGAAGGAAAACCTGCGCGTGATGCGCGTGACCATCGACAAGTTCTACGGCGACAAGGGCCGCTACCCCGAGGCCTTGCAGGAGCTCGTCGAGGCCGGCTACCTGCGCGAGGTGCCGATGGACCCCGTCACCGAATCGGCCTCCAGCTGGGTGGCCGTGCCGCCCAGGCAGTCGGACCTGCAAGGCGTGGCCGACGTGCGCAGCGGCGCTTCCGGACAATCGCGCGATGGCACGGCGTTCGCATCCTTCTGACGGCGCCCGGGGCTTCGCCTACCTGTGGCTGCTGTTCACGGTGGCCTTCATGGGCGTGGGCCTGGTCGTCGTGGCCGAGGTCCACGCCGTGGCGCAGCAGCGCGACAAGGAGCGCGAGCTGCTGGCCATCGGCCACCAGTTCCGCGAGGCCCTGCGCCGCTACCAGGAGCGCTCCGGGCCGCTGCCGGGGCAGTTGCCAGGGCAGCTGCCTCAGGGCGGCGCGGTGGTGGGCGTCACCGGTGGCGTGACCGGCCTGCCCACGACCGCGGGGACGCCGCTGGGGGGCGGCGCAGGTGCCCGCCCGTACCCGGCCTCGCTCGACGAATTGCTGCAGGACCCGCGCACCCCCGGCATCACCCGCCACCTGCGGCAGGTGTTTGTGGACCCCATGACCGGCAAGGCCGAGTGGGGGCTGGTGCGGGTGGGCGGGCGCATCGTCGGCATCCACTCGCTGTCGCAGCGGCAGCCCATCAAGCAAGCCGGCTTCGAGGACCAGGACATGGCGTTCGCCGGCAAGGAGCGCTACCGCGACTGGGTCTTCACCTACCCGGCCCATTTGATGGCGAGCCTGCCGTCCGACGGGGGCGGTGCGAATGTCGGCAGTGGGATGAGCGGCGCCAATGGTGCCAATGGCGCGCCGGGCGTCGCAGCACCGGGACAGCCGGGTCTGTTTGGCCAAGGTGGCCTGGGCACCTCCGGCACCACGAAGGGAGGGCGGTGATGTTCAGGACGATGTCAGGCGGGCGGTGCAGGGTCATTGCGGCAAGCCTGTGGGTGGCGCTGTGTGGCGGCATGGGCGGCCTGGCCCAGGCCGAGGTGCGCACCCAGGGCCTGGCCATGCCCCAGGCCCTGCAAGGCGTGCAGGCGGCGGGTTCGGCCTGTGCGCGCAGCACCGAAGCGGGCGGGCTGGCGGCCTCGGGCGCGGCGCTGCCGGCACCGGACCCGCGCTGTGCCGTGTCGGTGAGCGACCTGCTGGCGGCACTGGCGCGCGACAAGGCTGCGGGGGATGTGGTCTGGGTGGACGTGCGCCGCCCCGAGCAGGCCGATGCCGACCCCTGGCCCGGCGCCTTGCGCCTGTCGCCCGACGCCCTGCGCACCAAGGCCTACCTGCGCAGCAAGCGCATCGTGCTGCTGGGCGAGGGGCGGGGCCAGAGCCAATGGCTGTCGCACTGCCGGCGGCTCCAGGCCGATGGCTTTGCCCGCGTTCAGGTGCTGCAAGGCGGGGTGCCGCAATGGCGCCTGCACGAGGCCTTGAGCACCGTGCCACCCGCCCCCCTGCCGCCGCCGGTGATGCTGGACGGCCCTGGCCTCTGGGCGGAAAGCCTGGACGAGGGCAACCTGGTCATCGGTCTGGCCGGCGATGGCCTGGCCCCGCTGCTGCCCTCCGTCCTGCCCTTCGCCAGCCAGGTCGACCACGCCTCGCCGCAGGCCGTGCGCGGCCTGATCGAACGCCGCCGCCAGGCCACCCGCACGCCGCTGTCGGCCGTGGTGCTGGCCGTCACGCCCGAGCGCGCCGCCAGCCTGTCGCTGGACACCCTGCGCCAGGCGCTGTGGCCGGTGCCGGTGCTGCTGCACAGCGGCGCGCCCGGCGCCTTGCGCGCCCAGCTCAAGCAGATGGAAGCCGGCTGGACCGCCCGCGAGCGCGGCCCCAGGCAGCCGAGGTGCGGTCAATGAGGCGGCCGATGACGTGGCCCATGGACCCGGCGCGCCGCCACGGGCTGGGGCGGCTGGGCGCGTTCGCTGCCATCGCCCTCGGCCCTGCGCTCACGCCGGCACGCGGCTGGGCGGCCACGCTGGCGCAGACCGCAGACGGCCCGGTAGGCAGCAGCGGTGACAGCAGCGGTGACGGCACCCTCCTGCGCCGCCTGCGCTTCGACATCCAGTGCCACAACCCCACAGGCAGCCCGCTGGCGGCCCAGCCGCTGTGGGCTTACGGGCCGGCGTCGCGCACGGGCCACCAGAGCCTGGTCGAGGCCAGCAGCTCCTGGCCCATGACGCACGGCACCGACGCCCTGGGCAACACCGTGCTGCACTGGCAGACACCGCCGCTGCCGCCGCACGGCCTGCGCGCCATCCGCCTGGACGTGGCCGTGCGCATGGCCCGCCAACCCGCGCCGCAGGCGGTCGAGCCAGGCGCCTGGTTGCAGGCCGAGCGCCACATCGAACGCGACGACCCGGCCATCGTGGCCCTGGCGGCCGAGCTGCGGCAGGCCCACCCCCGTGACGCCCGCGCCCGTGTCGAAGCCATCTACACCTGGGTGCGCACGCACCTGAACTACGCTGGCTACCTGCCCAACGACCTGGGCGCATCGCACGCCTTGCGCGAACGCAGCGGCGACTGCACCGAGTACGCCTACCTGGTGGTGGCCCTGTGCCGCGCGCTGGGCCTGCCGGCGCGGGCCTTGGGCGGATTCGTGGTCGACCAGGACGACGCCCCGGCCTCGGTGGCATACCACAACTGGGCCGAGGTCCATGTCGATGGCGCCTGGCGCCTGGTCGACGCGCAGAAGGAGGCGCTGTTCGACGGCGGCGAGCGCTACGTCGCCTTGCGCCTCATCCGCGACCAGGCGCTGGGCCCCATGGGCCTGGCCCACCGTTTCGTGACGGACGGGCCGGCCCAGATCCGCTGGCGCTGATCAACGCACCGCGTTGGCGTCGGCCACCGTCATCGCCGTCATGTTGACGATGCGGCGCACGGTCGCCGAGGGCGTCAGGATGCACACCGGCTTGGCCGCACCCAGCAGCACCGGGCCCAGCGCGATGTTGTTGCCCGCCGCGACCTTCAGCAGGTTGTAGGCGATGTTGGCCGCGTCGATGTTCGGACACACCAGCAGGTTGGCCTCGCCCGTCAGCGTGCTGCGCGGCATCAGCTGCGCGCGGTAAGGGGCGTCCAGGGCCGTGTCGCCGTGCATCTCGCCGTCGATCTCCAGCCAGGGCGCGCGCTCCTGGATCAGGCCGAGGGCCTCGCGCATCTTCACCGCCGAGGGCTGGTTGCTGGAGCCGAAGTTCGAGTGCGACAGCAACGCCGCCTTGGGCCGCTGGCCGAAGCGCATCATTTCCTCGGCCGCCATCACCGTGATCTCGGCGAGCTGTTCGGCGGTGGGGTCGTAGTTGATGTGCGTGTCCAGCAGGTTGACCGTGCGACCCGGCAGGATCAGGCCGGTCATGGCCGCGTAGGTCTTCACGCCCGGGCGCTTGCCGATGACCTGGTCGATGTAGTTCAGGTGCAGGGCCGTGTTGCCCCAGGTGCCGCAGATCAGGCCGTCGACCTCGCCCTTGTGCAGCAGCATCGAGCCGATCAGCGTCAGGCGGCGGCGCATCTCGATCTTGGCCATCTGCTCGGTCACGCCCTTGCGCTCGGCCAGGCGGTGGTAGGCCTGCCAGTAGTCGCGGTGGCGCGGGTCGTTTTCGGTGCTGACCACGTCGAAGTCCACGCCGGCCTTCAGGCGCAGGCCGAAGCGTTCGATGCGCTCCTGGATCACGCCGGGGCGGCCGATCAGCGTCGGGCGGGCGATGTTCTCGTCCACCACGATCTGGGCGGCGCGCAGCACGCCTTCGTTCTCGCCTTCGGCGTAGGCGATGCGCTTGTTCTGGGCACGCTTGGCCACGCTGAAGATGGGCTTCATCGTGTGGCCGGAGGCGTAGACGAAGCTTTGCAGCTTCTCGGTGTAGGCCGCGAAGTCAGCGACGGGGCGCTGGGCCACGCCGGACTCGGCGGCGGCACGGGCCACGGCCGGCGCGATCTTCATCATCAGGCGCGGATCGAAGGGCTTGGGGATCAGGTACTCGGGGCCGAAGCTCAGGGTCACGCCGGCATAGGCCGCGGCCACCACATCGCTTTGCTCGGCCTGGGCCAGCTCGGCGATGGCGTGCACCGCCGCGATCTCCATCTCGTCGGTGATGGTGGTCGCGCCCGAATCCAGTGCCCCGCGGAAGATGTACGGGAAACACAGGACGTTGTTGACCTGGTTGGGGAAGTCGCTGCGGCCGGTGGCCATGATGGCGTCGTCGCGCACGGCCTTGACCTCGTGGGGGAGGATCTCGGGCGTGGGGTTGGCCAGGGCGAAGATGATGGGCTTGGCGGCCATCCTGGCGACCATCTCGGGCTTGAGCACGCCGCCGGCGGACAGGCCCAGGAAGATGTCGGCGCCTTCGATGACCTCGGCCAGCTTGCGCTGTTCGGTCTTCTGGGCGAACTGGTCCTTGTCCGGGTCCATCAGCTCGGTGCGGCCTTCATAGACCACGCCGGCCAGGTCGGTCACCCAGATGTTTTCGCGCGGCACGCCGAGCTTGACCAGCAGGCCCAGGCAGGCCAGGGCGGCCGCACCGGCGCCGGAAGTGACCAGCTTGACCTGCTTGATGTCCTTGCCCACGACCTTCAGGCCGTTGAGCAGGGCGGCGCCCACGACGATGGCGGTGCCGTGCTGGTCGTCGTGGAACACGGGGATCTTCATGCGCTCGCGCAGCTTGCGCTCGACGTAGAAGCAATCGGGGGCCTTGATGTCTTCGAGGTTGATGCCGCCGAAGGTGGGCTCCAGGCTGGCGATGATCTCGACGAGCTTGTCGGGGTCCTTCTCGTTGATCTCGATGTCGAACACATCGATGTCGGAGAACTTCTTGAACAGGACGGCCTTGCCTTCCATGACGGGCTTGGCCGCCAGCGGGCCGATGTCGCCCAGGCCCAGCACGGCCGTGCCGTTGGTGATGACGGCCACCAGGTTGCCGCGGCTGGTGTACTTGAAGGCGGCGGCGGGGTTCTCGACGATTTCCTCGCAGGGCGCGGCCACGCCAGGGGAGTAGGCCAGGGCCAGGTCGCGTTGGTTGGTCAGCTGCTTGGTGGCGCTGACGGCGAGCTTGCCCGGTTTGGGCAGCTCGTGGTACTCCAGCGCCGCCTTTTTGAGTTCGGCGCGTTGTTGTTCGGGCGTGGTCATGCGGTGTGTGCCTTTGATTGCCTGTGGGTGCTTGTGGCGGGCCGGACAGCGTGTGCCCAGTGGTGCCGACCCTCCATTCTAGGAACTTCGCGGCCTGCGGGGGTGCGGATGCCCACATCCCACCTGGCGCCGGGTGACAATCCCCCCATGAGCCTTGGCGAATTCGACCTGATTGCAAAGTACTTCGTGCGCCCTGCCGGCCAGGGTCCGCGGCGGGCCGTGGTCGGCAATGGCGACGACTGCGCCGTGCTCGCTCCGGCGGCGGGCATGCAGCTGGCGGTCTCGACCGACACCCTGGTGGAGGGCCGGCATTTCCTGTCCACGGTGGATGCGCAGCGCCTGGGCCACAAGGCCCTGGCCGTGAACCTGTCCGACCTGGCCGCCTGCGGGGCCCGGCCGCTGGCCTTCACGCTGGCGCTGACCCTGCCGCGGGTGGACGAGGCCTGGTTGGCCGGCTTCGCCCGCGGCCTGCTGGACCTGGCCGACGAGCACGACTGCGAGCTGGTCGGCGGCGACACCACGTCCGGGCCGCTGGCCATCGGCATCACGGTGTTCGGCGAGGTGCCCGTCGGCGGCGCCTTGTTGCGCAGCGGCGCCCGCCCGGGCGACGACCTCTGGGTCAGTGGCGAGCCCGGCGAGGCCCGCCTGGCGCTGGAGGCCTTCCGCGGCACCCTGCACCCCAGCCTGCCCGCCGAGGCCTTCGACGCCTGCCGCCTGGCCATGGAAAGCCCCGAGCCACGCGTGGCGCTGGGCCAGGGCCTGCGCGGCCTGGCCACGGCGGCCATCGACGTGTCCGACGGGCTGCTGGGCGACCTCGGCCACATCCTGCGGCGCAGCGGCGTGTCGGCCGATGTCTTTGCCGACGCGCTGCCGCTGAGCCCCTGGCTGGCCGCGCGCCCGCGCTCCGAGCAGCTGGACTGCATCCTGGCCGGTGGCGACGATTACGAGCTCGTCTTCACCGCGCCGCCGGCGCACCGGGCCGCCATCGAGGCGCTGGGCGCCGCGCTGGGCCTGCCGCTGAGCCGCATCGGGCGGATGGGCCCCCGGGGCGCCGAGGCCGGCCCGGCCGATGCCGCCGTGCCGCCTGCCCTGCGCCTGTGGGCCCATGGTCTGGACGCCCCCGAGGCCTTGCGCGGCCCGGCGCTGCCGACCCGGTGGGCCTCCTTCGACCACTTCCGCGAGCCCGCGGCCGGGGAGGTCGGATGAGCACGCCCCCGCAGCGCCCTTCCGCCCGGCTGATGTGGCGCCACCCCGCCCACCTGCTGGCCTTGGGCCTGGGCAGCGGCCTCAGCCCCGTGGCGCCCGGCACCGTGGGCACGCTGTGGGGCTGGGCCAGCTTCCTGGTGCTGCAGCACTGGATCGGCAGCGGCCTGCAGGCCGACCTGGTCTGGGGCGCGGTGCTGGTGCTGGGCTGGGTGATCGGTTGCTGGGCCTGTGCCCGCACGGCCCGCAGCCTGGGCGTGGCCGACCCGGGGTCCGTCGTCTGGGACGAGATCTGGGCGTTCTGGCTGATTTTGTGGATCATCTCGCCGGTGGACTGGCGCGGCCAGTTGCTGGCCTTCGTCGCTTTCCGCTTCTTCGATGCGGCCAAGCCGGGCCCCGTGGCCTGGGCCGACGGCCTCTTCAAGCACCGCCGCGACGGCCTCATCGGCTGGACCCAGGGCCTGGGCATCATGCTCGACGACCTGGTGGCCGCGCTGTGCACCCTCATCGTGCTGGCCCTGGCCGTGGCGTTGCGCCAGGGCGGGGTCGGCGTGGCCTGGCTGAGCTGAACCCGACAGATTGCGGAAGGACGACGATGACCCATCCCGAAGCCCCCTTGGATGACCGCTTGGGCGACCCCCTGGCCGGCGTCGACGCCCTGGCCGCCCTGTTGCTGGCCCGCGGCTGGCGCCTGGCCACGGCCGAATCCTGCACCGGCGGCCTGATCGCGGCCACCTGCACCGAGCGCTCAGGCTCCAGCGCCTGGTTCGAGCGTGGCGTCGTCACCTACAGCAACGAGGCCAAGACCGAGCTGCTGGGCGTGCCCGCCGAGCTGATCGAGGCCCACGGCGCGGTCAGCGAGCCGGTGGCCCTGGCCATGGCCGAAGGCGCCTTGCAGCGCTCGCGCGCCGACGTGGCCGTCGCCGTCACCGGCGTCGCCGGGCCCACCGGGGGCAGTGCGGACAAGCCGGTGGGCACGGTGTGGATCGCCTGGGTGCTCAGCGGTGCGCGCGCCCATGCCGAGTGCCACCACTTTGCCGGTGACCGCTCCCAGGTGCGCGCGGCCACCGTGGACCACGCCCTGGCCGGCCTGCGCCGCCGCCTGATCCCGCTGTGAGCGCAGGCCTCACATGGGCGGCAGCTGCGAGCGGTTGCCGAACAGGCGCTCCAGCGCCGCGTCGATGACGATGCTGCAGAGGCTGTAGACCACCGAGCCGAACAGCGCGTGCCAGAAGCCGTGCACCTGGAAGCCTTCGAGCAGGCTGGACGCCATCTGGAAGGTCAGGGCGTTGATGACGAAGAGGAACAGCCCCAGCGTCAGCACCGTCACCGGCAGCGTCAGCAGGATCAGCAGCGGCCGCACGAAGGCGTTGAGCAGGCCGATCACCAGCGCCGCCAGCATGGCCGAGCCGTAGTTGCGCACCTCGATGCCGCTGTCCCACTGGGTCAGCAACATCAGGGCGGTGGAAAGCAGCAGCCAGCGCACAAGCATTCTCATGCCCCGAGCATAGCCCAGGGTTTTCTCGGTGGGTCGGCGGTGCGGGGCTGCGCTCAACTTTGCGCGGGGGTCTCCGATAAACGATGCAGGATCCTTCCACCCCCGATTTGCCGCAATGGGTTCTGAACAGGCAGTGCATGCGTGGTTTGACCGAACGTGTTTTTGACCAGCTCACCCCCGCGGCGCGGGTGCAGGTGGCGATCTGGACATCCACGCCGTTTTTCCTGGTCGTGCTGGTGGGGCATGGCTGGGCATTGGCCGATGACGCCATGCGCGGCGCGCTGCGGCCGGGCGTGCTGCTGGCGCTGCAGGCGCTGGTGGCGGTCTGCACGCTCAGCAACCTCGTCATCGGCGTGAGGCTGTGGCGGCGGCGCGCCAGTCCCGAGCAGGTGGCCTGGCCGACCCTGCTGACCTGCCTGTCGATCGGCGGGGTGTACTCCGTCATCGCCGTGCTGGCCGGCACCTTCACCGCGCCCACCAGCCTGGTGCTGCTGGGTGTGCTGGCCATCGGCCTGCTGTTGTTCCCGCTGCGGCCCATGCTCATCGCCTACGGGCTGTGCACCGCCGTGCTGCTGGGCCATGACCTGGGCGTGCAGGTGGGGGTGTGGCCGTACGCCCCGGCGCTGACCGAGCGCGTGTTCCAGGGCCATGAACCGGTCTGGTGGTTCAGCGTCTGGCGCAACTTCGTGCTGGCCGCGGCCTGCCCCGTGCTGCTGCCGCTGATCATGCTGCTGTTTGCGCGCCTGGACCGCATGCACGGGCGGCTCAACCAGCTGTCGCGCACCGATGGCCTGACCGGCCTGGCCAACCGCCGCCGCTTCATGGAGGTGCTGGCGTCGGAGCTCGCCCGCTGTCGCCGCACGGGCGCCCCCTTGTGCGTGGCCTTGCTCGACATCGACCACTTCAAGCAGGTCAACGACCGCCACGGTCACCTGGCCGGTGACGCGGTGCTGCGCGACCTGGCGGCCATCCTGATGGCTTCGGTGCGTGCGCCGTCCGACCTGCCGGCGCGCATCGGTGGCGAGGAGTTCGCCCTCGTCCTGCCCGACATCCGCCAGGACGAGGCCATGGCCGTGTGCGAGCGCCTGCGCGAACGCGTGGCCAGCCACGCCTTCCGCGACGACGGCGATGGGCGCGACGGCGCGGGGCCGCTCGCCCTGAGCATCAGCATCGGGCTGGCCGAGGCCGCCGAGGCAGACACCGACCGCATCCTCGTGCGGGCCGACCAGGCCCTCTACCGCGCCAAGGACAGCGGCCGCGACCGGGTCTGCGTCGCCCCCCGCGCGCAGGAGCGGCCATGAACCTGGCGCGCGCCCTCGTCGAGATGCCCTTGCCCGGCTGGCTGGGCTGGTTGCAGGGCCGGGTGGTGGACCGCCGCGACACCACCAGCTGCGCGGCCTTCGTGCTGGGCGTCTGGCCCATCCTGCTGCTGCTGTGGTGCCTGCAGTGGGCGCCCCTGCTCGACGACGGGGTGGCGGCGCTGGTGCAACCCGGCGGGGCCGAGGTGGCGCAACTGGGCCTGACGGTGCTGCTGCTGTGGCTGGCGACGATGGGCTGGATCGGCTGGCACGGCCGCCACGACGCGCGGCCGCGGCCCTGGCTGGTGCGGCTGACGGTGCTGCCGGGCATGCTCGGCCTGCTGCTGCTGTGCCTGGGGCATGGCCTCAAGGACAACCCCACGCCGATGCTGCTGCTCTACGCGCTGGTGGTGTCGCGCGCGCTGTTCGTGCCGCGGGCGCTGGCCTGGACCTGGGGCCTGTCGGTGGCCCTGATCGTGCTCTCGGAGGTGCTGCAGCAACTCGGCGCGCTGCACGACGCGCCGCTGCTGACCCAGCCCATGTTCGTGGGCAGCGCGCTGCATCCCTGGTGGGCGCTGTGGGTGCGGCTGGTCTTCCTGACGGGCTTGCTGCCGCTCTCGGGTGTGCTGTTCCTGCTGGCCGCGGCCCTGCACCGCCAGAGCCTGGCGCTGGAGGCCCTGGCCCGCACCGATGCGCTGACCGGCCTGGCCAGCCGCCGCGAGTTCATGGCCCAGCTGGAGCGGGAGTCGCGCCGGCAGGCGCGCAGCGGCGAGCCCTTGTCGCTGGTGCTGTTCGACGTCGACCACTTCAAGCGCATCAACGACACCTGGGGCCACCCCGCAGGCGATGCGGTGCTGTCCCGCCTGGGGATCCTGCTGCGGCAGCAGACCCGCGAGCGCATCGACACCGCCGCACGCTACGGCGGCGAGGAGTTCGTGCTGCTGCTGCCCGACACCGACCTCGAAGGCGCCCAGCGGGTGGCCGACAAGATCGCGGCGCGCTTGCGCGAGGAGGCCTTCGAGGTGCGCGGCGAGCGGTTCTTCGTCACGCAAAGCGTGGGCATCGCGCAACTGGTCGAAGGCGATGCGGCCTGGGCCCTGCGCGTGGCCGACCGCAACCTCTACCTGGCCAAGGAGGCAGGGAGGAACCGGATTGTGGGCAGCCTCGCCTTTGCCGAAGATGTGGCGATACGATCCATGTCTGAACCTTGAAAGGCGGCCGCGACAATGAAGCTCAGGACAGTGTCGCGCTGGTTTTTCGTGCTGGTGGTGGCCGGCCTGCTGGCCAACTTCGCCTTCCTGCTGTTCATCCGCACGGCCTATGTCTCGGCCGAGCAGACCACGCAGCGCCGCGCCGACACGCTGCGGCTGGTGTCCGAACTGCAGAACGAGGCGGTGCTGCTGCGCCGCCTGGTCAGCGCCTACACGGCCTCGGGGGCGCCGCGCTACCTGCTGTACTACTACGACGTGCTGGCCATCCGCGAGGGCCGCAAGGCCCCGCCGCTCGGGCCCGACCCGATGCTGTACTGGAACGAGGTCATCGCCGGCCAGCGCGCCCACGCGCTGCCGCAAGGCGTGGCGGGCGCCTCCGTGCAGGACCGCATGCACGACCTCGATTTCAGCCGCGAGGAGCGCGACGCCGTCTCGGCCGTGCTGCGCGCCACCGAGGAGCTCAAGAAGACCGAGCAGGTGGCCTTCGCGGCCACCCAGGGCCTCTACGACCCGCGCCGCCAGGCCTATGTCTCCGACGGCGTGCCCGACCTGGCCTATGCGACCCGGCTGGTGCACTCGGCGGCCTACGAGACCCAGTCGGCCGAGCTGGCGCGCGCGCTGTCGGTGCTCGGCCGCATCACCGACGCCCGCACCGATGCGGGGCGCTCGCAAGCCTCGGCGCAGCTGGAGCGCTACATCCAGATCGCCATCGGCCTCGACCTGGCCCTGCTGCCCGGCCTGCTGCTGGCGCTCTACACCGTGCGCACGCGGGTGCTGCGTCCCATCGACCGGCTGGGCCACGTGGCGCGTCGCCTGGCCCGCGGCGACTACGCCACCCGCTCGGGCGGCCGCCACCAGTGGGTGGAAGAGCTCGACACCCTGGGCGTGACGCTCAACGTCATGGCCCACGCGGTGCAGGACGACGTCAACCAGCGTGCCCGCGCCCAGCAGGAGCTGCGCGAGGCCCGCGACCAGGCCGAGGCCGCCACCCGGGCCAAGTCCATGTTCCTGGCCAACATGAGCCACGAGATCCGCACGCCCATGAACGCCATCGTGGGCATGACCCACCTGGCCCTGCAGACGCCGCTGACCGAGCAGCAGCGCGACTACCTGGGCAAGGTGCAATCGGCTTCGGCCATGCTGCTGGGCGTCATCAACGACATCCTGGACTTCTCCAAGATCGAGGCCGGCAAGCTCACGCTGGAGTCGGCGCCCATGCGCATCGACACCGTCGTCAATGACGCGATGATGATGGTGCGTCAGCGCGCGCAGGACAAGGGCATCGAGCTGCGCTGCGAGTTCGTCTCGCCGGAGATCCTCGGCGAGCGCGGCCTCATCCACGGCGACGCGCTGCGCCTGGGCCAGGTGCTGGCCAACCTGCTGTCCAACGCCGTGAAGTTCACCGAGCGCGGCCACGTCACGCTGCGCGTGCGCCTGAGCGACTGGGCGCCCATGGCGGCCACGCTGCACATCGAGGTCGAGGACAGCGGCATCGGCATGGACGAGGACCAGCTCCACCACCTGTTCAGCGAATTCACCCAGGCCGATGGCTCCACCACCCGCCGCTATGGCGGCACCGGCCTGGGCCTGAGCATCACCCGCCGGCTGGTGGCGCTGATGGGTGGCGACATCCTGGTGCAGAGCGCGCCCTCGCAGGGCAGCACCTTTTTCATCCAGCTGCCGGTGGTGCCGGCGCGCCTGCCCGGGCTGGTGCCCGGTGCCAGCGGGGCGGGAGATGCCGCGCGCGACGAACGCCTGCGCCTGGACGGCCTGCGCGTGCTGCTGGTCGAAGACAACGTGCTCAACCAGCAACTGGCCAGCGAGCTGCTGGCACGGCGTGGCGCCCTGGTCACCGTGGCCGGCCACGGGCTGGAGGCCCTGGCCCTGCTGCGCCAGCCCGGGGCCCATTTCGACGTGGTGCTGATGGACCTGCAGATGCCGGTGATGGACGGCTACCAGGCCGCCGAAGCCATCCGCCAGAACCCGCAGCTCCAGGGCCTGCCGGTGCTGGCCATGACGGCGCACGCCATGGTCGAGGAGCGCGAGCGCTGCCTGGCCCTGGGCATGCAGGGCCACCTCTCCAAGCCGCTGGACCCGGCGGCGCTGTACGCGGCCTTGCGGCCCTACCTGCCGGGCCGTCTGCCTGAACAGCTGCCCGGTCAGGCGCCTGACCCTGTTCTTGGCCATGTCCTCGGCCATGTCCCTGGTCACCAGCCCGGCAGCCCGGCCGCCGCGCCCGGCACCCCAGCGGCGGGCCAGGGCCACGAGCCCGCCCCGGCCCCCGACTGGCCGGAGCTGCCCGGCGTGGACCGCCGCCAGGCCGAAACCTACTTCCTGGGCGACACCTCGCTGTACCGTCAGACCTTGCATGCCTTCGTCGAGCACATGCGCAGCCTGCTGCCCCGCCTGCCCGTCGCCCTGCAGGACCACGACTGGGTGCTGCTGACCCGCGAGGGCCACACCCTCAAGGGCCTGGCCCGCACCGTCGGCCATGGCACCCTGGCCGAGCGCGCCCGCACCCTGGAGCGCCTGGGCCCTGGTGGCGACCAGGCCGAGATCGAACGCGCCGTGGCCCTGGTGGTCGATGCCGCCGTGCCCTTCGTCGATGCGCTCGAACGCGTGCTCGGGCCGGCGCACCCGCTGCCGCAGGCCCTGGTGCCGGCGGCGCCGGAAGCCGCGGTGGTGCAACGCCTGGCCCGCCTGGCCGCCGACTTCGATGGCCAGGCCCTGTCGCTGTGGCAGCGCCACCGCAACGCGTTTGCCGCCTGGCTGCCGCCGACCACCTTCGCCCGTCTGGACGATGCCCTGGCGCGCTGTGATTTCGACGCCGCGGCCCGGCACCTGCAAGAATTGCAGCCGGCGGTGACGCCCCCTCAGCCGCATCCGGAGTCCACCGCACCATGAACGCTGCCGACAAACACCTGCCCACCGTGCTGGTCGTGGACGACGCCCCGGCCAACCTCAGCCTGCTGGCCGGCCTGCTGCAAAGCGACCACCGCGTCCGCCTGGCGGCTTCCGGCGCCAAGGCCCTGGAGCTGGTCCACCGCGCCCGCCCGGACCTCGTCCTGCTCGACATCATGATGCCGGAGATGGACGGCTACGAAGTCTGCCGCCGCCTCAAGGCCGACCCGGCCACCCGCACCATCCCCGTGCTGTTCCTGACGGCCATGACGCAGACCGAAGACGAGGCCCGCGGCTTCGAGGCCGGCGCGGCCGACTTCATCCAGAAGCCCATCAACCCCGTGGTGCTGCAGGCCCGGGTGCGCACCCACCTGCAGATCAAGGCCTACCAGGACGAGCTGCGCGACCGCAACGCCTGGCTGCAAGACGAGCTCGGCAAGCGCCTGGCCCAGGTCGATCAGCTGCGCGAAGCGACCCTGCACGTGATGATCTCGTTCGCCGAGTTCCGCGACGAGGCCACCGGCCACCACGTGCGCCGCACCCAGGAGTACGTGCGCACCCTGGCGCAGTGGTTCCATGACCAGGGGCGCCACCTCGATGTGCTCAACCCGGAATCCATCGACCACATCGCCCGCTCGGCGCCGCTGCACGACCTTGGCAAGGTCGCCACGCCCGACCACATCCTGCTCAAGCCCGGCCGCCACACGCCCGAGGAGCAGGCCATCATGCGCCAGCACGCCATGCAGGGCTGGGAGATGCTGCGCCGCGCTGCCGACCGCATGGCCGGCGATGCCAGCTACCTGAACCACGCCATGGACATCGCCCGCCACCACCACGAGAAGTGGGACGGTTCGGGCTACCCCGACGGCCTGGCCGGTGAACGCATCCCGCTGTCGGCCCGCCTGATGGCCGTGGCCGATGTCTACGACGCGCTCATCAGCGCACGCCCCTACAAGCGGCCGATGACGCACGAGCAGGCCTTCCAGATCATCCGCGACGGGGCGGGCGGGCATTTCGATCCCGCCGTGGTCGAGGCGATGGCGGCGTGCCAGGACGCGTTCCAGGACATCGCCCGGACCTGGCAGGACCACTGACGAAGGACACGCACGCATGGCCTCAGGAAAACTCAGGAAGCACCGGATGCACACCGCAGCGGCCTGCGGCCTGGCCGCCTGGCTGGCCGCGGGCACGGCCTGGGCACAGACCGCCGCGCAGACCGCCGCGCAGACACCGTCGCGCGGGCCGGTGGTCCATGGCATGGACTGGTCGCTGTCGGGCTTCGCCACCGTCGGCCATGTCGCCTCAGACCGCGACTGGCGCTGGCGCCGTTTCGTCGACGAGGGCGGCACCCTGTGGCGCGACACCATCGTCGGCGGCCAGTTGGACGCGCGCCTGTCGCCGAACTGGTCGGCCACGCTGCAACTCACCTTGGCGCCCTCCACCCGCCACGAGCGCCAGTGGAGCGTCGAGGCCGCCTGGGCCTTCCTGTCCTGGCGCCCCGACAACGACTGGCTGCTGCGCCTGGGCAAGCAGCGCGTGCCCATCTTCCTCAACGCCGAAAACCGCGACGTGGGCCAGACCTACGCCTTCGCGCGCCTGCCCTCCGAGGTCTACGCGCTGTCGCCGACGACCGACGTCGCCGGGCTGTCGGTGTCGCGGACCTGGCCGCATGGCGACGGCGATCTCGGCGCGGACGTCTACGCCGGGCGGGCCCACATCGCCGAGCGCAGCCACAGCCGCGACCTGGGCGCCCGCTTCGTCAACGTGGACACCGACATCGTCGGCGTGGCCCTGACCTTGCGGCGCGACGACCTCACCTGGCGCATCGGCCTGCACCACGCGGTCTCCAGGCGCCAGGACGGCCAGCCCCTGCCCAGCCGCTATCCGTTCGTCAGCCCCTTCCCGGGTTTCGGCTACTACCAGGTCTCCGATGCGCTCGGTGGGCCGGGCGTGCTCACCACCGAGCGCATCGCCAACACCATCCTCAACCTCGGGGTGGACGCCCGGCTGGCGCCCCAGTGGCGTGTGGTCGCCGAGTTCGCCCGCAACATCCAGCACCGCACGGACCTGGGCGCCAACACGGTCGGGGCCTACGTGGCCGTGCTGCACACCCTGGGCCATGTCACGCCCTACCTGAGCCTGGCGCGCCTGCAGACCGTGGGGGCGCCGCGCGAGGCCTGGCAGGCGCTGAACGCCGCAGGCGGCAGCGGCAGCGATGCCCTGTCGGTGGCGCAGCGGGTGGCCGCCGACAGCATCCCCTTCTACGACCAGACCTCGCTGGGCCTGGGCGCGGCCTGGGCGCTGAGCCCGCGCAGTCAGCTCAAGGGCGAGTGGAAGCACACCCGCATCGGCAAGCGCTCGGCCATGGCCGATGACCCGCCGCAAGGCACCGTCAGCGACACCGGGGTCAACGTGCTGTCGCTGAACTACAGCGTCGCGTTCTGAGGGCGACAGGCGATGCACCGCTTCCCGTCCCTCCCACGGCCCCGGTGGCTGCTGCTGGCCGCCGCGCTCGCGGCCTGCGTGCCTGGCCTGGCCCAGGCCGGCGTGGTCGTCGTGGCCCATGCGGGCGTGCGCAAGCTCGACGTGACCCAGGTGCAGCGCATCTTCACCGGCCGCGTCGTCGAGCTGGGCGGGCAGGTGCTCTCGCCGGTCAACCTCCCGCCGGGCCACCTGCAGCGCCAGCGCTTCCTCAACGAATACCTCCACCAGGACGAAGACAGCTACACCGCCTACTGGACGGTGCGCCGCTACGTGGGCAAGGGCGTGCCACCGCGCGAGCTGGCCTCGGGCAGCGAGGTCATCGGCCATGTGATGAACACGCCCGGCGCCATCGGCTACGTCGATGAAAGCGAGGTGCCTTCGGGCGCCAACATCCAGGTGGTGCGCTCGGGGGCGGCCTCGGCGCCCCGATGAGGGGGTGGTCACCAGGCCCCTGCATTGATTAGGATGCAGGCATGTCCGTGAATCCGAATCAATGGTTTGCCGCCCTGGTGGTGCTGTTGTGCGGGGCCCTGCTGGTGCGCATGCTGCTGGGTGCGCGCCACCGGGCCCGCCTCGACGCCAGCGTGCTGGCAGGGTGGCGGCGTTGCGTGCGGGCCTGGCACAGCCGCGTGGCGATGCTGCGGCGCTGGCGCGCCCGCCGCGATGGCGCCGCCCAGGCCGCCCAGGCCGCCCAGGCCGCGCAAGCCGCACGCCTGGCCGAGGAAGCCATCCTGCGGGCCCGCCGCACCCGTGCCGACAAGGACGGCAACGTCATCCGCCCCGAGGCCTTCAAGGATCCGCGCAAGCCGCACTGAGTGCGAGGGTGGCACGGCCTGGCCGAAGGGGCCCCAGGCGACGGCGGCCTGCCCGGGCCGCTGTCAGGCGGCCGGTGCCCGCTGCCGCAGTTGTGCCGCCACCCGCCCGCCCACCACCGTGGCCGAGCCCACGCCCAGCAGCAGCGCCAGGGCCGACCCCGCGAAGATGCCATGCACCAGGCCGTGGTCCATCAGGGCGCCGAACACCGGTGCGGCCAGGGCGAAGCCCGTGTCCAGCCCCGAGTACACCGTGCCGTAGACGCGGCCGGTGGCGCCCGGCGGCGCGGCCCGCTTGATCAGCATGTCGCGCGAGGGGCCGGCGATGCCGGTGCCAAAGCCCGCCAGGGCCACCACGCCCGCCGCCAGCAGGGGCGGCAGCCAGCCGGTGGCGGCCAGGGCCAGCAGGGCCGCGGCCAGCACCATGGCCGCAGCGATGGTGCGCTCCAGCCGGGCCACGCGCGCCACCAGGAAACCCCCGAGCACCATGCCCGTGGCCCCGCACAGCATGTAGCCGGTGACCACGAAGGCCGTGATCGAGGCCGGCAGCCCGTAGGCCTGCTGCAAGGCCGGGCTGGCGAAGCTCTGGATGGCGCTCAGGGACGCCGTGGTCCAGAAGAAGAAGGAAAAGCACAGCCACACCGAAGGCAGCTTGAGGAAGGCCATGGGGTGCTCCTCGCGCGAGCCCGGCGCGGCCGACGCCCGGGCCTGGGCCCGGTGCGCCTGGTGGTGGTCGTCGATGGCATCGCGCTGCCACAGCAGCAGGGCCAGGATGCCCAGCGTCACCACCGCCACGCACAGGCAGGCCAGGCGCCAGCTGCCCAGCGCCGAGCTCAGCCCGATCAGGCACACCGGCGCCAGCGCCCAGCCCAGGTTGCCGCTGATGCCGTGCACCGAGAAAGCATGGCCCAGCCGTGGCAGCGACACCCGCTTGTTCAGGATGGTGAAATCCGCCGGGTGGAAGGGCGCGTTGCCCAGCCCGGCCAGCGCCGACGCCAGCATCAGGTCGCCATAGCCCTGGGCCAGCGAGGCGCTCAGGCCCGCGGCCACGAAGCAGCCCAGGGCGAAGTACAGCACCGGGCGGGCGCCGATGCGGTCCACCACGAAGCCGGCCAGCGCCTGTCCCAGGCCCGAGATGACGAAGAACACCGTGACCAGCAGGCCCAGCTGCGAATAGCTCAAGCCGAAGTCACGGATGAAGACCGGGAACAGCGGCGGCAGCAGCATGTGGTGGAAGTGCGAGGTGCCGTGGGCCAGGCCGATGAGGCCGATGGTGGTGGCGTCCTGGCGTGCGGCCGGCGGCAGGGCCGAAGTCGGGGGCAGGGTGGTGGCGCTCATGCGGGCACTTTAACGGGGCGCCGCTCGGGCTGCAGGGCCCCGCCGCAAAGCCCCGGTGTTTACACTGCGCCCCATGCGCATCGAACACATCCGCCAGCGCCTGCAGGCCCTGGGCGCCAAGCCCGTCCACGTGCAGCGCGTGCTGCGCCTGTGGGTCCAGGCCTTGCCGCAAGACAGTGGCAAGCGCCGCCCCGAAGACTTCCTGCCCCAGCCCGTGCGCGAGGGCCTGGACGCGCTGATGGCCGAGGTCATGGGCCTGGCCACGCTGCGTTCGGCCCACCCCGGCGCGGACGGCTCCGAGCGCCTGCTGGTGGGTCTGCACGACGGCCAGACCGCCGAGAGCGTGCTGCTGCCGCGCGACGGGCTGTGCGTGTCCTCCCAGGTCGGGTGCGCCGTCGGCTGCGTGTTCTGCATGACGGGGCGCGACGGCCTGTTGCGCCAGATCGGCAGTGCCGAGATCGTCGCGCAGGTGGCCCTGGCGCGCACCCGCCGCCCGGTCAAGAAGGTCGTCTTCATGGGCATGGGCGAGCCCTCGCACAACCTCGACAACGTGATGGAAGCCATCGAGCTGCTGGGCACCGTCGGCAACATCGGCCACAAGAACCTGGTGCTCTCCACCGTGGGCGACCCGCGCGTGTTCGAGCGCCTGCACGGCCTGCCTTCCGGCCGGGTCAAGCCGGCGCTGGCGCTGTCCCTGCACTCGACGCAGCCCGAGTTGCGCGCGCAACTGCTGCCGCGCGCCACGCCCATGACCCCCGAGGAACTGGTGGCCGCCGGCGAGCGCTACGCCCGCGCCACCGGCTACCCCATCCAGTACCAGTGGACGCTGCTGGACGGCATCAACGACACCGAGGCGGAGCTGGAGGGCATCGTGCGGTTGCTGCAGGGCAAGTACGCGCTGATGAACCTCATCCCCTACAACGAGGTCGATGCGCTGGACTTCAAGCGCCCCTCCTGGGAGCGTGCCGCCGAGATGGCCCGCTGGCTGCACCGCCGCGGCGTGCTGACCAAGCTGCGCCATTCGGCCGGGCAGGACGTGGACGGCGGCTGCGGCCAGCTGCGGGCCCGCGACAGCGCCTTGCCGGCCCGCCGCCGTGCCCAGGCCGTGCCGGTGACGCTGGTGCGCCGCGCGGACGCTGCGGCGGTCCCCGCCGATCCGGCTCAGTCCGCGCCCTGACCGATCGCCGAGGCGAAGGCGCGCTCGAAGGCCGCGGCAAAGTCGGCCGTGCCGCTGATGGACAGGCTCACCGTCTGCCAGCGGCCCTCGTCGCTGAACTGCTGGTCGTGGCACCAGCTGCAGCCCTCGTCCAGCGCGCCGGGCCCGTCCGGGAACTGCGCGGCCGCCCAGGCCAGCACCTGGCGCGCTTCGTCGAGCACAGCGGCGTGGCCTTCGGCGGTGTCGGTGGACGCCTGCGCATCGAAGGTGTGGCACCCGTCGGTGTCGAGACTGGCGTCAAACGTCAAATATTGCAGGTGTGGCATGGTCAAAGGGGGTTGCGCGGCGGGTGCGTCATCGCTGTGACACATTTTCTCCGGTCTGTGCGGCGTTTTGGCCTCAATTTCACGCCGGGGCTGCCGAAACCTCACCCATGGTCACCGCTTCCTCCAGCCCTCCACCGTTGGCCCAGCCCCTCGCCGCTTCGTCGCCGAAGTGGCTGACACCGGGCCGGGTGGCCGCCATCGCGGCGGTGCTGCTGTGCCTGCTCGTGCTGGCATCGCGCCTGCACGGGGCGGTGGCGCAGGCGCGCACCCACGGGGCCATGGCCCTCGCCCTGGTCAACGAGGCCCCGATGGCCACGGCCAGCGCCGCCCCGTCGGCGGCCAGCCTGCCGCTGGCGCGCGCGGCGACCTCGGTCGACGGCATCCTGGCCATCGGCCTGTGCGAAGGCCTGGCCTGCAGCACCCTGTTCGCCCAGGAGGGGGCGGCGCGTTGCGAGGGCCACTTCCAGTGGCCGGCCCTGTGCGTGCAACTGCCTTCACCCTCCGATGCCGAAGCGGTGCTCAGCGTGGCTTACGACGTGCGGCCGGTCTTGCTGTCGGCCTTCCTGGACAGCGCCGCCAGCCTGGCCCTGTTCGGGGGCGTGCTGTGGGTCTGGCGCCGTGCCCGTGGCGAGGCCCCGAGCGCCGAGGCCCGCGCGCCTGCGCCGGGCGCGCCCCGTCCGCCCGCCGAGAAGGACGCCCTCACCGGCCTGCTCAACCGCGTGGCCTTCGAGACCGCGCTGGCCCGCCACAACGAGGCCGAAGCCCTCAGCACCCTCGAAACCGATGGCTGCCTGATGTACTTCGACCTGGACCGCTTCAAGTTCATCAACGACACCCACGGCCACATCGCCGGCGACCAGGTGCTCAAGACCGTCTCCGAGCGGCTGCGCTACACCCTGGGCGGTGGCGTGCTGATCGGGCGGCTGGGCGGCGACGAGTTCGCGGCGCTGATCACCGACGTGTCCTCGCGCGCCACCATCGAGACGATCTGCCGCGTGCTCATCGAGCAGGTCTCCAAGCCCATCCCGATCGGCGAGGTCAAGGAGTGGGTGGGCCTGAGCATCGGTGCCTACATGCTCAAGCGCGGCACCCTGACGGTGGGCGAGATGCTGCACCGCGCCGACCTGGCCATGTACGAGGCCAAGCGCGCCGGCCGCGGCCGCCTGATCTTCTACGACGACGCCATGGAGGACGCCGCCCGCACGCGCGCGCAGGTGCAGGCCGAGTTCATGCACGCCATCGCCGAGCGCCAGTTCTTCATGGTCTACCAGCCGCAGTTCGATGCGGTCGACCGCGTGCGCGGTGTCGAGGCCATGGTGCGCTGGCGCCACCCGGTGCGCGGCCTGATCCCGCCCGAGGAGTTCGTGCCGGTGGCCGAGCACAGTGGCCAGATCGTGCCGCTGGGCAAGATGGTGGTCGACATGGTCTGCGGCGAGCTGGTGGCCTTGCGCAACCAGGGGCTGGCCCTGCCGTACGTCAGCATGGACGTGTCGCTGCGCCAGCTGGCCGATGCGGCCATGGTCGAGGACGTGCAGGCCGCGCTGCAGCGCCATGGCCTCGGTCCCGCGGACATCGAGTTCGAGGTCGCCGAGAGCACCGCCATGGCCGGCCAGGTCAGCAAGGAAAACGCCACGCTCAAGCAGCTGGCGGCCATGTCCTTTCGCATCGCCATCGACGACTTCGGCTCGGGTTGCTCCTCGCTGGGCCGCCTGGTGGACCTCAAGGTCGACAAGCTCAAGATCGATGGCATGTTCGTGCGCGGCATCGGCCAGCCCCACTTCAACCCGGCCTTGCTGGAGCTGATGATCACCCTGGCCAACCGCCTGGGCGTCAAGAGCGTGGCCGAGGGCGTGGAGACGCCCGAGCAGGTGCGCTGGTTGCGCCAGGCCGGCTGCCAGATGATGCAGGGGCCGTTCTTTGCCGAACCCATGACGCACCCGCAGCTGGTGCAATGGCTGCGCATGCACGAAGACGACGATGGCCGCGAAGGCGGCATCTGGGCGCCCACCCGCCCGCTGGAAGATGCCGACGCGGCTCTGGCGAGCCGGCCGCCCGAAGGCGTCACGGTCTGAGTCCGGTGGGGCCGCCCGTGCGGCAGGCCGGTGCCGCAAAGTTCAGTGCGGCAACTCCGGCGACGGGGCGAACTGGTAGCGGTTCTTGCCCGAGGCCTTGACGGCGTACATCGCCTTGTCGGCCACGCGCCGCAGTTCATCGAGGTCCTCGGCGTGGTCCGGGAAGATGGCGATGCCGATGCTGGCGCCCACCTGCAGGGTGTGGCCGTTGTAGTCGATGGGCAGGGCCAGCGTGCGCAGGATCTTGTCGGCGACATCGCCGGCCGCCTGGGCGTGGGTCAACTCGTGCAGGACGACCACGAACTCGTCGCCCCCGATGCGTGCGGCGGTGTCGGCGGCGCGCACGGCCGAGCGCAGGCGCAGCGCCACTTCGCGCAGGACGCGGTCGCCGGCATCGTGCCCGTGCTGGTCGTTGACGGCCTTGAAGCCGTCCAGGTCCAGGAACATGAAGGCGATCTTGCGCCCGGATTCGCGGGCGTGGGCCATGGCACGGTGGCTGCGCTCGGTGGCCAGACGCATCACGGGCAGGCCGGTGAGGTTGTCGTGCGTGGCCAGGTGGTGGATCTGGTCGCGCTGCGCCTTGATCTCGCGCTGCTGGCGGTGGACGTCGCCGAGCAGGCTGTGCAGCGAGCGCGTGAAAGCGCTCACCGCCGTGGCGATGGCGCCGGCCGACAGTGCCATGGTCAGCACCACATTGGCCCAGGCCAGCGGCTCCTGCGACACGGCGTTGAGGTCCACGCCCACGCTGTGCCGCCCGGTGATCATCAGCATGCCCACGGCCGACATCAGCAGCACCACCCCGGCGATCATCATGAACACCACCGAGCGCGAAAACAGGATCGCGGCGACGAAGAAGCCGATGGCGAAGTAGTTGCCCGTCGGGGCGGCCTGGCCAAAGGACAGCAGCCCGCCGGTGCCCGACATGAACAGCACCAGCAGCAAGGCGCTGGCCTTGGCCTGGTAGGACAGGTGGCGGCGTCGCAGGTGGCTGCCCAGCAGGATGGCGGTGCTGGTGGCGACCAGGGCCAGGGCGGCGGGCACCCGCAGGTATTCCGGCCCGAAGACATTGCGCCAGAACGACAGCGCCAGGATGCACACGGCCAGCACCGACATGCCGCGCAGGGCGTCGTCGATGAAGGTTTCGCGGATCTGCTGCAGGCGGGCGTCGGGGTCGATGCCGGCCTCGCCCTCGCCCTGGGGCTGCATGTGCGCGGGCCCCACGTTGGCGCTCATGCCATCGGCCATGTCCGGCCCCCCTTGGGGCAAGGGCGCGCGCGGTGGGCGAGGGCGCAGGTGGCGGGTGGAGGCGGACACGGTCTCTGAGGTGGCGCAGCGAGGCGGGACAACCATGGTAAGCCCCGCGCCGGGCGAGCCATCCCACGGGAAGGCAGGGCTTGGGGCCGCAGTTCCTCGCACCGGGGGCGGCCGCTACACTGCGGTCATCCCCTTTCGGCCTTCTTGGAGGCTCGTCTCATGAGCATCGTCGTCTACTGGCTGGGCCAAGGTCAGCCTTCCGTGCAGGTCTTTGCCGATGACCAGCTCCTGGCCGCCCTGGCCTTCGCCGAGGCGCGCCGCAAAGACCGTGACGAGGCCGGCCTGGCGCTGAACCGGCACGTTGTCATCAGCTCCGAACTCGGCGACCACGTCGGCGCGCCCGGGGTGAGCGACGAGCGGCCGTCCGATTACAGCTGGACCAAGTCCCACCGCGGCGGCCCGCCCGAGTCCGGCAACCCGCCCAAGACCTTGGCCTGAGCCGGGCCTGGTGCGGCCCTGGTGCGGCCCTGGTGCGCGTCCTCTACACTGGCGGCCGTGCCGATGCGGCCCATCCCTGGCGATGACCGCGTGGCTTGCCGTGCCCCGCACCCTGTGGGGCGCCACCCAGATTGCCAAGCAGCCCCGCTGCCTGTGACCCCACCATGAGCCAGACCGACGCCCGTCCGCCCCTGCCTGACCGCCTCTCCATCGACCCGCGCAGCCCGCACCACGTGGCCGCTGTGTTCGAGCACGACATCGGCATCCGCTTCAACGACAAGGAGCGCTTCGACGTCGAGGAATACTGCATCAGCGAGGGCTGGATCAAGGTCCCCGTTGGCAAGACGGTCGATCGCAAGGGCCGCGCCCTGACCATCAAGCTCAAGGGCCAGGTCGAAGCCTTCTACCGCTGAGCGTTCGCGCCAGTCCCTTCAGGAGCCGCGCATGACCGCGTCTGCCAGTCCTGCGCGCCCAGCGCAGGCACCGCAGGTCCACGACGACCGGGTCGACACCCCCGAAGGCCGCCTGTTCGTGCGGCGCTGGACGCCAGCCGCCTCGTCCGCCGAACCCATCGTCCTGCTGCATGACTCGCTCGGCTGCGTGGCGCTCTGGCGCGACTTCCCTGCCTTGCTGGCCCAGGCCACGGGCCGCACCGTCGTGGCCTATGACCGCCTGGGCTTCGGCCAGTCCGACCCGCACCCTGGCACGCTGCCGCCGAGCTTCGTGAGCGACGAGGCCCACCGGGGCTTTGCCGCCGTGAAGGAGCACCTGCAGCGGCAGTCGGGCATGGACGGCTTCGTGCTGCTGGGCCACAGCGTGGGTGGCGGCATGGCGGTGGCCTGCGCCGCGGCCCACCCCGAGGCCTGCCGCGCCCTGGTCACCGAGTCGGCCCAGGCCTTCGTGGAAGACCGCACCCTGGCCGGCATCCGCGACGCGCAGATCGCCTTCCGCCAGCCCGGCCAGATCGAGCGCTTGCAGAAGTACCACGGCGACAAGGCCGCCTGGGTGCTCGGTGCCTGGATCGACACCTGGCTGGCCGAGTCCTTCCACGGCTGGACCCTGGACGCGCAGATCCGCCAGGTGCGCTGCCCGACCCTGGCCTTGCACGGCGAGCTCGACGAGTTCGGCTCGGCCCTGCACCCGCAGCGCATCGCCGAACTGAGCGCCGGCCCCGCCCGCTGGCGCCTGCTGCCCGGCTGCGGTCACGTGCCCCACCGGGAGGTGCCCGACGAGGTGCTGGGTGAGGTGGTGGGGGTGTTGGGGCGGTAGCGCGCGGAACCGGGCGGCGTCACCGCGCAGAGGTGGCCTCGCAGCGCTTCAAGGCCTTGCGGGCATCGGGGACCGTGTCGATCCGGTTGGGGTTGCCCAGGCAGCGGTCGTCCTGCTCGATGCGGATGCGCTCCCGACCGGCATCGAGCCGCAGCAGCACGGTCATGCGCTTCCAGCCCGAGCCGATCTCGCTCACCTTGGTGGCGTGCTTGCCATCGATGAAGAAGTACTGCACGGTGACCAGCAGCTCGTTGCGATCGGCGTTGGCCACGCCCACGGCAGGCACGGCGTTGCAGAACAGCGGGGCGGACTCATCGATGCGGATGGTGTGCCAGCCCACCTCGCGGAAGCGGGCATCGAACAAGCCGATGTGGCAGGCCTGTGTGTGCCGCGGTCCTTCTTTGCACCGGTAGGCGAGCTCCTGGGCCACGTCGGTGCAGCGCTCCCCGGGATGGCTTTGGGGCATGAACCGCACGGGCTGGAGGTAGAACAGGGTGTCGTCGATGAACAGCTTGAAGGACAAGTCCAGAGACCACTCCTGCACCCGCTGGGGCGTGGCGGTGCGTGCAGTGAGGCTGACCAAGGCGGATTTGTCCAACTGCTTCCCTTCATTCAAGGCATCGGGAACCAAGTCGCCGTTGGGGAGGATGCTGGGGCGCCAGTCGCTGGACAGGCGCACGTGGGCCTCCGCAGCCGTCGATACGCTGAGCAGCAACAGCCCAACGCGGAGCCACCGCAGTGCTTCATGCAGGAGATTTCTTGAGGGCTTCATATGCGGCTTTCAGCTTGGTGTCGTAGTGGTAGGTTCTGTAGTTCGGGCCGTTGTAGTTGTAGGCGATCTGTGCCCAGTCCTTGGCCTTGATGGCGTCCCACAGGGACATGCCCTTGCCCGCTTTCTTGTTGTGTGGGTCTTTCCATGGGGCAGGCATTTTTCGGATGAAGGCGGCCATCAGGCTCAATTGATGAGCCTCTGATCTGCACACCTTCCCAACGAAGGTCATCGCATCTTTGGTGCCACACAGCCCAAAGTTGTCCCCCATGATCTGGAACTTGCCCCAGGAACATGCGCGCAGCGCCGCGTCGGCATCCAGGCGATGGGCGTTGATCAGGCGCAGGTAGGCGCTGGCGAAATCCGAATAAATGTCGGAGGGCCGCACCTTGCCGTCCTGCATCGCTGTGTCCGCGTGGCCCAGCAAGGACTTCTTGCGATACGGCGCTGGCCACGAGATGTCGGGGTGGGAGGCGTCGTGGCGACCTTGGGTGAGCCGGCTGAAGTAATGGCGCTCGAACAGCAGGGCGGGGATGTGCGCGCCGTCGCCCTGGTTGAGCCGCCAGAACGATGGCCTGCCACCGCTTTCCACCACGGCGAAGGCTTTGAGAACCGCTGATTCACACCCCAGTTCCTGGGCAAGGTTGCTCCAGTCGTTCTCCGTGATCTCGCCGCCGGTGTAGGTTCCGAACAAGTTCAACAAATCCTGCGGGATGTCCACCGTCAGCGTCACGATCGGCTCGCCGCGGGCACCCCGCGTGCGCTGGCTGTGGACCGCAGGGTTGTTCTTGCTGGGGGTTCCCCTGGCGGGGCCTGGGGGTGGCGCTTGGGGCCCGACGGATGGCGGTGTGGGGGCTGCGGGTGACGCGGGCGCAACGGAGGCGGCATCGCGCGGGAGTTCCTGTGTCTTGCCAGGCGTGACAAGCGCGTTGCTGACCAGGGTCACGAGTTTGTGGCCCAGCTCAGAGGCGACCTGGGCGGCCTGCTGCCACGTGCCATCCACGCCATGCACCCAGACCTTGATGTCGGTGCGATGGCTGGCGGTGACGACCGTGGGGACCAGGCCATTCTGGTCGGTGGCGCCTTGCCGCACGCGCCCATCGAACTCGATGCGATAGCGCAGGTTCTGGATGGGGTGTCGCAGGGCGTCCAGGAACAGCACGCTGACGCCGAAGGCCGAGGCTTCGGACAGGTACAGCGTTTGGCCGACGCGCAGCCGATGGGCGTCTTTGAGGGCGTTGATGCGTTGGAGGTCCGCCGTGCTGCGTCCGCACCGGTTGGCGATCCCGCTCAGGGTGTCGCCACGCCGCACGAAGTAAGGGTCACTCGGTTGAGGAGTTGGCGCATCACGCATCGTCATCTCCGGGACTGTCTGCTTCGCTGTCCGGTCTGGCGGGAAAGGCGAGGTCGATGGATTCTTCAATCTGCCAGGCCGGGCCCGCATGGCGTTGCCAGTAACCGAGCTCGGTGATCCGATCGGCGGTGGCGGTCACTGTGGGGCTGAGGTCCTGGGGGCGCGAACCTGTGGCCAGCGGGTGTGGCCCGGCGTAGGCGGTGGTGTCAGCCCCCAGGCGGAAAGGCAGCCAGTCATCGGGCCAGTCGGTGTGGCTCAAGGCTTCGCCAAATGCCATGGCTGGGGCGGTGCCCCGCAGGGGCAGCGGCGAAGGCGTGGGCAGGTGCAGGTCGTCTCTGCGCCCGCTGCCTCCGCCCGCCAACTCTTTCGCGCTGCCTCGAAACCTCGCCGCCCCGCTCGTGCCCAGCTCGATGTTGCCGCCGTCGATCAGCAGGTAGCTGCCCGCGCCGTTGAGGACGATGCGCTGCGGGGCACTGAGGTGCACGCTGGCCTGGGTGCTTTGCATGTCCACCGCCTGCTTGGCCGTGATGTTCAGGGCGGCGCTCTGGGCCTGCACGTTGACGTTGCCGCTGGCCGCATGCAGGCGGATGCCGGTGTCCTGGGCGGGGTGTGGCGGGTCACTGGCCTGCCCCCGCGTGAACAGGCCGATGCCGTCCTTGGCGGCCCAGGCGTGGTGGCGTTGGGCGAGCAACTGGGTGCTTTGCCCGCTGGTCAGGGTGAGGTGCTGGCCGCAGCCCAGCACGGTGTGCGCGGGCGTGGCGCTGTGCACATCGGCCGCGGCGCTGAGGACGAGGTCCGGGCGCCCGGTGGTGGCGATGCTGCCGTGGTCGGAGGTGGCGCTGGCGCCCAGGCTGCTCAGCGTGGCCTGCAGGGCCTGCCGGGCGGGCAGCTGCGCTGGCGTGGCCTCGCCGGGCAGCTGCGTGTGCTGGGCCTGCGCGTGGGTGTGCAGAGCCTGCAGCAGCTCGGCATGGGCCTGCAATTGCGCGCGGGCTTCGCGGGTGTCGGCGGGTTGGGCCTGGGCGGTGGTGCCTCCGGGCTGGGGGTGGGTGCTCAGGTGCAGGCCGCGGCCCGCGCGCAGGGCCGCCTGGGCCTGGGTGTGCAGCTCCAGGCCGTGGCCGCGTGCTCGCAAGCGCTGGTTGCCGTCTTGCTGGAGCAGGTGGCCCATCTGAAGCCAGCTTTGCGCCTGGGTGGTGTGCAGCATCACACGGCCCTGGCCGGCGGTGTCGTCCATCACCAGCTGGTTGTGGCCGCCCCCGCCGGAGCGGGAGGTGGCCAGGCTCTGGCTGCGCAGGCCGCTCAGGGTGGCGGCGTGGGCGTTGCCGCTGAACCAGGCGGGCGCATTGCCCGTGGCGGTGGCGGCGCCCGAAGCCACCGCATTGCCTGGCGCGTCGGCCAGGCCCCGTCCGTTGTAGACGGCGCCGAGCACCACGGGCCGGTCGATGTCGCCATCCAGGAAGGTCACGACCACCTCCTGGCCCAGGCGGGGGATGAACACGCCGCCCCAGTTGTCGCCTGCCCAGGCCTGGGCCACGCGCACCCAGGTGCCGCAGGCCTCGCTGGCCGGGGCGTTGCAGCGCTCGGGGGCAGTGGGGTGGGTCAGGCGGTGGCTGCTGTGGGTGCCGCGCTGCCAGTGGAATTGCACCTTGATGCGGCCGTCGCGGTCGGTGTGGGTGGCCTGATCAGATCGGCCCAGGCCGACCACGATGGCGGTCTGCACGCCGGGCGCGAGGGGCTTGGGCGGGGTGGCCATGCGCACGGGGACCTGGCTGCGCTGGGCCAGCACGCGGGCCTGGTAGATCGGCTCGTCGCTGCCGTTGGCGTGCCGGTGCGGTGAGGGGGTGTGGCCGTGCGCACGGTGACCTGGCTGCGCCACATCGATGTTGTTGCGGGCGGTGTGCGTCACGCGCAGCACGACGAACTCATCGCGGTCGGGGCGGCCGCTGTGCTGTGGGTGGTCGCTCAGCGTGAAGGTGGTGGCGGGCGCGAGGGTGCGCACCGTGCCCAGGCCTTCGAACTGCTTGCGCAGGGCTTGCCGGGCGTCGAGCTGGAGGCGGGCATGGCGCTCGGCCTCGGCCGCGCTGGCATGGACATACGCGCCGGGCTGCGTGCGCAGCGTCAGGGAGTGGGTCTGCCCGTGGGCCGCGTCGACCTCGGCGAGGGCAGCATGGTTGCGCACCTGGCGGTGGTCCCAGCTGGCGGTGTGCAGGGCGGTGGGGCCCAGGCGGCGCACGCCGCTCCAGCGCGTGAGGCTGTCTTCCGCCAGGGTGGCGCCGGACTGGGTGCAGCGCACCCGGGGCTGGGCGTTCGGCGCAAAGGCCTGGGGGTGGTCGGCGATGACCACGGTGTGCTGGCCCAGCGTCCCGCCTTCGGCGCTGTGCTCGACCCAGGCGAACAGGCCTTCTTCCGCCCACAGCCGGGACAGGAAGGCCAGGTCGGATTCGTGCCACTGCGTGCACAGCGAGCGGCGGGGCAGGGCGTCGCGCCGGGCCACGTCGATGCGCCAGGCGGGCTGCAGCGCGCCCTGGCCCTGGTGGTCGGCAAACACGGCTTCGGTGATGTCCAGCACGTCCATGTCCTGGAAGACCCAGGCCTGGACGCGCAGGCCCAGCCAGTGCAGCCAGGGGTCGATGTGCAGGCGCCAGCGCGTCAGGCCGCCATCGGCCCCCAGGCAGGCGATGTGGCTGATGTGGCCGTGGAACGGGCGCCAGCCCTGGGTGGTCTGCCACTCCAGCCGTGCGGCCTGGCCCAGCAGCCCGGCGGGGTCCAGGTCGGTGCGCGGGCTCAGGGCCGTGAGGGCGATGTGGCAGCCGGCCTGCAGGGGTGCTTCGGCACAGGGCAGCAGGCCCTCGTGGAGTGTGAGGCGCTCGGCCAGCAGGGCGTCGGGGCCCAGCGGGGTGTGCAGGCGCAGCAGGCGGGTGCGCTGGTCCGGCGCGAACGGGATGCCGCTGAGGTCGGTCATGGGAGGTCCCTGATGTGGCCCGGCCGGGGTCAGGCGCCACCGGCCGTGGTGCCCGGCAAGTTAGCGCAAAAGCCGCCGCTGCCGCGCGCCGCTCCCCCGCATGGGGGCCTTCTGCGCCCCATCAAAGTGCAAGCATTTGTGAGGTGGGTGGGCCGGGGCGGTGCGGTCCATGGGCCGTCCGGCCGGGTTGACAGGCGGCGGTGCTTTGGCACACTGGTTGCAACGCAAGGTGTCATGGGTTCGAAATTGAGTCACGCACCGCGGGTGCTGGTGCCCTCGTGTCAGAGGGTGCTGGGCCGCCATCCCTTCCATGTCGTGGGCAGGAAATACGTCGAGGCGGTGCGCCTGGCGGGGGCCGTGCCATTGATGGTGCCGGGCGCCACCGAGGCCGAGTTGCCGGCCCTGCTGGACATCACCGACGGGGTCTTGCTGACCGGCTCGCCTTCCAACGTCCACCCGGCGCACTTTGACGAAGACGTGCTGGACGAGGCCCTGCCGCTGGACGCGGAGCGCGATGCCTGGACGCTGGCCCTCATCCGCGCGGCGCTGGCGCGGGGCATCCCGCTGCTGGGCATCTGCCGGGGCCTGCAGGAGGTCAACGTGGCCCTGGGCGGCTCCCTGCACCAGGCCGTGCACCGCCAGCCGGGTTTCATGGACCACCGCGGCGACGGCACCTTGCCGGTGGCGCAGGAATATGGCCAGGCCCATCCGGTGCTCATCCAGCATGGCGGCGTGCTCGACCCGATCTTGCGGGGCCTGCCCGAGGGCGTCCGCCGCGGCGATCAGGTCATGGTCAACAGCCTGCACGGCCAGGGCGTCAAGCGCCTGGCGCAGGGGCTGCGCGTGGAGGCCATCGCCCCCGATGGCGTGGTCGAGGCCTTCAGCCAGCCCGGCGGGGGCTTCAACCTGTGCCTGCAGTGGCACCCCGAGTGGCTGGCCGCGGACAACCCGGTGTCCCTGCGCATCTTCCAGGCCTTTGGCGAGGCCTGCCGCGCCCACCAGGCGGCCCGGGAGCGGTGCTCGCCGCCCTGTCCTCCGATGTCTTCCTCACCGCCCGCCACGTCGGGTTGAGTCCACGGTTTCCGCAACCCACCAGGTGCCCCATGCCCAACAAGGTCCCCGGCAGTTTCAGCGAACTGGAGCAATGGCTCAATGAGCGGCGGGTCACCGAGATCGAGTGCCTGGTGCCCGACCTGACCGGGGTGGCGCGGGGCAAGATCCTGCCGCGCGAGAAGTTCACCGAAGACCGCGGCATGCGCCTGCCCGAAGGCATCGTCGCCATCGGCGTGACGGGGGAGTTCCCGGCCAGCGGGCCGTACTACGACGTGATCGGGCCGACCGACCGCGACATGCACCTGCAGCCCGACCCGGCCACGGTGCGCATCGTGCCCTGGGCCAGCGACCCGACGGCCCAGGTCATCCACGACTGCTTCGACCGCGAAGGGCGGCTCATCCCCTACGCGCCGCGCTCGGTGCTCAGGCGCGTCTGCCAGCTCTATGCCGACCAGGGCTGGTCGCCGGTGGTGGCGCCGGAGCTGGAGTTCTACCTGATCGAGCGCAGCACCGACCCCAACACGCCCTTGCGGCCGCCGCGGGGGCGCAGCGGGCGGGCGGAGACCTCGCGCCAGGCCTATTCCATCGACGCGGTCAACGAGTTCGATCCGCTGTTCGAAGACATCTACGCCTACTGCGAGCAGATGGAGCTCAACGTCGACACCCTGATCCACGAGGTCGGCGCCGGGCAGATGGAGATCAACTTCTTCCACGACCATCCGCTGGGCCTGGCCGACGAGGTGTTTTTCTTCAAGCGCACCATCCGCGAGGCCGCGCTGCGCCACGAGATGTACGCCACCTTCATGGCCAAGCCCATGGCCAACGAGCCCGGCAGCGCCATGCATGTGCACCACAGCATCAACGACGTGGCCACCGGGCGCAACCTGTTCAGCAACGCCGATGGCAGCCCGTCCCGGGCCTTCTACTGGTTCATCGGCGGCTTGCAGCGCTACGTGCCCGCGGCCATGGCCCTGTTCGCGCCGTACGTGAACAGCTACCGCCGCCTGGTGCGCTCGAACGCGGCGCCCATCAACATCCAGTGGGGTGTGGACAACCGCACCGTGGGCATCCGCGCGCCGGTGGCCACGCCCGCGTCGCGCCGCATCGAGAACCGTGTCATCGGGGCCGATGCCAACCCCTACGTGGCCCTGGCCGCCACCCTGGCCTGCGGCTACCTGGGCATGACACGGCAGATCGATCCCACGCCGGAGTGCCGCGGCGATGCCTACCTCGGCGATTACCAACTGCCCCGCAGCCTGGGCGAGGCCCTGGCGCTGTTGCGCGACCAGGCCGATCTGGCCGAGGTGCTGGGCCAGGACTTCGTGACCATCTACAGCGAGATCAAGGAAGTCGAGCACGCCGAGTTCATGAAGGTGATTTCGCCGTGGGAGCGCGAGCACCTGCTGCTGCACGTCTGACCCCCAGGAGCCCCCATGCCCCCCCAGTTCGAACACAGCACCGCCGAGTGGCAGGCCCTGGACGCCGCCCACCACCTGCATCCCTTCACCGATTTCCAGGCCCTGGCGAAGAAGGGCACGCGCGTCATCGAGCGCGGTGAGGGCGTGTGGTTGTGGGACACCGATGGCCAGCGCATCTTCGATGCCATGAGCGGCCTGTGGTGCGTCAACGTGGGCTACGGACAGCAGGCGCTCATCGACGCGGCCACCGAGCAGTTGCGCCGCCTGCCGTTCTACAACTCCTTCTTCCAGACGACGACGCCGCCGGCCATCGCGCTGTCGCACAAGCTCGCGCAGATCAGCCCGCCGCAGTTCAACCATGTCTTCTACGGCAGCTCGGGCTCGGAGAGCAACGACACCGTGGTGCGCATGGTGCGTCGCCACTGGGACATCCTGGGGCAGCCGCAGCGCCAGACCATCATCAGCCGCTTCAATGCCTACCATGGCTCGACCATGGCAGGCGCCTCGCTGGGCGGCATGAAGGACATGCACGCGCAAGGCGGCCTGCCCATCCCCGGCATCGTGCACATCGACCAGCCCAGCTTCGCACTGCATGGCCGACCGGGCGAAAGCCGCGAGGCCTTCGGGCTGCGCGCCGCGCGCTGGCTGGAAGACAAGGTCGCCGAGGTGGGCGCGGACAAGGTGGCGGCCTTCATCGGCGAGCCGGTGCAGGGCGCGGGCGGCGTCATCATCCCGCCCGAAACGTACTGGCCGGAGATCCAGCGCATCTGCGATCGCCACGGCATCCTGCTGGTGTCCGACGAGGTCATCTGCGGCTTCGGGCGCACCGGGCACTGGTTTGGCTGCGAGCGCTTCGGCTTCCGGCCCGACCTCATGACCTTCGCCAAGGGCGTGACCTCAGGCTACATCCCGCTGGGCGGGGTGATGGTGGGCGACCGCGTCGCCAAGGTGCTCATCGAGCAAGGCGGCGAGTTCAGCCACGGCTACACCTACAGCGGCCACCCGGTGGCCTGTGCGGTGGCGCTGGCCAACATCGACCTGATCGAGCGCGAGGGCCTGGTGCAACGCGTGCACGACGACACCGGCCCCTACCTGGCACAGCGCTTCGCCGAGCTGCTGGCGCACCCGCTGGTGGGCGAGGCCGAGACCTGCGGCATGCTGGGCGCGCTGCGCCTGGTGCGCCGCAAGGCGGAGGGCGACGCACCGGCCCAGCCCTTCGACGCGGCCCTGGGCGTGGGCATGGTCTGCCGCGGCCATTGCTTCGACAACGGCCTGGTCATGCGCGCGGTGGGCGACCGCATGGTCGTGGCGCCGCCGCTGGTGATGACGCGCGAACTCATCGACGAGTTGATGACACGCATCGTCCGCTGTCTGGACCTCAGCTGGGCCGATTTGCAACAGCGTGGCTGGGTGTGACTGGCCTTGCCGCGGTGCCCGAATTACAGTGGGATCGACGATGTCGGCCCGCGTCTTGCATGCGGTCCTGCCTGAAGCTGGCCCCGTGATGCCCGTGCAGCCAAGGAGATGAAGACCATGATGAAGACGTCGCGCCTGATGCTGGCAAGCGCCCTGGCCCTGCTGGCGGCCACCGGCCATGCCGAAGAGGAGAAGGTGCTCAACATCTACAACTGGTCGAACTACATCGCGCCAGACACCATCGCCAATTTCGAGAAGGAGACGGGCATCAAGGTGCGCTACGACGTCTTCGATGCCAACGAGATCGTCCACGCCAAGCTGGTGGCCGGCAAGACGGGCTACGACATCGTGGTGCCCTCGTCCTACTGGGCGCGCCTGCAGGCCGACGGCGGGCTGCTGCAGAAGCTCGACAAGGCCAGGCTGCCCAACCTCAAGAACCTCGACCCGGCCTTCCAGGCCCAACTCGCGCGGCTGGACCCGGGCAACCAGTACATGGTGGACTGGTTGTGGGGCTACACCACGGTGGGCATCAACGTCGACAAGGTCAAGGCCGCGCTGGGCGGGCCGCTGCCGGACAACGTCTGGGACCTGGTCTTCAAGCCCGAGTACATCAGCAAGCTCAAGGGCTGCGGGGTGTCCTTCCTGGACTCGCCCACCGAGGTCGTGCCCGCGGCCCTGCACTACCTGGGCAAGCCGGCCTTCAGCAAGAACATCTCCGACTACAACCTGGTGCCGCCGCTGCTCAAGGCCATCCGGCCCTACGTGACGCTGTTCAGCTCCAGCGGCTACATCAACGACCTGGCCAACGGCTCGATCTGCCTGGCCTTCGGCTACTCGGGCGACATCAACATCGCCAGGAACCGCGCGATCGAGGGCAAGACCGGCCAGCACATCCAGACCCTGGTGCCCAGGACCGGTGGCGTCATCTTCATGGACACCATGGTGATCCCGGCCGATGCGCCCCACCCGGACAACGCGCACAAGTGGATGAACTACATCATGCGCCCCGAGGTGCACGCGGCCCTGACCAACAAGGTGTTCTACGCCAACCCCAATGCGGCGGCACGCAAGCTGGTCAAGCCGGAGATCGCCAGCGACCCGGCGGTCTACCCGACCGAGGACGACATGAAGCGCATGGCCCTGCCGGACGCCGTCAACAACGACATCCGCCGCCAGATGACGCGCATCTACACCTCCTTCAAGACGGGGCTGTGAGCCATGGCGGTGGCGCGCGATGAGGCGGCCGAGCGCTTCCTGAGCCTTGAGCGGCTGGTGCAGGACTTCGCCAGCCAGGATGGCAGTGCCTTCCGCGCGGTGGACAACGTCTCGCTGGACATCCGCCGCGGCGAGATCTTCGCGCTGCTGGGCCCCTCGGGGTGCGGCAAGACCTCGCTGTTGCGCCTGCTGGGCGGCTTCGACGTGCCGACCTCGGGGCGCATCCTGCTGGGCGGACAGGACCTGGCCGACCTGGCGCCCTTCGAGCGGCCCATCAACATGATGTTCCAGAGCTATGCGCTGTTTCCCCACCTCAGCGTGTGGGACAACATCGCCTTCGGCCTGCGCCGCGAGGGCCTGCCCAAGGCGCAGATCGCCGAGCGCGTGGAGGCCATGCTCAAGCTGGTGCAGCTGGGCAAGTTCGCACAGCGCAAGCCGCACCAGCTCTCGGGCGGGCAGCAGCAGCGCGTGGCCCTGGCGCGCAGCCTGGCCAAGCAGCCGCAGTTGCTGCTGCTCGACGAGCCCCTGGGCGCGCTGGACAAGAAGCTGCGCGAGGAAACCCAGATCGAGCTGGTCAACATCATCGAGTCGGTGGGCGTGACCTGCGTGATGGTCACCCACGACCAGGAAGAGGCCATGGCCATGGCCAGCCGCATCGGCATCATGAACGAGGGCCGCATCCTGCAGGTGGGCACGCCGCGCGAGATCTACGAGACCCCGGCCACCCGCTTCGTGGCCGACTTCATCGGCAACGTCAACCTGATGGACGGCACGCTGGCGGTGGACGAGGCCGACCACGTCGAGATCGCCTGCGCCGATGTGCGCCACTTCGTCGGCCACGGCATCACCGGGCACGAGGGCATGCCGGTGACGGTGGCGCTGCGGCCGGAGAAGATCCGCCTGTCGCGCAAGCCGCCATCGCCGGAAGAGGGCCTCGCGCCGGCCCCGCTCAACCAGGTCAGGGGCCGCATCAAGGACATGGTGTACTTCGGCAGCGACACGCTCTACCACCTGCAGCTGCCCAGCGGTGCCATCCTCAAGGTCACGCAGGGCAACACCGAGCGCCACCCCGACGACACCCTGAGCTGGGACGACGAGGCCTTCGCCTGGTGGTCGCCCTCGGCCCACGTGGTGCTGACCCAGTGAGGCGCTGAGGCCATGCATGACGCCGCATCGTCCACCCCGTCCCGGCGTCGCCAGGGCCTGCGCTGGTCGGAGCGCCCGGTGGTCGGGCTGCCCTACCTGTGGCTGTTGGCCTTCTTCCTGCTGCCTTTCCTGATCGTGCTGAAGATCAGCGTCTCCGAGATGGAGGTGGTGAGCTTCGCGCCCCTCGTGCAATGGGTCGACGGGGTGTTGAGCATCAAGCTCAAGTTCGGCAACTACCTGTTCATCACGCAGGACGCCCTCTACTTCAAGACCTACCTGGCCAGCCTGAAGTACGCCGGCCTGACCACCGGGCTGTGCCTGGCCATCGGCTACCCCTTCGCCTACTTCATGGCGCGCTCGCCCAAGGCGGTGCAGCCCGCCTTGCTGATGATGGTGATGCTGCCGTTCTGGACGTCCTTCCTGCTGCGCGTGTACGCGTGGAAGGGCTTGCTGACCGAAGGCGGCTGGGTCGCCGAGGCACTGGACGTGCTGCACGTGGACGCCCTGCTGGTGGCGCTGGGCCTGGTCTACACCTACCTGCCCTTCATGGTGCTGCCGCTGTACGCCAACCTCTCGAAGATGGACATGCGCCTGCTGGAGGCCGCCTCCGACCTGGGCGCCACGCCCTGGGTGGCTTTCTGGCAGGTGACGGTGCCGCTGTCGCGCGCGGGCATCGTGGCGGGCTCGATGCTCGTCTTCATCCCCTGCGTGGGCGAGTTCGTCATCCCCGAGCTGCTGGGCGGGCCGCAGACGCTGATGATCGGGCGGGTGCTGTGGGACGAGTTCTTCTCCAACAACGACTGGCCGATGGCGTCGGCGGTGGCGGTGGTCGTGGTGCTGCTCATCCTGGTGCCGCTGGCCTTGTTCAACAAGGCGCAGGCCGATGCGCAAGGGGGCCGCCGGTGAGCAGGCAGCCGGCCTACCTGCGCCGCGGCCTGTGGGTGTCGCGGCTGTGGCTGGCCGCGGGCTTCGCCTTCCTCTACCTGCCCATCCTGGCGCTGGTGGTGTATTCCTTCAACGACTCGCCCCTGCCCACGGTGTGGGGCGGGCTGACGCTGAAGTGGTTCGCCCGCCTGGCCGGGGACGGCGAGGTGCTGGAGGGGCTGTGGCTGTCGCTGAAGATCGCCTTCCTGACGGCCTGCGGCTCGGTGGTGCTGGGCACGCTGGCGGCCTTCGCCCTGGTCAAGTTCCAGCGCTTTGGCGGGCGCACCCTGATGGTGGCCATGATCAACGCGCCCCTGGTCATGCCCGAGGTCATCATCGGCCTGTCGCTGCTCTTGATGCTGGTGTCGGTGCAGCGCTGGCTGGGCTTCCCCGAGCGCGGGGTGATGACCATCTGGCTGGGCCACCTGCTGCTGGGCCTGGCCTATGCCACCGTGGTCATCCAGGCGCGCCTGCAGACGCTCAACCCGCAGCTGGAAGAGGCGGCGCAGGACCTCGGGGCACGGCCCTTGCAAGTGTTCTGGCTGGTGACGCTGCCCATGATCGCGCAGTCGCTGGCCTCGGCCTGGTTGCTGACCTTCACCCTGTCGATGGACGACGTGGTGCTGGCCGCCTTCCTGTCCGGGCCGGGCTCCTCGACCTTGCCCTTGGTGATTTTTTCGCGCGCCCGCCTGGGGCTGGACCCGAGCATCAATGCCGTGGCCACGGCCGTCATCGCGGTGGTGGCGCTGGCCGTGGTCGGGGGCAGTTACGCCCTGGCGCGCATGGAGCGCCGCCGTCAGCAGGACATGGCGCAAGCCGCGCGCCATGGATGAGTGTCCCGATGTGAACCCTTCCCATGAAGCCTTCAAGGAGCCGCCCATGACGTCCGTCCGCCTGATGAAGAGGCCCGCACCCCCGTTGATGCCAGCGATGCCCGTCGCCGCGGCCGTCACCCTGAGCGTCGCTGCGGCCTGGCCCCTGCCGAGCTTGGCTGCGGGGCCGAGCCAGGGGCCAGCGAAGGCCGCGCGGGATGCCGCCACGCAAGAGCTGCTCCAGGAGTTGCGCGCGCTCAAGGACCGCGTGGCGGACCTGGAAAAGAAGCTGCAGTCGCAGGAGGCCCGCACCAGCGCGGCCAGCGCCGATGCCGCGGCGGCCAAGGAGGTGGCCGCGGCCGTGCAGCCCGGTGCGACGTCCGGCATGACGCCCGAGCAGCAGCAGGATTTCAACCGCATCGCCGTCAAGACCGAGGCGATGGAGGACGCGCGCGACATGCTCGGCTTCAAGGGCCTGAAGGTCAGCGGCTACATGGACCCGACCTACATCCTCAACCAGCGGCGCCACCAGGGCGGCTTCGTCTTCCTCAACTCGGTCGAGCAGCGCGGCTACTTCTACGACGGCTCCTACATCGGCACGGCCGTCATCGACTTCACCAAGGAGACCGACAGCGGCTCGCGCTGGCGCCTGACGCTGGCCCCGCAACGCGGCACCCAGGGCGTGGCGGAGGGCTCCTCATCGCCGGTGCACGAAGCCTCGGTGTCGGTGCCGCTGAGCGACCTGCAGACGCGCTTCATCGCGGGCCACCTGCCGGACTGGTCGGGCTACGAGTACCTGCAGGCCACGCAGAACAAGCTCATCACCCACAACCTGCTGTTCGACACCACGCTGCCGGCGTCCTACACCGGCGCGGGCCTGGAGCTCACGCGGGGCAAGTGGATCGTCAAGGGCCTGCTGGCCAACATGAACGCCAGCCGCCGCAACGACCGCGAAAAGACGCCGGTGCTGGCCTACCGCGTGGACTACGCCAAGGGCGAGTTCCAGGGCTTCGGCTTCGCCGGCGTGCACGGCAAGGCCGCCAACCTGAGCCGGAACGTGGTCGATGCCAATGGCGATGTCGTGGCCCAGCGCGATTCGCGCGTCGACTTGTTCGAGCTCGATGCCTACTTCATCCGCGGCAACTGGACGGTGCAGGGCCAGTTGGCCCTGGGCCGCCAGAAGGCCGCGTCCATCACGCCCGACCCGGACAGCGGCGCCTTGCGTGATGCCCACTGGACGGGCCTGTCCGGCCTGGCGGCCTACAAGTTCGAGCCCTGGCTGGAGGGCATCGTGCGGCTGGACTACCTGTTCAACAAGAAGAACGGCGGCGGCCTGCTGACCTACGCGTCCTTCGACGACCACAACGGCATCGGCCCTGCGGCCAGCGGCTTCGACGACAGCGGCAACGTGGTCTTCGGCCAGCCGGGGCGCGGGGTCAACCGCGGCGCGCTCACCCTGGGCCTGAACTACGCCTACAACCTCAGCACGGTGTTCAAGCTGGAGTACCGCCACGACTGGGCCACGGGCGCCGTCTTCCTCGACAGCGCCAGCAACACCTTCAAGAAGAACAACCACCTGCTGGGCACCTCGGTGGTGGTCAGTTTCTGAGGCGGCGCGGGGTGGCGCCTGCGGGAACTGGGCCCGCGGTGTCAGGCGTTCAGCCAGGCCAGCAGCGGCTCCCACTGCGCCAGGTCCTTCTCGACGCGGTTGGCCGGCACGTCCCACAGGCTCAGGCCGTGGGCGGCCAGGTGGGCGTAGTTCTGCGTGTCGCGCAGCAGCGTCAGCAGCGGGATGTCCAGCGTCTGCAGGAACTCCTTGAGGTGCTCGGTGGCCTTGGTGTGATCCTTGATGCGGTTGCCCACCACGGCCAGTTGCGTGCCCTCGCTGCGCTTCTTCTTGGCCAGGGCGCGCACGAAATCCTGCGTGGCGTAGATGTCGAAGACGCTGGCCTGCAGCGGCACGATGACCTTGTCGGCCAGCTTCATCACCGCGTCCAGGCCCTTGCCGTGCAGGCCCGCGGGCGTGTCCAGCACGACGTGGGTGGTGCCCTTGGGCGGGCGGGCGATCTGGTCTTCGCTGACGTCCCAGCTCTGGATGCGCGGCAGGCCGGGGTCGCGCAACTGCAGCCACAGGCGCGAGGACTGCTGGCGGTCCACGTCGCCCAGCATGACGGCGTGGCCCTGGCGGGCGAAATGGCCCGCGATGTTGCTCGACAGCGTGGACTTGCCCACACCGCCCTTGGGATTGGCGACCACGATCACCGGCATGGCGTGCTCCTGTTGCGACGTTTGCGCCAGGGGCCGCCATCGGCGCGTCACTGGCAGCCCGTTATTGTGGCGCATGCCACGCGCTGGCGAATTCGCTAGAGTGTGGCCTCAGGGGGTGTCCACATGAGCGCGTCTGCATCGTCTCCTTCCTCGTCGTCCGACACCGGCCTGTGGCACGAGCGCGCCCAGGCCCTGCTGGCCGAAGGCCTCGTCGACGGGCGGGCCAGCATCGGCGGCCAGCGCACGGCCGCGGTCTCGGGCGAGACCTTCGTGGGTCGCTCGCCCATCGATGGCCGCCGCCTCGGTGAGGTGGCGCGCTGCCAGGGCGCCGACGTCGACCTGGCCGTGCGCCACGCCCGCCATGCCGTCGACGACGGGCGCTGGTCGGCCAAGGCCCCGGCGGTGCGCAAGCGCATCCTGCAGCGCTGGGCCGAGCTCATCGTGCAGCACAAGGACGAGCTCGCCCTGCTCGAAACCCTGGACATGGGCAAGCCCATCCGCCACAGCCTGAGCGTGGACGTGCCCGCCGCGGCCCGCTGCATCGCCTGGTACGCCGAGGCCATCGACAAGGTCTACGACCAGGTGGCGCCCACCCCGGCGGGCTCGCTGGCCCTGGTGCAGCGCGAGCCCGTGGGCGTGGTCGGCGCCATCGTGCCCTGGAACTACCCGCTCATCATGGCCGCCTGGAAGCTGGGGCCGGCCCTGGCGGCGGGCAACAGCGTGGTGCTCAAGCCCTCCGAAAAATCGCCGCTGACGGCGCTGCGCCTGGCCGACCTGGCCCTCAAGGCCGGCCTGCCCGCGGGCGTGCTGCAGGTCCTGCCGGGCTTCGGCCACGAGGCCGGCGAGGCCCTGGCCCTGCACATGGACGTCGATGCGCTGGCCTTCACCGGCTCCACCCGGGTCGGCCGCCACATGCTGGATTGCGCGTCGCGCAGCAACCTCAAGCGCGTCTACAACGAGCTGGGTGGCAAGTCGGCCTTCATCGTCTTCGACGACGCCGAGGACGTCGCCCGGGCGGCACGCGCGGCGGCCAGCGGCATCTTCTTCAACCAGGGCGAGTCCTGCAACGCGCCTTCGCGCCTGCTGGTGCATGCGGCGGTGGCCGACGAGGTCATCGCCGAGGTGCTGGCCCAGGTGCCGCGCTACCTGCCCGACGACCCGCTGGACGCCCACACCGAGATGGGCGCCGTGGTCGACGAGGCCCAGCTGCGGTCGGTGCTGGGCCACATCGAGGCGGGTCAGCGCGAGGGCGCGACCCTGCTGGCCGGCGGCACGCGGGCGCACGCCGAAACCGGCGGCTTCTACGTCACGCCCACGGTGTTCGACGATGTCAGCCCGCAGATGCGCATCGCCCTGGAGGAGATCTTCGGGCCGGTGCTCAGCGTCATCCGTTTCCAGGACGAGGCCGAGGCCATCGAGATCGCCAATGGCACGCCCTACGGCCTGCAGGCCACGCTGTGGAGCGGCCAGATCGACCGCGCCTTGCGCGTGGCGCGGGCGCTCAAGGCCGGCACCGTGCACGTCAACCAGTTCGACGAGGACGACATGACCGTGCCCTTCGGTGGCGTCAAGCAGTCGGGCAATGGGCGCGACAAGTCCCTGCACGCGCTGGACAAGTACACCGAGTTGAAGACGACCTGGATCCGGGTGCAGGCGGCTTGAGCAGGCCTGCTGGCGCGGTCTGACCTGAGCCGGTCCGCGTGGCGCGGCGGTGGCCGGACGTCAGCGCGCGGGGCCGGCGGATGGCGTGGTCGCTGCAGTGCTCGCCGCCTCGACCTCGGCCTGCGTGGCCTGGGCCGTGGCCAGCATGGCCGGCTCGGCCGCGGCGGCGCGCAGCACGGCCTGGCGGGCGGCCCGGCGGGCGCCGGCCATGTCCCCCGCTTGCAGGTGCAGGCTGGCGAGGTTGTTCCAGGCGGCGGCGCTGTCGGTGGCCTCGGCCAGCCGGGCGAAGCTGCGGCGGGCCGCGACCGGGTCGCCCGCGGCCACCTGGCTGTTGCCCAGGCCCATGCCGATGACGACGTCCTCGGGCCAGCGCGTGGCGGCGGCCTGCCAGGCGGCAACGGCGCGGGCGGGCGGCGCGGCGCGTTCGAAGCCGATGCGGCCCTCGCGCACGGCCGCCAGGCTGGCGGTGGCGGGCAGGGCCTCGGGCGGCAGGGCCACGAACGCCCAGTGCCCGGCGCGGGCCCAGGTGCGCTCGAAGGTGCGCAGGGGCAGGTGCTGCTCGCGTGTCTGGCCGGAGCGCAGCACCAGCTCCTCGCGGTCGAGGTCGTGGCCCACGACCACGGCGAAGTGCCACAGCGGCACCAGGGACAGGCCCAGGTTGAGCATCACGCCCACGGGGTGGCCGGCGGCCACCTCCTGCAGCAGCGCGTCCAGCCGGGGTGGCAGCACGGTGCTGACGGCGTCGTGGCGGCGCGCGGCGGCCAGCATCTCGATCTGCAGGCTGCCGCCGCGGCCGGGCAGGAAGACCTCGCCGCTCAGGACCTCGGGCGTGACGGGGCGGCCGGCCGCGCCCAGCAGGGTGGCCAGCGTCGCCGGGCCGCACTGCAGCTCGGTCTGGGGGAAGAAGGGGGTGTCGGCCAGCAGCAGCCGGCGGGGCAGTTGGGCGGGCGGGGCGCCGAGCAACTGCTGCGTCTGCGCCGTGCCGGCGTCCAGCCAGCTGGCGCAGCCGCTCAGGCCGCTGGACAGGCCCAGGGCGATGGCCAGCGCCAGGCAGGCGGCGCGCCCTGCTGGGCGCCCGCCGCGATCCTCAGGCATGCAGGCTCAGCGGATGGAGCGCGTGAAGGGGAAGACCTTCGTGAAGCCGAGGATGTCGGTGATCAGCAGCAGCAGGAAGATGAACACGACCACGCCGATGAAGTCCGACGCACCGGCGGGGGCGCGGTCGATCTGGTCGGCCAGGGCCACCACTTCGGCGTCGGAGAGGGCGTCCACGCGGGCGCGGGCGGCGTCCAGGTCCACGCCCTTGGCGCGCAGGGCTTCGGCCACATCGGCGCGGCTGAGGGTGGCCAGCACCGAGGCGCGGCGCACGGAGGCGTCGGCATGGGCTTCGGTCTGGGCCGCCTGGGTGGCCACGGCTTCGGTGGCGACCATGCCGGCGTGCGCGGCTTGCAGGCCGGCGGTGTGGCTCAGGGCGATGGCGGTCAGCCAGATGGTGGCTTTGCGGTTGAGGCGCATGGGTACTTCCTTTGGGGGAGGGACGACGATGTCGGCAAAGGATACCTGCTCTGCGCCGGCCTGCGCGCGGCTGCGCGGCGGGATCCGTAACCAGGCGTTTCCGTCCGCGCGGGCCGGGGCCGTGGGGCATCGGGTTTCGCGCCAGAATGTCGGCATGCCGGACGCCGACACGCCCCTTGCCGCATCCCCTGCCCCCCCCCTGGCCGCGCGCCTGGACATCGTCTGCCTGTGTGCCGCCTGGTGCGGCACCTGCCGCGAGTACGAGGCGGTCTTTGCCGAGCTGCAGCGCGCCCTGCCGGGCCACCGCTACCGCTGGATCGACATCGAGGACGAGGCTGACCTGCTGGGCGACATCGACGTCGAGACCTTTCCGACGCTGGTGCTGGCCCACGCCGGGCAGGTGCTGTTTGCCGGCCCGGTGCTGCCCCGCCTGGGCGATGCGCAGCGCCTGGTCGAGGTGCAGCGCGATGCCCTGCTGCGCGGCGGGGATGCCCGTGCGCTGTCGGCGCGGGCGCTGGCCAGCCTGCCGGCGGACCAGGCGCAGGCTCATGCCGAGCTCGCCGCGCGCCTGGCGTCCTGAAGGGGGATCGGGCCGGTGCGCTGGGGCACCTGCCAGCCGGACACCCAGGTGGCGAACTGCGCCGCGGGCATGGGCTTGGCGATGAAGTGGCCCTGGGCCTCGTCGCAGCGCAGCGACTGCAGGAGCTCCCAGGTGCGCAGGTTTTCCACGCCCTCGGCGACCACCGACAGGCCCAGGCCGTGGGCCAGCTCGACGGTGGACTGCACGATCCGGGCGTCGTGCTCGTCGCTGGCCATGGAAGTCACGAAGGAGCGGTCGAGCTTGAGCTCGTGCACCGGCAGGGTCTTGAGGTAAGCCAGCGAGGAGTGGCCCGTGCCGAAATCGTCGATGGACAGGCGCAGGCCCATGGCGCGCAGGTGCTGCAGCGTGTGCAGGGCGCGCTCGGGGTCGTCCATCATGGCGCTTTCGGTGATCTCCAGCACGATGCTGCCGGTCGGCAGGTGGTGGCGGGCCATGGCGTTGGCCAGGCGCTGCGGCAGCTCGGGGTCGAGCAGGTCGCGCGTCGAGAGGTTGAGCGCCAGCTTCATCGACAGGCCCTGGGCGATGAGGCCTTGCGCGGTGCGGGCGACCTCGTCGATCACCCAGCGCGTGAGCAGGCGCACGAAGCCGGTCTGCTCGGCAAAGGGCACGAAGCCCACCGGCGAGAGCACGCCGCGCTCGGGGTGCTCCCAGCGCACCAGGGCTTCGGCGCCGACGACCTGGCCGGTCGCCAGCGTCACCTTGGGTTGCAGGAACAGGCGCAGCTGGCGGTCGTCGACGGCGGTGCGCAGCTCGCCCAGCAAGGTCAGCGAGGCGGCCGAGGAGGCGTCCAGGCCGGCGTGGTAGACCACGGCGCCGGCCTGCTGCTGCTTGGCGGCGTTCATGGCCAGCTCGGCGCGGCTGAGCACGGCGTCGGCGTCGCGGCCGTGCTCCGGGCTGGTGGCGATGCCGATGCCCGCGCCCAGATCCACCGTGTGGCCGTCCAGGGTGAGAGGGCGCTCGAAGTCGGCCAGGATGCGCTGGGCCACCGACCAGGCTTCGACGGCCGTGGCCGCGGGCAGCAGGATGCCGAACTCGTCGCCGCTCAGGCGGGCCAGCACGGCGTTGCGGCTGTCGGCGAAGGCCTGCAGGCCGGCGTGCAGGCGCTGGGCCACGGCGCGCAGCAGGCGGTCGCCGAAGCGGTGGCCGAGCAGGTCGTTGACGTGCTTGAAGCGGTCCATGTCCAGCAGCAGCACGGCGCAGGGCGTGCCGTGGTGGGCGGCGCGCTGGACGGCCTGGCGCAGGTCGCGGCGGAACTGCTCCAGGTTGGGCAGCTCGGTGAGCGGGTCCTGCCAGGTCAGGCGGCGCAGCTCGCCTTCGCGGGCCTGGATGGTCTGGCGCATGGTTTCGAAGGACTGGGCCAGCTCGCCGATCTCGCCGTCGAAGTCGCTGGAGACCTCGGAGTCGTAGTCACCGCGGCCGAGCTGGCGCGCCGAGCTGGAGAGCTCGCGCAGCGGCGCGGTGATGCGGCGGGCGCTGAAGAAGCCGACCAGGCCGAAGGCCAGCATGCCCAGCGCAGACAGCGCCAGCAGGGTCAGCTTGAGCTGGCTGTAGGGCGCCACGGCCTGGTCGACCGAGCGCATCAGCACGGCTTGCAAGGCATCGCGGCCTTGCGGGTCCTGCAGCGTGAGGGCGCGGGCGCTGAATTCGTCATCGGCCACGCGCAGCGAGGGTTGCGACAGGGTGCCGCGGCGCGGGCCGTGTTCCCAGGCCTGGGCCAGGCGCGGCCAGCTGGCGGCGGGCAGGGTCGCGTCCATCACCTGCCAGCCCTGGGCAGAGGCGCTCGGCGGCGGTGCGAGCAAGGCCAGGTCGAGGCCGGTGAGGCTGTGCAGCTCCTGCAGCACGCGGGTGTCGACGCGGCTGGCCATGAGCACCCAGCCCAGCGGGCGTTCAGGCCCGGGCACGGGCAGCCAGGCCAGCTGGTAGGGCTGGCCGCCGATGCGCACCACGCGGGGCGGCGTGCGGGAGGTCTGCGGCACGGCGGGAGCGGCCGCCAGGGCGGGCAGCAGGGTGTCGAGCGCCTGGGCCACGCCGACGCGGTCTTCGGTCTGGCCCAGCGGGGTGAAGTTGGGGGAGGTCAGCAGGGTGACGCTGGCGCGCACCGCGTCGCCGTGGCTGCGCAGCGCCGTGCGCATGGCCGGGTGGTCGGCGGCGCGCAGGGCCATGTGCAGGCTGGCGTCTTCGGCGATGGCGCGGGTGGCCTGCTGCAGCGCGTCCTGCTGGTGGGCGAGCAGGCGTTGCAGGAGGGCTTCGCCGCCGATGAGCGATTCGGCCACGGCCTGGCGGGCGTTGCGGTCGATGGCCTGGTGGATGACCCAGTAGGTCAGGCCTTGCACCACCAGCAACAGGCCGAGGTAGACCGCGACGATGCGGGTCTGCAGGCGGCGCGATTGGAAGAGGGCAGACGGCATGAAGGGGGTCTTGGGACGACCCCCCAGTATCAGCGCGGGAGGCTCCGTTGACCATCCCCCATCCGCACGAACGGGGCGGGTGCATCGGTTTGCAGCCAATGCGCCATGGCGCTGCGCAGCCAGTCGTCGCCGGCAGGTGCGGTGGCGTTGGGCACGGCCATCGTGCCGCTCGCAGCCGGGGCATCCGGGCTGGGTGCCATGGCCCGAGGCGGCGGTGGCGTGCGGTGTTCGGTGCGGCTCATGCCGCTGCTATCGGCCGATCACGCCAGGGCTGAAGGGGGCGGTGGCGGGCGCAGGGCTGGCCAGGGCACGTTTCCCGGCCGGGGTGTGCAGCTTGTCACGCGGCGCGGCGGCCCTCGGGCGGGGTGGTCTGCGCCTGTGTCGGTGTCGGCGCGTGGGCCATCAGCGTGCGCAACTGCGCGTCCAGTTCGGTCAGGAAGCGTTCGACGGCCGGCGTGGGGACCTCGTCGTTCTGGTGGATGACGCTGAGGAACTGCCGGCCATTGAGGCTCAGCGCGCCCAGCAGGAAGGCGGTGCTCAGTGTGGCCGGCCACAGTTCGGCCAGGCGCACGCTGGCGCCGGCGGGGTGGATGAACTCGGCGCTGCCCAGGTTGCTGAGGTGGCAGGACAGCTGCGGCAGCCGACCGCGCGCCTTGCCCTGCACGATGAGGTGGCTGTAGAGCGTGCGCCCGAGCAGCGGCAGCAGCTCGTACAAGCACAGTGGCAGGGCGAAGTCGCGGCGCTCGTAGCGCGCCAGCGCGCCCTTGACCTGGGCTTCCAGCGAGGCGATCTGGGCGGCCATGTCGGGCTGGCGGCGGGCGCGCACGGTGAAGGCCGACACGTAGTTGCCGAAGGCCGGGCCCTGGCCGTCGGGGAAGTAGCGGCGCAGGTCGACCGAGGTGCGCAGCGCGGCCACGGGGTGCAGGGCGCGGGCCGGGGTGGGCGTGGGCTTGGGCGATGTGTCTGTGGCTTGGGCGGCATCCAGCGCCAGGAAGGTGTTGGCCACCACCGCCATCAACAGGGTGTTGACCGTGGTGCCGTGGGCCTTGGCCAGCGCGCGCATGGCGTCGGCCGGGCAGGGCAGCTCGTGGTGGCGCACGGTGCTGGTGGTGAAGCGTGGCGAGTGGCCTTGCGCCAGGGTGATGACGCGTTCGGTGCGTGCCTGGCGGCGCTCGGCGCGGCTGTTGCGCCACCAGCGCCAGGCGCTGGCCGGCCACTGCCAGCCGTGTGCCGGGGTGACGGCCGGCATCATCGAAGGCGCGTCGAGCTGGCAGTCGGCGATGGGCTGGCCGTTGAGCCGGCCCAGGATGGCGCACAGCAGTTGCACCATGGAGCGGCCATCGCCGATGAGGTGGTGCACGGAGAACATCAGCGCCGGCTGCGTCGGGTGGGGCAGCCAGCGCGCGCGCCAGGGCAGGCCGCGCTCCAGCGGGATGGGTTCGTTGATGAAGCGGGTGTGGAAGGCGGCCAGGGCCTCGCGCGAGCTGGCGTCCACGCCGGCTTCGGTGCGGAAGGCGTCGTCGAAGAGCTGGTCGACCAGGCGGTCGTCGTCGAGGATGCGCAGGTGGTGGCCGAAGGCCGAGGGCTCGACCACGCCGCGCAGGCGCGGGAAGGCGCGGGTGAGCTCGCGCAGGGTCTGGCGCACCAGGGGCGCGTCGGAGGCGGTGTCCACCGGGTGGGCGAAGCGCAGCAGGTAGGGCTGGTTGATCGGCCCGAGGTGGCCTTCGCCGGCCCAGTACATGTGCTCGGAGCGGTTCAGGGGGAGGGTGCGGGCGGACATGCGCATCGGGAGGCCCAGGCGGTTTTGCCGAACATCGTCAAACGCGTGGCGTTGACCCTGGGCGAACTGTAGCGAGGGCCCCGGTGGCCGGGCGTGCGGGCTTTCCAGCGGGCGACCCACCGGGATCAGGGGGGCGCGGCGGCCAGCTCGCAGAGTTGCAACGCCAGGCGGCGCAGCGCTTCCCAGGGGTCGGTGGGCCACTGCGGGTGGGGCAGGCCCTTGACGATGCCGTCCACCGTGCTGGCCGAGGCCACCAGGCGGGCCAGCGGGGCGGCCTTCAGGCGGGGCAGCAGGCGCTCGAACAGGCGCTCCTTGGCGCCCCAGACGCGCTGTTCGCGCAGGGCCAGGGCCAGGGGCTTGCCGGCGTCCATGGCCTGGCGGGTGCGCCACAGACCCTGGATGTCGTCGGCCAGGGCCCACAGCACGAGGTTGGGTGCCTCGCCCTCGGCCTGCAGGCCGTCGATCATGCGCAGGGTGCGCGCGACGTTGCCGGACAGCAGGGCCTCGCTGAGCTTGAAGACGTTGAAGCGCGCCACGTCGACCACGGCGTCTTCGATGTCGGCCTGGGTCAGCAGGCCGGGCGGGTGCAGCAGCCCGAGCTTGACGATTTCCTGGTGCGCCGCCAGCAGGTTGCCCTCCACCCGGTCGGCAAAGAAGGCCAGGGTGCGCTGGCCGGCCTCGCCGGGCTCGACCTGCTGGCCCTGGGCCTTGAGGCGCTGGGCGATCCACAGCGGCAGGGCCTGGCGTTCGATGGGGTCGCAGCGCACCGACACGCCCAGTCCGTCCAGGGCGGTGAACCAGGCGCTGCTCAGCTGGGTCTTGTCCAGGCGCGGCAGCGTGACCAGGGTGACGATGCCATCGTTGCCGGCGGCCTGCTCGCAGTAGCGCTGCAGGGCCTGGGAGCCGTCCTTGCCGGGCTTGCCCGAAGGGATGCGGATCTCGATGAGCTGGCGGTCGCCGAACAGCGACATCTCGCTGGCCGCGCCGACCAGGCTGGACCAGTCGAAGTGCGTACCCATGACGGTGTGCACCTGGCGCTCGGTGTGGCCGGCCGCGCGCGCGGCCTGGCGGACGGCGTCGGCGGCCTCCTGCACCAGCAAGGCCTCGTCGCCATGCAGGGTGTAGATGGGTCTGAGGCCGTTCGGGCCGCCTTTGCCGAGCTGGGCGGCCAGCTGTTCAGCCCGCACTTGCATGGGGTGGCTTCCGGTGCGTGGGTGCGCGGGGATCAGGGCGCGGCTTGCGAGCTGGCGCTGACCGATGAGGGGGCGCTGGCCGCGGGCTCTTCGGAGGCGACCAGCTGGTCGGCGCGGATGGCGGCCAGGCGGCGCATCACCTGGTTGACGATGTCGGTCTGCAGGGCGCGGTTGAGGGCCGCGGACTCGTCCTGCTTGGCCAGGGCGTCGCGCTCGTTGTAGCTGAGGTCGCGTGCCAGCACCATGTCGGAGACGGGGATGAGGACGCTGCCATCCGAGCGCTTGACCTGGAAGCGCAGCGTGTTGCGCACGCTGACGGTGCGCACCTGGCCGAAGGCCGTCTTGGCCGACACCAGGGTTTCGCGCTTGTCCAGCAGGCCGTTGAGCTCGATGTGGGTGGGCGGCACCATGACCGAAGACGCCGCCTGCACGGCCTGCAAGGCGCTTTCCATCACCCGCACGCCGCTGGCTTCCAGGGCCCGCGCCAGCTCGGTGGCCAGCGGCGAGTTGGCCGCGAAGCCCGTGAGCTGCACGGTGCGGAAGGCCATGTCGTAGCTTTGGCGCAGCTGGAAGCCGCAGCCCGACAGCTGTGCCAGGGAGAGGGCCGCCGGGGCAGCAAGCAGGTTCAGGAAATGTCGACGTTGCATGGCCATGACCTTAACACCGGCGCTCAGACGACCACGTTGACCAGGCGGCCCGGCACGATGACGACCTTCTTGGGCGCCTTGCCCTCGGAGAACTTGACGAACTCCGGGTGGGCCAGGGCGGCGGCCTCGATGGCGGCCTTGTCGGCGCCGGGGCTGACCTTGATCGAGCCGCGCAGCTTGCCGTTGACCTGCAGCATCAGCTCGATCTCGTCTTGCACCAGGGCCGCGGCATCGACCTGGGGCCAGGGCGCGTCCAGCAGGTCGCCGAGCTGGCCGGCGTAGCCCAGCTCGCTCCACAGGGCGTGGGTGAGGTGGGGCGTGGCCGGGTAGAGCGCGCGCAGCAGGATGCCGAAACCCTCGATCAGGGCGACCTGGCCGTCGGCGGTGTCGGTGGCCTTGAAGCCTTCGAGCGCATTGAGCATCTTCATCGCGCCCGACACCACGGTGTTGTACTGCATGCGCTGGTAGTCGTAGTCCACCTGCTTGAGCACGGTGTGGATCTCCAGGCGCAGGGCCTTGGCGTCCTTGCCGAAGGCCACATCGGCCAGCGAGGCGGCGCCTTGCGTGGCCACGGCGGTGCCGGCCTGGTCCAGGTTGGGCAGGCCCTGCAGCTTCATGCCGAAGTTCCAGACGCGGCGCAGGAAGCGGAAGCTGCCTTCCACGGCGGCGTCGTTCCACTCCAGCGTGAGCTCGGGCGGCGCGGTGAACATGGTGTAGAGGCGGGCCGTGTCGGCGCCGTACTTCTCGATGAGTTCCTGCGGGTCGATGCCGTTGTTCTTCGACTTCGACATGGTGCCCACGCCTTCGTAGTCGATGGCGGTGCCCACCGGCAGCTTGCCGTCGGCGCTGTCGACTTCGTTGACCAGCTTCGCGCCGATCACCTTGCCACCCTCATCGAGCACGTGCTCGACGTCGTGCGGCCAGAAGTACTCCTTGCCACCCTTGGCCGTGCGACGGCTGTAGATGTGGTTGAGCACCATGCCCTGCGTGAGCAGCTTCTTGAAGGGCTCGTCGACCTTGACCAGGCCCAGGTCGCGCATGACCTTGGTCCAGAAGCGCGCGTACAGCAGGTGCAGGATGGCGTGTTCGATGCCGCCGATGTACTGATCCATGCCGCCCGGGCCGGAGGGCTTGTCGCCAGCCATCCAGTAGTCGGTGCGTTCGTCGACCATGGCGCTGTGGTTGTCTGCACAGGTGTAGCGCAGGAAGTACCAGCTCGAATCCACGAAGGTGTCCATCGTGTCGGTTTCGCGCTGGGCGGGCTTGCCGCACTTCGGGCAGTCCACGTTGAGGAAGTCGGGGCGGGACTTCAGCGGATTGCCGCTGCCGTCCGGCACCACGTCTTCGGGCAGGCGCACGGGCAGGTCCTTTTCAGGCACCGGCACCGGGCCGCAGGCGTCCGGGGAGGGGGCCCCGGGCGTTCCGGAGCCGTGGCAGTGGATGATGGGGATGGGGGTGCCCCAGTAGCGCTGGCGGCTGATGCCCCAGTCGCGCAGGCGCCAGGTGGTCTTCTTCTCGCCGACGTTCTTGGCGATCAGGATCTCGGCGACCTGGTCGACGGCGTCCTTGTGGCCCAGGCCATCGAGCGCACCGGAGTTGACGCACACGCCCTTTTGCTTGTCGCCGTACCACTCGGCCCAGGCCTCGGTGGAGAAGGTCTCGCCTGCCACGCCGATCACTTGCTGGATGGCGATGCCGTACTTCTTCGCGAACGCGAAATCGCGCTCGTCGTGCGCGGGCACGCCCATCACGGCGCCGTCGCCATAGGACATCAGCACGTAGTTGCCGACCCAGACTTCGACTTGGGCGCCGGTGATCGGGTGGGTCACGAACAGGCCGGTGGGCTGGCCCTTCTTTTCCTGCGTGGCGAGCTCGGCCTCGGTGGTACCGCCTTGCTTGCATTCCTCGATGAAGGCCTGCAGGGCGGGGTTCGACGCGGCGGCGTGCACGGCCAGCGGGTGCTCCGGCGCCACGGCGCAGAAGGTCACGCCCATGATGGTGTCGGCGCGGGTGGTGAAGACCCACAGCTGGCCGCCGTTGATCAGCTTGCCATCGGCGCCAGCGATGTCATGCGCAAACGCAAAGCGCACGCCTTCGGACTTGCCGATCCAGTTCTCCTGCATCAGGCGCACGCGCTCGGGCCAGCCGGACAGGTAGTTCTTGTCCTCGGGGTTGGCCACCGCGCCGAGCAGCTCGTCGGCGTACTGGGTGATGTTCAGGTAGTAGCCGGGGATCTCGCGCTTTTCCACCAGCGCGCCCGAGCGCCAGCCGCGGCCGTCGATGACCTGCTCGTTGGCCAGCACGGTCTGGTCGACCGGGTCCCAGTTGACGGTCTGGGTGCGGCGCTCGCAGATGCCGGCTTCCAGCATCTTGATGAACAGCCACTGGTTCCACTTGTAGTACTCGGGCTGGCAGGTGGCGATCTCGCGCGACCAGTCGATCGCCAGCCCCATCGCCTTCATCTGCTTCTTCATGTAGGCGATGTTGTCGTAGGTCCAGGCCGCTGGCGGCACCTTGTTCTTCAAGGCGGCGTTCTCGGCGGGCAGGCCGAAGGCGTCCCAGCCCATCGGCATCAGCACGTTGTGACCGTTCATGCGCAGGTAGCGCGTGAGCATGTCGTTGATCGTGTAGTTGCGCACGTGGCCCATGTGCAGCTTGCCCGAGGGGTAGGGCAGCATCGAGCAGGCGTAAAACGCAGGCTTGCCCGGCACTTCGGTGACGCGGTAGGCGTCGCGGTCGCTCCAGCTGAGCTGGGTGCGCGCTTCAACGGCGCGGGGGTCGTAGGTCTGGGTTTCGTTGGGAGCGCTCATGGGGGGTCGCCAGTGGGGGTCGCCGCAAAGACAGGCGCAGGCCGACACCGCCAGGGCGTCGGCCTGCCAAACAGGTGAATCCCCTGATTATAGGAAGGCGATCAGATCAGGCCTTCGGCCTTGAGCGCGCGCTGCACCGCCGGGCGGGCGGCCACGCGGGTCTGGAAGGCCGTCAGGTGCGGGAAGGCCGAGAGGTCCATCTTGATGAACTGCGCCCAGCTCGTCACGGTGAACAGGTAGGCGTCGGCCACGGAGAACTGCTCGCCCAGCAGGAAGGCGTGGCCTTCGAGCTGTTCGTTGACGTAGGCGAAGCGGCGCTGCAGGTTGGCCTGGGCCTGCTCCTTCATCTCGGCGGTGGCGGCCGGGTTGAAGAAGGGGGTGAAGCTCTTGTGCAGTTCGGTGCCGATGTAGGTCAGCCAGCTTTGCAGGCGGTAACGCGCCAGGCTGCCGTTGGCCGGGGCGAGGCCGGCTTCGGGCTGGAGGTCGGCCAGGTACTGCACGATGGCCGGGCCTTCGGTCAGCACCTCGCCGCTGTCCAGGGCCAGGGCGGGCACATAGCCCTTGGGGTTGATGGCCAGGAAGTTGGCGCCCGTGGCGGTGACCTTCTTGGCCAGGTCGACCACCTCGGTCTGGTGCGGCAGGCCGAGTTCTTCCAGGACGATGTGGGGCGACAGCGAGCAGGCGCCAGGCTTGATGTAGAGCTTCATGGGTTCTCCTTGACGGGCAGGTGAGGGGGCGCCGGATGGGGCCAACGCCCGGCGATTCTGGCCAGCGGCGTTTAACCGTGCGTGGAGAACGGGATTGCAGACGGCGTCGCCCCAGGAGCGGGGCGCGCCTGGCCGCTCAGTGCGCCCGGTAGCTGCCGCCGTGCTGGGCCGCCGAGGCCGCGGGCGAGCTGGCCAGGTAGGCCAGGGCCTGGGCGGTGTCGCCTTCGTCGCCGGGGGTGAAGCGCGGGCCGAAATAGCGGGCCGCGGCGGCGATCACGTGGCCCAGGCGGGGCAGGCGGCCGGCCTGCGCGCTGCGGCGCCAGCTGAGCAGGAAGCTGCGCCGGGGCGGTCGCTGCGGGTCGGCCTGCATCATGAAGCGGTTGCCCTGGTGGATCAGGTACAGCAGGATCACCATGACCAGCAGCATGTGCAGGATGCGCTCCAGGTAGTTGCCGCCCATGTGCTTGAAGAGGGTGTAGGCGACCATGCGGTGCTCGACCTCCTCGGCGCCGTGCCAGCGCAGCAGGTCCAGCATCACCGGGTCGGCCTGGGCCTCGTCCAGCCCACGGGCGTTGAGCACCCAGTTGCCCAGGTAGCCGAAGAAGTGCTCCAGCGCGGCGATGGTGCCCAGCTGCTGGCGGATCCAGAAGCGCGTGTGGCCGATCTTCCAGCCGAAGGGTTGCTCGCCCAGGAAGTGCTTGAAGAGGTGGTCGATCTTGTCGGTGAAGGGCTGGGTGTCGATGCCGTGGGTCTGGCAGTAGTGCTTGAGCACGCCTTCGTGCGAGCGCGCGTGGAGGGCTTCCTGGCGCATGAAGCCCTTGGCGTCGGCGCGGACCTGCGGGTCGGTGACCATCGGCAGGACCTTGTTGTAGACGCGGCAGAACCACAGCTCGCCGGCCGGGAACAGCAGGTGCAGCACGTTGATGGTGTGGGTGGCGAAGGCATCGCCGGGCAGCCATTGGACGGGCGTGTGGCGCCAGTCGAATTTGACGTGGCGGGGTTCGAGCGCGTGGGGTGCGGCCGGGGTGGCGGTGGGCATGGGCGGGCTCCGAGCTGGTCGGGTCGTGTGTTCGGGGTGTGGTTCAGCGCACGCGGGCGTGCTGCAGGGCGGCCGAGGCCGGCGCGCCTTCGATGTGGGTGACGAATTCGCGCACCAGGCCGGCGAACTGGGCCGGGTTCTTCAGCGACAGCCAGTGCCCGCCTTGCACCTCGCGGCGCCACAGCTCGGGCACCCAGCGGCCGAGGTTGTCGGTGAGGGCCGGGTTGACGTAGTTGTCCTGCATCAGGGCCAGCACCTGCACGGGCGCGTGGGCGTGGCGCGCGCGCGGGCCGAACAGCCGCGGGATCATGTTGGCGCGGTAGAGGTTGACGCCGTTGGCGCCGTCGCGGGCCTGGCCTTCGCGGGGCGGCACGGAGGTGGCTTCGAGCAGGCGCAGCACCTGGTGCCAGCGCCGACCCAGCACGCCGCGCCACAGGGTTTCGGGCAGCCAGGGCAGGTGGAAGAAGCAGATGTACCAGGACTTCACCAGCTGCTGGCCGAGCTGCCAGAGGTTGCCCGGGGTGGGGCGGCGCAGGCGGTCGCGCATCCAGTGGCCGACGTGGTCCAGGCAGGGGCCGGAGACGGTGGTGTAGGAGGCCAGGCGGCCGCGCAGGCGGGGCTCGGTGGCGAACTCCCAGGACTGGATGGAGCCCCAGTCGTGGGCCACCAGGTGCACCGGGCGGCCCGGGCTGACGGCGTCGATGACGGCCTGGAAGTCGGCGCAGAGGCGATCGAGCTTGTAGGCCGCGCGTCCGCCCTGCGGCGTGAAGGAGCGGCCGGCGCCGCGCACGTCGTAGGCAACGATGAAGAAGTCATCGCACAGCTGCTGGGCCACGTCTTCCCACTTGCTGCTGTTGTCGGGGTAGCCGTGCACGAAGACGATGGCCGGCTGGCGGGCATCGCCCCAGGTGGTGACGGCCAGCTCGCCATCGGGGCCGCGGACGCTGGAGCGCCGGGGCTCGACGGGCGCGGGGGTGCGCAGGGTGTGGATCTTGGCGCGTGCGTTCATGCGGCCACCTTGATCTGACGTTGCTGCCAGCGGCGCACATGGGGCAGGTCGTCGTCCAGCCAGAAGGCGCTGTCTTCGGTGATGACCAGCAGCTCTTCGAACTTGGCGCCCACGCCATCGCGGCCCAGGTGGGGCTCGACCGCCCACAGGCCGGGTTGCGGCGCGTGCTGCGAGCGCTTGTCGACCGACCACAGCGGCGACCAGCCTTCCTTGTGGCCCTGGCCGACCTGCTTGACGAGGTCCAGCGTGCTGTTGACGCCGAAGCGCGCAATGTTGAGCTGGCCGCGCGGTTGGTGCAGGCGGGTGACGCGGTGGGCCAGCACCTTGAAGGGGTAGGCCTTGTGGCGGGGCTCGACGCCTTGCCGGATGAGGTCGACGATGAGCTGGCGGTGCTCGGCCAGGTCGTCCATGAGCTGCTCCTGCGCGGCGTTGTGGCCGACGCAGCAGGCGTAGGCGAGCTGCTGCACGGCACGGAAGCGCTCCAGGTCCTGGGCGAACTGCGGGCCCGTCGGGTCGATCTGCTGCATGGGGTCTCCTCGGTGTGTCGAGGTGCCCATGATTCGACCGGGCCGCCCGGGCCTGTAGGTGCGCGAACGACACAAGGGACGAGCTGGCGACAGGGGCTGATGTGGCGCAAGCCCGCGGCGCTCAAAACCCAGGGGGAACCCTGATCAGGCGTCTTCGTCCTGGCCGGCGGCCCCCTGGCTCTCGTCGATGCGCTTCATGTTGTCCAGCAGCTTGAGCAGGTAGTGCAGGGTGTGGGTCACGTCGCTGTTGGAGAAGTCCGCCAGGGCTTCACGGTAGTAGCGCCGGATCTTGGGCTGGGCCTGCTGCACCCACAGCTCGCGGCCCGAGGGCGTCATGGTGACCAGCCGGGAGCGGCGGTCGCGGCCGTCGGGGGCGGTGGTGATGTGGCCGTCGCGCTCCATGCGGCTGATCAGGCCGGAGAGGTTCTGGCGGCTGACCATGAGGAAGCGGGCCAGCTCGCCCATGCTGACGCCGTCACGCATGTCGGGCCGCGAGAGCGCGCCCAGCACCGCCCACTGCTGCGTCGTCAGGCCTTCGCTTTCGACCGCGCGGGTGCCTGTTTTATGCAACATGTTTGCGCATTGGTAGAGCCTGAAGAAGAGCCGGTTGGCTTGCTCTGTCTGCGCAGGATCGTCCTGTTTAATAGGGAAAACCATGGGAAATATGTTCCTGTGAAGCCTTGCGGAGTGCGGATTCAGGCCCTAGCATTGGTCAACATGTTTACACAAATGTGCGTGTGCCGCTAAGGTGATGCACATGGCAACCCTGATCCTGTACTGGAGATCCTCATGCAAAAGTTCGAAGGCAAGACCGTGATCGTGACCGGCGGTGGTGGTGGCATCGGCGGGGCCACCTGCCGCCGCTTCGGCCGCGAGGGCGCCAAGGTCGCCGTGTTCGACCTCAACCTGGACGCCGCCCAGCGCGTCGCCGCCGAGATCCGCGAAGCCGGTGGCCAGGCCGAGGCTTTCAAGTGTGACATCACCCAGCGTGCCGACGTGGACGCTGCCGTGCAGGCCGCCGAAGCCAGGCTGGGCCCCATCGCCGTGCTGGTCAACAACGCCGGCTGGGACGTCTTCAAGCCCTTCGTCAAGACCGCGCCCACCGAGTGGGACAAGCTGATCGCCATCAACCTGACCGGCGCCCTGCACATGCTGCACGCCGTGCTGCCCGGCATGGCCGAGCGAGGCTACGGCCGCATCGTCAACGTGGCCTCGGACGCGGCCCGTGGCGGCTCGTCCGGCGAGGCGGTGTACTCGGCCTGCAAGGGCGGCCTGGTCGCCCTGAGCAAGACCCTGGCGCGCGAGCACGCCCGCCACAGCATCACCGTCAACGTGGTGTGCCCGGGCCCGACCGACACGGCCCTGCTGGCCGGTGTGGCCGAAGGTGCGCGCGACCCGGCCAAGCTCATCGAAGCCTTCAAGAGCGCCATCCCCCTGGGCCGCCTGGGCCAGCCCGACGACCTGGCCAGCGCCATCGCCTTCTTCGGCAGCGACGACGCGTCGTTCATCACCGGCCAGGTGGTGTCCGTGTCCGGCGGTCTGACCATGCACGGTTGAACCCCACGGCGCTTCCACTCACCCCCTTCTCCGCGAGAACACCATGTCCGTTGAATTCGAAGACATCCTGTACGAAGTCCGCAACCACGTTGCCTGGATCACCATCAACCGTCCCGAGAAGATGAACGCCTTCCGCGGTCAGACCTGCGACGAGATCATCAAGGCCCTCAACAAGGCCGGCTACGACCGCGACGTGGGCTGCATCGTGCTGGCCGGTGCCGGCGAGAAGGCCTTCTGCACCGGCGGCGACCAGTCGGCCCACAACGGCAACTACGACGGCCGCGGCACCATCGGCCTGCCGATGGAAGAGCTGCACACCGCCATCCGCGACGTGCCCAAGCCCGTGATCGCCCGCGTGCAGGGCTTCGCCATCGGCGGCGGCAACGTGCTGTGCACGATCTGCGACCTGACCATCGCCTCCGAGAAGGCCATCTTCGGCCAGGTCGGCCCCAAGATGGGCTCGGTCGACCCCGGCTACGGCACCGCTTTCCTGGCCCGCGTGGTCGGCGAGAAGAAGGCCCGCGAGATCTGGTACCTCAACAAGCGCTACTCCGGCGCCGAGGCCGTGGCCATGGGCCTGGCCAATGTGTGCGTGCCGCACGAGGAGCTGGACGCGACCGTGCAGGAGTGGGCCGAGACGATCTGCGAGCGCAGCCCCACCGCCATCGCCATCGCCAAGCGCAGCTTCAACATGGACACGGCCCACCAGAGCGGCATCGCCGGCATGGGCATGTACGCCCTGAAGCTGTACTACGACACCGAGGAGTCGCGCGAAGGCGTCAACGCGCTGAAGGACAAGCGCAAGCCGGACTTCCGCAAGTACGCCAAGTGAGCGTGAACGAGAAGACCTGAGCGACCGGCACGTACCTGGAGACCGAGAGATGAACCCGAACCCCTACATCAACGAAGACCTGCAGGCGCTGGCCGAGACGGCCCGCCGCTTCGCCACCGAGCGCGTCGCTCCGGGCTTCCTGGAGCGCGACAAGACCCGCGTCTTTGACCGCGCACTGCTGCGCGAGATGGGGGAGCTGGGCTTCATCTGCCCGGAGCTGCCCGAGGAATTCGGCGGGCTGGGCATGGGCTGCCTGGCCGCGGGCGTGATCCACGAGGAGATCGCCCGCGCCGACCTCAGCTTCTCCTACCTGAACCTGCTGGCCTCGCTCAACGGCCAGATCCTGTCCAAATACGGCCACCCCGACATCGTCGGCCCGTGGTTGCGCAAGCTGACCCAGGGCGAGGCGATCTGCTGCATCGCCCTGACCGAGCCGCGCGGTGGCTCGGACGCGGCCAACCTGCGCCTGCGCATCGAGCGCGATGGGGACTTCTACGTCCTCAACGGCGAGAAGACCTCCATCTCGGCGGCCGACCAGGCCGAGATCGCCGTGGTGTTCGGGCGCACCGGCGCGGTGGAAGACGGCGCCCATGGCGTGACCGCCGTGATGGTGCCCATGGACACCCCGGGCGTCACCACCAGCCGCTTCGACTGCCATGGCCAGCGCGCCATCGGCCGTGGCTCCATCTTCTTCGAGAACGTGCGCGTGCCCGTCAGCCACCGCCTGGGTGACGAGAACAAGGGCTTCGTGCAGGTGATGCACGGCTTCGACTTCTCGCGCTCGCTGATCGGCCTGCAGTGCCTGGCCGTGGCCCGCGTGGCGCTGGAAGAGGCCTGGGAGTACATCACCCAGCGCGAGGCCTTCGGCAAGCCGCTGTCGCACTTCCAGGGCGTGACCCACCCGCTGGCCCAGTTCGACACAGAGGTCGAGGGCGCGCGCCTGCTGTGCCTGCAGGGCCTGTGGCTGAAGGACCAGGGCCTGCCGCACACCGCGGAGGCCGGCATGGCCAAGTGGTGGGGCCCCAAGCTGGCCTACGACGTCATCCACCAGTGCCTGCTGTGCTTCGGCCATGGCGGCTACGACCGCGGCCCGATGGAGCAGCGCCTGCGCGACGTGCTGGGCTTCCAGATCGGCGACGGCACGGCCCAGATCATGAAGACCATCATCGCGCGCACCCGCGCCGGCCGCAAGTTCGTGCCGGCCTGAGCGCAGGCCAGACAGCACAGAGCACACCGGTGAGGCACCACAGGCTGCGGGGCGGCCGGGTGGGGGCTGCCCGCACACAAAGCACACCTGAGGAGACAAGCATGGATTTCGACGCAGTCTTGCTGGCGCCCCGACGCGCCGCCGCCGTGGCCCAGGGCCACTGGCGGGACCGCACCATCAACGACGCGCTGGACGCCTGCGTGGCGGCTTGCCCCGACCAGCTGGCCCTGACCGCGGTGCAGGTGGAGTCCGGCCAGGTGACGCGCTTCACCTACGCCGAGATGGCCCGCATGGCCGACCGCATCGCCGTGGGCCTCAGCCGCCTGGGCGTGGGCCGGGGCGATGTGGTGTCGGTGCAGCTGCCCAACTGGTGGCAGTTCACGCTGAGCTACTTGGCGTGCTCGCGCATCGGCGCGGTGCTCAACCCGATGATGCACATCTTCCGCGAGCACGAGCTGGGCTTCATGCTGCAGCACGGCGAGTCCAAGGTCGTCATCGTGCCCAAGACCTTCCGCGGCTTCGACTTCGAGCAGATGCTGCTGGGCCTCCAGCCCCGCTTGCCGCACCTCCAGCACGTGGTGGTGATCGGCGCGCAGCAAGGCGGCCAGCCCGCGCCGCACAGCTTCGAGGCCCTGCTCAGCGGCCCGGCCTGGGAGGAGGCGCCCGATGCGCGCGACATCCTCACGCGCAGCCGCCCCACGCCCGACGACGTCACCCAGCTGATCTACACCTCGGGCACCACCGGCGAGCCCAAGGGCGTGATGCACTCGGCCAACACCCTGCTGGCCAACATCGTGCCCTACGCCCAGCGCCTGAACTTGAGCGAGCGCGACACGGTGCTGATGGCCTCGCCCATGGCCCACCAGACCGGCTTCATGTACGGCCTGATGATGCCCATCGTGCTGCGCGGCCGCGCCGTGCTGCAAGACATCTGGGAGGCGAAGAAGGGCATCGAGCTGATCCGCGCCGAAGAGGCCTCGTTCACGATGGCGTCCACGCCCTTCCTGACCGACCTGACGCGCACCGTGGCCGATGCCGGCACCTCCGTGCCTTCGCTCAAGACCTTCCTGTGCGCCGGCGCGCCCATCCCGACGCCGCTGGTCGAGCAGGCCCGCACGGTGCTGGGCTGCAAGATCGTCTCGGCCTGGGGCATGTCCGAAAACGGCGCCGTGACCCTGACCCGCCTGGACGATGACGACGAGCGCGCCTTCAACACCGACGGCTGCCCGCTGCCGGGCGTCGAGGTCAAGGTGGTGGACGTGCATGGCGCGTCGGTGCCCACGGGCACCGTGGGCGAGCTGCTGGTGCGTTCCTGCTCCAACTTCGGCGGCTACCTCAAGCGCCCGCAATGGAACGCCACCGATGCCGAGGGCTGGTTCGACACCGGCGATCTGGCGCGCCTGGACGAGCGCGGCTACATCCGCATCAGCGGGCGCAGCAAGGACGTCATCATCCGCGGCGGCGAGAACATCCCGGTGGTGGAGATCGAGTCCCTGCTCTACCGCCACCCGGCGGTGGACAAGGTGGCCATCGTGCCCTACCCCGACGAGCGCCTGGGCGAGCGCGCCTGCGCCGTGGTCGTGCCCAAGCCCGGCCAGACGCTGACGCTGGACGATGTGGTGGCCTACCTGAAGGCCCAGCAGATCGCGATGCAGTACATCCCCGAGCGGGTCATCGTGCAGGACGCCCTGCCGTCGACGCCCTCCGGCAAGATCCAGAAGTTCAAGCTGCGCGAGATGCTGCGCCAGCCCGCGGCCTGAGGGGAAACAGCATGTCTGCCGTGTCTGAATCCCCCGTCCTGGTGCGCCGCGAGGGCCGTGTCGGCATCCTCACGCTGAACCGCCCGCAGCAACTCAACGCGCTCAACGACGCGCTGATGGACGCGCTGGGCGCAGCCCTGCTGGCCTTCGATGCCGACGAGGGCATCGGCGCCATCGTCATCACCGGCAGCGACAAGGCCTTTGCCGCGGGCGCCGACATCGCCGCCATGGCCGGCTGGACCTACACCGAGGTGGTGCGCGACCAGTTCATCACGCGCAACTGGGAAACCCTCCGCCAGGTGCGCAAGCCCGTGATCGCGGCGGTGGCCGGCTTCGCACTGGGCGGCGGCTGCGAGCTGGCCCTGGCCTGCGACATCGTCGTGGCGGCCGAGTCGGCGCGCTTCGGCCTGCCCGAGATCAAGCTGGCCATGCTGCCCGGCGCCGGGGGCACGCAACGCCTGCCGCGCGCCATCGGCAAGGCCAAGGCCATGGACCTGTGCCTGTCGGGCCGCCTGATGGACGCGGCCGAGGCCGACCGCCTGGGCCTGGTCTCGCGCGTGGTGCCTGCCGAGCGCCTGGCCGACGAGGCCCTGGGCCTGGCCGCCACCGTGGCGGGCTACTCGCTGCCGGCGCTGATGAGCCTGAAGGCCTGCGTCCAGCGCGCCTGGGAGGGCTCGCTGACCGAGGGCATCGGCTACGAGCGCCGCGAGCTGTACGCCCGCTTTGCCACCGAGGACGCCCGCGAAGGCATGCAGGCCTTCCTGGCCAAGCGCCCGCCCGTGTTCCAGCACCGCTGAACCCTTCACTGATTTTTCCGAGCGACCACCATGAGCACCACACACAAGACCGCCTTCCACTGGGACGACCCCTTCCTGCTCGACCAGCAGCTCAACGACGACGAGCGCCAGGTGCGCGAGGCCGCGCACGCCTACTGCCAGTCGGCCCTGGCCAGCCGCGTGCAGAACGCTTTCCGCACCGAGACCACCGACGTGGCCATCTTCCGCGAGATGGGCGAGCTGGGCCTGCTGGGCGCGACCATCCCCGAGACCTATGGCGGCGCCGGCCTGAACTATGTCTGCTACGGCCTGGTGGCCCGCGAGGTGGAGCGCGTGGACTCGGGCTACCGCTCGATGATGAGCGTGCAGTCTTCCCTGGTCATGGTGCCCATCAACGAATTCGGCACCGAGGCGCAAAAGCAGAAGTACCTGCCCAAGCTGGCCCGTGGCGAGTGGATCGGCTGCTTCGGCCTGACCGAGCCCAACCACGGCTCCGACCCCGGCAGCATGGTCACCCGCGCCCGCAAGGTGCCCGGCGGCTACTCGCTCAGCGGCGCCAAGATGTGGATCACCAACAGCCCGATCGCCGATGTGTTCGTGGTCTGGGCCAAGGACGATGAAGGCGCCATCCGCGGCTTCATCCTGGAGAAGGGCTTCAAGGGCCTGAGCGCCCCGGCCATCCACGGCAAGGTGGGCCTGCGCGCCTCCATCACCGGCGAGATCGTGATGGACGAGGTCTTCGTGCCGGAAGAGAACGCCTTCCCCGAGGTGCGCGGCCTCAAGGGCCCCTTCACCTGCCTGAACAGCGCGCGCTACGGCATCGCCTGGGGCGCCCTGGGCGCGGCCGAGGACTGCTTCCACCGCGCCCGCCAGTACACGCTCGATCGCCAGCAGTTCGGTCGCCCGCTGGCCGCCACCCAGCTGGTGCAGAAGAAGCTGGCCGACATGCTGACCGACATCAGCCTGGGCCTGCAGGGCGTGCTGCGCCTGGGCCGCATGAAGGACGAGGGCACGGCGGCGGTGGAGATCACCTCCATCCTCAAGCGCAACAACTGCGGCAAGGCGCTGGACATCGCCCGCGTGGCCCGCGACATGCTGGGCGGCAACGGCATCAGCGACGAGTTCGGCGTGGCCCGCCACCTGGTCAACCTCGAAGTGGTCAACACCTACGAGGGCACGCACGACGTGCACGCCCTCATCCTGGGTCGCGCCATCACGGGCATCGCGGCCTTCTGATCGCGCGCCTGATCCAACGTCTGAGCACACGGAGTTCCTGAGATGAAAGCAATCGTCGCGGTCAAGCGCGTGGTCGACCACAACGTCAAGGTGCGGGTGAAGGCCGACCACAGCGGCGTGGACCTGGCCAACGTCAAGATGAGCATGAACCCCTTTGACGAGATCGCCGTCGAAGAGGCCGTGCGCCTGAAAGAAAAGGGCCTGGTCAGCGAGGTCGTGGCCGTGAGCTGCGGCCCGACGGCCGCGCAGGAGGTGCTGCGCACCGCCATGGCCATCGGTGCCGATCGGGCCATCCTGGTGCAGTCCGACGCCGAGCTGCAGCCCCTGGCCGTGGCCAAGCTGCTGCGCGCCGTGGTGGACCAGGAAAAGCCCGGCCTGGTGATCGTGGGCAAGCAGGCCATCGACGACGACTGCAACCAGACCGGACAGATGCTGGCCGAGCTGGCGGGGCTGTCGCAAGCCACTTTCGCGTCGCGTGTCGAGACCCTCGCCGGTGACTGCATCACCGTGGTCCGCGAGGTCGACGGCGGCCTGGAGACGCTGGCCCTGCAGCTGCCGGCCGTCATCACCACCGACCTGCGCCTCAACGAGCCACGCTACGTCACGCTGCCCAACATCATGAAGGCCAAGAAGAAGCCGCTGGACACGCTCACGCCCGAGGCTTTGGGCGTGGACATCGCCCCGCGCCTGAAGACGCTGAAGGTCAGCGAGCCGCCGCAGCGCGCCGCCGGCATCAAGGTGGCCGACGTGGCCACGCTGGTGAGCAAGCTCCAGAACGACGCCAAGGTCCTCTGAGGACACAGGAAGGACACGACCATGACCGCCATCGCCCTCGTGATCGCCGAACACGACCACGCCTCGCTCAAGAGCGCCACCTTCCCAACCGTCACCGCGGCGCTGGCCTGTGCCAGCGAGGTGCACGTGCTGGTGGCCGGCCACCAGGCCACCGCTGCGGCCCAGGCCGCCACGCAGATCGCCGGGGTCAGTCGGGTGCTGCACGCCGACGGCCCCAGCCTGGCCCATGGCCTGGCCGAGAACCTGGTGACCCAGGTGGCGGGTCTGGCCAGCCGCTACAGCCACATCCTGTTCGCGGCCACGGCCAGCGGCAAGAACGTGGCGCCCCGTGTGGCCGCGCGCCTGGACGTGGCCCAGCTCAGCGACGTCACCCGCGTGCTCGGTGCCGACACCTTCGAGCGGCCGATCTACGCGGGCAACGCCATCGCCACCGTGCAGTCGGCCGATGCCATCAAGGTGCTGACCGTGCGCACCACCGGTTTCGATGCCGCGGCCAGCACGGGCGGCAGCGCCAGCCTGAGCACGGTGGACGCCGTGGCCGACAGCGGCAAGAGCCGCAGCCTGGGCAGCGAGATCGCCAAGAGCGACCGGCCCGAGCTGACGGCCGCGCGCATCATCGTCTCGGGCGGCCGTGCGCTGGGCTCGTCGGCGCAGTTCAACGAGGTGCTCACGCCGCTGGCCGACAAGCTCGGTGCGGCCCTGGGCGCCAGCCGCGCCGCGGTGGACGCCGGCTACGCGCCCAACGACTGGCAGGTGGGCCAGACCGGCAAGATCGTTGCCCCCGACCTCTACATCGCGGCCGGCATCAGCGGTGCCATCCAGCACCTGGCCGGCATGAAGGACTCGAAGGTCATCGTGGCCATCAACAAGGACGCCGAGGCGCCCATCTTCGCGGTGGCCGATTACGGCCTCGAAGCCGACCTGTTCACGGCGGTGCCCGAGCTGACCCGGGCGCTCTGAGCCGCCAGCCGGGCCTCACCCCGGCGCTTTCCCCCACACCACGCACCCCGGGCGCCCAGACAGGGCAGCACCCGGGGGCGAGGTGCACCCTCGCGGCCGCGGCCGCACCTCCTGACAGGAGAGACGAATGTTGACGATCAACCTGTTCAACGGGCTGGTCTATGGCGCCTTGCTCATCGTGATGAGCTCGGGCCTGGCCCTGATCTACGGCCTGCGCCGCGTGGTCAATTTCGCCCACGGCGCGCTCTACATGCTGGGCGCCTACCTGGGCTACACCGTGGCCCAGCACAGCAGCTTCTGGCTGGCCCTGCTGGTCGCGCCGTTGCTGATGGCCGTGTTCGGCGTGCTGCTGGACCGCTGGGGCCTGCGCCTGCTGCAGGACCGCGAGCCGCTCAACGTCATGCTGGTGACCTTCGGCCTGCTGCTCATCCTCGAAGACCTGGTCGTGGCGGTGTGGGGCAAGGGCAACCTCTCGCTGTTCACGCCCGAGCTGCTGGACTTCTCGGTCGAGGTCGCCGGCCATGCGCTGCCGGCCTACCGCATCGGTGTCATCGTGGTGGGTGCGGCGGTGGCCCTGGGCCTGACCCTGTGGTTGCGCCTGTCGCGCATCGGGCTGTACGTGCGCGCGGCCAGCACCGACCCGACGACCACGGCCATGCAGGGCGTCAACACCGATGTGCTCAGTGCCGGCGTGGTGGGGCTGGGCTGTGCGCTGGCCGGCCTGGCTGGCGTGGTGGCCGCGCCCTTCCTGTCGCTGTCGCCGCACATGAGCTCGGACGTGCTGATCGACTCCTTCGTGGTGGTCGTCATCGGCGGCCTGGGTTCGCTGGCCGGGGCCTTCGTGGCGGCCTTGCTGCTGGGCATGGTCCAGGCCCTGGGCGCGGTCTACCTGCCCGACGTGTCGGTGCTGCTGCCCTTCCTCTTCATGGTCGCGGTGCTGGTCTGGAAGCCCTCGGGCCTGGCGGGCAGCCGCACCTGAACAGCCCCCTTCACCTCCGCTCCTTCCTCGCTCCTTTTCTGGGAGACCGCACATGAGTCTGACTCGCATGGGCGCCACCGCGCTCGTCACTTTGCTGGCCGGCGTCGCCATCGCGGCGACCGTGTCGTCCGGCAGCATCCTGGGACGGCTGACGCAGGCCGTCATCTACGCCATCTTTGCCCTGGGCGTGGGCGTGCTGCTCAAGCAGAACGGCCTGGTCAGCTTCGGCCACGCGCTGTTCTTCGGTGCGGCCGGCTACGGCATGGGCGTGGTGCTCAGCCTGGGCTGGATGCCCGCCGAGTGGGCCCTGCTGGCGGTGCTGGCGGCCATCGGCGTGCTGGCCTTCGGCATCGGCCTGGTCATCGTGCGGGTGCCCGGCATCGCCTTCGGCATGCTGACCCTGGCCATCGGGCAGATGGCCTACCTGCTGGCCTCGCGGGCCCGCGGCATCACGGGTGGGGCCGATGGCATGTCGGTGCCCTGGCCCGACACGCTGTTCGGCCTGCCGCAGTCGCTGTTGCTCAAGCCGGCCACGCTGTTCCTGATCGCCTGGGTGCTGCTGGTCCTGGTGACGGTGGCGCTGCTGCTGATCCTGCGCACCCGCTTTGGCGCCATCACCGAGGCCGTGCGCGACAACGAGGAGCGCGCCCGTTTCATCGGCATCCAGACCACCGTGCCGCGCGCCGCCGTCTATGCCTTGTCGGCCGTGGTCACGGGCATCGCCGGGCTGCTGTCCTCGTTCAACGCGGGCTTCATCTCGCCGGAGAACCTGCACTGGAGCGTGTCGGCCATCACCTTGCTGATGGTCGTGGTCGGCGGCTTCAAGAAGCCCATCGGGCCCATCGTCGGGGCGGTCGTGTACTTCCTCTTCAAGGACCTGCTGGGCGAGCACGCGACGCACTCGATGGCCTTGTTCGGTGCGGCCCTGATCGCGGTGATCCTCTTCTCGCCGGATGGCCTCGTCGGGCTCATGGAGCGGGCCGCCCGGCGCCTCACCCAGCGCCTCACCCAGCGCACCTCCAGGCCCTCCCGCACGCCCACCCGCCCGGACAGCGCAGGCGCTGCCCTGGCATCCCCCACCGCACCGGAGCAACGCACGTGAAGCACGCGAGCAACTTTGTCCTGGAGGCCCGCGACGTGGCCATCCACTACGGCGGCATCAAGGCCCTGGACGGCGTGGACCTCACGCTGGCGCGCGGCCAGATCCGTGGCCTCATCGGCCCCAATGGCGCCGGCAAGTCGACCGTCATCGACGCCATCACCGGACGCCGTCCGCTGACGCGTGGCAGCGTCAGGTTGATGGACGAGGACGTCAGCCACCTCGGCGCGGTCGACCGCCGCCGCCGTGGCCTGTCGCGCAGCTTCCAGCGCACCAGCATCTTCGGCGGCATGACGGTGCGCAAGCAGGTCGAGCTGGCCTCGCACAAGATGGGCGTGCGCGACTCGGTGGCCGACGCCGAGGCCGTGCTCGAGGAGCTGGACCTGGCCCGCCTGGGCAATGCCATCGCCGAGGACCTGGGCTATGGCGAGCAGCGCCGCCTGGACCTGGCCCTGGCCCTGGTGGGCCGCCCGCAGGTGCTGATGCTGGACGAGCCCATGGCCGGCCTGTCGGTCCAGGAGTCGCACGACCTCGCCGGCCACCTGCAGGCGCTGACCTCGCGCTGGAACGTGTCCGTGCTGCTGGTGGAGCACGACATGGACGTGGTGTTCGGCATCTCGCACGCCATCACCGTCTTCGAGCTGGGCCGCGTCATCGCCAGTGGCGACCCCACCGAGGTGCGCGCCAACCCGCGCGTGCGCGAAGCCTACCTGGGGAGTGCCGCATGAGCGCCTTGCTCGACATCCGCGGCGTGCAGGCCTATTACGGCAACGCCCACATCCTGCACAGCCTCAGCCTGCACGTGAACGCGGGCGAGCGCGTCGCCCTGATCGGCCGCAACGGTGTGGGCAAGACCACGGTGGTCAACACCCTGCTGGGCCTGGCCGACAAGCGCGCGGGGCACATCCACTTCGGCGCCCGCGAGATCGCCCGGCCGCGCCCCTACCACGCGGCCCAGCACGGCATCGCCGTCGTGCCGCAAGGCCGCCGCATCGTGGCCAACCTGACGGTGGAAGAGAACCTCCACCTGGGCGCAGCCTGCGCGCGCAAGGGCCCGTGGACGGTGCCCGAGGTCTACAAGCTCTTCCCCATCCTGCAGGAGCGCGCCCACACCCCGGGCACCGCGCTGTCGGGCGGGCAGCAGCAGATGCTGGCCGTGGGCCGCGCCCTCATGGCCAACCCCAGCCTGGTGCTGCTCGACGAGCCCACCGAGGGCCTGGCGCCGGTCATCGTCGACCAGCTCGCCGACATCTTCAACCGCGTGGCCGAGCAGGGCACGGCCCTGTTGCTCATCGAACAGAACATGAGCTTGGTGGCCCGGGTGGCGCACCGCTACCTGGCCATGGCCAAGGGCGCGGTCGTGGCCGAGGGGCGGGTGGTGAACTCCCGCGGGGGCCTGGCCGACCTCGAAGCCCACGTGGTGGTTTGAGTCAGAGACGGTTGCCGGACCGCCTCCGGCGTTTGCATCGAGGAGACAAGAGATGTTGAGGTACACGAAGGTCGCCCGCCTGCTGGCGGGTGTGGTGCTGTCGGCCAGCTTGCCCCTGAGCGCATCGGCGCAAGGCAAGGAGCCGGTCAAGGTCGGGCTGGTGTGGTCCAAGTCCGGCAACTTTTCGTCCATGGGCGTGGACGTGGCCACGGCCATCCGCTTCGCCGTGGAAGAGGCCAACGCCAAGGGTGGCGTCGATGGCCGCCAGGTGCTGCTGGCCGAAGGCGACGACGAGAGCACGCCCGATGCCGGCCGCCGCGCCGCCGAGAAGCTCGCCCGCGATGGCCACAACCTGCTCATCGGGCCCATCCCTTCGTCGATCTCGCTGGCCATCGTGCAGAACCTGGACCGCTGGGACGCCGCCTACATCGGCACCATCAGCAAGGCCGACAAGCTCACCGCCGACGCCTGCAAGCCGCGCTTCATCCGCACCAACCACTCGGACGCGATGGACCTGGCCATGATCAGCGAGTGGGTCAAGGGCCTCAAGGGCAACACCTTCGCCATCCTCGCGGCCGACTACGTCTGGGGCCACGACTCGGCCAAGTCCTTCGAAGCCGCCGTCACCGCGCAAGGCAAGAAGGTGCCGCTCAAGCTCTTCGTGCCCATGGGCACCAAGGACTACGCGCCCTACATCCAGCAGCTCAAGGCCGCCAACGTCGATGCCATCTGGGTGGCCGACGTGGCCGGCGGCATCAACTTCGCCAAGCAGGCCGCCGACTTCAACCTCATCCCCAAGACCCCGCTGATCGGCCACGCGCTGGTCTCCAACTTCCTCATCAAGGCCACGGGCAAGGCGCTGGAGAACGTGCCGGGCAACGTGGGCTACACGCCGGACATCGACACGCCGCGCTCCAAGGCCTTCGTGGCCGCCTGGAAGGCCAAGTTCAAGCGCCTGCCGTCCGACACCGAAGGCCAGGCCTACAACGGTGCCATCGTGCTGTTCGAGGGCGTCAGGCTGGCCAGGAGCGTCGAGCCCGAGGCCGTCACCAAGGCCCTGCGCGGTGCCTCGGTGGAGACGCTGTACGGCAAGGCCACCGTGCGCGCCGCCGACAACCAGCTGCTCATGCCCAACTACATCGCCCGCGTGAAGCTGGCCGATGGCGAACTGCGTCCGGTCATCGAGCAGACCTTCCCCGCGTCCATCGCGCCGGCGGCCTCGCCGTTGTGCCGCATGTGAGCCCACCGACCCCACACACCCACGGAGCAAACACCTTGAACACCTCCCGCACCCTGGCGGCCATCGCTGCCGCCGCCATCGCCACCCTCACCCTGTCGGCCAGCGCCCAGGCCCAGAGCGGCCCCGTGCCCTCGTCCGTCACGCTGTACGGCAGCGTCGACCAGTACGTCAACTTCATGAAGAGCAGCTCGGGCCGCAGCCTGACCACCGTCAACGACGGCGCCATGCTGCGCAGCCGCGTCGGCCTGCGTGGCAGCGAAGACATCGGCGGCGGCCTGGCCACCACCTTCACGCTGGAGCACGGCCTCTACGCCGACTCGGGCAAGCAGAACGACAGCACCCGCTTCTTCGACCGCCAGGCCTGGGTGGGCATGGCCTCGCCCTGGGGCGAGGTGCGCATCGGCCGCCAGAACACCGCCGCCTTCTACCGCAGCGAGTACATCGACTACAGCGGCCGCACCCTGGGTTCGCTGTCCAACCACTACGGACTGCCGGCCCGCTACGACAACGACCTGAGCTACATCTCGCCGCGCTTCGGCGGCCTGCAGCTCGAAGCCCACTACGCCATCGGCGAGCAGGCCCGTGGCGGCCCCAGCAGCAAGGCCGTGTGGCAGTTCGCGGCCGACTACCTCGACGGCCCCTGGCGCGTCGGCTACGCCGGTGTGCACGCCCGTCCGCCCGCCGACTCGCCCGTGGGCAAGACCATCGTCTTCGACAACCTCTACCTGAACTACGACCACGGCAACGGCCGCATCTACCTGTCGGTCATCCGCAGCAACAACAGCACGTCCTCGTCCGTGGGCCTGTTCGGCAACAACGCGGGCAACATCCTGGGCGCCACCGGGGCCCTGGTGGCCGGCACCGACGTCAACGCCCGCCGCTACCACAACATCGTGCAGTTGTCGGCCGACTACCGCCTGTCCACCACCTGGCGCGTGGGCGGCATGATCGGCCGCATCGCCGACACCTCGGGGCGCGAGCAGGGTGCCGATGGCGCTTCGGTGGGCGCGTTCTATTCGCTGTCCAGGCGCACCACGCTCTACACCTTCTTGCAGACCCTGCAGAACGACAAGAACGCCGGTTTCGTGATGGCCGGCTCGGCCGCCGTGCTGCCCAATTTCGCGGCCGAAGACGTCAATGGCAAGTCCATCCGCGCATTGCAGATGGGCATCGTCCACCGTTTCTGAACCTGGACAGGACGCACGCATGGATGCGCGGTGTGCTCTTCTCTGAGCGATGAAGGTTGAGCACTTGGGGCGGGGTCCGGCAACGGGCTTCGCCCTTTTTTTGCCGCGGGTCAGTGCGCCGATTCCGGCAGCCCGAAGACGTGGTCGAACACCCAGTTGAAGGCGAAGGTGTAGCCCAGGAAGAAGGCCACCAGGCCCAGGTCGGTGAGCAGGGCCTGCCACCAGCCCATCCCCAGCCACCAGGCGATCAGGGGCACCGTCATCAGCACCAGCCCGCCTTCGAAGCCGATGGCGTGGGCGATGCGCCGGCGCAGCGTGCGGCGGCGGTCGGTCTGGCGGCGCTCCCAGGCCTCGAACCGGCTGTTGAACACCATGTTCCAGAGCACGGCCACCGCCGAGCTCGACAACGCCAGGCCCGCCGCGCCGTGCATGCCGCTGTCGCTGAACAGCAGGGCGCCCACGGTGACGAGGACCACCGCGATGCATTCGTAGAGGAGGGCGTGCAGGATCTTGCGGCGGGGGCCTTGCAGGGGCATGGGGTGTTCAGGGCGAGGGGGCTCAGGCCGCGCAGGCCTGGCGCACCGCGTGCGCCCAGCGCGCCATCAGCTCGTCGGCGCGCTCGCGCGACAGCGTCGGGTAGAAGGTGCGATCGGCCTGCCACAGCCGCGCGATGGCCTGTCGGTCGGCGTACACGCCCGTGGCCAGGCCGGCCAGGTAGGCTGCGCCCAGGGCGGTGGTCTCGACCACCTTGGGCCGCACCACGGGGATGCCCAGCAGGTCGGCCTGGAACTGCATCAGCAGGTTGTTGACGCAGGCGCCGCCGTCCACGCGCAGCTCGGTCACCGGCGTGCCACCGGCGGCGGCCACATCGCGGCCCATGGCCTGCAAGAGCGCCGTGCTCTGGAAGGCGATCGACTCCAGCGCCGCCCGCGCGATGTGCGCCACCGTGCTGCCGCGCGTCAGCCCGACGATGGCGCCGCGCGCCTGGGGTTGCCAGTAGGGCGCGCCCAGGCCGGTGAAGGCCGGCACGAACATCACGCCACCGGCATCGGGCACGCTTTCGGCGAGCGACTGCACCTGGCTGGCCGCCTGGATGGCCTGCAGGCCGTCGCGCAGCCACTGCACCACCGCCCCGCCGATGAACACGCTGCCTTCCAGCGCATAGGCCGGCGTGGCGTCGGGCTGGGCCGCGGCCGTGCTCAGCAGGCCGTTGGTCGAGGTGGCGGCCTGCGCGCCGGTGTGCATCAGCATGAAGCAGCCGGTGCCGTAGGTGTTCTTGGCCAGCCCGGCCTCGAAGCCCGCCTGGCCGAACAGCGCGGCCTGCTGGTCGCCGGCCATGCCGCCGATCGGGATGCCGCGTGGGAGGGCGCCCAGGCCCGCGGGCAGCGCATCGCTGGCGCCATCGCCCCACACCTCGGCCAAGGCCTCGCCAAAGACGTGGCTGGACGGCCGCACCTGCGGCAGCACGCTGCGCGGGATCTGCATCAGTGCGAGCAGCTCGTCGTCCCAGTCGCCCGTGTGGATGTTGAAGAGCATGGTGCGCGAGGCGTTGCTCACGTCGGTGGCGTGCACGCGCCCGCCGGTGAGCTGCCACGCCAGCCAGCTGTCCACGGTGCCGAAGGCCAGCTCGCCACGCTCGGCCGCTGCGCGTGCGCCCTCGACATGGTCGAGCAGCCATTGCAGCTTGCTGCCCGAGAAGTACGCGTCGATGACCAGGCCGGTCTTGGCGCGCACCGTGGCCTCCAGGCCCTGCTCGCGCCAGCGGGCGCATTGCGCCTCGGTGCGGCGGTCCTGCCAGACGATGGCGCGGGCCAGCGGCTCGCCCGTGTCGCGGCGCCACAGCACGGTGGTCTCGCGCTGGTTGGTCACGCCGATGGCGCGCAGCTCGGCCAGCGAACGGCCTTCGCGCGCCAGCGCGGTGGCGGCCTGCTGCAGCGCCTGGCGGGCGGTGTCGCGCTGCGTGGTCCACAGCGTCATCGGGTCGTGCTCGACCCAGCCGGGTTGCGGGTAGTGCTGCGGGATCTCCTGCTGCGCGCTGGCGACGATGTGGCCTTGCGCATCGAAGACGATGCTGCGCGAGCTGGAGGTGCCCTGGTCGAGGGCGAGGATCAGGGCCATGGCGGGTCCTTGCGGCTCAGCGGGCGGTCAGGGCGCGATGGTCAGCGCGATGTCCCACTCCTGCATCAGCCTGGGGAAGGGCGCTGGCGGCAGGGCTTGCGTGAAGACGCGCTTGCAATCGCGCAGGTGGGCCACCTGGGCCAGGCCGGGCTGGCCGAACTTGCTGACGTCTGCCACCAGCCAGCTCTCGCGGGCTTGCGCCACCATGGCCTGGGTGACGGCCTGCTCGCGCAGGTCGCGGTCGCGCAGGCTGCCATCGGGGTCGATGCCCAGCGTGCCCAGGATGGCGATGTCCACCTTGAACTGCTGCAGGTACTCCACCGTGCTGTCGCCTTCCATGGCGCTGTCGCGGGTGCGCAGCACACCGCCGGCCACGTGCACCTTGCATTGCGCGTGCTCGCTGAGCATGCCGGCCACGTGCAGGTTGTGCGTCACCACCGTCAGGCCGGGTTTGTGGAGCAGCTCGCGGGCCACCGCCTCCACCGTGGTGCCGATGCCCAGCATCAGCGTGCTGCCCTCGGGGATGGCCGCGGCCACCGAGCGGGCGATGCGCGCCTTGGCATCGGCGTACAGGGCCTGGCGTTCCTTCCAGGCGCCGACGGCCGGGGCCTCGCGCGGCAGGCTCACGCCGCCGTGGAAGCGGGTCAGCAGGCCGGCTTCGGCCAGGCGTTGCACGTCGCGGCGCACCGTCTGCATGGTCACGTCCAGGCGCTGGGCCAGGCGTTCGACCGAAACGGCGCCGCGCGCCTTGACTTCGTCGAGCAAGGCCTGTTGGCGGGGGTTGGGGCTCCAGGTGGCGGCAGGGGACATGGGCGGCAAAGGGGCAGCAAGGCGCGCGGTGCGCAGGAACATGGATGACAGCGTGTGGGTGGCAGGCTATCCGAAAAAGTTCCAACAGAAAAGAAGGGAAACGCGCATGATCATGCCCCCCGGGATGCACGCATCGCGCCGCAAGATGGCGTCATCCGCACAGGGGCGCGGCGGCGGCGCGGGCACAATGGCGCCCGCACCCGTGAGCCCACACCAGCCCCAGGAGAGCCCTTTGCCCCAGGACCCCGGCCCCCCGAGCCACGCCCCTCACGTCACCGCTGATGCCGCCGCCCATGCCGCCGCCCATGCCTCGACCGGCCCCGTCGCGGCCGCGTCGGCGCCCGCCCAGAGGCAATGCGACGTGCTGGTCGTGGGCGGCGGCATCAATGGCGTGGGCATCGCCCGCGACCTGGCGGGCCGTGGCTGGCGCGTGCTGCTGTGCGAGCAGGACGACCTGGCCAGCCACACCTCCTCGGCGTCCACCAAGCTGATCCACGGCGGCCTGCGCTACCTGGAGCACCGCGAGTTCGGCCTGGTGCGCAAGGCCCTGCAGGAGCGCGAGGTGCTGCTGCGCTCGGCCCCGCACATCATGTCGCCGCTGCGCTTCGTGCTGCCCCACGACGCCGCCATGCGCCCGGCCTGGATGATCCGCCTGGGCCTGTGGCTCTACGACCACCTGGCCCGGCGCGAATTCCTGCCCGGCTGCGCCGCCGTGGCCTTGCAGGACGGCCCGCTGGGCGAGCCGCTGCAGCCGGGCTGGCAGCGCGGTTTCGTCTACTCCGACGGCTGGGTGGACGACGCCCGCCTGGTGGCCCTGTGCGCGCTGGACGCGGCCGAGCGCGGCGCCGAGGTGCTCACGCGCACCCGCGCCGAACGCGTGCAGCCCGAGGGCGGGGGCTGGCGCGTCGAGTTGGCGCAGTGCGACGCGGCCAGTGGCGCGCCCACCGGCCGCCTCAGCGTGCACGCCCGCGCCGTGGTCAATGCCGCCGGCCCCTGGGCCGAGCACCTGCTGCGCGAGGTCATGCAGGTGCCTGCGGGGCGTGCGGACCACGGCGCGCTGCGCCTGGTCAAGGGCAGCCACATCGTCGTGCGCAAGCTCTTCGACCACGACCACGCCTACATCTTCCAGGGCCAGGACGGCCGCATCATCTTCGCCATCCCCTACGAGCGCGACTTCACCCTCATCGGCACCACCGACGTCGACCACCCTGGCGACCCGGCCCGCGTGGCGATTTCCGACGACGAGGTCGCCTACCTCTGCCGCGAGCTCGGCCGCTACCTGCGCCAGCCCATCACCCCGGCCGACGTGGTCTGGACCTATGCCGGCGTGCGCCCCCTGCTGGACGATGCCAGCGGCGCGGCCTCGGCCGTCACGCGCGACTACCTGCTGCAGGCCCAGGCGCTGCCCGCGCCCTGGTTGACGGTCTGGGGCGGCAAGCTCACCACCTTCCGCCTGCTGTCCGAGCAGGCCGCCGACCAGGTGGGCGCTTTGCTGGGCGAGCCCCGCCGCGCCTGGACGGCCCATGCCCTGCTGCCCGGCGGCGACCTCTCCGAGCTGCTCGGGCCGCCCTCGCGCGATCCCGGCGCCGACATCGCCGCCTTCGAGGCGCAACTGCGCCAGCGCCATCCCTGGCTGGACGCGGCCCTGGCGCACCGCTGGAGCCGTGCCTATGGCAGCCGCACGCTGCGCCTGCTCGACGGCATCGGCGCGCGCGCGGGCCTGGGGGCCGAGGTCGCACCGGGCCTGCACGAGGCCGAATTGCGCCACCTCATGCGCGACGAATGGGCGCGGACCGCCGAGGACGTGCTGTGGCGGCGCAGCAAGCTGGGCCTGCACCTGACGCCCGCGCAACGCCAGGCCGTGGCCGACTGGCTGGCCACGCACGCCTGATCAGGCCTGATCGGGTCGGCTCAGTCCTCTTCGCGCGGCATCAGGAAGTGGCCGCGCGCCTGCACCACCGGGCGCGCCGGGTCGTCCTGCCACAGCGAGACCATGACCAGCGCCACGCGGTTGCCCTGGCGCACCGTGGTGCTCTGCGCGAAGGTGTCGATGGGCTTGGCCGAGCGCATGTAGGCGATGGCGAAGTCCACGCTGCGCGGGATGCCCGCCAGGCCGGGGTTGGTGGCCAGCAGGTGCAGGATCATGGCCGTCTCGCCGAAGCCCGCCAGGATGCCGCCGTGCAGCGCCGGCAGCACCGGGTTGCCGATCAGCTCGGGCTTGAAGGGCATGCGGAACACCGGCCCGGCGTCGATCTGCGCCTGCTGGTGCACGTTGAGGAAGTCCACGTAGGGCGAGCGGCCCGGTGGCACCGCCAGCGTTTCGGGCACGTCGGCGGCGCGGCTGACGAAGACCTGGCTGGGCTCGATCGAGGCTGGCGCGATCAGCGAGGACGCCGCCTGGGCCGAGGTCGGTCGCGGTGCGGCCGGGGCCGGGCCGGCGGGCAGGTCCTTGCGGCGGCTGGCCGCGGTGGCGCGCATGAAGGTCGCATAGACCGTGGCCACCGGCTCGCTCTGGCCGGGCTGGGTCAGCTCGCCGCGCACGAAAGCCACGCTGCGCGACAGGCGGTGGCACTCGGCACGGCAGACCAGGTCGGTCTCGGCCACCGGCGGGCGCAGGTAGTCCATGCGCAAGTCCAGCGTGGCGAAGGGCTCCAGCTCGTCGAGCGCGCAGCCCACGGCCAGGCCGCAGGCGGTGTCGGCCAGCACGCTCAGGCAACCGGGGTGGATCAGGCGGCGCGTCGCGTCACCCGTCCAGGTGGCGCGCGCCGGCAGCAGCAGGCTGGCGTGGCCGGGCCCGGTCTCCACCAGCCTCATGCCCGACGCCACCGCGTAGGGGATGCCGGAGATGAAGGCCTCGGCCCAGGCCTGTCGGGTGTTGCCAGTGAAGATGCTCATGGTCGGTGCAATGCAGGGTCAGGGAGAACCCGCATTGTCGCCGATGCTTGACCTTTGCGGCAGCTGGCTGCCGTCTTGGCAAAGCGCCCTGGCAAGGTGTCCGGCCCAGGCTTGGCCTGGGCCCCGTGGCCCGGCCTCAGCCGCGGCGCTGGCGGCTGCGTCCCAGGCAGGCCAGGGCGGTCAGGCCCAGGGCCCACAGGGCGCCCGTCGCGGGCTCCGGCACCGCGGGCGCCAGGTGCGAGGGCAGGCTGCTGTGGTCGCCCAGGGCCCAGACCCGGTGGGCGTCCTGGAAGTCGGCCTGGGCGTTGTAGGCGTCGATCTGGCCGTAGACGAAGGGGTCGTAAGGCAGCCCATTGCGCTCGACCACGAACGCGCCCGGGTGCAGGTCGATGTCGAGGAAATCGTCGAGGTTGCTGTAGGCCTCGATGAAGCCACCGGACAGGTCCCCGCCGGTGCCCTTGAACGTCAGGCCCAGGCGGGTCTGGGCGACCAGGGTCGCGCCCAGGTCCACGGTCTGGCCCTGGAAGGTGGCCGTCAGCCAGATGGCGCCAGACAGCCAATGCTCCGAGCGGTTCAGCACGGCGAGGTCGAGGGTCGGCAGTTGGGCGGTGTCGAAGCCGAAGGTCAGCGCGATGTCCTGGGCCGGGTTGGCCGCCACGGCCTGGTCCGCCTCCGGGTTGGCGAGGAAGCGGTACTCGTATCGCTCCGCAAAAGCAGGCAAAACGAAGGCAAAAGACAGCGCCAAGGCGCAAACTGAACGCAATGTCATGAACGTCCCCGAGGTGGTTTGGGCGCATCCTGCGCGAAACCCCCAGGCGCTGTCAATCGCGCCTGTGTGACAGCGCGGCGGGGCTTCGGCCTCAGGCCCCCAGGGTGCCGCCCTGCAGCGGGCAGATGGTCAGGCCCGTGAGTTTCTTCGCGCGCCGCGCCAGCTTGAGCAAGGCCGCGTCCTTGCTGAACAGCCAGTGGGCGCCCACGTGCAGGGCCAGGTCGATGAAGACCTGGTCGTCCGGGTCCTTGCAGCGCATGGGGCCGCGGGGTGGTTCGTCCACGAAGGTGGCGTGGCGGAACACCGTCAGCGTCAGCATCGGGTCGGGCGCCCAGGGCTTGAAGTGGCTGCGCGGCCAGACCTGGTGCCACTCCTGCTCCATCGAGGGGCAGGCCAGCCAGCGCAGCGAGCCGGCCAGGATGCCTTCGACGATGGGGGTGGCGGCCGGGTCCTTGAAAACCCGCCAGTCCAGCAGCGCGTTGGTGTCGAGGATGACGATGGGGGCGCCGTCGGGCGAGGGGGTGCTCATGCGGCCGACGCGATCACCCCGCCGCCCAGGCAGACGTCGCCGCGGTAGAGCACGGCGGACTGCCCTGGCGTCACCGCCCATTGCGCATCTGGAAAGTGAACGCTCACTTGTGAGGCGTCTGCGGCGGTGATGTGGCACGGCGCATCGGCCTGGCGGTAGCGCGTCTTGGCGCCCAGGCCCGGCTCACCGGCCTGCGGGCCGCGGCCATCGACCCAGCTCAGGTCGTCGGCCACCAGGGTGTGCTGCTGCAGCCAGGGGTGGTCGTGGCCCTGCACCACGTACAGCGTGTTCCTGGCCATGTCCTTGCGCGCCACGAACCAGGGCTCGTGCTCGCCGCCACCGCGCGGGGCGTTCTTCTCTTTCACGCCGCCGATGCCGATGCCCTTGCGCTGGCCCAGGGTGTAGAAGCTCAGGCCCACGTGCTCGCCCAGCTTGCGGCCGCGGTCGTCGAGGATGGGGCCGGGCGCGTTGGCCAGGTAGCGGTTGAGGAACTCGCGGAAGGGCCGCTCGCCGATGAAGCAGATGCCGGTCGAGTCCTTCTTCCTGGCGTTGGGCAGCTTGATCTCGGCGGCGATGCGGCGCACCTCGGTCTTGGGCAACTCGCCCACCGGGAACATCGTCCTGGCCAGCTGCGCCTGGTTGAGGCGGTGCAGGAAGTAGCTCTGGTCCTTCAGCGGGTCCAGGCCCTTGAGCAGCTCGAAGCGTTCGCCACCTTCAAACGAGGCATCGGCCACGCCGCGCACCCGCGCGTAGTGCCCGGTGGCGATCTTCTCGGCGCCCAGGCGCATCGCGTGGTCGAGGAAGGCCTTGAACTTGATCTCGGCGTTGCACAGCACGTCCGGGTTGGGCGTGCGGCCGGCCTGGTACTCGCGCAGGAACTCGGCGAAGACGCGGTCCTTGTAGTCGGCCGCGAAGTTGACGTGCTCGATCTCGATGCCGATGACGTCGGCCACCGAGGCCGCATCCAGGAAGTCCTGGCGACTGGAGCAGAACTCGCTGTCGTCGTCGTCTTCCCAGTTCTTCATGAAGATGCCGATGACCTCGTGGCCCTGTTGCTTGAGCAGCCAGGCGCTCACGGCGGAGTCCACCCCGCCACTGAGGCCGACGACGACACGTTGGGGGCGGGGGGAGGGGGAGGACATCGGCGACAGCAGCTCGGGCGCCGCAACGGGGGGCGCCCGCCGCAGCAAAAGGGTCAGGCCGCGCGTTGGTGCGACGGCGCGGAAAAGACGCTGTCGTGCACCGTGAGGATGGACAGCGGGTAGCGCTCGCCGGCCAGGTAGCTCTCCAGGCACTCCAGCAGCAGCGGGCTGCGGTGGCGGTCCGGGCAGGCGCGGATCTCGTCGGCGCTCATCCACACGGCGCGCACGATGCCTTCGTCCAGCTGCAGCGCCGGGTCGGCCTCGGACACCGAGCCGAAGAAGGCCAGGCGCAGGTAGGTGATGTCCTCGCCGGTGCGGGTGCGGCGAAAGCGCGACATGTACATGCCCAGGAAGCCCTCGGGCGTGAACTGGCGGGCGGTTTCTTCCAGGGTCTCGCGGATCACGCCCTGGATGGGCGACTCGCCCGGGTCGAGGTGGCCGGCGGGGTTGTTCAGCAGCAGGCCGTCGGAGGTGTCTTCTTCGACGAGCAGGAAGCGGCCGTCGCGCTCGATGAGCGCGGCCACGGTGACGTTGGGCTTCCAGCGTGCCTTCGGGGCGGCCAGTCCTGGGGGGGTGACGCCGGGCACGGGGGCGGCTTCCAGCAGATCGGCTGAGTTCATGAACCCAAGATTATCCGCCATTGTTGTGGCCTGTGCGTGACGCGCGCGTGCGCTGCGTGCCGCGGGCGGCGTTCAATGTGCCCGCCAGTGCGCCAGGCAGTGGCCCATGTCCTGGAGCACCAGGGCGCGAAAGCGCGCGGTGTCGGCGGCGTCGTGGTCGTAGATGCCCACCGCGCAGTGCAGGAAGCCGAGCGCGCGGTACATGGCCAGGGTGCGCAGCTCCTCGATGCGCGCATCCGGCACAAGACCGGGGCGGCGCGCATCCAGGGCCTGCCGCAGCAGCCGGTCGAACTGGGCGAAGTGCCGCAAGGCCCCGGGCATGCCGAACAGCGTCAGGCGCATGCGCTGCGCGTCCGTGGTGCTGGCGTCGTGCAGGAAGATCGCGCGGAAGCGCTCGCGGCGGTCCAGCCAGAAGTCGAGGAAGGCGCCGAAGTAGGTCAGCGCGGCCTCGCCGGCAGGGGCGGCGTCGGCCACTTGCTGGCACTGCTCGGCGGAGGCCTCGATCAACTCGTCCCACAGGACGGTCAGCAGCGCGTCCTTGCAGTCGAAGTACCAGTAGAAGGTCATCGGCGTGACGCCCGCGGCGGACGTCACCCGGCGGATGGTGACGGCGGCAGCGCCCTCGCTCAGGTAGATCTGGCGGGCGATGGCGACCAGCTCTTCGCGGAACTGGGCGCGGTCTTCTTGGGAGACCCGGCGCTTGACGGGAGGGGTTCTGGCCATGGGACGCGTGCGGGAGGCCAGGCGGCGCGGTCCCAGGGGCGGGGCGGAAAAGGCAGCGCAGTTTAGCCAGGGTGGCGGAGGGGCTGGCCAATGCCCCGACACAGGGTATGGGCATGTGACAAGGGCGTTTCGCGGGCCGATCTGTCCGCTTCTCCGTGGTTCTGGTGTCAAAACCTAGGGTTTCCGCGTGATAAATGTACGCGTATAGTACGTAGATGAATGGCGGATGTTGTTCCTTGCACGTTGTCTGTGCAGGGTCCGCCGGACGGCGGCGTTGCGGGCCCGTCCGCAGGGGGTGATGGTGGGTCAGACGGATGGGCGGTTCACGGACGGTGCGAGGGGCGACGACTGCCTGGCCTGCGGTCCGGCCGCGCATTCGCTGGAAACCCTGCTCCACAAATACCGGCTGGTGGTCGAGCACACCAGCAACATGGTGGTCATCACCGATGCGCAGCGGCGCATCGAGTACGTCAACCCGGCGTACTCGCGGGTGACCGGCTGGGGCCTCGACGAGGTGATCGGTCGCCGGCCCAGCCAGCTGCTGCATGGTCCGCAGACCGACACCGAGGCCGTGCAGCGGGTGCGCGGCTGGCTCGACCAGGGCGTGCCGGTGGTGCTGGCGGAGCTGCTCAACTACACCAAGTCCGGCCAGCCGTACTGGGCCCAGCTGAACATCCAGCCGGTCCACGACGCGCAGGGCGTGCTGACCCACTTCGTGGCCATCCAGTCCGATGTCACCCAGCAGCGTGCCGCGCGCGAGGCCCTGCAGGCCAGCGAGCGTCGCCTGGCCGAGGCGCAGCGCCTGGCGCGCATGGCCAGCTTCGAATGCGAAGGCCCGGAGCAGCGCCTGTGGTGGACCCCCGCTGCGGCCGATGTGCTGGGCGTGGACGAGGCCGCCTTGCCGGTCGACCTGGCGGCCCATGTCGGCGGTGTCCACCCCGATGACCGCGCCACCCTGGAGGACGCCTACCGGCGCATGGCCTGGCGGGAAGACGGCTACGAGGTCGAGTACCGCCTCGCCGATGCACAGGGCCGGGCCCGCTGGGTGCGCGAACGCGGCTACCTGTTGCCTGCGGAGGGCGCCATGCCCAGCCGCCTGTGCGCGCTGCTCTACGACATCAGCAGCACCAAGGCCGCGCAGGACCGCATGGCCTACCTGGCCTGGTACGACGCCCTGACCGGCCTGGCCAACCGCGAGCAACTGCAGGCCCTGCTGCAGGTGCGCATGGACACCAGCCGCCAGAACGGGCGGCAGCTCGCGGTGCTGTTCATCGATCTGGACCGCTTCAAGACCATCAACGATTCGCTGGGCCACCACGTCGGCGACGAGGTGCTCAAGGTCTGCGGCCAGCGCCTGCGCACGGGGGTGCGCAGCAACGACCTGGTGGCCCGCCTGAGCGGCGACGAGTTCGTCATCGTGCTCACCGACATCGCCGATGCGGGCGTGGTGGCCAGCCTGGGCACCAAGATCCTCGCGGCCTTGAGCGCGCCCATGCGCATCGAGGGGCGCGAGTTGCATGTCTCGGGCAGCCTGGGCGTGGGCCTGTACCCGCAGCACGGCGACACGGTGTCCGAGCTGATGCGCCATGCCGATGCGGCCATGTACCAGGCCAAGGCCCAGGGCCGCAACACCCTGGTGTTCTACACGCCCGAGATGCACGCCCACAGCGCGCGCCGCTTCGAGCTGGAAAGCAAGCTGCGCCTGGCCCTGCCGCGCCGCGAGTTCTCGCTGCATTTCCAGCCGCAGTACCGTGCGTGCGACCGCAGCCTGGTCGGCTTCGAGGCGCTGCTGCGCTGGCACACCGAGGTCGATGGCTGGGTGCCGCCCGACCAGTTCATTCCCCTGGCCGAAGAAGCCGGCCTGATCCACCAGATCGGCGACTGGGTGCTCGACGAGGCCTGCCGCCAGTGGCGCCGCTGGGCCGAGCACGGCCACCCCGGCCTGCGCGTGGCGGTCAACCTGTCGGCCTACCAGTTGCGCGATCCGGCGCTGGCCAGCCGCGTCGCCGCGCATTGCGAACGCCACGGCCTGCCGCCCGATGCGCTGGAGCTGGAGCTGACCGAGTCGGTGGCCATGCACGACCCGCGGACCAGCATCCAGCACATGACGACGCTGCGCGAGCGCGGCGTGTGCTGGGCGGTGGACGACTTCGGCACCGGCTACTCCTCGCTGGCTTACCTCAAGACCTTGCCGATCGAGCGCATCAAGCTCGACCGAGCTTTCGTCAACGACATCGAGCACAACCCCGACGACCGCGCCATCTGCGCCGCGGCCATCCAGATCGCCCACGCCCTGGGCCTGGAGCTGGTGGCCGAGGGCGTGGAGAACGAACAGCAGCTGCACTACCTCGCCGCCCAGGGCTGCGATGTGATGCAGGGCTACCACCTCGGCCGGCCCATGCCGGCTGACGCAGCGCTGGCCCTGGTGTGCCAGGCCATCGATCCTGCCGGCGCCCCGCCGCCGGCGCTTCCCTGACCGACAACCTCCCTGACGCATGCGCAGCAACCACCCTGTCACACAGCAGCCGGTGGCCATCCCCCTGGATGCCACCTTGATGTCCACCACCGACCCCGACAGCCGGGTCACCTACGCCAACGAGGCCTTCCTCGCCGTCAGCGGCTTCAGCCGCGAGGAGCTGATGGGCGAGCCGCACAACATGGTGCGCCACCCTGACATGCCGCCGGCGGCCTTCGCCGACATGTGGGCGACGCTGCGGGCCGGGCTGTCCTGGTCGGCGCTGGTGAAGAACCGCAGCAAGTCCGGCGACCACTACTGGGTGCGCGCCAACGCCACGCCGGTGCGCCGCCAGGGCCGCCTGGTGGGCTACCTGTCGGTGCGCACCTGCCCGCACGAGCAGGAAGTCAAGGAAGCCGAAGCCGCCTACCGGGCCTTGCGCGAAGGCCGGGGCGAGGGGCAGGTCTTCCACCGTGGCCTGCTGGTGCATGCCGGATGGCGGCGCTGGCGTTCCTGGCCGCAAACCCTGTCCACCGGCGCGCGCCTGGGCCTGGCCTGTGTGCTGGCGGTGACGCCCGCTGCCGCGCTGGCCGCCGCGCGCCTGCCCTGGCCGGATGCGCTGGTCGGCGGCGGCGCCCTGGCCCTGGGTGGGGTGCTGGCGGCCCACTTCCTGCACCGGCAGGTCGGCGCGCCGGTGCGCCGGTGCGCCAGTTGCGCGACCAGGCCCTGGCCGTGGCCGCGGGCAGCGCCGCGACGCTGGCGGTGCCGGCCCGCTGCGATGACCTGGGCATGCTCAGCCGGGCGGTCAACCAGTCCGGGCTCAACCTGCGCGCCCTGATGGACGACGTCGGTCGCCAGTCGCGCGCCATCCAGGACGCCAGCGGCGAGATCGCCACCAGCAACGACGACCTGCGCCAGCGCACCGACGGCGCCCTGGGCTGCCTGAGCGAAACCTCCTCGGCCCTGGGCTCGCTGGGCGACACCGTGCGGCGCAATGCCGAGGCCGCGCGCCAGGCCAGCGAGCTGGCCGATGCCGCCAGCCATGTGGCCGAGCAGGGCGGCGGCAGCGTCGGGCAGGCGGTGGGCACCATGGCCGACATCGCCGACCAGTCGCGCCGCATCGCCGACATCGTCGGGGTCATCGACGGCATCGCCTTCCAGACCAACATCCTGGCGCTCAACGCCGCGGTGGAAGCCGCCCGTGCCGGCGAGCTGGGCCGGGGCTTCGCGGTGGTGGCCGGCGAGGTGCGCAGCCTGGCGCAGCGCAGCGCCTCGGCGGCGCGCGAGATCCGCGAGCTCATCCAGCACAGCGTGGGGCGCATCGATGCCGGCGCGCAGATGGCCCGCGAGGCCGGCGCCACCATGGCCGAGCTGGTCGACAAGGTCCGCCAGGTGCGCGTGCTGGTGGGGGACATCGCCCTGGCTTCGGGGGCGCAGGTCCAGGGCATCGACGTGGTCGGCGACGCGGCCGCGCGGCTGGACCAGATGGTGGTGCAGAACGCCGCCATGGTCCAGCAATCGGCCGCGGCGACCCGCCTGCTGCACGACCGCGTGCTGCGCCTGGAAGAGGCCATGGGCGCCTACCGGGGTGCGGCTGCGGTCATCTGACCACGGGCGGCATCCAATTCGGGGGGTGGGGCGGCTGCGCGACGCGCGGTGTCCCGCCGTGATCCTGGGAACACCCCCAAGTTTGTGTATGCTGGGCGGTTTGGCACCATCCGTGCCGGCGCCCAGGCGCTGCGGGGTGGCCGCCAGAGCGTGACCAGACAGCCCACAATGAGGAGACACGTATGCTGATCGGCATACCCATGGAAACCGTCGCGGGCGAGACCCGCGTGGCCGTGACCCCGGAGACCGTCAAGAAGCTCAAGGCCCAGGGACACACCCTGCGCGTGCAGTCTGGCGCCGGGGTGTCGGCCAGCGTGACCGACGAGGCCTATGTGGCCGCCGGCGCGGAGATCACCGATGTGGCGGGTGCCCTGGGTGCCGACATGGTGCTGAAGGTCCGCGCGCCCAGCGCCGAAGAACGCGCCCTGATGAAGCCCGGTGCCGCCCTGGTGGGCATGCTCAACCCCTTCGACAAGGACGGCCTGCAGGGCATGACCGAGGCCAGGCTGACGGCGTTTGCCCTGGAAGCCGCGCCGCGCACCACCCGTGCCCAGAGCATGGACGTGCTGTCCTCGCAGGCCAACCTGGCGGGCTACAAGGCCGTCATGATCGCCGCCGACAAGTACCAGCGCATCTTCCCCATGCTCATGACCGCCGCCGGCACCGTCAAGGCCGCCCGCGTGGTGATCCTGGGCGTGGGCGTGGCCGGTCTGCAGGCCATCGCCACGGCCAAGCGCCTGGGCGCGGTCATCGAAGCCTCTGACGTGCGTCCTTCGGTGAAGGAGCAGGTCGAGTCGCTGGGCGCCAGGTTCATCGACGTGGCCTTCGAGACCGCCGAAGAGAAGGAAGCCGCCGAAGGCGTGGGCGGTTACGCCCGCCCGATGCCGCAGTCCTGGCTGGACCGCCAGAAGGTGGAAGTGGCCAAGCGCGTGGCCGCCGCCGACATCGTCATCACCACCGCCCTGATCCCGGGCCGCGCCGCGCCGGTGCTGGTCACGGAAGACATGGTCAAGGCCATGAAGCCCGGCTCGGTCATCGTCGACCTGGCTGCGCCCGCCGGTGGCAACTGCCCGCTGACCGAAGCCGGGAAAACCGTCGTCAAGCACGGCGTGACCCTGGTCGGTGAAACCAACCTGCCGGCCCTCGTGGCCGCCGACGCGTCCGCACTGTACGCCCGCAACGTGCTGGACTTTTTGAAACTGGTCTTCAACAAGGAAGGCCAGTTCCACGTCGACCTGGAAGACGACATCGTCAAGGCCTGCCTGATGTGCCGCGACGGTCAGTTGCTGCGGGCCTGAAGTACCTGCCCCTGCGATTTGAGGAGAAAGACATGCTACGCAACATGCTGCGCGCGAAACTGCACCGCGCCACCGTCACCGAAGCCATCCTGGACTACGAAGGCTCCTGTGGCATCGACGAAGACCTGATGGACGCCGCCGACATGAAGGAGTTCGAGTACATCGAGCTCTACAACGTCAACAACGGCGAGCGCTTTGCCACCTACATCATCAAGGCCCCGCGTGGCACCGGCACCATCTCGCTCAACGGCGCGGCTGCTCGCCGTGCCCACGTGGGCGACAAGCTCATCATCTGCACCTACGCGCCGATGAACGAGGAAGAAGTGGCCAGCTACAAGCCCAAGGTGGTGCTGCTCGACGAGGGCAACGCCATCAAGGAAGTCCGCAAGTTCGACTGACCCATTCCCACATCCCCCGACAGGAGACAACGATGGAAGCCCTCGAGCCCGTCAGCCACGTCGTCATCAACCTCAGCATCTTCGTGCTGGCCATCTACGTGGGCTACCACGTGGTCTGGACGGTGACCCCCGCCCTGCACACCCCCCTGATGGCCGTGACCAATGCGGTGTCGGCCATCGTGATCGTGGGGGCCATGCTGGCCGCCGCCCTGACCGTGACCCCGCTGGGCAAGGCCATGGGCGTGCTGGCCGTGGCGCTGGCGGCGGTGAACGTTTTCGGCGGCTTCCTCGTGACGCGCCGCATGCTGGAGATGTTCAAGAAGAAGGACAAGAAGGCGGGAGCCAAGTAAATGAGCATGAACCTCATCGCACTGCTGTACCTGGTCGCCTCGGTGTGCTTCATCCAGGCCTTGAAGGGCCTGAGCCACCCGACCACGTCCATCCGCGGCAACGCCTTCGGCATGACCGGCATGACGATCGCCGTGCTGACCACCGTGGGCCTGATCCACGGCCAGGCCGCCTCGCTGGGCATCGACTTCGGCACGGGCCTGGCTTATGTGCTGGGCGCCCTGGTGGTGGGCGGCGGCGCCGGTGCCATCATGGCCAAGCGCGTCGAGATGACCAAGATGCCCGAGCTGGTGGCCTTCATGCACAGCATGATCGGTCTGGCCGCGGTGTTCATCGCCGTGGCCGTGGTGGCCGAGCCCTACGCCTTCCAGATCGTGGCCAAGCCGATCGGCGACGCCATCGCGCAGATCCCGGTGGGCAACCGCCTGGAGCTGTCCCTGGGGGCGGCCATCGGTGCCATCACCTTCTCGGGCTCGGTGATCGCGTTTGGCAAGCTGAGCGGCAAGTACAAGTTCCGCCTGTTCCAGGGCGCGCCGGTGGTCTTCGCCGGGCAGCACATGCTCAACCTGGTGCTGGGCCTGGCCGCCATCGGCCTGATCGGGGCCTTCATGGCCACGCAGCGCATGGACGTGTTCGTGGCCCTGATCGTGCTGGCCTTCGTGCTGGGCGTGCTGATCATCATCCCCATCGGCGGCGCGGACATGCCCGTGGTGGTGTCGATGCTCAACAGCTACTCGGGCTGGGCGGCGGCGGGCATCGGCTTCTCGCTGAACAACTCGATGCTGATCATCGCCGGCTCCCTGGTGGGTTCCTCGGGCGCCATCCTCTCGTACATCATGTGCAAGGCGATGAACCGCTCGTTCTTCAACGTGATCCTGGGGGGCTTCGGCGGTGACGCAGGTGCGGCCGCTGCCGGTGGCGCGCAGCAGCAGCGCTCGGTCAAGAGCGGTTCGGCCGACGACGCCGCCTTCGTGCTGGGCAACGCCGAGACGGTGGTGATCGTGCCCGGATACGGCCTGGCCGTGGCCCGCGCGCAGCACGCTGTCAAGGAGCTGGCGCACAAGCTCACCGAGAAGGGCATCAACGTGAAGTACGCCATCCACCCGGTGGCGGGCCGCATGCCCGGCCACATGAACGTGCTGCTGGCCGAGGCCGAGGTGCCCTACGACCAGGTCTTCGAGATGGAAGACATCAACGGCGAGTTCGGCCAGGCCGACGTGGCCATCATCCTGGGTGCCAACGACGTGGTGAACCCGGCGGCGCACGTCAAGGGCAGCCCGATCTACGGCATGCCCATCCTGGAGGCCTACAAGGCCAAGACCGTGATCGTCAACAAGCGCTCGATGGCCAGCGGCTATGCCGGTCTGGACAACGAGTTGTTCTACATGGACAAGACCATGATGGTCTTCGGCGACGCCAAGAAGGTCGTGGAAGACATGGTCAAGGCCGTGGAGTGAGCTGAGGTCTCATCCACCTTCAGCGCGGAGCCCGGCCATGCCAGTGCGCTTTGCCAAGACGGCCCTGGGGCGCGGCGAGATCCAGTCGCGCGCCCACGCCCTGACGCGCACGGCGCGCAACCTGCTGCTCATCCTCGACGCCTCGCGCACCGGCGAGGCCTGGGTGGGCATGGTGCATGGCGCCAGCCCCGCCGATGTGCAGGCCCTGCTGGACGCCGGCCTGATCGAGGCCGTGGCGGATGCTGCGCCGGCGCCTGCGCTCCAGGCCGGAGAGGGCCGTGAGGCCGATGACACCGTGCCCGCCAGCGATGCGTTCGAGCCCACGTTCGCGCCGACCCAGGCCGAAGGCGCGCCAGCGCTGGCCTTCACCTCGCTGAGCTACAGCGAGCTCAACACCCGCCTCAACGTCCTGATCAAGGCCCACCTGGGCCTCATCAAGGGCTACCGCTTCACCCTGGATGTCGAGCGCGCCACCGATGTGATCGAGTTGCAGCGCGTGGCCCTGCGCCTGGTGGCCGAGGTCGAGTCGGCCCATGGCGTTCAGGTGGCGGCGGTGGCCCGCCAGACCCTGGGCCTGGCCGGCTGAGGCCGGGTTCAGGGCGCGACCGCGGACGCTGCCGATGCGGATGCCGTGGTGGTGGGCGGAGTTGCCGGCGACGTTGCGGCCGATGCCGCCGGCGCTGCCCCCTTGGCCACATCTGCCGTGGTGCCTGGCCGTGGGCAGGCCAGGGCGTCGCCGCGGCCTTTGAGGTAGGCCCGGCGGATGCCGCCTGCCGTGATGGCGGCGGCCACCTGCTTGCTGTGCTTCTCGGCGCCGCTGAGCTTGCGCAGCCAACTGCGGAAGGGCACGAAGCCTTCGACGGTGCGCCGCACGGCCGACACCCCGGCGTTCTCGGCCAGGTCGGTGCCGCGGCTCAGCAGGCTGGGCTTGTCGCCGCCCTTGGGGTCGTCGAGGTCGGCGCCCAGGGCGTCGTCCAGCGCGTGGATCTCGGTGAGGATGGCCGCGCAACCGGGCTCCTTCGGCGCGGCGTAGGGGCCCTGCGCGGCGGCCTGCAGTGCGGCGGGGATCTCCTCCTGCACGACGTTGAGGTCGCTCAGCGGGGTGATGGCGGCCTGGCCCACGCGCTCGGTCACCGCGGACTCCTTGGTGGTGGGCTTGACCGTGGCCACGGCCGGCACGCTGGGCAGGTCGGGCACCGAGGGCAGCCGGGTGTCGCGGCTGGCGCAGCCGGCCAGGGCGAGGGCGAGGGCCTGGGTGCTCATGGCGAGCAGGCGCAGGCCGTGGGTCGAGCGGCGTGGCTGGTGGGGGGAGGGCGGCAAAGCGAAGGGCATCGAGGACTCCAGATGCGTTCGATGGTACGCCGCCCCAGGTGGGGCAAGGGGGCGGACAAGCCCCCAGGCAGGGCTGCAGCGTGGCCTGGACACAGCCGCTGCCTGGAGCGCGGGTTTGATCGACCTGTCCTGCACGGCCGCGACCGTCCACCTCGCGCTCTGGTGCGCACGACCTGCATGGCGGGTGCGGAGGTCATGGATGCCAGCGATGGCCGGGTGGCCATGTGCGTTTGGGCCGACTGGGGGGACATCGCGCAACCCTCACGGCTGCTGTGCCGCGCTTGTCGTGCTGTCGATCCCAAGATGCGGGGCATGCGCAAGCCGGAAAGTGTCGTGTGTCGCACGCCGGCACTCAAGCGTCACCCACTTGACTCGGCCAGTCAGCCAGAAAACCCGAGGCATCAGGCTCAGGGTGCCGTGCACCGGTCGTTGTCACCGGCGGATCGCGCAAGTGGCCTTGGGCTTGCAAACCGGAATGAGCCGCGCGTGGGGTTTTTCGCGCGGCGGGCCGGGTGCTGCAGGCCGGTGTCCGACCCAACAGGGCGGCGCACAAGTTTCCTACATGCGGTAGACCGCGCAAACAAAGATACGTGTCGCTGAAAGCGTGCGGCCGGCGGCCTGGAGAGGCTGGCGTGCAAGTCAAAATGCGAAGCATGCAGCGCACCGAGGTGATCGTGTGCGGCGTTGTATTGACCCAGCGGTTTCTGCTCAGGTCAGGCTGCTAAAGCATAAGCCTCAGCGGGGGTCTTCATGCCCAGCGCCTGATGTGGGCGCCGGTGGTTGTAAAAGGCGATCCAGTCTGCGATCACGCG
>JADFIG010000021.1 GCA_022566735.1 Pseudomonadota bacterium
CGCTCAGGATCGCCAGGATCTGGCTCTCTGTGAATCTCGACTTCCTCATCGCTCTTCCTTGAAGATGCGGAAGTCTCTATTTTCATCTTGTCTACTCAGCGGGGGAGCTTACGCCGGCACCATTTGCCGCTTCCAGGTCGAGACGACCGGACTGCGCGTACCGGTTGGCATGCACAAGGCACTGCGTGAGTACGAGCAGTACTGCAGAGAGCGGCGACATCTGCGGCCTACCAGTCTGGCTGAACGTATGCACAACATCGCAGTCTTCCTGGACTTCCTGCGCACCCGAGGCCTGGCGTCGCTAGATACGCTGAAGGCCGAAGACCTCGGCGCCTTCATTCGGAGCCGAACGACCTGGAAGCCGAGAACCATCTCGCACGTATCGTGCGACCTGAGGTTGTTCTTGCAGTTCTTGTTCATGCGCGACATCCTGCCCCGTGACCTCAGCACTGCGATACCGACGGTCCGGCAGGCGAGCAATGCCAAGGTGCCTTCGGTATGGGAGCCGGAACTGGTCGAACGGTTGCTCGCTGCGGTCGATCGCAGCTCACCCAAGGGCAAGCGTGACTACGCCATCTTGCTGTTCGCCGCACGCCTTGGCCTGCGCCTGGGCGACATCAAAGGGCTCACGCTCGATCACCTCCACTGGAGTACTTCCACGATCGAGATCGTCCAGCACAAGACGCAAGAGCCGCTGGTCCTGCCCTTGATCCAGGAGGTCGGCACGGCCCTCATCGACTACCTGCGGGCGGGACGCCCCCCAGTGGCGCACCGACATCTGTTCACCAACTTGACGCCGCCGTTCGAACCCATTTGCCAGAACGCTCGGCTTCACCGTGTCGTCGTCTATTGGCGGGAGGTGGCAGGGATTAAGTTCAAGACGCCGCAACGCCAGGGCCTGCACTCGCTGCGCCACACCTTGGCCACCCGGTTGCTCGGCGCACAGACACCATTCCCGGTCATCTCCGCCGTGCTGGGGCATGCCTCACAAGCAACGACCTTCATCTACACCAAGGCCGATGTAGAAACACTCCGCATGGCCGCCATCGATCCGGAGGAGGTGTGCCATGGCAACGCCTCGTAAGCCCGTGACATTCACCGGCAACAGCCCCTTGGCACCCCTGATGGCTCAGCTCGTTCAGGAGAAGCGGGCCTGCGGCTACCGCTACGACGAATACGTGAGCACCCTGCGTCGCTTGGATACCTATCTGTCCCGCCAGGGCTTGCTGCAAGTCGAGTTGCCGAAGGCGGTGTTCTCTCCATGGCTGGCCAAGCAGGCGCACGAAACCGGCAAGACCCAAAGTGTTCGAATCAGCACGGTTCGACAACTCGCCCTGTACATGAACCGGCTCGTTTTGCACGCCGATTTGCCCGATCCGAGAACTGGCGCCAAGCAGTCAAAGTCATTCGTGGCACGCATCCTGACGCACGACGAAGTGCGCCGCCTGCTTGATGCCGCAGACCAGATCAAGCCGATGGCGTCCACACACCTGCGCCACCTTGTTTTGCCGGAACTGCTGCGCGTGCTGTATGGATGCGGCCTTCGTCTCGAAGAAGCACTGAGTCTGCGCATTCGGGACGTTGATCTGATCCAAGGCGTGCTGCACATCAATGACACCAAGTTCCGCAAGGACCGCCTGGTGCCACCCGCTCGACCACTGATCGCTCGTCTGCAAAAGTACGCTGCCACGCTGGGGCCGCTACCGGCGGATGCTTACTTCTTCCCGTCACCGCGCGGCGGTGCGCTTCACAGCAGCGGTGTGTACCGCAACTACAGGGAGCTGCTGCATCGATGCCACATCGGCCACGGTGGGCGAGGGCAAGGACCACGCCTGCACGACTTGCGCCACACCTTCGCGGTGCATACCTTGCTGCGCTGGTACCGAGAAGGCGCCGATCTGCAGGCCAGGTTGCCAGTGCTGGCCACCTACCTCGGCCACGCCTCGATTGATGGCACGCAGGACTACTTGCAGATGACGGCCGAGTTGTACCCAGAGATCGTCTCGCGATCAGACGCGGCCTTCAGCGAGGTCATTCCACGCAGGAGGCCGTCATGAAGCCGACCGACCTCTCCGTGCACGTGACAAACTTTCTCACGCGCTATCTCGCCGGTCAGCGCAACCTGAGCCCGAACACAATCAAGGCCTACCGCGATGTGTTCACGCTGCTGCTGCGTTTCGGCCGCGACGTTCGCGGCGTTGCGGTTGAGCGCCTGTGTCTGGGCGACATCGACGTAGCCTGCGTCGAGGCGTTCCTTGATCACCTGGCGCAGGAGAGGCACTGCTCGATCCGTACCCAGAACCAGCGGTTGGCCGTGCTGCACGCATTCTTCCGCTACGTGCAGTCGGAGGTGCCAGAGCGGATGCTGCAGTGCCAGAAGATCATGGCGATGCCGTTGCGGCGCCATGTGCAGGTTCCGGTGGCCTACCTTTCAAAGGAAGAGCTGACGCATGTGCTGGCGCACCCCGATCCAGCAACACCGGCCGGGCGGCGCGACGCGGTGATGCTCAGCGTGCTCTACGATACCGGTGCCCGAGCCCAGGAGTTGATCGACTTGAACGCCCACGATGTACGACTGACAACAACAGCGCAAATCAGGCTGCTGGGCAAAGGGCGCAAAGTACGTGTGGTGCCATTGATGGAGGCCACCGCTCAGCTACTGCGTGACCACCTCCGCGAGAACGATCTCGACCGGCCTGAACGGGGCCATTTGCCGTTGTTCCAGAACCGCCAGGGCGGACGCCTGTCGAGATCGGGCTTGCGGTACCTGCTGCACTGCCACGTACAGGCCGCTCGGTCTGAGGTGCCCGGCTTCACGCAGAAGATCAGTCCCCACAGCATGCGGCACACCAAAGGCATGCATCTTCTGGAGAGCGGTGTGTCACTGGAGATCATCCGCGACTTCCTCGGGCATGTGGATGTCAAGACCACGCAGATTTACGCTCGGGCAAACCTGGAGATGAAGCGGCGCGCGCTGGAGAAGGTGGCCGGGGATTCGCCATCCGCAGCACTGCCGTCCTGGCAGCAGAACAAGTCGCTGCTGGACTGGCTGCACTCGCTGTAGGACGGCGCCTGGCCCGCCTCGCAGCCCCGGTAGGGGCTGCGAGGTGTTATGCGCAGACAGAATCGTCGGGCTCTTGCGAAAGCGGGGCTTTGCAGGCTGCTCTGCGCATAACGGCGGACTGACCTAAATAGGCCCCCGAAGCGCGTATGCGCGCATGCCCGGCCAACCTGGACACGGATTGCCGGGCCTGACGGTCAAGCTCCGGTGACACCGTGCGCCCGCCACGCACTGGGGGCAGGGTCCCGGCCATGGCCGCATAGTGACCGATCAACACTTCGTGGCGCAGTCCATGGGCGGTCACCCCCAGTTCGCGCACGGTGATGCCGAACTTGGTCAACACATAGTCAAAGTGCCTGAGGTTTCTGCGCAGGTCATGTGCCGGGTTGCCCATATGGGCATCCTGGCTGCTGACCACGCCCTGCGCGAAGGTCACGGCGGCGAGTCGCGCAGGGCTGTCCAGCGGGATGTGGCGCACCCGGCCTCCCTTGCCCTTGATCCTCGCGTACCGATCCGCCGACTTGTCCTCGGGCGGCAGGCCCGTGGACTCGAAGGGCACGATGCTCTCAAATGGCCGAAACAGCACCGATTCCTTGCGCCGCAGTCCCATGGCGCGGATCAGTCGCAACGAGGCCCCCACAAAGCGGTCGTGCTCACAGACCTGGGCAATCACAGTGTCGATGTCCACCCCTTGTGCCGACCACCCCTTGTCCCGGCTGGCGTACTCATGGCGCTGGTATTCGTCAACGCTCAAGCCGTAGTGGTCTGGTGATCGCACGAAGCCATGCTTGCCCATCCACATTGCCAGCCCACGCAGAAAGCTCAGGTAGGTCTGGATCGTCGCCGGGGCCAGGTGCTCCCGCTGCCAGACCTGCACCATGGCCCGGAGGTGCTTTTGCCCCAGGTTGCGCGGGTCAGGCACCGTCTTGAACCCGGCCTTGGTCTTCAAGTCCCGAAAGAATCGGCGCAGGAACTGGGCGCGCTCTTGCCGTGTCTTGTGTGAGACGGTCTTGGCCATCGAGGTGTGCAGGGCGTTGAACAGTTCGATCAACACTTCCAGCACCTTGAGCGGCGGCGTCTTGCCTGTGGGGTAGTGGGCCAGGATGTCCTGGGGTGACTTGCCCGCCCAGCTTTGACGGCGTGCGGGTTGGTGCTGGCTTGAGCGCCCCGGGCTGGATGCTTCCTGAACCCGGCGCCGTGATGATCTGAGCGTTGTGGATCGAGGGGGGGATGAGTCAGACATGATGTGTGCCCATGGTCAAGGGCCCGCCGCCCGAACAGCGGGTTGGTCGTGAGTGAAGGTGGAATCCCATGGAGATCGCCAATGGCGCGGATTCCGTCGCCCCATCGGTTCGTGGTCAAGCATTCAGCGCCGCACGCAACCACGACGTGTGCGGCGCCTACCCAAAGGTTTGTTGGTCGGTTGCTTGCTTGGATGCATCGACACCGGTCAACTCGGTCTTTCTTAAAAACGAAACGGGTGATCCGTCCCAGTTGTGCATTTCTGCAGCCGTGGGGTTGTTGATGCCGACTTGCCTCTGGGGCATGGACAGCATCGGCGCGGAGGTCTGGCCTCTCGCGTCTGTGGTGGATCAGTTCTGGATTCGGAGCGACATCCACTCGCATGGGTCCACCCCTGACCGAAAGTCCAGGGCGGTGCCGAGTTCATGAGCGAGGTCGCACGGGGAGCCTAAAGAGGCAAACACAACCGTGCGGTGCGCCGAAACGCGTGCTCAAGGGATGGCGGGAACAGCGGTTCGGCATCGGGTGCCGACTGCGTGCTCGAAGACCGTGGCGCGTTTCAGGAACGCCCAACTCAGGGAGTTGGCAGGGCCATCGGTGCATGCACTGCGAAGAAGACCTCAGGGCCAGCACCTCAGGGGCGATGGCGAATTCCGGTTCAAGGACCGGAGCTTGGAGGGCAGGTAACGACTGCGACGCCTTTTGCTCCATCAGGAGCAGAGCCAGGACGGCTCTCGGGAATCTGTAGTGGACTCGCCGGGAGGCTTTCGGTCAAGGACCGCAACCGCAACGGCCCGCATTGCAGGAGGCTTGCACGTGGCGAACTTGGGGTGCGCAACATGCCCTTGAGCCGTGCTTATTTACTGATACGGCACAAGCGCCAGACGGCCCGTGGGCTTGACATCAAGAAATCCTGCCTCTGGTTCCCAACAAAGGTTCTCGATGGGCTTAGATGGACCTCGATGGCGCCTGCCTCGGGCGTGGCGAAAGGGGTTGACGAGTGTCATTCGAATGAGAACGTGGTGACACACGCGACCCCAGAACCCAGAGCGCGAAGGTTTGGCAACAGGCCAATGTCATTGCGACGCATGCAGGCTGACAGTGAATCTGCACCGATGCCGAAATCATGTGTTCTGAGTCGGGGTTTGCCGTGGCGGGATCGTGTCAGCTTGCTGATGCTGATCGCTCATGAACCCACGCCTTGGAGGCTCATCATGGATTTGATCGTCAGAGCGGTGGATGTCGGATCAGGCAACACCAAATACGTCGTTGGCACGGAGGGCACCGAGATCCGCTGCGCCAGTTTTCCTTCCATTGCCTACCCGAGCGCCAGCGAGACTCAGGCCTGGTCGGCATCCGAGCGGCGCAAAACCGTGTCCATCCCCATCGGACACCTGTTCTACGAGGTCGGGCCCGATGTCCACCTGGTGGCCGATTCCGTGCGTGCAACCCAATTGCACGATGAGTACACCGACACGCCCGAGTACATGGCCTTGCTTCGAGGCGCCCTGCATCTCATGAAGCAAAGTCGCATCGACCTCCTGGTGGTGGGCCTGCCTGTGGCCCTGCTGCACCTCAAGAAGGCGGCGCTGGAGAAAGCGATGACGGGAACGCATGACGTTGGGGGTGGCAAGACCGTGACTGTCGTCAAGGCACTCGCTGTGGCGCAGCCTCAAGGGGCGTTGGCTCATTACGCATCGGTGCACAAGAAGATGGCCACCATCGGCAACGAGCAGAGCTTGATCATCGACCCTGGCTCACGAACCTTCGACTGGTTGGTGGCCAGGGGCATGAGGCAGGTTCAAAAGCAAAGCCATTCGTTCAACCGTGGCATGTCGGATGTGCTGCGCCTGATCGCGGCCGAGATCACCAAGGACATTGGCAGCCCTTATCGCGACCTTGATGCCATCGATCTGGCTTTGCGAACGGGCAAACAGCCGGTGATTTTCCAGAAGTCCTACGACATCACCAGATTCATGCCCATGGCTGAGGCGGTAGCGCAGCAGGCCGTGTCGGCAATGAAGCAGTACATCGAATCGCCACATAGCTTGCAGAACATCATCCTGGTCGGCGGCGGTGCCTTCCTGTTCAAGAAGGCGGTGAAGGCGGCATTCCCGAATCACAAGATCCATGAGGTCAAGGAGCCCATGTTCGCCAATGTACGGGGCTTTCAACTGGCAGGGCAGAACTATGCGCGGACGGTGATGGCCGCACCACGGGCCGATCAAGGTGCGACGCCATCGGGGAGCAAGCAATGAACGCCAACACCAAGGTTAGTGGGGAACCGATCCGCCTGGTGTTTGAATTGGCGCGTGCCGATCACCCCAGGCTGTACGACGATCTGATCCAGTTCCCCAAGGGCACGAAGAGGATCAATCGACTGCGGGTGCTTGCTTACGATGGCTTGCTCATTCAGAGCGGGCACATCGTCTCTATGGCGGCACCTCACCCAGGCAGCGGTGAGCAAGGGGAGGAGGTAGGGCGCGGGGGACAGATCACCAACGACTTGTTTGGGCCGTCTATCGCGGACTGATCAGAAACCTGTCGAGGAGGGGGCGCTCATTCGTATCGGGATAATGAATGCCAAGTGGCCGAAGTATCTCTGAAAATCCACTTCGACCGGGCATCAGCACAGTCACGCTCAATCCAAAAGGAAGAGGATCGCAATCAATGAGCACATGGCAAATTGACCGTAGCGGCTCGGCAAGTAAGGATGCTGGTGCGGATGCGTCTGCGGTGCCGTTGAAGTGGGCGCACGACGCAAAAACTGGTCAGCCGCGCTACATACATGATTCGGACGTCGTCAGTCGGACCGCTGCCTGCATCTGCCCAGCTTGTGATTTGCCTCTCACTCCGGTGATGGCGGGTCAGCCCTTGAGGGTGAGACCAACGGCTCATTTCCGGCATCCTGATGGCGCGCACAAAGACGACTGTTCACTGGTTGCTGCCCGCGTAGCGGCAACTCGGCACTTGTTGGAGTTGGGGGTGCTGGTGTTACCTCGGCGACGGATGAGTCGAACGGCACTTGGTTTTCTCGGGCATGGGTATGAGGTCTGGGTGGAACGACCCACCGAGCACATTTCAATCGTTAGCGCGACGATGCACGACCACGCCACGGCGCTGCTGACCTTGGATGACGGGCGGCAGTTGCTGGTTGATCTGACGGGGGTGCGTGAGCCTGGGGCTGATGGACTGGGGCATGCCGTCGCGACTCTTTCGCTCTCAGATCCATCCCTTGCGATGATGGACCCAGAAGAGATCCGCGCGAGACTGCGAATCCTTCCTGATATTCACTGGTGTTCACACTGGAATGACGCCAGTCTGGCTGTTGAAGGTGACGCAGTCGCGGCCAAAGCCGCAAAGGATGCACTCGACGGTTGGGATGCGGCAGACGAAGCTGAGTTTCTGGCACAGTTGCCGAAAGACGTGGAGCCAAGCCTCGTTCCTGGTTTGAGGCGCGAGACGGTGCTGCACCGCGAGGTGAAAGCCATCCTTGAAAGTGCATCGTCCATTGAAACCCCGGGACTGGAGGTTGTAGTGGAACGGGATCCGCCAGATGAGTTCGCCGGAGAGTGGGAGACGGCCAGCATCCGCAAGATGTGGATGACGGGGCCTCGTCAACTTAACTTTGGCGACGTTCGTCTTGAAAAAAAGGTGGCGAGCATCGTTCCCGATGTCATTGCAGATCTGAATCCAGGCAAGGTTCAAGGTTTGGGCGGGACCATGACTTGGGTTGACGGGGACTTCGACGAAGACGAAGAAGACACGTACCCCTTCACTTGGCCTGCAGCCATCCTGGTCGAGGTGACTGTGACGCATGGCATCGACGACGAGAAGTTGCGGCGCATTCGGGATCTGGACATGCCGACACTGGAGATTGACCTCGGAGCGTTGGGCGGAACGGTGACACGCGAGAATTTGCGTGACTTGGTGGTCAACCAGTTGGTCGGGAAGCGGTGGGTGCACCACCCAGTCCTGCGGGCCAAGCGGCGGGTGCTTGAATCAGCGGTTGATGAACACCCGGTGACCTTGCGCTACCGCGAGCGACTCTTGGAGTTGCGCCGCCCCGCCTACCTTGCTCAACCCGCAGCGTACTGGGCCGCCAGGTACATCTCTGCGATGACGTCGTTTCACGACGCCAACGTCGGTATCAAGAGGGCAGGGCGAAAGCACGTGGGCAATGGCCCCAAGCCCCAATTCTTGGGCAGCGACAGCGAACTTTGGCAGCAAGTGGAGGAAGCTTCTGAGGCGCTTGCTGCGCATGGACTGCCAGGCGCTCTTGACCGGATGATGGTGGACGAATCCGGGATGGTTGCCCGCATCCTGTCGATCCAGCAGAACCGAGGCGTGGGGTATGACATGAACACTGGTTACCAGGTGCTCAACGCCATCATGCAGAGCGGGCCTGACAACAAGCGTTGGCACACCATCTACACGATGGCTGTGAAGGCCTATGGTCTAGAGGCGCATTTCACAAAGGCACAGGCTGATAGCTATGCCAGATGGAGGCAATCCATCATTGATGGGGTTGACCTTCAAGACGTGACTTACCTGCGTCCGAGCACCTACGACAAGGTGCTCGGCGTTTTGTTTCCTGAGATGGCGCGGGGCATTGCGAAGAAATATGGTTTGCAACCGGAGCCCTTGTAAGTGCATCAAGCCACGCGCCGTATAGGTTGCACATTCCAGGGGCGTCCAGTTTCGCAAGCCTCGATGAAGGCCGCCCATTTTTCCAAAGCTTGGCGTCGTTCGGGGATCTCCTCGCGCACATCGTAAACAGCCTCCATGCCTTTGAGCGCGTGATTGAGTGCAATCTCGGTGATGTCGTTGGGGATCCCCATGTTTCGCATATGCCCCTTTGCCGTGCTACGGGTGTCGTGAGGGGTAAAGCGCCGCACGTCGATGTCGCCGCGATCAAAGGCCCGGGTGATTGCCGCCCAAAGCGTCGTTTTGCCCACATGAGTGTCACCCACACGTTTGCGGCGTCGATCCGTTCTGGCAGGCAAAACCCAAGGGGAGTCACCGGAGAGGCACTGGAGACTTTTGAACCACTCTGCAACCGTTGGTGTGATGGGGACCAAAAAGCCTGTGCGCGTCTTGACCGATTCGGCTGGCACCCACCAAGTACCAAGTTCGAAGTCGATGTGCTCCCATCTGGCTTTGGCCAGTTCGATGGACCGAACACAGGTGGCCAGCAAGATGCGGAAGGCCAGGCCGTTTTCAACGCCAATGTCGTTGATGTCCTTCAGGAGCGCACGCAGTTCGTCCTCGGCCAGCATCACGCGCTTGCGAATGGGTGGGCGTGCGCCCATCAAAGCAGTGAGGTCAATGCCCACGCATGGGTTCACATTGATCAGGCGCTTGCCGCACGCGTGTGCGAAAAGCAATTTCGCTGAAGTGAGCAAGCGTTTGCAGATCGTCCAAGAACGTTTGCTTGACTCAATCACGTGCACGATATCAGCAGGGGTGACGTTGCGTACTTCCATGGAGCCCAACTTGGGTCCGATGATCTTGTCCAGATCCCACTTTCGGTAGTAGACAGTTCCCTCCGCCAATGGCGGTGTGGTCAGCTTCTTTTCCTTGTAGTCCGAGATCAACTCCCGCACTGTCCAAGCCATCTGGGTCCTCATTTTCAGGACCTTCTTGTCTGCGGCAGGATCTTTGCCTTGGTCTACATCAACGCGTCGCTCACGAGCAAGCTTTCGGGCTGCTGCGAGTGTCAGGTCCGGATAGTTCCCAAGCGTGATTTCTTTGCGGCGCACACCAGACACTCGGTAGCGCAGAACCCACGTGGCGGTTCCTGCACTCGACAAGGTGAAAGTCAAGCCATCGCCATCAGATCGCGCGATGGCGGCGCCTTTTGCGACCCAGCGTCGAATCTGTACATCGTCCAGCAAATTTCCCCGGCGTGCCATGGCTCGTCCTCCATTGGGTAGCTAGGCGCAATTTTAGTCCGCTAGCTACCCAGCTAGCTACCCATTTTTGTTGTGCTTCAGTGAGACGTGATGGGACGCTATGGGAGGAAAGCTGTTTGTTGACAATAGCTTATGGTCGTTGCGTGGGATGTGTTGAACTCCCTTGAAACGCTAATTGAACTCGCAGGTGGCGAGTTTCAATGGAGGCCCGAGGGGTTGGTTGGCGGGGCGTCCGGCAAGGTGGACGGTGGCGTCCGCGGGCCCGCAGGCTCAGCATGGTAGCGCGGCCGCAGCCGTTCGATCTCGGCCATCAGGGTGGCCACGTTGATCGGCTTGGTGACATAGCCCACGAAGCCCGCTGCACGGGCGCGCGCGGCCTCGCCGGGCATGGCGTTGGCCGTGACGGCCAGCACCGGGATGGCCGAGGTGGCCGGGTCGGCGCGCAGCCGCGCCATGACCTCGTAGCCGTCCATGTCGGGCAGGTTGATGTCCAGCATGATGATGTCGGGGCGGCACTCGCGGGCCAGGCGCAGGCCCTCGCCGGGCACCATGGTGCTCATCAGCTGCACGCCGGGCCGGCGGCCCAGCAGGTGGTCGATGAGTTGCAGGTTGAGCTCGTTGTCCTCGATGCACAGGATGGTGCAGTCGGGGTGGGTCGCCGCCGCGTCGGCGGACAGGGTGCCGTTCCCGTTCAGGCGGGTGTGGTTCGCAGGCGTCGGGTTTTCGGTGCCGGTGTTTTCGCTGCGCGGCAAGGTCACCCAGAAGGTGCTGCCCTCGCCGGGCTGGCTGTCCACGCCGATCTGGCCGCCCATCAGGCCGACCAGGCGCTTGCTCAGGGCCAGGCCGATGCCGGTGCCTTCGATCTGCCGCTCGTCCGCATCGAGCCGCTCGAAGGGTGTGAACAGGCGGGCCTGCTGTTCCGCATTCAGGCCCGCCCCGGTGTCCTGCACACGCAGCTGAACCGCGCCCGGGTTCACGACGACGTCCACCTTCAGGCTGCCGCCCGGCCGGTTGTACTTGATGCCATTGGACAGCAGGTTGATGAGCACTTGCCGCAAGCGGGTGCGGTCGGCGCGCACCCGCCAGCCCGCCGTGGGCCGGGGGGCATCGGCCAGCTGCACATCGTGGCTGAGCGCGAGCGGCCGCACCAGGGCCAGGCACTCGTCGATCAGCTCGGCCAGGGGCACAGGCTCCAGGCTGACGGTCATCTGGCCGGACTCGACGCGCGAGAGGTCGAGGATCTCGTTGATCAGCTCCAGCAGGTGCTTGCCCGCGCTCAGGATGTGGCCCACCTGGCGCTGCTGCTTGGCTTCCTGCACGGACATCTCCAGCAACTGACCGAAGCCCAGGATGGCATTGAGCGGTGTGCGCAGTTCGTGGCTCATGCGGGAGAGGAAATCGCTCTTGCTCTGGTTGGCCCGCTCGGCCTCGTTCTTGGCACTGAGCAGCTCGGCGGTGCGGGTCTGCACACGCTGCTCCAGCTCTTCGTTGAGGCGCAGCATGCTGGCGGCAGAGGCCTTGCGCTCGGTGACGTCGCGCGAAATGAGCAGGAAGGTGGGCGTGCCATCGTCGAGGGTGGACTTGCGCGCCACCGAGATCTCGAACCAGCGCTGGCCGGCCGGCACGTCCAGCACCAGCTCGCGCCCCCACACGCAGCCGGACACGGTGGCATCGTCGAGTGCCTGCTGAACGACCTGGGCGGCCTCCTTGGGCATGATGTCGTGGACGCTGCGCCCCAGCAGCCCTGTGGGGGCTTGCACCACCAGCTCCGGGCGCACGGCCAGGATGCGGCGGTAGCGGCCACGGCCGTCGAGTTCGAAGAGCAGGTCCGGGATGGCCTGCCAGGTGGCCGACAGCTCCTGGCGCAAGGCCTCCAGGCTCCCGGCCAGCTGGTCGATTTCCAGGAAGCCGCCAAGCGGGATGTGCGCGCCACCGTCGCCGGCACGCAAGGCCGTGGCGGCCTCGTGCAGCCTGGCCAGTGGCCGCGTGACCTGGCGGCTCAGCCACCAGGCCATCAGCAGGAACACCAGCAGCAGCCCGATGAAGTCTGGCAGCCGCGCCTGGATTTCGTGGCGGGTGGCTTCGGCGCGTTGTTCGCGCAGGTCGTAGGCGACGTAGATCAGGCCTCGGCGCGAGCTGCGCAACTCGTCGTCCTCGGAGGGCAGGTCGAAGGACTGGAGCACGTCCATCGCGTTGCCGCTGTCCTCGCTGTGCCAGTCAGGCAGGCGGCCTTCGGCGGCACGCCGCAGGCGTTCGGTGCTCAGCCCGGGCGCCAGCTCCTTGAGTTGGCGGCCACGCCAGGCGGCGCGGTGGGCGCTGAGCACCTCGCCCTGGTCATTGACCAGCAGGACCATGCGCACCCGCGGGCGGCTGGCGATCTGGGCCACTTCTGCGGCCAGCAAGGAGGCGTTGGCGCCCATGCCCGGGTCGGCCAGGCGCACCAGCCGGGCGACATCGCCGAGCAGGGCCTGGCGCGCACTTTCGGTGAGGTTGGCTTGTTGCTGGCGCAGGCTCATGGCCAGGGACACCGCCCCGGTGACCAGCAGGATGGCCAGCAGCGCCAGAGGCAGGAAGACGCGCAGGGAGCGGGGGGTCATGCGCTCTCCGTCAGGAAGCTGGGGTCGCACAGGTCGGCCACGTCCGCGGGGCGCTGCAGCAGGCGCGAGTCGAGCATGGTCTGCCCCACGGCACGCGCCGAGGCCTGCAGCCGCGGCTGGCTGCCTGCCAGCCATTGCCGGTTGTCCTGGGCATCGGCCATGCGGATGCCCTTGAAGGCCTCCAGCACCGCGTCTGACGCCAACTGAAGGTGCGGGCTCAGCAGCCGCGCGGCGTGGGCGGGGTGGGCCTGCAGGTGCTGGATGGCCTGGAAGTGGCCCTGAATGAGTTGGCGCAGTTGCGCGGCCTGACGCAGGTCGATGTCCGCGCTGACGGCCAGCACATCGACGATCAGCCCTGGGAAGCGGCTGGAGTCCAGCAGGCGGTGCGCACCCTGCTGTTGCAGTCGCGAGGCCATGGGCTCGAAGGTGATGACCGCATCGACGGCGCCCGAGGTGTAGGCGGCCACATGGCGGTCCGCCGTCAGCGGCACCTTGACCAAGGCCGTGGCCGGCAGGCCCGCGGCATCCAGCAGGCGAGACAGCATCAGGGCGCCCACGGCGGTGGACTCCACACCGATGCGCTTGCCACGCAGGTCGGCCAGCGTGGCCACACGGGGATGGGCCATCACGACATCGGCACCGCAGGATTCGTCGAAGACCATGGCCGCGCGGATGTTCAGGCCGCCCTCGCGGGCCTGCAGCAGCTCGTCCAGGGTCAGGGCTGCCGCGGCCACGTCGTGGTTGAGCAAGGCCATCACGCTGGCGGTGTTGGAGGGGAATTCGACCAGGCGCACGACCGCCTCGGGAGCGTGGCCCTGTTCCTGGGCCAGGAACAGGGAAGCGTAGCCAATCCAGCCATTGACGGCGACGCGCAGCGGCATCTCCGCGTTGGCACAGCCTGCCAGGGCCATCGATGGAAGCGCACGGCGGGACCAGAATCCAGCGCCTCCCAACAACAGATCACGTCGTTTCATGCGTCGTTTGCCGACCCGTATCGCGCTTGTGGCGCAAGGGCCTCGGTTGCTCACACCGGCGCATTGTCACATTGGCAACGTGGTTTTTGCGGATTTGGCGCTCCAGCCCGTGAAAAGAGTTGGCGGATTTTTGCCCGATGGCTCAGAGGTGGAACCAGGCCGCCACGCCCATGGCCGTGCCCAGTCCACCGAGCCCCAACGTGGCCCATTCCAGCCAGCGACGGCGGGTCAGCAAGGCGATGGCGGCCAGCGCGATGGCCACCTGCAGCACCGTCGTGGCCTGGGCCCAGCGGTGGTGTTCGTGCATCTGCGCGTCGCTTTTCTCATCGAAAGCCTTGGACTCTTCTTCCAGCTTCTTGGCTTCTTTCTGGATGTCGGCCTTCTCTGCCTTGTAGCGCTCGGCTTCCTTGGCGTAGAAGTCGCGCTTGGCTTCGGGGGCCAGCACCGTGGCCAGTTCGGCCAGGCTTTGCTTGCTGCTTTTGGCCTGGTAATAGTTCCATTGGTTGGAGGCCTCGGTCTTCTTGATGGCCGCGTCGTTCTTGTACAGGCTGGCACTGGCCTGCGTGGCCCCGCCCATGTAGGAAAACAGCGCGCCGACCGTGGCCAGCACGGCGGTGATCACCGCCAGTTGGCCGGCCATGCCTTCGGGCTCGGCGTGGGCCTGGTGCTCGAGGGCGTGGTCATGGGGGCCGTGAACGTGGAAGCCGTGTCCGGACATCGGGGTCTCCTGGGGGGCGGTCAGCGTTGTCGGTCAGCGATGCAGCTCAGCGACGCCGGTAAGTGACGAAAGCGAAGGGCTGCTCGCCCGGGGCCTGCGCGGGGTGGGCGTCGCGCTTCACCTCGGTGAAGGCGCTGCGGTCCCACGCAGGGAAGAAGGTGTCGGCCTCGAAGCTGGCATCGACCTCGGTCAGTTCCAGTTCATCGGCATGGGGCAGGGCCTCGGCGTAGAGCTGGCCGCCGCCCATCACGAAGGCCTTGGGCGCATCAGCCACCAGCGCCAGCGCTTCGGCCAGCGAGTGCGCGACCTCGGAGCCCGGGGCCTGCCAGGTGGCGTTGCGCGTGACCACGATGTTGCGACGGCCCGGCAAGGGACGGAAGCGCTCGGGCAGGGAGTCCCAGGTGCGCCGCCCCATGACGACCGGGCAGCCCAGGGTCGTGGCGCGGAAGTGTTTCTGGTCGCGGCTGTCGTGCCACAGCAACTCGTTGTCGCGGCCGATGGCTCCGCCTCGGGCCACGGCGGCAATCAGGCTCAGGCAGGCAGGTTTGTTCATCAGACCGCCACGGGGGCCTTGATGGCCGCATGGTGCTGGTAGTCGAGCACTTCGAAGTCTTCGTAGGCGTAATCGAAGAGGGAATCGGGCTTGCGCTGGATGTGCAGCACCGGGTAAGGGTAGGGCGTGCGGCTGAGTTGCAGCTCGACCTGCTCGGTGTGGTTCGCGTAGATGTGGCAGTCGCCGCCCGTCCAGATGAAGTCGCCCACGTCCATGTCGCACTGCTGCGCCAGCATGTGGGTCAACAGCGCGTAGGAGGCGATGTTGAAGGGCACGCCCAGGAAGATGTCCGCACTGCGCTGGTAGAGCTGGCAGCTCAAGCGGGGGCGACCGCCTTCGGTTTGCGGCGGGGCCACATAGAACTGGAAGAAGGCGTGGCAGGGCGGCAGCGCCATCTGGTCGATCAGGCCCGGGTTCCAGGCGCTGACGATGATGCGGCGCGAGTCCGGCGTCTGCTTGAGCTGCTTGATGACTTCGCTGATCTGGTCAACGTGGCCGCCGTCCGGCTTGGGCCAATTGCGCCATTGCACGCCGTAGACCGGGCCCAGCGAGCCATCCTCGCGTGCCCATTCGTCCCAGATGGTGACGCCGCGCTCCTGCAGCCATTTGACGTTGTCATCGCCGCGCAGGAACCACAGCAACTCGACGATGATGGACTTCAGGTGCACCTTTTTCGTGGTGACCAGCGGAAAGCCCTCAGACAGGTCGAAGCGCATCTGGTGGCCGAAGACGCTGCGCGTGCCCGTGCCGGTGCGGTCGGTCTTGAGCACGCCCGTGGTGTGCACGTGGCGCATGAAGTCTTCGTACTGGCTGCGCACGGGGCGCTGGGAGGTGGGCGCGGAGGTCATGGCATGCATTTTATAGAGGGGCCCGGTACACCAAGACCTTCAGCGAACGCTGCGGCGACACATCGGCGAAAGTGGCCGGGTTGGCCAGGCGCGCCACGAAATGCAGCACCGGGGCTTCCTGCTGCACCAGCTCCTGCAGGAAATCGGGGCCCAGTTCGGGGGCGTTCAGGCACAGCAGGGCGTGCCCTCCGGGTGCCAGCAGGTCCGGCAGGCGGCGCACCAGACGGGCGTAGTCCTTGGTGGCGACGAAGCTGCCCTTCTGGTAGCTCGGCGGGTCGGCGATGACGAGGTCGTAAGGCCCTCCGCGGCCCACCTTGCCCCAGGACTTGAACAGGTCATGCGCCAGGAAACTGGCACCGGCCGACAGCCCGTTGAGCCGGTGGTTCTGCTGCCCGATGGCCAGCGCGACCTGGCTCATGTCCACATTGACCACCTGCCTGGCACCTGCCTGCAAGGCCGCCACCGAGAAGGCGCAGGTGTAGGCGAACAGGTTCAGCACCTTCAGGCGCGCGCGTTCAGGATGATGGGCGATGTGCGTGCGCACCCATTGGCGCCCCTCGGCCATGTCGAGGAACAGGCCATGGTTCTGCCCGCGCAGCACATGCACCAGAAAGCGCGCGGGGCCCTCGCTGACCACGTGGGGGTCGGGCACGTCGCCGGCCATCAGGCGGGTGTCCACACCCCCCTCGTGGCGGCCTTGGTAGACCCAGTGGAGCGTTTTTTCAGGCGCGAGCTGCTGCCAGCGCGCTGACAAGGCGGCGTGGATCGCCGCCAATTCGGCGTCCGTGGCAGGCTGAAAGCTCGTCAGCACCCAGACCGGCGGGTAGGCGTCCAGCGACCACTGCTCGCAGCCGGGGTACAGGCCACCCCGGCCATGGAAGACGCGCTGGGCGTCGGTGGGCTGGTCCATCCGGGCGATGGCATCGAGCAGGGCTTGCATGGCGACGGGTGTGCGTGCGGGCAGCGAGTGCGGTGGGCAGGGCGGGAGTGTATGCACAACGGCGTGCCGTCGCGATGCCACCCGGCATGAGGCGGTTGTCGCGTTCGATGGGCATGGCACCCACGGCTCGGATGGCGTGGGTCTGAAAGTCGAAGAGGAAGAGGTGGCAGGTTTGGTGGTTCTCCGCGATCTCTTCGCAGTGCCCCACCGTGCTGCCCGTGTCTGATGGGGTGCAGTGCGGGATGGCCAAATCTTCTGGCATGGGTTCGGGGCATGCGTTCAGTGGTTGCAATGCGATGGCGAGCGCCACAAGGACAGGTCGGTTCACAAACAACCTCGGATGGATGCGCCGTCAGGCCAGGCGGCGTCAGTCAAGTCGGTCCGGAGTTGTTGCGCATCGGCTCATGCCGCCGGCAGCGTGCAGAGCCTGGTGCTCTGGGGCCGCAGGGGGCATTGACAAGCTGCATCCGCCGGAACATCCGGAAATCTGCTCTAATCTTGGACGCGCTTCACCCGCCTTTTCATCTTCCGGTTCGATGGGTTGCCGGTGCATGCAACGGCTTTGGTTCATGCGGATAAGTGCCCGGTTGGGCCGGTGGATCCGGGAAGGTCGGGACCTTGGTGGGGGGCTGGGGGGCATGCCGGTCAAACCGCTTGGCCCAGGCCTTGATGTCAGGGATCAAGCCTGGCAGGTCGCTTCCTGGGCAGTCGTGCAGGCAATACCAGTCACCCCCGTGTTGCCCGATGACGGGCTTGTTGTCGCCAAAACGCGCCCAACCCATGAATTCGCGGATTTGGCCGTGGGGCGGCTTGCCTTTGGACGTGGGCTCGTAGCTGGTGACGTCGATGTGAGGCCGCTCGTCATCATGGAGTTGGTAGGCCCACTCGCGGCAGCCGAAAAGTGGGCTGAGGCCATTCGGTTTGAACAACTCGCCGTAGAGGTAGGCCTCGCTTTTGACGTTCAGCACGTTGGGTTGTTGATCTGGGGCGCAGAACGCTGGAGCCCAATGCGTGCTCGCATCGCCTATGCCTGTGAACCAATGTGCGATGCCATAAAAGCGATCCTCCAAGCCATCGCCGTCCGACAGGCCCAGATACCGAAGCTGGTTCATGCTACCTCTGAGTGGCTCAATCCACGTGATGCGCCCCGATCGCTCTTGAACTGGTGAGGCTGAAGGTGTTTGCGCCATGCCTGTTGCGTGCATCCACAGCAGGCAGCCAATGAAGTGACGCATCGGTGTCGGCAAATGGAATGCAGCCATGGTCATCCCTGCAAAATTCTGGGTTCATGCACAGTCACATGGAGATGGTGCGCATGGAGCTCTTCGTTTGACTGTCCTTTTGGGCCGTGAGCCTGCGGCCTTTGCATATTGGGCTCTGGGTCCTTCTCGTCTTTGGTGTTGGCGTCCATGAACCAAGGATCAAAGAGCTGGGAGATGCAATGGCATTGCAGCAGCGAAGCGCGAAACAGTCTGACCTTGGCGGGTTCGTTGGCGTTGCGCGCCTTGCACCATGCCTCTTCAGCATCGGCTTTCGCATCGTCTGTTTGCGCCTTGGTTCTTTTTGCAGCATTCAGCCTCTCTTGACCTTGCCGTCTGTGCTCAGCATTTCTCAGCATTTGCCGGTACGCGGGATGTGCATCGCTGTTGAGGTACAGCTCGACCATTTGACCGGCATAGACCACCAAAGGGATCTTCTCCTCGGTGCGTTTGGGGCGGTCTTTGAATGCAGGTAACACCTTGCCGTTGACCGCGACCGCATAAGGCATCGATAGCCTGCTTCGGAAAGCAAACCGGTAGGTGACTTTGCAAGATTTCCTGCATGGCGCATCCACCACGGAGTCGGGCTTGTCGTTGGTCTGGCAGGAGAAATCGGGCTTCTGGTCTTTGGCCATCGGTCAGCAACCTTCGTCTGCAGGAACGTCAGGAAAGTCATCGGCCTCGCTGGCGTGAAGCCACGTCAACTGGATCTTGCCCGACGACAGGTCTGCCTGACAGTTTCGATACGGCGCGCACCTGCTCGTCAAACAGCTTGACTCGGGTGTCAGGCAGCGCCTGCAGGGAGAGGCTTCCGGAAGTGCCTCCTCCCCACTCATGCATCGCCCCCTTGACGGCGAAGGTGCCCGGGCAGGTGAAGGTGATGTCACTGCCTTGCAGGGTGATCCGGCTCTGGCCGGCGGCGAGGGTGATGCTGTCGCTGGCGGAGATGCGGACCTCGTCGTCGGTGCTCTGCACGACGATGTCCTGGTCGGCCCAGAGTTGTTGGGCATCGGTGTGGGCGCGCAGGCTCAGCGCGGCGCTGGCGGTGATGGCCTGGATGCCGCCGGCGTGGGTGAAGAAGCTGGTGGTCTGGCCGCTGACGGCACTGAGGGTGTGCTGGCTGGCGAGGTGGGCGTCGCCCTGGGTGCTCAGGGAGGTGTCCTGGCCGCTGAACAGGCTGAGGTGGTGGGTGCTGACGAGGGCCGCGCTGCTGGGGGTGTCCAGGTGGATGTGCGGACGGGCGAAGGCTTCGACCGGGTCTTGCAGCGTGCGGCTCCCCGCTTGCGCCTTGCGGGCGTCCTGGCCGTTGAGGTGGGCGGTGAACTTGCCCTCGGCGGCGGGGGCCATGGCCGCAGCGTGCCGCTGCCAGGCCTGGCCGTCGTCGTGGCTGTGCAGGCCCAAGGCGCCTTGCTGCCGGGCACCGCGGCCCAGGGCGCCGCCCAGCTGCCGGCTGGCCCGCAACTGGGCGACGGCTTCGGCGGCGTCCATCTGGGTGCTGGCGACGCTGGCGCCTTGGGCGGGGCGGGCCGCGGTGCTCAGCAGCAGGCCTTGTCCTGCGCGCACCACGGCCCAGCCGTCGGTGTGGCCGTAGAAGCCCTCGCCCAGCCAGTGGCCGCGCCGGGTGTCACCGCCTTGCGCACCCTGCTGCACCAGGTGCCCGAGGCCCAGTTCGGTGTGGCCATGGGCGGCCGAGTAGCTCAGCAGGCGCATGCGCAACTGGCCTTGGCTGTCGTCGATGAGCCATTGGTTGGCGCCCGTCGGCGCAGACGGCGCGTCCAGCAGCGGGTGATGCCACCCGGACAGCGCACCTGCGTGGTTGGCGTCGCTGTCCTGCCCGGCGGGCCAGGGCAGGCCTTGTTGTCCGTTGTGCAACTGGCCGATGACGACGGGGCGGTCGATGTCGCCGTCGATGAAATCCACGAGAACCTCGGTGCCCGGACGCGGCGTGAACACCGCGCCCCAATCGGGTCCAGCCAGGTCTTGCAGCACGCGCACCCAGGTGCCGCTGCGGTCGTCGCCGGGGGCGTGACCGGTGGGTTCGCCCGCGGGGGTGGCCGGGGCGTCGAGGCCCCCTGGCAGGGGCGCCGGGCCGCGTTGCCAGGGGAACTGGACGCGGATGCGGCCGTCGCGGTCGCTGTGGATGGGGGCTGGCCCCTCGCTCGCGCCATCGCGGGTCGTTTGCGCGGTGACGATGGCGGTCAGCAGGCCGGGGCTGGGTGGTGCGGCATGCCGCTGTGGCAGCAGGCGCAGGTGGGCGGGGGCGGCCTCGAAGTGGTTGCGGTAGCTGCCGGGCTCGAGGGTGTCGAGCGATCCTGGTCCGGCGAGGTCGGCGAAGCCGTCGGGGGGCAGGTGAGGTGGCGGCAGGTTCACCCGCAGGTTGTTGGCGACTTCATGGGTGACGCGCAGGACGCTGAAGCCGGTGGAGGCGTGGATGCCGAGGCGGCTGGTGGCGGGCGTGGCCGGGGGCGTGCCGAAGTGATTGCCGAAGTGATCGCTGAGCGTGAAGCGTGCGCCCGGTGTGAGCTCGCGCACCGCCCCGGCACCCTGAACCTGGTGCTGGCGCAGCAGGTGGGCGTCGAGCCGGGCCTGGGCGCGGGCCTGGGCCACCGCCTGGCTGCCTGTCTGGCTGTCCGTCCGGGCATGGTGGGCCACGCAGCCATCGGTGAACAGGCGTTCGCCCCTGCCATCGAAGTGTTCGCTGGCGGGCAGGCTGGCATGGGCCGATGTGCCTGCCAGTTGGCGTTCGTCCCAGGCGCCCAGGGTGATGGCCAGGGGGCCGGCTTGTTGCGCCGGCGACCAGGCGGTGAGGGTGTCCTGGGCCGTGTCGTCGGGCAAGGCCCCGCGCATGCCGGGGCGGCTGAAGCGCAGGGGGCCCAGATCGGGCCGAGCTGCCTCAGCGTCGAAGATCACCAGGGTGTGGCGTGCCTGTGCGCGCGGTGAGGGGTTGGGAGGCTCACCGTGCTGGTCATGCTCGATGCGCCAGCTCCAGCCTTCTTCGGCCATCAGGCGCTGGGCGAAAGCCCAGTCGGTTTCGCGGTACTGTGTGGTGATGGCGCGCAGTGGCCCGGGATGGGCCACTGCCAGGCGCAGGCGGGCTTGCGGGTGGGCGCAGAGCACGGCCTGGACGATGTCGGCGCTGGTCTGGTCCTGGAAGATGCGGGTGTCGCGCCGCAGGCTGGCCCAGTGGGTGACGTCGCGCAGTTGCAGTCGGTAACGCGTCCATCCGCCGTCGCTGTCCAGCAGGGAGGCCCGGGCGATGTGGCCGTGCCATTGGCGCCAGCCGCCATCCTGCTGCTGCAGCCACAGGGCCGCGGGCGTGCCCAGCAGGGTTGTCAGGGAAAGTTCGGCGTCGGTGCCGAGGCAATCGACATCGGCCAGAAAGGGCTGGTCGGCGTGCAGGGCTTCGTGGATGCGGCAGCGTTCGGGGATGAGCGTGTCCGCAGGCGTGCTGCCATGCCATTGCAGCAGCCGGTTGTCCTGGCCCGGCCTGAGGGCTGCATGCAGCTGCTTGAGCACACGCGCAGCGCCACTGGGATGTCCCCACTCGCCCCACATGAATCCACCTGAATGATTTGTTCTGGCGCGGATTCTGGCGCAGCGGCGCCGCTCGGCGCCCCCCCACGAAGGGGGCGGGCCGAGGGAGATTTGCAATCAGATGTGTCGCCTGGGGGCGTGCGGAGGCGGGCGGTGGCGGTGCGTCAGCGCACGTTGCCCACGCCACCTTCCGGCTCGCGCAGGAAGATTTCGACGCGGCGGTTCTTGGCGCGGCCTTCGGCGCTGTCGTTGCTGGCGACGGGCTCGCGCTCACCGCGGCCAGCCACTTCGATGCGGCTGCGCGAGACGCCACGGTCTTCCAGGAAGTCGCGCACGGTGTCGGCGCGTTCCAGCGAGAGCTTGTTGTTCAGCGTGTCGGAGCCGACGTTGTCGGTGTGGCCGACCACGCGCACCAGGGTGCCGGGGTTCTCCTTGAGGCCCTGGGCGAACTGCTGCAGGACCTCGCGCAGCTCGGGCTTGAGGGCGGCGCTGCCGGTGGCAAAGGAGATGTCGCTGGGGATGTTCAGCTTGAGCTGGTTGTCCGGGGTGCGCACCACGTCCACGCCGGTGCCGGCGGTGGCCTGCTCCATGGCGCGGCGTTGCTCTTCCATGTGCTTGGACCACAGGTTGCCGGCAATCGCGCCTGCGGCGGCGCCGATGGCCGCGCCCTTGACGGTGTTCTTGCCGCCGGTCATGGCGCCGATGGCCGCACCCGCGACCGCGCCGATGCCTGCGCCCTGGGCGGTGCCGCGTTCACGCGCGCCCATGTTCTCGCAGCCGGCCAGCAGCATGGCCAGGCCCGTGGCGGCGGCGACCAGCGTGATGCCACGACGCGAAGCGCGGGCGGTGGCGTGGGCGGTGTTCAGTGATGCAGACATGGGCAGACCTTTCGTTGTGAGGGGCCGGTTTTCAACGGCGCAAGCCAGGGCGCGGATGACGCTGGCAACAAGACTTCACACATCACCTCGGTGATGTCGGCCCGGGCGCGCTCAGGCCGCGACCTGATCGAACTGCATGGAGGCCAGGCGAGCATACAGGCCATTGCGGGCCATGAGCTCGGCATGGGTGCCGACATCGGCGATGCGTCCGCCATCCAGCACCACGATGCGGTGGGCATTGACCACCGTGCTCAGGCGGTGGGCGATGACCAGGGTGGTGCGGCCCTTCATGGCTTCTTCCAGGGCGGCCTGGACGGCACGTTCGCTCTCGGTGTCCAGCGCGCTGGTGGCTTCGTCGAGCAGCAGCAGCGGGGCGTTCTTGAGGATGGCCCGCGCGATGCTGATGCGCTGGCGCTGGCCGCCGGACAGGCGCACGCCGCGCTCGCCCAGGAAGGTGGCGTAGCCCTCGGGCAGGCGCTCGATGAAGTCGTGGGCATGGGCGGCGCGGGCGGCGGCCTGGACCTCGGCGTCGCTGGCCTCGGGGCGGCCGTAGCGGATGTTTTCCAGGGCGCTGGTGGAGAAGATGGTGCTGTCTTGCGGGACGATGCCGATGCGCTGGCGCAGGTCGTGCAGCGACAGCGCGGTGATGGGCACACCGTCCAGCGTGATCTCGCCGGCCTGCGGATCGTAGAAGCGCTGCAGCAGCTGGAAGACGGTGGTCTTGCCGGCACCGCTGGGGCCGACCAGGGCGATGGTTTCGCCGGCGGCGACGTCCAGGGACACATCGTCCAGGGCCAGCTGGCCGGGGCGAGACGGGTAGCTGAAACGCAGCTGGCGCAGGCTCAGGCTGGAGCCGGCACCGGCAGCGGGCAGGGCGCGCGGGTGGGCGGGGGACTGGATGGGCGAGGTGGCCGACAGCAGCTCCATCAGGCGCTCGGTGGCGCCGGCGGCGCGCAGGATGTCGCCATAGACCTCGGAGAGCGCCGCCACCGAGCTCAGCAGCAGGATCACATAGACCACGGTCTGGCCCAGGTGGCCGGCGCTGATGCGGCCGTCCATGACGGCCTGGGTGCCTTGGTACAGCCCCCACAGCAGCGCGCCGGTGGTGGCGGTGATGATGAAGGCCACGAGGATGGCGCGGGCACGGATGCGGCGCTCGCCGGTGCGGAAAGCGCCTTCGGTGGCGTCGTCAAAGCGCTGGGCTTCGCGGCCTTCGGCGTTGTGGCTTTGCACCACGGGCACGGCGTTGAGCACCTCGGCGGCGATCGCGCTGGCATCGGCGATGCGGTCCTGGCTGGCGCGCGAAAGCTTGCGCACACGGCGGCCGTAAGCGATGGCCGGCAGCACCACGAGCACCAGGCCGCCCAGCACCTGCGCCATCACGAAGGGGTTGGTGACGATGAGCATGGCCAGCGCGCCCACCGCCATGATGGCGTTGCGCAAGCCCATGGACACGCTGGTGCCCACCACGGTCTGGATGAGGGTGGTGTCGGCGGTCAGGCGCGAGAGCACCTCGCCGCTTTGCGTGGTCTCGAAGAACTCGGGGCTCTGGCGCAGCACGTGGGCGTACACCGCTTGCTTGATGTCGGTGGTGATGCGCTCGCCCAGCCAGGTGACGACGAAGTAGCGCGAGGCCGAGAACACGCCGAGTGCCGCGCCCACGCCGAACAGGGCGAGGAAGTGGCTGCGCAGGGCCATGACGCGCTCGCCCGGGTCGGCCGAGACCATGCCCTGGTCGATGAGGGTGCGCAAGGCGATGGGCAGCACCAGCGTCGTGATGGCGGCCAGCACCAGGAAGACGAAGGCGAGGGCGATGCGCTGGCGGTAGGGCCGCAGGAAGGGGCGCAGGCCCGAGAGGGCGCGTGGCGACCTGGCTGCGGAGGCCGGGGCTGCGTTGGCGGCGGCGTGGGGGTGGGTGTTGCCGGACATGGGACAGCTGGGAGCGGAATGGACGGCGGGCGCGGCGCCCGGACACGGCGCCGAAAGGACTCGGTCGCCGCAGGGATCAGGCATTATCATGCCTTGACAATATTTGTGTAGGCAACTAAATTTGCGGCATGGCCAAGCGCGCGACATCCGACAATCCGACCTCACCCGCACCGGCGGACGGGGACGCACCCATCTACCGCGAGGGCTCGTTCTCCCGCGAGAACAGCGCGGGCTACCTCATGCGCCGCATCGTTCACCTCATGGTCAACGAGGTGGACCGGCGGCTGGAAGGCGGCGGGCTGACGCACGCGCAGTGGACGCCGCTGTTCCTCATCCACCGCGGGGAGGCCAACACCCTGGCGGCCTTGTCGCGCGAGTTGCAGGTCGATGCCGGAGCGCTCACGCGCACGCTCGATCGCCTGGAGGCCAAGGGGCTGTGCCGCCGCGAGCGCTCGGCCGATGACCGCCGCGTGGTGCACCTGAGCCTCAGCCCCGAAGGCAAGGCGGCCGTGGCCACCGTGCCGAGCGTGCTGTGCGATGTCTCCAACGCCATGCTGTCGGGCTTCAGCCGCGAGGAGTGGGAGACCTTGATGGGCTTCCTGCGGCGCATGGTGGCCAATGCCGATGCACTCAAGACGCCTGTGTCCGCGACCTTGCCCGAGCGGCACCGCGAGGACTGAGCCCGCGCGCCACCGCGTTGCGCTGTGCGCCACAGACATTCCCGGAGAAACGATGTTGCGATCCCTTTCGCTGAAACCGACTGGACTGGCTCCTGCCATCGCGCTGGCGGCGCTGGTGTCCTTGAGCGCTTGCTCCACCCACCCTGAGATCCAGCCTGCGCTCCAGCAGATCGACACCGGGCGGCTGGGCGTGCAGGGCGTCGAGCCCGCGCCCGTGGCCGCCGACCAGAGTGCCTGGTGGGACGCTTATGGCGACGCACGCCTGTCGGGGCTGATCCGCCAGGCGCTGGACGGCAACCCGAACATGCAGGCCGCCGCTGCCCGCCTGCAGCGTGTGGCCGCGCAGGAGCGCATCGTGCGCGGAGCCGACATGCCGCAGCTGCAGGCCTCGGCCGAGGTGAACCGCCAGCGCTACACCGAGCACGGCATCATCCCGCCGCCGCTGGCCGGCGCCGTGGCCAACACGGGCACGCTGCAGCTGGCCGGCAGCTGGGAGCTGGACCTCTTTGGCAAGCAGCATGCGCAGATCGCAGCCAGCATCGGCCAGACCCGCGCCAGCGAGGCCGATGTGCAAGCCGCACGCGTGCTGCTGTCTTCGCAGGTGGCGCGCAGCTACGTGGCACTGGGGCGCTTGCAAGCCCAGGTGGCGGTGTTGCAGCGCACGCTGGGGCAGCGCGATGACATCCTCAAGCTGATCCGCCAGCGTGTGCAGGCGGGCCTGGACACCACGGTGGAGCTGCGCCAGGGCGAGGGCGCCTTGCCCGACACGCGCTTGCAGATCGAGGCTTTGCGCGAGCAGGTCATGCTCACGCGCCATGCCCTGGCGGTGCTGACGGGCCAGGCGCCCGACGCGCTGGACACGCTGGAAGTGCAGCTGGAGGGCTTGCAGGTGCCGGCCTTGCCGTCCACCGTGCCGCTGGACTTGCTGTCCCGCCGTGCCGATGTCATGGCCGCACGCTGGCGCGTCGAGGCCAGCCACCATGACATCGACGCGGCCCGCGCCAACTTCTATCCCAACATCGACCTGGCGGCCTATGCGGGCTACAACGCCATCGGGCTGGAGCGTGTGCTCAAGCCTGGCAGCTGGCAGTGGGGCCTGTTGCCGGCCATCCACCTGCCGCTGTTCGACGGGGACCGCCGCATCGCCAACCTGCAGGGCCGTGTGGCCGAGCAGGACATCTCGGTGGCCAGCTACAACCAGACCGTGCTGCAGGCCGTGCAGGAAACGGCCGACCAGCTCGGCAGCCTGCAGGCCATCGCACGCCAGCAGACCGAGCAGCGCGCCGCGCAGGGCCACACCGAGGCCGCCTATGCCCTGGCCACCGAGCGCTACCGGGCCGGCCTGGGCAATTACCTGAACGTGCTGGCCGCCGAGACGGCGGTGCTCAACCAGCGCCGCCAGGCCGTCGACCTGCAAGCGCGCACCCTGGACGCACAGTTCGGCCTGGTGCGTGCCTTGGGGGGCGCCGTGCAGCCGACCGCGTTGCCCGCTGCCGCCACCTCTTCCTCGACCCAGAAGTTGTCCCAGAAATCCGGAGATCCCGCATGAGCCAGCCATCCACTCCCGCCAACGAGGTTCAGGCCGAGGCCGCAGCCCCCGGTCGCAAGAAGGCCCTGGCCCTGGTGGCCGCCGCCGTGGTGCTGGGCGGCATCGGCTACGGCGCTTATTACGCGCTGGTGGCCAGCCACTTCGAGCACACCGACAACGCCTACGTGCAGGCCAACGTCGTGCAGATCACGCCCCAGGTGGGTGGCACCGTGGTGGCGATTGCCGCCGACGACACCGACAAGGTCAAGGCCGGCCAGGTGCTGGTCAGGCTCGATCCGGCCGATGCCCGCGTGGCCCTGGACCAGGCCGAGGCCCAGCTGGCGCAGACCGTGCGCGAGGTGCGCACCCTGTTCGCCAACAACGGCAGCCTGCAGGCGCAGGTGGCCTTGCGCCAGGCCGACGTGACCCGTGCGCAGACCGAGCTGGCCCGCGCCCAGGACGACGTCAACCGCCGCTCGCCGCTGCTGGCCAGTGGCGCCGTGGGCAAGGAAGAGTTCAACCACGCCAGCGCCCAGCTCGCGGCCGCCCGCAGCGCCGTGGCGGCGGCGGAGTCGGCCCTGGTGGCCGCACGCGAGCAGCTGGGTTCGAACCAGTCGCTGACCGACGGCACGACCGTGGCGCAGCACCCCAATGTGGCCCGTGCCGCCGCCCGCGTGCGCGAGACCTACCTGGCCTTCCAGCGCGCGGCCTTGCTGGCCCCGGTGGACGGCCACGTGGCCAAGCGCAGCGTGCAGGTCGGCCAGCGCGTGCAGGCCGGCAGCCCGGTGATGGCCCTGGTGACGCTGGACCAGCCCTGGGTGGACGCCAACTTCAAGGAAAGCCAGCTGCAGCGCATCCGCATCGGCCAGCCGGCCACGCTGACGGCCGACGTCTACGGCCAGAAGGTGACTTACCACGGCAAGGTGGTGGGTCTGGGCGCTGGCACGGGCGCGGCCTTCTCGCTGCTGCCGGCGCAGAACGCCACGGGCAACTGGATCAAGGTGGTGCAACGCGTGCCGGTGCGCCTGTCGCTGGATGCGGCCGAGGTCCGGGCGCACCCGCTGCGCGTGGGCCTGTCGATGGAGGTCGAGGTGGACGTGGCCCAGCAGGACGGCCCGGTGCTGGCCCAGGTGCCGCGTGAGCACGCGGTGGCGCAGACGACCGTCTTCGATGCCCTGCAGAAGGACGCCGACGCGCAGGTGCGCCGCATCATCGATGCCAACCTCGGTCGTGCCCAGGGTGCCGCTGCGGCGCGTGCCGCCGCCGTGGCCACGCCCCGCCGCGGAGCCTGAGCATGAGCAGCAGCCCCGCGCCGCTGCCGCCCTTGCAGGGCTCGTCCTTGCTGCTGGGCACCATCGCCCTGTCCCTGGCCACGTTCATGAACGTGCTGGACTCGTCGATCGCCAACGTCTCGCTGCCAGCCATCGCCGGTGACCTGGGCGTCAGCCCGACGCAGGGCACCTGGGTCATCACCAGCTTCGGTGTGTCCAACGCCATCTCGGTGCCGTTGACGGGCTGGCTGACGCAGCGCTTCGGCGCGGTGCGGCTGTTCACCATGAGCGTGCTGCTGTTCGTGCTGGCCTCGTGGCTGTGCGGCCTGGCGGGTTCGCTGGAGATGCTGATCGGCTTCCGCGTGCTGCAGGGGCTGGTGGCCGGGCCGATGATCCCGCTGTCGCAGACGCTGCTGCTGTCGAGCTACCCGCCGGCCAAGGCGGGGATGGCGCTGGCGATGTGGGCCATGACCACGCTGGTCGCGCCCGTGACCGGGCCCTTGCTGGGCGGCTGGATCACGGACAACATCACCTGGCCCTGGATTTTCTACATCAACGTGCCGGTGGGCCTGGGCGCCGCGCTGGTGACCTGGCGCATCTACGCCAAGCGCGAGACCCCCATCCGCAAACTGCCCATCGACACGGTGGGCCTGGGCCTGCTGGTGCTGTGGGTGGGGGCGCTGCAGATCATGCTCGACAAGGGCAAGGAGCTGGACTGGTTCGAGAGCGGCCAGATCGTGGCGCTCACGGCCGTGGCGGCCATCGGCTTCGTGGTCTTCGTGATCTGGGAGCTGACGCAGGAGCACCCGGTGGTGGAGCTGCGCCTGTTCGCCAAGCGCAATTTCCTGTTCGGCGTGCTGGCGCTGTCGATTGGCTACGGCCTGTTCTTCGGCAACGTGGTGCTGCTGCCGCTGTGGCTGCAGCAGTACATGGGCTACACGGCCTCGGTGGCCGGCATGGCGGTGGCGCCGGTGGGCATCCTGGCCATCCTGCTGTCGCCGCTGGTGGGCAAGAACGTCACGCGGGTGGACCCGCGCATCCTGGCGACGGTGGCGTTCTCGGGCTTCGCGCTGGTGCTGTGGATGCGCTCGCACTTCACCGTGCAGGCCGACTTCAACACCATCATGGTGCCGACCATCCTGCAGGGCGCGGCCATCGCCTTCTTCTTCATCCCGCTGAGCGCCATCACGCTCTCAGGCCTGACGCCGGACCGCATCCCCTCGGCCTCGGGCTTGAGCAACTTCGTGCGCATCACCGCGGGCGCCATGGGCACCTCGCTGGTCACGACCATCTGGGACAACCGCGCCACGCTGCACCACGCGCACATGGTCGAGAAACTCACGCCCACCGATGGTTCGGCGCTGGACGGCTTCAGCGTGCTGATGTCCACCGGCATGAGCTTCGAGCAGGCCTCGGCGCAGATCAGCCGCCTCATCGACCAGCAGGCCTTCACGCGGGCGGCCGACGACGTCTACCTGGCTTCGTCGATGCTGTTCCTGTGCCTGATCCCCATCGTGTGGCTGGCCAAGGTCAAGAAGGGCGGCGCGGCGGTGGATTCGGGCGCGCACTGATCAAGCGGGCACCTGGTAGTGCGCCTCGCCCATGAGGTCGATGCCGCAGGCCAGGTTCTCCACCCACTGGATGAACTGCGGCACGGCTTCGCCCACGAGCGGGGCACCGTGCTGTGGCGCGATCATGTCGATGCGCAATTCGCGCACCATGCGGGCCCAGCAGCGCAGGACCTTGTTGGAGACCATGTAGCGGCGGTGGAAGGCGTCCATGCCACGCGGCAGGGTCGCCAGCGAGCGGATGGGTTTCGTGGCGTCGGGGCCGGTCTGCATGGACACGCCCAGGTCGCCCGAGAACAGGATGCGGCTGACCGGGTCGTAGAACTGGAAGTTGCCCTCGGCGTGCATGAAGTGCGCGGGCAGGGCGATGAGTTCGTGCCGGCCCACGGGGATGCGCATGCCTGGGTCGGGGATGCCGACGATGCGGCCGGTGGTCTTGCCCGGCTTGCAGAAGTGCGGCACGAAGCGCTCCCACAGCGTGGAGACGTAGAGCTTGGCGTCGGGCGTGGCCGTCATCCAGCGGTCCAGCGAGGCGATGATGTCGGGGTCGGCGTGCGAGGCCAGGATGGCCGAGAGCTTCGAGGGCGGGAAGTGCCGCGTCATGCCCAGGTAGAGCTCGCTGTAGGCCAGGTTGCCGCCCGGGTCAATGATGGCGCCGACGTCGCCATCGACGATGAGGAACTGGTTGGCCTGCACCGCCTCGCCGCCTTCGTTGCCCAGGTCGGAAAACATCAGGCAAGCGTGGTGCGCGCTGCGGAACAACTCTTGTGGCATGGCGGCCTCCGTGTGTTGTGTGTGAGGCCGCACCGGCCGTTCAGCGTGGGGCCGAGCTTACGCCGCCGTGCCGGGGCGCGGGCTTAATGCAGATCAAGCAGGGCGCAGGCCCGGATCAGGCCGAGGGGCGTGCGGGCTGCGCCGTCGTGAAGATGTCACGGGCCTGCGCGGCCAGGGCCTCTGCGCTCAGGCCGCTGTCGCAGGCCAGCACGTGGCGTTGCGGCATGCCGCGCAGCCAGGTGACCTGACGCTTGGCGAGCTGGCGGGTGGCGGCGATGCCGCGCTCGGTGACCTCGGCCAGGGTGCGCTGGTCGTGCAGATCCAGGCCCGCGTCCAGCGCTTCCCAGACCTGGCGGTAGCCCACGCAGCGCATGGACGGCAGGTCGATGTCCAGATCGCCCCGGGCACGCAGCCGCACGACTTCGTCGATGAAGCCCGTGGCCATCATCTGCTCGAAACGCAGGGCGACGCGGCGGTGCAGCCAGGCGCGGTCTTGCGGCTCCAGCGAGACGACGATGGCCGGCACGCCTGCGCTGCCGGGGGGCTGGGTGGCGGTCGCTGCATCTGCATCCACGCCCTGGAGCTTGCGCTGGAAGGCCGACAGGGGCTGGCCGGTGGCGGCCCAGACCTCGATGGCGCGCTGGATGCGCTGGGTGTCGCCCGGGGCCAGGCGCGCGGCGGTGACGGGGTCCACCTGCTGCAACTCGGCGTGCAGGGCGAGGCTGCCTTGCGCCTTCATGCGCGCATCGACCTCGGCGCGGACCTCGGGCGGGATGGCGGGCATCTCGTCCATGCCTTCCAGCAGGGCCTTCAGGTAGAGCATGGTGCCGCCCACCAGCAGCGGGGTGCGGCCGCGCGCGCGGATGTCGGCCACGGCGGCCAGCGCATCGGCCACGAAGCGCGCGGCGCTGTAGCGCTCGCTGGCATCGACGATGTCGATCAGGTGGTGCGGCACCTGGGCCATCTCGGCGGCCGAGGGCTTGGCCGTGCCGATGTCCATGCCGCGGTAGATCAGGGCCGAGTCGACGCTGAGGACTTCGATGGCGCTGCCGCCCTGGGCTTGCGCGCACTGCGCAGCCAGGGCCAGCGCCACGGCGGTCTTGCCGCACGCGGTGGGGCCGGTGAGCACCCACAGCGGGGCGGCGGTGGCCGGGTGGAGGGCGGCGTCGGGGGGCATGGGCTGGTGTCTGGGCTGTGTGCTGACGGTGGGCGGGCTCGGGGGCTTCAGGCCGGCGCGTGCGCCAGGCCATGGCGCTGGACGCGCCGCAGCGCCGTCCAGGCGGTCAGGGCGCCGCCCAGGGCCACGCCCAGGCTCATCGGGTGGATGGTGCCGGCCCAGCCGGGCAGGCCGCTCCACCAGGCCAGCAGCGCGCCCACCCCGAAGGCCACGGCGCACAGCACGAAACCCGACAGCGCCGAGGCCGCACCTGCCCGCATCGGGAAGGCCGCAACCACGCCCGTTTGCCCGCAGGGCTGGTGGATGCCGTGGGCGAAGGCGTAGACCCACAGCCCGGGCAGCAGCCCGAAGGCCGAAACCCCGAGGCCCCAGGGTTGGGCGACTTGCCACAGCGACGCCGCGCCCATCCAGGCCCCGCCGGCCAGCGAACACCAGCCGGCCAGGCGCACCGTGCCCAGCAGCCCACCGCGCGGCAGGACCTTGCGGCACACCACCGTGCCGCTGAGGTAGGCCAGCGAGGTCGAGGCCATGACCAGGCCGCAACCCGTGCCGCTGAGGTGCAGCACGCGGATGAAGACGAAGGGGGCCAGCGCCAGGAAGACGTACAGGCCACCATAGGTGCTGGCCGTCAGCAAGGCGTGGGCGCGGAAGGTGGGGTGTCGGCCGATGTCCAGCCACTGGCGCACGATGGCCAGCCAGTCCAGCCGCTGCTGGCGGCGCTCGGGGGGCAGCGTCTCGGGCAGCCGCAACCAGACGAACAGCCAGATCGCCAGGCCCGACAGCGCCATCAGCGCCATGGTGGGGCGCCAGCCGAAGTGGGTGACGGTCAGGCCGCCGATCACCGGGCCGCTCAGGGCCAGCAGGCCCAGCACGCTCATGCCCTTGGCCATGACGCGGGCGCCGTCCTCCGGTGCGAACAGGTCGCGCACCATGGCGCGGCCGCACACCACCGCGGCCGACAGGCAGGCCCCTTGCGCCGCACGCGCGGCCAGCATCACCGCGATGTCCGGGGCCAGCACCGCCGCCAGGCTGGCCAGCACGTACAGGCCCAGGCCCCAGCGCAGCACGATGGCGCGGCCGAAGCGGTCGGCGATGGCGCCCCACACCAGTTGCCCGATGCCGAACGCCAGGATGACGACCGACAGCGTCCACTGCGCCGCCGCGGCGTCCACACCCAGGCCGGCCTGCATTTGCGGCAGCGCCGGCAGGTAGAGGTCGGTGGTCAGCGGCTGCAGCCCCGTCAGCAGGCCCACGGCGGCGACGACGACCCAGGGCGGCAGGCCCAGGCCCTGGCGCTCGTCCAGGCGCTGAGGGGCCTCAGAAGCGCTCATCGGGTCGCAGGTAACGCCACTGGCCGGCGGGCAGCTTGCCCAGCACCACGCTGCCCATGCGCACGCGCTTGAGGCCGACGACCTTGAGGCCGACCAGCTCGCACATGCGGCGGATCTGGCGCTTGCGGCCTTCGCGCAGCACCACGCGCAGCTGTTGCTCGTTCTGCCAAGACACCTGGGCGGGCTTGAGCGGCTTGCCGTCGAGCTCCAGGCCGAAGCGCAGGGCCTCGATGGCCTCGGGCGGCGTCACGGCCATCACGTTCTCGGCCTCGGGCTGTTCGATGAGCTGCACGCGCACCAGGTATTCCTTCTCGACGCCCGAGTCCTCGCCGATGAGGGCCTTGGCCACGCGGCCATCCTGCGTGAGCACCAGCAGGCCGGTGGAGTCGATGTCCAGGCGGCCGGCAGGCGCGAGGTGGCGCAGGTGGGCGCGGTTGAACTTCAGCGGCAGCTTGTCTTCGGCCCAACGCGAATCGGGCTGGATGAGCACCACCGCGGGCTCGTAGCCATCTTCGGCCTGGCCGCTGACGTAGCCCACGGGCTTGTGCAGCAGGATGGTGACGCGCTGCGTCTGCTGCTCGCGGGCCTGCGGGTCGATGTCGATGTGCACGGAGGGCAGCACGCGCGTGCCCAGCTCGGCGACCTCGCCATCCACGCGCACCCAGCCGGCGTCGATCCACTCGTCGGCTTCGCGGCGCGAAGCCAGGCCGCGCTCGCTCATGAGCTTGGACAGGCGCAGGCGGCCGTCGGCCTCGGTGGCCTCCTGGCGCGGTGCGGCGGGAGGACGGGGCGAGGTCGTGCCCAGGCGGCGCTGGTCCTGGCGGGCTGGCGGGTAGGCTTCGCGGGGATCGCGGTGGTCGTAGCGCGGCTCGCCCCAGCGCTCGGGGGCGCGGTCTTGCGGGCGCTCGGATGCGCGCTCAGGCGACCGGCCGGGGCCCGGGCCTTGACGGCGGCCTGCCGCGGCACCCGGGCCACCGTGACCCGCAGGCCCGCGGTCGTGCCAGGGGTCCGGGCCGCGGGCGGCGGCTTCGGCGCGCGCCTGCTCGGCCTCGGCCGCGGTCATGCGCTTGCGTGGCGCCGTGCCGCTGCCGCGCACGGGCGGCTTGCGTCGGGACGGGGTGGGGGCATCGCTGTCGGCGCCGGCGGGGCGCGACAGGCTGATCTTCTTGCGTTCGGTCATGGCGTGTCAGCGGCCGCGCAGGAACAGCGCGTCCAGCTCCTTGAGGGTGAGCTGGCGCCAGGTGGGCCGGCCGTGGTTGCATTGGTCGGCGCGCTCGGTGGCTTCCATGTCGCGCAGCAGGGCGTTCATCTCGACCAGGTTGAGGCGGCGGTTGGCGCGCACGGCGCCGTGGCAGGCCATGGTGGCCAGCAGTTCATGTTGGGCACGGCGCACCACGTCGCTGGCGTCGAGGTGGGCCAGCTCGGCCAGCACCGAGCGCGCCAGCGCCACGCCATCGGCCTGTTGCAGCGCCGCAGGCACGGCGCGCACCGCCAGCTTGCACGGGCCGATCAGGTCCACGTCCAGGCCCAGCTGCAGCAGCGCCGCGTGGTGGGAATCGACCGTGGCGCATTCCTGCGGCGTGGCGGCAAAGGTCAGCGGGATCAGCAGGGGCTGGCTGTGCAGCGGGGCCGCATCGAGCTGGGCCTTCAAGCGCTCGTAGACCACGCGCTCGTGCGCGGCGTGCATGTCCACGATGACCAGGCCCTGGGCGTTTTCGGCCAGCACGTAGATGCCGCCGACCTGGGCGATGGCGCGGCCCAGCGGCCATTCGTGGCCCGAGGGCTCGGCGGCGATGGCGCTGCCAGCGTCGGCCATGGCCCAGGGCGCCAGGGGGATGCCGGAGGCGGCGCGGGCGCCCTGGCCTGTGTCGTCGTCCGCAGACTTGCGCACCTGCGGCAGGGCCAGGTCGGCGAAGGCGTCGACCGTGCCGGCGCGCGCTGCGGTGGCCTCTGCACGCAGGCCGGCGTTCGGCCAGCCCGCCCAGCGTTGCTCGGCGGCAGCATCGGCCACGCGCCAGGGCAGGGCGGATTGCGCGGCGTTGTTCAAGGGGGCGTAGCTGCCATCGGCCTGCAGCGAGCCGCCGCCCGCGGGGTGAGGCGAGGCGGCACCGGGGAGGCCGGCCGTGGGTCCCGGCAGGGCGGGGGGAGGCGTGACCACGGCCGACGTCGTGGTCGCCCCGGCCCGCGACAGCGCCAGCGCAGACTCCACAGCGCGGCGCACACCCTGGTGCACCTCGCGGGAATCGCGGAAGCGCACCTCGATCTTGGTCGGGTGCACGTTGACGTCCACGCGCTCCGGGGCGATCTCCAGGAACAGCACGTAGGTCGGCTGGCGGCTGCCATGCAGCACGTCCTCGTAGGCCGCGCGGATGCCGTGGGCGATCAGCTTGTCGCGCACGTAGCGGCCGTTGACGTAGCAATACTGCCAGTCCGAGCGCGAGCGGGCTGCATCGGGCAGGCCGGTGCGCCCGAACACCCGCAAGGGGCCGACCTGCAGCTCGACGTCGCGGCTGGTCTCGATGAAGGTGTCGCCCAGCACGTCCTGCATGCGCTGCTGCAGGCTGCCGGGACGCAACTGCTCGACCAGCTTGCCCTCGTGCCAGACGCTGAAGCCCACATCGGGCCGGGCCAGGGCATGGCGGCGCACCGACTCCAGGCAGTGCGCCAGCTCGGTGGCATCGCTCTTGAGGAACTTGCGCCGCGCCGGCGTGCTGAAGAACAGCTCACGCACCTCGACGCTGGTGCCGATGCTGCGTGCGGCCGGCGTCAGCTCGCCCGAGCGCGCGTCCAGGCGGTGGGCGTGGGCGTCGGCGGCCGTGCGGCTGGCGATGGCGGCTTCCGACACCGAAGCGATGGCCGCCAGGGCCTCGCCACGGAAGCCCATGGTGGCCACGCTCTCCAGGTCGTCGAGCGAGCGGATCTTGCTGGTGGCGTGGCGCTGCAGGGCCAGGGGCAACTCGGGCACGGGGATGCCGCAGCCATCGTCTTCGACCAGGATCTGGCGCACGCCGCCGGCCATGAGCTTGACGGTGACCTGCGTGGCGCCGGCATCCAGCGCGTTGTCGACCAGCTCGCGCACGACCGAGGCCGGGCGCTCGACCACCTCGCCTGCGGCGATCTGGCTGATCAGTTCGTCGGGCAGGGCCTGGATGTGGCGCCGCAGGGCCGCGCCATCGGAGGGGGCGAGGGGTGCGGCGGTGCTGCGGCGGTCAGGCGTCATACTCTCATTGTAAAAGGGCGGCTGCTGTCGCGTGCCCTCGCCGGGGCGCTCGGCCCTGCCTTTCTGTCTGCCTTTCCCTCTGTCTCTCCCATCTGATCGCCACCTTCCGGCCTGCATCCCCCGCCGCCCCCCATGGACATCGCCGCTTTCCTCATCGACTTCATCCTCCACATCGACAAGCACCTGGCCGAGTTCGTCCAGCTGCACGGCCCCTGGGTCTACGGGCTGCTGTTCCTCATCGTCTTCGTGGAAACCGGCCTGGTGGTGATGCCCTTCCTGCCGGGCGACTCGCTGCTCTTCATGGTCGGCACCCTGGCTGCCGGGGGCGCCATGAGCCTGCCCGTGGCCATGGGCGTGCTGCTGGTGGCGGCCATCCTGGGCGACCAGCTCAACTACAGCATCGGCCGCTACTTCGGGCCGAAGGTGTTCCAGTGGGAGGATTCGCGCTGGTTCAGCCGCAAGGGCTTCGATGCCGCCCACCGCTTCTACGAGGAGCGCGGTGGCATCACCATCATCCTGGCGCGCTTCATGCCGTTCATCCGCACCTTCGCGCCCTTCGTGGCCGGCGTGGCCGAGATGAACCGCCTCACCTTCACGCTCTACAACGTGGTCGGTGCGCTGATCTGGGTGGTGGGCCTGACGCTGGCGGGCTACTTCTTCGGCAACATCGCCTTCGTGCAGCAGCACCTGAGCAAGATCATCCTGGCCATGATCATCGTGCCCGGCCTGATCGCCATCGTCGGGGCCTGGAAGGCCGGCCGCCAGGAGACCAAAGGCCAAGGGGCCTGACCGAGGCGGCTCAGGCGCCGGCCATCGCATCGGGCGCCATCGCCGCGCCGGTGGTGCTCACAGCGCCCGGTTGCGTGCCAGCGGCGGGTTGCGCGCGAAGTAGCGCTGGATGCCCGCCAGCAGGGCGTCGGCGAGCTGCCCCTGGTAGGCCTCGTCCTTGAGCTTGGACTCTTCTTCCGGGTTGGAGATGAAGCCCGTCTCGACCAGGATGGAGGGGATGTCCGGCGCCTTCAGCACGGCAAAGCCGGCCTGCTCGACGCGGGGCTTGTGCAGTCGGCCGATCTTGCCCAGGTGGCCGAGGACGGCCTGTCCGAGCTTGAGGCTGTCCTTGATCTGGGCCGTGGTGGACATGTCCAGCAAGGCGCGCATGACCGAGGCATCGCGGGCCTTGATGTTCACGCCACCGACCAGGTCCGAGGCGTTTTCCTTCTTGGCCATCCAGCGCGCGGTGGCACTCGTCGCGCCGTTTTCAGACAGCGCGAAGATGGACGCGCCGCGGGCCTCGGGGTTCATGAAGGCGTCGGCATGGACGGAGACGAACAGGTCGGCCTGCACGCGGCGGGCCTTGATGACACGCTCCTGCAGCGGCACGAAGTAGTCGGACTCGCGCGTCAGCATGGCGCGCATGCCCGGCTGGGCGTTGATGCGCGCGCGCAGCTTGTGCGCGATCGACAGCACCACGTCCTTTTCATGAAGACCACTGGGGCCGACCGCGCCGGGGTCTTCGCCGCCATGGCCGGCGTCGATGGCGACGATGACCAGGCGTTGCGTGCCGTTGTCGCCGGCCGAGGCGGTGTTGGCCGTGCGGTCGCTTCCGGCCTTGTCGGCCTGCTTGTCCGACGCCTTGTCCGCAACCTTGTCCGCAACCTTGTCCGCGGATTTGTCCACCGCCTTGCCGGCCACGGTGTTGCCGCCGCCTTTCTTCAACCCCCCGATGAACTCGCCCAGGGCGTCGTTGACGGCGTCGGCCGCCTGGGCCGAGGCTTGCGCCGATGTCTGGCCACCCTGTCCAGGCGAGCTCAGCGGCCCGCCCGCGCCGGCCGCTGGCAAAGGCACCGTCGCCGCTGGGTTGGCGGGTTGTGCCGACGAAGCCGCTGCGCCCGGTGCCGTGGCCGAGGGGGAGGTCGAGGGCGTGGTCGCCTGCAAGGCCGCGCGCGGGTCGGGCGCCTGGGTGGGGTAGAGGTCGAACACCAGGCGGTGCTGGTAGGCCGCCACCGGGTGCAGGCCGAAGACCTGCGGCTTGATGGCTTGCTTGAGGTCGATCACCAGGCGCACCACGCGCGGGCGGTTCTGGCCCACGCGCACACCGGCGATGTAGGGGTCGTCCGAGCGCACCTTGCGCACCAGCTCGCGCAGTTGCGGGCTGAGCTCCAGGTCGTCGATGTCGATGACCAGGCGGTGCGGGTTGTCCACCGCGAAGAAGGTCGCGTTCAGCGGGATGTCCGACTCCAGCGTGACGCGGGTGTAGTCGGCCGCCGGCCACAGGCGCACGGCCAGCAGCTGCGCGCCCCAGGCGAGTTCATGCGGGCCCAGCACCAGCACGGCCACGCCACCGGCAGCCTGCTTGAGCAGGGCACGGCGCGACGCGTGATGGGGTGCGTGAGCCGAGGGTCGATGCGTGTCAGCCATGGAGCTCCTCCGTCTCGCATTGCGGCGCGGGGGCCGCCAGCAAGCGCGCCACCGCCGCGTGGCCCGCGGGCGTGCCGGGCCGCAGGTGCACGTGGCGGGCCGGGGCGTCGTTGTCTGCGTCCCTGCCCACGTCCTCACCCTCGCCCATCACCTCGATGTGCAAGGCCAGGTCGGCCTGCGGCAGCAAGCCCGCGGCCTTCTCGGGCCATTCGACCAGCTTCAGGCCTGGTGCGCCGAAGATGTCGCGAAAGCCTGCGTCTTCCCACTCCTGCGGGTCGTTGAAGCGGTAGAAGTCGAAGTGGTGGATGGGCATGCCGGGCAGCTCGTGGGGTTCGACCACGGCGTAGCTCGGGCTCTTGATGCGGCCCTGCACCCCCAGCGCGCGCAGCAGGTGGCGGGTGAAGGTGGTCTTGCCGGCGCCCAGCGTGCCATGCAACTCCAGCGTCAGCGAAGCACCGGACAGCAGCGTCGGGCGCAAGGCCTCGGCCAGGCGCGCAGCCAGAGACTGGCAGGCGGCCTCGTCGGGCCAGACGAAGTCGTGCGGTGCGCCGCTGGCGGTCAGGCTCAGCGGCGAGGCTTGGCTTGCTAGGATGCTCGGATGCGTCATGAACTTCGACCCGCCCCATCTGCCGAGCCTGCTGAGCCTCCCCGGGATCGGGGTGAAGGCCGCGGCTGGAACCCCGACGAGGTGCTGGCGTCCTTGCGCCAATGGGCCACAGAGCTGGGATTTTCTCAGATTGGCGTAGCCGATGTCGACTTGTCAAGTGCCGAAGGCCCTTTGCGCGACTGGCTGGCGCGGGGCTTCCACGGCGAGATGCACTACATGGCCAGCCACGGCCTCAAGCGGGCGCGGCCGGCCGAGCTGGTGCCGGGCACGGTGCGCGTCATCACCGCGCGCATGGACTACCTGCCGCAGGCCTTGCCCGAGGGCTGGCAGGCCATGAGCTGGCAGCGCATGGCCACGCCCTCGGCGGCGGTCGTGTCGCTCTACGCCCATGGACGGGACTACCACAAGGTGCTGCGCAACCGCCTGCAAAAGCTGGCCGAGCGCCTGGCCGAAGCCATCGGCCCCTTCGGACACCGCGCCTTCACCGACTCGGCGCCGGTGCTGGAGGTGGAGCTGGCCAGCCGCAGCGGCCTGGGCTGGCGGGGCAAGCACTCGCTGCTGTTGTCGCGCCAGAGCGGCTCGACCTTTTTCCTGGGCGAGATCTACGTGGACGTGCCCCTGCCGCTGACGCCGCCGGAGAGCGCCCACTGCGGCCAGTGCCGCGCCTGCATCGACGCCTGCCCCACGGGTGCCATCGTCGAAGAAGGCGTGGTCGATGCGCGCCGCTGCATCTCCTACCTCACCATCGAGCTCGACGGCCCCATCCCCGAGCCGATGCGCGCGCAGATGGGCAACCGCATCTACGGCTGCGACGACTGCCAGCTCGTCTGTCCCTGGAACAAGTTTGCCCAGCGCGCCTCCCTGCCGGACTTCGACGCCCGCATCGGCCTGGACCGTGCCCAGCTGCTGCAGCTGTGGGCCTGGGACGAGGCCACCTTCCTGCGCAGCACCGAGGGCAGTGCCATCCGCCGCATCGGCTTCGCGCGTTGGCAGCGCAACCTCGCCGTGGCCATGGGCAATGTGCTGGCCGGACGGGTGGGCGCAGCCAATGCTGCGGGGCAGTCCACCGACATCCGCACCGACATCCGCACCGACATCCGCGCCGCCCTGCACGCCTGGCTGGACGCGCCGCCGTCCGAGCTGGGCGAGCACACCGCGTCGGTGGCCGAGCATGTGCGCTGGGCGCTGGCCCAGCAACCCGGCGCGCCCGCCACGCCCGTGTGATCAGCCGTTGACCAGCACCAGCTTGCCGCGCACCTGGCGCGCGGCCATCAGGTCGAAGGCCTGCTTGAGGCCGGACATGGGCAGCTTGTGTTCGACCACGGGCTTGATCTTGCCCTCCATGTACCAGGCGGCCAGCTGCATCAGGCAGGCGGCGTTGTTCTGCGGCTCGCGCTTGGCGAACTCGCCCCAGAACACGCCCAGGATGGACGCGCCCTTGAGCAGCGCCAGGTTCAGCGGGATGCTGGGGATCTGGCCGTTGGCGAAACCGATGACGACCAGGCGGCCGCGCCAGGCGATGGAGCGGAAGGCCTGCTCGGTCAGCTCGCCGCCCACCGGGTCGTAGACAACGTCCGGGCCCTTGCCCTCGGTCAGGGCCTTGAGCTCGTCGCGCAGGTTCTGCGTGCTGTAGTTGATGGTCGCGTCGGCGCCCAGCTCCTTGCACAGCGCGCACTTGTCGTCCGACGAGGTCGCGGCGATGACCTTGGCGCCCGCGGCCTTGGCGATCTGGATGGCGGCCGTGCCCACGCCACCGGCCGCGCCCAGCACCAGCACGGTCTCGCCGGCCTTGAGCTGGGCCCGGTCGACCAGGCCGTGGTAGGTGGTGCCATAGGTGCACAGGAAGGCGGCGGCGTCTTCGTAGGAAAACACCGGCGGCAGCGGCATCAGCAGCGCGGCGGGGGCCACCACGTGCGTGCCGAAGCCGCCCGTGCCGGAGAAGCCGGCCACGTGCGTGCCCACGCCCAGGTGCTTGACGCCTTCGCCCACGGCCTCGACGACGCCCGCGAACTCGGCGCCAGGCACGAAGGGCAGGGGCGGCTTCATCTGGTACTTGCCCTGCACGATGAGCAGGTCGGGGAAGTTCAGGCTGGCGGCCTTGATGGCCACGCGCACTTCGCCCTTGCCCGGCTCGGGCGTGGGGGCGTCTTTCCAGACCAGGGCGTCGGGGCCGTCGAGGGTTTCGCAGAACCAGGCTTGCATGGGGGGTGTCTCCGTTGTTGTCGTGGGCCTCACAGGGCCCGTGTGTTGAAGGTGTCGCACTGGGCCATGTCGCCCGTCTCGAAACCGCGCTTGAACCAGCGCACGCGCTGCGCGCTGCTGCCGTGGGTGAAAGTCTCGGGCACGACGCGGCCTTGCGTCTCGCGCTGCAGGGTGTCGTCGCCGATCTGGGACGCGGCGTTCAGGGCCTCTTCCAGGTCGCCCGACTCCATCAGGCCCTTGGCCTGCTGTGTGTCGTGGGCCCAGATGCCGGCGTAGCAGTCGGCCTGCAATTCCAGGCGCACGCTGGCGGCGTTGTACTGGGCCTCGCTGACGCGGCCGCGCAGGCGGTCGAGCTTCTCCGAGGTGCCCTGCAGGTTCTGCACGTGGTGGCCGACCTCGTGGGCGATGACGTAGGCCTGGGCAAAGTCGCCGGGCGCACCCAGGCGCTCGCGCAGGGTGTCGTAGAAAGCCAGGTCGATGTAGACGCGGTGGTCGGCGGGGCAGTAGAAGGGGCCCATGGCGGCTTCGCCGCGACCGCAGGCCGTGGGCGTGCTGCCGCGGAACAGCGTCAGGCGGGGCTGCGGGTACCGCGCGCCGTGGGCCTGGAATTGCGTCTGCCAGACGTCTTCGGTGGTGGCCAGCACCTGGCGCACGAAGCGCGCGCCCGGGTCTTCGGCAGGCGTGGCACGTGGCTGCGGACGCTGCACCTGGGTGGACGAGCCGCCCTCGATGGGCCCGCCGCCACTGAGCACGCTGAGCACCGTCATGGGGTTGACGCCCAGGAAGTAGCTGGCCACCAGCGCGATCGCCACGGTGCCCAGGCCCAGGCGGCCTCCGCCCAAGCCGCCCAGACCGGGCAGGCCACCGCCACGCCCGCCGCCATCGGCGTCGCGGACATCGTCCACGTTCTCGCTTTCTCGCTGTCCATCCAGCCGCATCGGTGTCCTCCTTGCCGCCCCTGCGAGCGCATCGGCATGGGGCGATCCTGAAGCAGGCATGGTAGCAGCGAGGGCCTGTCGCCAGCGCCGGGCGCCTGGCAGGACAGGGTGGCCGCGTGCCCAGCCAGGACAAGCCCAGCTGACTACAATCCCTCCCAGCATTCCGCCTTGTTTCCCACGCCCAGCACATGCCTCAAGCTCAGGACGCCCAGCGCTCAGCCCCGTTGCCCGTTGTCATCATCGGAGCCGGCCTCGCGGGCCTGACCGTGGCCCTGCACCTGGCCGAAACGCAGCCCGTCATCGTGCTGGCCAAGCGCCAGCTGGAAGAAGCGGCCACGGCCTGGGCCCAGGGCGGCATCGTGGGTGTGCTGGGCAGCGACGACAGCATCGAATCCCATGTGCGCGACACCCAGGAGGCCGGCGCCGGCCTGGTCGATGAGCGCACCGCCGAGTTCATCGCCCGCCACAGTGCCGAGGCCGTCGAGTGGCTGGTGGCGCGCGGCGTGCCCTTCTCGCCCGACCCGGAAGGCCCGCTCGGTCTGCACCTGACCCGCGAAGGCGGCCATGCCGTGCGCCGCATCGCGCACGCGGCCGATGCCACCGGCAAGGCCATCCACGACGTGCTGCTCGACGAGGTCAAGCGCCACCCCAACATCTCGCTGCGCGAGAAGTGGATGGCCATCGACCTCATCACCCACCGCCACCTCAAGCGCTCGGCCCAGGATGCCTTCACGCCCGACGCGGGGCGCTGCCACGGTGTCTACGCCCTGGACATTGCCAACGGCAAGGTGGAAACGCTGCACGCGGCCGCCGTGGTGCTGGCCTCGGGCGGCGTGGGCAAGGTCTACCGCTACACCAGCAACCCCGACACCTCCACCGGCGACGGCATCGCCATGGCCTGGCGCGCGGGTTGCCGCGTGGCCAACATGGAGTTCATCCAGTTCCACCCGACCTGCCTGTACCACCCGCAGGAGCGCAGCTTCCTCATCACCGAGGCCCTGCGCGGCGAGGGCGGCATCCTGCGCCTGCCCGATGGCACCCGCTTCATGCCGGCCCACGACGAGCGCGGCGAGCTGGCCCCGCGCGACATCGTGGCCCGCGCCATCGACTTCGAGATGAAGAAGCACGGCCTGGACCACGTCTGGCTGGACGCCACCCACCTCGGTGAGGCCTTCCTGCGCGAGCACTTCCCGACCATCTTCGCGCGCTGCCTTTCGCTGGGCATCGACATCAGCCAGCAGCCGATCCCGGTGGTGCCGGCGGCGCACTACACCTGCGGCGGCGTGGTCACCGACCTGCATGGCCGCACCGACCTGCCCGGCCTGTATGCCGTGGGCGAGACCACCTACACCGGCCTGCACGGCGCCAACCGCCTGGCCAGCAACTCGCTGCTGGAGTGCGTGGTGCTGGGCCGCACCTGCGCCGACGACATCCAGGCCAACCTGCCGGAGACGGCACCGAAGCTGCCCGGCTGGGACGAAAGCCAGGTGACCGATGCCGACGAGGAGGTCGTCATTGCCCACAACTGGGACGAGCTGCGCCTGCTGATGTGGAACTACGTGGGCATCGTGCGGACCACGCGCCGCCTGGAGCGCGCTCTGCACCGCATCAAGCTGCTGCGCCAGGAGATCGACGAGTACTACGCCGCCTTCCGCGTCAGCCGCGACCTGCTGGAGCTGCGCAACCTGGTCGACTGCGCCGAGCTCATCGTGCGCTCGGCCCTGTCACGCCAGGAAAGCCGCGGCCTGCATTTCAGCCGCGACTACCCGCGCACCCTGCCGGTGAGCTTCCCCACCATCCTCAGCAAGAAGCCCAAGCGCAAGGACGCCTGGCTGCCCTGACGGCCCCGACCCGGCATGCAACGTGCATCCGGCGGTCATCTCCTCGCCCGCATCGCGTAGCGCGCCTGCACGAACTCGAAGGCGTAGACCACGGCGTCGTGGATCAGCTGCTCGCTGTCCTGGCGCTCCTTCTCGGTCATGTGGAAGGCCAGGTCCACCTGGTGGCGGATGTAGCGCGGCGGCAGCCGGTTGAGCGCCACGCAGGCCACATCGGGCAGGTGGTCCTGCGTCAGCAGCGGGTAGGCCGGCGCGAGATCCGTCACCAGGCTCACGACCTGTTGCTCGTAGTAGTTGTGGATCGCGGTGAAGTCGGCGGGCATGGCTCGGTCTGTGGATCGACGGGCTGCGCCAGTGTCGCCCAGGGCGGGCGGGCTGTGGCGTGAAAATGCGGCAAGTCGGTGTTCGGGCAGGGCACTCAGGCCGGAGCCTTGCCCAGCACGCGCATCGAGAAGTCCACGGCCTTGACGTCCTTGGTCAGCTTGCCGATCGAGATGCGGTCCACGCCGGTGGCCGCGATGCCGCGCAGCTGCTCCATGGTCACGCCACCCGACACCTCCAGCAGGGCGCGGCCCTGGGCCAGGTGCTGGTTGATGTGCACGGCCTCGCGCATCATCTCCAGGTCGAAGTTGTCCAGCAGCACGCTGACGGCGTCGGCGGCCAGGGCTTCGCGCAGCTGCGCCAGCGTCTCGACCTCGACCTGGATGGTGATCTGCTCGCGCAGGGGCGAGGCCTGGGCGGCCACCAGGGCCTGGGCACTGCGCAGGGCCGCCGTGACCGAGCCGGCCGCGGCGATGTGGTTTTCCTTGATGAGGATGCCGTCGTACAGGGCCAGGCGCTGGTTGGCGCCGCCGCCCACGCGCACGGCGTATTTCTGCGCCAGGCGCAGGCCGGGCAGGGTCTTGCGGGTGTCCAGCACCGCGCAGCCCCGCGGGTTGGGCGAGGCGCGCTCGATGGCCTTCATGTGGCGGAAGGTCTGGGTGGCCACGGCCGACAGCGTCTGCAGGAAGTTCATGCTCGGGCGCTCGGCCGTCAGCAGGGCACGGGCGTCGGCCTGGATGTGGCAGACCGCCGTGTCGGCGTGCATGAGGTCGCCTTCGTCGTAGGCCCAGTCGATGGTCGCGCTCGGATCCAGCTTGAAGATGCAGGCTTCGAACCAGTCGCGACCGCACAGCACGGCTTCCTCGCGCACCAGCAGGCGGGCCTGCACGCGCTCCTTGGCGGGCACCAGCTGCGCGGTCCAGTCGCACATGCCCACGTCCTCGAACAAGGCGTCATGGACGTTGCGGGCGCGGGCTTCTTCGAGGGTTTCGTTGTGGTCGAACATGGCGGTGGGGCGTGACAGGGCGGAACGTCGGGTGGGGTGACGAAGAGGCCGGTGCGTCGGGGCTCAGGCCGCGCCCACATTGGGCACGAAGCCCTGGGCCGGCTTGGCGATGGCGGCGGGGTTCTTCGCCACGAAGGCCAGCATGCGGTCGATGCAGCCGTGGGCCTTGACGCGGGTGGCTTCATCGACGGTGATTTCGCCCGTGCCCTTTTCCAGGCAGTCGAGCACGCCCTGCAGGCCGTTCATGGCCATCCAGGGGCAGTGGGCGCAGCTCTTGCAGGTGGCGCTGTTGCCCGCCGTGGGGGCTTCGATCAGCACTTTGGTGGGCGCCATCTGGCGCATGCGGTGCAGGATGCCGTTGTCGGTGGCCACGATGAACTCGGGCGCGTCGGACTCGACCACCGCCTTGAGCAACTGCGAGGTCGAGCCCACCACATCGGCCTGGGCCACGACGCTTTCGGGCGATTCGGGGTGCACCAGCACGAGGGCGTGGGGGTGGTCTTTTTTCAGCAGGTTCAGCTCCAGGCCTTTGAACTCGTCGTGGACGATGCAGGCGCCGTTCCACATCAGCATGTCGGCGCCGGTTTCCTTCTGGATGTAGCGGCCCAGGTGGCGGTCGGGGGCCCACAGGATCTTCTCGCCCTGGTCCTTGAGGTGCTGGACGATGGCCAGCGCGCAGGAGCTCGTCACCATCCAGTCGGCACGGGCCTTCACGGCGGCGCTGGTGTTGGCATAGACCACGACCTTGCGGTCGGGGTGGGCGTCGCAGAACCTGGCGAAATCGTCGGCCGGGCAGCCGAGGTCGAGCGAGCAGGTCGCGTCCAGGTCGGGCATCAGCACGGTCTTGTGCGGCGAGAGGATCTTGGCCGATTCGCCCATGAACTTCACGCCGGCGACGATCAGCGTCTGCGCGGCATGGTCACGGCCGAAGCGGGCCATCTCCAGCGAGTCGGAGACGCAGCCGCCGGTTGCCAGGGCCAGGTCCTGCAGGTCGCCATCGACGTAGTAATGCGCCACCAGCACGGCGTTGCGGGCCTTGAGCAGCTCGGCGATGCGCGCCTTGGCCGCTGCCTTGGCTGCGGGGCTCAGCGGCGCGGGCACGCGGGCCCAGGCGTGGGCGGTGCAGGTGGCGCCGCTGGCGTCCTGCAGGTCGTAGTCGTAGCTGACGGTGCTGGCAGTGCTGGGGGTGTTCATGGCAGTGCGGGGCGATGCAGGTGGCGATGCAGGTGGGGGTGGCAGGCCGGGATGCAAGCGGTGTGGTGCGTGGGCTCGCGCACAAAGGCAGGGGGGCGGTGCGCGGGGGTGTGCTCAGTGCCCTGCTGGCGGCTGTGGGGGATGCAACTGGGCCGGTCGGTGGGGCCGCGAGGGCGGGGGCTGCGCCTTGCGCAGGCGGCGTGCATCCAGCCAGCGTACCAGTTCGCAGGACAACCACACCGCGTAGAAGGCAAAGACGATGTCGCTGAGGTAGTGACCTCCCTGCATGATGCGTCCGGTGCCGACGGCGCTGCCGGCGATCAGGCCGACCAGCAGCCAGCGTCGCCGCGTGGCCGCGCCGCCGGTCAGGCCCAGGGCCATGAGCGCAAAGCCCGTGGCGGCGTGGCTGCTGACGAAGCTGCGGTGGCGCTCCGGGTTGTCGCCCGGGGTGAAGGGGCCGTGGAAAGGCTCGCTGCCGCCGAAGATGTCGGTCTGCACCGGCCGGGGGCGGCCCACGGTGTTCTTCAGCACGCCTTCGATGAGCAGGCCCGGGCCCAGCAGCGCTGCACACACGAACACGACCGACAGGTGCCGCCAGGGGCCGCGGCAGCGGCTGGCCTGCCCGGTGCGGCCCAGGGCCTCCAGGCCTCGCCCCAGCCAGGATGCGAGCAGCGCGTGCGCCAGCATCACCACGAACAGGATGCGGCCCAGGGTGGGGGTCCAGTCGTACAGTGCCCGCACCAACGGGTCCTGCGCGCGGAAGAAGCCGCGGGCCGGATCGAAATAGTTCGCCGACACCAGCAAGTCCAGCCCGGGGAACTTGGCGTAGACGGCCAGTGCAAAGAACAGGCTGGCCCACAGCAGCCGGGTGGCCATGCCGTCGTCTTCTTCGGCCGCGTCGTGCGAGGGGGTCATGGGCCGGGCGTCAAGGGTTGGCGGGCGTGGCCAGGTCGGACGGGCCGCCGCTTTGTTCCGCGTAGGTGTGCTGGTCGTAGCCCAGGAAGCCGCGCAGGAAGAACAGGTGCAGCTCGATCTTGCGGTTGGCCGTCACAGGCACCACGGTCGAGGCCATGGGCCGCACGGTGGCGAAGCGCTGGGTGATGTGCTCCGGGCGGGGCGAGCTGGTCACCAGCAGCACGTCCTGGCCGATGCGGTTGGGCAGGCTGCGCGTCAGCTCGTAGTGGTTGTTGCGCAGGCCCTTGGGGTTCCAGTAGAGCGTCTGCACCTGCTTGCCGCGCCAGTTGTAGGCGGCCTGGGTGATCAACAGGCGCTGGTCGGCCAGCACGGGCAGGCCGCTCACCACGGGGTCGTCCAGGGCCGGGGCCAGCTCGGCAAAGGCCTCTTGCCAGCCGCGCATGCGCCACATCGCGTCCAGGTAGTGCGGCACGGGGCCGGGCGCCACATCCCGCACGTGCATGACGACGGCCGTCAGCAGCAGGTTGCCGCCCATGGCGATGGCCAGCCAGCGGTGCGGGCGCGGTGCGGCCAGGGGGATCAGCGGCGGGCTCAGCAAGGTGGCGATCAACAAGGTCAGGCCGACCATGGCCGGCGCCGCCCAGTTGAGGTTGGCATCGGCATACAGCGCCTGGCCCACGGCCAGCAGCAGCAAGGGCGCGCTCAAGGCCCACAGGAAGCGGCGGCTCGTCACCGAGGCCAGGTAGTAGGCCGACGAGCGCGCGACGGGGCGGGCGGGCGCACCGCCTGCCGCGCGCCCCAGTGTCGACTGCTGCGTGCTGGCCGCCCACTGGCTGCGCGGCGCCACGGCCTGAGCGGTGTCCGCATGGCGAGATCGCCAGGCCAGCCACACAGCCACGACGACCAGCACCGGGCCCAGCATCAGCATCTGGCCTGTGGCGAACTCCAGCGCCGACAGCAGGCCACCGTTGCGGCCCGACTGCGTGGTCAATTCGGCCGTGTGTTGCAGTGTGGGAAAGCCATTGTGCGCGTTCCACCACAGGTTGGGCGACAGGACCAGCAGCGCCAGTGCGATGCTCACCCACGGCCCCGGTCGCAGCAGGCCGCGGCGCGGCCCGTGCACGGCCCACAGCGTCCACAGCGCGGTCAGCGAGAAGGCCGCCATCGTGTACTTGCTCATCAGGCCCAGTCCGCAGGCCAGGCCCAGGCCCACCCAGTAAGGCATGCGGTTGGTGACCTGGGCGCGCCACAGCATCCAGCTGGCCGCCGTCCAGCACAGCAGCAGCGGAGCATCGGTGCTGGCAAACAGGCCCATGGCGCCCACCATCGGCAGGGTCAGGAAGAGGGCACCCGCCACGATGCCGGTGCGCACGCCGCTGCTGGTCGGCCACAGGGCGCGCGCAAAGCCCGCCATCAGCAGTGCCGTCAGCGGGTAGAGCAGCATGGTCACCAGCTTGACGCCGACGATGCCGTTGCCAAACAGGTGGGTGCTCAGCCAGATCAGGCCGGCGATCATCGGCGGCTTGGAGTAGTAGCCCCAGGCCAGGTGGCGTGACCAGTCCCAGTACTGGGCCTCGTCGAAGAACAGCGAGATGCCGCTTTGTCCGACCAGCCAGATCCGGTAGGCCAGCAACACCACCGCGAAGGCCAGCAGCTTCCACAGGCGCGGCCCCCAGATGGCCGGCCAGCGCTGCGCAGGCGCGCGGGCTGCGGTGCGGGCGGCCTGGTCGTCGGTGGGGGCCGTGGGGGCGGTGGAGCGCTCGGTCATGGTCGGGTCAGCACGTCGTGGGCGAAGACGCCGGTCTCATCCCGTGCGTCGTCCGTGGATGCCGCTCAGTGCGGCTGATGCCAGGCGGATTCTGCCGGCAGTTGCGGGCCCTTGCTGGTGTGGTACGGCGCGACTTCGCCCCGGTCGTAGTAGATGCGGATGAGCAACTCGGCCAGCACACCGGTGGTCAGGAACTGCAGGCCGCCCAGCACACAGAAGAAGCCCAGCCACAGCAGCGGGCGTCCGCCGATCTGCTCGCCGAACATCTTCAGCACCGCCAGGTAGCTCAGGATGGCCCCGCCCAGCAGGCCGATGCCCAGGCCCAGGCCGCCGAAGAAGTGGCCCGGACGGCCCGAGAAGCGCAGGAAGAAGTTGACGGCCAGCAGGTCCAGCACCACGCGCAGCGTGCGCGAGATGCCGTATTTCGACTCGCCGCGCGTGCGCGCGTGGTGGCTCACCGGCTCCTCGGCCATGCGGGCCGGCGAGGTCACGGTGGCCATCCAGGCCGGGATGAAGCGGTGCATCTCTCCGTACAGGCTCACGCGCTTGAGCACGCTGGCGCGGTAGGCCTTGAGGCTGCAGCCCAGGTCCTGGAACTCCAGTTGCGTGATCTTGCGGATCAGGCGGTTGGCGATGCGCGAAGGCACCTTGCGCAGCCACAGGCCATCCTGGCGGTTCTGGCGCCAGCCGGCCACCAGGTCGAGGTCCTCGCGCAGCAGGCGGGCCACCAGCTTGGGGATGTCCTTGGGGTCGTTCTGCAGGTCGCCGTCCAGCGTCACGATGACGTCACCGCGCGCCGCGTCGATGCCGGCCTGCATGGCCGCCGTCTGGCGGAAGTTGCGCCACAGGTGGATGGGGCGCACGTGCGGGCCGCGCAGGCGGGCCTGCTCGTCCAGGGCCTGTTGCGTGCCATCGCGGCTGCCGTCGTTGACGATCAGCAGCTCCCAGGGGAAGGGGTAGCCGTCCAGGGCCTCGTGCACCGCGGTCACGAAAGGCCCGACGTTGTCGACCTCGTTGTACATCGGCACCACGATGGACAGGCGGTGGTCCGGCACCGGACCGCTGGCCTGGGGGGAAACCGTGGTCGAAGGGGTCGCAAGGGTGTTCATTGACTTCTCTTTCTCGTCGGATGCGGCTCAGGCGCGCGCGCGGCCCAGGGGCAGGCCCTTGGACGACCGGCTCAGCCACAAGGCCGTCAGGCCTGCCAGGACGGCGCACAGCAGGAAACACAGGTGCAGCGCCAAGGCCGCGCTGATGGCCTGGGACAGGGCGGGCGAGCCTGCCGGCAGGCCGGTGGCCATGCCCACCCACACGCCGGCCTCGTAGGTGCCGAAACCTGCGGGGCCCTGCAGGGGCACGATGGCCGCCAATTCTCCTCCCAAAGCGCCGGCCCAGGCCTGCACCCAGGTGGCGCCGGTGATGGCCGACAGCAGCCAGGCGCCAGCCGCCAGCTTCAGCGCCCAGTTGGCCAGGGTCAGCAACCAGGCTGTCGGGCGGTGGTGGGCGGGTTCCAGCAGCGCATGACGCAAGCGGGAGAGGTGGCCGCGCCAGCCCGCGGCGCTTTCATCGATGTCTTGCGGGTGGCCGGCAAACCAGCGCTGCAGGCCCTGGGTCAGCGCCACCCAGCCCAGCACCAGGGCGAGCAGGCCCGCGCCACGCCAGCCCAGCGGCAGCCCGGGCCACAGCAGCAGGCCCAGCAGCACCAGCACGCTGAGGTCCTGCAGGCGCATCCACAGCAGGCAGGCCACGGCGCGCGGCACGGGGTAATGCAGCTCGCGCGCGGCCAGCCACGGGAAGCTCAGCTCGCCGGCGCGCATGGGCAGCAGGTTCACCGCCGCGTTGTGCATGAGGATGACGCGCAGCGCATCGGTGCGCAGGCCCAGCCAGCGGCGCGCCGCCTGGTGGTGGGCATCGAGGTCGAGCACCACCTGCAGCCGCGCCGAGCGCAGGCCGTAGCTGCCCAGCAAACCCAGCAAGGTCAGCGCCCAGGTCAGCAGGGAGGGCCGTGCCAGCGCGGCCAGGGCCTCGTCCAGGGGCGTGCTGTGCAGCAGCCAGCCCAGCAGCGCCAGCCCCAGCGTCCAGGCCAGCGCCATCTTCAGGCGCGAGCGCGGCCGCTGCGGTTCGGCAGCGGTGTCGTCTGGCGGCAGGTCGGGGCCGGGGTCGCGATGGTGGTCAGGCACGAAAACAGGGGAATGGGTCGGAGGCGAAGGCGGGATTGTCTCGCATTTGGTCTTGCATTTGCGCGTGGCCGGCAGACGCCTTCTGCCCAGCCGAGGAAAAGCCAAAAGCAAAAGCGGGCCGAAGCCCGCTTTGGGAGACCGGCGGCCAGGCGCCGCGTGGCCGGGGACTCACCTCACTGGGCGCCTTCGCGGAAGAGCACCACGCTGACGGTCTCGAACAGCACCAGCAGGTCCAGGAACAGCGAGTTGTTCTTCACGTAGTACAGGTCGTACTGGTGCTTGTGCAGCGCGTCTTCCACCGAGGCGCCGTAGGCATAGCGCACCTGGGCCCAGCCGGTCACGCCAGGCTTCACACTGTGGCGCACGTCGTAGAACGGGATCTGCTCCTTGAGCTGGGCCACGAAGGTGGGGCGCTCGGGGCGCGGGCCGACCATGCTCATCTCGCCCTTGAGCACGCTGATGAGCTGCGGCAACTCGTCGATGCGCGTCTTGCGGATGATCTTGCCCACGCGGGTCACGCGGGCGTCGTTCTTCTTGGCCCACACGGCCACGCCGTCCTTTTCCGCGTCGTTGCACATGCTGCGGAACTTCAGGCACATGAAACCCTTGCCGCCCAGGCCCACGCGCTCCTGGCTGTAGATCAGCGGGCCCTTGCTTTCCAGCTTGATGGCGATGGCCGTGACCAGCATCACCGGCGACGCCAGCAGCAGCAGGGTGGCCGAGGTGACGACGTCGAAGATGCGCTTGATGACGATGCGGGCACGGTTCTGCGCGAAGCCTTGGCCATAGACCAGGAAGCTGGCCTTGAGGCTGTCCACCGGCACTTCGCCCGTCGTCTTTTCGTAGAACGCGGCCAGGTCCATCACCGGGATGCCCTGGATGCGCGCCTGCAGCAGCTGGTCCATGGGCACGTTGCCGCCGCGTTGTTCCTTGACGGCCACGATGATCTGGTTGACGTCGTGGCGGCTGACGATGTCTTCGATGGTGGCGGCGCGCGGGAAGATGTTGAAGCGCTTGTCCTCGACCGGCAGCACCGACTCGCCGGCGGGGTAGAAGCCCACCACGGAGTGGCTGCGCAGGCGGCGCGACTTCAAGTCGGCGGCCACGGCATGGGCTTCGTTGCCCGTGCCCACGATCAGCACGCGTTGCTGCACCAGCGAGCCGTTCCAGGCGGTCAGCAGCAGGCCGCGCACCAGCACCAGGCCGACCATCAGGTAGGCAATGGCAACGCCCATCAAGTGGTGGGCCTGGGAGCCGTCGACCGAGGTCTTGATGGCCAGTTGGTAGGCGATGGGGGCGGCGATCAGGCAGCCCAGCACGGCGCGACCCAGCTTGGCGCGGGCGGTCTTGCGCTCTGCGCCTTCACGGTAGACGCCCACCAGACCGCAGTGCAGGGGGATGAGGAAGGCGAAACCCAGTCCGGCGCGCACCGCGGTCGACAGCCCGAAGTTGCCGGAGTCACCATAGAGGTGCGCCAGGGTCAGGGTGCCCAACAGGATGGCCATGAAGCTGGTCAGGCTGTCTGCGATCAGCTCGGCCAAGGTGACCAACGAAATGTGGTGCTGAAAGACCCGGAACATGTTTCGCCTCTCTGCGGTTCGCTCGCTTGTGGCAAGAGCTGAAACCGTTGAACTGGTTTAGTAAGATTTTGTAATGGGCTCATTGTCAAGAAGATGACGTCGCACCAACATCCTTCGTTTGTGGGGTGGACCCTAAACCTTGGGGGGTGCGCGATCCGCATCGCGAAATAATCCGATCGGATCATGATGTCTGTGGGTAAACCCTCTGCATGGTTCGCCCCTCATGTGATGGGGTGCGCCATGGTGTGGGTGCCCGGCTCCTGACCACACCATTGTGGTTGGGGGTGCCACCGTGCGGGGCTGTTTCGGCGGGGCGATGTCGCAAAATGCCGTGAAGCAGTGAGCGCAAATCCGATCTGCGTTTTTGCGCTGCAGCACGAACGCCACACGGCCGATACCGCACACTGGCACCGCGGTGGCGCCACACCGGCGGCGCCCTGGCGGCTCAGACCATCGCGGACAGGCTGCGCGGGTGGCGTTGCTTCCACCAGGCCGCCAGGTGGTCGGCAACGCGGCTGGCGGTCATGCCGTCCCAGAACTTGGGCAGGCGGCCCTTCTTGCCGCCGCCGCGGATGATCTCCGCGACCGCGCGGTGGATCAGGCTGCTGTTGCGGCCGACCGCGATGTTCGTGCCTTGCTCCACGGTGATGCGCCGCTCGGTGTAGTTGTGCAAGGTCAGGCAGGGCACGCCGAGGATGGTGGCCTCCTCCTGAACAGCGGACGAGTCGGTCAGCACGCAGGCGGCCGTGCCCACCAGCCCCATCATCTTGAAATACGGCACGATGGGCAGCAGCGCCAGCTGGCTGGGCGGCACATCGCCGAGCAGATGGTGGGACTGGACCAGCCCCCGCGTGGCCTCGTTGGCCACCCAGATCAGCGGCATGTCGCGGCTGATGGACTTGAGGACGCCGCACAGCTCGGCCAGCGCCTGGATCTGCTGGGCCTGGCCTTGCGTCTGCAGGTAAACCACACCGTAGCCGCGGCCAGCCTTGAGCAGGTCGGGCGACTGGTTGAACTGGCGCAGCGTGTACTTGGGCGGCGAGGCCTGGGGCAGCATGGCGCGCATGGTGTCCATCATCAGGTTGCCGGCAAACACCACGCGGTCGGCCGGGATGCCCTCGCGCGTCAGGTTGTCGTGTGCCACCCACTCGGAGGTCAGCAGCAGGTCGGCCATGTGATCGCACATCATGGCGTTGATCTCCTGCGGGCGGCTGCGATCGAAGCTGCGCAGGCCGGCCTCCAGGTGGACGATGGGGATGCCCTGGCGGTGTGCGGCCATGCTGGCGACCATGGCCGCGTCGTCGCCGCTTTGCACGATCACGGCCGTGGGCACGTACTCGCCCAGCAGGTGGTCCAGCTGCCGCATGGTGTCGGCGGCCTGGGCCAGCGGGGTGCCGGCGGGCACCCGCACCTGGATGTCCGGGGCGCGCAGGCCCATGTGCTCCGCCCAGTCGCTGCTGAGCTCGAAGCGGCCGGGCGCGTCGATGGCCAGCCACTTCAGCGCGGGCAGGTCATGGCGGCTGGCAAAGGCTTTTTGAAGCGCGGCGGCACGCACGCAGTCCGAGCGGGAGCTGCTGACGAGCAGCAAGAAGGCCTTGTCCGTGTCCACATGGGCCGTGGGCGTGAACAGTGGGTTGCGCAACTCGGGCTGGGCATGCAGCGACAGGACGCTGTCGGTCAGCGCGAGCGGCTGGGATTCGGCCAGGGCCGGTGCCGGCTGGGCGGTGACCAGGGGCGGCAGGTCGGCCTGGGGTGCGCCCGCCAGCGGCCTGGGGCTGAGCGTGGCCTCGCCGATCTCGGCGCGGATCTCCAGCGCGATGCGCGCCACGTCGGCGGCCGTGATCTCATCGCCCCCGGCCAGGAAGGTGGCCAGCAGGATGCGGTTGCACAGCAGGTTGATGCGCCGCGGGATGCCCGAGGTCCACTGGTAGATCTCGTCGAAGGCGTCGTCGTCGAAGCGTGGCCGGTCGGTCCAGCCGACCTTGTGCAGGCGGTGCTCGATGTAGCGGCGCGTCTCTTCCCGGTCCATGGGCCCCAGGTGGTAGGACGCGATCACGCGCTGGCGCAACTGCTCCAGGCTGCGCGACAGCAGCATGTCGCGCAACTCCGGCTGGCCGATCAGGAAGCTCTGCAGCAAGGCCTGGTTGCCGAACTGGAAGTTCGACAGCATGCGCAACTCTTCGATGGCATCGCGGCTGAGGTTCTGCGCCTCGTCGACGATGAGCACGGCGCGCTTGTTCTGCGTGGCCAGCAGGGTGAGGTAGGCCTCCAGCGTGGCGATCAGCTCGGCCTTGCTCTGGCCCTTGAGCGGCACCCCGAAGGCCGTGATGGCCGAGCGCAGCAGGTCGCCGGCTTCCAGCTGGGTGCTGACCAGTTGGGCCGCCACCACCTTGTCGTGGTCGATGTCGCTGAGCAGCGTGCGCACCAGCGTGGTCTTGCCGGCGCCGATGTCACCGGTGACGACGATGAACCCCTCGGCCTGGTAGAGACCGAACTTCAGGTAGGACAGGGCGCTGCTGTGGCCACGGCTGTCGAAGTAGAAGCTGGGGTCCGGGTTGAGCAGGAAAGGCGCGCCGCTGAGGCCGAAATACGACTCGTACATGGGAAAGCGCGTTCCTCAGAAGCGGTGTTCCAGGCCGGCGAACACCATGTTCTCGGTGATGGTGCCGCCGCTGCCTTCGTAGACAGCCCGCATGTGGCGCAGGCCGCCCACCACCTGGCTGCGGGGCGACATCCAGGCCGACATCGTCAGGCGCAGGCCCAGTTCACGCGTCGAGGTGGTCGTGCCGGTGAGCAGGCTGATCGACTCCGCACGGCTGAAGCGCAGGCCCGCACTGAGCGTGCTCAGCGGCGTGACGCGGTGGTTGAGCTGGGTGTCGACATAGCGGTCCCGGGTGCGGCCGCCCGAGCCCAGGACGGTGGTCAGGGCGTTGGGGTCGAGGGGCTGCGAACGCAGCTGGCCGGCCGTCAGCAGCACCGTGCTGCGCACGCCCATCAGGGCCGCGCGTGCCGCGATGTTCTGGCGCAACTGCACATTGAGGTCGTACAGGTCCCGGGTCGAGCCCAGCTGGCTGGGCAGGTTGCGCTGGACCATCAGGTCGTTGACGGCCTTGGCGCGTTCCGCTTCGTTGGGGATGCGCGAGGTCAGCAAGGCGTCGAGCAGCACCTGGGTGGAGCCTCCCGCTGCCAGCCCCGAGGCGGTCGGGCTCGCATACGATTCGACCTGCCGGGTGCTGGTCAATCCCCATGCGACCTTGCTGGTGCGGTAGCTCAGGTCGCCACTCCAGCCCATGCCGAAGAACCTGTCTTCGACCAACGCTTTCAGTCGGGTCCGCTCGTTGGGGTGCCAGTCGGCTTGCGCGCCCTTGACCGTGCCGCTGAAATGCTGTTGCGGCAGGTCGGTCGACTCCCTGCCCAGCACCGGGCCCAGGTCGAGTTCCGGCGTCACGGCGTAGAGGAGCGTGCCCTTGACCAGGCGCTGGGTGTAGAGCGATTGCGCCTGCCCGTCTGCCTGGGTGTCCTGGTAGTTGGCCTCCAGCGCATAGCCCAGGCGCGTGGGCTGGCGCGTCAAGGCCACGCTGGCGCCATTGACGCTGGTGTTGGGGCGGCTGGCCAGCCCGCTGCTGTTGGCATTGCTGTGCACCTGCGAACGCTCCAGCCGTGCGCGCACGCGGGTCTGCGGATCCAGCTCGCGCTCCAGGAACGGACTCACGTGGACGCGCGTGTTGGTGTAGGTGTCGGCGGTGGTGGTGCCGGACGAGCTTGCCGACGTGAACTGCGAGCGAACCTGGTCGGCCGAGACGCTGGCGTCCAGGCCCAGTCCCTGGCGGGCCCACTCGCTGTGCAGGGCGAGCCGGCCATTGGGCAGCACGCGGTCAGCCTGGGTGTTTTGCAGGTAGGTGACCGCGCTGACTTGCATCTGCCCCCGCACCGAGGTGGTGGGGCCCAGGTACTGCACGGACAAGCCTGGGCTGAGCGACAGGATGGTGTCGCTTTGCCTGGCGCTGTTGGACGCGAGCGTGGCGTTGTCGCTGTGGCTCACCTGGGCGCTCAGCGTGGGCGTCACCGCGACCCCGCTGGTGGGCAGGGCCGGCGCCTGCGGAGGCACTTGCTGGGCTTGAGCCAGGCCGTCCTGTCCGAGGGCCATCAGGCCCAGCCCGAGGGCGGTGGCCGAACGGCGGAAGTCACGGAGCGTAGTAGCCATAGCCATATGCGTTGCTCCCTTTCGGCCCGCGGTACTTGTTGAGCATGGACAGTACCACGGGGTGGCTCTGCACGGCGGCGAAAGCCTGCTTGATGACGTTGATCGGCGTCTTGCTGGCCTCGATGACCATCACCACCTGTCCCGCCTCTACCTCATCGTCTGCCTTCACGAGCACCTCTTGGATCACGCCCGCCATCGGTGACGTGAGCACCCATTCCTCGCCCTCAGCGAGCGCGTCAACGTCCACCGGATCGCCGGCGTGACGGCCGCGGCCGGGGGCCGGCGCCGCGATCGCGTACATCCGCGAGCCGATGACAACGTGGTAGCCCTGTGGTCCCTCTACTGCGAAGACTTCGTACGGCACCTTGTCCAGCAGCAGCGAGTAGTGCGCCGTCTCGCCGATCCGCTCCAGCCCTACCGGGTACCAGGTATCGGCGAGGCGGACGTGGAGCCCGTCGTCCCGCTCTTCCACCTCGAGCTCGTGTTCTTCGCCATTCAGCGTCAGCCGGAGCGTTGACGCCATCCCCGCCTCGTGCGCCCTTGCAGCAGCCGTCGCCGCCCGGCGGCGCGCCAGCCTGCGTCGCCGCTGCCCTTCGTTTCCAGGGCCAGCGGGCGGCGCTTCTTCTGATGCGTCAGGACTGCCGCCACCAGCAGCGCGGCCCGTTCGTCGGGATGGCCATCCGCCGAGTCCATCGAGAACTCCTCCTCCAGCCAACCGGTGTGGAACTGGCCGGTTAAGAAGCGTTCGTCTGTCAGGAGCTGCATGTGGAACGGAATATTCGTTTGTACGCCCAGCACCGCGTACTCGCGGAGGGCACGCAGCGTCCGTTGAATCGCCTCGTCCCTGGTCGGTCCCCAGCAGATCAGTTTCGCCAGCATGGGGTCGTAGTGGTAGGAGATA
>JADFIG010000022.1 GCA_022566735.1 Pseudomonadota bacterium
TGGCGGCCGGCCATCAGGATGTTGGCGTGCAGGCGGGTGACGGCGTCGTTGGCCGACTTGGAGTGGCTGGTCAGCAGCGACCAGACCAGGTCGTCGTCGATGCGCATGCGGCACAGCAGGGTGTTGCTGGAGGCCATCTTCATGATCTGGGCCGGGGTCAGGATGGCCAGCATGTCGGCCGCCGTTTCCGAGATGCCCAGGCGGAACAGCGCCTGTTCGCGGTCCGAGCGCACGAGGCTCTGGGCCAGCATCAGGTAGGACAGGTTGACTTCGCGGATTTCCATCAGGATCTGGTCGGCGTTCATGGTGGGCTCCTTGTTCGGCGGATCGGCAGGGTGCGGATCTAAAGTGTTTGGAAGGCGGGCTTGTCGGTTCTCTTTTGCGGCTCAGCGGGTTTCGTCGCTGGCATGGGATGAATTCTGTGCACCCCCCCTGGATTTCTGAATAGGCACGCCGCTGTAAGGCATGTCGGCTGGCCGCTGAGCCTCGTGTCAGAAAAAATCCGACAAACGCGTCTCCGTGCGAGTTGGAGCGGGGCAAAAACCGCGCAGAAAAAAGCCCGGTCTTGCCGGGCCACTCTCACGAGGTGAAACGCTGCACGTCGATGTGCACCGCCTTTTGTCCGCCGCCCGGCAGGCTGTAGCGCGCGATGCGCTTCATCACCGTCCACAGCTGGTGGCCGAAGGAGCCGGTGTTGTAGGGCACGTGGTGGCGTGCGCACACGGCCTGCACGCGCGGTGCCATCTCTGCGTAGCGGTTGGCGGGGATGTCGGGGTAGAGGTGGTGCTCCACCTGGTGCGACAGGTTGCCGCTCATCAGGTGCAACAGCCGGCCGCCGCGGATGTTGCTGGAGCCCAGGACCTGGCGCAGGTACCACTGCCCCTTGGTTTCGCCCTCGGTGGACTCGCGGCTGAAGGTGCAGATGTGCTCCGTGAAGTGGCCGCAGAAGATGATGGCCCAGGCCCAGACGTTGCGGATCAGGTTGCCCACCGCATTGCCCGCCAGCACGGCCAGGGCCACGTCCTGCGCGTGTCCGAAAGGCGCCCCGACCAGGGCGCCCACCAGGGGCCAGGCCAGGTAGTCGCGCTTGACGATCTGCCACATCTTGGCGCGCACCCGCAGCCACTGCGGGCGCACCTCCGCCCACTTCTTGCGGCCGATGACGACCTTGTCCATCTGCATGTCGTGGATGGCCACGAACCACTGGAAGAACGCGGCCAGCAGCGCAGTCAGCAGCAGCTGGAAGGGGTGCAGCCAGCTCCAGCGCAGGTCGCTGGACAGGCGCAGCAGCCCGTAGCCGAAGTCGCGGTCCTTGCCGATGACGTTGGTCCAGGTGTGGTGCACGAAGTTGTGCGCGTGGCGCCATTCCTCCTTGGGACAGGTGTTGTCCCACTCGAAGGTGTCGCCCTGGAACTGCGGGTCGTTCATGAAGTTGAACTGGCCGTGCATGACGTTGTGGCCCAGCTCCATGTTGTCGATGACCTTGCCGATGCCCAGCAGCACTGCCCCCGCCAGCCAGGTGGGCGGGAAGCCGCCGCACAGCAGCAGGGCGCGCCCCAGGGTTTCGCTGACGCGCACCAGGCGCTGGATGCGGCGGATGTAGGCGGCGTCGCGCTCACCCAGGTCGCGGCGCACATCGTCGCGGATGGCGTCGAGCTCGCGCTCGAAGGCCAGCAGCTCGGCCTGGTTCTTCGGGCCGATGTGGAGGGACGGGACGGTCTGGGGGGTTGGGGTGCGCATCGGGGGTGTCAGTTCAGGGATTCGAGGGCCAGGTCGCTGAGGGCGGCGCTGACGCACAGGCGGATGGCTTGGCCCTGGCCATCGACACGCTGGCCGCTGAGCAGGTCCTGCACGCTGCCGCGCTGCAGCCGGCAGCTGCATTGGTGGCAGATGCCCTGGCGGCAGCCGTGTGGCAGTTGCAAGCCGGCCTGTTCGCCAGCGGCCAGCAGGGTGAGGTGGGCAGGGGCGTGGAAGTCCTGCGTGCCGACGGGCTGGCTCGGGCGGCGCAGCGTGACGTGGTGGCGCGTGTCGGGGCGGCCCGAGGGCTCGGGCGCGGTGAAAGCCTCCAGGCGCAACTGGCGGGCGATGCCGGCCTCGGCCCAGATGCCGCGGGCGGCGGCCATCAGCGTGGCAGGGCCGCAGCAAAACGCCAGCGTGCGGGCCCAGTGCGGGGCCCTCTCCTGCAGCAAGGCGGTGGTCAGCCGCCGCGGGGCGATGTGGGGGCGCGGCGCGGTGACGGCCGCCTCGGTCCGAGGGGGCGGCGGGGTGTCGGGTGGGGGGGCGCTGCCCTCCAGGGGCAGGTAGGTGAAGCTGGTCCAGCGCTGTGACAACTCGGTCAGCTCGCGCGCCAGGATGCGGTCGCGCTCGCTGCGGGCGAAGTACAGCAGGGTCACCTGGGTGGCGGGGGCGCGGCGGCGCAGCTCGCCCAGCATGGCCATGAAGGGGGTGATGCCGCTGCCGCCAGCGATCAGCAGCACCGCAGGCGGCACGGGCTGGGGCAGGACGAAGTCGCCAGCGGGGGCCTCGACGTCCAGCACGTCGCCCACCCGGGCCGCATCGTGCAGGTGCGTGGACACCCGCCCCCCGCGCTGGCGTTGCACCGTGATGGCGATGCACCCGGGCCGCTGCGGCAGCACCCGGGGCGAATAGGCCCGGCGGTGGCGCACGCCCTGCAGCGTCACGCCGACCACGAGGTGCTGGCCGGCGCGGGGCAGGGGGAAGGCGCCGCCCACCTGCAGCACCAGCGTCACCGCCGTGGGGGTCTCCGCCCGTTTGTCGACGATGCGGGCCTGCAGGTGGTGCACGCGCCACAAGGGGGTGAGCCAGCCCACGGTGTCGTCGAAGGCCGCGGGGCTGACGCCCAGGTGCGTCAACCACCGGGAGAGGCGCTGGGCTGCGGCCGCCGGCAGGGACGGGGCGGGGGTCTCGGTCATGGGCACTCCGGAGCAAAGACGTCTGGCACGGGAAATGCCCGCAGGGTAGGGAGGCCGGCCGAGGTGTCACAACCGGGGAAGTCCTTGAAGCCGGTCGAATCCACCTGAACGAGGGTCGTTAAAGGCGACTCGGCGCCCCGAAGGGGGAAGATCCCGCGTCGCGTGGGCGAATCGGTGCCGCCAGCCGCGTCCCGGACGCCCCCTCGGGCGCCCGCGTCTGCATAATTGGGGGCAGATCAACAGGGCCAAGCCCGGAGGTGCTGCATGGCAAGGCTGCCGCGGCTGGGTGTGGCTGCATGGCCCCACCTGCTGGTCCAGCAGGTGCACGATGGCCAGTCGCTGGCCCGTGACGACATCGATCGCCAGGCCCTGGGCGAGGCGCTGCGCGAAGCTGCGCGAGCTCACGGCGTGGTGGTGCATGCCTACCACCTGGGTGAGTCGTCCCTGATGCTGGTGGCCACGCCCGAGTCGGCCGACGGCCTCAGCCTGATGATGCAGGCCCTGGGGCGGCGGTATGTGGCCGGCTTCAACCGCCGTCATGGCCGCCAGGGCGGCTTGTGGGCGGGGCGCTACCGGGGCACGGTGCTCGACCCGGCACGCTATGTGCTTGATGCCATGGTGCTGGTCGAGACGAGGGAGGCCGCGCCCCATGCGGGTGCGGCGGTGTTCGGGTCGGCGTGGTCCAGTGCTGGTCACCACCTGGGCTTGCGCACCGACCCCCTGGTCACCGACCCAGCCATTTTCTGGGCCTTGGGCAACACGCCCTTCGAGCGACAGGCCGCCTGGCGACTGCGCCTGGCGGAAGGCCTGTCGCAGGCCCGCACCGCCGAACTGGTGCAGGCCATGCACAAGGGCTGGGCGCTGATGTCGCCCGAGCAGGAGGCGGCCCTGTCGCAAAGCATCGGGCGGCGCCTCTCGCCGCGGCCCCGCGGGCGGCCCCGCAAGGCGCCTGCCATCCCACCCTCGGCCCCGTCTTCGTGACGATTTCGCGACATGGTGCGCCCGTGCGCTGATCCGAAATGATCTGACCCTATTTTTAATCCGCACAAGCGCGTGGGCGTTCATCAAATGAATCTGACCCTATTTATTAGCGCTTGTGTCCGTCGAACGAGGGCAGTATCCTCCGGGATCCCCCGCGTTGTTTTTCCACACCCCTTGCTGGAGCGCCCCTATGAGCCAGGCGACTTCGGGAACCTCGTTCCCCATCATCCCCGTGTCCGACGTGACCGCCTCTTCTGCCCCGGCAGCCGCCTCCATGGCCAGCCCGCAGGAACTCCGTGCCGCCGCTGAGACCGGCCTGTACGCCAGCGCCGAGCACGACGCCTGCGGCGTGGGCTTCGTCGCCCACATCAAGGGCCAGAAGGCGCACAGCATCGTCCAGCAAGGCCTGAAGATCCTCGAGAACATCGACCACCGTGGCGCCGTCGGTGCCGACCCGCTGATGGGCGACGGTGCCGGTCTGCTGATCCAGATCCCCGACGAGTTCTACCGCGCCGAGATGGCCAAGCAGGGTGTCGAGCTGCCCCCGCCCGGCGAGTACGGCGTCGGCATGATCTTCCTGCCCAAGGAAAGCGCATCGCGCCAGGCCTGCGAGCAAGAGCTCGAGCGCGCCATCAAGGCCGAAGGCCAGGTGCTGCTGGGCTGGCGTGACGTGCCCGTGGACCGCGACATGCCCATGTCGCCGCTGGTCCGCGAGAAGGAGCCCGTCATCCGCCAGGTCTTCATCGGCCGCGGCCACGACATCCTGGTGCCCGATGCCCTGGAGCGCAAGCTCTTCGTCATCCGCAAGACGGCGTCCAGCAAGATCCAGAGCCTGAACCTGACCCACGGTTCCGAGTACTACGTGCCCAGCATGTCGTGCCGCACCATCATCTACAAGGGCCTGCTGCTGGCCGACCAGGTCGGCAAGTACTACCAGGACCTCAAGGACGAGCGCGTCGTGTCGGCCCTGGCCCTGGTGCACCAGCGCTTCTCGACCAACACCTTCCCCGAGTGGCCGCTGGCCCACCCGTACCGCATGGTCGCCCACAACGGTGAAATCAACACCGTCAAGGGCAACTTCAACTGGATGCGCGCCCGCGAGGGCGTGATGAAGTCGCCCGTGCTGGGCGAGGACCTGGCCAAGCTGTACCCGATCAGCCTGGACGGCCAGTCCGACACCGCCACGTTCGACAACGCGCTCGAACTGCTGACGATGGCCGGCTACCCCCTGGCCCACGCCGCCATGATGATGATCCCGGAAGCCTGGGAACAGCACGCCACCATGGACGAGCGCCGCCGCGCCTTCTACGAGTACCACGCCGCCATGATGGAGCCGTGGGACGGCCCCGCCGCCATGGTCTTCACCGACGGCCGCCAGATCGGCGCCACGCTGGACCGCAACGGCCTGCGCCCCGCCCGCTTCCTGATCACCGACGACGACCTGGTCGTGCTGGCTTCGGAATCCGGCGTGCTGCCCATCCCCGAGAACAAGATCGTCAAGAAGTGGCGCCTGCAGCCAGGCAAGATGCTGCTGATCGACTTCGAGCAAGGCCGCATCATCGACGACGAGGAGCTCAAGGCCCAGTACGCCTCGGCCAAGCCCTACCGCCAGTGGATCGAGAACGTCCGCATCAAGCTCGACACCATCGAAGGCAACGGCGTGGCCGGCGAGTTCGGTGAGTCGCTGCTGGACCGCCAGCAGGCCTTCGGCTTCACCCAGGAAGACATCAAGTTCCTGATGGCCCCGATGGCCACCAACGGTGAGGAAGCCACCGGCTCCATGGGCAACGACTCGCCCCTGGCCGTGCTGTCGGACAAGAACAAGCCGCTGTACAACTACTTCAAGCAGCTGTTCGCCCAGGTCACCAACCCGCCCATCGACCCCATCCGCGAGGCCGTGGTGATGTCGCTGGTGTCCTTCATCGGCCCCAAGCCCAACCTGCTCGACATCAACGCGGTGAACCCGCCGATGCGCCTCGAAGTCTCCCAGCCCGTGCTGGACTTCGACGGCATGGCCCGCCTGCGCAACATCGAAAAGCACACCGGCGGCAAGTTCAAGCCCTACGAAGTCGACATCACCTACCCCGCCCAGTGGGGCCATGAGGGCGTCGAAGCCCGCCTGGCGTCGCTGTGCGCGGAGGCCGTGGAAGCCATCCAGAGCGGTCACAACATCCTGATCATCACCGATCGCAAGATGGACCGCGCCAACATCGCCATCCCCGCGCTGCTGGCCCTGTCGGCCATCCACCACCACCTGGTCCGCAAGGGCCTGCGCACCTCGGCCGGTCTGGTCGTGGAAACCGGCACGGCCCGCGAAGTGCACCACTTCGCCGTGCTGGCCGGCTATGGCGCCGAAGCCGTCCACCCCTACCTGGCGATGGAAACCCTGGCCGGCATGGCCCGGGACCTGCCGGGCGAGCTGTCCGCCGACAAGGCCATCTACAACTACATCAAGGCGATCGGCAAGGGCCTGTCCAAGATCATGTCGAAGATGGGCGTGTCCACCTACATGTCCTACTGCGGCGCCCAGCTGTTCGAGGCCATCGGCCTGAACAAGCCGCTGATCGACAAGTACTTCCGTGGCACCCCCACGCAGGTCGGCGGCATCGGCGTGTTCGAAGTGGCCGAAGAAGCCATCCGCAACCACAAGGCGGCCTTCGGTGACGACCCCGTGCTGGCCAACATGCTGGACGCCGGCGGCGAGTACGCCTGGCGCACCCGTGGCGAAGAGCACATGTGGACGCCCGATGCCATCGCCAAGCTGCAGCACGCCACCCGTGCCGACAAGTTCGACACCTACAAGGAATACGCCCAGATCATCAACGACCAGAGCAAGCGCCACCTGACCCTGCGCGGCCTGTTCGAGTTCAAGATCGATCCCGCCAAGGCCATCCCGGTGGAAGAGGTTGAACCGGCGGCCGAGATCGTCAAGCGTTTCGCCACCGGCGCCATGTCGCTGGGCTCGATCTCCACCGAAGCCCACAGCACGCTCGCCCTGGCCATGAACCGCATCGGCGGCAAGTCGAACACCGGCGAAGGCGGCGAAGACGAGAACCGTTATCGCAACGAGCTCAAGGGCATCAAGATCGTCCAGGGCACCAAGGTGTCCGACGTGATCGGCGCCTCGCGCATCGAGGCCGATTACGAGATGCAGGAAGGCGACAGCCTGCGCTCGAAGATCAAGCAGGTGGCTTCCGGCCGCTTTGGCGTGACCACCGAGTACCTGGTGTCGGCCGACCAGATCCAGATCAAGATGGCCCAGGGCGCCAAGCCCGGCGAAGGCGGCCAGCTGCCTGGCGGCAAGGTCTCCGAGTACATCGGCAAGCTGCGTCACTCCGTGCCGGGCGTGGGCCTGATCTCGCCCCCGCCGCACCACGACATCTACTCGATCGAAGACCTGGCTCAGCTCATCCACGACCTCAAGAACGTCAACCCCAAGGCCGACGTGTCGGTCAAGCTGGTGTCGGAAGTCGGCGTGGGCACGGTGGCGGCCGGTGTGGCCAAGGCCAAGGCCGACCACATCGTGATCGCCGGTCACGACGGTGGCACGGGCGCATCGCCCTGGTCGTCCATCAAGCACTGCGGCACGCCGTGGGAACTCGGCCTGGCCGAAACCCAGCAGACCCTGGTGCTCAACCGCCTGCGCGGCCGCGTGCGCGTGCAGACCGACGGCCAGATGAAGACCGGCCGTGACGTGGTCATCGGTGCCTTGCTGGGTGCCGACGAGTTCGGCTTCGCCACCGCACCGCTGGTGGTCGAGGGCTGCATCATGATGCGCAAGTGCCACCTGAACACCTGCCCGGTGGGCGTGGCCACGCAAGACCCGGTGCTGCGCAAGAAGTTCTCCGGCAAGCCCGAGCACGTCGTGAACTACTTCTTCTTCGTTGCCGAAGAAGCCCGCCAGATCATGGCCCAGCTGGGCATCAGGAAGTTCGACGACCTGATCGGCCGTGCCGACCTGCTCGACACCAAGAAGGGCATCGAGCACTGGAAGGCCAAGGGCCTGGACTTCGGTCGCGTCTTCGCGCTGCCCCCGGTGCCCGCCGACGTGCCCCGCCTGCACACCAGCACGCAAGACCACGGCCTGGACAAGGCCCTGGACCTGCGCCTCATCGAGAAGGCCCAGCCCGCCATCCAGCGCGGCGAGAAGGTCCAGTTCATGGAGCAGGCCCGCAACGTCAACCGCACCGTCGGCGCCATGCTGTCGGGCGAGCTGATCAAGCACCACCCGGACGGCCTGCCCGACCAGACCGTGTTCATCCAGATGGAGGGCACGGGCGGCCAGTCCTTCGGCGCCTTCCTGGCCAAGGGCATCACCCTGTACCTGATCGGTGAAGCCAACGACTACACCGGCAAGGGCCTGTCGGGTGGCCGCGTGGTCGTGCGTCCGAGCATCGATTTCCGTGGCAACGCCACCGACAACATCATCGTCGGCAACACCGTGCTGTACGGTGCCACCGAGGGTGAGGCCTTCTTCCGCGGCGTGGGCGGCGAGCGCTTCGGCGTGCGCCTGTCCGGCGCCACCGCGGTGGTCGAAGGCACGGGTGACCATGGTTGCGAATACATGACCGGCGGCACCGTCGTCGTCCTGGGGCGCACCGGTCGCAACTTCGCTGCCGGCATGTCCGGTGGTCTGGCTTACGTGTTCGACGAAGATGGCCAGTTCGCCAAGCGCGTCAACACCGCCCAGGTCTCGCTGGAGAAGGTGCTGCCCGCTGCCGAGCAGGCCGACGCCGGCATCCCCATGCACAAGGGCCAGGCCGACGAGGCCCTGCTCAAGAAGCTGGTCGAAGACCACCACCGCTGGACCGGCTCGCTGCGTGCCCGCGAGATCCTGGACAACTGGGCTGCCAACCTGCCCAAGTTCGTCAAGGTCTTCCCGCACGAGTACCGCCGCGCCCTCTCTGAGATGGGTGCCAAGCAAGAAGCCACGGCCGCTGTTGCCAAGGCCAAGTCCGCCACCAAGGCCAAGGCCTGATACAGCGCGTTAGGAGTTTGAAATGGGAAAAGTCACTGGCTTTCTGGAATTTGAGCGCCTGGAAGAGGGCTACGAGCCCGTCGAGAAGCGCGTCAAGAACTACAAGGAATTCGTCATCGGTCTGACCACCGAAGAGGCGAAGGTCCAGGGTGCGCGCTGCATGGACTGCGGCACGCCGTTCTGCAACAACGGCTGCCCGGTCAACAACATCATCCCGGACTTCAACGACCTGGTGTACCAGGGCGACTGGAAGAACGCGATCGAGGTCCTGCACTCGACCAACAACTTCCCCGACTTCACCGGCCGCGTCTGCCCGGCGCCCTGCGAAGCCGCCTGCGTGCTCAACATCAACAACGACGCCGTGGGCATCAAGTCGATCGAACATTCGATCATCGACCGCGCCTGGGCCGAGGGTTGGGTCCAGCCCCAGCCCGCCAAGGTCAAGACCGGCAAGAAGGTCGCCGTCGTGGGCTCCGGCCCCGCCGGCATGGCCGCGGCCCAGCAGCTGGCCCGTGCCGGACACGCCGTGACCGTCTTCGAAAAGAACGACACCATCGGCGGCCTGCTGCGCTTCGGCATCCCCGACTTCAAGTTCGACAAGTCGCACATCGACCGCCGCGTCAAGCAGATGGAAGCCGAGGGCGTGGTCTTCAAGACCAACACCATCGTCGGCGACATGCCCAAGGCGGGCGCCGGTGCCAAGGTCACCAACTGGGCCAAGGACACCGTCACCCCCGAGCAACTGAACAAGGACTTCGACGCCGTGGTCCTGGCCGGTGGCGCCGAGCAGTCGCGTGACCTCCCCGTGCCCGGCCGCGAGCTGGCCGGCATCCACTTCGCCATGGAGTTCCTGCCCCAGCAGAACCGCGTCAATGCGGGCGGCAAGGTCAAGGACCAGATCATGGCCTCCGGTAAGAACGTCATCGTGATCGGTGGCGGCGACACCGGCTCCGACTGCGTGGGCACCTCCAACCGCCACGGCGCCAAGAGCGTGATCCAGTTCGAGCTGATGCCCCAGCCGCCCGAGCAGGAAAACAAGGAGCTGACCTGGCCCTACTGGCCGATCAAGCTGCGCACCTCGTCCAGCCACGAAGAGGGTTGCGAGCGCGAGTTCGCCATCGCCACCAAGGAATTCATCGGCGAAGGTGGCAAGGTCACCGGCGTGAAGACCGTGCGCGTCGAGTTCAAGAACGGCAAGTTCGAAGAAGTCGCCGGCTCCGAGCAGACCCTCAAGGCCGACCTGGTGCTGCTGGCCATGGGCTTCACCAACCCGGTGGACACCCTGCTCAACGGCTTCGGCGTGGACAAGGACGCCCGCGGCAACGCCAAGGCTTCCACCGACGCCGACACCGGCTACAAGACCAACGTCGCCAAGGTCTTCGCCGCTGGTGACGTGCGCCGTGGCCAGTCCCTGGTGGTGTGGGCCATCCGCGAAGGCCGCCAGGCTGCCCGCGAGGTCGATGCCTTCCTGATGGGTTCGACCACGCTGCCGCGCTGAGCGCTGCGCCGGGGCGCCCCCACGTTTGTTGCGTCCACCCCGCGGTGGACGGGCAGCGACTCGGTGAATCCCCTATGATCAAGGAGCCGGTGATGTCACCGGCTCTTTTTTCTTGGTCATGTCACCTCCCGTCATTGCGACTTCCGACACCCTGGCCGACGCCAGCCGCCCCTTCATCGAACTGCGTTCGGTGACCTGTGGCTACGGTCAGCGCGTCATCCTGGAAGACATCAACCTGGTCGTGCCCCGCGGCAAGGTGGTGGCCCTCATGGGCACCTCCGGCGGCGGCAAGACCACGGTGCTGCGCCTGATTGGCCGCCAGATCCAGCCCATGAAGGGCCAGGTGCTGATCGACGGGCAGGACATCGCCAACCTGGATGCCAATGGCCTGATGGCCCTGCGCCGGCGCATGGGCATGCTGTTCCAGCAGGGCGCGCTGTTCACCGACCTCACGGTGTTCGAGAACGTCGCCTTCCCGCTGCGCGAGCACACCCGCCTGCCCGAAGCCATCCTGCGCGACCTGGTGCTCATGAAGCTCAACGCGGTGGGCCTGCGCGGTGCGCGCGACCTCATGCCCAGCCAGGTCTCCGGCGGCATGGCGCGGCGCGTGGCCCTGGCCCGTGCCATGGCGCTGGACCCCGAACTCATGCTCTACGACGAACCCTTCGCCGGCCTGGATCCCATCTCCATGGGCGTGGCCGCGCGGCTCATCCGCGAGCTCAACGACACCATGGGCCTGACCACGGTGCTCGTCTCCCACGATGTCCATGAGACCTTCGTCATCGCCGACCACGTCGTGCTGGTGGCCAACGGCCGCATCATCGCCCAGGGCACGCCGGCCGAGATGAGCGCCAGCGAGGACCCGCTGGTCAGGCAGTTCGTGCACGCCGAGCCCGACGGCCCGGTGCGCTTCCACCACCCGGCCGCAGACGCCGGACACGATTTCGGAGTGCGCGGATGATGCGCTGGCTGCACCCCGCCCACATCGGCTTTGCCGTGCGCAGCAAGCTGGCCGACATGGGCTATGGCGCGCGCCTGTTCCTCAAGATGCTGAGCCTGCTGGGCAGCACCTTGCGGCGGCCCCGCCTGTTGACCGAGCAGGTCTTCTTCCTGGGCAACTACTCCCTGGCCATCATCATGGTGTCCGGCCTGTTCGTCGGCTTCGTGCTGGGCCTGCAGGGCTACTACATCCTGCAGCGCTATGGCTCCAGCGAGGCCCTGGGCCTGATGGTCGCGCTGTCGCTGGTGCGCGAACTCGGCCCCGTGGTGGCGGCGCTGCTGTTTGCCGGACGCGCCGGCACGGCCCTGACCGCCGGCATCGGCCTGATGAAGGCGGGCGAGCAACTCGCCGCCATGGAGATGATGGGCGTGGACCCGGTGGCCCGTGTGCTGGCGCCACGCTTCTGGGGCGGCGTGATCGCCATGCCGCTGCTGGCGGCGGTGTTCTCGGCGGTGGGCGTGATGGGTGGCTGGCTGGTCGGCGTGGTCATGATCGGGGTGGACCCCGGCGCTTTCTGGTCGCAGATGCAAGGCGGCGTGGAAGTCTTCGCCGACGTCGGCAACGGCATGCTCAAGAGCCTGGTGTTCGGCTTGACGGTCACCTTCGTCGCCCTGCTGCAGGGCTTTGAATGCCAACCCACGCCGGAAGGCGTTTCGCTGGCCACCACACGCACGGTGGTGATGGCTTCGCTGGCCGTGCTCGGCCTGGATTTCGTGCTGACGGCCATGATGTTCTCCATCTGAGACGTGGCCAGGAAGGAAGAAAACAACGATGCAAAAATGGAAACATGACGTCTGGGTGGGCCTGTTCGTGCTGCTGGGCGCTGCAGCCATCCTGTTCCTGGCCCTCAAGGCCGGCAACCTGCTGACGCTCAACTTCGAGCAGGGCTACACCGTCACCGCCCGCTTCGACAACATCGGCGGGCTCAAGCCCAAGGCGGCGGTGCGCAGCGCCGGCGTGGTGGTGGGGCGCGTGGGCAGCATCACCTTCGACACCCAGGGCTACCAGGCCCAGGTCGAGCTGAACCTCAACAAGGGCGTGGTCTTCCCCAAGGACACCTCGGCCAAGATCCTGACGTCGGGCCTGCTGGGCGAGCAGTACATCGGCCTGGAGCCGGGCTTTGGCGAAACCCACCTGGCCCAGGGCGACAGCATCAAGTCGACGCAATCGGCCATCGTTCTCGAAAACCTCATTTCGCAGTTCCTCTTCAGCAAGGCCGCCGATGACAATGGGGCCAAAGGGAGCGCCAAATGAACACCGTCGGCTTGCAGTCGAAGCGCCGCCGTGCTGCCGTGCTGGCTGCGGCCGTGGTGCTGGCCAGCGGCCTGCAGGGCTGCGCCACACGCCAGGATCCGGACCCGCTGGAGTCCTGGAACCGCCAGGTTTTTGCCTTCAATGACACGCTGGACGCCAACGTGCTGCAGCCCGTGGCACGCGGCTACAACGCCGTCGCGCCCGAGCCGGTGCGCACCAGCGTGCGCAACGTCTTCAACAACATCCGCGACGTCTGGTCCACGGTCAACCTGTTCCTGCAGGGCCGCTTTGCCGATGGTTCGCTGAGCTCAATGCGCGTGCTGGTCAACACCACGCTGGGCATCGCCGGCATCGTGGACTGGGGCACGCCCATGCGGCTGGACCGCCCCAACGAGGACTTCGGCCAGACCCTGGGCGTGTGGGGCGTCAAGCCCGGCGCCTACATCGTGTGGCCCGTGCTGGGCCCCTCGACGGTGCGCGACTCCCTGGGCATCCCCGGTGACCTGTATTTCTCTGCCGCCACGCTCACGCACACCGACACCGACGCGATCGCCGCCTCGTCCCTGCAGGTGATCAGCCTGCGCGCCGAGTTGCTCAAGGCCTCGGGCCTGGTGGACGACGTGGCGCTGGACAAATACGCCTTCACCCGCGACGCCTACCTGCAGCGCCGCCAGAACCTGATCTACGAAGGCGACCCGCCCGAGGAGCCTGAGCCCGAGGACGAGGCGCCCGATGACGCCGCGGCAGACCCGGACAAGCCCGAACCCCGGGCCCTGCCGGCCGCCACCGCGGGCAGCGCCCCCGTCAGCACACCCTCCGCGCCCGCATCCGCCACACCCCCCGCCACACCCCCCGCCACACCGGCGGCGTCGGCACCCCGATGAACCTCCGGGTCAGGCTCAGGGCCGCTTGCGGCAGCGCAGCAAAGCCGGGCCGGGCGCGGCATACTGTGGCCCGGGTTCACGTTTCTGCAAGCGCCCCGGCACCCGTCCTGGCCCGCTGTCGGCCATCCGGCTGCTTGCCGCGTTGACATCGGCGTGACCCGCTTTTGGAAGTCTCAAGGAGCACCTCATGCACACCCCCCGACACATCCTGCAGCAGACCGTGCTGGCCGCCGCCCTCAGCGTCGGTGTGGCCCTGCCGCTGACGGCCCTGTCGGCCCCGAGCGCCGCTGCTGCCGAGGTCGCCACGGCCCAGGCCCCCGACGCCTTCATCAAGGCCATCACCGATGACGTGTTCGCCTTCGTCAAGTCCGACAAGGGCATCCAGCAGGGCGACCTGCGTCGCGTCCAGGCCCTGGTCGACAGCAAGATCATGCCGCACGTCAACCTGCGGCGCATGACGGCGTCGGCGGTCGGCCGCAACTGGCGCCAGGCCACGCCCGAGCAGCAAAAGCGCCTGCAGGAAGAGTTCAAGAACCTGCTGGTCTACACCTACGCCGGTGCCGCGGCCCAGATCAAGGACCAGACCATCGAGTACAAGCCCATGCGCAACCGCCCGGACGACACCGAGGTGGTGGTGCGCACCCTGGTGCGCAACAAGGGCGAGACCATCCAGCTCGACTACCGCATGGAAAAGACCGACGAGGGCTGGAAGATCTACGACGTCAACGTGCTGGGCGCCTGGCTGGTGCAGACCTACCAGAGCAGCTTCGCCCAGGAAGTCACCGCCTCGGGCATCGACGGCCTGATCGCCAAGCTGGTCGAGCGCAACAAGCAGCTCGCCGCCAAGAAGGTGGCCGGCTGATGCTGCTGCTGCCGTCGGTCATCACCCACGCCGAGGTGCCCCACGTCCTCAGCCTGTTCAGGCAGACGCTGAGCCAGGCCGCGGCCCAGGGCAGTTCGCGGGCGGCCATGCTGACGGTCGATGGTTCGGACCTGCGCCAGTTCGACTCCAGCGCCCTGGCCGTGTTGCTGGAGTGCCAGCGCATGGCCCGTGCACAGGGCCGGGCGTTCTCGGTGCAGTCGCTGCCGCCCAAGCTCACCGAACTGGCCCGCCTCTACGGCGTGGACGGGCTGCTGCAGTCGGCCTGACAGGGGCGCAGGCCTGCGCCTCAGCCTTCTTCCGACCAGGCAAAGCCGTCGCGCGCCACCAGGGCGCTGGCCGCGGCCGGGCCCCAGGTGCCTGCCGCATACGGACGCGGCCCGGTGGGGTCTTGGCGCCAGGCGTCCAGGATGGGCTCCACCCAGCGCCAGGCCTGCTCCTGCTCGTCGGAGCGCACGAACAGGTTGAGGCGGCCGGCCAGGGCGTCCAGCAGCATGCGTTCGTAAGCGCCCACGCGCTCGCTGGCGAAGGCCTTGTGGAAGTCCAGGTCCAGTGAGACGGGCGTGAGCGCCTCCTGCACCGCGCCCATGCCGGCCGCATTGAGCCCACCTTGCGCGGCCATCAGGCGCAGCTCCAGGCCATCTTCCGGCTGCAGCCTGATCACCAGTTGGTTGGGCTGCTGCGAGCCGGGGAAGATGCTGTGCGGCGTCGGGCGAAAGCTCACCACGATTTCCGCGTGGTAGCTGCTCATGCGCTTGCCGGTGCGCAGGTAGAAGGGCACGCCGGCCCAGCGCCAGTTCTGCACCTCGCAGCGCAGGGCCACGAAGGTTTCGGTCTGGCTGCCGGCGGGCACCTTGTCTTCCTCCAGGTAGCCCCTGACGGCCGCGCCCTGCACGGTGCCGGCGCGGTACTGGCCGCGCACCACGTCGCGCGCCACCGAGGCGGCATCGAAGGGCTTGAGCGAGCGCAGCACCTTGAGCTTCTCGTCGCGGATGGCGTCGGCATCGGCGCTGGACGGGGGCTCCATGGCGATCATGGTCAGCAACTGCAGCGCGTGGTTCTGCACCATGTCGCGCAGGGCGCCGGTGCGGTCGTAGAAGTCGCCGCGCGTGCCCACGCCCAGGCATTCGGCCAGCGTGATCTGGATGTGGGCGATGCTTTCGCGGCGCCACAGCGGCTCGAACAAGGCGTTGCCGAAGCGCAGCGCCATCAGGTTCTGCACCGAGGGCTTGCCCAGGTAGTGGTCGATGCGCAGGGCCTGGCGTTCGCTGAAGACGGCGCCCACCGCGCGGTTGATGGCCTGTGCGGAGGCCAGGTCGTGGCCCAGCGGCTTTTCCAGCACCACCCGCACGCGCCCGTGGTTGAGGCCGCTGGCGCCCAGTTGCTCGCAGATCACCGGGAAGAGGTGCGGGCTGGTCGCCAGGTACATGACCACCGTGTCGGCCTCGCCGCCGGGGCGCCTGGCCAGCCAGTCCTGCAACTGGGCGTAGTCACCGGCCTGCGACAGGTCCATGCGCAGGTAGTGCACGCGTTGCGCGAACTGGGCGTATTCCTCTTCGGTCGGGCGTTTGGCGCTTTCGGCGGCCTGCAGGCGCTCGTGCAGCCAGTCGCGGTAGCCGGCGTCGTCGCGGTCGTCGCGGGCCACGGCCAGGATGCGGCCGCCCGTGGGCAATTTGCCGTGGCGCCAGGCCTGGAAGAGGGCGGGCATGAGCTTGCGCCAGGTGAGGTCGCCGGTGCCACCGAAGAGAACGAGGTCAAAAGACATGGGCGCAGGGGTGCCGCGAGGCCGAGATTCGGATCGATGCCCAACACTTTGTCATCGTTTTGGATCCAAAATCTGCAGATCAAACCGTTTTTTCAAGACATGACGTCCCAACTTGAGCAGCTCAAGGCCTGCACCACCGTGGTGGCCGACACCGGTGACTTCCGCCAGATGGCCCAGTTCACCCCGCAGGACGCCACCACCAACCCCTCGCTCATCCTCAAGGCGGTGCAAAAGCCCGAGTACGCGCCCTTGCTGGCTGACACCGTGGCCGCCCACCGCGGCGCGGCGCACGCCGACATCGTCGACCAGGTGCTGGTGCGCTTCGGCCTGGAGATCCTCAAGGTCGTGCCCGGCCGTGTCTCGACCGAGGTCGACGCCCGCCTGAGCTTCGACACCGCCGCCACGCTGGCCCGTGCGCGCCGCATCATGGCCTTGTACGAAGCCGCCGGCGTGCCGCGTTCGCGCGTGCTCATCAAGGTGGCCGCGACCTGGGAAGGCATCCAGGCCGCGCGGGTGCTGGAGGCCGAGGGCATCCACTGCAACCTGACCCTGCTGTTCGCCTTCGCCCAGGCCCGTGCCTGCGCCGATGCCGGCGTGCAGCTCATCTCGCCCTTCGTGGGCCGCATCTACGACTGGCACAAGAAGGCCGCGGGCGCCCAGTGGGACGAGGCCGCGCGTGCCGGCGTGAACGACCCGGGCGTGCAGTCCGTCACCCGCATCTGGAACCACTACAAGCAGCATGGCATCCGCACCGAGGTGATGGGCGCCAGCTTCCGCAACGTGGGCCAGATCATCGCCCTGGCGGGCTGCGACCTGCTGACCATCAGCCCCGAGCTGCTGGGACAGCTGCAGGCCGCCGACGCCGCGGTGCCGCGCCTGCTGACGCCGCCGAGCTCGACGGAGGCGCCCGAAGCCCCGTTGAGCGAAGCCGACTTCCGCTACCAGCTCAACGAGGACGCCATGGCCACCGAGAAGCTGGCCGAGGGCATCCGCCTGTTCGCGGCCGATGCGGTCAGGCTGGATGCGCTGATCGACGCGCAGCTCCGCACCCCGCCCGGCGCTGCGGCGTCGGCTTGAGCCACCTGTGCCCATGAATGCGCCCATGCCCGCGGCCTTGAAGATGACGGCAGCAGCAGCGACCGCCTGGCCCCGGGCCGACCGCACGGTGGCCTGGTCGGCACTGCAGGGCCACGCCGAGGCCCATGGCCACGCGCTGGACCTGCGCCAGCTCTTTGCCGACAACCCCGAGCGCGCCCGCCGCCTGAGCGTGCAGGCCCCCGAGGTCTGGGCCGACCTGTCGCGCGCCCACTGGGACGTGGCCACACGCCGCCACCTGCTCGACCTGGCCCGCGAGTGCGGCCTGGAAGCCCGCCGCGATGCGCTGCTGCGCGGCGACATCGTCAACGCCACGGAAGGCCGCGCCGCCCTGCACACGGCCCTGCGCGCGCCAAAGGGCTCGGGGGCGTTCGGCACCCACATCGGCGAGCAGGTCCACGCTGAGTTGGACCGCATGCTGGCCTTTGCCGAAAGCGTGCGTGCCCGCGCCGGTGGCGCGCAGCCCGGGGACATCCACGACGTCGTCCACATCGGCATCGGGGGCTCCGACCTGGGCCCGCAGATGGTGGTGGCCGCGCTCGACGCCTGGGTGCACCCGGAGCTGCGCCTGCATTTCATCTCCAACGTCGATGGCCAGGACCTGGCGGCGCTGCTGCCGCGCCTGCAGGCGCAGCACACGCTGTTCGTCATCGCCTCCAAGACCTTCACCACGCAGGAAACCCTGGCCAACGCCCGCACGGCCCGCCAGTGGTTCTGCGACCAGGGCGGCACCGACGTGGCCCGCCACTTCGTGGGCACGACCACGCAGGTGCAGGGCGCGGCCGCGTTTGGCGTGACGACGACCTTCGGTTTCTGGGACTGGGTGGGCGGTCGCTTTTCGATGTGGTCGGCCATCGGCCTGCCCATCGCGCTGGCGATCGGCGAGGCGGCCTTCCGCGAGTTGCTGGCTGGCGCCCACGCCATGGACGGGCACTTCGCCCAGGCGCCGCTGGAGGACAACCTGCCGATGTGGCTGGGCTTGCTGGACGTGTGGCAGCGCAACTTCATGGGCTACCGCAGCCGTTGCCTGGCGCCCTACAGCCAGAACCTGCGGCGCCTGCCGGCCTACCTGCAGCAGCTCGTCATGGAGAGCAATGGCAAGGGCGTGGACGTCGACGGCCAGCCCTTGCCCTACGCCACCAGCGACGTGCTGTGGGGCGAGCCCGGCACCAATGGCCAGCATGCCTTCTTCCAGATGCTCCACCAGGGCAGCGACGTGGTGCCGGTGGAGTTCGTCCTGGTGCGCCAGCCGACCTACCGGGACGCCGAGGCCATGTCGCCGGCCCTGCGCGCTTCGCTGGCCGAGCAGCACCGCATGCTGCTGGCCAACGGCCTGGCCCAGGCGCAGGCGCTGATGTGGGGCAAGGCTTGCGAGGACGCGCTGGGCGAAACCGCGCCGACGGCCGCGCCCGACGTGCCGCGCGAGGTCATCGCCCGCCACCGCACCTTCCCGGGCAACCGGCCCAGCCTGACCTTGCTGCTGGACGCGCTGACGCCACGCTCCCTGGGCGCGCTGGTGGCCCTGTTCGAGCACCGCACCTTCGTCAGCGGGGCCATCTGGGGCATCAACTCCTTCGACCAGTGGGGTGTCGAGCTGGGCAAGGCCTTGTGCCAGGACCTGCTGCCCAGGCTGGACAGCGGCGATGTGGCCGGCCTGGACGCCGCCACGGCCCAGTTGCTCACGCGTTTGCGGGGCGCATGAAAAACACCGCCGCGGCCTGAGCCGGGGCGGTGTGCATGTGGGGGCGCTGGTGCGGGCGTTCGCGAAGGATGGCGACGCCGATCAGGCGGTTTCGGTCAGGGCCTTGCGCATCTTCTTCATGGCAGCAGCCTCGATCTGGCGGATGCGTTCGGCGCTGACACCGTAGACCGCGGCCAGGTCGTGCAGGGTCATGCCGCCCGAGCCATCGTCGTTGACCTTCAGCCAGCGCTCCTCGACGATGCGGCGGCTGCGCTCGTCCAGGCTGTCGAGGGCCTGGCGGATGCCGTCGGTGGCCAGCCAGTCGCGGTGGCTGGCCTCGATCATGCGGGTCGGCTCGTGCTGCTCGTCGGCCAGGAAGGCCACCGGGGCGACGCTGACCTCGTGGTCGTCGTCCGACGGCGCTTCCAGGGCGACGTCACCGCCGGCCATGCGGGTTTCCATCTCGATGACGTCTTCCGGGCGCACGTTCAACTCGGCGGCCACGCGGTGGATGTCCGCTTCGCTCAGGCCGGCACGGCCCAGGCGGGCGTCATGGGCCTCGGCGGCCTCGCCCTTGTACTGGTGCTTGAGCGAGCGCAGGTTGAAGAAGAGCTTGCGCTGGGCCTTGGTGGTGGCCACCTTGACCATGCGCCAGTTCTTGAGGATGTACTCGTGGATCTCGGCCTTGATCCAGTGCATGGCGTAGCTCACCAGGCGCACGCCCTGGTCCGGGTCGAAGCGCTTGACGGCTTTCATCAGGCCGACGTTGCCTTCCTGGATCAGGTCACCTTGCGGCAGGCCGTAGCCCAGGTACTGGCGGGAGATCGACACCACCAGGCGCAGGTGCGACATCACCAGGCGCGAGGCGGCCTGGAGGTCGTTCTGGTCGCGCAACTGGCGGGCCAGGGCCTGCTCCTCCGCATGCTCCAGCATGGGGATGGCCTGGACCGAGCGGATGTACGCGTCCAGATTGCCCAGCGAGGGCACCACACTCCACGGGTCACGGGCGGCAAGGGCGGTCGTCATGTTCATCAAGGGGCTCCTTTCAGGGTCCTTCCCAAACATATTAGCACTCCCTCTGAGAGAGTGCTAAGTCCGAAAAGTTCCCTGTTTCGGGTGCGGTTTTGACGAAGGACGCCTGCTGTCGGATCAGCCCCTAGCAACCCTGCGCATTGCACAAGGCCACGATGTTGCTGCTGGTGAAGCGCGCGCCGTTGTAGGTCTGACCGAAGGTGCCTGTGCAAGAGGCACTGTCGTAGCCGTGGACGACCGAGTTCACATGGTTGCCCGTCCGGTAGTCGCGGATCCAGGGGCCGCCGCTGGACCCGTAGGTCATGGAGCACCCCGCATTCAGCACACCCGTTCCACCGCACCCTGCGCTGGGGCTGAAGCTCTCCGAAGCGCACAGCTGAAGCGTGTTGCCGCCACCGATGTTCCCCGGATAGCCGAGAGAGTGCATGCTCAGCGCGCTCCCATAGTTCCACGACCGCCCCAGCCAACCGGTGTAATGGCTCACACCGTGGCCGGAGGCGTCGTTCTGCAGCGAGATCACGCACACGTCGGAGGCCACGTCACCGTTGTTGATCCAGCTGTTGAGCACCCGCGCCTGGGCCCATTTGAAGACGCCATAAGGCGCGTTGCCGTTGTTGTAGCCAGGTGCGAACGACCAACCGCCGATCCAGCTTTTTTTGGCGCGGTCCCAGCAGCAGTGGGCGGCCGTCACGATGATGTTGTTGCCGCTGATGACCGAGGCCGAGCAGTAGCCGCCGTTGGTGAACAACTTGCCGATCGCCGCGGGCGCGTGGGGGTTGCCCGTTTCCTGGTACTGCGTGTAGATGTCCGTCTGGGCTTGGGCCGTCAAGACGGGGCCCAGCCCGGCCATCACCACGGCCAAGACCCACAACAAGCGCGACAAGACAGAGAATCGGGTGGTCATTTGAGCCTCCTTGCGTTGACGGGGTGGTCAGGGGACTACTTCCATTCTTCCGGATGGAGCTTTCGGGCCTCTGCATCGGCGTTGGGGTGGGGCTTGCCTTCCTCCGTGGAGCCGGGTTTGGCCTTGCGCATCACGGCCGTTTCGGCGACGGTGGGCTTGCGCGGCTTCGTCGGTTTGCCGGCGGTCGTTTTCCAGTCCAGGGGCTTGGCCTTCAAGCGCTCTTCGCGGGTCTCGTAGGAGGGCTCGGGCGTCTTGAGGGCCCGCTCCGCTTCCGGGCCTCGCTGGATGGACGTTGTGGTCGTGTCATCCGTGGCCGCCCGCACTGCGCAGGGCACCAGCAAAGCCGCGCCGGGCGCGCAGAAGGCGGTGCCAAGCACAAGCGCCTTGCGTGCCAGAGCGACACGCTCGAAAACAGTCTTCGACATGGTTTCTCCTTGGCTGATCAGAGAGCAGGGCTGCACGCATGCCACCATGCGAAAAGCACGATAGGTTCGCGCCAAGGATTTGTCAAAGTGCGAACTAGGGGGGCGGATGTGTCAGGTGCGGGCCAGCAGCGCCTCGCGCACGAAGTCGAGCCTGTCCTGGCCGAAGAACATCTCCTGGCCCACGAAGCAGGTGGGCGCACCGAACACGCCGCGGCGCACGGCCTCCTCGGTGTTGGCCTTCAGGGCGTCCTTGGCCTGGGGGTCTTGCGAGAGGGCCAGCAACGCTTCCGGCGAAAAACCACCCTGGCTGAGCGCGCGGGCCAGCACCGCCGGGTCGTTGAGGTTGAGCCCCTGCACCCACAGGGCCTGGAAGACCAGGCCGACCAGGTCCTGGAAACGCTCCGGCTCGCGCAACTGGACGCCGGTGATGGCGCGCATCAACAGCAGCGTGTTGATGGGGAAGTGGGGGTTGGGCTGGAAGCTGACGCCGTAGCGCCGAGCGTGGCGCGCCAAATCCTGCAGCATGTAGGCGCCCTTGGCCGGCACCATGGCTGGCGACGCGTTGCCCGTGTCCTTGAAGACGCCGCCCAGCAGCATCGGGCGCCAGACAAGTTGCGCGCCCGTCTCCTGGCACAGCCTGGGCAACTGGGTCCAGGCCAGGTAGGTGGCGGGGCTGCCGACATCGAAGAAGAACTCGACGGTTTTCGTGCTCATGTCATCCTCTTTGTTGAATGTTCATTCAGTAAATGAAGGCTATGCTAGCCTCCAGGGACTGTCAAGAGGTGTCCCATGCGCTACTCGAAAACCCACAAGGAAGAAACGCGTCGCAAGCTGCTCGACAGCAGCCGCGCCCTGGTCAAGAAGGGGGGCTTCGACACCACCGGCGTGGAGGCGCTGATGTCCGCCATCGGCATGACGCCCGGTGCGTTCTACAGCCATTTCCCGTCCAAGCAGGCTTTGCTGGAGGCGGTGATCCAGGAAGAACTGGAGCACAGCATCGGCATGTTCCGGCCCGGCCCTCAGAACGACCTGGAGACCTTCCGCAAGCGCTTGAAGGTGTACCTCAGCGCCTCCCACGTCCGCCACCCGGAGGCGGGGTGCGTGCTGCCGGCGCTGGGGGCCGAACTCGGCCGGGGGGCACCGCAGGTCCGGGGCATGGTCGAGGAGGGGCTCAACCGCATGCACGCGAACTGGAAAGAGGCCCTGGGTGACGAGGACGCGGCCTGGGCCGCGCTGTCGCAATGCGTGGGTGCCCTGGTCCTGGCCCGCTCGGTGAAGTCGGAGGCCGCGCGCACCCGGATCCTGGAGGCCAATCGCGCGCACATCGAGCGGCTGCTGGACGCGGCGCGCAAACCTGCCTGAGCTTGCTCGGCTGTCTGACCGTTCGGTTGACAGCGGTCAGGACTCGCTGTTAGCCTTTGTTGAATGATCATTCAGCAAAGGATTGGCATGCCTCAAGACAACATCCTGCAGGCCGGTGGTGTGGACGGCGGTGCGGCGCCAGGGCCGCGCAAGGTGGCACTGGTCATCGGTGCGGGGGACGCCACCGGCGGCGCGATCGCCAGGCGCTTTGCCCGCGAGGGCTTCGTGGCCTGCGTCACCCGGCGCAGTGCCGACAAGCTCCAGCCGCTGGTCGACGAGATCCGTGCGCAAGGCGGCGAGGCCGTGCCCTTTGCCTCGGATGCGCGTCAGGAGGAGGAGGTCGTGGCGCTGATCGAGCAGATCGAATCGACCATCGGTCCCATCGAGGTGCTGGTCTTCAACATCGGCGCGAACGTGCCTTGCAGCCTGCTGGAAGAAACCGCGCGCAAGTACTTCAAGATCTGGGAGATGGCGTGCTTCTCCGCCTTCCTGAATGTGCGCGAGGTGGCGCGGCGCATGGTGTCGCGTCAGCGCGGCACCATCCTGCTCACGGGGGCGACGGCGGGCATGCGGGGCGCGGCCAATTTCGCGGCCTTTGCCGGTGCCAAGCACGCCTTGCGCGCCCTGGCGCAGTGCGCCGCGCGCGAGCTCGGGCCGAAGAACGTCCACGTGGCCCATGTGATCGTCGACGGTGCCATCGACACCGAGTTCATCCGCACCAGCTTCCCGCAGAAGTACGCGCAGAAGGCGCAGGACGGCATCCTCAACCCGGAGCACATCGCCGAGAACTACTGGCACCTGCACCAGCAGCCGCGCGATGCCTGGACCTTCGAACTGGACCTGCGGCCCTGGAACGAGCCCTGGTGACGCCTCAGGGTGACGAGGGAGCGGCGCGCGCGCAAGGAAGCCGCTGCGCCGCGGTCCCGCCTGCCCTCACTTGACGGCGGTGCCCTTCATCAGGGTGTCCTTGAGCTGCTTCATCCTCTCCTGCAGCGGCGGGTAGGGGCCGAAGCGGTGCTGGTCGGCCGAGGCGCCGTCCACATAGGGCGGGAAGGCGGCGTCCACCGGCTTGTTCCAGCGCGCGGGGAAGTCCCGCTCGGTGTGTGCCTTGAGTGGACGCTCGTGGCTCAGCACGAAGGCAGCGACGTCGTAGGCTTCCTCGTCCGTGAGTTGCGGTTGCGCGTAGGTGGTGCCCAGGGGCATGTTGGCCTTGATGAAGGCCGCGGCGGTGAGCATGCGGTTCATGCCGGCGCCGTGGTTGAAGGCGTCCTTGCCCCACAGCGGCGGGATGGCGTAGCCGGTGGCGCTGCCCGGTGCGCCCGCGCGAACGCCGGCACCGTTGGGGCCGTGGCAGGCCACGCACTTGGCCTGGTAGACCTGGCTGCCCGCGGTGGTGTCTGCGCGGCGGTTGGGCGGGGTGAACGGGGGCAGCCCCTGGCCTTCGACCTTGCTGCCCACCGGGATGTCACGCGAGAGGAAGTGCATGTACGTGACGAAAGCCTTCATCTCCAGGCTGTCCAGCGGCAGGGGCTTGCCCGCCATGCTGCGCTCCATGCAGCCGTTCACCCGATCTTCCAGCGTGCTGACGGTGTCTTCGCGGCCCCTGTATTGCGGGAAGGTGGCATGCGCGCCCACCCAGGGGATGGCGAATTTCTTGGTGCCCGAGGCCTCGTGGCAGGACGCGCAGGCCAGGTTGTTGCCGGCAAAGCGCATCTTGGGGTTGCGCACCTCGGGGCCGATGTGCGCGAAGGTGCGGTCCGTGAGCTCCTTGCCGTAGCGGGCCAGGCGGCCGTAGGCATCGTCCGGGAGCCGAGAGATGTCGTAGGCCTCGGTGGGGCCGATGCCGAGCTTGGCCGGCGTCGCGGCCTGGCCGACGGGCGTGGCCGCGGATGGGGGCGCCGATGCGGGCATGGGCGTGGGCCCCGACGCGGATCCGGAGGGGGGTGTCTGGGCGTGGAGCGCGCTGGCGCTCAGCAGCAGGATCGGCAGCAGGCGGGACGGGGTCATGGCTTCTCCTCGGCAGCAGGGAAGAAGCCATTTTGCATACCCTTTGGGGTATGCGCAAGGGCCCGCGGGCAAACCCGTGACGCATGCCGCAGATCCGGCAGGGCGGGAGTCCCGCGGCGTGCTCAGGCAGCGGCCTGGGCGGCTTCCGACGCGACCACCGGGTCCGGCAGAGGAGGGCAGGCTTCGGCGGGGGCTGCGAGCGGCCAGGCTGCGGATGTGTTGGCGTGCGCCTCCGCGCTCGCATGCGGGCCCCACAGCCGCGCCAACGCCGCTTCCTCGTCGGCGTGCATGTCCGGGTCCAGCCAGGTCGAGATGCGCTGGATGTCCTGCACCCGGTGAGCGATTTCGCGGTTGGCGATGTCCAGCTCGCCGAGCTGTTCGCCCAGGAGTTCGCGGCGGGCCCACAGACCGAGTTCGCGGCCAGCGTGGGCGAGTTGGGCGAGCAATTCCGCGGCGAGCGTGGCGGACTCCCGGACGCGGCCTGGCGGCGTGCACGCACTCAGCGACTGGGCCGCCTGGGTGCTGGCCTCGATGTGGCGCGACAGCTGCTGGCTGCGTTCCCAGACGGCAGCGCCGTCCAGGGCTGCGGTCGCCGCGGGCGCAGCCAGTCCGGCATGGCTGCGCACGCGGCGGGCCACCTGGCTGGCGAAGGCGATGGCCACCGGGTCGAACTCGCCGGGCACCAGGCGCAAGGCCAGGCTGCCGTGCTCCCAGGCGGCGCCATGGTGCGGGTGTGCGGCGGTGGCGTGGTCGGCCAGCACGCCCATCAGGGTTTCGACGGCGCTGAGCCGGCAGCCCAGCCAGGACAGGTAGCGCGCGCGCAGCGGGTAGCCCATGCCGGTGCCGCGTTCGTGGTGCTCGCCGACGGCGCGGGCGAGTTCGCGGGGGTGGTCGGTCAGCCGGGCCAGCAGCAGCTCGCCGATGCGGGGATGGACCACGATGTGGCGAAAGCCCGCGGGGGTGAGTTCGGCGTCGGCGGCCAGCAGCGCGGGGTTGACGTAGAGCTCACCGACATCGTGCAGCAGGCCGGCCAGCAGGGCCAGGCGAAGCTCATAGCGGTCGCTGCCAGCGTGCATGTACATCGCACCGGCCAGCAGCATGGCCTGGATGGCGTGATCGAACGCCGCGGGCTGGCTGCCGCGCATGGCGGTCAGCATCAACTGGGCCACGGGGTGCAGTGGCAGCCGCTCGACTTCGCCCACCAGTTCCCTGGCCCAAGGGCGCAGGGCCAGGCTCAAAGGGCCGGTTTCATCGAAGGTGCGCCGAACGGTCTGGACCAGATCCGCGCTGGAGACCCCCTCCGGTGCCCGAAGGCAGGCCTCCAGCGGCTGGCGTAACTTGCGGTCCAGCAGGCGCTGCTGCAGGGCCGCGGAGACCGGCTGGTCCCGGGCCCACAACTTGGTGCCCCGTTCATCGCAGATGTCTTCGCTGGCGACGATGGGGCTGTGGTCGCTGGCCTGAAGGATCGAGGACAGCGCGTACGGATTTGCCGCGCCGAGGTGGTGTGTCGCCTGGTGCATGTGGCAGATGGTCATCGCTCCTGAGCGACAGCGCGAGGTTCCCTGAGCAGGTGCCAGGACAGACTGCCCAGGCTTCCGTTTTTTGCCGGTTCGGACCTTCCCGATCGCGTTCGCGCGAGACGCGGGGGACGGCACCGTCGGTCGATGTTGGACAAGATGTACGCAACAGGCGTGCCAGGCCGCTCGCTCCTGGGGAATGCGGTGCCGGACCTCAGTCCGGTGCAAAAACATGGACGAATCCGTCCATCGATTCCCACCAAAGTGGTCGCAAAGGGTAATATCGGTCATCTTTCGAACCGCGCCTGCCAGGCGCCCCTGCCTGCACCATGCGCGACGCACCCTCCGGCCTGCCCCTGACCGAACCCAAGGTGGTCGGCAAGGCCCCGGCCTTCCTGCACCTGTTGCGCGTGCTCGAGCGCGTCGCCCTGACCGACCGCGCGGTGCTGATCTCCGGCCCGACGGGGTCGGGCAAGGAGGTGCTGGCCCAGCTCATCCACCACCGCGGCCGCGACCCGCACGCGCCTTTCCTGGACATCAACTGTGGCGCGTTGCCCGAGCACCTGGTGGAGGCCGAACTGTTCGGCTACGCCAAGGGGGCGTTCACGGGGGCGGTGGCCACCCATGCCGGCCACTTCGAGCGCGTGGGACAGGGTACCTTGTTTCTGGACGAGATTGGCGAGTTGCCGCTGAACCTGCAGCCCAAGCTGCTGCGGGTGCTGGAGACGCGCACCTTCCGGCCGCTGGGCTCCACCGAGGTCAAGCGCTTCCAGGGCCGGGTGGTAGCCGCATCGCACCGCGACCTCGATGCGCTGGTGCGCGAAGGGCGCTTCCGCGAGGACCTGTACTACCGTTTGGCGGTGTTCATCCTGGAGGTGCCCGGCCTGGACCAGCGCCGAGACGACATCCCCGACCTTGTGCGGCACTTCGCCTCGCTGCAACCCCGTGCCCTGAGCTTCAGCGACGCCGCCATCGCGCGGCTGCAGAACCACGCCTGGCCCGGCAACATCCGCCAGCTGCGCAGCGTGGTCGACCGCCTGGGCGTGCTGGCCGAGCACAGCCACATCACGCCGGAGGTGTTGTCCGACTACCTGGAGTCGCAGCAGGCCTCGGCGCAGGTGGACACCCGCGTGCTGGCCGACGCGCTGATGGCCTTGGCCGGCGATGACAAGCTGGCCGTGGCCGAGCAGTTGCTGATCGACCGGGCCATGCAGCTCAGCGGTGACAACAAGTCGGCCGCGGCGCGGCTGCTGGGCGTCAGCCGCAAGGCGGTGGAGCGGCGCATCGCGGCCCGCGGGGAGCGCCGCCGCTCGGCCCAGGAGTGCCTGGAAGAGGCGCAGGCGCTCATCAACGAAGCGGCCTTCCGCGAGGCCGTGCCGCTGCTGCGCATGGGCCTGGAGCAGGTGCGCCTGCCCGCGCCCACGCCGGAGCTGCAGCGCCTGAGCTATGACCTGCACCGCCTGCTGGGCGTGAGCCTGCGCAGCCTGGAGGGCTGGCTGAGTGCCGAGGCCCTGGAAGCCTACGAAGCCGCGTTCAAGGCGGGCGATGGCGTGGTGGACGACGCCGAGATGGGTTCGCTGCTGTTCGGCATCTGGACGGCCCAGCTGATGGCCATGGACCTGGCGAAGGCCCGTGGCACCGTGCAGGAGATGCTGCAGCGTGCCCAGGGCAGCGGCGACCCCGACCTGGTGGCCGAAGCCCATGTGGCCATGGCCAACACCCTGTTCTGGCTGGGCGACAGCGCCGAGGCCCTGGCCTGCCTGCAGCGCGGCGGCCTGGTGCCGGTGGGCAACCAGGAGCGCTGCCGCACCCAGGGCTTCGACCTGGTCGGCCTGGCCCTGAACTTCGAGGGCCTGGCGGCCTTCCAGACGGGCGATTTCGACCGTGCCCAGGCCGCGCGGGCCCGCCTGGAGCAACGCGCCCGCCACACCGTGGACCACCCCTTCAACCAGGCGATCGCGCTGCAGGGGGCGGCCTGGCTGGCGGCCTTGTTCGAGGATGTCACCGCGCTGACGCCCCTGGCCGAGCAGCTGGAGGCCCTGTCGGCCCAGCACGGCTTCGTCTTCTACCTGGGGGTGGGGCAGGTGCTGCGCGGCACGGCGCTGACCGCACTGGGCCGCTTCGAGGAGGCCGAGGCGGCCATCCGCGACGGCTACGAAACGCACATGCTGCGCAACGGCGGCAAGCTGTTCTATTCCTTCCAGGCCTGGAAGCTGGGCGAGTTGCTGTTGCGCGCCCAAAGGCCGGAAGAGGCCGACCGCCTCATGTCGCAGGCCATGGACGTGGCCCTGGAGCACCAGGACCGCGCCTACCTGGGCGAGTTGCTGGACGTGCAGGGCCGCGCGCGCTGGGCCATGGGCGACTTGGACGGCGCCGAGGAGGCGCTGCGCAGCGCGATGTCGACCGCCCTGGCGCTGGGCTCGGTGCCGGCCCGCCTGCGTGCGGCCACCCACCTGGCCCAGCTGCTCAAGGAGGGGGGGCGCGAGCGTCCGGCCCGCGACCTGCTCGACAAGATTTTGCGCGTCGTTGACAAGAAGGCCCCGTTTTACGGCCTGCATCGGGCTTTGCAGGTGATGGAGGGCCTTGCAACATAAGCCTCCCGTTCAACGATGCCCGATCAGGGCAAGGAGGATCGTGATGGCGAATGTGTTGCAACGTGCCGACCTGGAGCCTTTGCTCCTGGGCGGTTGTTTCTTTGGCAGTGGCGGCGGCGGCACCGTGGTGTCCGCGCGCAACCTGGTGTCGCACTTCGAAAAGGGCGGCTACTACCCCAGCGACCATGTGCGCGTGGTCAGCGTGGACGAGGCCACCGAAGGCGAGTCGGTGATGGTGGCCTACATGGGCGCCCCGGAGGCGATCGACAGCGCCACCCACCCCGTCGGGCCGGTGATGGCCGTGGAGAACGTGCGCAAGCGGCTGGCCGCGCAGGGCCGCAAGCTGGCCTACGTGGTGCCACCGGAAAGCGGTGCCCTGGGCTTCACCGTGGCCTGCCTGGTGGCGGCCAGGCTGGGTCTGGCCGTGGTCGATGGCGATGGGGCCGGTCGCGCCGTGCCCTCGCTGCCGATGCTGACCTTTGCGTCGCGCCACGTCGATCCGCGTCCGGCCTTCCTGGTCAGCCAGGACGGCCTTTCGGTCGAACTGGACGTGACCCCGCGCCGCGGCGAGGGCGGTGACCGCCAGCACCAGGAGGACGTGTCCATCATCGTCGAGCAGATGATGCGGCCCATCGTGGCCGCGCCCGAGTTCAACGAGTTCGGTGGCCTGGCCATGTGGGTGATGTCGCCGCACACCCTGCGTCACGCGCTGCCCATCCGCGGCACCCTGCAGCGTGCGCTGAGCTTCGGCCGTGCCCTGCTGGCGGGCGAGTTGCGGCGCGCCGACGAGGTGGTGGCTTACCTGCAGCGGCAGTTCGGCGTGCGCGCCCAGGCCCTGTTCGACACCGGCGTGATCGCCTCGGCCCAGGTGGACACCACCGGCGGCTTCGACCTGGGCACGGTGGTGATCCGTGCGGCAGGTGGCCAGGCCGCCGATGCGCCCACCGCCACGGTGCTCTACCAGAACGAGTCCCTGCTGGCCTGGAGCAGCCGCTCGGCCCGGCCTGTGTGCATGGCACCCGATGGCATCGCCTATTTCTTCGAAGTCGGCGCGGGCGAGCCGGGGCAGGCGGTGGCCTCCAACGGTGACCTGCTCAACCCGGACGGCACCCTCAAGCCGCAGTACAGGGACCGGCCTGTGACGGTGCTGGGCCTGTCGGCCAACCCCCTCCTGCGCGAGCCGGGTGGGCTCATCCTCGACAGCTTCATGAAGCAGGCGGTGACCCTGGGCTACCGCGGGCCCTACGTGCCGGTCGAAGACCTGATCGGCAGTCCTGAACATGCTGGAGGTGCACGATGAGCGCCACGGCCCAGCGGTACCGCATCGCCGTCATCGCCCCGGTCAACACGGCGCAGTTCAACGACCTGCTGCTGAAGGCCGTGCAGCCGGTGCTGCCGCCCGACGTCGATGTCGAGGTGCGCAACATCGCCCAGGGACACGACTGCATCGAAAGCCGCACCGACTGGTTGCACAACGGCTACCCGGTCGTCGAGCTGGCCCGCGCCTTGCAACAGGAAGGCTTCGATGGCATCTGGCTGAGCGACTTCGACATGTGCGGTGTCGAAGCTGCGCGCGAGTGCATCGACATCCCCATCATCGGCGGCTTCCCGACCTCGGCTTTCACGGCCCTGGGGCTGAGCCAGCGCTTCGGCATCCTGACCATCCTGCCCAGCACGCTGGCGATGCAGCAGGGCCATGTGCTGACCTACGGGCTGCAGGACAACTTCGCGGGCATCGCGCCCATCGACTGTCCGGTGGACCAGCTCTCCAACGTGGACGTGGTCGTGGCCAAGTCCTTCCCGGTGGCCCTGAAGCTCATCCGTGAGCAGGGGGCGCAGTCCATCTTGCTGGGCTGCACGGGCTTTGTCGGGGTGGCGGAGAAGCTGTCGGTGCTGCTGAGCGAAGCCCTGCAGGGCCACGTGCCGGTGGTCGACCCGAACCAGGCCGGTTTCGGCTACCTGGTGTCGCTGGTGCGCATGGGCTTGCGGCCCAGCCGCCTGTGCTACAGCGCCTACGACGAGCGCTGACGCTGCATCAGGCTGTCGGCCGGATCAGGCCAGGGCCTTGTAGAGCAGGCTGGCGGCCACGGCCAGCGTCAGCCACGCGAAGCCCTGGCGCAAGCGCGCCGCGGGCAGTTGCAAGGCCAGGCGCTGGCCGACGAGCAGGGCGGCCATGGCCCCGCCTGCGAAGGGCAGGGCCACGCCGATGTCCAGGCTGCCATGCAGGGCGGCCGAGGCCACGCCGCTGAGCGACACCAGGGCGATGACGGCCAGCGAGGTGGCCTGGACCTGGCGCAGGTCCAGGTCGGTGCGGTGGTTGAGCGCAGGCACGATGACGAAGCCACCGCCCACGCCGATCAGCCCGCTGAGCAGGCCGGACAGCGCCCCCGTGCCGGCCAGCGCGCGGGCGCAAGGGGCGGTCCAGTCCAGCCGACCGCTGTCGACGTTGACCCGGCAGACCGGGGTGGCGCCGTTGTCACGGGTGTTGCCCGATGTGCTGCCCGATGTGTTGCCGGGCAACGAGCGCAGCGTGCGCCAGCCCACCCAGGCCATGACGCCGGCAAACACCAGCAGCAAAGGCCGGGAGGGCAGGCGCTGCGCCAGGGCCACGCCCAGCGGCGCGAACAGCATGCCGGTGGCCCCGATGAGCAGGGCCGCGCGGTAGCGCACCACGCCCTGGCGCAAGCCGACCACCGCCCCGAGCGCCGACGCCAGGCCCACGGCGGCCAGACCGATGGGCCCCGCCGTCTGCAGGGGCAGGTGCAGCACCCACACCAGCAGCGGGATGGCCAGGATGCCACCCCCCGCGCCGGTGAGCGCCAGGATGAGGCCGACGATGGCGCCCAGTCCGGCGCCCAGCAGCGTGGTCAACATGCGCGGGGTGCCGGGCTCAGCGCGTCTTGCAGGTCGACAGGCCGAAGGGCAGGTAGGCCGGACACCAGCCGCTCAGGCCGGTGGCCAGGGGGACGACGCCCAGCCAGCCCCAGGCGCCGATGACGCCGGTGGCGGTGAGGGCCAGCAGGACGACGCCTGCGGTGATGCGGACCGCGCGGTCGATGCCGCCAACATTGCTCTTCATGGTGTGCTCCTTGGGTCGTTGAAAAAAAAAAGTGCTCAGCCGTGGGGTGCGCTGTGCACCTCCGGCATGCCCTGCCCGCACATGCGGCTGTGCAGGACCTGCAGGATGGCGGCGGCGTCCTCGCTGACCAGCCGGTAATAAATGTGCTTGCCCTGGCGGCGGGTGTCCACCAGACCTTCCTGGCGCAACACCCCCAGTTGCTGGGACAGCGTGGGCTGGCGGATGCCCAGATCGGCCTCCAGCTCGCTCACGCAGAACTCGCCTTGCGTGAGGCGGCACAGCAGCACCAGGCGGTCGGCATTGGCCAGCACGCGCAACAGGGCGCAGGCGCGCTCGGCCGAGGCTTGCAGGGCGGCCAGGTCAGCGGCGGACGGTGAGGGCGGGGCGGCGTCGATGGCATCGACCCGGACGGCATTCGATTTCATGGAAAACATTATGTTGACAAATAGATTGTCTGTCAATAAAGTGATTGCACGAACTTCAGCACACCCGCACACACCATGAGCACCTCGCCCCACGTCGTGTCCCTCTTCCATGCCGACACCTCCACCTTCACCCACGTCGTCTGCGACCGCGAGGGCGGCCGGGGCGCCATCGTGGACCCGGTGCGCGACTTCGACCCCGCCAGCGGCCGCATCGCCCACACCGCGGCCGACGAGGTCATCGCCGTGGTGCAGCGCCTGGGCCTGACGATCGACTGGATCCTGGAGACCCACGCCCACGCCGACCACCTCTCGGCCGCGCCCTACCTGAAGTCGCGCCTGGGCGGCCGCATCGCGATCGGCCGCGCCATCGGCGAGGTGCAGGCCATCTTCGAGCCGCGCTTCCACCCGGGCGAGCCCCTGCCGGCCCACGGCCCGCGGGACGATGGCTTCGACCACCTCTTCGACGACGGCGACACCTTCGCCATCGGCGATCTGCAAGCCACCGCCTGGCATGTGCCCGGCCACACCCCGGCGGACATGGCCTTCGCGGTCGGGGACGCCGTCTTCGTGGGCGACACCCTGTTCCCGCCCGACGTCGGCACCGCCCGCTGCGATTTCCCCGGTGGCGATGCCCGCATGCTCTACCGCTCGGTGCAGCGCCTGCTGGCCCTGCCGGACGACACCCGCCTGTTCATGTGCCACGACTACCCGCCCACCGGCCGCGAGCCCCAGGCCGTGTGCACCGTGGCCGACGAGCGCCGCCACAACATCCACATCCACGAAGGCACCAGCGAGGCCGAGTTCGTGGCCCTGCGCCAGGCCCGCGACGCCACCCTGGCGGTGCCGCGCCTCATCCTGCCGTCCATCCAGGTCAACATCCGGGCCGGGCAGCTGCCCCCGCCCGATGTCAACGGCACGTCCTACCTGCGCTGGCCGCTGAGCGTGGCGTGAGGCCGCGTGACACACTGGCAGCCACTGCCCCCATCGTTCCGAGCCCGACCATGACCGACGCCGCATCCGCCCACGACACCGCCAGCACCACCGTCTCCGTGACCCTGTCGCAGCAGCAGGACTTCCAGTTCCGCATCGCCTTCGGTGGTCACGCCCCCGACCTGCTGGGCGATGAGCCCGCGCCGCTGGGCCAGGGCGCAGGCCCGTCGCCGGTGCAGATGCTGGCCGCGGCCGTGGGCAACTGCCTGTCGGACTCGCTGCTGTTCGCGCTGCGCAAGTTCAAGCAGGCCCCCGAACCGATCACCTGCACCGTGCAGGCCGAGGTGGGCCGCAACAGCGAAGGGCGCCTGCGCGTGCTGGGCATGCAGGCGCAGCTGACGCTGGGCGTGCCCGCGGCCTCGCTGGAGCACCTGGAGCGGGTGCTCAGCACCTTCGAGGGCTATTGCACCGTCACCCAGAGCGTGCGCCAGGGCTTCCCGGTGGCCATCACCGTGCGCGATGCCACCGGCCAGGTGCTGACGCCGGCCGCAGCCTGAGCCCAGGCCAGCTCGGCGCGCGCCAGTTCAGCGCGGGCCGCCGCGCCCTGGGAAGGTGGGTTCGCGTTCGCCGCGCTCCGGCGGCGGGCTGGTGCGGGGCGGGCGGGGCGTCACGCGGCGGTCGTCGTGCGGGGGGCGCAGGGCCGGCCCCGGCACGATGGGGTGTCCGAAGTGGACGCCCGTGAAGACGATGACGGGGAAGTCGATCCAGATGCCCTGGACATCGCGGCGCAGCGGCAGGTCGTCCCGGACATCGCGCAGGCCGTCGCCGGGCAGCCAGCCTTGCAGGCCATGGGGCACATGGACCTGGCACCACTGGTAGCGCGGATCGCAGCCGAGGATGCGCACGTAGGTGCTGGGCGGCAGCTCGGTCACGATGGCCCAGTCCGGCCCCGGGCCCAGCCGCAGCAGCATGGCCGAGTCGGTGTAGGCCTGCGCACGGGCCTGGGGGCTGGCGAAGGCGAGCACGGCCAGGGCCAGCGAGGCCAGTGAGGCCGGGGCGAGCCCGAGAGACAACTTGAAGCAGGCCATGGCGGAGGGGTGTCGTTCGGACAGCCCCCATCTTAGCCACGCAGGCCCCGCACCGCGAGGGGCTGCGCCGTGGCGCGGTGGCCGCTGGCTCAGCCGCCCTGGCCCAGCACCGCCGGCACGGTGGCGCGGTGGAACCCGTCGAAGGTCGGCGCGCCAGCGTGGTTCGGCGTGGGCATGACCGGGCTGTGCAACGGTGCGCCCCCGTCGATGGCCACCGTGATGCCCGTGACGAAGGCCGCCCCCGGACTGAGCAGGAAACAGATGACCGAGCTGACCTCGGCCTCCAGGCCCAGGCGCTTGGCCGGCAGGTTGTCCTTGAGCATGCGGATCATCGGGGCCATCGCCGGCCCGTAGCTGTCCATGCCACTCGACGCGATCCAGCCGGGTGCGACGGCGTTGACGCGCACATGCGAGGCGGCCCACTCGTAAGCCGCGGTCTTGGTCAGGTTGGCCATGCCGGCCCGCGCCGCGCCCGAGTGCGCCATGCCGGGCATGCCGTTCCACATGTCGGCGGTCATGTTGACCACCGCGCCGCCGTGCCTGGCCATGCTCTGGTTGTAGACCTCGCGCATCATCAGGAAGCCGCCGGTCAGGTTGTTGGTGACGACGGCATCGAAGCCCTTTTTCGAGATGGCCGACAGCGGCGAGGGGAACTGCCCGCCGGCGTTGTTGACCAGGCCGTGGATGCGGCCGTGCTGCGCCACCAGGGTGGCCACGGCGGCCTTGACCTGGTCCTCGTCGCGGATGTCGAAGGCGCTGGTGAAGGCCTGGCCGCCGTCCTCGGTGATCTCGGCGGCGGTGCGCGCGAGCTTGTCCTCGTTGCGCCCGGTGATGACGACGGTGGCGCCCAGCGATGCCAGTTCGTGCGCGACGCAGCGCCCGATGCCCGAGCCCCCGCCGGTGACGATGTGGACCTGGCCCTGGAACAGGCCTGGGCGGAAGATGCTGTCGTAGTGGCTGGGGTGGGGGGTGGCGGTGCTCATGGTCACGGCACTCTAGCGATGATTGACGCAAGCGTCAATTGATGACCTTCTAGGTAAACACCCCATGGTGCGAGGCCGAGGGTTGCCACTAGCCTGCAGGCCAGACGCGCTGTTCAGACGAACCGCCCCGCCGACCCCGTCCCCCCCCCCGCCTCCCGACACCATGAGCCACCCCCCCTGCGCCGTCCACGCCGAGTACTTCAACGAGACCCACGCCATGGTCCGCGAGACCACCCGCCGCTTCGTGGCGCAGGAAGTGCTGCCGCACATCGCCGAATGGGAAGAGGCGGGCAGCTTCCCGCGCGAGCTCTACCGCAAGGCGGGCGACCTGGGCCTGCTGGGCATCGGCCACCCCGAGCACCTGGGCGGCACGGCCGAGCACGACGTCTTCATGAAAGTCGCCGTCAGCGAGGAGCTGATGCGCAGCACCTCCGGCGGCCTGGTGGCCAGCCTGGGCTCGCTCGACATCGGCCTGCCGCCCGTGTGGCGCGGCGCCTCGCCCGAGCTGCAGCAGCGCATCGTGCCGCCGGTGCTGGCCGGCGAGAAAATCATGGCCCTGGCCATCACCGAGCCCAGCGGCGGCTCCGACGTGGCCAACCTGCGCACCCGCGCCGTGCGCGATGGCGACCACTACGTCGTCAACGGCAGCAAGACCTTCATCACCTCGGGCGTGCGCGCCGACCATTACACCGTGGCCGTGCGCACCGGCGGCGAGGGCTACGGCGGCGTGTCGCTGCTGCTGATCGACAAGGGCACGCCGGGCTTCAGCGTCGGGCGCAACCTGAAGAAGATGGGCTGGTGGGCGTCCGACACGGCCGAGCTCTTCTTCCAGGACTGCCGCGTGCCCGTGGGCCACCTGATCGGCCCGGAGAACGCCGGCTTCATGCTCGTCATGGCCAACTTCCAGGCCGAGCGCCTGGCCCTGGCCGTGATGGCCTGCATGACCGCGCAGATGGCGCTGGAAGCCTGCCTGGCCCACGTGCGCGACCGCGTGGCGTTTGGCAAGCCCCTGTCCAAGCACCAGGTCATCCGCCACAAGCTCGCCGAGATGGCCACCCAGGTCGACGTGGCCCGCGAGTACACCTACCGCGTGGCCGCGCGCATGCAGGCCGGCAAGCCCGCGGTGCAGGAAGTCTCCATGGCCAAGAACTTCGCCACCGAGGTCGCCGACCGCGTCACCCACGAGGCCGTGCAGATCTTCGGCGGCATGGGCTACATGCGCGAATCGGTGGTCGAACGGCTCTACCGCGACAACCGCATCCTCTCGATCGGCGGCGGCACGCACGAGATCATGAACGAGATCATTGCCAAACAGCTCAACCTGTAGTCACAGAAGATTCACGCAGATTTTCCTCAAGAGGCCCGTTTTACGTGTCGATACACCTCCCGTTGTTGTAGGGAGAAACCATGACGCCATCGGCGCAAGCATCGGCAACATCCGAAAACGCGGCCGCACACAATGCAGCCACTTCGCTCCCGGGGATGACCGTCTCCGAGATCATGGCCTGCGGGCTGTTGAGCATCCACTTCCAGCCCCTGGGCCGTCTGCGCGACGGGCAGGTGGTCGGGCACGAAGCCTTGCTGCGCGGTCCCCGCGGGCATGCGCTGGCCTCGCCCGACGCCCTGTTCGCCGCGGCTGCGATCCAGGGCGTGGCCTTCGACCTGGAGGTCCACGCCGTCAAGCTGGCGCTGAGCGGCTGGGCGCAGCAGGGCATGGCCGGGCAACTCTTCGTCAACCTCAGCGCCGGCGCGCTCACGGCCCTGGTCGCCCACCCGGTGGGGCATGGGGTCTGGGGCCTGCTGAAGGACCTGGGCGTGCCCACCGGCCGCCTGGTGGTCGAGATCACCGAGCACGAGCGCGTCGACAACCTGCCGCGCCTGCTCAACGCCACCCAGATGCTGCGCCGCATGGACGTGCAGCTGGCGCTGGACGATTTCGGCGACGGCCGCTCCAGCCTGCGCCTGTGGGCCGAGCTCAAGCCCGACATCGTCAAGATCGACAAGTACTTTGCCCGCGACATCGCCTCGCACCCGGACAAGGTCCAGACCATCACCGCGTTGCGCCGCATCGCCGAAACCTTCGGCACGCAGATGGTGGCCGAGGGCCTGGAGACCGAGGACGAGCTGCGCGCCCTGCGCGACATGGGCATCGAGCTGGGCCAGGGCTACCTGCTGGGGCGCCCGCAGCCCGAGCTGGCCGAGGCCCTGCTGCCGGCGGCCAAGGAGGTCATCGACAGCCGCGAAATCGCCGTGCTGCCCAGCAAGACCCGCCAGGCCCGCAGCGACTTCGCGCTGGGCGCCATCGTGCAGGAGGTGGCGCCGCTGCAGGCCTCCGCCACCCACCAGCAGGCGGCCCGCCGCTTCCTGAAGGACGAATCCCTGCGCGCCATTGCCGTGGTGCAGGACGGCCGGCCGATCGGCCTGGTCAACCGCCAGAGCTTCCTCAACCAGTACTCCAAGCCCTATTTCAAGGAGCTGTACGACCAGCGCTCCTGCCTGCTGTTCGCCAACACCGAGCCCATGGTGCTGGACGCGGCCATCGGCCTGGACCAGCTCACCGACGTGCTGACCTCGGAAGACCAGCGCTACCTCACCGAGGGCTTCATCGTCACCCGGGACGGCCACTACCTGGGCATGGGCACGGGCGAGCGCCTGGTGCGCTCGGTCACCGAACTGCGCATCGAAGCGGCGCGCCATGCCAACCCGCTGACCTTCCTGCCCGGCAACATCCCGCTGACGCTGCACATCTCGCGGCTGCTCAACGGCGGCGCGCCTTTCGTGGCCTGCTACGCCGACCTCAACCAGTTCAAGCCCTTCAACGACCACTACGGCTACTGGCGTGGCGACGAGATGATCTGCCTGCTGGCGCGCACCCTGGTGGCCCATGCCGACGTGCGCCGTGACTTCGTCGGCCACGTGGGCGGCGACGACTTCGTGGTGCTGTTCCAGAGCGACGACTGGCACAGCCGCATCGAGACCGCCGTGGCCGATTTCAACCGCGAGGCCATCGCCCTGTTCGACGACGAGGCCCGCGAGCGCGGCGGCATCGAAGCCGAGGACCGCGAGGGCGTGATGCGCTTCTTCCCCCTGACCACCTTGTCGGTGGGCGCCTTGCGCGTGCATTCGGGCGATTTCCACCAGCCCGAGCAGGTCGCGTCGGCGGCGGCGGCGGCCAAGCACAAGGCCAAGCAGCTGTCGGCCGGGGTGTATGTGGATGCGCGGGAGGTGTCGGCGTCGGAGAGGTCGGCGTCGGAGAGGGCGGCCAGGTCAGCATCCCGGTGAGAGGCGGGCCCAGGTCGCCCGTCGGTGAGTCACGCCGTGCCGACCGCGGCGCGCGCCGACCCACCTCTTGCCGCTGCAAGTGCCAACGCTGCCACTTTCAGTGCCGCACCGGCCTCGCCGCCAGGAAGGCCCCGGTCGACACCAGCAGCAGCCCGGCCACCAGCCAGACCGTCAGCGGCTCGTCGAGCAGGGGCACGGCGCCCAGGCCGGCCATCACGGGCACCAGGGCCACCATGGCGCCGGTGCGCTCCGCGCCCAGGATGGTCACGGCCTTGAGGAACAGCACCATGGCCAGGATGGTGGGGCCGATGCCCTGGTAGAGCGCCTGCAGCACCAGCATCGACATCGGCACCTGGTCCAGCCCCTTGGGCAAGAACAGCAGGTAGACCGGCATGAAGACCAGGCAGGAGGCCAGCGCCACGAAGCGCGTCAGCAGCCAGCCGTCGTAGGCCCACTTCTTGACCAGCACGCTGTAGATGGCCCACGACACCGAGGCGCTGAACAGCATCACGTCGCCCAAGAGCGTGGATGCATGGGTGGACGCACCGCCGTGCGTGCCCATGACCGAGGGGATGGCCACGCACAGCACGCCCAGGGCGATGGGCACCAGGGCCAGCACGCGCTGGCGCGGCGGGCGCGCACCCAGGATCAGCCAGGCCGCGGCCGTGACCAGGAAGGGCTGCATGCCCGGCATGAGGATGCCGCCGTGCGCGGCCGGGGCCAGCTTGAAGCCGGCGTAGACCAGCACCAGGAAGGTGAGGCCGCCGCTCAGGGCCAGCGTCCAGAGCTTGGGGTCGCGCCAGGTGCCGGCGGGCAGCCTGAGCGAAAACGGCAGCAGCACCAGCGAGGCCGTGCCCAGGCGCAGCGCGACGATGTCCCAGCCGGTCAGGCCGGTCTTGCCGCCCAGGCGCGAGATCAGGATGAAGCCCGCCCAGATGAGCACCGTGGCCAGGGCGGCCAGGTAGCCGTGCAGGGCGGGGGCGGGGGCCGGCGCGCTGGCCGGGGCCGCCGTCACGGCGGAGGAGGGGGCGGGAGGCTGGCTCATGCAGCCCAGTCTAGCCGCGCCCCCGCGGCCTTGCGGGCCTGGGGGCTCTGAGGCTCACTTGGCCGCCGCGTGGCTGCCGTGGCCGACCGCCACCGCGGTCATGTTGACGATGCGGCGCACCGTCGCCGAGGGCGTCAGGATGTGCACCGGTGCCGCCGCACCCAGCAGGATGGGGCCCACCGTCACGCCGTTGCCGCCGGTCATTTTCAGCACGTTGAAGAGGATGTTGGCCGCGTCCAGGTTCGGGCAGATCAGCACATTGGCCGTGCCCTGCAGCGTGCTGTCGGGCAGCAGCTTGAGGCGCACCGACTCGCTCAGGGCGGCGTCGCCCTGCATCTCGCCGTCGGCGGGGATGTGGGGCATGCGGGCCACGAACAGGTCGCGGGCCTGGCGCATCTTCTTGGCCGACGGCCGGTTGCTGGAGCCGAACATCGAGTGCGACAGGAAGGCCACGCGCGGCGGCAGGCCGAAGCGCTGCACTTCCTCCACCGCCATCACGGCGATGTCGGCCAACTGCTCGGCGGTGGGGTCTTCGTTGACGAAGGTGTCGGCGATGAACAGGTTGTGCTGCTCCAGGATCAGCGCGTTCAGGGCCGCCAGGCCGTGGGCCTCGGGGCGGGTGCCGATGACGTCGCGCACGTGCTCCAGGTGGAAGTCGTAGCGGCCGATGACGCCGCAGATCATGCCGTCGGCGTCGCCCATCTTCACCAGCATGGTGGCGATCAGGGAGTTCGAGCGGCGCAGCACCACCTTGGCCAGCTCGGGGCTGATGCCGTCGCGGGCGCGCAGTTGGTGGTATGCCTCGACGTAGGCGTGGAAGCGCGGGTCGCTGCCGGGGTTGACGATCTCGCAGTTCACGCCCGGCTGCAGGCGCAGGCCGGCGCGCTCGATGCGGGTGGCGATGACGTCGGGGCGGCCCACCAGCACGGGGAAGGCCAGTTGCTCGTCGATGGCGACTTGCGCGGCGCGCAGCACGCGGTCGTCTTCGCCCTCGGCGTAGGCGATGCGTTTGGCTTGGCTTGCCGCCTTGGCCCCCAGGAACAGCGGGCGCATGAACAGGCCCGTGTTGGTCACGAACTGCGACAGCGACTCGCGGTAGGCGGCCAGGTCGGCAATCGGCCGGGTGGCCACGCCGGAGGCGGCAGCGGCTTCGGCCACGGCCGGGGCGATGCGCAAGATCAGGCGCGAATCGAACGGCGTGGGGATCAGGTAGTCCGCACCGAAGCGCAACTCACGGCCCGGGTAGGCGGCGGCGACTTCGTCGGAGATCTCGGCCTTGGCCAGGTCGGCGATCTGGCGCACGCAGGCCAGCTTCATGGCTTCGGTGATCTTGGTGGCACCGCAATCCAGTGCGCCACGGAAGATGTAGGGGAAGCACAGGACGTTGTTGACCTGGTTGGGGTAGTCCGAGCGGCCGGTGGCGATGATGCAATCGGGCCGAGCGGCCTTGGCCACCTCGGGGCGGATCTCGGGCTCGGGGTTGGCCAGGGCCAGGATCAGCGGGCTGGCGGCCATGGTCTTGACCATCTCGGCGCTCAGCACGCCGGCGGTCGAGCAGCCCAGGAAGACGTCGGCGCCATCGACCACGTCGGCCAGGGTGCGCGCGGACGTGACCTGGCAGAAGCGCTGCTTGGACTCGTCGAGCTTGCCGGCCACGGCGTCGGCGCGCTCGCTCTGGATCAGGCCCTTGGAGTCGCACACATAGACGTTCTTGCGCTGCACGCCCAGGCCCACCATCACTTCCAGGCAGGCAATCGCCGCGGCGCCGGCGCCCGACACGGCGATCTTGACGTCCTCGATCTTCTTGCCCACCAGCTCCAGGCCGTTGAGCAGCGCCGCGCTGGAGATGATGGCCGTGCCGTGCTGGTCGTCATGGAACACCGGGATGTTCATGCGCTTGGACAGCTCGCGCTCGATGTAGAAGCACTCGGGTGCCTTGATGTCTTCGAGGTTGACGCCGCCCAGCGTGGGCTCCAGCGCCGCGATGATGTCGATGAGCTTGTCCGGGTCGCGCTCGGCCAGCTCGATGTCGAACACGTCGACGCCGGCGAACTTCTTGAACAGGCAGCCCTTGCCTTCCATCACCGGCTTGGAGGCCAGCGGGCCGATGTCGCCCAGGCCCAGCACGGCCGTGCCGTTGGTGACCACGCCCACCAGGTTGCCGCGCGAGGTGTACTCGGCCGCCAGGGTGGGTTCCTGCTCGATGGCCAGGCAGGGGTAGGCCACGCCGGGCGAGTAGGCCAGGGCCAGGTCGCGCTGGTTGCTCAGGGGTTTGGTCGGGTTCACCGCGATCTTGCCGCGGCTGGGCAGGCGGTGGTATTCGAGGGCCGCGTCGCGCAAGGATTGTTCGGCGTCGGACAGGGTGTTCTCGGAGCTCATGGGCGGCGGTGGTGGCTGTCAGCCAGCAATGCAGGGAGCCGCAGATGGTACGCCATCTGGCGTGACGCCCCGATGGCCGGCGGAGCCAGCTGCCACGGGGGCGCGGCACAGGCGTGGCGCTGTGGCGCCATCGCTGCCGGGGAGCAATGCATGCGCAGGATGTCACGGCGTGGGTCAAGTTTGCGCCGCGACCGCCGAACATGCTCCGCCTTTGTCTACATTTGCAGCCATGGCAGGGATGTCCCAACCTCAGCGATCCTGGTCGAGCCAGTGGAAATACCGCATCGTGCAATGGCTGCATGACGTGATCCCGGACGAGTCCGTCGATGGGCCGCAGGCCCGGTACTTCCGCGCCCGCCAGATCCTCGCCCTGCTCAACCTCCTGCCGCTCATCGCGGTGGGCAACGCGGTCAACACCCTGGTGATGTGCAGCGTCCTGTGGGACAGGCTGCCGCACCTGTGGCTGGCCGTCTGGGGCATCACCGTGACGGCGGCCCTGCCGATCGCCCACCTGTGGTGGCGCCAGCTCATCACCCACGGGCACCGGCCGGTGGCGGTGTTCGGGGCCGGGCGCCAGCTCGTCATCCACGTGGTGGTCTTCGGCGCGCTGTGGACGGTGATGCCGGCCATCGTCTTCCCGCAAAGCGATGCCGGCCAGGCCCTGCTGATCGGCACGGTGGTGGTCGGCATGATCTGCAGCGGCGCCTTCATGCTCAGCCCCATGGTGCCGGCGGCCTGGGCCTTCGTGGCTGCGCTCGGCGCGGGCAGCGTGGTGGGCCTGCTGCGCTCCGACTACGCCACCGGCAACTCGCTGATGCTGCTCCTGCTGGTCTACTCCCTGGTGATGTTCGGGGTGGTCTTTGCCAACGGCCGCACCTTCATGAGCCGCCTGCGCGCCGATGCCGAGGCCGACCGCCAGAAGCAGCTGATCGACCTGCTGCTGCGCGACTTCGAGGAGCACGCCTCCGACTGGTTGTGGGAGATCTCGCCGTCCGGCCACCTGCGCCACGTCTCGGCCCGCCTGGCCGAGTCCTTCGGCCTGCCCCAGCGCCAGCTGCTGCAGCAGCCTTTCCTGGAACTGCTGGGCCACATGTCGCCCAAGGACGATGCCGATGCCGTCCATGCGCTCAGCCGCATGACCACCTGCATCCGCATGGGCCAGCCCTTCCGCGACCTGGAGCTGCCCATCGCCGTCGGCCACGAGGTGCGCTGGTGGGCGCTGTCGGCCAAGCCGCTGTACGACGAACGCGGCCGCGCGGCCGGCTGGCGCGGCGTCGGCTCGGACATCACCCAGAACCGCCAGGCCCGCGAGGAGCTGGCCCGCCTGGCCAACCAGGACGCGCTGACCGGCCTGGCCAACCGCCACCGCTTCAGCACCGAACTGGGCCGCCTGGGCGCCGGGCAGGGGCGCGACAGCCGCCCCTGTGCGCTGCTGTTCATCGACCTGGACAACTTCAAGAACATCAACGACACCTTCGGCCATGGCGTGGGCGACCAGCTGTTGCGCCGTGTGGCCGTGCGCCTGGCCACCTGCGTGACCGAAGGCGACCTGCTGGCCCGCCTGGGCGGCGACGAGTTCGCGCTGCTGACCTGGCGCCATGCCCAGGCCCACGAGGCCGCGGCCCTGGCTGCGCGCCTGCTGGCGCTGCTGTCCGAGCCCTACCAGTGCGACGAGGTGCGGCTGGAGTCGCGCACCAGCATCGGCGTGGCCCTGGCGCCGCGCGATGGCCACGACCCGCAGTCGCTGCTGCAGTGCGCCGACCTGGCGCTCTACGCCGCCAAGGCCGCCGGGCGCAACACCCACCGCTTCTTCGACGCCAGCATGGCCGAGGCCGCGCGCTCGCGCGTGCGCCTGCAGCAGGAGCTCGGCCACGCCCTGGCCGCCGAGCAGTTCACCCTGCACTTCCAGCCGCAGATGAAACTCGACAGCGGCGAGGTCATCGGCTTCGAGGCCCTGGTGCGCTGGCAGCACTCCGAGCGCGGCCTGATCGGCCCGGGCGAGTTCATCCCGGTGGCCGAAGAAACCGGCCAGATCGTCACCCTGGGCAACTGGGTGCTGCGCGAGGCCTGCCGCCTGGCCACCACCTGGCCGCAGGACCTGCGCGTGGCCGTCAACCTCTCGGCGGTGCAGTTCCGCAGCAGCGACATCATCGAGCTGGTCGACGAGGCCCTGGCCAGCAGCGGCCTGGCGCCCGAGCGCCTGGAGCTGGAGATCACCGAATCCGCCCTGATCGAGGACCACGACGGCGCCCAGGCCACCCTGATGGCGCTGCGCAGCCGCGGCGTGCGCGTGGCCATGGACGACTTCGGCACGGGCTATTCCTCGCTGGCCTACCTGCGCCGCTTCCCGCTGGACAAGCTCAAGATCGACGGCATGTTCGTGCGCTCGCTCGACAGCGACGAGGACGCCCAGGCGGTGGTCACGGCCATCATCAGCCTGGCGCGCGCCCTGCACCTGGACACCACCGCCGAGGGCATCGAGACGGCCGAGCAGCTGATCATGCTCAAGGCCCTGGGCTGCGACGACGTGCAGGGCTACCTGATCGCGCGGCCCATGCCGGCGACCGATGTGGCGCCTTACCTCACCCGCATCCGGGGGGCGTCGGCGCAGATTGAACACGGAACCTCGGCCCGCGCCGCGGATCCACGCGAGGGTGTCACGGCGCGGTGATACATTGCGCCGCTGGCAGGTGCCGGGCAGGCACCGCGCCCCGATTTTCAGAACCAAGGATGACGGACATGAACTGGATGCGTGAGGTGTTCAAGCGGGCCCTGATGACCCTGATGGCGCTGGTGTGTGCCACGGGCCTGGGCCTGGGGGCAGGCCTGGTGACGACGGCCCAGGCCGCCGAGCAGAACGATTACATCCTGGGCCCGGGCGACACCGTGCGCATCTCGGTGTACCAGAACCCCGACCTCAGCCTGGAAGCGCGCCTCAACGAAGGCGGCACCATTTCCTACCCGCTGCTGGGCAACATCAAGCTGGGTGGCGTGTCGGTGTCGGACGCCGAAAAGAAGATCGCCGCCGGCCTGAAGGACGGCAACTTCATCAAGCACCCCCAGGTGTCCCTGCTGCTGATCGGCGCGACCGCCAACCAGGTGTCCGTGCTGGGCATGGTGGGCAAGCCCGGCCGCTACCCGCTGGTGACCGGCAGCAACAAGCTGTCCGAGATCATGGCCATGGCCGGCGGCATCATCGCCGGTTCGGGCTCCGACACCGTCGTGATCTCCGGCGTGCGCGAGGGCAAGGCCTTCCGCAAGGAAGTGGACTTCACCAAGGTCTTCGCCTCCAGCGGCTCCGAGCCCGACTTCATGCTGCAAAACGGCGACACCCTGTTCGTGGACCGCGCTCCGCAGGTCTACATGTACGGTGAAGTGCAGCGTCCCGGCTCGCAGATCCTGCTGCGCGACACCACCGTGCTGCAAGCCCTGGCCAATGCCGGCGGCCTGACCCTGCGTGGCACGCAGCGCGGCATCAAGGTGCACCGCCGCGACCCGGCCACCGGCGAGGTCACCGTGATCGAGCCCGGCCTGAACGACAAGCTGATGCCCAACGACATCATCTACGTCAAGGAAAGCCTCTTCTGAGCTGAGGCCGGGCCTCAGCCCTTCTTCTGCCAGACGGCGGCAAAGAAGCCGTCGGTGGCATGGCGGTGCGGCCACAGGCGCAGGTGGCCGGCCGGCGTCACCAGCTCCTGGGCGCGGCTGACGCCAGCGGCTTCCAGGGCTTCGGCGGCGTTGAGCGGCTCGAAGTCCGGGTGGGCGGCGCTGAAGGCATCGGCGATGCCTTCGTTCTCGTCGGGGATGATGCTGCAGGTTGCGTAGACCAGGCGGCCGCCGTCCTTGAGCAGGCGCGCGGCGCTGGCCAGGATGGCCGTCTGCTTGGCTTCCAGCTCGGTCACGGCCTTGGGGCTCTGGCGCCACTTCAGGTCAGGGTTGCGGCGCAGCGTGCCCAGGCCCGAGCAGGGCGCGTCCACCAGCACGCGGTCGATCTTGCCGCGCAGGCGCTTGATGCGGTCGTCGTTTTCGTGGGCGATCTGGCTGGAATACACGTTGGACAGCCCGCTGCGCGCCAGGCGCGGCTTGAGGTTGTCCAGGCGGTGCGCGGAGACGTCGAAGGCGTAGAGCCGGCCGGTGTTGCGCATCAGCGCGCCCAGGGCCAGGGTCTTGCCGCCGGCACCGGCGCAGAAGTCCACCACCATCTCGCCGCGCTTCGGGTTCGTCAGCAGGGCCAGCAGCTGGCTGCCTTCGTCCTGCACCTCGACGTGGCCTTCGGTGTAGATCGGCATCTTCTGCAAGGCGGGCTTGCCAGGGATGCGGATGCCCAGCGGCGAGTAGGGCGTGGGTTCGGCGGCGATCTCCGCGGCGGCCAGGGCCTCCAGCACGGCTTCGCGCTTGGACTTGAGCGTGTTGACGCGCAGATCCAGCGGGGCGCTGGCCGAGAAGGTGTCGACCAGGGCCCAGAAGTCGGCCTCGGGGAGCTGGTCCTTGAGGCGGTTGGCCAGCCAGTCGGGCAGGTTGTGGCGCAGCTTGTCGGGCAGGGCGCCGCGGTCGATGGCGGTGGTGCGTTCCAGCCAGGCGAGCTCGTCGGCGGTGGCGCCGTTCTTGAGCACATGGGGCTGGCCCTGCCAGGCCAGCAGGGCCAGGCGGCGTTCCTGCGGGCCGTGGCCGGACTGGGCCAGGTGGCCCCACAGTAGGCGCTGGCGCAGCACGGCGTAGGCCGTTTCGGCCAGGGCGTGGCGCTCGCGTTGCCCCAGGGCCTTGTGCTGGCGGAAGAAGTAGGAGACGAGGCTGTCGGCCGGGGCGTCGAGCTTGAGGACATCACGGATGAGCTGGGTCGTGAGGTCGAGCAGTGCGTTCGGGTGCATGGGCGAGATTATCCGCGGCCTTGGCGGCCACATTCGCCGTCCGGACAGGGTGAATCTTGACGAATGGCGACAAGCTGCCGGCTGGCGCCTCCCGTATAGACCCGATGGGCAAGCGCGTGGACGGGGCGCATCATGCAGGATCGCCTCTGGGATCCCTGCCATGGCCGACACCCGCATCGCCGCGTCTTTCGCTCAATTGCTGTACGAGTACCTGGACCGGCAAGGTCTGGACGCCGTGCAGTTGCTGGGCCCGCGGCCCGACCCGTCCCAGCACTTCGTGCCCATGTCCGACTGGCAGGCGTGGCTCAAGCGCGTCGATGCGGTGGAGGGGCGTGCCGGCCTGGGCCTGCGCATCGCCGAGGGCATCAGCGCCCGGCATTTCGGTGTGGTGGGTTATGCCGCGCTGGCCTGCGGCAACCTGGGCGAAGCCCTGCAGCGCATGGAGCGCTACCACGCCTCCGTCTACGACGCCAACCCGCCGCGCGTGGAGGTGCTGCCCGGTGGGCAAGGCGTGGCGGTCGAGTGGGGCGTGGAGCGCGGCCGTCCGGGCGCCCTGGTCGACGAGACGGCCATCGCCTCCCTGGTGCAACTGGCGCGCGACATGACCGGCCGCTACTGGCCGCTGCGCAAGGTCAGCTTCGTCAACCCGCCGCCGGCCGACCTGCAACCCTACCGCGACTTCTTCGGCGGCGAGGTCGTCTTCCATGCGCCGGCCACGCGCCTGGAATTCGACGCGGCCACCCTGGCGCTGCCGCTGCGCAAATCCGACCCCGCGCTGGCCCAGTTGCTGGACCAGCAGGCCGCGCAGCTGCTGCAGCAGGTGTCGCAGGTGCCGGCCATCGTGGACGCCTGGCGGCGCACCCTGGTGCCGCTGATCCGTGAAGGCCAGACCTCGCTGGCCGCGCTGGCCCGCGCCCACCACACCAGCCCGCGCACCCTGCAGCGCCGCCTCTGCGAGCAGGGCACGAGCTTCCAGCAACTGCTGGACGACACCCGCCGCCACCTGGCCGAAGGACACCTGAAGGATGCGCAACTCGACCTGGCCGAGATCGCCTTGCTGCTGGGCTACTCCGAGCAGAGCGCCTTCACCCGGGCCTTCCGCGCCTGGACGGGCCTGCCTCCTGCTCAGTGGCGCAAGCAGCAGCGCCTGCGCGCCGCGTGAACGGGATGGGCCTGCCCATGCGCCGTGAACTGCCTGCGGGCCTGCCGCCCGCGCCTGCCGCCGTGGTGCTGGACGACGGGACGGCGGCCGTGGGGCGCTACCAGGGGCGCGTGGACCGCATCGACTGGTCGGGCCTGCACGAGGCCCGCCGCCACAGCGGCCCGTGGCGCTGGGCCCACCACAAGCGCTGGCAGTACGTCGGCATCGCCTCGCCGGAGCTGTTCATCGGCGTGGCCGTGGTCGACCTGGGCTGGTGCATCACGGCCTTCGCCTACGTGTTCCACCGCCTGCGCCAGCGCATCGTCACGGACTGGAGCCAGGACGGTCTGCCCTGGCTGTCCGGCCGCGTGACGGACGCCCCGGTCGATGGCGTGGACACCGCCTTCCGCGGCCCGGGCGCGGCCATCACGCTCAGGCACCAGGCGGGCGACACCCTGGCCTTGCGCGTGCGGGCCGCCAACCTGAACTTGCGCGCCGACCTGGACCTGGCCTCCACCCCGCCCATGCTGCTGGCCGTCGGGCCGGTGGCCGGCGGGCTCATGCATGCCACGCAGAAGTCCACCGCCATCGCCGTGCGCGGCGAGGCAGAGGTCGACGGGCTGCGCTGGGACCTGGGGGCGGCCCACGCCTGCCTGGACAGCTCCAACGGCCTGCTGGCGCGCGACACGGCCTGGCGCTGGGCCAGCGCCCACCGGCCCGGGCTGGGCTTCAACCTGCAGCAGGGCTATTTCGGGGACATGGAAAACGTCCTGTGGCTGGACGGCGAGCCCATCGCGCTGGGAGCGGCCGATTTCCAGTTCGACGCGCAGCAGCCGCTGGCGCCCTGGACGGTGCGCACCGCGTGCGGTTTGCTCGACCTGCGCTTCGAACCCCAGGGCGCGCGCTGTGCCGACCGCAACCTGGGCGTGGCCGCCAGCCGCTACATCCAGCCCGTGGGCGTGTTTTCGGGGGAGGTGCGCCGCGCCCGCCAGGGCCCCGGCCTGCGGGTGGACGGGTTGCTGGGCGTGACCGAAGACCACCGATCCGTGTGGTGAGCTTCATGGGATGATCCGTTCGGATCATGGTGGAAGGGGCCCATGCCATGCGCTGGCCCCACCATCGCGGCCTTGTTGCTGGGAAATCGGATCATGTCGCTCAACCAACGCTTGCCGCAGGCCGCCACAGCGGCCCCTGACCGGGGTCGGCCGGGCCGCTGGGGGGCCGTGCTGGTGCTGCTCGCACTGGTGGCCGTGCTGGACGCCGAAACGGGCTACGAGGTGTCGGTGTTCCTGCTCTACATGCTCCCGGTGGCAGCGGGCACGCACTACCTGGGCAAGTGGGCCGGGGTCGCTGTCTCGCTGCTGTCGACCGTGGCCTGGGCCTGGGCCGACCACTGGTCGGGACACACCTATTCCCAGGACTGGATCCTCTTCATCAACGCCCTCAACCGCCTGTGCTGTTTCCTGCTGGCGGTGGTGGCCATCCAGTACGTCGAAGAGCGCCGCGCCGCGGTGGCCGAGCGCCTGCGCGCCTTCACCGGCGAGGTGCCCGGCTGCACCCAGTGCCAGCGCCTGTGCGGCGAAGACGGCCACTGGCGCAGCCCGGCTGCCTACCTGGGCGAGTTCGGCGGCGCCCAGGTGCTGCCCAAGGCCTGCCCGGACTGCGCCCGCCGGGCCTACGCCCGGGCGGCCTACCGCGAGACCGGACAAGAGACCCCGGTGGCAGACCGCGACGCGGCTGCCCGACCCGAGGCGCACGCATGAAGCGGGACACGAAGCTGGAAGTGGACGTTCAGATGGGTTTCAAGATCCTGCACTGCATTTCTTCGGTCAACCCCAAGGGGGGCGGGCCGATCGAGGGGCTCAAGCAGTTGTCGGCGGTCAACCGCCAGCAGGGCCACACCGTCGAGGTGCTGAGCCTGGACCACCCCGATGACCCCTGGGTCAAGGAGTGCCCCATCCCCTGCCACGCCATGGGCCCGACCCACGTCGGCAACTGGCGCTACAGCCCCCGCTGGGTGCCCTGGCTGAAGGCCCATGCGCACGGGTACGACGCCGTCATCGTCAACGGCATCTGGCAGTACCACGCCTTCGGCACCTGGCGTGCCCTGCGCGGCTCGCCCACGCCGTACTTCGTGTTCACGCACGGCATGCTGGACCCCTGGTTCAAGCGCACCTACCCGCTCAAGCACCTCAAGAAGTGGCTGTTCTGGCCCTGGGCCGAGTACCGCGTGCTGCGTGACGCCGCCGCCGTGATGTTCACCTGCGAGGACGAACGCCGCCTGGCGCGCCAGTCCTTCTGGCTCTACAAGTGCGACGAGTTCGTCGTCAGCTACGGCACCAGCGCCCCGCCCGAGCACGATGCGCGCCAGCGCGAGGCCTTCCTGCAGGCGTTCCCCGACCTGCAGGGCAAGCGCCTGCTGCTGTTCCTGGGCCGCGTGCACGAGAAGAAGGGCCCTGACCTGCTGTTCCAGGCCTTCGCCCGCCTGCGCCAGCAGCAGCCCGAGTTGCTGCGCGATGTGCGCATCGTCATGGCCGGCCCGGCCGAGCACGCCTATGGCCAGGAGATGCTCAAGCTCAACCAGTCGCTGGACCTGGCCGATGTCACCACCTGGACGGGCATGGTCAGCGGCGACGTCAAGTGGGGCGCTTTCCGTGCCAGCGAGGCTTTCATCCTGCCCTCGCACCAGGAAAACTTCGGCATCGCCGTGGCCGAGGCGATGGCCTGCGGCGTGCCCGTGCTCATCAGCAACCAGGTCAACATCTGGCGCGAGATCCAGCAGGCCCAGGGCGGTCTGGTCGACCAGGACACCCTGGACGGCACGCAACGCCTGCTGGAGCGCTGGCTGACCACCGCGCCCGAAGACTGGGAGGCCATGCGCCGCCACGCCCGCCAGTGCTTCAAGCAGCGCTTCCAGATCGAGCGCACCGCCGAATCCTTCATCGAGGCGATGGAGGTCTTCGGGATGCGCCGCCGGCCCGAGCTGCTGCGCGGCTGAGGCGCCTCACCCGTTGCGGCGATCGGGGCTCACTCCGCTCACTCCGATTTGAGCCGCGCGTCGTTGGGCAGGCCTTCGATGGGGCATTCCGCGGTGCCGATGGTCGGGCGGGTGATGGCCTCGACCTTCTTTTGCGTGCCCAGCGGGTCGGTGACCCACTCGCGGTAGAAGCTGAAGGGGCACTCGGCCACGCCCTTGTCGCCGTCGCCGGAGTTGATCACGCCGGTGTAGCCGCGGTGCAGCAGCTTGAAGAGGTGGTTCTGCGACTGCGCGGTGCTGCGCGCGTCGCGGATGAGTCGCTTGCTGAGCTGCGCGTACTGGATGCCGTGATCCTCCTCGCCGCATTCGCCCAGGGTGCGGCCGTCGAAGCCGACGATGGCCGAGTGGCCGAAGTAGCTGTAGACGCCGTCGAAGCCGGCCGCGTTGGCCACGGCCACGTAGCTGTTGTTGGCCCAGGCCATGGCCTTGGCCATGAGCACCTGCTGGTCCTTGGCGGGGTACATGTAGCCCTGGCAGCGCACGATGAGCTCGGCGCCCTTCATGGCGCAGTCGCGCCAGATCTCGGGGTAGTTGCCGTCGTCGCAGATGATGAGGCTGACCTTCAGGCCCTTGGGGCCGTCGGACACATAGGTTTCCTTGCCCGGGTACCAGCCTTCGATGGGTGTCCAGGGCATGATCTTGCGGTACTTCTGGACGATCTCGCCCTGGTCGTTCATCAGGATGAGCGTGTTGTAGGGCACCTTCTTGGGATGCTCTTCGTGGCGTTCGCCGGTCAGCGAGAACACGCCCCAGACCTTGGCCTTGCGGCAGGCCTCGGCGAACACGTCGGTGACATCGCCGGGGATGGTCACGGCCGTGTCCATCATCTCCTGCTTGTCGTACATGATGCCGTGCGTGCTGTATTCGGGGAAGATGACGAGGTCCAGGCCGGGCAGGCCCAGCTTCATGCCCTGGATCATCTCGCTGATCTGGCGCGCATTGGCCAGCACCTCGGCGTGCGTGTGCAGCCGGGGCATCTTGTAGTTCACGACCGCGACACCGACGGTGTCGTCACTGCTGGAAATGTCGCCGTGCAGCATGGGGATCTCCTGTGGCTGGTGGAACGGGGTTGACGCAATGCCTGCCATTGTTCGAAGCGGCGTGCTGGCGCCCAATACGTTGTTTGACGTAGGCAAAAGGCTTTGCGCGGGCCGCCATCACGGCGTCGCCGGGCATGACGCACAATCCGCTTCCGCTGTGCACCTGCGTGGTGCCGGCATCGGGCCCGCGTGCCGCCCTTGTCTTCCTGTGTCCGTTTCCGTGGAGAACGCCTTGAACGCTTTGATCGACCGACTCCAGCGCCTGGGCCCGGCCGGCCTGCAAGGCATGCGCCGCGGCATCGAAAAAGAGGGCCTGCGTGTCCTGTCCGACGGCACGCTGTCGCACACGCCGCATCCCGAGGCGCTGGGCTCGGCGCTGACCCACCCGCACATCACCACCGACTTCAGCGAGTCGCAGCTGGAGCTGGTCACGGGTGTGCACGCGCGCATCGAGGATTGCCTGAGCGAGTTGCGCGACGTGCACCGCTTCGTGCTGCGGCACCTGAGCGACGCGCGCCTCGATGAGTGCATGTGGCCCTGCAGCATGCCCGGTGACCTGCCCGCCGATGCCGACATCCCGGTGGGCTGGTACGGGCGCTCCAACGTGGGGCTGTCCAAGCGCGTCTACCGCCACGGCCTGGTGCACCGCTACGGCGCGCGCATGCAGACCATCTCGGGCATCCACTACAACTGGTCGCTGCACGGTGCGACGACGCAGGACTACTTCGCCCTGATCCGCAACTTCCGCCGCCACGGCTTCATCCTGCTGATGCTGTTCGGGGCCTCGCCGGCCGTGACCGCGGGCTTTGCGCAGGGGCTGGCGCACGGACTGCAACCGCTGGGCGAGCAGACCCTGCACCTGCCGCACGCCACCTCGCTGCGCATGGGGCGGCTGGGCTACCAGAGCGATGCACAGGCCGCGCTGTGCGTGAGCTACAACGACCTGGAAGGCTATGCCCGCTCGTTGCAGGACGCCCTCCTGCGGCCTTACCCCGCCTACGAAGCCATCGGCATCCAGGATGGGCAGGGCGAGTACCGCCAGCTGGGCACGAGCCTGCTGCAGATCGAAAACGAGTTCTACAGCACGATCCGGCCCAAGCGCGTGACGCGCAGTGGCGAGCGCCCCCTGCATGCCTTGCGCGAGCGCGGTGTGGAGTACGTCGAGGTGCGCTGCATGGACCTGCAGCCGGCGCTGGACGTCGGCATCGACGCGCACACCTTGCGCGTGCTGGACACCTTCCTGCTGTGGGCCATGCTCAGCGACAGCCCGCCCGACACCCCGCAGGAGGTGCGCGCCTTGTCCGACAACCACCGCCTCGTGGCCTCGCAGGGCCGCGAGCCCGGCTTGACGCTGCGGCGCGACGGGCGGGACGTGGCCCTGGCCGATTGGGCCGAGGAGGTGATGGCCCAGGCCCAGCCGGTGGCCGAGGCGCTGGACCGCGCCCATGGCGGCGACGCCTTCGCACAAAGCTGGGCCCAGGCGCGCGAGGCCTTGCGCCACCCCGAGCGCCTGCCTTCGGCCCAGGTCCTGCAGGCCATGCGTGCGCAGCATGGGGGCGAGCACGCGGCCTTCGGCCTGGCCGCGTCCCAGCGGGTGCGCGCCCAGTTGCTGGCCGAGCCCTTGCCGACCGAGGTGCTGGCCGCGATGCGCCAGCAGGCGCTGGCGTCCCTGCAGGCCCAGCGCGACATCGAAGCGCTGGACGCGCGTGCCGACGCCCTGCCGTTTGCGCTGTACCGACAGCACTACCTGGACCCCGCCAGCCTGCAGCCGGGCTCGCCGTCCAGCCTCCAGCGGCAGGCCTGAGCATGCGTGGCGCACACCGTCTGCTGAGGGCCTGGGCGGTGGCCGCGGCCCTGGTGGGCGTGGCGCAGGCAGCGCCTCCGGCGGCCACCTTGCCCACCGGCCGCTACAGCGCGCCGCACGACAGCGGCAGCCTGCACGTGCGGCGTGAACCCGGTGCGGCCGGGCGCTTGCGCTTCGACATCGAGACCGTGGGCGGCAATTGCCACATCTGCGGCTTGTCCGGTCACATCGAGCGCACGCGGCAGGGCTGGGTGGGGCGCACCGAAGGCCCTGATGTCGGGCGCTGCCACATTGCCTTGCAACCCTTGCAGGGCGATGCGGTGCGCGTGACGGCCCTGACGCCCGAGACCTGCCGAGGATTCTGCGGCGCACGGGCGGGTTTCGAGGACACCTACCGACGTCCGCCCGCGGCCTGCTCCGACGGGCAACGCCGTGTCCGCCGCGAACGCGCCCTGGCGAGCCACCGCCAAGGCCTGTGGACGCCGGCCGCCCGGGGCTTGCAAGCCTTGTTGGAGGACTGTGCCGGGTTCATGGACAACGTCACCCTCGACCGCGTGCGCAGCGACCTGGCCCTGGTGCAATGGCGCCTGGGCGAGCCGGCCGCCTGCCGCGCCACGCTGGCCGAGACGCATGCGGCCAGCCTGGCCGACGAGGCCGCCTTGCGCGAGGCCATGGCCCCCTGCGATGCCGACAACTACCTGCCGGTGGCGCGGGCCATCTGGTTCAACCTGCGGCGCTGCCAGGGGACGGTGGCGCCCTGAGTGCGCGTCTGGGCTGAGCGGGCTGGGGGTTCTCCCGGGGCAGGTGATGCGGCATCGGCGGACAGGGCGGCGCTAACATGGGACGTTGCCATCCAGCAGGAGAGCCCCATGAGCGCGCGCGCCACCTTCACCCGCATGCAAGACAGCACCCGCGAGGACTGGGCCCTGATCCTGCCGGAGGCCATGCAGATGGCGCGCAGCCTGCCGGACCGTGTGCTGGCCCACCTGCAGTTGCTCGACGGTGATTTCGGCGGCTTCCCCATCGACCGGCTCAGCCACTGCCGCCAGTCGGCCACGCTGGCCCTGCGCGACGGCCGCGACGAGGAGTACGTGGTCTGCGCGCTGTTGCACGACATCGGCGACACCCTGGGCAGCTACAACCACCCGGACATCGCCGCGGCCATCCTCAAGCCCTTCGTGAGCGAGGAAAACCTGTGGATGGTCGAGAAGCACGGCATCTTCCAGGGCTACTACTTCTTCCACCATCTCGGACTCGACCGCAACCTGCGCGAGCAGTACCGCAGCCAGCCCGAGCTGTTCGAGCGCACCGCCGAGTTCTGCGCCAAATACGACGCCGCCGCCTTCATGCCGGATTACGACAACCTGCCGCTGTCGTTCTTCGAGCCGATGGTGCGGCGCGTGCTCGCCAAGCCACGCAACTCCATCTACGTGAAGGAAGGCGAGAGCGAACTGTCGCAGCCGAAAGCCGCGGCAGCGTGATGTGCCGGCCTAGGCCTTCACCACATTGACGGGCGCGCCTGCCGCCCACGCCGCCACGTTGGCGAGTGTGGTGTCGGCAATGCCCGCCAGCGCTTCGCGCGTAAAGAACGCCTGATGCGCGGTGACGATGACGTTGGGAAAGCTCAGCAGCCGCGCCAGCACGTCGTCCTGCAGCACGTCGGCGGAGCGGTCTTCGAAGAACAGATCGGCCTCTTCTTCGTAGACGTCGAGCCCAAGGTGGCCGAGCTGGCCGCTCTTGAGCGCGTCGATCAGCGCGGGGCTGTCGACCAGGCCGCCGCGGCTCGTGTTGATGAGCATCGCGCCCGGCTTCATGCTGGCGAGCGCGCTGGCGTCGATCAGGTGGTGTGTGCCGGCGTTGAGCGGGCAATGCAGGCTGACGATATCGGCCTGCGCCAGCAATTCCGGCAGCGGCACGTAGCGCACGCCCAGCGCCGTCAGCGCCGCCTGCGGAAACGGATCGAATGCCAGCACGTGACAGCCGAAACCCGCCATGATGCGCGCGAACACCTGGCCGATCTGCCCCGTGCCGACCACGCCGACAGTCTTGCCGGCCAGGTCGAAGCCCAGCAATCCGTCCAGCGAGAAATCGCCTTCGCGCGTGCGATTGCAGGCGCGGTGCAGCCGCCGGTTCAGCGTAAGGATCATGCCCACCGCGTGTTCGGCCACCGCGTGCGGCGAATACGCCGGCACGCGCACCACCGTCAGCCCAAGGCGCTGTGCGGCCGCCAGGTCGACATGGTTGAAGCCCGCCGAGCGCAGCGCGATCAGCCGCGTGCCGCCTGCAGCCAGCGCCTCGAGCACTTCCGCATCGAGGCAATCATTCACGAACGGGCATACCACTTCAAATCCTGACGCGAGGGATGCCGTCTGCGCGTCGAGGTGCGCGCGCTGGAAGACGAGGTCGAAGCCGTGGCCGCCACGCGCGAGCGAGGCGCG
>JADFIG010000023.1 GCA_022566735.1 Pseudomonadota bacterium
GATGATGTCCAGGACCAGGGCGGTTTTACGCTTGGCTGTCCAGCGCTTGATGTCGTCTTCCATCAGGGTGCTCATCGTCGTTTCCTTTAACGTTAACACCTGAGCAGGAATTCACTGGGTCAATACATCGCAGCCATCGTCGCGCTGTTCTTCACGGGTGACAACAGCGGCCTGGGTGCCATCCTGAAAGACCTGTTCGCCAAGATCTCCACGGCCGCCTGAAGCCCGACCTGCCATTCAGGGAGAAAACACCATGTCCAAGTTCGTCCCCATCCATTCCCAGCGCGGTGTCGTGGCCATCGAGTACGCCCTGGTCGCCGCAGGCATCGCAGCCATCGTCGCCTTGTTCTTCACGGGCGACAACAGCGGCCTCACGGCGCTTCTGAAGGACCTGTTCGCCAAGATCTCCACGGCCGCCTGATCCCCTTTCAGGCCACGCCGTGCCGTGGACGGGCGGGGTGCCTCGGCACCCCGTTGCGTTTGCGGCCCCTGAGCCGTTCCACACAACCATGAAACACGTCTCGCCTTTGCGCCGGCTGGTGCCCATCCGCAGGCACAAGTTGCCCGCCCCCGGGCCGATAACCCAGGCACAACGTGACAAACATTCACCAGCGGAGGAGCCGTCCCCATGAGGTTTCGAGGCGTATTGATGCTGATCGTGGCCCTGCTTGCGGGCGTGCTGGCCATCGTGCTGGCCTCGCGCTGGCTTCAGGCCCAGGCAGGTGCCAGCCAGGCTGGCGCGGTCGACGTGGTCGTCACCACGGTCGATGTGCCGGTGGGCACCACCCTGACCCCCACGCAACTGCGCGTGGTGAAGTGGCCCGCTGACACGGTGCCACAGGGCACCTTCCCCAACGTGGACGCCGTCAAGGGCCGCGTGCTGACCACCAGCATCCAGCAGGGCGAGCCCGTGCTGGTGCGCCGCCTGGCCGCCGAAGGCTCCAAGGGCGGCCTGACGGCCCTGCTGCAACCCGGCCGGCGGGCCATGACGGTGCGCGTCAACGACGTGGTCGGCGTGGCAGGTTTCGCGCTGCCCGGCACCTATGTGGACGTGCTGGTCAACACGCAGGAAGAGCCCTCTGGCGATGGCAAGCCCCGCATGATTTCGAAGATCGTGCTGGAACGCATCCTGGTGCTGGCCGTGGCGCAGGACGTCGAGCAAGACAGCGGCAAGCCGCAGGTGGCCAATGCCGTGACGCTGGAAGTGACGCCGGAGCAGGCCGAGCGCCTGGACCTGGCGCGCAGCGTGGGTTCGCTGTCGCTGGTGCTGCGCAACCAGACCGAAAGCGCGCCGGCCGCCACCCAGGGCGCCACCAAGGACGTGCTGCTGGGCCAGGCCACGCCGCGCGCCCCCCAGCCCGCCCCGGCGCCACGTGAGGCCGTCCGTGGCGCCCCCGCCGCGGTGCGCCCGGCCCCGGCCCCGGTGGCGCGCAGCTGCGTCGAGATCGTCCGTGCCGGTGCCCGCAGCACCGAGTGCTTCTGACAGCGGAGGCGGAAGAACCATGAAACACACCGATCACAGCATGAACCTGAAGCTGTCGGCCTTCAGCCTGGCCAGCGCTTGCGCTCTCGGACTGGCCATGCCCGCATCGCCTGCCTGGGCCGCGCCTTCGGGCTGCGCCCGGGTGGACGTGGCCCCCATCGTCAAGGTGTCGCTGGGCAAATCCACCATCGTGCGCCCGCCCGTGGCCATCCAGCGCATCGTGCTGGGCTCGGGCGGCGCCCCGCGCCAGGCCAATGACGCGGCCGCGGCGTCGGGCGTGGCCGACCTGGACGTGATGCTGCTGAGCCCCAGCGAGGTCTACCTGATGGGCCGCACCCTGGGCTCCACCAACGTCATCCTGATGGACAAGGCCGGCGTGTGCACGGCCTTCGACGTCGTCGTGGGCATGGACGCCGTGGGCCTGCACAGCCTGATCCAGGAGCTGCTGCCCAACGAAAAAGGCGTCAAGGTCACGACCGCGCACGACTCCGTGGTGCTCAGCGGCGAGGTGTCCGACAACGATGCGCTCAGCCGCATCACCGACCTGGCGCAGGCCTTTGCGTCCCGCGGGGGCCAGGGCGAGCCCGGCTCGCGCTCCAGCAAGGTCATCAACATGCTGAGCGTGGCCGCACCTCAGCAGGTGATGCTGGAAGTCAAGGTGGCGGAGATCTCCAAAACCTTGCTCGACGAGTTCGGCATCGACGTCTCCAGTGTGTTCGTCGATGGCAAAGGCACGAGGCTCCAATCGTTGATGGGCCTCTTCGGCGGCGCCCCTCTTGCCACATCGGTCATCAGCGGCACCGGCGTTGGCGTGCGCAACAGTTCCGCAGGTGTGGTCGTGGGCGGCAACATCGCCACCACCGGGGCAACGGGCGGCAACGTGACCTCGCAGCCGATGTTCGACAGCAGCGGCCGCTTCCTCTACAACCAGTACACGACGACCTATGGCACCGTTCCTGGGAAAGCTGTCCACACCGTCAACTTGAACATGCAGAAGACGGACGGCCTGGTCAAGGTGCTGGCCGAGCCCAACATCATGGCCATCAGCGGCCAGACGGGCTGCTTCCTGGCCGGCGGCAAGATCCTCATCCCGGTCAGCCAGAGCAACATCAGTGGCACGCGGGACATCACGCTGGAAGAAAAGGAATTCGGCGTGTCGGTGCGCTTCACCCCGACCGTGCTGGGCGGCGGCCGCATCAACCTGCATGTGCGCCCGGAGGTCTCCGAGCTCAGCGCCTCGGGCGTGACCATCTCGGGCATGACGGGCTCGTCGGTGCTGCCGTCCTTCACCTCGCGCAAGGCCGAAACCACGGTGCAGCTGGCCGATGGGCAGAGTTTCGCCATCGGCGGCCTGGTCAAGAACAACGCGTCCACCAGCATCGCCGCCTTCCCCTTCCTGGGTGAGCTGCCCATCCTGGGCGCGCTGTTCCGCAGCTCGCAGTTCCAGACCGACCGCACCGAGCTGGTCTTCGTGATCACGCCGCGCATCGTCAAGCCGCTGCCGGCCAACTACCGCCTGCCCACCGACAGCTACGTCGAGCCGACCCGCGAGGACGTGATCCTGCACGGCCGCACGGAAGGCCGCGGCGGCATCAACCACGACGGTGCCGCCCGCACCACCCCCGCCCCCCAGGCCCCCGGCGGCTTCGATGTGCCGGCCAAGGAGAAGCCATGAACCAGCCCCTGAGCTCCATCGGCCGCATGGCCGCTGTGCTGTGCGTGCTTGGCCTGTCGGCCTGCGCCGCTTCGACCTCCCCGCAGCACGACCAACGCTTCGGCGACAGCATGCGCTCCCTGACCCTGCAGCAGACGCTCAACCCCGACGCCTCGCAGCAGAATGCGGGCCGCGTGCTGGCCGGCGACGGCCGCATGTCCGAGGCCAGCGTGGACCGCGCCGTCAACAGCTACCGCAACGTGCAAAGGTCCATGGGCCTGAGCGTGGGCACGGTGGGCACGGCGGGCAATGGCACCGCCACCGGCGCGGCGGGCGGCAGCCGCTGACCGCACGCGGGCCCCTGCAACACGCGACACCCTGCCATGGCACGCCACCCCATCGGTGCACCTGCAAGCCGCCCTCGGCGCCAGAGGGGGGCCTTCGCCGTCGCCGCCATGATCGCGATGACCGGGCTGCTGGCCATGCTCGGCCTGGCCATCGACGGCGGCCGGCTGATGAGCAGCAAGGCCAAGCTGCAAAGCGCGGCCGACAGCTGTGCCCTCGCGGCGGTGGCCGAACTGGTGAACTGCTCAGACCGTGCCGGGTGCATGTCGCGCGCCGTCGCGCAGGGCACCGCCGCGGCCAATGCGAACAAGACGGAGATGGAGCCCACGCCCTCGGCGATCGGGGTGCAGTCCGTGACCTTCTCGCCGGACGGCACGGCTGGCTCCTACAGCGTGGCTGGCAGCTACCCCGCAGCCCATGCCAACCCGCGCTTTGCGGCCTGCACCACGCAGCAGCCCTCGGTCACCCAGGTGTTCGCAGGTTTCTTCGCCGCGCTCGACAAGACCACGGCCCGCCCCTGGGGCGCCGCGGCAGAAGCCCGGGCCACGCTGGCCGCTGGCAGCCAGATGTGCATGAACATCCCGCTGGGCGCCTGCGCGGACTACGGCAACCTCGGCACCGTGCCCGGCAACAGCCTGATCACGTCCACCTTCCAGGACAACTCTGCCAACGGCGGCAGCACCAGCCTGGGCGGCAGTGGCGCCATCACCCTGCAGTGGCTCAGCGTGGCCGGAGGCGCGGGCTCCGTCCCCGACATCGAAGGCCAGGTGGTCAGCGCCAAGCCGAGCTGCTACCCCCCCGGCACGGTGTTTTCTGCGCAGGGCGTCAAGCAAGGCGTGAAGGACGCCTACAACACCCGCTTCGGTCTGTACAAGTCCGGCGGCTATGCGCCCGCCACGGCCGCCCCCGATGGCAGTGGCCGCGTGCCCGACGGCACCCTGTCTGCCGGCAGCTACAGCTCCTTCCTGCCCACCTACCAGACCTCGCTGAACGACTTCAGCAACTCCGGCATCAGCCGCATCTACAACGATCCCAAGGCCAACGGCAACAAGTCGATCTACAACATCGGCTCCGCCTCGCCCACCACCCAGCAGAACTACATCACCTTCGGCCGGGCGCAACGTCGCCTGCTGTCGCTGCCCTTGTTCAACAGCAGCAGTTGCTCGGGCAGCATGACGCTGCAGGCCTCGACGAAGTCCATCTGCGTGCTGGCCCTGACGCCTGTCACCAACGGCGCCAGCGGCAGCGTCTACTTCGAATACATCGGCGACGCATCGCTGCCCGGCAGCCCCTGCTACGGCGGCCCCGCGGCCAAAGGCACCCTCGCCGGCGCCGGCTTCGGCTCGTCCATCCCCGTGCTGGTGCAGTGACATGCGAGCGATGCCACCACGCGCCCCCCATCCTGACGCGCCTTCGCAGCTCGGCTCGGTCACGCTGGAGTTGCTGGTCGTGGGCGCCTTCTGCATGACGCTGGTGTGGTTCGGGCTGGAGGGCACCCGCCTGGCCAACACCTTCTCCGAGCTGGACAAATCCATGCGGGCCGCGGCGCGCTACGCCGCCACCACCGAGGCCTACACGCTGGCGACCGCGCAGGACATCGTGCGCTACGGCAAGCCCCTGGGCCAGGGCGAGTCCGGGCGGGAGGTCGTCGCCGGTGCCGCCGCGGCCAGCATCGCCGTGTGCTTCATCTCCCCGGGCACGAGCTGCAGCAACACCCCCACGTCCACCAGCACCAGCGTCGAGGTCACGGTGTCGAACCTGAAGTTCACCCCGGCCACGCCGCTGTCCTCACTCAACAGCCAGGTCACGCTGCGATCCATCAGCGTGCGGCTGCCGACCCTGCCATGAGCTCGCAACGCCGCCAGCCCCCACGCACACGGTCCGATGGCGTCGTCGCGGTCGAGCTGGCCCTGGGCATGACCTTCTTCCTCGTCTTCCTGTTCCTGGTGATCGAGGTGGCCCGCTACGCCCAGCAGAAGAACCTGCTGCTGGAGGCCACCCGCGTGGGTGCGCGCATCGCCGCCACCTGCAGCAACACCGGGGCGACCGACCAGCTCATCGCCGACAAAATGCGGGCATTGGTGGCGCAAATCAGCGATTCCTCCAAGGTGTCCGTCGCTACATTGAAAGCCGATGGCAGCCCCTGCGGCCAACGGGGTGTGGGCGTGGCGGCCGCAGACCGCTGCGCCGACACCGATGTGGCCTACGTGTCCGTCGCCGCCTCGGGGGCCACCGTCACCCTGATCTCCATGCCCTTCATCCACACCTCCTTGCCCCTGCCGGAAGGCAAGTCCGTGCTGCCCCGGGAGCTCATGAGTTCGAGCTTCCAGAAATGCAGCACCGATGCCAGCGGCGTGTCGAGTTGCACGCCCGTGGCCAACCCGGCCTGCAGCTAAGCCCCTGAACCCCGGAAGGGCCCCACCCCATGCGCGTCCACATCGTTTCCCCTTCGGCAGATCGCACCCGCAACTGGCAGCAGGCGCTGACCCATGCCGTGCGCATCTACGAAGTCACCACCTCCAGCGGCGGGCTGGCTTCTGCAGAGATCGGCCTGCGCGCCACCCCGCCCGACGTCCTGGTGCTGCAGCCCACCCACGAGGCCGACATCGACCTGCTGCAGTCCCTCGCGCAGGACCACCCCAACATGGACTGCGTGCTGCTGGGCACCCAACCCGACCCCGCACAGCTGATGGGCCTGATGCGTGCCGGCGTGCGCGAGGTGCTGCCCGAGGTGCCCGATGGCGTGCAGCTGAGCATGGCCGTCGAGCGGCTGGCACGCCGCCGCGGCGGTTCCCTGCGCCACACCAAGCGAGGCAAGGTGCTGTGCTTCATGAGCTGCAAGGGCGGCAGCGGCGCCACCTTCCTGGCCGCCAACCTGGCCGTGGCCCTGGCCGAGCAGTCCAACGCCCGCGTCGCCCTGATCGACCTGAACCTGCAGTTCGGCGACGCCCTGCTCTTCATCAGCAGCCAGACCGGGCCCAGCAACGTGGCCGAGGTGGCGCTCAACAGCGAGCGCCTGGACAAGGACCTGCTGCGCTCCTCGCTGCTCGAAGTCAGCCCCGGCCTGTTCGCCCTGGCCGCGCCCAACGACCCGGCCAGCGGCACCGACGTGCTGCCCGAGCAGGTCCAGACCCTGCTGCAGGTGGCCCGCTCCGATTTCGACTACGTGGTGGTCGACATCGGCCGCACCCTCAACGGCGTGGCCCTGCAGGCCCTGGACATGGCCGACCAGGTCTATGCCGTGCTGCAGCTCACCCTGCCCTTCATCCGCGATGGCAAGCGCCTGCAGGAGCTGTTCCGCTCGCTCGACTACCCGCCCAGCAAGATCCACTGGGTACTCAACCGTTTCGAGAAGGGTGGCCAGCTCACCCTGAGCGACCTCCGGCAATCGCTCAAGACGCCCGAGCTGATCACCATCCCCAACCACTACGGTGTGGTGGCCGACTCGGTCAACCAGGGCGTGCCCGTCAGCAAGGTGGCGCCGCGCAGCCCGGTGACCAAGGCCCTGGCCGACATGGCCGACAGCATCCGCAACCCCGACGTCACCGAAGCCACGACCTCGGGGATCAAGGGATTGCTGTCCAAGGTGTTTGACAAGCGTGGCATCAAGGTGGCGTGATGAGCTTGCGGGAAAAACTCGGACTGGGCGGCGCCCTCAAGCCGCCAACAGGCGCGGCGACGACGGCCTTTGATGATCCCGGCGCAGGGTTGGCCGCGGTCAGCGAGGCCGAGCCCACCCTGGCGCTGCTGCAGGCCTCGCCATCCCCCTCGGCCCAGGCCGTGACGGCAGCCAGCGAAGGCCCCAGTGCGGCCGCGCGCGCCTACCAGCAGCTCAAGAACCAGATCCACCTGCTGGTGTTGCGGCGCCTGGACGTCGAAGCCCTGGACCGCCTGGCGCCCGATCGCATCCGCGACGAGCTCAAGCTGATGGTCGAGCTGCTGCTTCAGGAGGAGAACATCGCGCTGAACGCGGCCGAGCGCCGCACCCTGGTCACCGAGATCCAGGACGAGATGCTGGGGCTGGGCCCGCTGGAGCCCCTGCTGGCCGACCCGAGCGTCTCCGACATCCTGGTCAACACCGCCTCGCAGATCTACGTCGAGCGCCGCGGCAAGCTGGAGCTGACGCCGGTCACCTTCGCCGACAACGCCCACCTGATGAAGATCATCGACAAGATCGTCTCCCGCGTGGGCCGGCGCGTCGATGAATCCACGCCCCTGGCCGACGCCCGCCTGGCGGATGGCTCGCGGGTCAACGTCATCATCCCGCCGCTGGCCATCGACGGCCCCATCGTCTCGATCCGCCGCTTCGCCGTCAAGCCGCTGCGCATGGGCAACCTCATCGAGAACCGCTCGCTGTCGGAGCCCATGGCCGCCTTCCTGGCCGCCGCCGCCGAAGCCGAGATCAACATCATCGTCTCCGGTGGCACCGGCTCGGGCAAGACCACGCTGCTGAACATCCTCAGCGGCTTCATCTCGCCTGCCGAGCGCGTCGTCACCATCGAGGATGCGGCCGAGCTGCAACTGCAGCAACCCCACGTGGTGCGCCTGGAAACCCGCCCGCCCAACATCGAAGGCAAGGGCGATGTCTCGCAGCGCGAGCTGGTGCGCAACGCCTTGCGGATGCGCCCCGACCGCATCATCCTCGGTGAAATCCGCGGCGGCGAATCGCTGGACATGCTGCAGGCCATGAACACCGGCCACGAAGGCTCGATGTCCACCATCCACGCCAACACCCCGCGCGATGCGCTCTCCCGCCTGGAAAGCATGATCGCCATGGCCGGGGTGGACCTGCCGGCCCGTGCCGCACGCGGTCAGATCGCCTCGGCCATCGGCCTGGTGGTGCAGATCAGCCGCATGACGGACGGCTCGCGCCGCGTGGTCAGCATCAGCGAGATCACCGGCATGGAAAGCGATGTGGTGCTGATGCAGGACATCTTCGTCTTCAAACAGACCGGCGTGGGCCCCGAGGGCAAGGTCGAGGGCTACTTCGCCGCCACCGGCGTGCGCTCGCACCTCATCGACCGCTTCACCGCACGCGGCATCCACCTGCCCGATGGCCTGTTCCAGCCCACACGCCTGATCGTGTGAGGCGACATCCGCGAGGTTGCTGACCCATGGATCCGATCTTCCTGATGTTCATCGTCATGGCCTTCGTGGCCGTGGTGCTGGTGTTCGAGGGCGTCTACCAGACCCTGTTCGCCGGCCGCTCCAGGGAGGCGCGGCGCATCCGCCAGCGCCTGGCCCAGCTCAACGAAGTGGGTGCGGCCACCGAGCTGCGCCTGCTGCGCGAAGAAGAGCGCATCCGTGCCGGCGAACTCGCCCGCTGGCTGGTGGAGCGCGACTGGGGCCGGCGCCTGAGCCGCCATGTGGCCCAGGCCGGGGGCGAGTCCCACGCCGCCGACCTCTTGCTGCTCTCCGGCGCCCTGCTGCTGTCGAGCGCGCTGGCCAGCCTCCTGCTGGGTAGGGCGATGGCGCCTGGCCTGCTGGCAGGCTTCCTGCTGGCGGCGCTGCCGTGGCTGTCGGTGAGCCTGGCGCGCGAACGCCGCCTGCGCCGCATGGAAGCGCAGTTCCCCGATGCGCTGGACCTCATCGCCCGGGCCATGCGGGCCGGCCATGCCCTGACCACCGCGATCAAGATGTGCGGCGAGGAAGTGCAGGTGCCGCTGGGTCCCGAGTTGCGCCGCCTGTCCGACGAAATCACGCTGGGCATCCCCTTCGACGAGGCCCTGCAAAGCCTGGTGGAGCGCGTGCCCATGTCCGACGTCAGCTTCCTGGCCGTGGCCATGTCGGTGCAACGCGAGACCGGCGGCAACCTGGCCGAGCTGCTCGACAAGCTGGCCTCGCTGATGCGCGACCGCGCGCGGCTCAAGGGCGATGTGCGCGTCAAGACCGCGCAGGGCCGCTTCTCGGCCTGGGTGCTGGGCCTGCTGCCCTTTTTCATGACCGGGCTGATGTCCTTCCTCAACAAGGAAGCCACGATGCGTCTGTGGGAGGAACCCGCCGCCCGCGGGATGCTCTGGTGGGTGCTGGCGCTGATGGCCTTCGGTGTGTTCTGGATCACGCGGATCGTCCGCGTCAAGACCTGATCGGAGCGGCACATGTCCATCTGGATCGCCCTGCTGTTGCTGTTCGTGGCCATCGTCGCGCTGGTGCTCTGGCTGTTCGACGCCATCTTCCCCGACGAGGCCCGCCGGCGCCTGGCCGACCTGGCCGAATCCTCGCCCAGCGCCCGCAAACGCATCAAGCGCAACCACCTCGTCGACGTGATGGCCCGCGTCACCCAGCCGCTCAGCAAGCTGGCCACGCCGGAGGGCGAGGAGTTCTCCGACATCGCCATCAAGCTGATCCATGCCGGCTACCGCCAGCGCTCGGCGCCCACCGCCTACTTCGGCCTCAAGGCCGCGCTGATGCTGACGCTGCCGGCGCTCACCTTCGTGATGATGGGCGCCATGGGCATCAAGATGGCCAACGGCACCCAGGCGGTGGTGGCCATGATCTTCCCCGCCATCATCGGCTTTTACGTGCCCGGCCTGTTGCTGCGCACCGCCGTCAACCGCCGTCAGATGGCCTTGCAGCGCGCCCTGCCCGATGCCATCGACCTCATGACCGTGTGCGTGGAAGCTGGCCAGAGCATGGACATGGCCATGCAGCGCGTGGGCGATGAACTGCACGACCGCAACCCCCTGTTGTCGGAAGAGTTGCGCATCATGAGCATGGAGGTGCGCGCCGGCCTCAGCCGCGAGCTGGCCTTGCGCAACCTCTACGCGCGCACCGGCGTCGACGAGATCGACAGCTTCTCCAGCATGGTGATCCAGGCCGATCGCTTCGGCACCAGCCTGGCCCAGGCCCTGCGCACCCATGCGACCACCATGCGCACCCGCATCCGCCAGCGCGTCGAAGAAGACGCCGCGAAGATGAGCACCAAGCTGCTCTTCCCCATGATCCTGTGCCTGTTCCCGGGCATCCTGTTCGTGCTGCTGGGCCCTGCCGTCCTGCAGCTCATGGTCCTGGCCCGTTGACACCCCCCGGAGTTCCCCATGGTCATGTCCACACGCTCCCGCGCGCTGCCTGACTCGCCCTCGCCCCTCAAGCCCGTGAGCCTGGGCCTGGGCCTGATGCTGACCTGTGGCGCCGCCCTGCTGATGGCCGGCTGCAGCCATGCCCCCACGCAACAGGCGCTCACGCAGCCCCATCCGTTGCGTGTCAAGCCGGCCTACAGTGTGACCGACGGCGGCCAGGTGGACCGATCCTATGGCTACATCGCCCGAGCCCGTGAGCTCGAACAGGACAGCCAGCTCGCCGCCGCGCTCTCCTGGTGGCGCAAGGCCGTGGAGTCCGCCCCGCAACGCGCCGATGCCCACCAGGGCCTGGGCCTGTGCCTGGCCCGCATGGGGCAGCTGGAAGAAGGCGTGGCCGCCCTGCGCAGCGCCCAGCAGCTGCGCCCGCACGACCCGGTCATCCTCAACAACCTGGGCTTCGCGCTCAAGCTCGTGGGGCAAACGCAGGAAGCCGAGGCGCGCCAGCTGTTCGAGCGCGCCCTGGCTCTCGACCCTGCGTACGACCGCGCGCGCTACAACCTGGCCCAGCTCACGGCGCCCGGCATGTCGCTGCGCCTGACGCCGCCCGCCCCCACGCTGGCCCAGGACGCGCCGCGCAGCCGCGGCCTGGTGGTGATCCAGTCCACGCCCAACGTGCCGGAGCTGGCCCTGCAGACGGCGCCCGCCACGCCCGTGGCCGTGGCCCTGGTCGGCAAGCCGGTGCCGGACAAGCTGGTGCCCCACCTCCAGGCGCCCCTCCCCCTGGCCCCCGACACGCAGGTGGCCGACGCCCCGCTGTCGCTCACGCCCGCGGTGACGCTGTCGGGCGTGGCCGTGGAAGTCTTCAATGGCAATGGCGTGGCCGGCGCGGCCCGCCACCTCAAGCGCACCCTCGCCCAGCAAGGCGTCACCGCCCAGCGCGTGGCCAACCTGCCCGGCTTCAACACCCCCGTGACCCGCGTGGTCTACGCCCCCGGCCACGCCGCCGAGGCCCGCAAGCTGGCGCGGCTGTTGAAGGTCAGCGCCGAACTGGCCCAGGCCACGCCGCAAGAAGCCCGTGGCATGCGCGCCGAACTGCGCGTGGTGCTGGGCCGCAACTTCCGGCCCGCCCACATGGCGACGGACGCGGCCGCCACCGACATGGCCATGGCCGACCTGAGCGCCCTGCAACCCACCAACTCCGCGGCGCTCTGAGCGCACCTCAACTGGGCGCCTGCTCCCACAGGCGCGGGTGCAGGGCGCGCCAGCACTGGCCGGCCGCCAGCCTGCCACCCCGATCTTCCTCGTCGGAGCGCCACAAGAACGCCCCGCAGGCCGGGGTGCTGGCCACCTGCGCGCCCAGGGTCCGGTAGCGCGCCAGCACCTCGGCCGCGGGGTGCCCGTAGCGGTTGCGTCGTCCCGCCTGGATGACGGCGACCTCGGGCTGCACCGCCGCCAGGAAACCCGGCGTGGACGACGTCAGGCTGCCATGGTGCGGCACCACCAGCACGGTGCTGCGCAAAGCCTCTTCCGAGGCCCTGCGCGCCAGCAGGTCGCGCTCCTGCGCCGCCCCGATGTCCCCGGCCAGCAGCAGGCTGCGCCCAGGCGCGCCATCGGCCTGCACCCTGAGCACGCACGACACCGCATTGGGCGGCAGCACCCGCCAGCGGTCGAGGCCCTCCTGCGTGGGGTGCAGCACCTCGAAGCGCACACCGTCCCAACGCCAGGACTGCCCTGCGACACAAGGCCGGTGCGGTGGCGCCTGGCCCGACGGCGAACGCCACCCCAGCAGGGGATGCCCTGGCGGCAAGGCGGTGCGCAACTCGGCCACCGGCACCCCTTGCATCACCGACCAGGCCCCGCCCACATGGTCGTTGTCCTGGTGGCTGACCACCAAGGCGTCCAGCCGGCGCACCCCCAGGGCCTGCAGCACAGGCAAGACCACGCGCGAGCCCATGTCGCCCCCCGACGGCAGGCGGGCGCCCGTATCGAACAGCAATTGATGGTGGGCGGTGCGCACCAGCACGGCCGTGCCCTGCCCCACGTCCAGGGCGATGGCCGCGAACTGCCCGAGCGCCGGTTGCGGCAGCACCCGCCAGGGCTCCGGCAGGCTCAACAGCGGCCACAGGAAGGGCAAGGCCAGGCTGCGCCAGCGCCACGGCCCCGGCGCCACCAGCACCAGGGAGGCCAGCACCGCGGCCACCGCCACCCACAGCGGCGGGCTGGGTGCGGCCCAGACCGCCACCGGCCAGGCCGCCAGCCACTGCAAGACACCGAACATCCACCCCGTGCAGGTGGCGGCCAGGTCCCAGGCGCCCGGCCAGACCACGCCGGCCAGCGCCAAGGGCGTGATCAAGCCACCGAACACCGGCACCGCCAGCAGGTTGGCCACCATGCCCACCAGGGAGACCTGCTGGAAGCACACCAGCGACAACGGCATCAAGGCCAGGCTGACCAGCCGCTGCGTGCGCCACAGCGCAGCGGCTTCGGCCTTGAGTGGCGCCCAGCCGCGCCGCCACCCCCGCACCTGGGCCGTGGCGCGAGACGCCGCCCCTTCGGCAGCGGGCTGCTTGCGGGCATGCCCCGGAGGCACCTGCGCCGCCATTCCCGTCTCTGCGGTCGCCTGCCCCCCGGCCATGAGCACCGCCACGGCGACGAAGGACAGCCAGAAGCCCGGCTGCACCAGTGCCAGCGGGTCCGGCAACGTCACCGCCACCGCGCTGAGCAGGCACACCAGGGGCCAGGGCCAGGCCCGCCCCAGCGTGCGCAGCCCCCCCATGATCGCCAGGGTCCACACCGTGCGCTGCGCCGGCACCCCGCCCCCCGACAGCAGCGCGTACACCGCGGCACCGCCCACGGCCACCCAGCGCGCGGCCGTGGGCGCGGGCAGGCGCCGGCACAAGCCCGGCGAGCGGGCCCACAGGCGCGCCGCCACCGCGGCCAGCAGGCCGCCCAGCATGGCCACGTGGGCTCCGCTGATGGCGACGAGGTGCGCGGTCCCGGTGCGCCGCAACACCTCCCAGTCATCGGGGGCGATGGCCGCCTGGTCCCCCACCGACAAACCGGCCAGCACCCCCGCCTCCCGGGCCTGCGGCACGCGCTGGGCGATGGCCTCGCGCGTGACCTGTCGCCAGCGGTCGATGCGGTCCCGCCAGCCGAGCGCGCCCTCGTCGGCCAGCGCCCGCAGGCTGTCCGCCCCTGGCCGCAACTGCCCCACCGCGCGCACGCCCCGGCCGAACGTCGCCAGCGTGCCCGCAGACAGCCCAGGGTTGGCCAGGCCATCGGGCGGATGCAAGCGCACCCGCATCTGCCAGCCTTGCCCGGCACGCGGCGGATCGGGCCGCGGCCACGCGGCGTACAGCGTCAGCCGCTGGGGCAACGCCGTGCCGGGCTCGGCCCGCACCGCGCCCCAATCCGCCACGACCGCATCCAGGCGCCAGCGCCGCCCCGAGGCATCGCGCAAAGCCTGCGGCAGCCCTTCCAGCCGCACACGCACCGACACGTCCTGCCCCAGCAATTGCGCCGGCCAGCGTTGCACCAGCAACTGCTGGACACGCCACCCCGTGCTGCCCCAGGCCCCCAGCGCTGCAACCAGGGGCAGCCCCAGCACCACGCCCAGGCGCCCCCACCCGCGCGCCCGCCCGCGCCCCAGCCGCGACACCGGCCCAGCCAGCCAAGCCATGACCAAGGCGCCCCCCATGGCCGCCACCACCGCGGCCAGCAGCCACCCCTGCGGTGCCAGCCGCGGCGACAGCAGCTGCCAGGCAACGCCCGCCAACCACCCCAGTCCCGCGCCCAGCCACATCCACAGGCCCAGGCCCGCGGACGGCCTCTCCCCTGTCTCTGACATGGCCCCATCCCTGTCTTGTGTCTTTGGCTCAGTGTAGGATTTGCCCTTGCCCGCGCATGGGCCCCAGGGCCCCCTCTGAAGGGGGATGCCGTCACCCCGTGCCGCGCCGCCCGAACCCTGCCCACCGCTGTGGGCCACCCACCTTTGTGCCGCCCCCCGCCATGTCCATCGAACAACGCCTGCAAGCCCTGGGCATCACCCTGCCCCCGGTGGCCGTGCCCGCCGCCGCCTACCTGCCTTTCGCCCGCACGGGCAACCTTGTCTTCCTGTCGGGCCACATCGCCAAGCAGAACGGCCAGGTCTGGGTAGGCCAGCTCGGCAAGAACCTGAGCACCGCCGAAGGCCAGCAGGCCGCCCGCGCCGTCGCCATCGACTTGCTGGGCACCCTGGCCGTGGCCGCCGGTGGCCTCGATAAAGTCCAGCGCATCGTCAAGGTCATGAGCCTGGTCAACAGCACGCCCGACTTCACCGAGCAGCACCTCGTCACCAACGGCTGCTCCGAGCTGCTCGCCGAGGTCTTCGGCGACGCCGGCCGCCATGCCCGCAGCGCCTTTGGCGTCGCGCAGATCCCGCTGGGGGCCTGCGTCGAGATCGAGCTCATCGCCGAAGTGGCCTGACCATGTTCCGTCCCGCCTCCCGCATCAGCCCGCGCCTGATGCTCGCCGGCATCGGCCTGGCCTGCGCGGCCTCCGTCGGCCTGGCCTTGCTGGCCCAGCACCGCCTTGGCATGGAGCCCTGCCCCTGGTGCATCCTGCAGCGCATCCTCTTCGTGGCGCTGGCCGTGCTGTGCCTGCTCGCGTCCGCCCTGCCCGCGCTGGCGCGGCGTGTGCTGGCCGGCCTGGGCCTGCTGCTGGCACTGGGCGGCATGGCCGCGGCCCTGTGGCAGCACTTCGTGGCCGCGCAAAGCAGCTCCTGCGCCCTCACCCTGGCTGACCGCATCATCACCGCCACCGGCCTGGACGTGCGCTGGCCTGAGGCCTTCGAGGTGCGTGCCTCCTGTGCCGATGCCGCCGTGAGCGTGCTGGGCGTGCCCTTCGAGCTCTGGAGCCTGGCACTGTTCGCCCTCAGCGGCGCGGTGCTGCTGCTCAACGTGCTGGGCCGCCGCCGCGCCAGCATCTACCGCTGAGCAGCCTGCCCCAGGCTCACGCCCCCGTGCTGGACCAGGACCCCGCCGCCCCGACCGCCCTGGTCGACTTCCCGCCCTCCGGGGGTGCAGGCCCCCGCCAGCGCTGGCGCCTGCACGATCCCTCGCACTGGCTGGTCGCCCACGACCCCAGCCAGGTGCCCGGCCTGCTCGACGCCGCCCACGCCCTGAGCCGGGCCGGCCGCTGGGTGGTCGGCTGGGTGGCCTACGAGGCCGCCCCCGGCCTGGAGGCCTGCCTGCCCGTCAAGGCCCTGCCGCCAGGCCAGCCCTATGCGGTCTTTGCCGTGTTCGAGCACGCCCAGCCCTGGGACGGCAGCACCGACCCCGCCGCCCAAGCCGCCGTGCCACAGGCACACTGGCAGGTGGGCCCCTGGACGGCCGCGCTGGACGACGCCAGCGCCGGGCAGCGCATCGAGCAAGTGCGCGAGCTCATCCGCGCCGGCGAGGTCTACCAGGTCAACCTGACCGACACCCTGAGCGCCCCCTTTGCCGGCGGCCCCCAGGCCCTCGGCGCCTACTTCGCCGCCCTGCGCCGCAGCCAGCCCGAGGGCTACGGCCTGATGCTGGACGCGCGGGCCGCCTGCCGCGCGCCCGGCGTGGTGCTCAGCGTCTCGCCCGAGCTCTTCTTCGACTGGGATGCCGCTCTGCCGGAAGGCCGCATCACCACCCGCCCGATGAAGGGCACCGCCGCCCGCGGCCACGACGCGGCCAGCGACCAGGCCGCCGCCGCCCACCTGCGCAGCAGCGCCAAGGAGCGCGCCGAAAACCTGATGATCGTGGACCTGCTGCGCAACGACCTCTCGCGCATCGCGGAAGTCGGCAGCGTGCAGGTGCCCTCGCTGTTCGACGTGCAGGCCCTGCCCACCGTCTGGCAGATGACGTCCACCATCACCGCCACCGCACGCAGCGGCCTGCGCCTGAGCGAGGTCTTCGCCGCGCTCTTCCCCTGCGGCTCGGTCACCGGCGCACCCAAACGCCAGGCCATGCACCACATCGCCCGGCTGGAGCGCGGCCCCCGCGGCGTCTACTGCGGCGCCGTCGGCCTGATGGCGCCTGGCGGGCGCGTCACCTTCAACGTGCCGATCCGCACCGTGGCCCTGCACACGCCGCCGCCCGACGCCCCCTGGACGGCACGCTGCGGCATCGGCAGCGGCATCACCCTGGACGCCCAGCCCGACAGCGAGTTGCGCGAGTGGCGCGCCAAGCAGGCTTTCCTGCACCGCGCCGACCAGCCCTTCCAGCTGCTCGAATCCCTGCGTCTGGAAGAGGGCCATGTGGCGCGCCTGGACGGCCACCTGCAAAGGCTGACCGCCTCGGCGCACCACTTCGGCTGGTGCCACGGCCCCGATGCCGATGCGGCGCTCGCCAGCGGTGTCCGCCAGGCCCTGGCCGCCACCGCGGCCCGCCATCCCCACGGTGTCTTCAAGCTGCGCCTGCTGCTGGACGTCCAAGGCCACATCGAGGTGCAGGCCGCCCCCCTGCCCCCGTCCCTGCCCGCCACCGCCGAGCCCCTGCGCGTGGCCCTGGCCACCCACCCCATGCCCGAGGCCGACGACTTCGTCCGCCACAAGACCACCCACCGCCCGGCCTACGCCGCCTTCCCCGCGCCGCCCGGCTGCTTCGACACCCTGCTGCACAACGCCGCGGGCGAGCTCACCGAGTTCACCATCGGCAACGTCGCCGTCCAGCTCGGTGGCCAGTGGTGGACGCCACCGCTGTCGGCCGGCCTGCTGCCCGGGGTGATGCGCGCCAGCCTGATCGCCTCCGGCCAGCTGCAAGAGCGCCGCCTGACGCTAGACGACCTGCCCCGCGCCCAGGGCCTGGCCCTGCTCAACAGCGTGCGCGGCTGGATGGAGGTGCAACTGGCCTCCGCCCCGATGGCCTCGGCCTGACCCCCTTGCCCACACCTCTTCCGCCCACCACCTCCGCGAGCCCCACCATGCGACTCCTCCACACCATGCTGCGCGTCGGCAACCTGCAGCGCGCCATCGACTTCTACACCCAGGCCCTGGGCATGACCTTGCTGCGCACCACCGACCGCCCCGAGCAGCGATACACGCTGGCCTTCCTGGGCTACGGCCGCAACCCCGAGCACGCCGAAATCGAGCTGACCTACAACCACGGTGTCGAAGCGTATGAGCTGGGCACGGCCTACGGCCACATCGCCATCGGTGTGGACAACGCGGCAGCCGTCTGCGAAGCCGTGCGCGCCAAGACCGCCACCCTGGGCGGCGCCGTCACGCGCGAAGCCGGCCCCATCCAGGGCGGCAGCACCGTGATCGCCTTCATCACGGACCCTGACGGCTACAAGATCGAGCTCATCGAGCGGCCTCAAGCCGCATCCGAACTGAACTGATCCGGGATCTGATCAGGGCCGGTGGGCCGCGATCTTCGGCGTGTCCACCCGCACGTCGCCGCACTGGGCGCGGTGGCGCAGCGCGTGGTCGATCAGCACCAGCGCCAGCATGGCCTCGGCGATCGGCGTGGCGCGGATGCCCACGCAGGGGTCATGGCGGCCGAAGGTCTCGACCGTGGCCGGCTGGCCGTGGAGGTCGATGGACTGGCGCGGCGTGCGGATCGAGCTGGTCGGCTTGATGGCGATGGCCACGCGCAGGTCTTGCCCCGTGGAGATGCCACCCAGCACACCGCCCGAGTGGTTGCTGCCGAAACCGTCCGGGAAGAGCTCGTCGCCGTGCACGGTGCCGCGCTGGCTGACGCTCTCGAAGCCCGCACCGATCTCCACGCCCTTGACGGCGTTGATGCCCATCATGGCGTAGGCGATGTCGGCATCGAGCTTGTCGAACAGCGGCTCACCCAGGCCCACAGGCACGCCCGAGGCCTCGACGATGAGCTTGGCGCCGCAGGAATCACCGGCCTTGCGCAACTCGTCCATGTAGGCTTCGAGTGCGTCGATCTGGCTGACGTTGGGTGCGAAAAACGGGTTGTTCGGCACGTGCTCCCAGCCCTCGAAGGCGATGGCTTGCTCGCCGAGCTGGGTCATGCAGGCGCGCACTTCGGTGCCGAACTGCTCACGCAGCCACTTCTTGGCCACGGCACCGGCGGCCACCATGGGCGCGGTCAGGCGGGCCGAGGAGCGGCCACCACCGCGCGGGTCGCGGATGCCGTACTTGTGCCAGTAGGTGTAGTCGGCATGGCCCGGGCGGAAGGTCTGCAGGATGTTGCCGTAGTCCTTGCTGCGCTGGTCGGTGTTGCGGATCAGCAGGGCGATCGGTGCGCCCGTGGTCTTGCCCTCGTAGACGCCGGAGAGGATCTCGACGGCATCGGGCTCGTTGCGCTGCGTGACGTGGCGCGAGGTGCCGGGGCGGCGGCGGTCCAGATCGCCCTGGATGTCGGCTTCGGACAGGGCCAGGCCCGGCGGGCAGCCGTCGATGACGCAGCCGATGGCCGGTCCGTGCGACTCGCCGAAATTGGTGACCGTGAACAGAAGACCGAAAGTGCTGCCGGGCATGAGCGGATCCAGACCATCAAAGACGCAAAAGCGTATTTTCGCCCAAGCGCTTCATTCCATCGATTCATTCAATGACGTCGCCCAAAAATAAACGCCCGGACGAACCGGGCGTGGGGACACCGCCAGATACTGCTCGATCACCTGCGGGCGGGTGGCGACCAACCCGTCCGCACAGCCTGACCCTGCTTCACAGCAGGGCCTGGCGTTCGCCGGCTGCGGCGCCCTCCTCCACCGGCCAATCACGGATGTAAGCCTTGAGCATGCGGTTTTCGAAGTCCTGGCCATCCACGACGGCCTTGGCCACGTCATAGAACGAGATCACGCCCATCAGGGTGCGCTGCGTCATCACGGGCATGTAGCGGGCATGGCGGCTGAGCATCATGCGGCGGACTTCATCGATGTCGGTGTCCGGGGTGCAGGTCAGGGGGTGGTCGTCCATCACCGTGCGCACCACCAGGGTGCCGAAGCTGCCGCCGTTGTGGGTCGCGCCGCGGATGACCTCGCGGAAAGTGAGCATGCCGACCAGGTCGCCGTGGTCCATCACGACCAGCGAGCCGATGTCGTGGTCGGACATGGTCTTGGCAGCTTGCGCCAGCGGCTGCTCGGGCTGGATGGTGAACAGGGTGCTGCCCTTGACGCGCAGGATGTCGCTGACTTTCATGGGAACGGTCTCCTCGATCGGGTATGCAAGAACACCTTGCAGGAATGTTTTGCCACTGTAGCGGCTCCATCGCCGGCTTGCACGGCCACCCCTGCCAGAACCTGTCTCAACGCAACACCTCCGGCCGCGCGGGACAAGTGACAAGCGGTCTTCATTGCGACAGACAAGCGACCACCTGAACAGGGGGTTGTCCCTGATACGGCCGAATTTTTCAGCTCAGCACCTGGCGCAGGGTCAGGCGGTCGAGCGCGGCCTCGCGCCAGAAGCCCTGGGTGAGCGCGTCCTCGCGCAGCAGCAAGGCATGGGCCAGGGGCGCCACCGCGGTCGCATCGGGGTCGCACAGCAGCACGAAGCGCGCGCCGTGCTGCCCCTCGGCCTCCTGCAGCTGCGCCACCCAGTCCAGCGCCTGCAGGGTTTCCAGCAGCGGCTCGATCTGCAGCGGGTCGGTGCGCAGCCAGCGCGCCAGGGTCGCCGCAGACAGGCCCTTGCGCTCGCCATGCTGCACGCTGGCCAGGGCCTTGATGACGGCCAGCGCCAGCGAGAAGCGCAAGCCCGGCGTGTCCGGCCAGCGCTTGACCTGCGACAGCAGGCTGGGCGTGTAGGCCGCCACCACCGCGCCCATCAGCACGATCAGCCAGCTCAGGTAAATCCAGATCAGCAGGATGGGCACGGCCGCGAAAGCGCCATAGACGGTCGAATACACCGGCACCTTGCCCAGGTAGAAGGCCAGCACTTTCTGCGCGATCTCCAGCCCCAGCGACGCGAACACCGCCCCGCCCCAGGCGTGCTCGCGGCGCACGAAGGTGTTGGGCACGTAGCGGTACAGCGCCATGAAGCCGGCGGTTTGCAGCAGGAAGGTCAGGAAACCCAGCAGGAATCCGACGCCGCCCGGCAGCTCGTCGACCAGGCCGCGCGAGGCCGACAGCACGTAGGACGTGACCGACAGGCTCACGCCCAGCAGCAGCGGCCCCAGCGTCAGCGCCGCCCAGTACACCAGCACACGGTGGGCGATGGGGCGCACGGTGCGCACCCGCCAGATGCCGTTGAGCGTGTGGTCGATGGTGAGCATCAGGGCCATGGCCGACACGCCCAGCCCCACCAGGCCGATGGCGCCGAGCTGGCTGGCCTTGGCCGCGAACTTGGTCAGCGACAGCAGCACGGGCTTGGCGATCATCTCCGGCACCATGCCCTGCAGCACCTGCTGCTCCAGCACCTTGCGGAAGCGCGCGAACACCGGGAAGGCGCTGAACAGGGCCAGCATCACGGTGAACAGGGGCACCACGGCGATGGTGGTGGTGAAGGTCAGGCTGCCGGCGGTCAGGCCCAGGCGGTCTTCGCGGAAACGCTGGCGCAGGGTGTCGTAGGTCTGGCGCCAGGGCCAGGTGCGCAGGGTGGTGATGAGCTGGCGGCTGCGCTGGCGAAGCTCGCGCCAATGTGTCCTGGGAGGCGTCATGCTGGCTATGATGCCAGCGGTGCGTGGACCTCACGCCGTCCTGCTGTCTTCTGCTTTGTCTCACCCATGCCCCTGGCCCCGATCGACGCCCCCGTCCACGACCCCATCCTGGGCGAGCACCCGCCCGCCCGCCTGGCCCTCATCGCGCGCCTGCGCAGCCTCAACGTCGCCCTGCTCCTGGGCCTGATCGTCCTGGGCACGGCCTGGGAGCTGTGGCTGGCCCCGCTGCCCGGCGGCCGTGGCACCCTGGCCATCAAGGTCCTGCCCCTGGCCTTTGCCTTGACCGGCATGCTGCGCCACCGCCTCTACACCTACCGCTGGATGTCGCTGCTGGTGTGGCTGTATTTCACCGAAGGCGTGGTGCGCGTGACCGGAGACGCCGGCCTGTCGCAGGCGCTGGCCGGCATCGAGGTGGCCCTGAGCGTGGCCCTGTTCGCGGCCTGTGCGGTGTATGTGCGCGTGCGGCTGAAGGTCCTGCCGGGCAAGGCCGCCAAGGCGGTGAAGGCGGACACCAAGGACACCGCGTGAGCACCCTCGGCACCTGCGCCCCGGAGATGCAGTCCCTGCTGCAGGCCCTGCGCCAGCACCTCGGGGATGCCGCCGTGCGTTGCCCCCGGCCGGACGAGCCCCTGCTCGCGCACCTGCAGGACTGGCGACAGCGCTACCGGGGCCAGGCCCTGGCCGTGGTCTTTCCCGGCTGCACCGAAGACGTCGCCGCCGTGGTGCGCCTGTGTGCCGCCCACCACGTCAGCATCGTCCCGCAAGGTGGCAACACCAGCCTGGTGGGCGGCTCCGTGCCCGACGACAGCGGCCGGCAGATCGTGCTGAGCCTGCAGCGCATGAACCGCGTCCTCGACATCGACCCGCTCAACCTGTCGATGACCGTGCAGGCTGGCTGCGTGCTGGCCCAGGTGCAGGACGCGGCCGACGCCGAAGGGCTGCTCTTCCCGCTGAGCCTGGCGTCCGAGGGCAGTTGCACCGTCGGCGGCGTGCTCGCCACCAATGCTGGAGGCACGCAGGTGCTGCGCTACGGCATGGCCCGCGAGCTGTGCCTGGGCCTGGAGGTCGTGACCGCGCAAGGCGAGGTCTGGCGCAGCCTCAAGGGCCTGCGCAAGGACAACAGCGGCTACGACCTGCGCGACCTCGTCATCGGCAGCGAAGGCACGCTGGGCATCGTCACCGCGGCCAGCCTCAAGCTCTTCCCGCGGCCGGCCAGCCGCCTGGCCGCCTTGCTGCGCTGCCCGGATGCCGACGCGGCCGTGGCCCTGCTGCAGCTGGCCCGCCAAGGCCTGGACGCCGAGCTGTCGGGACTGGAGGCCATGGCCACCCTGCCCGTGGCCCTGGCCCGCCAGCAGCTGCCGGACATCGCCAGCGTGGCCGCGCCCCTGATGGCAACGGCATCCGCGACGGATCGGGCAGACGACCGCGTGGCCGAATCCCCCTGGCTGGTCTTGCTCGACGCCAGCAGCCCGCGCAGCGAAGCGGCACTGCGCGACACCCTCGAAGCCCTGCTGACCAGCGCCCTGACCCAGGGCCTGATCGACCATGCCCTGCTGTCCCACTCCGAAAGCCAGTACCGCGCCATGTGGGCGCTGCGCGAAGGCATCCCCATCGCCGAGAAGATGAGCGGGCAGATGGTCAAGCACGACATCGGCGTGCCGTCCTCGCGCATCCCCGATTTCCTGCGTGCCAGCGTGCCGGCCCTGCAGCAGGCCTTCCCCGGCTGCCGCGTCGTGTGCTTTGGCCACCTGGGCGACGGCAACCTGCATTTCAATGTGCAAGGGCCCGACGGCGTGGCCACGGCCGATTTCCTCGCCACGCAGGAGGCCGCGGTGAATGAGATCGTCTACGCCCAGGTGCTGGCCTTTGGCGGCACGATTTCGGCCGAGCACGGCATTGGCCGGCTCAAGCGCGAGGCGCTGGCCGCACACCAGAGCCCGGTGGCCGATCGGTGGATGCGCGCCATCAAGCTGGCGCTGGACCCCGCCGGCACGCTGAACCCGGGGCGGGTGCTGTCCTGAACCTGGGCGCGCCCCGCGCAGGCCTCACTGCAGCGGGCCGTCGAAGCCTTCGGGCAGCGGCAAGGCGAGGGTCTCGATGCCTTCTTCGCGCAGCTCGGCGCGCTCCTCGGCCGAGGCCTGGCCACGGATGCCGCGCTCGGGCGCATCGCCATGGTGGATGCGCCGGACCTCGTCGGCAAACCGCTCACCCACGTCTTCCGTGTGCATGACCACGTGGCGCACCGCCTGCAGGTAGGCGGACTGCAAGGCCCGCACGATGTCGGCCTGGCGAGGCGGTGCGGCCTCGGGAGATGCCGTCGCCTCGCGGACAGGCTCGGCGGCCGCATCCTTCAGGCCCGACACGTTCAGGCGCGCGGCCGATGGCCGACGCTCGACGCCATGGCTGCCGCACACCGGGCAGCTCAGCAGGCCTTGCTGCTGCTGGCGCGTGAGCTCGTCGCCCGAGGCGAACCAGCCCTCGAAATCATGGCCTTGTTCGCAATGGAGGTCGACCACCAGCACGGCGTCAGCCCTCCACGGTCTGCCAGTCCAGCGCCCAGGCGCCGGCCCGCCACTGGCGCAGCCACATCATGCCGACGATGGTCTTGGCATCGGTGAGCAGGCCATCGCGCATCCCGCCTTCCAGTTCTTCCTGGGTGGCCGCGAACACGTCCAGGAACTCGCCTTCGTCCAGATGGCGTTCGCCGGCGGTGAGCCCATCGGCAAACCAGACCTCGATGAGCTCGGTGGCATAACCAATGACCGGGTGCATCACGCCGGCACGCGCCCAGCGCCGGGCGGTGTAGCCGGTCTCCTCGCGCAACTCGCGCTGGGCGCAGGCCAGGCCGCCTTCGCCCGCATCCAGCTTGCCCGCGGGAAACTCGACCATCACCCTGCCCACCGGGTAGCGGAACTGTCGCTCCATCACCAGGCGACCGTCGGGCAGCAGCGCCACGATCATGACCGCGCCGGGATGGACAACGTACTCGCGAGGCGCCTCTCGCCCATCGGGCAGGCGCACGCGGTCGCGCTTCACATGCAGGAAGTGGCCCTGGTAGACGGTGTCGGAAGACAGCGTGGTTTCGACCAGGCCCGCATCGCCATGAGACGTGTCAACGGCCTTGGACATGGCTGGCCTTCAATGACGGCGCAGGTGGCGCCAGACGAAACCCGGGAAGGCCAGCGTCAGGAACACGCACAACCAGACTGCGCCGAACTCCCAGCGCCAGGGGCTGGCCTGCCCCACATGCGCCTCGATGAAGCGTCCCAGCCAGGCCACCAGCACGGCGTACACCAGCAACTCCAGCATCCGCCAGGCCACCGACTTGGGTGCGCGGCGTGGCCCCAGCACGAACAAACGCTCGTTCACAAAAGGCAAATTGGCCGCGACGAGCGCGGCCAGGAGCACGGTGGCGACGGCCCATCCGGGCACCAGGCCCGTCATGCCGGGCCACCGTCGCGTTCGCGATGCAGGGGCATCATCAGCCAGCCAGGGACTGGGTGATGGCCTTGGCGCACAGGCTCATCAGGCCGCTGGGCAGGATGCCCAGGACCAGCACGGCCAGTGCGTTGACCGACAGCAGCAGGCGTGCACCGGAGGCTTCCACCACGGGTGCGCCTTGCGCCGGCTCATCGAAGTACATGACCTTGATCACGCGCAGGTAGTAGAAAGCGCCCACCAGGGACAGCAGCACCGCCAGGATGGAGATCTGCAGCAGCACGCCCGAGTTGGTGGTGATCAGTGCCTGCAGCACCGCCAGCTTGGCGTAGAAGCCCACGGTCGGCGGGATGCCGGCCAGCGAGAACATGAACACGGCCATCACGCCGGCGAGCACCGGGTTGCGCTTGGCCAGGCCGGCCAGGTCGGAGATCTGCTCCGACTCGAAGCCCGGACGCGACAGCACCATGATCAGGCCGAAGGTGCCCAGCGTGGTCAGCACATAGGTCAGCACGTAGAACAGCGCCGAGCCATAGCCGTTGCCAGCGGACACCGTGTTGCCGGCCACCACCGAGGGCACGAAGCCCAGCAGCATGAAGCCCAGCTGCGCGATGCCGGAGTAGGCCAGCATGCGCTTGAGGTTGGTCTGGGCGATGGCCGCCAGGTTGCCCAGGGTCATCGAGGCCACGGCCAGGATCAGCAGCATCTGCTGCCAGTCGGTGGCGACGTTGATCAGGCCTTCCACCAGCAGGCGGATGGTGATGGCGAATGCGGCCAGCTTGGGCGCACCAGCGACCAGCAGCGTGACCGCGGTGGGGGCGCCCTGGTAGACGTCAGGCACCCACATGTGGAAGGGCACCACGCCCAGCTTGAAAGCCAGACCGGCGACGATGAACACCAGGCCGAAGGCCAGCACCTGCTTGTTGATCTGGCCGGTCAGCGTGGCCTTGTAGACCTCGCCGATGTCCAGCGAGCCGGTGGCGCCGTACATCATCGACAGGCCGTAGAGCAGGAAACCCGAGGCCAGCGCGCCCAGCACGAAGTACTTCATGGCGGCTTCGGTGGACTGCGTGTGGTCGCGGCGCAGGGCCACCAGGGCGTACAGCGACAGCGACATCAACTCCAGGCCCAGGTAGATGCTCAGGAAGTTGTTGCCGATGATCATGATGCTGATGCCCAGCAGCGCCAGCATGCTCAGGGTGAACAGCTCACCCTTGAGCAGGTCGCGCGGACCGGCGTACACCTGGGCATAGATCAGGCTGACGGCCACGGCCAGCGTCGCAGACAGCGACAGCAGGTGGCCCATGGCATCGGTCACCACCATCTTCTGCATGGCGTAGACGGAGGCGCCATTGTCCAGCGCGCACAGGTGCAGGCCGGCGACGGCGGCCAGCGAGGCCAGGGTCAGGTAGTAGGTGGGACGGCGTTGGGGAGAGGTGACGAAGAGATCGAGCAGCGCCACCAGGCAGGCCATGCCCAGCAGCACGATCTCGGGGGTCACCGCGAGCCAGTTCAGGTCAGTCATTTGCTTTCGGCCCTCAGTTCAGCTTGCTTTGCGACACGTGCTTGAGCAGCTCGGTCACCGACACGTGCATCGCATCGGTGAAGGGCTTGGGCTGGATGCCCATCCACAGCACGGCGGCCGCCAGCACGGCCAGGATCAGGAATTCGCGGGCGTTGATGTCGCTCAGGCCACGCACATCGTCGTTGCTGACATCGCCGAGGTAGACGCGCTTGTACATCCACAGCGTGTAGGCCGCGCCGAAAATCAGCGCCGTGGCGGCGAGCAGGCCGATCAGGAAGTCGTACTGCACGGCGCCCAGGATCACCATCCACTCGCCCACGAAGCCCGCGGTGCCCGGCAGGCCGCAGTTGGCCATCGAGAACAGCAGCGCGAAGGCGGCGAACTTGGGCATGGTGTTGACCACGCCACCGTAGGAGGCGATTTCACGCGAGTGCACGCGATCGTAGAGCACGCCGATGCTCAGGAACATGGCGCCCGACACGAAGCCGTGGGCGATCATCTGCACGATGCCGCCGGAGATGCCCAGCTCGTTGAAGATGAAGAAGCCCAGGGTCACGAAGCCCATGTGCGCGATCGACGAATAGGCCACCAGCTTCTTCATGTCCTGCTGGACCATGGCCACCAGGCCGATGTAGATCACACCGATCAGCGACAGGGTGATCACCACCGGGGCGAACTCATGCGAGGCGTCCGGCACGATGGGCAGCATGAACCGCAGGAAACCGTAGCAACCCAGCTTCAGCATGATCGCGGCCAGCACGACGGAACCGCCCGTGGGCGCTTCCACGTGGGCATCGGGCAGCCAGGTGTGCACCGGCCACATCGGCACTTTCACGGCGAAGGCCGCGAAGAAGGCACCGAACAGCAGGGCCTGCGGCGTGGCGCCCAGGGGCAGCTTGTGCCAGTCGGTGATCTGGAAGGAGCCACCCGACTTGTAGTACAGGAACACCAGCGCGATGAGCATCAGCAGCGAGCCCAGCAGCGTGTAGAGGAAGAACTTGAAGGCGGCGTACACCCGGCGCGGGCCACCCCACACCCCGATGATGATGTACATCGGGATCAGCGTGGCTTCGAAGAACACGTAGAACAGCAGGCCGTCCAGCGCCGAGAACACGCCGACCATCAGGCCGGACAGGATCAGGAAGGCGCCGTAGTACTGGTGCGGACGGTCTTCGATGACCTCCCAGCCGGCCAGCACCACGATGATGGTGATGAAGGCCGTCAGGGGCACGAACCACATCGAGATGCCGTCGACACCCAGGTGGTAGAAGACATTGAAGCGCTCGATCCAGGACGCCTTCTCGACGAACTGCATCGCGGCCGTGCCGTTGTCGAAGCCCGTCATCACCGGGATGGTGACGAGGAAGCCGATGATGGCGCCGATCAGGGCGATCCAGCGGGTCACGCCAGCATTTTCCTGACGGCCCACGGCCAGCAGCAGGATGCCGAAGGCCACGGGGACCCAGATGGCCAGAGAGAGGATGGAAGACATGGTTTGCATGGGCTGGTCCTCGCGCTCAGGGGTGCATGAACACGAACCAGGTCATGAGGGCGAACACCCCCAGGATCATGACCAGCGCGTAGTGGTAGAGGTAACCCGTCTGGAACAGGCGTGTCAGCGATCCGATCAGGCCGACCAGCTTGGCCGAGCCATTGACCAGCAGCCCGTCGATGATGCCGACGTCGCCCACCTTCCACAGGCCGCGACCCAGCAGGCGCGCACCGGCGGCGAAGATGTTCTCGTTGATCCAGTCCATGTAGTACTTGTTCTCGCCGATCACGATCAGCGGGCGCAGCACACGGGCGAACATCGCGGGGATCTGCGGCGCGACCATGTAGAACACATAGGCCGTGACCACGCCACCCAGCGCCAGCCAGAACGGCAGCGTGGTGAAGCCGTGCAGGGCCATGGCGGTGGCGCCGTGGAACTCGTGGGCCAGTTCTTCCATCGCGGGGTGCAGCTCGTGGTTCACGAAGATCGCGCCCTTGAAGAAGTCACCGAACAGCATGGGCTCGATGCCGAGGAAGCCGATGACGACCGAGGGGATGGCCAGCAGCAGCAGCGGCGCGGTCACCACCCACGGCGATTCGTGCGGGGTGTGATCGTGGCCATGGCCGTGATCGTCATCGTGGTGGTCGTGCTCACCCGGGAAAGGCTTGTGGTGGAAGTTTTCCTTGCCGTGGAAGACCAGGAAGTACATCCGGAAGCTGTAGAAAGCGGTGATGAACACGCCTGCCGTCACGGCAAAGGTCGCGAAACCGGCGGCCGGCAGGTGGCTGGCGTGCACGGCCTCGATGATCGAGTCCTTCGAATAGAAGCCGGCGAAGAACGGCGTGCCGATCAAAGCCAGGTTGCCCAGCAGCGAGGTGATCCAGGTGATGGGCATATGCTTGCGCAGACCGCCCATGTTGCGGATGTCCTGGTCGTGGTGCATGCCCATGATGACCGAGCCAGCGCCGAGGAACAGCAGGGCCTTGAAGAAGGCGTGCGTCATCAGGTGGAAGACGGCGACGTTGTAGGCCGACACGCCCAGGGCCACGGTCATGTAGCCCAGCTGCGACAGCGTGGAGTAGGCCACCACGCGCTTGATGTCGTTCTGGATGATGCCCAGGAAGCCCATGAACAGCGCCGTGATGGAGCCGATCACCAGGATGAAGTTCAGCGCAGCATCGGACAGCTCGAACAGCGGCGACATGCGCGTCACCATGAAGATGCCGGCCGTCACCATGGTGGCGGCGTGGATCAGCGCGGAAATCGGGGTCGGGCCTTCCATCGAGTCAGGCAGCCAGACGTGCAGCGGGAACTGCGCCGACTTGCCCATCGCGCCGATGAACAGGCAGATGCAGATCACGGTGATCAGCGACCAATCGGTCTTGGGCAGCGTCAGCGCGGTCAGCTCGTTGGCCTTGGCGAACAGCTCGTTGTAGTTCAGCGTGCCGGTGAAGGCCAGCAACAGGCCGATGCCCAGGATGAAGCCGAAATCGCCCACGCGGTTGACCAGGAAGGCCTTCATGTTGGCGAAGATGGCCGTGGGCTTCTTGAACCAGAAACCGATCAGCAGGTAGGACACCAGGCCCACCGCTTCCCAGCCGAAGAACAGCTGCAGCAGGTTGTTGCTCATCACGAGCATGAGCATGGAGAAGGTGAACAGCGAGATGTAGCTGAAGAAGCGCTGGTAGCCGTCGTCCTCTTCCATGTAGCCGATGGTGTAGATGTGCACCATCAGCGACACGAAGGTGACCACGCACATCATCATGGCGGTCAGGCCGTCGACCAGGAAGCCGACCTCCATCTTCAGCGAGCCCAGGGTCATCCACTCGTAGACGGTCGCATTGAAGTGCGCGCCTTCCAGGGCCACGGCCTTGAGGGTCATGGCCGAGATGATGAAGGACACCAGCACGCCCAGGATCGTGATCAGGTGGGACGCGCGGCGACCGATGGTCTTGCCCAGCAGGCCCGCTGCGATCGAGCCCACCAGCGGCGCCAGGGGCACCGCCAGCAGCGAGTTGAGAGAAAGTTCCGACATTGTTGTATCTCTCCCGATCAGCCCTTGAGGCTGTCCAGCTCGTCCACGTTGATCGAGGACCGGTTGCGGAACAGCACCACCAGGATGGCCAGACCGATGGCCGATTCGGCAGCCGCGACGGTCAGGATGAAGAACACGAAGACCTGGCCGTCCATGTCACCCAGGTAGTGGGAGAAGGCGACGAAGTTCATGTTCACGGCCAGCAGCATCAGCTCGATGGCCATGAGCAGCACGATGAGGTTCTTGCGGTTGAGGAAGATCCCGATCACCGACATGGCAAACAGGATGGCGCCCAACGACAGGAAGTGTCCGAGGGTGATCGAGGTCATGCTTGGCCTCCGGCATGGGTGTCTGCAGCAGGAGCGACAGGTGCTTCGACCTGGGCCGCCACCTGGACCACGCGCAGGCGGTCGGCCTTCTTGACGCGGATCTGTTCAGACGGGTTCTGGTAACGCGAGTCCTTGCGCTTGCGCAGCGTCAGGGCGATGGCCGCGATGATGGCCACCAGCAGGATGACGGCGGCGATCTGCACCGGGAACAGGTAGTGGGTGTAGAGCTCCACGCCCAGCGCCTTGGTGTTGGGCAGCCTGGCCACATCGGGCGGCATGGCCTTGGCCGTGGGCAGGTCGAAACCGCGGGTCAGCACGAAGGACATTTCCACCGCGATGACCGCGCCGATGACGCCGGCCAGCGGGAAGTGTTTCCAGAAGCCCTGGCGCAGCGCGTCGATGTTGATGTCCAGCATCATCACCACGAACAGGAACAGCACCATCACCGCACCCACGTAGACAAGGATGAGGGCGATGGCGAGGAATTCGGCCTGCAGCAGCATCCAGACGCAGGAGGCGCTGGCGAAAGCCAGCACGAGGTGCAGGGCGGCGGTCACCGGGCTCGTGGCGGTGATCACGCGGAAGCCCGCGTAGACCAGCACGAAGGCAAAGGTGTAGAAGAGTAGGCTGAGGGTGTCCATACGTCGGTCAGCGATATTTCGCGTCCGCCTCCTTGTTGGCTGCGATGTCCTTTTCGTAGCGATCACCCACCGCCAGGAGCATGTCCTTGGTGAAGTAGAGGTCGCCACGCTTTTCACCGTGGTACTCGAAGATGTGGGTCTCGACGATGGAGTCCACCGGGCAGCTTTCTTCGCAGAAGCCGCAGAAGATGCACTTGGTCAGGTCGATGTCGTAGCGCGTGGTGCGGCGGCTGCCGTCGTCGCGCACATCGGACTCGATGGTGATGGCCATGGCCGGGCAGACCGCTTCGCACAGCTTGCAGGCGATGCAGCGCTCTTCGCCGTTCTCATAGCGGCGCAGGGCGTGCAGGCCACGGAAGCGCGGCGACATCGGCGTCTTCTCTTCCGGGAACTGCACGGTGACGTGCGGCTTGAGGAAGTGCCGGCCGGTCAGGGCCATGCCCTTGAACAGCTCCAGCATGAAGAAGCTGGAGACGAATTCCTTGAAGGACGTGCTCATGGTCGTGTCCCCTTATTTCCAGATGTTCCACGGCGACATGATCCACACGCCCACCACGACCAGCCAGACCAGGGTGATGGGGATGAAGATCTTCCAGCCCAGACGCATGATCTGGTCATAGCGGAAGCGGGGGAACGAGGCCCGCACCCACAGGAACATCGTGACGATGATGAAGGCCTTCAGACCCAGCCAGATCCAGCCCGGGATGAAGCTCAGGGCCTCGACCGGGGGCAGCCAGCCGCCGAAGAACATGATGGCCGCGAGCGTGGACACCAGGATCATGTTGGCGTATTCGGCCAGGAAGAACATGGCGAAGGCCATGCCCGAGTACTCGATCATGTGGCCGGCCACGATTTCCGATTCGCCTTCGACCACGTCGAAGGGGTGGCGGTTGGTTTCGGCCAGACCGGAGATGAAGTACACCACCGTGATCGGCAGCAGCGGCAGCCAGTTCCAGGACAGGAAGCCCAGGCCCATGCTGGCGAACTCGCCCTTGCCCTGGCTCATCACGATGTCGGTCATGTTCAGCGAGCCCGAGGTCATCAGCACGATGACCAGGCAGAAGCCCATGGCGATTTCGTAGGACACCATCTGGGCCGAAGCGCGGATGGCGCCGAGGAAGGCGTACTTCGAGTTGGACGACCAGCCGGCGATGATGACGCCGTAGACCTCCAGCGAGGTGATGGCCATCAGGAACAGCAGGCCCGCGTTGACGTTGGCCAGGGCGACTTCCGGACCGAAGGGCACCACGGCCCAAGCGGCCAGGGCCGGCATGATGGTCATGATGGGGCCCAGGAAGAACAGGCCCTTGTTGGCCGCCGACGGGATGATGATCTCCTTGAAGATCAGCTTGACGGCGTCAGCGATGGGCTGCAGCAGGCCCTTGGGGCCGGTGCGGTTCGGGCCCGGACGGATCTGGGACCAGGCGATCGCCTTGCGCTCCCACAGCGTCAGGTAGGCCACGCAGCCCAGCAGGGGCAGCAGCAGCGCCACGATCTTGATCAGCGACCAGACCACGGGCCAGGCGCCGCCGAGGCTGGCTGCGCCAGCGTTGTACAGGGTGTCGATCATGTTGGCTCTCCCCTACCCTTCAGACCTTTTCCACGCGGATGGCGCCGAAGGCGGCACCCAGCGTGGCGGTGTCGGCGTGGCCGGTCGGCACGCGCACCACGTTGGCCGGCAGGCTGGCGTCCAGCACGGCGGGCAGCACAGCGCTGCCACCGTCTTGCGAGACCTTGACCTGGGCGCCATCGCTCAGACCCAGCTCGGCCCACAGGGCTTGCGGCAGGCTGGCCACCGGCGCGCGGCCGTCGGCCGTGGCTTGCAGCGAAGGCGAGCGGCGCACCAGGGCGTCGGCGCTGTAGATGGGCACATCGGCCAGGCGCTCCAGCGAACCGTTGCCGCTGGCGATGGCGATGGGCGCCGAGGTGGCGTTGTTCAGCTTGGCGGGCAAGGCAGCCAGGTCGCCCAGGGCTGCGGCCTTGACCTCTTCCGAGGTTTCGAAACCGAAGCCTTGCAGGCCCAGCATCGTGCCCAGCACGCGCAGCACCTTCCAGGCCGGGCGGGCTTCGCCTTGCGGCTTGACCACGCCGTGGAAGCTCTGCACGCGGCCTTCGGCGTTGACGAAGGTGCCGGAGGTTTCGGAGAACGGTGCGATCGGCAGGATCACGTCGGCGTAGTCGGTGGCCGAGGTCTTGAACGACGACAGCGACACGACCATCTCGGCGGCCTGCGCTGCGGCCAGGGCGGCGGCCGGGTTGGCGGTGTCGAACTCGGGCTCGACACCCAGCAGCACCAGCGCCTTGAGCGCCTTGCCGGCGATCATCTGGCCGGCGTTCAGGCCGCCTTGTTGCGGCTGGGCACCCACCAGTTGCGCGCCGACCGTGTTGGCCGACTCGCCCAGGAAGCCCAGCTTGGCGCCGGTCTTGTCGGCAATCCATTGGCCCAGCGCCTGCAGGGTCGATGCCTGCGGGTGTTGCGCGGCGGCATTGCCCAGCAGCACGGCCTTGTGCTGGCCCGACAGCAGCGAGGCCGCGATGGCCTTGGCTGCATCGGTGGCGGTGCCATTGCACGGGATGTCGATGCCCAGCTGGTTCGCGATGGCCACGGCCACATCGCCCAGGGCCTGGGCCCAGGCGCTCGGGGCCACGGTCACGCGCTGCGACAGCGGGATCAGCCAGTCGTCGGTGACGGCACCGATGGCGGCGATCTGTGCACCGCGCTTGGCAGCGTGGCGCAGGCGCGAGGCGAACAGCGGGTGGTCCTTGCGCAGGAAGGAGCCGACCACCAGGGCGCGGTCCAGCGAACCCAGCTCGGCAATCGGCAGGCCCAGCCAGCGGGCACCAGCAGCGGTGGTGAAGTCGGCGTTGCGCAGGCGGGTGTCGACGTTGTCGGAACCCAGGCCGCGCACCAGCTGAGCCAGCAGGAAGAGCTCTTCGACGGTGCTGTGCTCGGTGGCCAGCGCGCCGATGGCGGCGGCGCCGTGCTCGGCCTTCACGCCCTTGAGGCCGTTGGCCACGTATTCCAGGGCCGTGGTCCAGTCGACTTCACGCCACTGGCCGCCCTGCTTGATCATGGGCTGGGTCAGGCGGGCGTCGCTGTGGAGCGCTTCGTAGCTGAAGCGGTCGCGGTCGGCGATCCAGCACTCGTTGACGGCTTCGTTTTCCATCGGCACGACGCGCAGCACCTTGCCGTTCTTGACCTGAACGATCAGGTTGGCACCGGTCGAGTCGTGCGGCGAGACGCTCTTGCGGCGCGACAGCTCCCAGGTGCGGGCGCTGTAGCGGAAGGGCTTGCTGGTCAGCGCGCCGACGGGGCAGATGTCGATCATGTTGCCCGACAGCTCGGAGTCCACCGAGCGGCCCACGAAGGTGGCGATCTCGGAATGCTCGCCGCGGTGCTGCATGCCCAGCTCCATCACGCCGGCGATTTCCTGGCCGAAACGGACGCAGCGGGTGCACTGGATGCAGCGGCTCATCTCTTCCATCGAGATCAGCGGGCCGATGTCCTTGGGGAAGACCACGCGCTTTTCTTCCTTGTAGCGGGAAGAAGAGCCACCGTAGCCCACGGCCAGATCCTGCAGCTGGCACTCACCGCCCTGGTCGCAGATCGGGCAATCCAGCGGGTGGTTGATCAGCAGGAACTCCATCACGCTCTTCTGAGCCTTGATGGCCTTGTCGCTCTTGGTGCGAACGATCATGCCCTGCGTGACCGGGGTGGCGCAGGCCGGCATGGGCTTGGGCGCCTTCTCGATGTCCACCAGGCACATGCGGCAGTTGGCCGCGACCGACAACTTCTTGTGATAGCAGAAGTGCGGGATGAAGGTGCCGTTCTCTTCCGCGGCCCGGATCAGCATGCTGCCTTCCTGGACCTGGACCTTGCGGCCGTCGATTTCGATTTCAACCATTGCGTTACTCACCTTTGCTGGTGTGCGGTCGGCCTTCTGCCGGGCCGCCCCAAGGAAGGCCAGCCCCCTCGGGGGGCAGCGAGGTAATCCGAGCGTGGGGGCACTTAGACATAAGCCGGGACCACGCAGGTCTTGTGTTCGATGTGGTGCACGAACTCGTCGCGGTAGTGCTTGATGAAAGCACGCACCGGCATGGCCGCCGCGTCACCCAGCGCACAGATCGTGCGGCCCTGGATGTTCTCGGCGACGTTGTCCAGCAGTTCGATGTCCTCGGGGCGACCGTGACCGGTTTCGATGCGGTCGACCAGGCGCCACAGCCAGCCCGTGCCTTCGCGGCAGGGCGTGCACTGGCCGCAGGACTCGTGCATGTAGAAGTACGACAGGCGCTGCAGGCTCTTGACCATGCAGCGGGTCTCGTCCATCACGATGACGGCGCCCGAACCCAGCATCGAGCCGGCCTTGGCGATGGAGTCATAGTCCATCGTGCACTCCATCATGGTGTGGGCGGGGATCACGGGCGACGAGGAGCCACCGGGGATCACGGCCTTGAGCTTCTTGCCGCCGCGCACGCCACCGGCGAGTTCCAGCAGCTTGGCAAACGGCGTGCCCATCGGGATTTCGTAGTTGCCCGGACGCTCGACGTCACCGCTGATGGTGAACAGCTTGGTGCCGCCGTTGTTGGGCTTGCCGGCCGCCAGGAAGGCTTCACCACCGTTGCGGATGATCCAGGGAACGGCCGCGAAGGTTTCGGTGTTGTTGATCGTGGTGGGCTTGCCGTACAGGCCGAAGCTGGCCGGGAAAGGCGGCTTGAAGCGGGGCTGGCCCTTCTTGCCTTCCAGCGATTCCAGCAGCGCGGTTTCCTCGCCGCAGATGTAGGCGCCGAAACCATGGTGCGCATGCAGCTGGAAGCTGAAGTTGCTGCCCATGATGTTGTCGCCCAGGTAGCCGGCGGCACGGGCTTCTTCCAGGGCCTCTTCGAAGCGCTCATAGGCTTCGAAGATTTCGCCGTGGATGTAGTTGTAGCCGACGGTGATGCCCATGGCGTAGGCCGCAATGGCCATGCCTTCGATCACGGTGTGCGGGTTGTAGCGCAGGATCTCGCGGTCCTTGGCCGTGCCCGGCTCGCCCTCGTCGGAGTTGCACACCAGGTACTTCTGGCCGGGGAAGGCGCGGGGCATGAAGCTCCACTTCAGGCCGGTGGGGAAGCCGGCGCCACCGCGACCACGCAGCGAGGAAGCCTTCACTTCGGCGATGACCTGGTCCTGGGTCATGCCCGCTTCATTGCCAGCCACGCCGTCCTTGCCCAGGATCTTGCGCAGCGCAGCGTAACCGCCACGGGCTTCGTAATCCTTCAGACGCCAGTTGCTGCCGTCGATGCCGGCGTAGATCTGGGGTTCGATGTGGCGGCCGTGGAAAACGGTTTCCTTGCCGGTCGCCTGGAACTGAGAGAGGTCGAGCATCTGTTTCACCTCACTTGGCGTTGGCCTTGAGCACGTCGACCAGCTGGTCCAGCTTGTCGTTGCTCATGAAGCTGACCATCTGACGGTCGTTGACCAACATCACCGGGGCGTCGGCGCAAGCACCCAGGCACTCGCACTGCTGCACGGTGAACAGGCCATCGGGGGTGGTGCCACCGGCTTCCACGCCCAGCTTGTCGCACAGGTACTGCAGGGCCTTCTGGCCGTCGCGCAACTGGCACGGCAGGTTGGTGCACACGTTCAGCTTGAACTGGCCCACCGGCTGCTGGTTGTACATGTTGTAGAAGGTCACGACTTCGTGCACGGCCATGGGGGCCACGCCGATGTGGTCGGCCACTTCCTGCTCGCTCTCGGGCGAGACCCAGCCACGCTCCTGCTGGATGATGGACAGGCAGGCCATGACCGCCGAGATGCGCTGGTCGGCCGGGTACTTGGCGAGTTCGCGGTCGAAACGCGCTTTGGTTTGTTCGCTCAACATGGTGTGTGCTGCTCGTTGCTGTGTTCGCTCAGCGGTCGATCTCACCGAACACGATGTCCATCGTGCCGATGATGGCCACGGCGTCGGCAATCATGTGGCCGCGGGACATCTCGTCCAGCGCCGCCAGGTGCGGGAAGCCGGGGGCGCGGATCTTCAGGCGGTAAGGCTTGTTGGCGCCGTCGGACACCAGGTAGATGCCGAACTCGCCCTTCGGGTGTTCCACGGCCGCGTAGGCCTCGGACTCGGGCACGTGGAAGCCTTCGGTGAAGAGCTTGAAGTGGTGGATCAGCTCTTCCATCGAGGTCTTCATCTCGACGCGCGAAGGCGGTGCCACCTTGTGGTTGTCGGTGATGACCGGGCCCGGGTTGGCGCGCAGCCAGTCCACGCACTGCTTGATGATGCGGTTGGACTGGCGCAGCTCTTCGACGCGGACCACATAGCGGTCATAGCAGTCGCCGTTGGTGCCAACGGGGATGTCGAAGTCCAGCTTGTCGTAGACGTCGTAGGGCTGGTGCTTGCGCAGGTCCCACACGATGCCCGAACCACGCAGCATGGCACCGGTCAGGCCCATCTGCAGGGCGCGCTCGGGCGGCACCACGCCGATGCCGACGGTGCGCTGCTTCCAGATGCGGTTGTCGGTCAGCAGGGTTTCGTACTCGTCCACCAGCTTGGGGAAACGCTGGGTGAAGTCGTCGATGAAGTCCAGCAGCGAGCCCTGACGGTTCTCGTTCATGCGAGCGATCGTCTTGGCGTTCTTGATCTTGCTGGCCTTGTACTGCGGCATGGTGTCCGGCAGGTCGCGGTAGACGCCACCCGGACGGAAGTAGGCCGCGTGCATGCGGGCACCCGACACGGCTTCGTACATGTCGAAGAGGTCTTCGCGCTCGCGGAAGCAGTAGATCAGGATGTTCATGGCGCCGCAGTCGAAACCGTGGCAGCCCAGCCAGAGCAGGTGGTTGAGCACGCGGGTGATTTCCGCGAACATCACGCGGATGTACTGCGCGCGCACCGGCACCTCGATGCCCAGCATCTTCTCGATGGCCAGGCAGTAGGCGTGCTCGTTGCACATCATCGAGACGTAGTCCAGGCGGTCCATGTAGGGCAGCGACTGGATGTAGGTCTTGGACTCGGCCAGCTTTTCGGTGGCGCGGTGCAGCAGGCCGATGTGGGGGTCGGCGCGCTGGATGACTTCGCCGTCCAGCTCCAGCACCAGGCGCAGCACGCCGTGGGCAGCCGGGTGCTGCGGACCGAAGTTCAGGGTGTAGTTCTTGATGTCAGCCATGGTTCATCCTTCCCGCGTCGATCAGTGGAGACCACCGTAGTTGTCTTCGCGGATGATGCGCGGCGTGATCTCGCGCGGCTCGATGGAGACCGGTTGGTAGATGACGCGCTTTTGCTCTGCGTCGTAGCGCATCTCGACGTGGCCGGAGACCGGGAAATCCTTGCGGAAGGGGTGGCCGATGAAGCCGTAGTCGGTCAGGATGCGGCGCAGGTCTTCGTGGCCGTCGAACACGATGCCGTAGAGGTCGAAGGCCTCGCGCTCGAACCAGTTGGCGCTGTTCCAGACGGGGTTGACCGAGGCCACCACGGGGAAGTCGTCGTCGGTGGCGAACACCTTCAGGCGCAGGCGCCAGTTCAGGCTGACCGACAGCAGGTGGCTGACCACGCAGAAGCGCGGGCCTTCCGAGTAGATGCTCTCGGCGCCGTCCTTGTAGGCCGAGTAGTCCATGCCGCACAGGTCGATGAGTTGCTCGAACTTCAGCGAGGCGTCGTCGCGCAGGGTGCGCGCAACGCCTTCGTAGTCGGCAGCAGACACCGTGACGGTGAGTTCACCGCGGTCGACGACCAGGCGCTTGATCTTGTCGCCCAGGACGGTTTCCAGGGCGGCTTGCAGGGTGGCGAGTTTCTGGCTCATGCGCGTGCTTCCCGTTCAGCGGGCGATGGTGTTTTCGCGGCGGATCTTGGCCTGCAGCTGCAGGATGCCGTAGAGCAGCGCCTCGGCCGTCGGCGGGCAGCCGGGCACGTAGACGTCCACCGGCACGATGCGGTCGCAACCACGCACCACCGAGTAGCTGTAGTGGTAGTAGCCGCCGCCGTTGGCGCACGAGCCCATGGACAGCACCCAGCGGGGCTCGGCCATCTGGTCGTACACCTTGCGCAGCGCAGGTGCCATCTTGTTGCACAGCGTGCCGGCCACGATCATCAGGTCGGACTGGCGCGGGCTGGGACGGAACAGCATGCCGAAGCGGTCGATGTCGTAGCGCGCGGCACCCGCGTGCATCATCTCGACAGCGCAGCAGGCCAGACCGAAGGTCATCGGCCACAGCGAGCCGGTCTTCGACCAGTTGATCAGGGTGTCGGCGGAGGTGGTGATGAAGCCTTCCTTGAAGACGCCTTCGATGCCCATGTGATTTACCTCTTCAGATTCCGGTGGTGTGTGCGGCGGGGCGGATCGGAGCGATCACTCCCAGTCCAGCGCGCCCTTCTTCCATTCGTAGACAAAGCCCACGACCAGAATGCCCAGGAACAGCATGATGGCCAGGAAGCCGGCCATGCCCACTTCCTTCAAGGCCACGGCCCAGGGGAAGAGGAAGGCGATTTCCAGGTCGAACAGAATGAACAGGATGGCGACCAGGTAGTAGCGCACATCGAACTTCATGCGGGCGTCTTCGAAGGCCTCGAAGCCGCACTCATACGGCGAGTTCTTGGCCTCGTCCGGGCGACGCGGGCCGAGCAGGAAGCCCAGCAACTGAGGCGCCACGCCGACCCCGACGCCCACCAGGATGAAAAGGATGACGGGGAGGTATTGCTCGATGTTCATGACCGTTGGCTTTCAGCTTGAACGCGGTTCGATGGGTCGTGGTTCTGGCGCGATGGCATCACGCCGACAAAAGAAAAAGCGCGCCTGGCATGTTGTCGTCCAGGTTTGACCCTGACATGACATCACCCACAGCGCGCCCACCCGAGTTCTTGATTCGGATGACAGTGCCCCCACATGGAGACCTGACACATGCCCCTCGACCAGCTTCACAGTGACTCGCAATGCTGATCATGGATGGGGCACAAGACTCGTTCGTATCTTTCTGGTGCCGACGGCGAGACTCGAACTCGCACAGCTTTCGCCACTACCCCCTCAAGATAGCGTGTCTACCAATTTCACCACGTCGGCGTGATTCGGGCCGTGCGCTTCACCTTGTGGGCATGGCGCTGCGGGCCTGAGCTTCGGCTGGCTTGAGGCTTGCTCACCGAAGACTCAGATTCTAAACCGAAAAACGCGCTTCACGAAGCTGACACGAGGCTCTCGCGCCAGGTTTGTGCAGCGCGCCAGCCTCACTTGCCGGGGATCAGGGCAGCGCCCGAAGCGGCAGGCTGAGCCACCGAAGGCGGCTGGGCCGCAGCCGAAGCCGAGGCGGCTGCGCTGGCAGCCTGCTCCAGCAGCGAAGGCTGCTCGGCAGCGGCGCCACCGCGGTGGTTGCCGAAATAGGCCAGGGCCAGGGTGGTCGAGAAGAACACCGTGGCGGCCACGGCCGTCGAACGCGACAGGAAATTCGCGCTGCCTGTGGCGCCAAAGAGACTGCCCGAGGCACCGCTGCCAAACGACGCCCCCATGTCGGCCCCCTTGCCGTGCTGGACCAGCACCAGGCCGATCATGGCCAGCGCCGACAGCACCTGCAGCAGCAGGACCACCGTCATCAATGCTTGTTGCATGAACTCAACTCCTCAATCTTGTCTGGATGCGCCCTGCCCGGCTCAGGCCGCGCGGGCAATGGCCGCGAAGTCGGCCGCCTTGAGCGCCGCGCCGCCGATCAGGCCACCGTCGATGTCGGCCTGGGCGAACAGCACCGCAGCGTTGTCCGGCTTGACACTGCCGCCATACAGCAGCGGCACCTTGGCCGCCTCAGGCTGAGCCGCCTTCAGGCGCGCGCGCAGGAAAGCGTGCACGGCCTGGGCCTGCTCGGGGCTGGCGGTCTTGCCGGTGCCGATGGCCCAGACGGGCTCGTAAGCCACCACGACCTTGGCCACATCGGCGCCCAGGGTGGCGATGACAGCGTCGAGCTGACGCCCCACCACGGCCTCGGTCTGGCCGGACTCGCGCTCGGCCAGGGTCTCACCGACGCAGACGATGGGCACCAGGCCGTGCGACAGCGCTGCCTTGGCCTTGTCGGCCACCAGCTGGTCGGACTCGGCGTGGTAGCTGCGGCGCTCGGAGTGACCCACGATGGCGTAGGTCGCGCCGAACTCGCGCACCATGGGGCCCGCGACCTCGCCCGTGAAAGCACCTTGCGCCTGCACGGAGATGTCCTGCACGCCCACGGCGATGGCCGAGCCCTGCAGGGCCGCGGCCACCTCGGCCAGGAACACCACCGGCGGGCAGACCGCCACATCGGCGCGGGGCGCCAAGGTGGCCAGGTCAGCGGCCCGCAGGCCCTGGATCAACTCGGCATTCGATGCACGGCTGCCATGCATCTTCCAGTTGCCAACAACCAGCTTTTTCATGGCGCTCACTGCTGCTGTTGCTGCTGCTCTTGGCCCTCGGCGCCGACATCCTGGCCAGCGTCCAGGGGAGCCTGCTCGGCACGGGGCGCGCGCTCACGGCGCTCGCCGCGATCACCACGGGGGCCACGGTCGCCGCGCTCACGGCGCTCGCCACGCTCGGGACGGTCTTCCGGCATGCCTTCCGGACGCTCCAGCAGGGCCTTCATGGACAGCTTGACGCGGCCCTTCTCGTCGGTTTCCAGGACCTTGACCTTGACGATCTGGCCTTCCTGCAGGTAGTCGGAGACCTTCTCGACGCGCTCGTGGGCGATCTGGCTGATGTGCAGCAGGCCGTCCTTGCCGGGCAGCAGGTTGACCAGGGCACCGAAGTCGAACAGCTTGGTCACGGCGCCTTCGTAGACGGCACCGATCTCGACTTCGGCGGTGATCTCGTTGATGCGCTGGATGGCGAACTCGGCCTTGCCGGCATCGGTCGAGGCGATGGTGATGACACCGTCTTCGGCGATGTTGATCTGGCAGCCGGTCTCTTCGCACAGGCCGCGGATGGTGGCGCCACCCTTGCCGATCACGTCACGGATCTTCTCCGGATTGATCTTCATGGTGTAGAGGCGCGGCGCGAACTGCGAGATCTCGGTGTTGGCCGAGCCCATGGCCTCGACCATCTTGCCCAGGATGTGCAGACGGGCTTCCTTGGCTTGCGCCAGTGCCACCTGCATGATTTCCTTGGTGATGCCCTGGATCTTGATGTCCATCTGCAGGGCGGTCACGCCAGCGGTGGTGCCGGCCACCTTGAAGTCCATGTCGCCGAGGTGATCTTCGTCACCCAGGATGTCGGTCAGGACGGCGAACTTGTTGCCTTCCTTGATCAGGCCCATGGCGATGCCGGCCACGTGGGCCTTCATCGGCACGCCGGCGTCCATCATGGCCAGGCAGCCGCCGCAGACCGAAGCCATCGACGAGGAGCCGTTGGACTCGGTGATTTCCGAGACCACGCGCACGGTGTAGGCGAAGTCTTCCTTGGCGGGCAGCAGCGGCACCAGGGCGCGCTTGGCCAGGCGGCCGTGGCCGATTTCGCGGCGCTTGGGCGAGCCCACGCGACCGGTTTCGCCGGTGGCGAACGGAGGCATGTTGTAGTGGAACAGGAAGGTGTCGCGGAAGTCGCCGGCCAGGGCGTCGATGCGCTGGGCATCCTGCTCCGTGCCCAGGGTCGCGATCACCAGGGCCTGGGTTTCACCACGGGTGAACAGGGCCGAGCCGTGGACGCGCGGCAGCACGCCGGTGCGGATCTCGATGGGGCGCACGGTGCGGGTGTCGCGGCCGTCGATGCGGGGCTCGCCTTCCAGGATCTGGCTGCGCACGATCTTGGCTTCGATGTCGAACAGCAGGCCTTCGACCTTGACGCCATCGAAAGCAACGCCTTCGGCGGTCAGGGCGGCCTTCACGTCGGCGTAGGCAGCGCGGCAGGCCTGGGTGCGGGCCTGCTTGGAGCGGATCTGGTAGGCGGCGCGCAGCTTCTCTTCGGCCAGGCCGTTGACCTTGGCGATGAAGGCTTCGTCCTTGGCGGGGGCTTCCCAGACCCACTCGGCCTTGCCGGCATCACGCACGAAGTCGTGGATGGCCTGGATGGCGATGTTGCCTTGCTCGTGGCCGAACACCACACCGCCCAGCATCACGTCTTCCGACAGCTGGTCGGCTTCGGACTCCACCATCAGCACGGCAGCTTCGGTGCCGGCGACGATCAGGTCCATCTTGGACTCGGCGACTTCGGCCGGGCTCGGGTTGAGCACGTACTCGCCGTTGACGTAGCCCACGCGGGCGGCGCCGATCGGGCCGTTGAAGGGGATGCCCGAGATCGACAGCGCAGCGCTGGAGGCAATCATGGCGGCGATGTCGGCCTGCACTTCGGGGTTCAGCGACACCACGTGGATGACCAGCTGCACTTCGTTGAAGAAGCCTTCGGGGAACAGCGGACGGATCGGGCGGTCGATCAGGCGCGAGGTCAGGGTCTCCAGCTCGGAAGGCTTGGCTTCGCGCTTGAAGAAGCTGCCGGGGATCTTGCCGGCGGCGTAGGTCTTCTCGATGTAGTCGACGGTCAGGGGGAAGAAGTCCTGGCCGGGCTTGGCGTTCTTGGCGCACACGACGGTGGCCAGCACGACGGTGCCTTCGATGTCGACCAGCACGGCGCCGGAAGCCTGGCGGGCGATTTCACCCGTCTCCATGGTGACGGTGTGCTTGCCCCAGGTGAAGGTCTTGGTGACTTTGTTGAACATGGTCATGGATGGTGTCTCCGGTGAGGTTGGGCAACGGCATGAGGTGCGTTGCCCGGTGGTGCCGTCACTTGTCGCGATGCCATTCCAGCGAGGCTGAACCGCAGGGTTCGGACCTCAGCCTCGCTGGAATGACACAGCGTTCGCTTTGGGTCAAGTGGTCGGCGTCAAAAAACAAAAAGCCTGTGCTGGAGGCGTCCAGACAGGCTTTTTGTCGTCATGGGGTGCTTACTTGCGCAGGCCCAGCTTCTGGATCAGGGCGGCGTAACGGTCGAAGTCCTTGCCCTTGAGGTAGTCCAGCAGCTTGCGGCGGCGGCTGACCATGCGCAGCAGGCCGCGACGACCGTGGTGGTCCTTCTTGTTGGCCTTGAAGTGGGGGGTCAGTTCGTTGATGCGAGCGGTCAGCAGGGCCACTTGCACTTCGGGAGAGCCGGTGTCATTGGCGCCACGGGCGTTGTCTTTGACGATGGCTGCGGTGTTGATGTCAGCGACGGACATGGTGTTTCCTGTGAACAGATGCAGACCGTCCCGACGGACACCCACGACTGCGGGCCGATGCCGGATGCGGTTTCTGCGTTGAACTTGCGGCACCGGGTGAAACCGACCCAGGCCGTGCGAAGGGTGAAATACCCGCCCGAAACCCATTCAGTGAACGGATCCAGGGCAGCCGGCAAGTGTAGCAGATCTTTCAGATGGCGGCGAGGTCCCAGCGCGGCTGGACGTCGAACACCGCCTCGTGCGTGAGACGGGCCTGCCCGGTCTGCAGGCGCATGGCCGCGGCCAGGGCGATCATGGCGCCGTTGTCGGTGCACAGGTGCAGTTCGGGGTAGTGCACGCGGATGCCGCGGCGGGCGCACGCGCCGTCCAGTTGCTCGCGCAGCAGGCGGTTGGCGCCGACGCCGCCGGCCACCACCACGCGCCTCAGGCCCGTGGCCTTGAGGGCCGCCAGCGACTTCTTGACCAGCACCTCGACGATGGCCGCCTGGGTGGACGCGGCCAGGTCGGCCAGCACCGCCTGATGAGCGGGGTCGGCCAGGGCCTCCGGGCGGTCCAGCCAGCCCAGACGCACCAGATGGGTGCGCACCGCGGTCTTCAGGCCCGCGAAGGAGAAATCCAGGTTGCCGCTGCGCAGCATGGGCCGCGGCAGCTCGAAGGCGCCGTCGCGACCGCCCTGCGCCAGCCGAGCGAGGTGCGGCCCACCGGGGTAGGGCAGGCCCATGAGCTTGGCGGATTTGTCGAAGGCCTCGCCCGCGGCATCGTCCACGGTTTCGCCCAGCAGCTCGTAGCGGCCCACGCCGTCCACGCGCATCAGCTGGGTGTGTCCGCCCGACACCAGCAGGGCCACGAAGGGGAACTCGGGCGGGTCGGCCGACAGGAAGGGCGACAGCAGGTGCCCTTCCAGGTGGTGCACACCCAGCATGGGCCGTCCCAGGCTGGTCGCCAGGGCGCAGGCCACACCGGCCCCCACCAGCAAGGCCCCGGCCAGGCCCGGCCCGCGGGTGTAGGCCACCACATCCACGTCGGACATGGCGCAACCGGCCTCGGCCAGCACCTGGCGGGTCAGCGGCACCACGCGGCGGATGTGGTCGCGCGAGGCCAACTCCGGCACCACGCCGCCATAGGCCTGGTGCATGTCGATCTGGCTGTGCAGTGCGTGGGCCAGCAGGCGGGGTCGCGCAGGGCTTGCGGTGGCTGCGCCTGGCCCCGCCTCCGCGGGCAAGGCCACCAGGGCCACGCCGGTTTCGTCGCAGGAGGACTCCACGCCCAGGATCAGCCGCGTGTTCAATCGCGTATCAGGTGCCAACATCCCGCCAGTGTAGGGCCGCGCCCTCGCCCCATCCGCCCGATGGGTGGCCGCCTCGGGTTGCCGCCCTCCACCGACGGGCGCGCTTGTTGCATCATCTCGCCCATGTCCCAGCATCCCGATCAGCCTTCCGCACCCAGGCCGCCCTCGTCCCGTGCCACCCCCCTGCCCGCCCCATCCCCGTCGGATGATGCGCTTTCGGCCCAGCACCTGCGCGTGGTCATCGTGCTGCCGGTGACCCTGTCGCTGGAGCCCGACGACGACGAGGTCGCGGAGGTCGAGCGCACGCGCTTGCTGCGCATCGCGCTGCTGGAGGCCGGCTACAACCTGGTGGCCACCCTGCCCGGCGACCGCTTCCTGCCCGAGCGGCTGGCACAGATCCAGCCCGACCTCATCGTGGTCGATGCCGAATCGCAGGGCCGCGACATCCTGGAGCACGTGGTGCTGGCCACGCGCGACGAGCGCCGCCCCATCGTGATGCTGTCCGACGACCCGGACACCCGCCATGTGCGCCAGGCCATCGCCGCAGGCGTGTCGGCCTACGTGGTCGCAGGCACCACGGCAGCGCAGATCCGCCCCGTTCTGGAAGTGGCCATGGCGCGCTTCGAGCACGAAGAGCAATTGCGCCGCGACCTGGCCGACGCCCGCAACCAGCTGGAAGAGCGCAAGGTGATCGACCGCGCCAAGGGCCTGCTCATGACCCGCCAGGGCCTGACCGAGCAGGAGGCCTACGCCCGCCTGCGCCGCGCGGCCATGGACAAGGGCATCAAGCTGGCCGACGTGGCCCAGCGCCTGATCGACGCGGCCGACCTGCTGGGCTGAGCCCCGGCCACCGCACGCCTGCGCCCCATCCCGGGGCAAACCGAGCTGGCACACCCCTTGCTTTGAATCCTGCAACAAGGTCAACGGCGACCTTGGCCCTTGGGCGCCCGACGCTGGGCCCCCGAGCTTCCGACAAAGGTGTCATCTCTGCGTGAGCGCGCTTGCAGCGCCCATGCGGGGGCGACACCTTTTTTGTTTCCCAACACGAAAGCTTCGCACCATGAACTCGCAGGATCTCAACATGACCCGCCGCTCCATCCTGAAAACCGTGGCCGCCGCCAGTGCCGTCGGCGCCGTGCCGGGGCTGCAGTCGGCCGTCTGGGCCGCTGGCTCCGACAAGCCGGAACTCGAAGAAGTCAAGATCGGCTTCATCCCCCTGACCGACTGCGCCTCCGTCGTGATGGCCTCGGTCCTGGGCTTCGACAAGAAGTACGGCATCAAGATCATCCCCTCCAAGGAAGCCTCCTGGGCGGGCGTGCGAGACAAGCTGGTGAACGGCGACCTGCACATGGCGCATGTGCTCTACGGCCTGGTCTATGGTGTGCAGATGGGCATCGGCGGCCCGAAGAAGGACATGGCCGTGCTCATGACCCTCAACAACAACGGCCAGGCCATCACGCTGTCGAAGAAGCTGGCCGACGCCGGCGCCGTGGATGGCGCCTCGCTGGCCAAGGTCATGGCCAAGGACAAGCGCGAGTACACCTTCGCCCAGACCTTCCCCACCGGCACCCACGCCATGTGGCTGTACTACTGGCTGGCCTCCGCGGGCATCAACCCGGTGCACGACGCCAAGGCCATCACCGTGCCGCCGCCGCAGATGGTGGCCAACATGCGCGTGGGCAACATGGACGGCTTCTGCGTGGGCGAGCCCTGGAACCACCGCGCCATCATGGACGGCATCGGCATCACCGCGGCCACGACGCAAGACATCTGGAAGGACCACCCCGAGAAGGTGCTGGGCGCCACCGACGAGTTCGTCAAGAAGTACCCCAACACGGCGCGCGCCGTGGTGATGGCGATCCTGGAGGCCAGCCGCTGGATCGACGCCGGCCTGCAAAACAAGATGAAGATGGCCGAGACCATCGCAGCCAAGTCCTACGTCAACACCGGCGTGGAGGCCATCAACCAGCGCATCCTGGGCCGCTACCAGAACGGCCTGGGCAAGACCTGGGACGACCCCAACCACATGAAGTTCTTCAACGACGGGGCGGTCAACTTCCCCTACCTGAGCGACGGCATGTGGTTCCTCACCCAGCACAAGCGCTGGGGCCTGCTCAAGGACCACCCCGACTACCTGGCCGTGGCCAGGCAGGTCAACAAGGTGGACCTCTACAAGCAGGCCGCCAGCGCGCTGGGCGTCAACGTGCCCAAGGACCCGCTGCGATCGGCCAGGCTGATCGATGGCGTGGTCTGGGATGGAAAGGACCCGAAGAAGTACGCAGAGAGTTTCAAGATCAAGGCCTGACCTGTGTCGCCCACAGATCACCACTGAGCCCCGCTGAAAACCGGACCTGCCGAAGCGCCCTTGATGGCACCGGCGTCTGCCCCGATGCAGAGCCGCCAGGTCATCCCCCGATGGATGGCTTCGCAGTCCACACCTTTTTGAACTGGAGCATCACATGGTCAGCGCCGTCTTCCACAGCCCTTCTGACAGCAGCGACGCCCTGCGCGCCGACAAGGCCGCGGGCAAAGCCCACGTCAACCCGGGCACCCCTGCCGCCCCCTCGTCAACCGCATCCACACCCCGCACCGCCCCCCGGGTGGACTGGGCCGCCTGGGCCCTCAAGCTGCTCGCCCCCCTGGCCGGCATCGGCCTGCTCGTGGCGGTGTGGGCCCTGCTGACGATGAAAGGCGGCAACTTCCCCACGCCCGCGGCCACCTGGACCGAGGCCGTGAGGCTGTTTGCCGACCCCTTCTACCGCAACGGCCCCAATGACCAGGGCATCGGCTGGAACATCCTGTTCTCGCTCCAGCGCGTGGCCCTGGGCTTCGGCCTGGCCGCCGTCGTCGGCATCCCCTTGGGCTTCCTGATCGGCCGCTCCAAGGTGGTCGGCGCCATGCTCAACCCGCTGATCAGCCTGCTGCGCCCGGTGTCGCCGCTGGCCTGGCTGCCCATCGGCCTGCTGGTGTTCAAGTCGGCCGACCCGGCGGCCATCTGGACGATCTTCATCTGCTCCATCTGGCCCATGATCATCAACACCGCCGTGGGCGTCCAGCGCGTGCCCGAGGACTACCTCAACGTGGCCAAGGTGCTGAACCTGTCGGAATGGAAGGTCGTCACCAGGATCCTCTTCCCCTCGGTGCTGCCCTACATGCTGACCGGCGTGCGCCTGTCGGTGGGCACGGCCTGGCTGGTGATCGTGGCCGCCGAGATGCTGACCGGCGGCGTGGGCATCGGCTTCTGGGTCTGGGACGAGTGGAACAACCTCAATGTCGCCCACATCCTGATCGCCATCTTCGTGATCGGCATCGTCGGCCTGCTGCTGGAAAACGCCCTGGTCGCCGTGGCCAAGCGCTTCAGCTTCGAGTGACCCCACAGCATCGCACCAGGAGATCGACCATGACCGCATTCATCGACATCCACCAGGCCGAGATGGTCTTCAACACCCAGAAAGGCCGCTTCCACGCCCTGCGCGACATCAACCTCGGCATCGACAAGGGCCAGTTCATCGCGCTGATCGGCCATTCGGGCTGCGGCAAGTCCACGCTGCTCAACCTCATCGCCGGGCTGCTGACACCCACCGAGGGCGGCCTGATCTGCGACAACAAGGAGATCGCCGGCCCCGGCCCCGAGCGCGCCATGGTGTTCCAGAACCACTCGCTGCTGCCCTGGCTGACCTGCTTCGACAACGTCCACCTGGCGGTGGAGCGCGTGTTCGGCGGCAAGGAAAGCAAGGCCCAGCTCAAGGCCCGCACCCAGGCCGCGCTGGAGCTGGTCAACATGGCCCACGCCACCCAGAAGCGCCCCAACGAGATCTCCGGCGGCATGAAGCAGCGCGTGGGCATCGCCCGGGCCCTGGCCATGGAGCCCAAGGTGCTGCTGATGGACGAGCCCTTCGGCGCACTGGATGCGCTGACCCGCGCCCACCTGCAAGACGAGCTGCTGAAGATCGTGGCGCGCACGCAGAGCACCGTGGTGATGGTCACCCACGACGTGGACGAGGCGGTGCTGCTGTCGGACCGCATCGTGATGATGACCAACGGCCCGGCCGCCACCATCGGCGAGGTGCTGGACGTGCCCCTGGCCCGCCCGCGCAACCGCGTCGCGCTGGCCGAGGACGCCACCTACATGCACTGCCGCAAAGCGGTGCTGGACTTCCTCTACACCCGCCACGGGGTGGCGCACAAGCAGGCGGCCTGAGGCCTGGCGCGCCCGCCCCGCTGACCTGGCACAGCACTTGCTGTTACAGACCTGACCGTCGGCCTCGTGCGAAGTCGGCGGTCTTCCTCAGCGGGGGTCAGTGGCCTGCGAATTGCCACCGACCTCTTCACGCCTCCCGGCCTCAGGGCTGGGGGGCGTCTTTTTTCTGGGCCACGCCCCAGATCAGGGCACCCAGCACGATCATGGGCACGCACAGCCACTGGCCCATGCTCATGTTCAAGGCCAGCAGGCCCAGGAAGCTGTCGGGCTCACGGAAATACTCCGCGATGAAACGGAACAGCCCGTAGCCGAACAGGAAGGCCCCGGCCACGGCCCCTTGCGGGCGCTGGCGGCGGGCATAGAGCCACAGCAGCACGAACAGCAGCACGCCTTCCAGGCCGAACTGGTAGAGCTGCGAAGGGTGGCGCGGCAGGTCCGAGCCCGACTGCGGAAAGACCATCGCCCAGGGCAGCGACGGGTCGGCCGCCCGCCCCCACAGCTCCCCGTTGATGAAATTGCCGATGCGCCCCGCGGCCAGGCCGATGGGCACGCACGGCGCCACCAGGTCGGCCACCTCGAAGAAGGGGCGCTTGCGTTGCCAGGCGAACAAGGCCATGGCAGCGATCACGCCCAGCAGGCCACCGTGGAAGGCCATGCCGCCCTGCCAGACCGCGAAGATCTCGGCCGGGTGCGCCAGGTAGTGGCCGGGCTTGTAGAACAGCACATAGCCCAGGCGTCCGCCCAGCACCACGCCCAGCACCCCGAAGAACAGCAGGTCCTCGATGGACTGGCGGCTCCAGCCATGCTGCGCATACCAGGGCCGACGCACGCGCGCCGAGGCCAGCAGGTAGAAGAAGGTGAAGGCCGCCAGGTAGGTCAGGCCGTACCAGTGCACCCGCAGCGGGCCGATGGCCAGCGCGATGGGGTCGAATTGGGGATGGATCAGCATGGCGCGAACGATAACCGATGTGGGCATCCGCAGGCCAACCGGAGCCTGCATCGGGCGCCCCGCTGCTAGCATCGCGTCATGCACCCGACCACCCTCCAGCTGCTTGGCGCCATCCTGTTCGGCGTGGCCCTGCTCCACACGTTCTCGACCAAGTTCTTCGAGCGGCTGGCCCACACACGCCCGGCCCATGCGGGCCTGTGGCACTTCCTCGGTGAGGTCGAGGTGGTGTTCGGCTTCTGGGCCATGGTGCTGGTGCTGGGCATGTTCGCCCTGGAGGGCAAGACCGCCGCCGTGCACTACCTGGACACCCGCAACTTCACCGAGCCGCTGTTCGTGTTCGCGATCATGGTGGCCGCGGCCAGCAAGCCCATCCTGCAGTTGGCCGGCGCCCTGGTGCGGGGTCTGGTGCGCATCATTCCCTTGCCCCAGGGGCTGGCCTTCGTGCTGGTGGTGCTGTCGGTCGTGCCGCTGCTGGGCTCCTTCATCACCGAACCGGCGGCCATGACCCTCGCCGCCCTGCTGCTCAAGGACGGGCTGTACGCCCACCCGGTCTCGACCCGGCTGAAGTACGCGGCGCTGGGCGTGCTGTTCGTCAACGTGTCCATCGGCGGCACGCTCACGCCCTACGCGGCGCCGCCCGTGCTGATGGTCGCCTCGGCCTGGGGCTGGGACCTGAGCTACATGTTCCTGCACTTCGGCGACAAGGCCGCGGCCGCCGCCCTGCTCAACGCCATCGGCCTGGTGCTGCTGTTCCGCAAGGAGCTGCGCGGGCTGCCCGGCCTGCCTGCGCAGGGGGAAGCCAGCCCGCCGCTGCCGGTCACGCTCATCCACCTGATGTTCCTGGCCGGCATCGTGGTGTTCGCCCACCACCCGGCCGTGTTCCTGGGCCTGTTCATGTTCTTCCTGGGCTTCACCGCGGCCTACGAACGCTACCAGTCGCCGCTGATCCTGCGCGAAGGGCTGCTGGTGGCTTTCTTCCTGGCCGGCCTGGTGGTGCTGGGCGGACAGCAACAATGGTGGCTGGAGCCGGTGCTGCTGAGCATGGGCAGCGATGCGGTGTTCTTCGGCGCCACGGCCCTGACCGCCATCACCGACAACGCCGCCCTCACCTACCTGGGATCGCTGGTGCCCGGCCTGAGCGAGTCCTTCAAGTACGCGCTGGTGGCCGGCGCCGTCACCGGCGGGGGCCTGACCATCATCGCCAATGCGCCCAACCCGGCCGGCGCGGCCATCCTCAAGGGCGGCTTCAGCGACCAGTCCATCCACGCGGGCGGCCTGCTGCTGGCGGCCCTGGCGCCCACCACCGTGGCGCTGCTGGCGTTCAAGCTGCTGTGAGTCGGCAGCTTGGCAGCTTGTGCCCCGCGAGCAGGCAGCCCGTCAGCGACAGATCGGCCACGGGCCCGCGATGTCCGGTGCGCCATGAAAAAGGCCCGCATCATGCGGGCCTGGTGCTGCGGCGGATCGCCTGGCGGGCGCAGCCGCCTGGAGGTCAGCGCTTGATCTGCGAGAGGTCGCGCACCGCGCCGGTGTCGGCCGAGGTGGTCAGCAAGGCATAAGCCTGCAGGGCCGCCGAGACATGACGCTCGCGCTTGACCGGCTTCCAGGCCTGGTCGCCCTTGGCCTCCATGGCGGCACGGCGCTCGGCCAGGGCCTCGTCGCTGATGGCCAGGTGGATGCGGCGGTTGGGGATGTCGATCTCGATGGTGTCGCCATCCTCGACCAGGGCGATGGCACCGCCCTGCGCGGCTTCCGGCGAGGCATGGCCGATGGACAGGCCCGAGGTGCCGCCCGAGAAGCGGCCGTCGGTCAGCAGCGCGCAGGCCTTGCCCAGGCCGCGGCTCTTCAGGTAGGACGTCGGGTAGAGCATCTCCTGCATGCCCGGGCCGCCCTTGGGGCCTTCGTAGCGGATGATGACCACGTCGCCGGCCTGCACCACCTCGCCCAGGATGCCTTCGACGGCGTCTTCCTGGCTCTCGAACACGCGGGCCTTGCCGGTGAACTGCCAGATCGATTCATCGACACCGGCCGTCTTCACGATGCAGCCCTTCTCGGCGATGTTGCCGTACAGCACGGCCAGGCCGCCGTCGGCAGTGAAGGCATTGTCCTTGCTGCGGATCACGCCCTTGGCGCGGTCGGTGTCCAGCGCCTTCCAGCGGCTGTCCTGCGAGAAGGCCACCTGCGTGGGGATGCCACCGGGCGCGGCCTTGTAGAAGGTGTGCACGGCGTCGTCCTGCGTGACGGTGACGTCCCACTGGGCGATGGCATCGGCCATGGTCTTGCTGTGCACGGTCGGCACGTCGGTGTGCAGCAGGCCGCCGCGGGCCAGTTCACCCAGGATGGCCATGATGCCGCCGGCGCGGTGCACGTCTTCGATGTGCACATCGGGCACGGCAGGCGCCACCTTGCTCAGGCAGGGCACCTTGCGCGACATGCGGTCGATGTCGGCCATGGTGAAGGGCACCTCGGCCTCGCGGGCCGCGGCCAGCAGGTGCAGCACGGTGTTGGTCGAGCCGCCCATGGCCACGTCGAGCGCCACGGCGTTCTCGAAGGCCTTGAAGTTGGCGATGTTGCGCGGCAGCACGGAGAAGTCGTCCTGCTCGTAGTGGCGCTTGGCCAAATCGACGATGGTGCGGCCCGCGCGGCGGAACAGTTTTTCGCGGTCGGCGTGCGTGGCCACGATGGTGCCATTGCCCGGCAGGGACAGGCCCAGCGCCTCGGTCAGGCAGTTCATGGAGTTGGCGGTGAACATGCCCGAGCACGAACCGCAGGTCGGGCAGGCCGAGCGCTCGACCATGGCGACCTCTTCGTCCGAGCAGTTCTTGTCGGCGGCCTTGACCATGGCGTCCACCAGGTCGAGGGCGATGACCTTGCCTTCGATCTTGGCCTTGCCGGCCTCCATCGGGCCGCCCGAGACGAACACCACGGGGATGTTCAGGCGCAGGGCCGCCATCAGCATGCCCGGGGTGATCTTGTCGCAGTTGGAGATGCACACCAGCGCGTCGGCCGTGTGGGCATTGACCATGTACTCGACGCTGTCGGCGATCAGGTCGCGCGAGGGCAGCGAATACAGCATGCCGCCGTGGCCCATGGCGATGCCGTCGTCGACCGCGATGGTGTTGAATTCCTTGGCCACGCCGCCGGCCGCCTCGATTTCACGCGCGACCAACTGGCCCAGGTCCTTCAGGTGGACGTGGCCAGGCACGAACTGCGTGAAGCTGTTGGCGATGGCGATGATGGGTTTCTCGAAGTCCCCATCCTTCATGCCGGTGGCACGCCACAGGGCGCGCGCGCCGGCCATGTTGCGGCCAGCGGTGGAAGTGCGGGAACGGTACTGAGGCATGGAAGGCTCCGGAATGGGAATCGCGTTGAGCCCGGGATTTTATCCCGCCCACCTGCATCCCGCAGGCTCGGGCGCCAGGGTCAGCGTCGGCGTCCGGGCTTCTGCCCCGGCTTGCGCATGCCCAGGGCCTCCAGGCTCTTGAGGCGGCGCTCTTCCTTGCGCGCGTCCATCTTGGCCATGGCCTTGCGCTGGGTGTGCCCCGAGGTGTCGGCAATGAACCACCACAGCGCCGCCAGGCCGAAGGGCATCAGCAGGATCCAGGCGTCGCCCCACCATTCCAGGCGCCCCACCGCCCCGACGCCGGCAAAGTTCAGCACCAGCACCAACACACCCACGGCCACCAGCCACATGCGACGCCCCCTCCATTGCCAAGGTTCACCCCCGGCGCCCACACTGGGCGCCCGCACACGGCACCTGCAACGCATTTATAAACCAGCTTCCCCGCCCGGGCACCTCTGGCGTGCGCCCACCCGCCCTGCTTCGCCAAACCCGTCACGCCCAGCCACCCAGGCATGCGTCCGTGCGGGCCAGAAAAAAACCCCGCCAGGACGATCCTGACGGGGTTGGAGACAAACCGGTTTTGGGGACACGCGCCGGCTGCAGGCTCATGGCCGCAGCCGGCGTTCAGGCTCAGTCGTCGGCGTAGATGTCGACGTCCTTGGTTTCCTTGACGAACAGCAGGCCCACCACGAAGGTGATGGAAGCGATGATGATCGGGTACCAGAGGCCGTTGTAGATGTTGCCCGTCTGGGCCACGATGGCGAAGGCCGTGGTCGGCAGCAGGCCACCGAACCAGCCGTTGCCGATGTGGTACGGCAGGGACATCGAGGTGTAGCGGATGCGGGTCGGGAACATCTCCACCAGCATGGCGGCGATCGGGCCGTACACAGCCGTCACATAGATCACCAGCAGGGTCAGGATGGCCACGATCATCGGCTTGTTCAGCTTGGCCGGATCGGCCTTGGCCGGGTAGCCCGCCTTCTTCAGCTCGGCGTTGACCGCCTTCTTGAACTGGCCGTCGATGACCTTGGCCGCGGCCGCCTTGGCGTCCTTGTCGAAAGCAGCCAGGGCAGCGGTGGCGTCCTTGGCAGCCTTCTCGGCGTCCTTCAGCTTGGCAGCGTCGCCAGCGGCCTTCAGCTCGTCGACCTTCTTCAGGGCGGCGTCCTTGGCCTTGGCGGCGGCTTCCTTGGCTGCGGGCACGTCGGCTTCAGAGACCTTGGTCGAGTTGAAGCTGCTGATGGCCACGTCGCCCACCTTGATCACGGCGGTGCTGCCAGCCGGGCCAGCCACGTTCTCGTAGTTCACCGAAGCGCCAGCCAGCAGCTGCTTGGCCACGTCACACGAGCTGGTGAACTTGGCGGTGCCGGTCGGGTTGAACTGGAACGAGCACTCCGACTGGTCGGCCACCAGGGTCACCGGGGCCGAAGCCTGGGCCTTGGCCAGGTCGGGGTTGGCGTAGTTCGTCAGCGCCTTGAACAGCGGGAAGTAGGTCAGCGCAGCGACCAGGCAGCCGGCCAGGATGATGGGCTTGCGGCCGATCTTGTCCGACAGCGAGCCGAACACCACGAAGAACGGGGTGCCGATCAGCAGCGAGATGGCCACCAGGATGTTGGCAGTGGCGCCATCGACCTTCAGGGCCTGCGTCAGGAAGAACAGGGCGTAGAACTGACCCGTGTACCAGACCACGGCCTGACCCGCGACCAGACCGACCAGGGCCAGGATCACGATCTTCAGGTTCTTCCACTGGCCGAAGGACTCGGTCAGCGGGGCCTTGGAGGTCTTGCCCTCTTCCTTCATCTTCTTGAAGGCGGGCGACTCGTTCATGCTCAGTCGGATCCACACGCTGATGCCCAGCAGGGCCAGGGACACGATGAACGGCACGCGCCAGCCCCAGTCCTGGAAGGCCTCTTCACCGATGGCGGTGCGGGTGCCCAGGATGACCAGCAGCGACAGGAACAGACCCAGCGTGGCCGTGGTCTGGATCCAGGCGGTGTAGGCACCGCGGCGGCCGTGAGGCGCGTGTTCTGCCACGTAGGTGGCGGCACCGCCGTATTCACCGCCCAGCGCCAGGCCCTGCAGCAGGCGCAGAGCGATCAGGATGACCGGGGCGGCCACACCGATGGAGGCGTAGTTGGGCAGGATGCCCACGATGAACGTGGACATGCCCATGAGCAGGATGGTGACCAGGAAGGTGTACTTCCGGCCAATCATGTCGCCGAGGCGACCGAACACCAGAGCACCGAAGGGGCGCACGATGAAGCCGGCAGCAAATGCCAGCAGTGCGAAAATGAATGCCGACGTCGGATCCAGGCCGGCAAAGAACTGTTTGGCGATGATGGCTGCCAAAGAGCCGTAAAGGTAAAAGTCATACCACTCGAAAACCGTGCCGAGGCTGGAGGCGAAAATCACCTTCTTTTCCTCAGCGGTCATCGGTGCGGTCGATACGCTGGTGTTAGCCAGTCCGCCCTGAACAATTGCCTCACGCGGCAGCCAGCGCGACCTGACGGGTGTAGCCACTGGCCGAGCGGCCCAGCCAAGCCAGGACGATGGCCCGCAGATGGGCAACAAAAAGCCTCAACAGGCTCA
>JADFIG010000024.1 GCA_022566735.1 Pseudomonadota bacterium
CTTGAGCGCGAAGCTGGAGCGGATCTTCTCCACCCCCGGGATGGGGCTGAGCTGCTCCAGGATGAAGCGCTCCAGCGCCGCCATGTCAGCCACGGCCACGCGGATCAGGTAGTCGGAGTCGCCGGTCATCAGGTAGCACTCCATCACCTCGTCGTGTTCGGCAATGCGGCGCTCGAAGTCGGCCAGCGCCTCTTTGCTCTGGGTGCGCAGGCTGATGTTGATGAACACATTGAGCCCCAGCCCCAGCGCCGCCGCGCTGGCCAGCGCCACGTAGCGGCTGATGACGCCTGCCGCCTCCAGCGCCTTGACCCGCGCCAGGCAGGGCGAGGGCGACAGGTGCACGCGCCGTGCGAGTTCGACATTCGACAGCGCGCCATCGGCCTGCAGCTCGGCCAGGATGCGCAGATCGATGGCATCGAGCTTGATGTTTTGTGGATTGCTCATAAGCCAGCATTTTGTGCTGCAAAACACCGTGATGCCCAGCGCTTTGGCATCACATTCTGCCCGCCAAGCCCTACAGTGAAGCCCATGAACGCCACCACCCCTCTGCACCTGCTGGGTGCGCCCTCGGCACACGATGCCGACCCCCTCGAGACCGCCGAGTGGCGCGACGCCTTCCTGGCGTTGTGTGCCACCGCCGGGCCCGAACGGGCGCGCCAGATTCTGGACTCGCTGGCACAACTGGCGCGCGCGCAGCGCGTGGGATGGCAACCCGACCTCAACACCCCGTACGTCAACACCGTGGCGGTGCACGACCAGCCGCTGTTCCCGGGCGACCTGGCCATCGAGGAGCGCCTGGCGTCGCTGATGCGCTGGAACGCGCTGGCCATGGTGGTGCGCGCCAACCAGGCCTATGGCGAGCTGGGCGGGCACATTGCCAGCTATGCCAGCGCGGCCGACCTGTTCGAGACCGGGTTCAACCATTTCTTCCATGCCCGGGAGGGGCTGGCGCCGGGCCAGCACCGGGGCGACCTGGTGTTCTTCCAGCCGCACAGCGCGCCCGGCGTGTATGCGCGCGCCTTCCTGGAAGGGCGGCTGAGCGAGCAGGACCTGCAGCACTATCGCCAGGAGATCAGCGCGCCGGCCGCTGGGGCGCAAGGCCTGTCCAGCTATCCCCATCCCTGGCTGATGCCCGATTTCTGGCAGTTCCCGACGGGCTCCATGGGCATAGGCCCCATCAGCAGCATCTACCACGCGCGCTTCATGCGCTATCTCACGCACCGCCGCCTGCTGGACTGCCAGGAGCGCAAGGTCTGGGGCGTGTTCGGCGACGGCGAGATGGACGAGCCCGAAAGCATGAGTGCCCTCACGCTGGCCGCGCGCGAGGGGCTGGACAACCTGGTGTGGGTGGTCAACTGCAATCTGCAGCGCCTGGACGGCCCGGTGCGCGGCAACGGCCGCATCGTCGATGAACTGGAGCGGCTGTTTGCCGGCGCGGGCTGGAACGTGGTCAAGCTGCTGTGGGGCAGCGACTGGGACGGGTTGTTTGCGCGCGACCTCACCGGCACCCTGGCACGCACGTTGGGCGGCACGGTGGACGGGCAGATGCAGACCTTCGCCGCCAAGGACGGCCGCTACAACCGCGAGCATTTCTTTGGACAGAACCCCGAGCTCGCCGCCCTGGCCCAGGGCCTGACGGACGAGCAGATCGACCGCTTGAAGCGCGGCGGCCATGATCTGGTGAAGATCCATGCGGCCTATGCAGCGGCTGCCGCCCATCGCGGCCAGCCCACGGTGATCCTGGCCCATACCAAGAAGGGCTACGGCATGGGCTCGGCCGGGCAGGGCAAGATGACCACGCACAGCCAGAAGAAGCTCGACGCGGACGACCTGATCGCCTTCCGCAACCGCTTCCAGTTGCCGCTGTCGGACGAGCAGGCCACGGGCCTGGCGTTTTACAAGCCCGCCGACGACAGCCCCGAGATGCAGTACCTGCGCGCGCGCCGCGCCGCGCTGGGCGGCGCGCTGCCGCAGCGCCACACCGCCTGCGACGTGGTGCCTGTGCCCGCAGTGGGCCAGTACGCCCAGTTTGCGCTGCAGGCCGACGGCAAAGAGATGAGCACCACCATGGCCTTTGTGCGCATGCTGGGCACGCTGCTGAAGGATGCGCAACTCGGCCCGCGCATCGTGCCCATCGTGGCCGACGAGGCGCGCACCTTCGGCATGGCCAACCTGTTCAAGCAGGTGGGCATCTACAGCAGCCTGGGCCAGCGCTACGCGCCCGAGGACATCGGCTCGGTGCTGTCCTACCGCGAGGCGCTGGACGGCCAGATCCTGGAGGAGGGCATCAGCGAGGCCGGCGCCGTCGCCAGCTGGACGGCGGCGGCCACCAGCTACAGCGTGCACGGCCTGGCCATGCTTCCGTTCTACATCTACTACTCCATGTTCGGCTTCCAGCGCGTGGGCGACGCCATCTGGGCCGCGGCCGACCAGCGGGCGCGCGGCTTTTTGCTGGGCGCCACCTCGGGCCGCACCACGCTGGGCGGAGAAGGCCTGCAGCACCAGGACGGCTCCAGCCATCTGGTGGCGGCCACCATTCCCAACTGCAAGGCCTGGGACCCTGCGCATGCCGGCGAACTCGCCGTGATCCTGGACGCCGGCATGCGCGAGATGCTGGTCGAGCAGCGCGATGTCTTCTACTACGTCACGCTGATGAACGAGAACTATGCCCAGCCCGACCTGCCCGCAGGCGCTGCCGAAGGCGTGCTGCGCGGCGCCTATGTGTTCAGCCGCTTTGGCGATGCGGACCGTGCCACGCAGCATGTCACCTTGCTGGGATCGGGCGCCATCCTCACCGAAGTGCTCAAGGCCGCCGAGCAATTGGCCAGCGAGGGCATGGCCGCCACCGTGGTCAGCGTGACCAGCTGGAGCGAGCTGGCGCGCGATGGCGTGGCCTGCGAGCAGCGCATGCTGGCGGGCGAGGCACCTGGCCAGCCAGCACGGCAAGCGCGCCCAGAGCATGATGGGCGCGAAGAACCACGCCGTCATCCTCCCCGATGCGCACAAGGCGCAGTCCCTCAACGCCCTGGTGGGCGCGGCCTTCGGGGCCGCCGGCCAGCGCTGCATGGCCACCTCGGTGGCGGTGTTCGTGGGCGCCGCGCGCGACTGGCTGCCCGAGGTGGTAGAGCGCGCCCGGGCGCTGAAGGTCAACGCCGGCATCGAGCCCGGCACCGACGTGGGCCCGGTGATTTCGAAGCGCGCTCAGGCCCGCATCGAGGCGCTGATCGCCAGCGGCGTGGCCGAAGGCGCCAAGTTGCTGCTCGATGGCCGCGGCGTGCAGGTGCCGGGCTACCGCCAAGGCAACTTCGTCGGCCCGACCGTGCTGGCCGGCGTGCAGCCGCACATGCAGGTCTACACGCAGGAAATCTTCGGACCGGTGCTGGTGTGCATGACCGCGGACACGCTCGACGAAGCCATCGCCCTGGTCAACGCCAACCCCTTCGGCAACGGCGTGGGCCTGTTCACGCAAAGCGGCGCGGCGGCGCGCAAGTTCCAAAGCGAGATCGACGTCGGTCAGGTGGGCATCAACGTGCCCATCCCGGTGCCCGTGCCCTTCTTCAGCTTCACCGGCTCGCGCGGCTCCAAGCTGGGCGACCTCGGGCCCTATGGCAAGCAGGTCGTGCAGTTCTACACCCAGACCAAGACGGTGACGGCGCGCTGGTTCGACGATGCCTCGGTGAACACCGGCGTCAACACCACCATCAGCCTGCGCTGAGACCCCAGCCGCGCCACAGCACCCCGAGGAGACACCATGCGCATCGCCTTCATCGGCCTGGGCCACATGGGCGGCCCCATGGCCCGCAACCTCGTCAAGGCAGGCCACCGCCTGCGCGTGTTCGACCTCAGCGCCGAGGCCGTGCAGGGCCTGGTGGCCGCGGGGGATGCCCACAGCGGCGACACGCAGCAGGTGCAGGCCGCGGCGTCGCCCGCCGACGCGGCCCGCGACGCCGAGTGCGTGATCACGATGCTGCCCGCGGCCAGGCATGTCGAGGTGGTGCTGTGCGGGCCGGACGGCGACCCGGCCCGCGGCGTGCTCGCCAGCGTGCCACGCGGTGTGCCCCTCATCGACTGCAGCACCATCGACCCGGCCACGGTGCAGCGCCTGGCCAGGCTGGCCGCGGCCCAGGGCAACCCGCTGGCCGATGCGCCGGTCTCGGGTGGCACGGGCGGCGCCACCGCGGGCACGCTGACCTTCATGGTCGGCGCCACGCCCGAGCTGTTCGCGCAATTGCAGCCGGTGCTGCAGGGCATGGGCCAGCACATCGTGCACTGCGGCGCCACCGGCATGGGCCAGGTCGCCAAGATCTGCAACAACCTGCTGCTGGCCGTCTCCATGGTCGGTGTGGCCGAGGCCATGAGCCTGGGCGCCTCGCTGGGCATCGACCCGCAGGTGCTGGCCGGCATCCTCAACACCTCCTCGGGCCGCTGCTGGAGCGCCGACACCTACAACCCCTACCCGGGCGTGATGCCCAACGTGCCCGCCGCGCGCGGCTACAGCGGCGGCTTCGGCGTGGACCTCATGCTCAAGGACCTGGGCCTGGCCAACGAGGCCGCCCGCCAGGTGCACCAGCCCCTGCCGCTGGGCGCGCAGGCGCTGCAGCTCTACGAGATGTGGAGCCGCCAGGGCCACGGACAGCTCGATTTTTCGTCCATCATTCGGATGTTGCAGGGCCAGCGCCCCGCCTGAGTTGTCACCGGCGTCCCACCGGGCGTCTTCCATCCGAGAACGAGCACACCATGATCGAACTGACCCTCGACGGCAGCGTGGCCACCATCACGCTCAACCGCCCGCCCGCCAACGCCTTCAGCCGCGAAGGCCTGCTGCAACTGCGCGACACCGTCCACCAGCTGGAGGCCAACCCGGCCGTGCGCGCCCTGGTCATCACCGGCCACGGCCCCAAGTTCTTCAGCGCCGGCGCCGACCTCCACACCTTCGCCAGCGGTGACAAGGCCGCCGCGCTGGACATGATCTCGGCCTTCGGTCAGGCCTTCGAGGCCCTGGCCAACACGCCGCTGGTCACCATCGCCGCGCTCAACGGCTACGCCATGGGTGGCGGCCTGGAATGCGCCCTGGCCTGCGACATCCGCATCGCCGAAGGCCACGCCCAGATGGCCCTGCCCGAAGCCGGCGTGGGCCTGCTGCCCGGCGGCACCGGCACCCAGACCCTGGCCTGGCTGGTCGGCGAAGGCTGGGCCAAGCGCATGATCCTGACGGGTGAGCGCATCGACGCCCCCACGGCCCTGCGCATCGGCCTGGTCGAAGAGGTGGTGGACGGCCTCTCCGGCGAAGGCCTGGCCCTGGCCAAGGCCCGCGAGATCGCCCAGCGCGTGGGCAAGCAAAGCCCCGACAGCGTGCGCGCCTGCAAGCAGCTCATCCACGCCGCCCGCAATGGCGTGCCCCGCGGCGCCGCCCTGGCCCAGGAGCGCGAGGCCTTCGTCGGTCTGTTCAACGGGGCCAACCAGCGCGAGGGCGTCACGGCCTTCCTGGAGAAGCGCAGCCCCGCCTGGCAGTGAGGCGGGCCGTGTCATCGGCCCACCCGTCCCTGCAGAGGGCCTTGCCGCCAGGCGTGCGCCTCATCGACTGCGAACGCGGCTTGCACGCCGCCGCCATCCTCGACATCCTCAACGAGGCCATCGTCCACTCCACCGCGCTGTACGACTACCAGCCGCGCAGCGCGGCCCAGATGGACGCCTGGTTCGATGCCAAGGTGGCCGGTGGCTGGCCCATCATCGGGGCGGTCGACGAGGCCGGCACCCTGCTGGGCTTTGCCAGCTGCGGCAGCTTCCGCGCCTTCCCGGCCTACAAGTACACGGCCGAGCACTCGGTCTACGTGCACCACACGCAACGCGGCCGGGGCCTGGGGCGCGTGCTCCTGCAGGCCCTGATCGAACGGGCGCAGGCGCTGGGCCTGCACACCCTGGTCGGGGTGATCGACCACGACAACGCCGGCAGCCAGCGGCTGCACACCGCGCTGGGCTTCGTGCACGCCGGCACCCTGCGCCAGTGCGGCTTCAAGTTCGGACGCTGGCTGGACGTGGACTTCTACCAGCTCACCCTGCCCACGCCCGCCCAGCCGGTCGATGGCTGAGCGCAGCCTGAAAGAGCCCGCCGTTTGAAAGCCACTTCATGCTCTGGCAAGCCCTGACCTCCGTGCGCGACCTCGGTCGCCTGCAGGACATCGCCTCCGTCCTGATCCGCTACGGCTTTGGCGACATGGTGCGCCGCATGGGCCTGGGCCAGTTGCTGGAGAAGGCCGGCCACGCCCTGCACTGGGACGACGCCGAGGCCTACGCCCACATGCCGCCGCCCCAGCGCGTGCGCCGCGCGCTGGAGGACCTCGGCCCCACCTTCATCAAGCTCGGCCAGATCCTGTCGACGCGCGTGGACCAGTTCGAGCCCGACTGGATCGCCGAGTTCAGCCAGCTGCAGGACCATGCCCCGCCCTGCGCCTGGGAGCAGGTGCACGCCCAGCTCTGCGAGGACCTCGGCGCGCCGCCCGAAACCCTCTTCGCCCACTTCGACCCCGAGCCCCTGGCCGCCGGCTCCATCGCCCAGGTGCACCGCGCGCGGCTGGACGATGGCAGCGAGGTGGTGGTCAAGGTGCGCCGCCCCGGCATCCAGCCCGTGATCGAGGCCGACCTGCGCTGGCTGGCCCGGCTGGCCGAGATGGCCGAAGCCGACAGCCCCGAGCTGCGCGCCTTCCGCCCGCGCGAGGTGGTGCGCCAGTTCGCGCGCTCGCTCAGGCGCGAGCTGGATTTGTCGGTGGAAGGCCGCCAGGCCGAGCGCATCGCCCTCAACTTCCAGGGCTACCGCGACGACCCGGAGGGCGACAACGCCGCCCCCGAGGGCCAGGTGCCCGCGCCGCCCATCGTCATCCCGCGCATCCACTGGCTGTGGACCAGCCCGCGCGTGTGCGTGCAGGACTTCGTGCAGGGCCTCGGGGGGCGCCAGCTCGACGCGCTGGCCGCCGCCGGCCTGGACCGCCGCGTGCTGGCCCGCCGCGGCGCACGCGCCGTGCTCAAGATGATCGTCGACGACGGCCTCTTCCACGCCGACCCGCACGCCGGCAACGTCTTCTACCTGCCGGGCAACCGCATCGCCTTCATCGACTTCGGCATGGTCGGGCGCATCAACCCGAAGCGCCGCGACGAGCTCATCCGCCTGCTGCTGGGCATGGTGCAGCGCGACCCGCAGGCCGTGGCCGACGTGATGCTGGACTGGGCCGGCCAGGACCCGCAAGACAGCGCCACCGACGAAGAAGGCCTGGTCGGCGACCTGCAAGCCTTCGTCGACCAGTACCACGGCCTGACGCTGCAGCAGATCAACCTGGCGGCGATGCTGTCGGAGATGGTGGGCATCCTGCGCCTGCACCACCTGAGCCTGCCGGCCGACCTGTCGCTGCTGTTCAAGGCCTTCATCACCCTGGAGGGCATGGGCCGCGAGCTGGACCCGGCCTTCAACATGGTCGATGTGGCCCTGCCCCTGCTCCAGTCCGCCATGCGCAAGCGCTATGCACCGGGCGCCCTGCTGCGCCGCGGCTGGCAGGCCGTGGACGAGGCGCTGAGCCTGCTGGGCGGCCTGCCGCAGGACCTCTCGCGCCTGCTCAAGGCCGCGCGCCGAGGGCGGCTGGAAATCCACATCGACGTCAGCAACCTCACGCGCGTGGGCAACCAGCTGGAGTCGGCCATGAACCGCCTGGTGGTGGGCCTGGTGGTGGCCGCGCTGATCGTGGGCTCGTCCATCGTCATGACGGTGTCGGGCGGCCCCACGCTGCTGGGCCTGCCGGTCTTCGGCCTGCTGGGCTTCATCGGTGCGGTGCTGGGCAGCCTGTGGCTGCTGGTGTCGATTTCGCGCAGCGGCCGGCGCGACTGAACGCAACGCCCGGGGTGGGCGCCAGACAAAAACAAAGGCCGACCGGATTGCTCCGATCGGCCCGTGCGCAGGCCTTCACAGCCGCGGGCCGGCACGCTCTCTCCTGCGGCCAAGCCATGCAATTCACCAAAATCGCCGTATCACTTTACGGAAATTTGGCGGGAATGGGAAGCCCCCACACACACCCAGATGGCGAGACGCCTCAGGCGCCATGAGCCATTCGGCTCATTTTGTCAGGGGGGATGCCCCATGCCCCGCGCGAATCGGGGGCGAGGGCAGCGGCCAGGGCGTGCCGTCCACGTCCTGGCGCACGACTTCGGTGTGCCAGTGGCGCACGCCCTCGCGGCCCAGGGTCATGAACAGCATCCAGCCGGTGCGGTTGTCCAGCGCGCTGAAGCCGTCGAAGACGAAGTTGCCCAGGCTGTAGACGATGGGTTTGCCGCGGTAGACCTCGGTGTCCTGCACCACGTGCGGGTGCGTGCCCACGACGGCATCGGCGCCCGCGTCGACCATCAGCCGGGCGAGCTGGCGCTGGCGCGCGTTGGCCAGCGGTTCGTGCTCCTGGCCCCAGTGCATGAAGGGGATGACGAGGTCGGCGCCGAACTCGCGGCGCGCGCGGCGGATGTCGTCGACCACCTGCTCGTCCTCGCTCCAGGCCACGCCGGCGTGGTCGTGGCCGGCCTCGAAATGGCGGGGGAAGAACTCGTCGTAGGCCAGCAGCGCGATCTTGATGCCGCGGCGCTCGATGAGCAGCGGCCGGTGCGCCTGCGCCAGGTTGCGCCCGCCCCCCACCTGCGGCAGGCCGATGGCGGCGAGGCGGTCGAGCATCTCCGCGAAAGCCTCGCGGCCGAAATCGCCCGAGTGGTTGTTGGCCACCGACACCACGTCCACATGCCGCTTGAGCAGGGACAGCACGGCGGGGCGGGCGCGGAAGGTCCAGGGCTTGTCCAGCGCCTTGCCGCCCTGGGCCACCACGCACTCCAGGTTGGCGATGCGCACATCGGCCTGGGCCAGGCGCTGCGCCACCTGCGCGAAGGGGTCGCCACCGCGGGCGATCAGGCGGCCCGGCCCGTCGGCCAGCATCACGTCACCCACGAAGGCCAGGCGGACTTCGGCGTCCGGTACGCCCCCCGGCGCCGTGACAGGCGGCAGCGCTGGCGCGATCGCCGCTGCCGTGCCTGCTTGCGCCGCGCCATCGCCCGGTACGGCGCCCTCGCGCACCGCTTGCGGGGGCTGGCCGCGCAGCGCGCAGCCATAGACCAGCTCCCGCCCCAACCCACTGGCGTAGACGTGCTGCCAGCCGGTGAGCGCGGGCGGCGGGGCGTTCCACAGCGTGGGTGCGAAGGGCGCCGCCAGGCGTTGCTGCGCCAGCGGCACCGGCGCGCCCTCGGCCACCAGGTCGTGGACGGAGAGCGCGATGTGCTGGATGCCCGCTCCAGGCTGGCCACGCACCACGGCCTTGAAGCGGAAGCGCTCGCCGATGTCGACCGCGGCCACCGCCTCAGGGCGCGCGGTGGGCCAGGCATCGACGGGCACGGTCTGGCTGGCGTAGCGTACCTCGCAGTGCACATGGGGCGCACGCGGGTCGGTCCCTTCGGGCGCACCGGCCGCCGCGCGGGCCGCCACCGGCAGGCACAGCGGCAGCAGTGACATGGCCCAGGCCAGACCGCGCCGCCGGCCCACCTTGCTCAGCTCGCTCACACCCTCGTTCATCCCGTGCCACCCCGCCATGCCCACCGCTCCCGCATCCGGGCCCGAGCATCGCCCGAGCCACCCACGCCAAAAAGGCCTGCACCCACGCAGGCCCCGTGCAGTGTGCCAGCCGGTTCAGCGTGGCGCCATGCGGGCCATCGCTTGTTCGCCGGCCACCGCCCCGACCGCCCCGATCGACGTGACCTTGCCCGGGCAGGTGCCGAACACGTAGTCAGCCTCGTTGACGCGGCGGGTCTCCAGCCAATAGCGCCAGGTGGACTTCGGCCAGATCGCGAAGTTGATGCCATCGGCGGTCTGGTACCAGCTCTTGCAACCCGAGCTCCACACCGTGCCCGTCAGGGCCTGCGTCATCTCGCCCAGGAAGCGCGTCATGGCCTCCGGCTTGACGTCGATGTAGTCGGCCCCCTTGTCCTTGACCAGCTTCATGCACTGCAGGATGTAGTTCACCTGCGCCTCGATCATGAAGAGGATGGAGTTGTGGCCCAGGCCGGTGTGCGGCCCCACCAGCTGGTACATGTTGGGGTAGTGGGACGTGGTGATGCCCAGGTAGCTGGTGGGGCTGACCTGCCAATCCTCCTGCACCGTGTGGCCATGCAGGCCGCGCAGCTCGAAGCCCTTCATGTAGATGCGCGGGTCGACCACGAAACCGGTGCCCAGGATGATGCAGTCCAGCTTGCGCTCGCGGCCGTCGCTGGTGATGACGCCATCGGGGGTGATCTCGCGGATGCCGTCGGTCACCAGCTCCACGTTCGGGCGGTTGAAGGTGGGGTACCACTTGTTGGAGATCAGCACCCGCTTGCAGCCCAGGGTGTAGTCCGGGGTCAGCTTCCTGACCAGGGCCGGGTCCTTCACCTGGCAGGCAATGAAGCGCTTGAGGCCGGCCTCGCCCACCTTGGCCAGCCAGGGGTGGAGGATCGGCCACACGCGCGACTCGTTGGTCCAGTAGCAGCGCCAGCGGTGCAGGGTGCGCGTGACGGGCAGGGCCTTGAACAGCCACTTGCGGAACTCGGAGTAGCTGCGCTCGTCGCGTGGGATGACCCAGGCCGGCGTGCGCTGGAAGACGTGCAGCTGCTTCACGCTGGGCGCGATCTCCGGCACGTACTGGATGGCCGAGCCGCCCGTGCCGATCGAGGCCACGCGCTTGCCTTTGAGGTCGCAGCCGTGGTCCCACTGCGCCGAGTGCATGACCTTGCCCTTGAAGCTGTCCAGGCCCGGGATGTCGGGGATGGCGGGCACGTGCAGCGGCCCCGAGGCCAGCACCCAGTGGCGCGCCATGATCGTTTCGCCACCGGCGGTCTTGATGACCCAGCGGCCCGTGCCCTCGTTGAACACGGCGCTCACCACCTCCTGGTTGAAATGGATCTTGCTGCGCAACTGGTGCTTCTCGACGGTGTCGAGGATGTACTGCTGGATCTCGTGCCAGGGCGCGTAACGCTTGCTCCAGTCGGGCTTGGTCTCGAAGGAATAGGAGTACATGTGCGACTGCACGTCGCAAGCCGCACCGGGGTAGTGGTTGTCGCGCCAGGCCCCGCCCACCTCCTTGGCTTTTTCCAGGACGAGGAAGTCGTGGATGCCGTGCTTTTGCAGCTGGATGGCCATGCACAGGCCGCCGAAGCCGGCGCCGGCGATGGCCACCTCGACCTGGCGGACGGCGGTGGATGGGGAGATGGGTGGGGTCATGGCGGCACCTGGTGTGGGATGGTTTGTGGGTGCGTCGCGGGCGGTCCGTGGCCGCTGCGACTTGTCTCCGAACGCCTTGCCATGGTGCGGACCGCCCTGCAGGGGCGCCATGCTAGATTCGACCAATGATTGATCGTTTCGGCCAAACACCGCCCCAGGCACCATCGCCAGGAAGGCCGGGCCGGGCGGCATTGACCTGCCTCAAATGAGCACACGCTCCATCCTCGGCCTCATCTACCTGGTGCAAGGCCTCCAGCAGCTGGGCGAAGACCCGGGCCCCGCGCTGGCCCGCCATGGCCTGAGCCTGGCGCGGCTCGACCCCACCACCCGCATCGAGCGCGGCCGCGAGTTGCGCATCTACGCCGACCTGGCCGAAATCATCCACGACCCGCTGGTCGGCCTCAAGCTCGGCGGCTTCTACGGCCTGGCGGGCTATGGCCCCCTGGTGATGCTGCTGATGACCTGCGGCACCGCCTACGAGGCCCTGCAGACCGGCATCCGCTACCAGCGCCTGACCTACCTGTACGGCACCCTGAGCTTCGAACCCGGCGAGCGGCTCAGCGCGCTGGTGCTCACGCCGATGGCCATGGAAGCGCGCGCCTTCCGCTTCCGTGTCGATGGCGAGGTCTCGGGCACCTACAAGCTGGTGCGCGACATGCAGGTCTCGCTGGGCCTGGACATCCACGCCGAGCGCATCGACATGCCCTACCCGCGCCCGCCCGAAGCCGCCGCCTACGAGCAGTACTTCGGCTGCCCGGTGAGCTTTGGCCACACCCAGGCGCGCTTCTGGATCCGCAACGAGCACCTGCGCCTGCGCCTGCCCTCGGCCGACCCGAACGCCCACGGCATGTACCGCGCCATGTGCGACCAGCAACTCGTGGCCCAGCAGGCCAGCACCGAAACCCTCGCCGACCGCGTGCTCACCCACCTGGGCCTGTTCAGCGGCAGCTACCCGACGGCCGCTGAAGTGGCCCAGTCCCTGGACCTGTCCGAGCGCACGCTGCGCCGCCAACTCGGCGAGGAGGGCCACAGCTTCCGCGACCTGCTGGCCCAGGCCCGCTACGCCAAGGCACAGCACCTGCTCAAGCACACCGCGCTGCCCATCGAGGCCATCGCCCAGCAGCTGGGCTATGCCGAGTCGGCCGCCTTCATCCATGCCTTCCAGCGCTGGGCGGGGATGGCGCCTTCGGCGTTTCGGCAGGGGTGAACGGCGGGCGGCCATGACCGAGGCCGCGGCTGTGCCTTGCCCCCGCGCCTACAATCTCCGGCCCTGCTTCCGTGTTCCCCTCAGCGTCCATGTCCTCCCCCCGCGCGGCGTTCTGCGCCATCGACTTCGGCACCTCCAACTCGGCCATCGCCATCCCCGCTGCGGACGGGCCAGGGGATGCACGTCAAACGGGCATTCGCCTGGTCCCGCTCGAAGGCTCGCACCTGACCATGCCCACGGCGGTGTTCTACGCCACCGACGCCGACGACCTGCCGCCGGGCGCACACCCCGGCCCCAGCCTGGACGACGGGCTGCCGCGCTGCTTCGGCCGCGCTGCGGTGCAGGCCTACATCGACGGCTACGAAGGCCGGCTGATGCGCTCCATGAAGAGCGTGCTGGGCACCGCCCTGGTCGACCAGACCACCGAGGTCGGCCACGGCCTGGGCGTGAAGTACCTCGACATCGTCACCGGCTACCTGCGCCACCTGCGCCAGAAGGCCGAGGCCGCGGGCGGCCAGGTGCTGAACCAGGTCGTGCTGGGCCGCCCGGTCTATTTCGTCGATGACGACGTGGTGCGCGATGCCGCCGCACAGGCGTCGCTGGAAGCCGCCGCCCGCGCCGTGGGCTTCAGCGACATCGCCTTCCAGTTCGAGCCCATCGCCGCGGCCTTCGACTTCGAGCAGCACTGCACGCAGGAAGAGCACGTGCTGGTGGCCGACATCGGCGGCGGCACCTCCGACTTCTCGGTGGTGCGCGTCGGCCCGCAACACGCCGTGCGCCTGGACCGCCGCGACGACATCCTCGCCAGCCACGGCATCCACATCGCCGGCACCGACTTCGACCGCCACCTCTCGCTGGCGCGCATCATGCCGCTGCTGGGTCATGGCGCCTTCGGCCCCAGCGTGCTGGGCCAGCCGCCGCGGCCCGTGCCCAGCCGCGTCTATTTCGACCTCACCACCTGGCACCTCATCAACACGGTCTACCAGCCGGCCCGCGTGGCCGAGCTGCGCGGCATGGCTGATTTCTACGGCGACCCGGCCCACCACCGCCGCCTGATGAAGGTGGTCAAGGAGCGCCTGGGCCATGCCCTGGTGGGCCGCGCCGAGGCCGCCAAGATCGCCGTGGCCGAAGGCGGCCAGACCGACATCGACCTGGGCCTCATCGAAGCGGGCCTGCACAACGGCCTGGACGCCGCACAGGCGCGGCAGGCACTGGAAGCGGACGTGGCGCGCATCACCGCGTGTGCGCTCGACACGGTCCGGCTGGCCGGGCTCAAGCCCGCGCAGCTCGGCGCGCTGTACTTCACCGGCGGCTCCACCGGCCTGGCCCTGCTGACCGACGCGCTGCAAGCCGCCTTCCCCACCGCCCGTGCGGTGCGCGGCGACCGCCTGGCCTCGGTGGCCACCGGCCTGGGGCTGTACGCGCACCGGCTGTTCGCCAGCTGACCCCCCCTGTGCCCCCCCACCCCCCCGCATTCGTGCGGTGGACGATTGCAACAATGTGTGACGAAATCATGGGCAAGAAACCTCAGGAGTCCCGCCCATGCTGTTCCCCCGCCACGCCGCGATGGCCGCCGCCCTGGCCGCCGCCCCCCTGTCCGTCCTGCTGTCGTCCGCCGCCCAGGCGGCCGTGATGGATTTCAACGCCATCGCCATCAACCCGGCCAACCCCATCCACGGCCCGATCGGAAAACCCTACCTGGAAGACGGCTTCCAGCTCAGCACCCGTGGCTGCGTGTCGTTCACCTGCTCGGGCGGCAGCATCTACGCCCTGACGCCGAGCCACGCGCTGTGGTCGGGCACACCCAGCGTCTACTCCGACGTGGGCGATCCGCGTTATGGCTCAGCTTTCCGCTTCGAGAAGGTCGATGGCGGCCTGTTCGACCTCGTCAGCGTGGACGCTGCGGCCATGGCCAATGCGCCGAATGCCCGCGCGTTCAACATCTTCGGCTATGGGGACAATGGCAAGGCGGTCTCCACGTCCTTCACGCTGGACACCAGCCTGACCACGCTGGAGACCCTCACCCTGGGCACGGCTTTCACCGGTCTGCGCTACGTCCTCATGAGCGCCATGTACGCCCAGGTGGACAACATCAACACCACCTACGCGGGCGAGGTGCCCGAGCCCGGCGCCATGGGCCTGGCTCTGGCCGGCCTGGGCGGCATGGCCCTGATGCGCCGCCGCCGCGGCTGACTCAGACCGTCAGCACGATCTTGCCGACGTGGCCGCGGCCTTCCATGAGGCGGTGGGCCTCGGCGGCCTGCTCCAGCGGGAAGGTCTGGCAGACGTGCGGCAGGCAGCGCCCGGCCGACAGCGCCGGCCAGACGCGCTCGCGCAGGCCCTGGGCAATGGCGGCCTTCTCTGACGCCGTGCGCGAGCGCAGGGTCGAGCCCGTCACCACCAGGCGCTTGAGCAGGATGGGCATCAGGTTGAAGCCTTCGACCTGCACCCCGCCCATGAAGCCGATCAGCAGCAGGCGGCCATCGCGGGTCAGGGCACCCAGGTTGCGCTCGAAGTGCGAGGCACCCATGATGTCGAGCACCAGGTCCACGCCGCGTCCCTCGCTCCAGGCCATGACCTGGGGCAGGAAGTCGCCGCTGCGGTGGTCGATGCTGAGCTCGGCCCCGAAGCGCCGCGCCCACTCGCCCTTCTCGGGCCCGCCGTCGGTGGACACCGCGCGCAGGCCGAACTCGCGCGCCAGCATCAGGGCGGTGGCGCCGATGCCGCTGGTGCCGCCATGCACCAGCAGGGTCTCGCCCGCCTGCGCATGCCCCATCTGGAACAGGTTGGCCCAGACGGTGAAGAAGGTCTCTGGGATGGCCGCGGCGTGCACGGCGTCCATCCCCGCAGGCAGGGGCAGCAATTGGGTGGCGGGCACCACGCAGTGTTCGGCATAGCCGCCGCCGTCGGTCAGGCCGCAGACGGGCTCGCCCACCACCCAACCCGCCACGCCCTCGCCCAGGGCCGCCACCGTGCCGGCCACTTCGAGGCCCGGGGTCGGGTTGACGCCCTTGGGCATGGGGTAGAGGCCGCGGCGCTGCAGCACGTCCGGTCGGTTGACGCCGGCCGCAGCGACTTTCACCAGCACCTCGCCGGGGGCCGGCACGGGCAGCGGCACGCGGCGCGGCTGCAGCACCTCCGGGCCGCCCGGCTGGGCGATGGTGATCTCGGTCATGGTGTCGGGCAGGGAAATCATGTGCGTGGCTCCAGGCGGCCCAGGCGCTCCAGCGCCCGTCCCAGGGTGTCGGCCGACTTGGCAAAACAGAATCGGATGACGCCGTGGTCGCGCCCATCCGGGTAGAAGGCCGAGACCGGGATGGCGGCCACGCCATGCTCGCGGGCCAGGCGTTCGACGAAGGCGCGGTCGCCCTCGTCGCTCAGGGCGGCGTACTTCACGCACTGGAAATAGGTGCCCTGGCAAGGCAACAGCTCGAAGCGCGACCCCGCCAGCGCCTGGCGGAAGATGTCGCGCTTGCCCTGGTAGAGCGCCAGCAACTGGGCGTACCAGCCCGGCCGCTTCATGAACTCGGCCAGCGCCACCTGCGACGGCGTGTGCACCGTGAAGACGATGAACTGGTGGGCCTTGCGGAACTCGGCCATCAGCTCGCGCGGGGCCAGGGCGTACGCCACCTTCCAGCCCGTGGCGTGGCAGGTCTTGCCGAAGCTGGAGACCACGATGCTGCGCTCGATCAGCTCGGGGTGGCGCATCACGCTCTCGTGGCGCAAGCCGTCGTAGACCATGTGCTCGTAGACCTCGTCGGAGAGCACGACGATGTCGGTGTCCCGCACGATGTCGGCCAGGGCCTGCAGGTCCTCGGCCGACCAGACACTGCCCGTGGGGTTGTGCGGGCTGTTGATGACGATCATGCGCGTGCGCGGCGTCACCAGGGCTTTCACCGCCGCCCAGTCGGGCCGGTAGGCCGGCGGCGCCAGGTCGGCGTAGACCACCTTGCCGCCTTGCAGCTCGACCGAGGGCGCGTAGCTGTCGTAGACCGGCGTGAAGGCGATGACCTCGTCGCCCGGGTGCACCAGGGCGGCGATCGCCGTGAAGATGGCTTGGGTTGCCCCCGCCGTGACCGTGATTTCGGAGGCCACGTCGTACTGCGCGCCGTACAGCGCCTCGACCTTGGCCGCGATGGCCTCGCGCAGCACCGGCATGCCGGCCATGGGCGCGTACTGGTTGTGCCCGGCCCGCGCGGCCGCATCGAGGGCGTCCAGCAACTCGCGGGGCGCGTCGAAGTCCGGGAAGCCCTGCGAGAGGTTGATGGCGCCGCACTCCTGCGCCAGCGCCGACATCACCGTGAAGATGGTGGTGCCGACGGCGGGCAGGCGCGAGGTGATGGGCCGGTCGAAGCGGGGCATGGCCTCAGCGCGCCAGCTCGGCGCGCATCGCGTCGATGACGTCCTTGTAGCTGGGCTGGCCGAAGATGGCGCTGCCCGCCACGAAGGTGTCGGCGCCCGCGTCGGCGATGCGGCGGATGTTGTCCACCTTCACGCCGCCGTCGATCTCCAGGCGGATGTCACGCCCCGAGCTGTCGATCAGCTTGCGCACCTTCTCGGCCTTGCGCAGCGTGCTGTCGATGAAGCTCTGGCCGCCGAAGCCGGGGTTCACGCTCATCAGCAGCACCACGTCGACCTTGTCGATCACCCACTCCAGCACGTCGATGGGCATGGCCGGGTTGAACACCAGGCCGGCCTGGATGCCTTCGGCCTGGATCAGCTGCAGGGTGCGGTCCACGTGGGTGGAGGCGTCGGGGTGGAAGGTGACGATGTCGGCGCCCGACTTGGCAAACGCCGTGGCCAGGGCGTCGACCGGCTGCACCATCAGGTGCACGTCGATGGGCACGGCCGTGCCGTCGGCCCGGGCGCTGTGCTTGCGCAGGGCCTGGCAGACCATCGGCCCGAAGGTCAGGTTGGGGACGTAATGGTTGTCCATCACGTCGAAGTGGATCCAGTCGGCCCCGGCGTCGATGACCTTGCGCACCTCCTCGCCCAGGCAGGCGAAATCGGCAGACAGGATGCTGGGGGCGATGCGGAAGGTGCGGGGCGTGGACGGCATGGGGCGGGCCTGTGGCGGTGAAGTCGCCATTGTAGGAAAGCCCGCCCCGTCCGGGGCGCAGGTCGGATCAGTAACCCGAGGTGCTCTGGGCCATCAGCCAGGGCAGGGACATGTACTTGCGCTGGCGGGCAATGCACTTGCGCACCGCGCTGCCATCGCTGATGGACTTGTCCACGGCGTAGGCGACCCACTCGGTGTAGCTGTCGGTCAGCTCCAGCGTGGAGTAGCCCTGGCGGCTGCTGTCGAAGAACTGGATGTGCGGGTTGTTCAGGCGCACGGCCGGCTCGGCCAGGGCGCGGCCGATCAGCACCTTGGTGGTCTCGTCGGCCTTGGCCGACAGCATCTCGGCCAGGTTGGACGAGGTCACCGAGGGCGTCATGAACTCGGCACCGACGTAGTTGTCGAAGTCCAGCGGGTTGAGGTTGCCGTAGTCGTGCTTGATGTTGCTGGTCATGTAGGTGTGCAGGTCGCCCGTGGCCACCAGGAAGTTGCGCACCTTGGCGTCGCGCAGGGCGCCGGTGAGGGCGCGGCGCTCGGCCTGGAAGCCGTCCCAGGCGTCCACGTTCAGCGGGGCCAGCTGGGTGCCCAGGAAGGTCACGGCCAGGCGGCCGAAGAAGGTCTGGTTGCCCATCAGCTTCCAGGTGGCGCGCGACTGGGTCAGGCCTTCGACCAGCCAGTTGTGCTGCTTGGCGCCCAGCAGGGTCTGCTCGGTGCTGGCGTACTGGGTGCAGCCCAGCGGGAAGTAGCGCTGGCCGATGTCGCCTTCGCCGCAGGCGTGGGCGCTGCGGTAGGTGCGGTTCTCGATCATGAACAAGTCGAGGAAGCTGCCGAACTGGAAGTTGCGGTAGACCTTGAGCGCCTCGAAGGGGTGGGTGGCCAGCGGGTTGAAGCTGACGCGGGCGGGCACGTACTCGGTCCAGGCGCGCTGCGAGTCCAGCTTGAGCTGCTTGAGCAGGGCCGGGCTGTTGCCGTACTTCGGGTCGGTCGTGTAGGGGTGGTCGGGTGCGCCCAGGGTGTCGCGGGCGTAGTCCCAGTAGGTGTCGTTGGCCGTCTCGTGGTCGTCGGGCACGCAGATGAAGGTGTGGCGCTCCATCGCGGCCTGCAGGTTGGGGTCGCGGCGGATGGTGCGGTAGATGAAGCGGTAGTCGTCCAGGTCGAGCGCGACGGTGCCGCCCGAAGGCAGGACCATGGTGCGGTCAGAGAAGGGCAGGCTCTGGAAGCGCGGGTCACCGGCGGTTTCGTAGATGAAGTCGCCCAGATGCAGCACGTAGTCGATGCTTTCGTCGCGCGAGAGGTGGGCCAGCGCGCCGTAGTAGCCGTTGGTGAAGTCCTGGCAGGTCAGCAGGCCCAGCTTGAGGCGCTTGAGGGCGCTGCTGGCCGAGGGCAGGGTGCGGCAGCGGCCGGTGCGGCTGACGGTGCCGTCGTAGATGAAGCGGTAGAAGTAGGGGCCGCCCGACAGCGTGGCCGGCAGCTGGCCGTCCAGGTCGATCTTGACGGTGTGGTCGCGCCCGGGGTTGATGTCCTGCGGGGCGATCTGGGCCTGCAGCAGCAGGGTCTGGAAGTTGGCGTCCAGGCCGACTTGCAGGTAGAGCGACTCACCGGCGCGGATGGCATCGGGGGCGATGTGCGTCCACAGGATCACGCCCGTGGGGCTGGGATCCGCCGAAGAGACCGACAGGTCGAACACGCGGGCCGAATCGGTGCGCAGGTTGCGGGTGTCCAGCGGCAGCTGGCCGATGTTCATCCAGGCCACGGCCTGGGTCTGCCAGGTGACCAGCAGGCCACCACCGGCCACACCAAGGGCCGAGAGGAAACGACGACGATCCATGTGGGTTCTCCTTTTATCGCGACGGCAACTGCGCGCATTTCAACCGCAGCGGATGCTCGTCGTCATCCATGACATCCCCATGACTTGTCAGGTCTTCTACCCGAATCGGGGGATACGGTGTGCCTAGAATGGGCCGCATGAACCACGCCGAATTCACCTGCAGCGTGCAGCCCAGCTACCTGGAAGATCAGAGCAACCCGGCACGCCACGAGTACGCTTTCGCCTACACCGTCACCATCGTCAACACCGGCAAGGTGGCGGCCCAGCTCATCGGCCGGCACTGGCTGATCACCGATGGCACCGGCCGGGTCGAGGAGGTCCGCGGCCTGGGCGTCGTGGGCCACCAGCCCCTGCTCAAGCCCGGCGAGCGCTTCGAATACACCAGCTGGACGCGCCTGGACACGCCCCACGGCAGCATGCAGGGCAGCTACTTCTGCATGACCGAAGACGCCCGCCTGTTCGAGGCGCCCATCCCGGCCTTCACCCTGGCGCGCAGCCAGTCGCTGCACTGATGGGGGTGCTGTCGCGGCTGGTCCGCCCCTTCACCCGCCAGGCCTGGTGGCCACGCCCCGGCAACGGGTTCGACATCGAAACGCTGCTGGACCAGGCCGATGCGCAGGCCGCGCCCGTGCAGCGCCACATCTGGCTGATCCGCCTGCTCGACTGGGTGCGCCGCGGCGAGCCGGTCAGCGGCATGCAGTGCGTGGTGCGCCTGCTCGATGCCAACGCCCACCCGGCGCGGCGCGAACGCGTCGTGGCCTTGTTGGCCGCCGTCTGGCGCGACACCGACGTGGCCGCCCTGCTGGCTGATTTCGGCTTCTCGCCGCGCGCGGCCTTCCTCAACGAACTGGGCGAGCGCCTGCGCGCCCGCCTGCTGCCGCAAAGCCCCGAGACGGGCGACATGGCCGTGCTGTTCGGACTGCTGTTCAGCGATGCGGACGATGCCGACTGGCTGGGTGCGCTGGACGAGGTCACGCTGGACGGCATCGGCGCGCTGTGGCTGGAAGCCCTGGCCCACCCCGAGACGCCCTTCGGCGAGGCCGCCCAGGCCCCGCTGGGCTGGCGCGAGCCTTTCTACGACGCCATGCTCTACCAGGCCACCCAGGTGCGCGCCATCGGCTTTTCGCCGGCCTTCCGCGCGCGCATCGGCATCAGCGTGAGCCGGGACTTCGATGCGGCCGAGGGCGAGGCGCACCACGGCGATGCCGCAGACGCCGGCACGGCCAGCACGCGCGCGGCCTTCCGCCAGCTCACCCACGTCATCGAGCGCATGCGCGACCATGCCGTCGCCGAGGCGGTGGTGCAGGGCCCGGCGGGCATGGCGAGCGCATCGGATGGGGCCACCACCTTGCTGCACGAGGCCCAGTACCTGCGCGTGCTGCTGGACACCTGCATCGAGGCCGCCCGCGGCTTGCATGGCCACCTGGACACCCAGGGCATCTCGGTCAACCTGGTCTTCCAGATCGACCAGCTGTGCGAGCGCTGCCGCCGCATCGAGCTGCTGCTGGACGTGGTGCTGGCGCCGCGCCCGGGGCCCGCGCTGCACCGCCTGCTGCTGACCCTGGTGACGGTGGCGCGCGAGCGCCGCAGCGTGCGTGCGCTGTTTGCGCAGCACACCTCGCAACTGGCCCGCCGCGTCGCCGAGCGCAGCGCGGAAACCGGCGAGCACTACATCACCCGCACCCGCAGCGAGTACCTCGACATGCTGTGGCGCGCCGCCGGGGGCGGGGCGGTGCTGGCCGGCACCACCTTCATGAAGTTCGCGGTGCTGGCCCTGGGCCTGTCGCCCTTCATGGCCGGCCTGGGCGCGGGCGTGAACTACGCGGCCAGCTTCGTCATCGTGCAGTGGCTGCACTTCACGGTGGCCACCAAGCAGCCGGCCATGACGGCCCCGGCGATGGCGGCCAAGCTGGCCGATGTGCGCAGCGACGCGGCCATCGAGGGCTTCGTCGACGAGGTCGCCCACCTGCTGCGCTCGCAGATGGCCGGCATCCTGGGCAACCTGCTGATGGTCGCGCCGGTGGTGCTGGGCGTGCAGGCGCTGGCCTGGTGGGTGCTGGGCGCGCCGCTGATCGACAGCCACAAGGCCCACCACGTGCTGGACTCGCTGACGCTGTGGGGGCCCTCGCTGTGGTACGCGGCCTTCACGGGCGTGCTGCTGTTCGCATCGAGCATCCTGGCGGGCTGGGCCGAGAACGCCTTCGTGCTGCACCGCCTCGACAGCGCCCTGCGCCACAACCCGCACATCCAGGCCTGGCTGGGCGAGGCGCGGGCGGCGCGCTGGTCGGCCTGGTGGCGCGACAACGTCTCGGGCCTGGCGGCCAACATCTCGCTGGGGCTGATGCTGGGCATCGTGCCGGTGGTGGCGCATTTCGTGGGCCTGCCGCTGGACGTGCGCCACGTGACGCTGTCCACCGGCCAGGTGGCCGCGGCCCTGGGCACGCTGGGCACCCCGCTGCTGCACGAGCCGGACTTCTGGTGGTGCGTGGCCGCCCTGCCGCTGACCGGCCTGCTCAATGTGGGCGTGAGCTTCACGCTGGCGCTGCGCGTGGCGGTGCGCTCGCGCGGGGTGCGCATCACCGACCGCGCACGGCTGTGGCGCGCGGTGCTGCGGCGGCTGTGGCGTCAGCCGGGCTCGTTCGTGTGGCCGCCGCGTTCGGTGGGGTGATCGGAGGGCGGCAGGGCGTCGCGCTCGGGCGCGGCGTCTCGCTCACCGGCATCGCCCAACTCACCCCGGCGTCGGCCGGAGAACATCGTCCACCAGATCAGGAAGACGAAAAGCGCCAAAGCACCCGCGGCTTCCAGCACAATCAACCACATGGTTCCGGTTTCCTCGTTGGGTGAGATGACGCGTTCGATGGCCGCCGTGCCGCACTGGCTGTCAGGCGCGGCCATGGTCTGGATTGTAGGCAGCCTGGTCGGCTGCGCCAGCGTGGGCGGCCGTGCGCCCGTCGTGGCCGCGCCGCTGCCGTCCAGCGCGTCGACGTCCTCCGCAACGCCCGCGCCGGCGCTGCCCTCGGGCGTGCCGGAGGGCCCCAGCCTGTTGCGCGCCAAGGCCCGCTGGACCCAGGCCGCCTGGCGCGACCTGCCCGGCTGGGACCAGGACCGCATCAGCGCCTGGTGGCCGGCCCTGGCCAAGGGCTGCGTCAAGCCCGCGCCCGGCTGGTCCCGGGTGTGCGAGGAGGTGCGCCGCCTGGGGCCGGACTGGGGCAGCCGCGTGGACGACGGCTTCGTGCGCCAGTGGGTGGAAAGCCACTTCCAGCCCTGGCGCGTGAGCGCCCTGGACGGCGCCGGCAGCGGCCTGTTGACCGGCTACTTCGAGCCGCTGCTGGAGGGCCGCCGCAAACCCGATGCGCGCTTCGCCCACCCGCTGCACCGGCCACCGGCCGGGCTGGGGCTGCGCAAGCCCTTCCTGAGCCGCGCCGAGCTGGGGAACACGCCCGAGGGCCGCGCCGCCCTGACCGGCCGCGAGGTGGTCTGGCTGGCCGACCCGCTGGACGTGCTGCTCATCCAGGTGCAAGGCTCGGGCCGCATCCGCCTGCTCGACGAGCCCACGCCGCAGGGCGCGCCCAAGGTCATCCGCCTGGCCTTTGCCGGCCACAACGAGCAGCCCTACATGTCGGTGGCGCGATGGCTGGTCGACCAGGGCGCCTTCACGCTGGAGCAGGCCTCCTGGCCGGCCATCCGCAGCTGGGCGCAGGCCAACCCGGGCCGCGTGGGCGAGATGATGGCGGCCAACCCGCGCGTGGTCTTCTTCCGCGAGGAGGCCCTGCCCGACCCCGAGCTCGGCCCCAGCGGCGCGCAGGGCGTGGCCCTGACACCGGGACGCTCCATCGCGGTGGACCGCGACAGCGTGCCCCTGGGCACCCCCGTGTGGCTGGACAGCACGATGCCGCAGACCTGGGTGGCCGGCAGCGTGCCCCCGCCTTCGCCGCTGCGCCGCCTGGTGATGGCGCAGGATACCGGCGGCGCCATCCAGGGTGCGGTGCGCGCCGACTTTTTCTGGGGCTGGGGCGACGAGGCCCTGGCGCAGGCCGGGCGCACCAAGCAGCCCCTGGCCATGTGGGTGCTGTGGCCGCAGGGCCAGGGCGCGCCGTGACATCCCGCACGCCACGACCGAAATTGCGGGGCTGATCGCCCCTTCATCGCCCCCACGTGCCCTCCTGTGGCGCCCCACACTGCCGACATAGGCATGCTGGGGTATTCCATGAATTCGTTTTTCTGGGTCGCGGACCTGGGTTTTGACCGCAATCTGCTGCTGTACGGCGAGCACGACCCCTGGTTGGTGCTGCTGTCGGTCGCGATCGCCATCTTCACGTCCTCGCTGGCCTTGCAGGCTGCCGTCCAGGCGCGCCAGGTCACCGAGCGGCGCCTGCGCTCGACCACGCTGCTGGCCGGCAGCCTGGCGCTGGGTTGCGGCGTGTGGGCCATGCACTTCATCGGGATGCTGGCCTTCCGGCTGTGCACGCAGGTTTCCTACGACACCACGCTGACCACGCTGTCGGTGCTGCCCAGCCTGGGCGCCTCGTGGGTGGCGCTGAACCTGCTCAGCCAGGAGCGCGTCAGCACGCGCCAGCTGCTGGTCTCGGGGGTGCTGATGGGCGCGGGCATCGGCGCCATGCACTACGCGGGCATGGCCGCCATGCGCATGGCCCCGGTGCTGCGCTACGACCCCTGGATGTTCGCGCTGTCCATCGTCGTGGCGGTGGGCCTGGCCGTGCTGGCGCTGCGGGTGCGCTTCGGGCTGGCCGCGCGCCGCATCCACACCGGCCGCCTGCCGCAGACCGCCGTGGCCGGCTCCGTCATGGGCCTGGCCATCGCCAGCATGCACTACACCGGCATGGCCGCCGCGCGCTTCATCGGCCGCCCCACCGCCGAATTCGACATGCCGCCCAACAACCACGTGCTGCTGGCGCTGTCCATCACCCTGGTGACCTTCGTCATCGGGGTGCTGGTGGCCGCCGCCGTGGGCCTGGCGCGCTACCGCCAGCTGCTGGCCGTCAACCAGGGCAAGGAAGCCCGCCTGCGCGCCATCACCGACACCTCCCTCGATGCCATCGTGGTGTTCGACGCGCAAGGCACCGTGCACGAAATCAACCCGGGCGCCGAGCGCATCTACGGCCGCAGCGCCGCCTCGCTGATCGGGCACAGCGTCACCGAGATCATGGTCGAGCCCTACCGCAGCATGGCCACCGACAGCTTCCAGCGCTTCCTGGCGTCCATCCGGTCGTCGCTGGGCGTCCCCATCATCACCCACTGCGAGCACGCCGATGGCCACACCGTGCCGCTGCGCCTGGTGATCGGCCGCATGGAGGGCCTGGAGCCGCAGATGTACGTGGCGTTCGCGTCCGACATCAGCGAGCCCCAGCGCATGGAGCGCGCCCTGCGCGACAGCGAGGCGCAGTTCCGCTCGCTGATCAGCAACATCCCCGGCATTTCCTACCGCTGCCGCATGGAACAGGGCTGGCCGATGGAGTTCATCAGCGACGCGGCCGAGCACCTCACCGGCTGGCCGCCCGCGGCCTTCCTGGGCAAGACGCCGCAGATCAGCTTTTCCGAGCTGGTCAGCCCGGCCGATGCGGAACGCATCGCCGACGTCGTCAAGCAGGCGGCAGAGCAGGAGCAGCAGTTCGTGCTCGAATTCCCGCTGCGCAGCCGCGACGGCCAGACCCGCTGGATGTGGGGCAATGGCAGCCTGGTGCGCGCCGCGGACAACAGCGTCAAGTGGATCGACGGCGTGCTGCTGGACATCACCGAGCGCCGCCAGATGGAAAACGAGCTGGTGCTGGCCAAAGAGCACGCCGAGGCCGCCGCCCAGGCGCGCAGCACCTTCCTGGCCAACATGAGCCACGAGATCCGCACCCCGATGAACGCCATCCTCGGCTTCACCGAGGTGGTGCTCAATGGCGACCTGCAGGCCGCCCAGCGCAAGCACCTGGAGACGGTGCACAAATCGGCGCGCAGCCTGCTGCACCTGCTCAACGACATCCTGGACACCTCCAAGCTGGAGCGCGGCGCGCTGGAGCTGGAGTCGCTGGACTTCTCCCTGAGCGACCTGGTGCAGCAGTTGTGCGCGGAGCAGTCCATCCAGGCCGGCCGCAAGAACCTGGTGCTGCGCAACGCGCTGGACAGCGACGTCGGCGAGGTCGTGCGCGGTGACCCGCACCGCCTGCGCCAGGTCCTGCTCAACCTGCTGGGCAACGCCATCAAGTTCACCGAGCAGGGCGAAGTCGTGCTGAGCTGCCGCCGCGAGGGGCCCGAGCTGCACTTCACCGTGCGCGACACCGGCATCGGCATCGCCCCGGAGCGCCTGTCCACCATCTTCGAGGCCTTCACCCAGGCCGACGCGTCCATGAGCCGGCGCTTTGGCGGCACCGGGCTGGGCACCACCATCAGCAAGCAGCTGACCGAGCTGATGGGCGGGCGCATCTGGGTGGAAAGCACCGTGGGCCAGGGCAGCACCTTCCATGTGATGCTGCCCCTGCCGGTCAGCAAGGCCGCCGCGCCTGCGCCCAAGCGCAGCCGCCTGCCCGTGCGCCTGCCGCCGCTGCGCGTGCTGGTGGTCGATGACGTGCCGCAAAACGCCGAGCTGCTCAGCGTGGTCATGGGCCGCCAGGGCCACACCGTGGTCATGGCCGCCAACGGCCAGGAGGCGCTGGACCGCTACCACGAGCAGGCCTTCGACGTGGTGCTGATGGACGTGCAGATGCCCGTCATGGACGGCCTCAGCGCCTGCCGCGCCATCCGCAGCATGGAGGCCAGGCGCCACAGCCGCCGCACCCCCGTCATCGCGCTGTCGGCCAGCGTGCAGGAGGAGGACCGCAAGGCCGCCCTGGCCGCCGGCATGGACGGCTTCGCGCACAAGCCCCTGGACCTGGCCGAGCTGAGCCTGGAGATCAGCCAGGTGACGGGCATCGTCCCGCTGACCGCCGCCGCCGACGCCGCTGCCACCCAGGGCCCAGGCACCGCGGCCGATGCCGCAGCCCACGAGGATGGCCCGCTGCTGGTCGACGTGGCCCAGGGCCAGGTCCGCTGGGGCGACCTGCCCAGCTTCCAGCGCGGCCTGCGCCGCTTCGCCGAAGACCAGGCCCGGTGGCTGGATGCGCGCGAGAACCAGCAGGCCCCCGACACCCTGGCGCAGGCACACGCCGCAGCGCACCGGCTGCGTGGCGCGGCCGCCAACCTCGGCCTCGACGTCCTGGCGCAGGCCGCCCGCCAGGTCGAAGCCTGCCGCGACGACACCCCGTCCACCCAGCGTGGCCAGGCCTGGCTGCAGATGTGCCAGGCCCTGGGCGACACCCTGGCCGTGATCCAGGACCTGATGCCCCCCGCCGAGCCGGCCCAAGGCCCTTCGCCGGCCCCCCACCCCATGGCGGCCTTCACGCCGCCCACCGCCGCACCCCTTGCAGCGGACGCCGAGCAGCACCGCCTGTGGCGCCACCAGGCCCAGCGCCTGGGCCAGGCCTTCCAGCGCGGCGAGTGCCTGGAGCCGCTGTTCAGCCAGTTCTGCGACGCCGTGCGCCCGCACGCCACCGGCGAAGAGCTGCGGGCCTTGCAAGCCCTCGAACGTGCCAACGATGATTTCGACTTTGAAGCCGCGGCCAAGGCACTGGCACGGCTCACCGACGGCCTGACCGCCGACAGGAGCACCGATGCCCTACTCTGACCGCGAAATCCGGCCCACGCTGCTGATCGTCGACGACGAGCCCACCAACCTGCAGGTGCTGCGGCAGATCCTCCAGAACGACCACCGCCTGCTGTTCGCACGCGACGGCCACAAGGCCCTGGAGCTGGCCCGCAGCGAGCACCCCGACCTGATCCTGCTGGACGTGATGATGCCGGGCATGACCGGCCACGAGGCCTGCACCGCGCTGAAGGCCGATGCCAGCACCCGCGACATCCCGGTGGTGTTCGTGACCGCGCTGTCCGACACCGAGGACGAGGCCCGCGGCTTCGAGCTGGGCGCGGTCGACTACATCGTCAAGCCCGTCAGCCCGCCCATCGTCAAGGCGCGGGTGCGCAACCACCTCTCGCTGGTGCGCATGGACGAGCTGCGCGAGTCGCGCATGCAGATCATCGAGCGCCTGGGCCGCGCGGCCGAGTACAAGGACAACGAGACCGGCCTGCACGTCATCCGCATGAGCCACTACGCCCAGACGCTGGCGCTGGCCGCGGGCTGGGCCCCGTGGGCGGCCGAGGAGCTCTTGACCGCCGCGCCCATGCACGACATCGGCAAGATCGGCATCCCCGACCACATCCTGCTCAAGCCCGGCGCGCTCACGCCCGAGGAGTGGGACGTCATGCGCACCCACCCGCAGATCGGCGCGGACATCATCGGCGAGCACCCCTCCTCGGTGCTGCGCCTGGCCCGCGAGATCGCGCTGTGCCACCACGAGAAGTGGGACGGCTCGGGCTACCCGCGGCGCCTGCAGGGCGAGGACATCCCGCTGTCGGCGCGCATCGTGACGGTGGCCGATGTGTTCGATGCGCTGACCACCGCACGGCCCTACAAGAAGGCCTGGACGGTGGAAGATGCCGTGGCCCAGCTGCACAAGGACAAGGGCCAGCACTTCGACCCCCATCTGGTGGACCTGTTCGTCTCGGCCCTGCCGGAGGTGCTGGTCATCAAGGAGCGCTGGAAGGAGTGAGGCTCAGGCCGCCCGCCCCTGGCGCGCCAACGCACGGTCCAGCGGCATGCTGAGGATGACCTGGGTGCCCTGGCCCGGCTGGCTGTCGATCTGCAACCAGCCGCCATGCAGGGCCGCGCGCTCGCGCATCGCCGCCACGCCGCGGGCATCGGGCCCTTCGAAGGCGCTGGGCGGCGCACCGCGGCCCTTGTCCCGCACCAGCAGCGTGAGGTCGCCCGGCGTGGCACGCACGCGGATGAGCACCTCGGCCGCCTGCGCATGGCGCGCGACGTTGCACAGCATCTCCCCGAAGATGGCGAAGATGGCGCTGGCGTGCTCGCCGTCGGGCTCGGGCAGGCCCGCGGCGATGTCCACCGAGCTCTCGCAGGCCAGGCCGCTGTGCTCGGTGAAGTCCGCCACCTGCCAGGCCAGGGTGGCCCACAGGCCCGGCACCGCGCCCTGCGGCAGCCAGTCCGCGGGCTGCAAGCCGGTGGCGATCCGCCCGATGCCGTCCACCGCCTGGTCGATCAGGGCGCGCATGCCATGGCAACGGGCCCGCAGGCCGGGCTGCTCGGCCAGGTGCAGCTCCAGCCAGCCCACGTCGGCGCGCAGACGCGCCAGTTGCGCGCAGGCCTGATGCAGTTGCTGCACCGGCGGCGCGGGCTGCGTGGACAGCGGCCCAAGGCCCGGGTCAGGCAGGACGTGGCGCGGGGGATCGGATGGCGACATGGTGGCCCTCCGAATGCAAAGCCCATGCCATCGGGCCGCACCGCCGGTCATCAGCGCGGTCAGCGCGCCCAGGCCTGCCGCAGCGCCTGGGCCAGCAGCTCGTGCGCCTGCGCCGCCTCGGGCAGGAAGCGGCCCAGGTTGATGAAGTCGTGGATGACGCCCGGCCACTCGTGCAGGCTCACCGGCACGCCCGCCTCGCGCAGGCGCTGGGCGTACAGGTGGCCCTCGTCGGTCAGCGGGTCGCACTGCGCCAGGCCGATCCAGGCGGGGGCCACCCCGGTGTGGCTGGGCGCGTGCAGCGGTTCGCGGTGCCAGCGCTCGCGCTGTGCGCCGCCCTGGGTCTGCTTCTCGAACCAGTGCATCAGGTCCCAGGTCAGCAGCGTGCTCTGCGCGTACTTCTGGAGCGACTCGGTCTTCATGCCCAGTTGCACCGAGGGGTAGAACAGCGCCTGCAGGGCCAGCGGGATGCCCGCGTCGCGCGCCATCAGGGCCACCGATGCCGCCAGGGTGCCACCGGCGCTGTCGCCGCCCACCGCGATGCGGCCGCGGTCCAGGCCACGCGACTGGCCATGCGCGGCCAACCAGCCCAGGGCCGCGAAGCTGTCGTCCAGCCCGCAGGGGAACTTGTGCTCCGGGGCCAGGCGGTAGTCGATGGCCACCACCGCGCCGCCCGAGCGTTGCGCCAGCACGGTGCACATCGACTCGCAGGTGTCGATGCCGCCGATCACGAAACCACCCCCGTGCAGGTAGAGCAGCACGGGCAGGTTGGCCTCGTGGCTGGCCGCCCACAGGCGCGCCGGGATCGGGCCGCCCGGCCCGGGGATCTCGAAGTTCTCCACCCGCGGCAGCGGCAGCGGCGGCATCGCCGTGGCGCCCACACCCATGCTGTAGGACTTGCGCGCCTGCGCCAGCGGCAGCTGGTAGATGGGCGGGAAGCCGGCGCGTTTGACGCTGTCGAGCAAGGCCTGCGTGGCCGCGGAAAACACCTGGGCGGCGTGGGGCAGGGGAGGGGTCTGGGTCATGCGGTCTCCGTGGGTGGGGGTCATGGGGCGGGCCGGTGGTCACGGCGCCGTGATGCGGATCTCCAGTTGCTGCGACTGGCTGTCGTCGACGTCCCGGGTGGACAGCGTAGCGGACTGCGAGCGCTGCAGCCGCCCGCCGCTGCGCGCCACCACCGTCCACTCGCCCAGGAACACGCTGACGGTGCTGGCCAGCTCGCTGTGGCGGGTCTGGCCATCGGGGTCCAGTTGGCCACCGTACACCGCCCCCGGCTGCACCGGCTGCCGCGAACGCGCCTCCAGCGCCACCGTCACCGGCGCCTGACCGCCCGGCCAGCGCGGCGTCACGTCCAGGCCCTCGCCCAGGTCGACCCACACCGTCTGCGGCACGACGGCCACGCCGGGGCTGCCAAAGCCACCCTGCCCGCCCTGGGGTTGCCCGAAGGACGGGCTGTACGCCCACTGCCAGGTCGTCACCGCCTGGGTGCGGCCCACGAACAAGCGCGCCCGCCCGCCATTGAGCACCATCACCTGCTGGACAGTCTGGCTGTCCGAGTCGGTGCGCAAGGTGCCTGCGCTGGCACCGGCCCGACCGATCACGCCGCGGCGGCTGTCGATGACGATGCGGCCCACCTCGATGCCCGCCTGGTGCTGCTCGCTGCGCCCCTGGCCGCTGACCCGCCACTCGACCAGCAGGTTGCGCTGCGGCAAGCCCTCGCGCGGCCCGGCCTGCGCGGCACCGAGCGCCAGGCCCGCGGCCAGGGCGGCCCCCAGGCGCAGCGCGGCACCGCGCGCGGTCAGCCGCTTCGTCGTCATCCGCTTCATCGTCGTCTCCTGCATCGGCGTCCTCCTTCCAGGCGTCCAGTCAGCCAGTGTGGGCCATCTCGGCGGGGGCGCAGGCGCGCAGAAACGTGCAAGAAGCACGGGCAGGGCGTTCATTTCCACCTGTCAAAAAATCCTGGGTTGAGAGATCCTCAGGCCATGACCGAAAAGGTCGATATGTTCCCATCTGCCTTGCCATCGGAGGCCACACCCATGCAGCTCGACGCCCTGTTCAAACAACCCCAGGCCCTGCCGGCCATCCCCAAGATCGTCCACGAACTGATCGACAGCTTCAACGACCAGAACGTCTCCATCGACGACATCGCCAAGAAGCTGGCCGCCGACCCCGTGCTGTCGGCCCGCCTGCTGCGCCTGGCCAACTCGGCCTACTACCATGTCTCGCGCAGCATCGGCACCGTCAACGAGGCGCTGTCCATGCTGGGCTTCGTGACCGTGCGCACCCTGGTCATCAGCTCGGGCCTGACCGGCGGCTACAAGTCCATGCCCGGCATGGACCTGACCCGCTTCTGGCGCTACAGCCTGCACACCGCGGCCGTGGCCGGCTGGGTGGCCAAGCGCACCGGCGTCAACGGCGACCAGGCCTTCACCGTGGCGCTGATGCACGCCATCGGCCAGCTGGTGATGCACGCCGGCATGCCCGAGCAGATGATGCAGGTCGACCAGCAGGCCTCGCCGCTGGACGGCCGCCGCCTGGCCGTCGAGACCAGCACCTTCGGCTACCACTTCGCCACCGTCGGCGCCGAGCTGGCCCGCCAGTGGCGCTTCCCGGTGAGCTTCGTGCAGGCCATCGCCCACTTCCCCGACCCGCTGGGCCACCAGCCCTTCGACCCCGTGGCCGCCGTGATCCACGTGGCCTCCTGGCGCGCCCGTGCCGAGCACAACGGCCTGCAGGCCGAGGAGCTGGCCGTCACCGTGCCCGCCGAGGTCTGCCGCAAGCTGGGCCTGACCACCCAGGAACTGCTCAACGACATGCCCCCGCTCAGCGAGCTGTCCGAAGGCCTGGAAGCCCTGCTGGGCTGAGGCCTGCGCCTGGGGCCCGGGGCCCTGCTTCGGCTCAGATCGCCAGCGGGTCCACGTCCACCGCCCAGCGGATCAGCCCGTTGCGGCGGTGCTGTTGCGCCAGCGCCAGCCAGACCGGCTGGGCCGCGTTCAGGAAGCGCTGCAACACCGCGCGCTGCGCCGACTCGATCATCAGCTGCGCGCGCTCCACATTGGCCACACGCTGCACCGGCGTGGGCACGGCCGGGTACAGGATCAGCCCCGAAGCCTCGGGCGCCTGGGCCACCAGGTCCTGCACGGCCTGGGCCGCGGCCTCCAGGAAGGCCTGCGCGGCCTGCTGGGTCTTGCCCTCGGCGCGCAGCATGGCCAGGCTGGCGTAGGGCGGCATGCCGGCCATCTGGCGCTCCTGCAGCTGGCGCGCGGCAAAGGCCTCGAAGTCGTAGTCCCGCAACGCCTGGTAGAGCGGGTGGGTGGCGTGCCAGGTCTGGATCCACATCTCGCTGTGCCCGGCCACGTCGGCATCGCGCCCGGCCCGGCCCGCGGCCTGCAGCAGCAGCGCGAACTGGCGCTCGGCGGCGCGGAAGTCGCTGGCGAACAGCGCCGCGTCCGGGTTCACCGCCGCCACCAGGGTGATGCGGCGGAAGTCGTGCCCCTTGGCCACCATCTGCGTGCCCACCAGCACGTCCACCTCGCCGGCATGCACGCTGGCCAGCTGCGCCTCCAGCGCGCCCTTGTGGCGGGTGACGTCGGCGTCGATGCGGCCCAGGCGGGCGCCGGGCAGGGCCTCGGCCAGCTGTTCCTCCAGGCGCTCGGTGCCGCGGCCGACGGGCTGGATGTCCTGGTTGCCGCAGTCAGGGCAGGCGTGCGGCACCCGCGCTGAAAAGCCGCAGTGGTGGCAGCGCAGCGTGCGGTCGGCCTTGTGGAAGACGCGCCAGGCGCTGCAGTGCGGGCAGCCGCTCTTCCAGCCACAGTCGCTGCAATGCAGGACCGGCGCGTAACCGCGGCGATTGAGCAGCACCAGGCTTTGCTCGCCCCGCTCGACGCGGGCCGCGATGGCGGCGAGCAACTCGCGCGCCAGCGGCGGCTGCGCCTGGCCCATGGTGGGCTTGAGCGCACGGGACTGGTCCAGCAGGCGCACGCGCGGCATCTCGCCACCGCCGATGCGCTCGGGCATGGTCAGGCGCACGTAGCGGCCCGCACCGCCCTCGGCCACGGGCAAGGCGTTGTGCCAGCTCTCCAGGCTGGGCGTGGCCGAGCCCAGGATGACGGGCACGCCCTCCAGACGGGCGCGGTAGACGGCCAGGTCGCGCGCCGAATAGCGCGCTCCGTCTTGCTGCTTGTAGCTGGGGTCGTGCTCCTCGTCGACGACGATCAGGCCCAGGCGCGGCAGCGGCGTGAACACCGACAGGCGCGTGCCCAGCACCAGGTCGGCCTGGCCCTGCAGCGCCATCGTCCAGTGGCGCAGGCGCTGCGCCGGCGTCAGCCCGCTGTGCAGCGAGACGATGCGCCGGCCGGCGAAGCGCTCGGCCACGCGGGCCTCCAGCTGAGGCGTGAGGTTGATCTCCGGCACCATCATCAGCACCTGCTGGCCGGCATCGAGCGCCTGTTGCGCCCGGCGCAGGTAGACCTCTGTCTTGCCGCTGCCCGTGCTGCCCCACAGCAGGAAAGGCTGGGCGCCGCGCTCGGCCAGGGTCTGCAGGGCCTGGGCTTGCTGCGCGCTGAGTTCGGGCAAGGCGGGCACAGCAGGCTCGGCAGACGCGCCCGTGGGGTGGGGCGAGGCATCGCCCACGGGGTCGGCCGCCAGGGCCTTGTCCAGGCGCTTGAGGCGGCGCTGCAGTTGCACGGCGTCGAGCTGGCGCAACTCCGGCGGCAACACCATCAAGGCCATCTCGCCCAGGCTGCGCTGGTAGTAGGCCGCGGCAAAAGCCACCAGCTGGCGCCAGGTGGCGGGCAGCGGCGGCAGGCCGCCCAGCACCTCGGCCACCGGCTTGAGCTGGAAGCCGGCGCTCGCGGGCGCATCGTCGGCGGTCGCCTGGGCCGCGTCCTGCGTCTCCCACACCACGCCGGTGACCACGCGCCGCCCCAGCGGCACCCGCACCAGCGTGCCCGGCGGCAGGGCGGTCGGGCACAGGTAGTCCAGCACGCCCAGCAGGCCGCTGTGCTGGGGCGCTTCGACCACGACGCCGATGCGCACGACACCCCCCTCGGGGCTGGGATCAAGGCGGTTCATGCGCGGCAAAACGTCGGAAGTTTTCTGACAAAAGCGTGAAGAGAGGAGGGCAAGTGCTTGATTCTCAGAGAGGTCACCCTTATCCACGGGGATTGTGGATAACTTTGTGGGAAAGCATTGCAAACGCTCGCTAAATGCTTGTCACGTCGTCGTTTGGGTCAAATTGCCTCAGAAAGAGGCAGCGCCAGACGCTCTATATGAATCAATGACTTAGCGAGCATTTTCGGGCATCGCACCGCCTTGGCCCCTGTGCCCCACAGCGGGGCGGCTGGATTTGCAACAGTGGGGATAACTGCGACGCATCCGATCAAAATCAAGGGTTTTCCCTAGTTGCTTGGTTTCTGACATGCTTTGTCAGCACTTGTGAACTGTGTCACGGACTGCTGCGATTCGTGAAATGTCCCGAAGGTGCGCCGACGCGCCCTTTCAGGCGCACACGGCAGCTGCCATTGTCGCCCGCCCGGCCCCCGGATCCGCAGCGTCGCGGGCACCATCGACCACCCGACTTGGCGCACTCTGCGCACAGTCCACTGGAGGTGAGCCTCCCAAGCCCTTGATTCACAACGGTTATCCACCCAGGTCGGGCTGTGGATAACTTTGTGGGGAACCTGCCGGCACCTGTCGACATCTCCACAGCCCCGGGATTCCTCCGGGATCCTGTTGCATTCTGGTGAATGGCATTTTTCCCTTGTGAATCAATGACTTGCCACACAGCCACAGGCATTGGCCAGGGCTTGACATCCTGACCAGAGGGCCCCCGTCCGTGCGCCACGTTTTGGGGATAAGTGACCCGATCTGGCGCACCGGCCGCACCTTGCCGGCCCCGGCCCCGCATGGCACGGTCTGCCCAGCACGACCGTTCGCGTCATCTGGCGACACGCCGCGAGGGTCCCTGCCCCTTGAGTGAGGGAATGCCCCGCCGCGAAACCCCATGACCTCGTGTGGAAACTGCCGACGCTCGGGTTATGCTATGTGCGCGTCGCGCAAGCAGGTCGCCTGCAGGCATGCCTGGCGCGCGTTTCACCACCCACCAAGAACCTTAGCGAGACAAACCATGAGCTTCTCGATCGAATCCAAACTCGGCGACCTGCTGGACAACGAAGCCACCAAGGCCATCCTGGAAAAGCACATGCCCGGCATTTCGACCCACCCGCAAATCGGCATGGGCAAGGGCTTCGCTCTGTCGATGGTCGCCAAGTTCTCCGGCGGCCTGATCACCGAAGACATGCTGGAAAAGGTCGGCGCCGAGCTGGCCGCCCTGGGTTGATCGCTCCGCGCTGATCACCCGGTGGCCTGGGCGCCTCGCGCCCGGCACCGCACAGCAACCTCCCGAGGCGCCTCGCCCGGGAGGTTTTTTCATGGCCGCATCACCCACAGGCTGTCAGGTTCACTGCCAGGTTTCGGTCGGCTGGCTGCAATCCGGCGCCGTCGGGTTCACGTCGCAGCGGATGCGCTTGATGATCTTCAGGCCCTTCTTGTCGTAGAAGCCCTTGTCGGCCATCTCGATGCGGCCGTCGCGCATGAGGTTGACGTAGCGCTCGGCGTCGGCCTCGTTGGGGTCCATCCAGAACCGGGCCGGGATGGTGGCATCGGCCCGCCTGGTCAGCTCGATGACGTTGTCGAAGCGGGTCAGCCAGACCTCGCGCGACTTCTGGCCGTAGCCCTCGGGGAACTTGTCGCGCTTGAAGATCATCTGGTAGGTCAGGATGGTCAGCGGGAAGCGGTGCACCGCGCCCTTGTTGCCCATGCCCTTGTTCAGCTCCAGGGGCTTGTAGGCGATCGACGGGGCCATGACCACGTCGACGTTGCCGTTGTTGAACATGGTGCCGAAGTTCATGATGTCGGCGGCCACGGGGCGCGCGCCCACGCGCTGGATGAGCTGGGCCTGGGCCTTGTCGTGGTCGAAGGCGGCGACGCGCTTGCCGCTGGCGGCTTCGAGGTTGCTGATGCTGCGGTCGTTGACGAAGGCGTAGGCCGCGCCCAGCGGGGCGATGCCGCCGACCTCATAGAGGCCGTTGACCATCAGGGACGCGGCCTTGGGCGAGCTGAAGGTCTGCACCGTCTTGCGCACCACCTCGATGCTGGCGTTCATGTCCAGCTTGCCGTTGCGCACCACCGTGGAGGCGCCCACCGAGTCCAGCGCCGCGGTCAGCGGGTTGAAGGCGCGGGTGCGCAGGGCGGTGGCCAGCACGGCGTCGCACTGGCCGGTGCGGAAGTCCTCCACGGCCACGCGTTCGTCGATGTAGGCCTTGAGTTCGATATCCGCGCCGTGCTTTTGCATCTCGATGGCGTAGTCCTTGGCGCTGTTGTAGCCGTCACCGCTGGTGCCCAGGATGTCGAACACGCAAATCTTCTGCCTGGCCTCGGCCTGCGGGCTGGCGCTCACCAGGGCGCAGGCGCAGGCCGCCAGGGCGCTCGCTTTCCAGGGCGCGCGCCGGGCAGCGGTCGAGGTCGTGTGCATGGGGGGTGTCTCCGGTCGTGTGGTGCGCCGAGCATAGGCGCCCAGCCCCCGGCACCGCCGCGCCCCCTGGGGAAAGCCCGGGGGCCTCACCCCCGGCCGCGTGGAACAAATGCCGCCAGCGCCAGCCAGGCTCAGAGCCAGCCCACGCAGCGCGGCGCACCACAGCGGCAGCGCAGGCGGCCGGCGTGGTGGGTGGGGCCATAGCGCGCGGTCAGCTCCTCGCCCTCGGCGATGTCGCGCAGCGCGTAGAAGGCGACCCGCCCCTGCTCCACCTTGAGCACCATGTTGGGCGCGCAGGCGTGGTTGGCAAAGCGCAGCGGGTCGCTGGAGTGGGTGGCATCCACCGCGCGGCGCTCGGAGATGGCGACCATGAAGATGCGGCCGGTGCTGCGCTCGGCGGCACGGGCACGGGCGCGGGCCTCCGTCAGGCCGATGAACTCGCCGCGGATCTCGCCGATCTTGCGCCGCGCCGGGATGGCCTCGGCCGCGAAGGCGCCCTGGCCGTCGATGGCGCTGGGGCCGACGCGGACGCGGAACTTCTGCGGATCGGCAGGGACGCCCCTGGCGGCGGCAGCCATGTCGGGGCCTGTGTCGGCGCCCGTGTCGGCGCGGGCCGCGTCCTGTGTCGCAGGGTCGATCGCGGCGTGCTGCGGGATCAGGGGTTTCAGCGTGGGCATGGCGCCGAGCCTAACCGCAATCTTCCCGCACGCTCAGCCGTCCGACCACTCCAGCACACGCCAGCGTTCGCGCACACCGTCGATGCTCAGCCAGGCGTGGTCCGGGTCGGTGGCGTCGCGCAGCATCTCGCAGTGCAGGGTGCGGCCTTCCTGGGCCGGCAGGGTGGATCGCTCCACCGTCCAGCGGCCCTGCTCGCAGCGCCCGAAGCTGATCTCGCGGTCCAGCCAGGCCAGAGCCTGCTGGGGCGCGTGCATCATGGCCTCGGCCAGGGTGAAACCGGTGCGCATGCCGCGCGGCCAGTGGATGGCGCGCAGTTGCACGCGCATGGCGTAGGCCCCGGCCACCATCACCCGGCGGCCGTCGTCCTGGCCCTCGGTGTCCAGCCCGGCCAGGCAGCGGAAGCGGCCCACCGAATCCGGCAGGCGTTGCCAGACCTCGGTGCCCTCGTCGTGCAGCGCCATGCGCAGCAGGCGGTCGGGCGCATCGAACACCAGCCAGGCGGTGTCGGGCACGGAGGCGGGCGGCTGGTAGTCGGCGCGGCGCAACCAGGTGCACAACTCGCCCTCCGGCTGGGGCTGGATCTGGGTGCGGCCCACGTGCGCCTGCTGGTGCGTGAGGGCGGCCAGTTGCTGCGGGCTGAGGCTGCTCAGTTCACGCGCCTCGCGCTGGCGCAGGGCGTCGTGCGGCAGGCTCAGGTGGCCGTGCCAGAGGCTGGTCTGCAGCCAGCGCGCCCAGGCCGGCGTGGCGTGGTCCGCCCCGGGCCCCGCGCCGCCATCGGGCAGGCTCACGCGGGTGCAGGTCCAGACCCCGCGCAGGTCGGCGGGCACGAGGGCATCCACGCTCATGGCCGGATCCGCCAGCGGCAAAACCCACCGCGGGAAGCGGCGGCAGACGTGGAAAGGCAGGGGGGCGTCATCGTGTGCATTACTTGCCTGTGGAGCCCAGGCATTCCAGAGAAGCCAGCACGCCGGGGACGGCATGTGGCGATGGCGACTGCCCGCACTGTACACAGAGCGCGCGACGGGCAGCGCATCATCCGCGCCACATGTCGCACCGCGGTGCAACCGTTTGTCACATCAGGGATGTACAGCCCCACCTGGCTGTGCTTGCATCCCCCGGCCAGGGCTCGCCCCCGACACCCAGACCGAGCCCCTCAGGCCGGCAGCAGCCCGTCGGCCTTGAGCAGCTCCTCCAGGCACTGGTGCTGCAGGCCGTAGAAGGCCTTGATGTCGCGGATCTGCGCGACCACCTCGTCGTTGGCGCGCGGCTGGGTGCGCTTGACGGCCAGGATCATCTTGTTCTTGTTGGTGTGCTCCAGGGAGATGAACTCGAAGACCTGGGTGTCGTAGCCGGCCGCATCGAGCAGCAGGGCGCGCAGGCCGTCGGTCAGCATCTCGGCTTCCTGCGCCTGGTGGATGCCGTGCTGCAGGATGGGGCGCAGCGGGTGCGGGTTGAGCAACTGCGGACGCACTTCCTTGTGGCAGCAGGGCGAGCACAGGATGATGTCGGCGCCTGCGCGCAGCCCCAGGTGGATGGCGTGGTCGGTGGCGATGTCGCAGGCGTGCAGCGCGATCATCACGTTGAGGCGGGCCGGGTGGTAGTCGCGCACATCGCCCTGCTCGTAGTCCATGCCGTCGAGGTGCAGCTTGTCGATGACGCCGCGGCAGAGGCGGACGAGGTCCTCGCGCAGCTCCACGCCGGTCACCTGGGCCTCGCGGTGCAGGGTGTGGCGCAACCAGTCGTGGATGGCGAACGTCAGGTAGCCCTTGCCCGAGCCGAAATCGACGACGTGGATGGGCTCCTGGTCGCGCGGCGGCTGGGCCAGGGGCGAGCGCGCCAGGGCGGCGGCGAAGACCTCGATGAACTTGTTGATCTGCTTCCACTTGCGCGACATGGCCGGCACCAGCTGGCCTCGCGCATCGGTCACGCCGAGCTCGCGCAGGAAGGGGCGGGAGAGGTCGAGCAGGCGGTGCTTGTCGCGGTTGTGGGCGTGGCTCGGTGCCGGATCCGACGCCTGGTCCGCGGCCTCAGGCGCGGCGGCCGCCTCGCTGCCTGGCGCCTTGCCCACGCGCACCGTGGCCTTGCCCTTCTTGCTGAAGGCCAGCTGCACTTCCTGCGTGGGCGTGAAGAGGTGGGCGTTGCGGAAGGCGCCTTCGCGCAACCAGGCGCCCAGCGTGGGCCAGGCCTCGTCCAGCGCCAGGTTCCGGGTGATGTCTTTCGCGGGGAAGCGCAGCACCAGGCTCAGGTGGGGCTGGCCGCGCAGCAGCACCGGCCGGGCCATGACGCGCTGCAGGCCCTGGCCCTGGGCCTCGATGTCGGCCACGCCGCCCTGGTAGGCCACCAGCAGGAGCTGGACCAGCCGGCCGCTGGCAGCGGCCTCGCGCAGGAGGGCCTCGAAGCGGCCCAAGGCGGCGGCATTGGCCTGCCCGGCATCGGACGGGGCGTCGCTCGGGAGCGCGCTCTGGATGTCGCGCGAGGAGGGGGACTGGGACATGGTGAACCGCGGGAGGGGACGCTCGGGAAGGGCCGTCATTGTGCCTGGGGGCCGCCACCCTGGCCAGCGCCGCCCTCGCCGCCGCGGCACACCGTCAGCCAGGCGCGCGCCGCATGGCTCATGTAGCGCCCCGCCGCCCAGACGTGGGCCACGGCCCAGTCGAGCTCGGCCGCGGGCAGCGGACGCACCAGCAACTCGGGCGGCAGGCTCAGGCGCTGCAACAGGGGCTGAGGCAGGATGGCCGTGCCCATGCCGGCCTGGGCCATGGACAGCAGGAAATCCCACTGCCCGCTTTCGGCCACCACCCGAGGCGCGATGCCGGCCTGCTGCCACCAGGCGCGCAGGTGGCGGCCCAGCGCGAAGCCCTCGCCGGGCATGACCACCGGCTGGCCGTGCAGCAAGGCCAGGCTGGGCCGCTTGCGGCGGGCCCAGGCGGCCTCGGCCGTGCCCACCAGGCAGACCGGGTAGCGCCCCAGCGCCTCGGCCCGCAAGGCACTGTGCGGCGCCAGCGGCAGGATGCTGACCCCCACCTCCAGCTCGCCTTCCTGGACCATCTGCTCGATGACATCGCCACCGGCTTCGCGCACCTGCAAGGCGATGCCCGGGTGCGCCGCACGGAAGCGCTGGATGAGCGGCGAGAAGAACACGTTCACCATGGGCGGGATGCCCACCGTCAGGCTGCCACGCGACAAGGCCCCCAGGTCGTCCACCTCGCGGCGCAGGGCCTGGGCCACGGCCAGGGCTTCCTGCCCGCGCTCGAACACCACCTCGCCCACGTCGGTGAGCTGCAGGCCCTGGGCGTGGCGGATCAGCAGGGGCTGGCCCAGCTCCTCTTCCAGCTGCCGCACCATCTTGCTGACGGTCGACTGTGTGACGCTGAGGGCATCGGCCGCCTGCGTGAAGCTCTGGCGGCGCACGGTCTCGACGAAGTAACGCAGGGCTCGCAGGTCCACCGGACAGCTCCTTGCCATGCACAAAACGCATGGGAGGCATGAATATAAGTCGCTTTACGCATTTGTGACAGCTGTCGATACTGACCAGGCCGCCTGCCCCCGGGTTGACACGATCGGCCTGAGTGGGCGCGGCCCCTCTGAGGCAATGACAGCAACGACCGGAGACAACACCGTGCATCCCGAACGCATCCGCCTGGCCCGCCTGCGCGACAAAGTCATGTCGGCGCAGGACGCCGCCGCCCTCATCACCGACGGCATGACCGTGGGCATGAGCGGCTTCACCCGTGCAGGCGACTGCAAGGCCGTGCCCTTCGCCCTGGCCGAACGCGCCAGGCAGCACCCGCTGCAGATCACGCTGATGACGGGCGCTTCGCTCGGCCACGACGCCGACAAGGTGCTGTCCGACGCTGGCGTGACCGCCCGCCGCATGCCCTTCCAGGTGGACGCCAGCCTGCGCAAGCGCATCAATGCCGGCGAGGTGATGTTCCTGGACCAGCACCTGTCGGAAACGGTCGAGTTGCTGCGCAACAAGCAGATCGCGCCGGTGGACCTCGCCGTGATCGAAGCCACCTGCATCACCGAAGACGGCGCCATCGTGCCGACCACCTCGGTGGGCAATTCGGCGAGCTTCGCCATCCTGGCCAAGCAAGTCATCGTCGAGATCAACCTGAGCATGCCCCTGGGCCTGGAAGGCCTGCACGACATCTACATCCCGACCTACCGCCCGCACCGCCAACCCATCCCGGTGACGGCCGTGGACGAACGCATCGGCAGCCCCGCCATCGCCATCGACCCGGCCAAGATCGTCGGCATCGTCTTCACCGACCGTCCCGACAGCCCCTCGACCGTGCTGCCGCCGGACACCGAGACCGAGGCCATCGCCGGCCACCTCAACGGCTTCCTGCTGCGCGAAGTGAAGGCCGGCCGCCTGTCGCCCTCCCTGCAGCCGCTGCAGGCCGGCATCGGCACCATCGCCAACGCGGTGCTGCACGGCCTGCTGGAGTCGCCCTTCGACAACCTGACGATGTACTCCGAGGTGCTGCAAGACAGCAGCATCGACCTGCTGGACTCGGGCCGCATGGCCTTTGCCTCGGCCTCGTCGATGACGCTGTCGAAGGCCTGCTACGAACGCGTGATGGCCAACCTGGACTTCTACAAGTCCCGCATCGTGCTGCGCCCGCAGGAGATCAGCAACCACCCCGAGGTGGTGCGCCGCCTGGGCCTGATCACCATCAACACGGCGCTGGAAGTGGACATCTACGGCAACGTCAACTCCACCCACGTCAACGGCACGCAGATGATGAACGGCATCGGCGGCTCGGGTGACTTCGCGCGCAACGCCCACATGTCGGTGTTCGTGACCAAGTCGCTGGCCAAGGGTGGCGCCATCTCCAGCGTGGTGCCGATGGTCACGCACGTGGACCACACCGAGCACGATGTGGACGTGATCGTGACCGAGCACGGCCTGGCCGACCTGCGTGGCCTGGCCCCGCGGGAGCGCGCCGCCGCCATCATCGGCAACTGCGTGGACCCGAGCTACCGGGAGCAACTGGCCGATTACTTCCGCGCGGCCTGCCGCCGTGGCGGCCACACGCCGCACCTGCTGGAAGAGGCCTTCGCCTGGCACCTGCGCCAGCAGCGCACCGGCTCCATGCTGGACAAGACCGCCCAGGCCGTCGCGGCCTGAAGCCTCACCGTCGCATCAGTCGCCGCATCGGCCACGGCATCGGTCGCTTCACCAGCGGCCGATGCCGTAGGCCGTCACCCCCAGGCCGAAGACCAGCTGCATCACGAACAGCAGGTTGAAGGCCGCGGTGTAGCGCACCCAGCGCCAGCGGTGCTGGTCGTCGAGCAGGAAGAGCTGGGCGTGGCCCGGCAAGCCGCCCTCGACCTGCCTGAGCCCCTGCTTGGTGAGGTGCAGCAGGTGGCGGCTGCGCGCGTCCACCACCGCGAACACCAGCGCCAGCAGGCCGACGAAGCCGCCCAGCAGCACCAGGATGGCCGGGTGCGTGGCCTTTTCCAGGGCCGCGAACACCATGCCATTGGCGAAGATGGACAGGGCCACGTAGAAGTTGAAGGCCTTGAGCCGCTGCTCGGCGTTGAACTTCCAGTGCTCCCAGAGGTAGGTTTCGGGCGTCAGGCTCATGGCGTCGGCTTGTGCGGAACCCGGTCAACAGCCTGGGTCAGGTGCGCGGCGGACCGCGGCGTTCGTTGCGGTCACGCGGGCCGCGGGGGCCTTGCGGGCGGCCCCGGTCGTCACGGCGCGGGCCATCGCGGCGATCGCCCTCGCGGCGGCCCGCCCCCTGCCCCGGACGGCCATGTCCCTGCTCCGGCCGACGCGGGCGGGCCGCATCTTCCTGGGCTTCCTGGCGCGCCTGGGCCAGCAGGCCATCGAGCTGCTCGGGGGCGATGCCCTTGAGCGCGCAGAAATTGGCCGTGGTCAGCCTGGTGGTTTCGAAGTCGCGCAGGAGGTGGAAGCGCTGGCGGCGGCCGGCTTCTTCTTCCTGGCGCTGGGCGTCTTCCTGGGCGCGGCGGGCCTGCTGGTTGGCGCGGCGGCGGGTCAGCTCGTCGGCGGCCAGCTGGCGGTGCTCCTCGCTGAGTTCGCCAGCGGGCTGGCCATCGAGGTCAAAACGCTGCTTGCCCTTGGAGACGGCCACCAGGTAGGAGGTCGCGCCGGTGTGGCGGCGGAAAAACGCCGACAGGGCCTGCTTGCTGAACTCGCCCGGGGCGCGCTCCTGGATGTCGACCTGGATGCGCAGCTTCAACGGCTTGGGCGCCCCCGCGAACAGGGCGGGGAAGAGCTCGGCCAGGCGCGCACCGGTGGCGGCCGTGGACGGCTCGGCGCGCGGCGCCTCGGCGGGTGCGGCGGCAGCGGTGGCCTGCTCGCCGACCGGCGCGGCAGCCGCCTGCTCGGGCACGGCGGTGGGGGTGGGGTCGGCAGGCGCGGCAGAAGGGGCCGGGGTCGTCGAGGACATGGATCGGTCGCAGTGAATCGCAAAACCCGGATTGTCGCCGCAGGCAGCGGCATTTCACAGCCCCCCGTGCGCATCTCCCTCAGATCTCGCTCGGATCTCCGCTCCATCGGCCGCGCGTTGCCATCGGCCGCCCGTCGCCCGCGCAACGGCGCCAGGCACGGGCGCGGCTCAGGCCTGGGCGCGCTGCTGTGCCGACAAGCGGCTCACCGGGCCGACGCGGGCCTCGACGGCATCCTGCACCTCGCGGCGCAGGCCCATCAGGAAGCCGGCCTCGGCCACCACGAACAGCGGCCCGATGACCAGACCGACCAGGTCATCGACGAAGGCCGGCTTGCGGCCCTCGTACCAGTGCCCGATGAACTGCAGCACCCAGCCGCCGAAGAACAGGCCCAGGCTGCTGCTCAACCAGGCGGTGGTCGGCAGGGCGGCCAGCGCGTGCCCGGCCCACACCGACAGCCCGGTGAGCACGGCCATGGTCAGGCCGTAGCGCACATCCAGGCGCAGGAAAAACAGGGTGGACGCCAGCCAGGTCAGGGTGGCCAGCGAGAGGGTCACGTCACCCACGTCCACGCTGGCGCGCCCCAGCAGGGCCATCACCGACACCACGATGGTGGGGATGCCGACGAAGTGGGTGGCGACGTTGCGCACATGGCGGTGGTAGGACGCGTAGTTGGCCAGGTGGTCGATCAGGGTCTTCATGGGGGGCCTCGCCTCAAAGCGTGAACAGGACGTGGACAGGGGAAGTGGCGGCATCGTCGCACCGTGCGGGTGGCGCTGTCTGCCATCTGCCCGACAGTTGCGCCCCCAGGGCCTGTGCCGGGCCCCCGGGATATCACCCAGTCCCGCCCTGGCCTGCCAGCGCTTAACCTGCGCGCCGTGCCCCACCTGCCCACGACGCCCCCTTTGCCACCCGGCCCAGCGCCGAGCGCCGCCTTGTCGGACGCCACCCTGGCCTTGCTGCGCCAGGGGCGCTGGTTCGCCGGCCTCGACGAGGCCTTCCAGCAGCGCCTGCTGCAACCCGCCCGCCGCGTGCACCTGGCGCGGGGCGAGCGCCTGTTCGCCCGCGGCGACGCCAACAGCGGCCTGTACGCGGTGCTGTCGGGCGGGATCAGCGTGGGCGCGGTCGGCCCCGGCGGCAAGGAAGCCCTGGTCGCGGTGGCCGAGGCGCCGCAGTGGTTCGGCGAGATCGCCCTGATCGACGGCGGCCCGCGCACCCACGACGCCCACGCCCGCGAGGCCAGCGCCCTGCTGTGGCTGCCGCTGGCCGAGCTGCACGCCTTGCTCGCGGAAGACCCGCGCCGCTGGCAGGCCTTCGGCCAGCTCGCCATGGAAAAGCTGCGCGCCCTGTTCACCAGCGTCGAAGAGCTGGCCCTGCTGGCCGCCCCGGCCCGCGTGGCGCGGCGCCTGCTGTCGCTGGCCACGGCCCACGGCCAGCTCGCCGAGGGTCAGACCCGCGGGGCCCTGCAGCTCAACCAGGAGCAGCTCGGCGCCATGCTTGCGCTGACGCGCCAGACGGTCAACCTCGTGCTCAAGGACTTCGAGGCCCGCGGCCTGCTGCGCTGCCAGTACGGCCGCATCGACATCCTCGACGGAGCCGCCCTGGCGCGCGAAGGCCAGGGCTGAGGCTGCGGGCCTCGCTCAGAACATCCGCGCCAGCAGGGCACCCTCGAAGCGGGGCTCCAGCGGGATGCGCACGTGCAGCGGGCTGCCCGGCGCGGCCTCGATGGGCTCGCCCTCCAGGTTGCGCATGTGCTCCAGCTTGAGCATCTGGTTGCCAAACGGGTGGATGACCTCCAGGGTGTCGCCCACGTCGAAGCGGTTCTTCACCACCACCTCGGCCCAGCCGTCGGCCACGCCCTTGACCTCGCCACAGAACTGGCTGCGGTTGAACTCGGAGTGGCCGGTGATGTAGTTCTGGTAGTCCTGCGCGGGGCGGCGCTCCAGGAAACCGCCGGTGTAGCCCCGGCTGGCCAGGCCTTCGAGCTGGATGAGCAGGTCGCGGTTGAACGGCCGGCCGGCCATGGCGTCGTCGATGGCGTGGCGGTAGACCTGGGCCACGCGCGCCACGTAGTACAGCGACTTGGTGCGGCCCTCGACCTTGAGCGAATCGACCCCGATCTGGACCAGGCGCTCGACGTGCTCGACGGCGCGCAGGTCCTTGGAATTCATGATGTAGGTGCCGTGCTCGTCTTCCATGATGGGCATGAGTTCGCCCGGGCGCTCGGCCTCTTCGATCAGGTAGACGTTGTCGGCGGCAGGGTGGCGCTGGCCGTCGCCACAGGCCGAGGGTGCAAAGGCCTGGGCCTCGGCGTCGGACTGCTCCTGCTCGAAATTGAACGTGCCTTCGAGCTTGATGGGGATGGCCTCGCCGCTGTCGGACTGCTCGGTGGCGCCTTGCGTCTTGTAGTTCCAGCGGCAGGCGTTGGTGCAGGTGCCCTGGTTGGGGTCGCGGCGGTTGAAGTAGCCCGACAGCAGGCAGCGGCCCGAGTAGGCGATGCACAGCGCGCCGTGCACGAACACCTCCAGTTCCATGTCCGGGCATTCCTGGCGGATGCGCTCGATCTCGTCCAGGCTCAATTCGCGCGACAGGATGATGCGCTGCACACCCATCTTCTGCCAGAACTTCACGGTGGCGAAGTTGGTGGTGTTGGCCTGCACCGAGAGGTGGATGGGCACGTGCGGCCACTTCTCGCGCACCATCATGATCAGGCCCGGGTCGGCCATGATGATGCCGTCGGGGTTCATCTCGATGATCGGCTCGATGTCGCGCAGGTAGGTGCGGATCTTGTCGTTGTGCGCGATCAGGTTGCTGGTCACGTACAGCTTCTTGCCGCGCTGCCTGGCCTCGCCGATGCCCTGGGCGAGTTGCTCCAGCCTGAACTCGTTGTTGCGCGCGCGCAGGGAGTAGCGCGGCTGGCCGGCATAGACGGCGTCGGCGCCGAAGTCGTAGGCGGCGCGCATTTTTTCCAGCGAGCCGGCGGGCAAGAGCAATTCGGGGGGCAGGGGGCGGGCGGACATGGCGCGGATTGTGAGGCCAATCCCCGACGGCTGCACGGCCACCCCGGGCAAAGACGCCAGGGCCGACAGGGTCGGCCAAAAGCATGAGGCGCCGCGCACAGTGTGGCAAATTCCCCAAGCAGGCCGCGGTCTGGCGGCGTTGGCACTTCGGGAAAGCCCCGAGGGCGGCAGGCCTGCGCCATACTCGGTCGCATCTCGCCTGCCCCCGCGTCCGCGGACCGGTCCGGCGCATTTCGCACGCCAGCCCCGCACGGCCGATGTCTCCGACCCCGTCCACGTCCACGTCCACCGAAGATGCCTACTGGAAGCGCGCCGTCGAGTGCGTGGGCGATGGCGTGTGGGACTGGCACCTGCCCTCCGACGAGGTGGTGCTCTCGGGCCGCTGGCTGGGCGCCGTGGGGGTGGACGGCAGCGGCCGCGGCAAGCGCTACGAAGCCTGGTCCAGCCAGGTCCACCCGGACGACCGAGAGCGCGTGCAAGCCACCCTGCAGGCCCACCTGCGCGGCGACACACCCACCTATGTCTGCGAGTACCGCGCCCACGACCGCCAGGGCCGCCTGCTGTGGGTGCTCAGCCGCGGCACCGTGGTGCAGCGCGATGCCGAGGGCCGGCCCGTGCGCATGATCGGCATCCTCACCGACGTGAGCTGGCGCAAGCGGGCCGAGGCCTTCGAGCAGTTCCGCGGCGACATCCTGCAGCAGCTGGCCCACGGCAGCGACCTGCCCGCCCTGCTGGACGCCACCGTGCGCGGCATCGAGCAACTGGACCCGGACATGCTGTGCAGCATCCTGCTGCTCGACCGCGACGGCCAGCACCTGCTGCCGGGCGCCGCGCCCCACCTGCCCGGGCCCTACAACGCCGCCATCCACGGCGTGGCCATCGGGCCCTGCGTGGGCAGCTGCGGCACCGCGGCGTTTCGCAGGCAGCGCGTGATCGTGGAGGACATCCAGACCGACCCACTGTGGGAAGGCTACCGCGAGCTGGCCGAGGATGCCGGGCTGCGCTCCTGCTGGTCCGAGCCCATCCTCTCGCCGCACGGCAAGGTGCTGGGCACCTTCGCCATCTACCACCGCACCCCGCGCCGCCCCACGCCCGAGCACATCGCCCTGATCGAGCAGACGGCCCGGCTGGCCAGCATCGCCATCGAGCGCAAGCAGGCCGAAGAGCGCCTGCACCTGGCCGCCAGCGTCTTCACCCATGCCCGCGAGGGCATCATGATCACCTCGGAAGACGGCCGCATCATCGACGTCAACGAGGCCTTCAGCCGCATCACCGGCTACGCCCGCGACGAGGTGCTGGGCCACAACCCGCGCTTCCTGAAGTCCGGACGCCAGGAGCGCGGCTTCTACACCGCGATGTGGCGGGAGCTGATCGACAAGGGCCACTGGCATGGCGAGGTGTGGAACCGCCGCAAGAACGGCGAACACTACGCCGAGATGAAGACCATCAGCGCCGTGCGCGACGAACACGGCGCGGTGCAGCAGTACGTGGCCCTGTTCTCCGACATCACGGCCTTCAAGGAGCACGAGCTACAGCTGCAGTTCAACGCCCACCACGATGCACTCACCGGCCTGCCCAACCGCGTGCTGCTGGCCGACCGCCTCAAGCAGGCCATGGCCCAGACGCGCCGGCGCGGCCAGCGCCTGACGGTGCTCTACCTCGACCTCGACGGCTTCAAGACGGTCAACGACCGCCACGGCCACGAAACCGGCGACCAGCTGCTCATGGCCCTGGCCACGCGCATCCGCCACGCCCTGCGCGAAGGCGACACGCTGGCGCGCCTGGGTGGTGACGAGTTCGTGGCCGTGATGCAGGACCTCGCCGACGTCGAGCAAGCCTTGCCCGTGGTCAACCGCGTGCTGGCCGCCGCCGCCCAGCCGGTGGCCGTCGGCCAGCTGACGCTGCAGGTCTCGGCCAGCCTGGGCCTGACCGCCTACCCCCAGGCCGAGGAGGTCGACGCCGACCAGCTGCTGCGCCAGGCCGACCAGGCCATGTACCAGGCCAAGCTGGCCGGCAAGAACCGCTACCACGTCTTCGATGCCGAACAGGACCGCAGCGTGCGCGGCCACCACGAGAGCATCGAGCACATCCGCCACGGCCTGGTCAACCGCGAGTTCGTGCTGCACTACCAGCCCAAGGTGAACATGCGCACCGGGCAGGTGGTCGGCGCCGAAGCCCTGATCCGCTGGCAGCACCCGCAGCGCGGCCTGCTGGCGCCGGGCAGCTTCCTGCCGGTCATCGAAGACCACCCGCTGTCGCTGGACATCGGCGAGTGGGTGATGGAAGCCGCGCTGCAACAGATGGACCGCTGGCGTCAGCAGGGCCTGCGCCTGCCGCTGAGCATCAACCTCGGTGCGCGCCAGCTGCAGCAGCCGGATTTCGTCGAGCGCCTGCGCACCCGCCTGGCCGCGCACCCCGAGGTCCGCCACGGCGACCTGGAGCTGGAGGTGCTGGAAACCAGCGCCCTGGGCGACCTCGCCCGCGTCTCCCAGATCATGGTGGCCTGCCGCGACATGGGCGTGGCCTTCGCGCTCGACGACTTCGGCACCGGCTACTCCTCGCTGGCCTACCTCAAGCGCCTGCCGGTGCAGCAGCTCAAGATCGACCAGAGCTTCGTGCGCGACATGCTCGACGACCCCGACGACCTCGCCATCCTCGAAGGCGTGCTCGGCCTGTCGCGGGCCTTCCGCCGCCAGGTCATCGCCGAGGGCGTGGAAACCATCGACCACGGCGAGATGCTGCTCTACCTGGGCTGCGAGCTCGGCCAGGGCTACGGCATCGCGCGGCCCATGCCGGCCGAGGCCATCCCCGCCTGGGTGGCGTCCTGGCGTCCCGACGCGCGCTGGCTGAACCTGCCCAGCTTCCAGCGCGAGGACGTGCCCATGCTGATCGCCGAGGTCAAGCACCGCGCCTGGGTGAGCGCCGTCATGGACTTCCTCGACGGGCACCGCCAGGAGCCGCCCACCCTCCACGTGCAGCAGTGCTGCTTCGGCCAATGGCTGCACGGCGAAGCCCGCGGCAGCCTGCCGCCCCACCCGGCGCTGGACGCCGTCGACGCCTTGCACGACCGCATCCACGCCCTGGCCGAAACCCTGTGCGACCTGCAGGCCCAGGGTCACCATGACACGGTGCACCAGCGCAAGGGCGAGCTCACCGTGATGCGCGACCAGCTGCTGGGCCACCTGCGCCAGCTGCCGCGCCTGGGCACGGCCTGATCCCCTGAAGCCCCTGCCCCCGGGCCGAAGCCCGCCTCAGCCCTGCGGCGCCACCAGCACCCCGTCTTCAAGCGTCGCCGCGCGCGACCGCACCAGCTCCTGCGCCAGGAAGGCCGCCATCGCCTCGGTGTCGTCGGGGTAGAGCCCGCGCAAGGCCGTGTTGCCCGCCAGGCTGGCCTGCACCAGCGCCTGCAACTCGGCCAGCGTCATGCGCCGCGCCTCCAGCAGCTTGAAGGCCAGCAGCACCTTCATGGCGTGGTCGGCATGGCGCCGCGGTGCCTCCTGCCAGCCGCGGATGCGGGCGCGTGCCGCCTCCAGCGCCGCGCTCACGGCGCCATCGTGCTCACCGAAGGGGGCGCCATGCCCCGGGATCACCACCCGCGGCTGCAATTGCCCGATCAGCTCCAGCGTGGCCGCCTGCTCGGCAAAGCCCGACACCCCCGCCAGCTCCGGGAAGATGACGCCAAAGCCCTTCTGCCACAGCGCATCGGCAGACATCAGGATGCCCAGCCGCTCGCACCACAGCATCACCATGGCGTGGTCGTGGCCCCTGGCCGGCAGCACCGTCCAGTCCTCGCCACCCAGGGACACCACGCCGTGCGGCTGCAGGAGCGCGTCGTAGGCAAAGCGCGGGCACTGCTGGCCGGTGCGGCGGTAGCTCAGGCGGTCTTCGTCCCAGGCGTCGACCAGGTCCGCGTCGCCCGGCGGGATCCAGACCTCGCACCCATGGCGCGCCTGCAGCAGGGCATTGCCGCCGGCATGGTCGGAGTGCAGGTGGGTGTTGAGGATGCGGCCCAGGCGGCGCCCCCGCAAGGCCTGCTCGACCAGGTCCAGCGTGGCCTGGCCGTGGGTGACGTACCCCGTGTCGACCACCGCGGGCACGTCGTCGTCGGCGAACACGATGTTGTTGGACGACAGCCAGCCGCGCTCCAGCACCTGGAGGGACGGCGGCAGCAGCGGGTGGGGCGGCGTGACGGCTGCGGGGCTCATGCGACTCCTGAAGACGCCGGACCTCGGCGCGCGCAACGATCTTATGTCTGCGCCACGCCGTCAGAGGCAAGGCTGGGAATTGCCCGGGGAAAGACCCTTCTGTTTTTCGGATATCGCAATGCAAACCTTTTCAACAATGTGTCCACGACGCCCCCGCCGACGAGGCGTCGCCCCATGTCCGTCGCTTGTCCACAGGACCCCACATGACACAAGAAGTCACTTTCGCCGGCAACCCTGAAGTCACCGCCCAAGGCCACCACCCCGGCCGCACCGCCTCAGGGTCGCCCAGCGCAGCGCACAACGCCGCGCAACGCAACTCCACCCGCCTCCACGAGTTCTTCCGCTACCACGGCATCTGGGCCCCGGGCGTGCGCCTGTTCCGCCGCATCGGTTTCCACGGCAAGGCCCTGATCCTCACCGCGGTCTTCCTGATCCCGATCGCGCTGCTGTCCTGGCAGTACTTCAGCGACCGCAGCCAGACCATCCGCTTCACCACGCAGGAGCGCCGCGGCGTCGCCGTGATGCGCCAGTTCGTGCCGGTGCTCAAGGGCGTGATCGACATCCGCAACGCCACCCGCGCCATGGCCGGGGGCCACGACGCCTCCGCCGACTACCAGCGCGCACGCCAGGCCACCGACCAGGCGCTGACGCAGCTGGACGCCATGCTGTCCCGCGAAGGCGACCCGCTGCGCCTGCAGGCTGCCACGCAAAAGCTCCAGACCGCCTGGGCCGCCACCGCCGCCGCGCAGAAGGGGCTGGACGCCCAGGGCCGCACGGTCTTCGGCCCGGTGACGCAGGCCGCCATCGAGCTGCTCAACCTCATCGGCGACAACTCCAACCTCGTCCTCGACCCCGACATCGACAGCTACTACATGGTCAACGCGCTGGTGCTGACCCTGCCGCAGACCATGGAAAACGTCGGCCAGATCTGGGGCTGGGGCACCTTCGCGGCCATCCGCGGCGGCATCGGCACCGACAACGAGAAGTCCTGGTACATCTGGGACGCACGGGTGAAGTCCGGCGTGGACGATGTGCAGGCCTACCTGCGCCGCGCCTGGACGGCCACCCCCGCGCTGAAGGAGCGCCTGGACCTCGGCGCCCTGGACCGCGCCCTGGCCCTGCGCAAGGCCGGCGAGCTGGCCGTGTTCGATGCCAGCGCGCCCAAGCCCGCCGACTACTACCACCAGGGCCAGACCGCCGTGGCCGACCTGGCCGCCCTGTACGACCAGGCCCTGCCCCTGCTCGACGAGCTGCTCGCCCAGCGCGAGGCCCACCTCGAACACGCCATGTTCGGCACCCTGGCGGTGCTGGTGGCGGCGCTGCTGCTGTCGACCTACCTGTTCCTGTCCTTCCACAAGGTGCTGGAAGGCGGCCTGCGCGAGGTGGTCTTCCACATCGACGCGATCCGCCAGGGCAACCTCACGACCCACCCGCGGGCCTGGGGCGCCGACGAGGCCGCGCGCCTGATGCACACCATCACCTCGCTGCAAGGCGCGCTCAAGCGCATCGTCGGGCAGATGCGCCAGTCGGCCGACCACATCGTGCTGGCCAGCAGCGAGATCGCGTCCGGCTCGACCGACCTGGCCGTGCGCACCGAAGAGTCCGCCACCAGCCTGCAGCAGCAGTCGCACACCATGGCCCAGATCGCCGAAACGGTGCAGTCCACCGCCCGGGTGGCCGGCGAGGCCTCCGAGCTGGCCACGCGCAACGCCGAAGCCGCGCGCCGTGGCGGCGAGATCATCCACTCCATGGTCAACACCATGGACGGCATCCAGCAGGCCTCGCACCGCATCGGCGACATCATCGGCGCCATCGACGGCATCGCCTTCCAGACCAACCTGCTGGCGCTCAATGCCGCGGTGGAAGCCGCCCGCGCAGGCGAAGCCGGCCGGGGCTTTGCCGTGGTCGCCGCCGAGGTGCGCGCCCTGGCACAGCGCGCCTCGACCGCCGCCCGCGAGATCAAGGACCTGGTGTCCGACAGCGTCGGGCGCATCGCCTCGGGCACGGCCGTGGCCTCCCAGGCCGGCGACGCGGTCGACGACATCGTCGTGCAGGCCCTGCGCATCAACGACCTGCTGGCCGACATCGCCCGCAGCGCCCGCGACGAGGCCGACCAGGTCCAGCAAAGCACGCAGGCCGTGCTGGCCATGGACGCCGTCACGCAGCAGAACGCCGCCCTGGTCGAAGAAAACGCCGCGGCTGCGGCGTCGATGAAGGACCAGGCCCAGGTGCTCTCGCTGGAGGTCTCGGCCTTCCAGCTGGCCTGATGCCCGCGGGGGCGCGATGCCCCCACCTTCCGGCCCGATCAGCCGTGGCGGATCAGGTGGTCGAAGGCGCTGAGCGCGGCCTTGGCGCCATCGCCCGCGGCGATCACGATCTGCTTGTAAGGCACGGTCGTGGCGTCGCCCGCGGCGAACACGCCCGGCACATTGGTCGCGCCCCTGGCATCGACGATGATCTCGCCGAACCTGGACAGCTCCACCGTGCCGCGCAGCCACTCGGTGTTGGGCACCAGGCCGATCTGCACGAACACGCCTTCCAGCGGCACCAGGTGCTCTTCGCCGGTCGCGCGGTCCTTGTACTTCAGGCCGGTGACCTTGCCCGTGTCCTGACCGTCCTGGTCCACGCCGATGATCTCGGTGGTCTGCGCGTTGGTGTGGATGCTCACGTTGGGCAGGCTTTGCAGCTTGCGCACCAGCACCGCGTCGGCCTTGAGCTGGTCGGCGAACTCGATGAGCGTCACGTGGGCCACGATGCCCGCCAGGTCGATGGCCGCCTCCACGCCCGAGTTGCCGCCGCCGATCACGGCCGTGCGCTTGCCCTTGAACAGCGGGCCGTCGCAGTGCGGGCAATAGGCCACGCCCTTGTTCTTGTACTCGGCCTCGCCGGGCACGTTGACGTTGCGCCAGCGCGCGCCGGTGGAGAGGATCACGGTCCTGGACTTCAGCACCCCGCCGTTGGCCAGCTTGACCTCGATGAGGCCGCCTTCGCTCGCGGCCGGCACCAGCGCATCGGCGCGCTGCAGGTTCATGATGTCGACGTCGTAGGCGCGGGTGTGGGCCTCCAGGGCCGCAGCGAACTTCGGGCCGTCGGTTTCCAGCACCGAGATGTAGTTCTCGATGGCCAGCGTGTCGTTGACCTGGCCGCCGAAGCGCTCGGCCGCCACGCCCGTGCGGATGCCCTTGCGCGCGGCGTACACGGCCGCGGCCGCACCGGCCGGGCCACCGCCGATGACCAGCACGTCGTACGGGTCCTTGGCCGACAGCTTGGCGGCGTCCCTGGCCGCGGCGTTGGTGTCGAGCCTGGCCACGATCTCTTCCACGCCCATGCGGCCCGAGCCGAAGACCTCGCCGTTGAGGAACACCATGGGCACGGCCATGATCTCGCGGCGCTCGACCTCTTCCTGGAAGGCGCCGCCTTCGATCACGGTCGTCCGGACCTTGGGGTTGAGGATGGCCATGAGCGACAGCGCCTGCACCACGTCCGGGCAGTTGTGGCAGCTCAGGGACATGTAGACCTCGAAGCGGAAGTCGCCGTCCAGGGCACGGATGCTGTCGATGACTTCGGGCTCGACCTTGGGCGGGTGGCCGCCGGTCCACAGCAGGGCCAGCACCAGCGAGGTGAACTCGTGGCCCAGGGGCAGGCCGGCGAAGCGCAGGGACGTGTCGGCGCCTTCGCGGCGCAGCGAGAACGAGGGCTTGCGCTCGTCCTGGCCATCGGTGCGCAGGGTGATCTTGTCGGCGCGCAGGCCCTGGATGGTCTGCAGCAGCGCGAGCATCTCGCGCGAGTTCTCAGAGTCGCTCAGCGAAGCCACGATCTCGAAGGGTTGCTGAACGCGCTCCAGGTAGGCGGCCAATTGGGCTTTCAGGGTGTCATCGAGCATGGGGGGCTTCCTTGTTCAAGCGACTTTGAGAACCGGCCTCCTTTCCACGCAGGGTGTCGGGCAGGAGACAGCGGCAATGCAGGGCGGTGTCGAAGCACCCCGGCAGGCTTCGTGGGCCCGCAGGGTGTGCATGTGCAACGGTGTGGTGAGGGGGTGCCTCAACACAGGTCAGGGGTCAGGCGGAGATCAGATCTTGCCGACCAGGTCCAGCGAGGGAGCCAGGGTCTTGGCGCCTTCGTTCCACTTGGCGGGGCAGACTTCGCCGGGGTGGGCAGCGGTGTACTGGGCGGCCTTGAGCTTGCGCACGGTTTCCTTGACGTCGCGGGCGATTTCGTTGGAGTGGATTTCCAGCGTCTTGATCGTCAGGTCGGGGTTGATGATGAAGGTGCCGCGCAGGGCCAGGCCTTCTTCTTCGATGTGCACGCCGAAAGCGCGGGTCAGGGCGTGGGTGGGGTCACCGACCAGGGGGAACTTGGCCTTGCCCACGGCGGGGGAGGTCTCGTGCCACACCTTGTGCGAGAAGTGGGTGTCGGTGGTGACGATGTAGACCTCGGCGCCGGCCTTCTGGAACTCGGCGTAGTGCTCGGCGGCGTCTTCGATTTCCGTCGGGCAGTTGAAGGTGAAGGCGGCCGGCATGAAGATCAGCACGGACCACTTGCCCTTCAGGGTCTGTTCGGTCACTTCGACGAATTCGCCCTTGCCGGTGCGGTTGACGAAGGCTTGGGTCTTGAACGGCTGCACTTGGGTGTTGATCAGCGACATGGCTTGTTCCTCTAGAGGTGGGTTGATCAGGACCTGAAAGGGGCCCTGTGCGAGAAGGCAGAACGGATCTTAGGCCAAGCGAATCCATTTAGCGAATTGATTGAACAAATTCTCTCGATTGGACAAGGCTATTGATCAGGGCAACGGGATGGGGTGCAGCAAACCCGGCTTTCCCGCCCCTTTCCCGTCCATTTGATTGGATGGTTTCCAGGGGGCTGTTCCGGGCCATGTCAGGCAAATTCCTACAAAGCGCGTAGCCGCGAGCCGACGGGCCTTACATCCAGACACCTATCAAGGAAATTGGCACGTGTTTGCACAATGACTCCATCGACACCGCAAACGGCATTTCGAACAGCCCGCGGTTCACAGCCAAGCCACACACCGGAGCCCTGCCATGAACGCCGACCAGATCCTGATGGAAATCCGCGAAGTCAACCTGTCCTACCTGATGCTGGCCCAGAGCCTCATCCGCTCGGACCGCGAGCAGGCCCTCTACCGCCTGGGCATCTCGGAAGAAGCTGCGGACCGCCTGGCCTCGCTGACCTCGGCCCAGGTGCTGAAGATCGCTTCGGGCAACACCCTGCTGTGCCGCATGCGCATCGACGACGACCTGGTCTGGTCGCTGCTGACCAGCCACTCCAAGTCGGCCAACGACGCCGTCACCCGCCTGCACGCCAACATCCTGATGGCCGGCCGCCA
>JADFIG010000025.1 GCA_022566735.1 Pseudomonadota bacterium
TCGGCCTTCTTCAGCGCCGGCAGGTCGGGCACCTCGACCGTCACGCCATCCACGCGGAAGCGCACATAGCCCTGGGCCTGCAAGTCCTGGAAGAGCTCGACGAACTCGCCCTTGCGGTCGCGCACGACCGGCGCCAGCAGCATCAGCTTGCTCTCGTCCGGCAGGGCCAGCACGGCATCCACCATCTGGCTGACCGACTGGGCCTCGAGCGGCAGGTGATGGTCCGGGCAGAAGGGCGTGCCGGCGCGGGCATAGAGCAGGCGCAGGTAGTCGTGGATCTCAGTGACCGTGCCCACCGTGGAGCGCGGGTTGTGGCTGGTCGCCTTCTGCTCGATGGAGATCGCCGGGCTGAGGCCCTCGATGATGTCCACATCTGGCTTGTCCATCAGCTGCAGGAACTGCCGTGCGTAGCTGGACAGGCTCTCCACATAGCGCCGCTGGCCCTCGGCATACAGCGTGTCGAAGGCCAGTGAGGACTTGCCCGAGCCCGACAGCCCGGTAATGACGACGAGCGCATGCCGCGGCAGGTCGACGTCGATGTTCTTCAGGTTGTGGGTACGCGCGCCGCGCACGCGGATGAATTTCGACTCGGGCAGGTCCGGAAGCGCCATGGCAGTTTTCACAAGCGAACCGGCCATGATAGGCGGCCACAATGCCTTCCGTTCGAGCACCGAAGGGAGGTCCGGATGAAGATCAGCGGGTGCGCGGCCTGGGGCGCGCTGTGCGTTGCACTGGGTTTTGCGCTTTGCACTGCGCCGGCGGGCGCCGAGCCGCCACCGACCGCGGCCTTCTTCAAGCGCCCCCAGCTGCGCGCGCCCAAGCTCAGCCCCAGCGGGCGCTACCTGGCCATCCAGGCAGCCGGCAAGGCGGACCGGATGTGGCTGGCCGTGCTGGATCTGCAGACGATGCAGGCACCCAAATTCATCGCCGGCTTCAACGACGCCGACATCGCCAGCCACCACTGGGTCAATGAGGACCGGCTGGTGTTCCAGGTGTCGGACTCGCCGGACGGCAGCACGCGCGTGGTGGCCGAGGGCCTATGGGCGGCAGACCGGGACGGTAGCGGCTTTCGCCAACTCATCAATAGCGACAAGCAATTCATCACCACCAGCAGCAATATCACCGACCGCCGGCTGGAGATGAACTGGACGCTACATGCCGTACCGCCGGACGGCAGCGGCGACGTCATCGTGCTGCGCCGCCGCTGGGCGACGGACCGCGAGTCCGCCGGCACTCAGCTTGCGCGGCTTGACACGCGCACCGGCCAGATGAAGAACCTCAGCCAGGGCATTCCCGACTACACATCGCGCTGGGTGCTTGACTGGCGCGACGAGCCTCGCCTGATCGAAACCGTGAACCGGGGCCGCAGCCAGATGTTCCGCCGCGACGAGTCCGGCCGTTGGCAACCGTGGTTCGACGACGACACACAGGTGCGCAAGCATCCCTGGCCGATCTGGTGGGGGCCGGACGGCCTGATGCTGGGCACGCAGAGCTTCAAAGGCTACAGCGCCGTCTTCCGACTCGACCCGGACAGCGGTCGCACCGTCGGCGAGCCGCTGGTCTCCACGCCGGGCTACGACTTCTCCGGCCGGCTCATCACCGAACCCGGCAGCGGCATGCTGCTCGGCGTTCACTACGAGACCGACGCCCCGGGCACCGTATGGCTGGACCCGACGATGAAGGCCGTCCAAGCCGATATCGATGCCCGGCTGCCGGGCAGCGTGAACCTGATCGAATGCCTGCGCTGCGCCCAGGCCAGCCACCTCGTCGTGACCTCGCTGTCCGACCTGCGCCCGCCGCGGTATTACCTCTACAAGCCCGCCGACAAGGCGCTGCAGCCGCTGGCCGGCGCCCGTCCCGATCTGCCGCTCGCCGCCATGGGCCAGCGCGACTACCACCGCATCAAGGCCCGCGACGGCGAGGAGCTGCCCGTGCTCGTCACCCAGCCGGCGGGTGGCGTCAAGGGCAAGGCGCCCGTCGTCGTCCTCGTGCATGGCGGCCCCTATGTGCGCGGCACCCACTGGCCGTGGGAACCGGACGCCCAGTTCCTGGCCAGCCGCGGCTACCTCGTGCTGGAGCCCGAGTACCGCGGCAGCACGGGCTACGGCTTCAAGCACTTCCGCGCCGGCTGGAAACAGTGGGGCCTGGCGATGCAGGACGACCTCGCCGACACGCTGGACTGGGCCGTCAAGCGAGGCTGGGCCGACCCGCAGCGCGCCTGCATCATGGGCGCCAGCTACGGCGGCTATGCGGCCATGATGGGTGCGGTCACGCAGGGCGAGCTGTTCAAGTGCGCCATCAACTGGGTCGGCGTGACCGACATCGGCCTGTTGTCCAGCATCCACTGGAGCGACATCAGCGAGGAGTGGAAGAACTACGGCATGAAGCGCCTCGTGGCCGACCCGGACACCGACGCCGAGCAGATCAAGAAGACCTCGCCCGTGCAGCGCGCCAAGGAAATCCGCATGCCGCTGCTGATGGCCTACGGCGGCGAAGACCGGCGCGTGCCGCTTAAACATGGCAGCGACATGAAGGCTGCGCTGCGCCCCGACCAAGACCTCGAATGGGTCGTTTACCCCGACGAAGGCCACGGCTGGTTCAACCTCAAGACCCACGAAGACTTCTGGGGCCGCGTCGAACGCTTTCTGGCGCGCCATATCGGCACCGCCGCCGGGCCGTCGCCGGCGGGCCAATGACGCTTCGTCACGGCGCGCAGCAGCTCGCGGCCTGCGCCTGACGATTCATCGCAGCGCGCTGGCGGCGCGCCCGCCGGCTGCAGACACTGCTTCCATCGACACAGCAACCGCTGTGTGAACCCGAGAGGAAGCCCCATGAAAGCCACCCTGCTGATCCAGGCCGCCGCGGTCGCCGCCTTCGCCTTCACCGCCGTCGTCGCCAGCGCCGCGCCGCAAAGCGTCGAGACGCTGCCCCGCGTGGTCATCACCGGCAAGGCGACTACAGCGGTGGCCCAGCTGCCCCGCGTCGTCGTCACCGGCTATGCGGTGCGCGCGGTTGCCCAGGTCGAGCAATTTGTTGAATCACGAGCAAAACTGAGCCAGGCGTCACGTCCAAAACTGAGCCACTAAGTTGACGAAGAAATGGACTGTTCGGATGTGGATAAGTCTACTGCGTGATCTGTCTGGGGTGCTCCTTTGGCCGTTTTGGTTCGTGTGGCTCTGATGATCGAAGACGGTTGTGCAGTCGAGTGCCTGAAGCGCCAGCTCTGGTTGCCGGTTTCGACGATGTGGCAGTGATGGGTGAGTCGGTCGAGTAGCGCGGTGGTCATCTTGGCGTCGCCGAACACGCTGGCCCACTCCGAGAACGACAGGTTGGTGGTGACGACCACGCTGGTGCGCTCGTACAGCTTGGACAGCAGGTGGAACAGCAAGGCCCCACCGGCTTGACTGAAGGGCAAATAGCCCATCTCGTCGAGGATGACGAGATCCACGTACATGAGCCGATGTGCCAGTTGCCCGGCCTTACCTTGAGCTTTCTCGGCCTCCAGCAGATTGACCAGCTCGACGGTCGAGAAGAAGCGCACCCGCTTACCATGTGCACGGATGGCATGAACGCCCAGGCTTGTGGCAAGGTGTGTTTTGCCCGTGCCTGGGCCGCCCACGAAGACCACGTTGTGGGCTGAGTCGATGAACTTGAACTCGTGCAGCTGACGCACCAGCGCCTCGTCCACTTGGGCCTGATCAAAGGCAAAGCCAGCCAGATCGCGGTGGTGAGGGAATCGGGCCACCCGCATCTGGTAGGCCATGGAGCGCACTTCCCGGTGCGCGCCCTCGGCCTTGATGAGCTGATGCAGAAGGGCTTCGTGGTCGAGCGATTTGAGCCGGGCGATGCCCAGCAGTTCCGGCCAGGCACTGGCCATGCCGTGCAGGCTCAAGCCCTTGAGGCTTGCTGCGATGTCATTGGACATGGTCATCCTCCTGGGACTGGCGCAGGCTGTCGTAGCGCGACACGTCGGCCTGAGGCGGCTCGTGCAGCGTCAGTGAAGGCAAGGCTGCTTCAGGCAGGCTTTGCACGGCTTGGGGCTCCTTGAGCCTGGCCAGCACGTTGAGCACATGGTCGGCACTCACGCGGCCCGATTGCAGCGCCAACTCCACGGCCACCAGCACGTCATCGAGCCCGTGCAGGGTGATGGCCATGAGCACCTGGGCCATCACCCGGTCGCCGCCAGGGTGGCGAAGCAGGTGCGCTTGCAGATGCTGCAAGGGCTCGGGCATGGTCTTGAAGGGGGCGCCGTTGCGCAAAGCGCCGGGCTTGCGTTCGAGCAAGCTGACGTAGTGCCGCCAGTCGTACAAGGTCTGGCCACGCTCGAAGCTGCGCGGCAGGCTCACCGGCTGTTCTGGCGGTTCCGAGTTGGGGCCGACCACCACCAGGCGGTCGGGATAAGCCCGCACGCTGACACTGGTGTGGGCCCACTCGCATGGCACGCTGTAGCGATTGCGCTGGTAGTGGATCAGCGAGGTGGCCGTCACCCGCACCATCTGCTCAACATAGCCATCAAATGGCGCAGGGTTGGGCATCAGGTGCGTCTGCTCTTGCTGCCAGACGTCGGCGATCGTCAGCTCTGGCCACTCGGGGTGAGGCAGCTCATGCCAGGCGTCCAGGCAAGCCTGGTGCAGCCACGCATTGAGGCTCTCCAGGTCGGGCCAGCGGCGTTCCGCTGCCTCCATCCAGATGCCACGACGGCGATCCTGCACGTTCTTCTCGACGATACCCTTCTCCCAGCCTGCGGCCCGGTTGCAGAACTCTGGCTCGAACAGGTAGTGACCCGTCATGGCCTCGAAGCGCGCATTGACGGTGCGGCTCTTGCCCTGACCAACCTTGTCGACGGCGGTCTTCATGTTGTCGTAGATGCCCCGGCGCGGCACGCCACCAAAAGCAGCAAAGGCTCGGGCATGAGCGTCGAACAACATCTCGTGGGCCTGGCTGAAGTAGGCGGTGAGCATGAAGGCCCGACTGGCCGCCAGCTTGGTGTGCGAAGCCTCCAGGCGTTTGCGCATGCCGCCCACGAACAGGTACTCACAGCTCCAGTCGAACTGGAAGGCCTCGCCCATCTCGAAACTCATGGGTACGAAGGCCATTCGGGTTGGCGCGTCGGACTGTGCCTGCTGCCAGCGCTTGGCGAACTCATAGACCGGGCCTCGGCTGCCAGGGTAGCCCATGGCCTGCAGTGCCCGGAACATGGCCTTGATGCCACGGCGCTCGCGCTTGTTGCGGTGGCTGTCGGCCTTCAGCCAGGTGGCCAGCTGTTCCTTGTAGGGATCGAGAACGCTGGGAAGAGAGGCCCGCTTGGGGTAGCGGGGCTCGACCATCTCGTCGGCCTCGAGCCACTTGGCGGCTGTATTGCGGGAGATGCCCAGCCTTCGGCTGGCTTCGCGCACGCTCAGGTGGTCACGGTGGACCATGCGGCGCAATTTGCTCAATGTGCTCACGTTGATCACTCCTGCACCCCACTGCTGCAAAAAACAGCAGGGTAGGTGGATAACGTGGCTCAAAATTGGACGTGACGGATGCCCTTTAGTGGCTCAGTTTTGCTCGTGATTCAACAGCCTTGACTTCGCCAAGGGTCTGAAACTCAGAGACAAGCTCAGACCAGCGCGGCGAAAGTCGAACCTTGTGCGGCAGATCGGGGGCGTCATGAGTTTGAATTCGCCATCCGGCAGCCGCCATTTGCATGCCGGTCTCATCGACGGCGTCGAGGTGACACGCCATCGGCAAGTGATGCAAAGCTTCTGTCTGAGCTTTACTTGACAAGGCGTGTATCAACATCGGGCTTCCTTCTCATGGGGGTGAAGTGCACCATCATGATAATGCGAATCGTTCGCATTTGCAATTTATGCACCCGATTTTTGAGTGACATTGCGATCTGGCAGGGCCGCAGCCTCACGAGGGTGTCGGAACGACGAGAAGCAGCCCGCCACCTACAGCGGTGTAGCGTTGCATGGAGTGACGGCACTTGCCTCTCTGCCTGCGGCTTGGTGGCGCCGTCGGTGGTCAAAGGTGGGCCGGTCAAGCCATCAACAGGCGAGCGTTCACGAATGATTCGACATGAAATAGAATGGAAACTATTAATGCATCCATGAGCATTATTCATTCATCGTGTTGGAGCGCATTCACCTGGCCATCGTCCAGGAGGTCGAAAAGCAAGGCTCGCTCACCGCAGCGGCGGATGTGCTGTGCGTGACGCAATCTGCACTCAGCCATTCGATGAAGAAGCTGGAGCAGCAGTTGGGCACGGACATCTGGCTGCGCGAGGGCCGCAGCCTGCGATTGACTCAGGCAGGGCAGTACGTGCTGGCAGTGGCCAACCGCGTGCTGCCACAACTCGATTTGGCCGAAGAGCGCCTGCGCCAGTTCGCACAAGGCGAACGCGGCACACTGCGCATCGGCATGGAGTGCCACCCCTGTTACCAGTGGCTGCTCAAAATCGTGTCGCCCTACCTGGCCGACTGGCCCGATGTGGAGGTGGACGTCAAACAGAAGTTCCAGTTCGGCGGCATCGGCGCGCTGTTTGGCTACGAGATCGACATGCTCGTCACGCCCGACCCGCTGCACAAACCCGGCCTGCACTTCGAGCCCGTGTTTGATTACGAGCAGGTGCTGGTGGTGCCTTTCGATCACCCATTGGCGGGCGCGGCCCACGTCAAGCCCAAGCACTTGACCAACGAGGTGCTCATCACCTACCCGGTGCCCACCGACCGTCTCGACATCTACACACAGTTTTTGATGCCTGCAGGCATTGCGCCAAATCGGCACAAGACCATCGAGACCACAGACATCATGATGCAGATGGTGGCCAGTGGCCGGGGCGTGGCGGCGCTGCCGCGTTGGCTGGTGCAAGAGTACGCAAGAAGGATGGACGTGGTGGCTGTGCGCCTGGGGCCCAAGGGCATCGGCAAGCAGATCCACCTGGGTGTGCGCGAGGCGGACACCAACATCGATTACCTCCAGGCCTTCATTGAGCTGGCGCGTCGCTCGGCCTGACACCTCAGCAGGTTGTCGAATCGTCGTTGCCGTAGAACTTCACGCCCAGTTGGATGTGCCCTCTGCCGCTCAGCGAGTGGTGCAGGCTGGTATTGCGCCGTGAATGGACGCAGCCGCAACGCGTTCTCTGGTGGAAATTCTCGCGCCTGCTGATCTCGATCAGGCGAGCAGAGCCAACGTCTTTGCGCCAGTTGTGGCAGCAGCAGCCGAAACCCCCATGACCTCGCCCGACCACGGCGCGCCGCAGGAATGCTGCATCACCTTGTCATGTCCGCCGGGCAGCAGCTTGCCTTCGACGGTGGGGGGCATCTTCGATGCTCCGGTGTCGCGACTCAAAGTTGAATGAATATTTCTCATGCATTGGTGAGAAAAGACCATTTTACGTCATTGGCTCAACTCAATACCATGGCGCCACTTGCATCACTCCACACGAAAGCAACCATGACACGACCTCTCCGCGTGGTGGCGGTTTCCGGCGCACTGCAAAGCCCTTCCAAATCGGCAGGCCTGGCTCAGCACCTGCTGAATCTGATCACTGAACAAATGCCCTGCCAGCCACGCCTGGTCGATCTGGGCCTGCTGGCGCCGCAACTCACGGGCGCGGTCTGGCGCACCCAGGTGCCCGATGCCGTGTCGCAGGCGCTGACCGCCGTCGAGCAGGCCGATGTGCTGGTCGTGGCCACCCCGGTGTTTCGCGCTTCGTACACGGGCTTGTTCAAGCACTTCTTCGACCTCATCGAACAAGACGCCCTGATCGACACGCCCGTCTTGCTGGCCGCCAATGGCGGCAGCGAGCGCCATGCCCTGGTGATCGACCACCAACTGCGCCCCCTGTTCAGCTTCTTCCAGGCCCGCACCTTGCCGCTGGGCGTCTACGCCACCGACAAGGATTTCGTGGATCGACGTCTGAGCGACGAGGCCGTGATCGAGCGCGCCAGGTTGGCCGTTCAACGCGCCGTGCCGCTGCTCGAATTGACCCGCCAGTGCCTCCGTGACGCGCTGCCATCAGTAGCCGAGCAGATGCTCGCTGCTTGAAACCAGCGACGCTCTCCGCCGCCCTTCACACCTGACTCCTTGCAAAGAACGCCGTCATGAGCAACGCCTTCACGTTCAGCCTCCAAAGCATTTGGTTCGATGAGAACTACCAACCGGCAGACAGCACGCGCCTGACCACCAATTTCGCCAACCTGGCGCGTGGTGAGAGCCGGCAGCAGAACCTGCGCAGAGCGCTGAAGATGATCGACAACCGTTTCAATGACCTGGCGCATTGGGACAACCCCACGGGTGATCGCTACGCGGTCGAGCTCGAGATCGTCTCGGTCGAAATGGACATTGGCGTGCAGACCAGCGCGGTGTTTCCGCTGATCGAGATCTTGCACACCCACATCGTCGACAAGAAACTGAACCGACGCATCGACGGCATCGTGGGCAACAACTTCTCGTCGTATGTGCGCGATTACGACTTCAGTGTCGTGCTGCCCGAGTACAACGCCGACCGGGCGCAGTTCAGCATTCCGGACGACTTCGGCGTGCTGCATGGCAAGCTATTCAAACAATTCGTCCAATCCAGCACCTACCAGGAACGCTTCAGCAAGTTGCCGGTCATTTGCCTGAGCGTGGCCACCAGCAAGACCTACCGGCGCACGGCCAATGAGCACCCTATCCTGGGCGTGGAGTACCAGCAAAGCGAGCTGTCATCGACCGACCAGTACTTCGCGAAGATGGGGATGCAGGTGCGCTTTTTCATGCCGCCCAAGAGCGTGGCCCCTTTGGCCTTCTACTTCTTTGGCGACCTACTGGCTGACTACACCGATCTCGAACTGATCGGCACCATCAGCACGATGGAGACTTTCCAGCGCATTTACCGCCCCGAGATCTACAACGCGAACTCGGTGGCAGGCCAGGTGTATCAACCCAGCCTGAGCTACGACGATTACTCGTTGACGCAGATCGTCTACGACCGGGTGGAGCGCAGCCAGTTGGCCGTCAAGCAGGGCAAGTTCACGCAAGAGCATTTCATCCAACCGCACCAGGACATCCTGGCGCAGTGGGCCGCCCAGTTTGACCAGCCTGGCCAACGCGCTGAACTTGCTCAGGCCGCCTGAATGGCCTGAGCCGAGCCCCGATACCCACCTCGTTTGCCTTGAAAGCCCCCTCGATGTTCGAAACCTCCATCACCGGCAGCCTGCCCAAACCCGCCTGGCTGGCCGAAACCCACAAGCTCTGGCCCCAATGGGCGGCGCAAGGCGATGCGCTCCTGCAGGCCAAGGCCGATGCGACCCTGCTGTGGATCAAGGCCCAGGAAGACGCCGGGCTGGACATCGTGTGCGACGGCGAGCAGTCGCGCCAGCACTTCGTGCACGGCTTTCTGGAGCAGGTCGAGGGCATCGACTTCGAGCACAAGGTGAAGATGGGCATCCGCGACAACCGCTACGACGCGATGGTGCCGCAGGTGGTCTCAGAGTTGCGCCTGAAGGGCCGCGTGCACGCCTTCGAGGCCCAACTGGCGCGCGCGCACACCAAGAAGAAGCTGAAGTTCACCCTGCCTGGCCCCATGACCATCGTGGACACGGTGGCAGACCGCTTCTATGGTGACAAAGCCAAGATGGCCTTCGCCTTCGCTGAGCTGCTCAACCAGGAGGCCCTGGCGCTGCAGGCCGATGGCGTGGACATCATCCAGTTCGACGAGCCTGCCTTCAACGTCTACATGAAAGACGTGGCCGACTGGGGCGTGAAGGCGCTGGAGCGCGCCGCGCAAGGCCTGAGCTGCAAGACCGTGGTGCACATCTGCTATGGCTACGGCATCCAGGCCAACACCGACTGGAAAAGCACCCTGGGCGATGAATGGCGTCAGTACGAAACCGTTTTTCCAGCGCTGGCCCAAAGCAGCATCGACCAGGTGAGCCTGGAATGCATGCACTCGCGCGTGCCGCTTGAGCTGCTGCGGCTGCTGGAGGGCAAGGATGTGCTGGTAGGCGTGATCGATGTGGCCACCGATGTGATAGAGACGCCTGAGGAAGTGGCCGACGCCATCGGCCAAGCCTTGCAGTTTGTGCCCAAAGAGCGGCTGTTTCCATGCACGAACTGCGGCATGGCGCCCATGTCGCGGGAGGTGGCTCAGCGCAAGCTACGAGCCCTGGCCGAGGGCACGAAGCTGGCCAAGGCGCGCTTGGCCTCGAATTGAGCGCCGGCCCCTTCCAGCCGGGGTCTTGTGGATGGGGATGGTCGCGCCTGCGCTGCGGGCGCGACCTTTGTTTTTGAAGACATGACGTGGTGAGTTCGAAATGGTGAAGGGTTTGAAGCCGATGGGGTCCATGAGCAGGATGGCGGGCCGCCATCTCCAGCGTGGAGCGATCGATTGGTTCCTGATGGGCATGGTGGGCGCTGTGCTGCTGGCATCGGTGGCGCCGGACCTGGGCCGCACCGGTGGCCTGCTGCGCCTGGACGTGGTGGGGGACATTGGCGTCTTCCTGATCTTCTTCCTGCACGGCATGGGCCTTAGCACCGACAGTCTCAAACACGGTGCCTCGCGCTGGAAGCTGCACCTGACGGTGCAGATCAGCACCTTCGCGCTTTTCCCACTGTGGTGGTTCGCGCTCAATGCGCTGGTGGGCCGCCACATCCCGCACGACCTGCTGCTGGGCTTCTTCTACCTGGCGGTGCTGCCGTCCACGGTGTCATCGTCTGTGGCGATGACGGCGATGGCTCGTGGCAACGTGGCGGCGGCCGTGCTCAACGCCAGCTTGTCGACCCTGCTGGGCGTGGTGCTGACGCCGTTGCTGGCCAGCCTGGTGTTCAGTGGCGCGGCCGACGGCCAGGCCATGGACGTGGGCGACACCATGCTCAAGGTGGCCAAGATGTTGCTGTTGCCCTTCGTGTTGGGGCAGTTGCTGCGCCCGGTGGTGGGGGCTTGGTTCCAGAAGGTCAAACCCTGGACGACCAAGGTCGACCGCACCGTGATCCTGCTGCTGGTGCTGAGTTCGTTCAGCGACTCGGTGGCCGATGGCCTGTGGAGCAAGCATGGCCTGGGCCTGATGGCGATGACGGCCGTGGGCGTGTGCCTGTTCTTGTTCCCCTTTCTGTGGCTGACCAAGCGCATCGCCAAGGCCCTGAACTTCCCGGTCGAAGACGAGATCGTGGCCGTGTTCTGCGGCTCCAAGAAGACGCTGGCCTCGGGCGTGCCCATGGCCAAGCTGCTGTTCGGCGGCAACCCGGCCTTGGGGGTGCTGGTGCTGCCCATCATGTTCTACCACCAGCTGCAGCTGTTCGTGTGCTCGGTGATGGCCAGGCGCTATGCGGAGCGGGGTGAGGTGGTGCACTGACAAGCACGAGCGAGCGGGCAGTACCTCCCATTGCCCGACGGCCACAAGAAGGTGCTGCCGCAACAACACTGACCAAAGACCGGCAGCACTCGGCAAGACAGGCGTTCTACTCCACGAACGAGCCGCAGTGCCGCTCACTCACCCGATCCAGATGCGCCAGCGGCTGCGTATCGTACGCACCGGCACTGACTCAGGCCATCCCTTGTGGCCAGGTGTGCGTCTCGCCTTGGCAAGATTGGCACCAGGCAAACAGAGCGTCGTACATCACCATGCCGTGACTCAACATTTCGTGATCGTCGGCAAACTTGCGCGACAGGCCCAGAGACAAGGCATACAGCCCCGCTGATTGCGGAGTGAGGTCAAGCCGGTCGGTATCAGCACCTCGAACGATGGTGGCCAATTGCTGCAGGGCTGGATCGCTCAACTCGTATTTCCGAAGGAAGGCGTCGAAGCTGCACAGCTCGCCCACATGCGACATCTCCACACCGGGGATGTCATAGGGTGTGGCGCTTTGGCTTACTGCTGTCGCTAACACTTGATTGGCTGGCACGTACAGAAACTCAGCTTGAGGATCAATGAAGCGCTGGATCAGCCACGGACATGCAATCCGGTCGATCTTGGGACGTTCTCGTGTCACCCATTTCATGGTCAATCTCCTCTGTGCAAACGGCATCAGTGACGGAAAGGGAACAAGGCCATGCCCACCAATGCAGCGGCCAGGATGATCCAAGGCTCTTGAACTTTTTTGAAACGCCACAGAATGGCTACCACTACCAGCGCCGTGAGGATGGTGGGCAGATCAACCAGCGAGCGTTTGGCAAGCACCACGACCGACCCGGTGATCGCGCCCACGGCCGCAGCCGTCACCCCGTCGATGAAGGCCAGCAAGCCTGGTCGCTTGCCATGCTTCTTGAAGTAAGGCGCAGGCCCGATGGTAAGCAGGTAGCAGGGAAGGAACGTTGCCAATGCGGCCACGCAGGCACCCGGCAGGCCCGCGACCAAGTAGCCAATGAAGCCCACCGTTATGACCACTGGGCCTGGTGTGATCATGGCCACGGCCACCGCATCAACGAACTGCTTCTCAGTGAGCCAGTGAAAGTCGTGAACCACCCCGCCGTAAAGGAACGGCACGATGGCCAGGCCCGAACCAAACACGAAGGTGCCAGCCTTGGCAAAGAACACCCCGATTTGCGTCAGGATGGCCGGGTCAGTGGTAAGTGACACACTTACAGCGGGGATCGCAGGCACGAGCGCCATTGCAGCATTCGACGAAAGCCGGGCTGATGGTCGCCACTTGGTACGCCATAGCCAGACCGTCACACCTGCGGCAATGAATAGTGACGCAATTTCCGACTCAGTGATGATGGTGGTGGTGGCTGTGATAGCCCAGATCGCCCACAGCAACTTGTCCTTGCCCAGGCTCTTGGTGGTGAGCTTCTGGGCGCTCATGGCGATGATGCCGATGACGGCTGCGCCCACGCCGTAGAACGTGGCCTGCATCCAGGTCAGCCCACCGAAGCGGGTGTAGGCCCATCCCAAGGCAACCACCATCAGGAAAGACGGCAGCACGAATGCGATGCCAACCAAGGTGGCACCCAGGGTGCGATAGTGGACGTAGCCCAGGTAGATGGCCAGTTGCGCGGCCATGGGCCCTGGCATCAACTGGGCCAGGGCGATACCTTCCTTGTAGTCCTCATCGCTGATCCAGCGGCGCTGCTCGACCAAGTCGCGATACATGTAGCCCGCCAGTGCCACAGGGCCACCAAAACCGATGGTGCCCAGACGCAGCATGTAGGCAACGACTTGCCAGAGTGAGTAACTAGGGCCGCTCATTGAGCACCTCCAGGCATCACAAATGCTGCTGACAAAAAAGAGAAGTCAGCACCGAAAGCTGAAATCAGTGAAAGACTGAAAGTGCGCGCGAGGCTTATTGGCCTTTTCAAGACGAACTCCTACCTGGGCTTGAGCCCATGGTCAGGAGCAGTGCTTGGACGCTAAGCGTCTTGTGCTTGCGGGGAGGACCGCTCTTACCCCCGCGTCGGGAGTCTATCACCCACCGCGACAGCATCTGTTCACGAGTTCGTGCCGCGGTTGCGTGCAAAGGGCGGGCGCTTTAGCCGCACCTCAGCCACAGCATATCGGGATTACCCTAACCCAAAAGCGGGACTCACTGCACCGAAACCGAGATCACCCCGACCTCGTCGAACACCGCGCCGTGCGGCACAAAGCCGGCCTGCGTGTACAGCGGCATGGCCGCCACCTGGGCGTGCAGGTCGAGGCGCTGCACGCCGCGCTGTCGGGCCTCGGCCATCAGCGCCTGCAGCACCTGCCGCCCCAGGCCGATGCCACGCGCACTGCGCAACACCGCCATGCGCCCGATGCGGGCCCAACCCTCGTGCGCGGCCTCGCCGGCCTCCCGCGCCTGCGCCGGATCCCCCGAGAGGATGAGCCGGCCCGTGGCCAGCGGCAGGCCCGCGAGGTTGCTCACCACCGCGTGCACCGCATCGGCATCGTCGGCATCCCACTCCTCGGCCTCGGGGATGCCCTGCTCGCCCACGAACACCGCCAGGCGCACCGCGCGCGCGGCCTCGCCCCACTCGGCCCAACTGCCGCAACGCAGCCGCGTGACGGGCTGGCCCTGCTCGTGCGCGTCGAGTGGGGCGCGCAGGCTGGCGGGCACCGGCGCCGAACGGCCGCTGGCCAGGTCGGTGAACACGTAGACCACCTCGCCGGTGACCAGCAGGCGGCCCTGCGACCACACGGCCCAGTTCAGCGTGATCGACGAGGTGCCGATGCGCTCGCAGCGCATGCCGATGTCCAGCCAGTCGTCCAGCCGCGCGGGGGCGTGGTACGCCAGGGTGTTGCGGCGCACGAAGATGTCGCCACCCACGTGCCGCATCGCGTCCGGGTACGGCAGGCCGACCGTGCGCCAGAACTCGCTGACCGCCACGTCCAGGTAGGTCAGGTAGTGGCCGTTGAAGACCACCTGCTGGGCGTCCACCTCCACCCAGCGCACGCGCAGGCGGTGGTGGAAGCGGAAGTCGGCGGGCTGGGTCATCGGGCTGGGTCATCGGGCGGGGGGCAGAGGGACTCGGCGGATCGGCTCGGCTGGTGGGTTCCAGGTGCAGGTTCAGCGCAGCTCGCGGCGCAGGATCTTGCCCACCGGGGTCTTGGGCAGCTCGGTGTCGCGGAACTCGACGATGCGCGGGATCTTGTAGCCCGTCAGGTTCTTGCGGCAATGCTCCAGCACCGATTCTTTGGTCAGACCTTGATGGCGCGGCACCACGATGACCTTGACGCGCTCGCCGGCGACATCGTCGGGCACGCCCACCGCGGCCACCTCCTTGACGTCGGGGTGCATGGCGACCACATCCTCGATCTCGTTGGGATAGACGTTGAAGCCCGACACCAGGATCATGTCCTTCTTGCGGTCCACGATCTTGAGGAAGCCCTTCTCGTCCATCACGGCGATGTCGCCCGTGGCCAGCCAGCCTTGTGGGTCGATGACCTTGGCGGTTTCTTCAGGGCGGTTCCAGTAGCCCTTCATGACCTGCGGGCCACGCACGCACAGCTCGCCGGGCTCGCCGATGTCGGCCCAGGAGCCGTCTTCGCGGCGGCAGCGCACCTCGGTGCCGGGCACGGGCACGCCGATGGAGCCGGTGAAGGTCGGGCGCGGCTTGTGGATGTCCACCGGCGCCTGCGTCACGATGGGCGAGCATTCCGTCAGGCCGTAGCCTTCGACGATGGCCTGGCCGGTGACTTCCTTCCAGCGCTCGGCCACGTTGCGCTGCAGGGCCATGCCGCCCGCGATGGGCAGCTTGAGCCTGGAGAAGTCCAGCTTGCGGAAGTCCGGGTCGTCCAGGAAGGAGGCAAACAGGGTGTTGACGCCGCTGATGCCGGAGAACTTCTCGTTCTTGAGCATCATCATCACGCGCTTGGTGTCGCGCGGGTTGGCGATCAGGATGTTGCGCCCGCCCAGGCCCATGAAGATCAGGCCGTTCACGGTCAGCGAGAAGATGTGGTACATCGGGATGAGCGTGACCACGGTCTCCGATTCACCCGTCAGCTGCCCCTCGGCGAATGCCAGGGCCTGCTGGCAGTTGGCCAGCACATTGCGGTGGGTCAGCATGGCGCCCTTGGCCACGCCGGTGGTGCCGCCGGTGTACTGCAGGAAGGCCAGTTCGTCGGGCTGCACCTTCACCGGCTGCAGCTTGTGGGCGGCGCCGGCCTTGAGCGCATCGCGCATCCAGATGGCACGGGGCAGGCTGTAGGGCGGCACCATCTTCTGCACCTTGCGCAGCACGAAGTTCAGCAGCCGGCCCTTGAGGTTGATGAAGCCATCGGACAGCAGGTCACCGATCTGCGTCAGCACCACGCGCTTGACCTGGGTGCCGGGCATGGCCTCCTGCAGGGTGCGGGCGAAGGTTTCCATCACGATGATGGTCTCCGCGCCACTGTCCTTGAGCTGGTGGTTGAGCTCGCGCGCCGTGTAGAGCGGGTTGACGTTGACCACGATGGCGCCGATGCGCAACACCGCGAACAGGCACACCGGGTACTGGAAGGTGTTGGGCAGCATGATGGCCACCCGGTCGCCCTTCTTGATGCCCTGGCTTTGCAGGTAGCCCGCGAAGGCCTTGACCAAGCGGTCGAGGCGCTCGAAGGACATCTCCGTGCCGATGCTCACGAAGCCCGGCCGGTCGCGGAACTTGGCGATGCACTCGTCGAAGTACTGCGTCAGCGACTGGTACTTGTTGACGTCGATGTCGTGGGCCACGCCCTGCACATACGACGACAACCAGATGCGCTGGGTGGACCCGTCCGGGTTGACGATGGACTGCCCGGCGTGGGCAGCGGCGGCTGCGGTCTGGCTCATCGTGGTCTCCTCGTGTGCCGTCGCCTCGGTGGACTCGGCTTGTCTCATTCTTGAACACCCAGTTTAGCAACGCGGGCCAGGCAGCGCGCTCAGTGCGAACACGCCCCCTGCCCTCGCATGGCGGCCCGGGCTCAGCGCTCCAGGATCGCCACCACGCCCTGGCCACCGGCCGCGCAGATCGAGATCAGGCCGCGGCCCGAGCCCTTGTGCGCCAGCATCTTGGCCAGCGTGGCGACGATGCGCCCGCCCGTGGCCGCGAAGGGGTGGCCGGCCGCCAGCGAAGAGCCGTTGATGTTGAGCTTGCTGCGGTCGATGCTGCCCAGCGGCTGGTCCAGGCCCAGGCGCTCCTTGCAGTACTTCGGGTCTTCCCAGGCCTTGAGCGTGCACAGCACCTGCGCGGCGAAGGCTTCGTGAATTTCATAGAAATCGAAGTCCTGCAGTGTGATGCCAGCGCGGGCCAGCATGCGCGGCACGGCATAGGCCGGCGCCATCAGCAGGCCTTCCTTCTTGTTGAAGAAGTCCACGGCGGCGACTTCGCTGAAGGTGATGCAGGCCTGCACCGGCAGGTTGCGCTCGCGGGCCCAGTCCTCGCTGGCCAGCAGCACGGCCGAGGCGCCGTCGGTCAGCGGCGTGGAGTTGCCCGGGGTCAGCGTGCCCTGGCCCGGAGCGATCTTCTTGTCGAAGCAGGGCTTGAGCGAGCGCAGCTTCTCGATGCTCAGGCCCTCGCGCAGGTTGTTGTCCTTGGTGACGCCCTTGAACGGCGTGATCAGGTCGGCGAAGAAGCCGTCCTTGTAGGCGCGCGCCAGGTTGGCGTGACTGGCCACGGCCAGCTGGTCCTGGTCTTCGCGGGCGATGCCCCACTCGCGGGCCATCAGCTCGGCGTGCTCGCCCATGGACAAGCCGGTGCGCGGCTCGCCGTTCTTGGGGATGGCCGGTTTGACCAGCATGCTGGGGCGGATCTTGGACAGCACCTTGAGCTGGGCCATCGTGCCCTTGGCGCGGTTGGCCTCCATCAGGATCTTGCGCATCTTCTCGTTGACGCCGATGGGCGCGTCCGAGGTGGTGTCCACGCCACCGCCGATGCCGCACTCGATGTGGCCCAGCGCGATCTTGTTGGCCACCAGCATGATGGCCTCCAGGCCGGTGCCGCAGGCCTGCTGCAGGTCGTAGGCCGGCGTCTCGGGCGACAGCGTGGTCGACAGCACCGACTCGCGCACCAGGTTGAAGTCACGGCTGTGCTTCATCACGGCACCGGCGGCCACGTCGCCCAGGCGCTGGCCATGCAGGTTGAAGCGGTCGACCAGGCCCTGGAAGGTGGCCGTCAGCATGTCCTGGTTGGAGACGTTCGAGTAGGCGGTGTTGGAGCGGGCGAAGGGGATGCGGTTGCCACCCAGGATGGCGACGCGGCGGATGGTGTTCATGGGCAGGTGCCTTTCAGGGATGCAGGTGGATTCAGGAAGGTTCAGTACGTGACGCGGCCGCGCAGGTGGGGCTTGTCGCCCTTGGCATTGCGGACCTCGAAGAGCGCGCCGTCTTCGCTGCGGGCCACCCACAGCGAGGCCCGTGCGGGCAGGAACAAGGGGGTCTTGAACTCGACGTCGACCTCGGCGCGTGCGACCGCCTCGCGCGGCATCAGCGTGGCCAGGGCGCGGGCCTTGGTCCACATGCCGTGGGCAATCGCCTTGCGGAAGCCCAGGAACTTGGCCGTCAGCGCCGAGAGGTGGATGGGGTTGATGTCGCCCGACACGCGCCCGTAGCTGCGGCCGATGCTGGCGCCGGCGTAGAAGTCGGCCTGGTGCGACAGCGGGCGGTCGTCGGTCAACTTGCTGACGTAGGGCTCGCCCCTGGGCTGGCGCACGCCCAGGCGCAGCAGCGTCCATGTGCTCTCCCACACCGGCTCGCCGTCGCGCAGGGCGCGGGCGTGCAGCGTGAACGCCTGGCCCTTGTCGTGCCGGTAGAGCTCGCCGGTGCGCACCTCGATGCGCAGGGTGTCGCCCACGTCGATGCGCTGCAGCAAGCGCGCGCTGTTGGCCAGGTGCACCAGGCCCATGGCCGGCCAGGGAAAGCGCCGCGAGCCGAACAGCATCATGGCCAGCGGGAAGGCGTCCAGGTGCGGGAACAGCATGGGCACGCCGTGTGCCTTGCCGAAACCGCAGACCTTGGCGTAGGCCTCGACGCGCTTGGCGTCGACCAGCACGGTGGGGCGCACGTAGGTGACCTCGGGCAGGGCCTCGACCACGCCCGGGCGCTTGCCGCTGGAGCGCAAGGCGCCCAGGTTGAGTGCGATCGCACTGGGGAGTTGCTTGACTTCGATGATTTTCATGGGCGGTGTGCCTGTGCAATCGCGGTGCGGCTCACGCGCCAATCAGGCTCTGGCCGCACACGCGGATCACGTTGCCTGTGATGCCGCTGGACGCCGGGCTGGCGAACCAGCCGATGGCCTCGGCCACGTCCACGGGCTGGCCGCCCTGGCTCATGGCGTTCATGCGGCGGCCGGCTTCGCGGATGGCGAAGGGGATGGCGGCGGTCATGGCGGTTTCGATGAAGCCCGGGGCCACGGCGTTGATGGTGATGCCCTGCCTGGCGAAGATCGGGGCGCTGGCCTGCACCATGCCGATCACGCCGGCCTTGGAGAGCGCGTAGTTGGTCTGGCCCATGTTGCCGGCGATGCCCGAGATGGACGAGACGCAGACGATGCGCCCGCCGGCCTTCAGCGCGCCCGACGCGACCAGGGCCTCGTTGATGCGCTCCTGCGTCGACAGGTTGACGTTGACCACCAGCTGCCAGAGGTGCTCCTTCATGTTGGCGATGGTCTTGTCGCGGGTGATGCCGGCGTTGTGCACGACCACGTCCCAGCCGCCGTCGGCCTGCGCGGCCTCGACCAGCTTCTGCGGGGCTTCGGGCGAGCCGATGTCCAGCGCCAGGGCGGTGCCACCGATCTTCCTGGCCACCTCGTCGAGGCCTTCCTGGGCCTGGGGCACGTCCAGGGCGATGACGTGGGCGCCGTCACGGGCCATGCACTCGGCGATGGCCGCACCGATGCCGCGCGAGGCGCCGGTCACCAGCACCTTCTTGCCGGCCAGGGGCTGGTCCCAATCGGCCGGCGTGGGGGTCTCGCCCAAGGCCTGGCCAATGCGGATGACCTGCGCCGACACATAGGCCGAGCGCGGCGACAGCAAGAAGCGCAGGGTGGACTCGATCTGGCCCTCGGCACCTTCGGCCACGTAGACCAGCTGGGCGTTGCTGCCCTTCTTGAGCTCCTTGCCCAGCGAACGGGTCAGGCCTTCCAGGCTGCGCTGCACGGTGGCCTGGCGCGGCGAGCTGCAGCCTTCAGGCGGGCGACCCAGCACGACGACGCGGCCGCAGGGCAGCAGCGAGCGTGCAGCGTCGTGGAAGAACCAGTACAGCGCATCCGACTGGGTGGAATCGGTCAGGCCGGTGGCATCGAACACCAGGGCCTTGACCTTCTCGCCGGGCTGGCCGTTGCTGCCCCAGCGGCCCGTGGTCAGGCCGGCGCGGTTGGCCACGGCCACCCATTGCGGCAGGCGCTCGTGGGCCAGGGTCTGGGCACCGATGCGGTGGAACACACCGGCCAGGGCCTCCAGCAACTGCGGCTCGCCACCACCGCCCACCAGCACCGTGCCCTTGACGACCGGCTGACCCGGCTGGTAGCGCTCCAGCGGCAGCGGCTTGGGCAGGCCCAGGGCGTTGACCAGCTTGGCCCCCATGTTGGAGTTGGCAAAGTCGATGTATCCGTCTTTCATGGCGGGCTTTCGCGGTGAGGTGGCCTGGGGACGTGCACAGTCCGGCGCGGGCCTGGTTGCGGGAACGATCAGGCCCATCGCCTGATCACGGCAAATCGGGTGGGAACGGGTTCAGCCCGGGGTGGCCTCGGTGGGCGACACCGTGGGGGCCTCTGCGGACGCTGCGGCGCCGCCGATGTCGGCCACGCCGGGGAGGGCCACCATGGCGCCGAACAGGCTGGCATCGGCCGGGCCCGGCAGCGGCGCCTTGAGCGCGGCCACCATCAGGGACGAAAGACGCGAGAGGATGACCGCTTCGTGGTCGCCCTGCTGCTGGGTGAAATCGCGGATCAGGCGCTGGGTGTTGCCACCGGCCAGGATGCCCGACAGCGCGCCCATGGCGAAGTGCAGGCGAAAGCCCAGGTCCTCGCGGCTGAGTTCCGGCAGGGTGCGCTGGAAGGCGAAGAAGAAGCGCCCCAGCGTCTGCGTGTAGTGGGTCTGGATGAAATCGCGCACCACGGGCGACGGGTCGGTGTAGGCCCGCCCGAGGAAGTGCAGGAAGCGGTCGGCCATGGGCGCATCGCTGCGGAAGATGCGCACCGCCGGCAAGAACAGCGCCACCAGCACGTGCTCGCAGGTGAGGCGCTCGCCCAGAGCGGACTCGAAGGCGTCGAGCATGGCCAGGCGCTGGGCGTCCAGGGCATCGAGGCGGCGCGCCAGCACGGCCTGGATCAGCGCGTCCTTGCTGCCGAAGTGGTAGTTCACCGCGGCCAGGTTGACGCCCGCCGCGCTGGTGATCTGGCGCATGGACATGGCATCGTGGCCGCCGGCAATGAACAGCGACTCGGCCGCGTCCAGGATGCGGGTCTTGGTGTCGGCGGGTGACAGGCGGGGGGCAACCTGTGCCATGGGTGGGGTCTCCAGAGCAGGAACCGGTACGAACGTTTCAAACGTTCGTTTCATCAACAGGCGCGTATGGTATGTCAGCGCGGCGGACTTGGCACGGCCTTGGCCCTGGAAACCAACGGGCCTCCCCCAATTCCCGGGGGATGGATGCGGTGCGTGCAACGAGGTCTTCCCCGACATGGCCAGGGCCACCCGCTCGGCATAATGAACCGCGCTCCCCTCAGCTTCCCTGCCCCCACCTGCCCTTGCGGCCCCCGTCCATGTCGAACATCCTCTACCTGACCCAGATCCAGTTCGAGTTCGGCGCCGTGCGCCTGCTGGCCAGCGAGTGCGAACGCATCGGCATCCGCCGCCCCCTGGTCGTGACCGACGCGGGCGTGCGTGCCGCGGGCGTCTTGCAAAAGGCCTTGGACGCCCTGGCCGACCTGCCCGTCACCGTCTTCGACCAGACCCCGCCCAACCCGACCGAGGCCTCGGTGCGCGCTGCGCACGAGGTCTGGCAGGCCTCGGGCTGCGACGGCCTGATCGCCGTGGGCGGCGGCTCCAGCATCGACCTGGCCAAGGGCCTGGCCATCATGGCCACGCACCCGGGCCCGCTGACCACCTACGCGACCATCGAAGGCGGCTCGCCCAGGATCACGCCGCAGGCCGCGCCGCTGATCGCCGTGCCGACGACTGCGGGCACCGGCTCGGAGGTGGCGCGCGGCGCCATCGTCATCGTCGACGACGGCCGCAAGCTGGGCTTCCACTCCTGGAACCTGATGCCCAAGGCCGCCATCCTCGACCCCGAGCTCACCCTCGGCCTGCCCCCGCTGCTGACCGCCGCCACTGGCATGGACGCCATCGCCCACTGCATGGAAACCTTCATGTCGGCGGCCTTCAATCCGCCGGCCGATGGCATCGCGCTCGACGGCCTGGAGCGCGCCTGGGCCCACATCGAGCGCGCGACGCAAGACGGCTCCGACCGCGAGGCCCGCCTCAACATGATGAGCGCCTCCATGCAGGGCGCCATGGCCTTCCAGAAAGGGCTGGGCGCGGTGCACAGCCTCAGCCACAGCCTGGGCGGCGTGAACCCCAAGCTGCACCACGGCACCTTGAACGCCATGTTCCTGCCCGCCGTGGTCGCCTTCAACGCCGAGGCCGAATCCATGCAGAAGGACCGCCGCCTGGCCCGCATGGCCCACGCCATGGGCCTGGGCTCGCAGGGCGACATCCCTGCGGCGATCAAAGACATGAACACCCGCCTGGGCCTGCCCACCGGCCTGGCCGCCTTGGGTGTGGAACGCGCCTGGTTCGACAAGGTCATCACCGGCGCGCTGGCCGACCACTGCCACAAGACCAACCCGCGCATCGCCACGGCGGACGAGTACCGCGCCTTGCTCGAAGCCTCGATGTGAGTTGATTGTGCGCTGATGGGGCTCGCCGGCCAGATCAGGTCGGTGAGGCCTCGCTCGGCGCCTCCCGGGTGACCATCACCTGGTCGATGCGGTAGCTGTCCACGTCGAGCACCTCGAAGCGCCAGCCGCCCCAGCTGACCTTGTCGGTCTTGCGCGGGATGCGGCGCAGCATCACCATCATGAAGCCGGCCAGGGTCTCGTACTCGTCCTGCTGCGGCAGCTGGTCGAGGTCGAGCGCGCGCAGCACGTCCGGGATGGGCGTGGCGCCGTCGATCAGCCAGGAGTCGGCATCGCGCTGCACGATCTGCTCGTCGTCCATGGGCGCCACCAGGCTGCCCATCACCGTGCTCATCACGTCGTTGATGGTGATGATGCCCACCACCAGGCTGTACTCGTTGAGGATGACGGCGAAGTCCTCGAAGGCCTGGCGGAACTGCTGCAGCACCTCCGAGAGGCTGATGCGTTCCGGCACGATCAGCGCCTTCTTGATGAGGCCGGGCGCCTGCAGCGAGATGGGCTGGCCGTTGAAGACCCGGCTGAGCAGGTCTTTGGAGTCCACGTAGCCGACCACGTGGTCGATGTCGCCGTCGCAGACCAGGTAGGTCGAGTGCGGGAACTGCTCGATGCGGGCGCGGATCAGGGCCTCGCTGTCGTCGAGCAGCAGGTGGACGATGCGGTCGCGCGGCGTCATGGCGCTGGTGACCAGGCGGGTGTCGAGCTCGAAGACGTTCTCGATGACCTGCTGCCCCGTGGGCGCCAGCACCCCGGCGTCGGTGCCGGCCTGGGCCATGGCCAGGATGTCGTCGGAGGTGACGGCCTCGTCGCGGCGGTCGGGCAGACCGAAGAGCTTGAACAGCACATCGGTCAGGCGCTTGAAGCACCACACCAGCGGCCGCACGCCCGACAGGAAGACCAGCGTGGGCCCGACCACGCGCAGCGCGACTTGCTCCGGCGCGATCATGCCCAGGCGCTTGGGAAAGAGGTCGGCCAGCAGGATGAACAGGCTGGTGACCAGCACGAAGGACAGCACCGAGGCGCTGGTGTCGACGTAGGCCGCGTCCACGTGCAAGGCCTGTAACAGGCGCGTGGCCAGCGGCGAAAAGGCGCCCTCGCCCACCACGCCACCGAGGATGGCCACGGCGTTCATGCCGATCTGGATGGCGGTGAAGAAGTCGCCGGGGTCGTCCTGCACGGCCAGCACACGCTGGGCGCGCCACTCGCCCTGGTCGGCCAGCTGGCGCAGGCGCACGCGGCGCGAAGCCGCCACGGCCAGCTCGGAGATGGAGAAAAAAGCGCTGGCGGCAATCAGGGCCGCGATCAGCAACAGGGCGAGGATCGGGTCTGAAGACATGGCTGACAGTGTAGCCAGTGGGGCGTGTCAGCCCGAGGTCAGGGGGCGATCACAGCGGCTGCAGCACGTCCGCCGGGCAGCCATCGTCCAGCCACTGCTGCCATTCTTCGGAGAGCTGCTCGGCCTGCGCCACGGCCTCGGACCACACCCGCATGCGCTCGGCAGGCAGCAGGGCCTTGAAGTCGGTGCGGTCGGGCAGCTTGCCGCCGGGCAGCGTGCGCACCCACTCGGGGTTGGGGCACAGCAGCACCATGTTGCTGAGCGCCGGCGTGGCCCGGTGGCGCCACCTCAGGCCCTTGTCCAGCCAGCCGGGCACCACCTGGCGCTGGAAATGCGGGTAGAGCACCAGGCCGCCGTCCATCTGGTTGTAAGGCCAGTGCACGTGGTAGTCCACCAGGCCACCATCCCAATGCGCGCCGGGTTGCGCCCCGGGGATGTGGGGCACGCCTTCGAGCATGAAGGGGATGCTGCAGGACGCCAGCATGGCCGGCAGGAAGTTCTCCGGCGTCAGCGGCAGCTGCTGGGTGGGCAGGTCGCGCAGCGGCACCGGCAGGGCTTCGCCCGGCGAGGAAAACACATGCCGCTCCAGGAACAGGCCCACGGCCTGGCGCGACAGCGCGTTGGTGAGCGCCAGACCGGCAAAGCCCGCGGCGGTGCGCGCCAGCGTGTTGCGCCGCAGGATCTGGCGGCCCTTGGCCGTGAGCACGTGCAATCGCCAGCGGGGGTGGCTCAGCAGGGCCTCGACATCGCGCCCGAAGAAGTCCTGCAGCGTCTGCGTGAAGCCGGCGGTGATGCGCGCGGCCGAGGGCATCTGGCGGCCCGGTTCGGGCTCGATGTGCTGGTGGATGTAGCCGTGCGCCAGGTCGGCGAAGGCGCGCCCCGGGTCGGGCATGGCGGCCGTGGCCATGCGCCAGGCCCCGATGGAGGCCCCCACCAGGTGCACGGTGTGGCCGCCCGTGGGCAGCCAGCGGCCGAAGAGGTGCTGGTCCAAGTGGGTGAGCATCAGGCCCTTGGGCCCCCCGGCAGCGGCCGGCACCAGGCGGACGTCCTGCGGCCGCAGGCCCTGGGATGCGATGTGCGCTCGGGCGCGTTCGCCCACGTGGATGTGCAATGCCTTCATGAGGCCTGTGAGGATAGCTCAGCGCAAGACGTAGTCCTTCAGGCCCGCGCGCCGCGTCAGCCAGCGGTAGCTGATGGTGAAGCCCGGCCAGTTGACCGGGTTGCGGCCGTCGGCGGTCTGGTACCAGCTGGTGCAGCCGGCCGACCACACGGTGCGGCGCATCAGCGCCTGCAGCCGGGCGTTGAAGGCCGATTCGGTCTGCGGCGGCACCTCCATCGACGCCTGGCCGCGCTGCTGCAGGCCGCGCATGCAGCGCGCCACGTGCTCGATCTGGCTCTCCAGCATGTAGACGATGGAGTTGTGGCCCAGGTTGGTGTTGGGCCCGTAGAGCATGAAGAGGTTGGGGAAGCCCGACACCGCCATGCCCAGCCAGGCCTGGGCGCCCCCTTGCCACTGGGCGTGGAGGTCCAGCCCGCCGCGGCCCCTCACCCGCATCGGCGTGAGGAACTCGGTGGCCGCGAAGCCCGTGCCGTAGACGATCACGTCGGCGGCGTGCAACTGGCCGTCCTTCGCGCGCACACCCTGCGGTTCGATGGCCGCCACGCCCTCGCTCACCAACTCGACGTTGGGGCGGCCCATGGCCGCGTAGAAGTCGTTGGAGATCAGGATGCGCTTGCAGCCCAGCGGGTGATCGGGCGTGAGGCGCTGGCGCAGGGCCGCGTCCGGCACCTGGCGGCGCAGGTTGCGCTCGAAGCCCAGGCGGTAGGGCGCCATCAGCCAGGGCATGCGGGTGAAGGCCAGGGCGCGGGCCTCGTGGCTGAGGTAGATCCAGCCACGGCTGAGGCGTTGCAGCAGCGGCACGCTGGCGAACAGGCGCTGCTCCCAGGCGCGGTAAGGCCGGTCGGGCTTGGGGATGACGTAGGGCGCCGAGCGCTGGAACACCGTCACCTGGGCGGCCTGCTGCGCGATCTGCGGGATGAACTGGATGGCGCTGGCGCCCGTGCCGATCACGGCCACGCGCTTGCCGCGCAGGTCCACGTCATGGCGCCATCGGGCCGAGTGGAAGGCCACGCCGGCGAAGCTGTCCATGCCGGGGATGCGCGGCATCAGCGGCTTGCTCAGCTGCCCGCAGGCGGTGACGACGAAGCGCGCGCGCAGGGTCTGGCCATCGTCCAGGCGGGCTTCCCAAACGCCGCTTTTGTCGCTTTTGCCGCCCTCGCCTTCGCCCTCGCCCTCCAGGTAGCGCAGCTCGCTCACCTCGGTGTTCAGGCGCAGCCAGGGCGCCAGGCCGTGGCGTGCGACCACCTCGCGCAGGTAGGCCAGGATCTCGGGCTGCGGTGCGTACTTGCGCGACCAGTCCGGCTTGGGCGCGAAGGAGAAGGAGTAGAGGTGCGAGGGCACGTCGCAGGCCGCGCCGGGGTAGGTGTTCTCGCGCCAGCAGCCGCCCACGTCCGACGCCTTCTCGCAGATCAGCACCTCGCGCACGCCCTGGCGCTGCAGCGCGATGGCCATGCCGATGCCACCGAAGCCGGCGCCGACGATGAGGGTGTGCAACACGGAGGAGCTGGAGGGGATGGCGGGGGCGGTGCGTGTGTCCATGGCAGGGAATGCTAGGAGTTCGCGCAGGCCGCGCCAATGTTGAAATGGGACACGCACCCAGTCCCCGGGGACAGCCCCACCGCCCCCCGCCCTGCCCTGCCTACCATGCGCCGCATGCCCGACACCCTCCGCAGCCCCCTCCGCAGTTCGCTGGCCCGGCCCTTGGGCGAGGCCCACGCCCATGCCAGCTGGAACTTCCCGCGCAGCACGGCCGGGGTGTGCCTGCTGGTGCAACTGGCGCGCGATCACGGCCTGGACACCGCCAGCCTGCTGGACGGCACGGGCCTGAGCCAGGCCCTGCTGGACGACCCCAAGGGCGAGGTGGCGGCCACGGCCGAACTCGCCCTCATCGAGCGCCTCGTGCAGCGCCTGCCCCACGTGCCCGGGCTGGGCCTGCAGGCGGCCACCCGCTACCGCCTGACCACCTATGGCATCTGGGGCTACGCCCTGGTCAGCAGCCCCAACCTGCGCAGCGCGGCCCAGCTGGCGCTGCGCTACCTCAACCTCACCCACGCCTTCACCCACATCACCATGGACGAGCGCGATGGCCAGGCCACCTTCACCCTGCAGGACCTGGAGGTGCCCGCCACCGTGCGCCGCTTCGTGGTGGAGCGCGATGCCGCGGCCATCCTGACGCTGCAAAAAGACCTCTTCCACGTCCACATCCCGCTGCAGGAGCTGCGCTTCAAGGGCCCGCCGCCACCGCATGCCGAGCTGGTGGCCGAGCACTTCGGTGTGCAACCGCGCTACCACGCCAGTGCCCACCAGGCGGTGTTCCGCGCCAGCGTGCTGGACATGCCCCTGCCGCAGGCCAACGAGCACACCGCCGCCCTGTGCGAGGACCTGTGCCGCGAGCTGCTGCAGCAACGCCAGGCCCGCAGCGGCGTGGCCGCCAAGGTGCGCAACCGCCTGTTGCAGAGCCCCTCGCAGATGCCCGACATGGTCGCCGTGGCCGATGCGCTGTGCGTCACGCCACGCACGCTGCGCCGCCACCTGCTGGCCGAAGGCACCACCTTCCGCGACCTGGTCGACGAGGTGCGCCACACCCTGGCCACGGAGCTGATGTCCACGGCCGAAAGCCCGGACAAGGAGATCGCCCAGCTGCTCGGCTTCCACGACCTCTCGGCCTTCATCCAGGCCTTCCGGCGCTGGCGCGGCGTCACGCCCTCGGCCTACCGGCAGCAATTGGGCCAGCCGGCCCGCTTTGTGCGCCGCGCGCGCTGAGCCCTCAGACCCTGTCAGGTGGGGACGCCAATGCCGACAGGCGCGCCACGCCCACGGGCTCGTCGCTTTGCAGGGCCACGACGGCATGGCGGCGGGCATGGCGGTGGGCCACGGCATCGAGCTGGGCCAACTCGTGTCGGGCGCGCTGGCACAGCAAGGGCGAGGTCGGCCCCGCTGCGGCCACGCTGTGGTTGACCACCCAGGCCCAAGGCTCGATGCCAGCCCGGCGCAGGTCGTCCTGCAGGCTGGCGGCCTCCAGCACCGGGGTGGTTTCCGCCAGGGCCACGAGCAGCACCTTGGTCTGTTTCGGGTCGCGCAACTGCATCATCGGCGTGGTGAAGTGCAGGCCCTTGCCGCCCATCTGCCGCTGGATCTCCCGGTCATAGGCTCCGGTGGCATCCAGCAGCAGCAAGGTGTGCCCCGTCGGCGCCGTGTCCATCACCACGAACTTGCGACCGGCTTCGCGGATGATGCGCGAGAAGGCCTGGAAGACGGCGATCTCTTCGGTGCAGGGCGAGCGCAGGTCCTCGGCCAGCAAGGCGCGGCCCGCGTCGTCCAGCCTGGCGCCCTTGGTGCGCATCACGTCCTGGCGGTAGCGCTCGGTTTCGGCCTGCGGGTCGATGCGGCTGACGGTGAGTTGCGCCAGCGAGCCGTGCAGGGTCTCGATCAGGTGGGCCGCGGGGTCAGAGGTGGTCAGGTGCACCGGCAGGCCGCGCTGCGCCAGGGCCACCGCCACCGCGGCAGCGATGGTGGTCTTGCCCACACCGCCCTTGCCCATCAGCATGACCAGGCCATGGCCATCGGCGGCGATGTCGTCCACCAGCGAGGCCAGCGTGGGGGACGGCGGCAGCGGTGTCGGCCCGCCTGGCGACGCATCGGCCTGGGGCGCGCCGTTCGGGGCACCGTGGAGGGTTGCGCCCGAAGCCGCCCCTGGCGCATCCTCCAGCAGCCGGCCCAGCGCGGGCAGGCCCACCAGGTCGAAGGCCTTGAGCGGCACCTGGTCGCAGGCCAGCGTGTGCAGCACGGCCGGCATCCCGGCCAGGGCGGCGCGCTCGCGCGCGCAGATGGCCGCCGCCAGGGGGTCCAGGGCCGCCTCTTGTGCGGGCATCACGCCATTGATCACCAGCACCTGCTGGTTCAGGCCGATGGCCGCGAGCTCCTCATGGGTGCGGGCCACCTCGCGCAGCGAGGATGGCTGCGGCCGCGCCACCAGGACCAGCCGGGTGCGCGCGCCGTCGGCCAGCGCATCCACGGCGGCCTTGTATTGCGCGCGCTGTTTTTCCAGGCCCGCCAGCGGCCCCAGGCAGGATGCATCGCCTTTGCCCGCCTCCAGGAAGCCGCTCCATGCGCCCGGCAACTGCAGCAGGCGGATGGTGTGGCCGGTGGGGGCCGTGTCGAAGACGACGTGGTCGACGTCGTGGGTCAAGGGCCCGTCGATCAGCAGCGACGTGAACTCGTCGAAAGCCGCGATCTCGGTCGTGCAGGCACCCGAGAGTTGCTCCTCGATGCTGCGCACGGCCGCCTCGGGCAGCACGCCGCGCACCGGACCCACGATGCGGTCGCGGTAGGTCTGGGCGGCCGCCTGCGGGTCGATTTCCAGGGCGGACAGGCCCGGCACGGCGGGGATCGCCGTGAGCTGGTTGCCGATGCGCGTGCCGAACACCTGGCCCACGTTCGAAGCCGGATCGGTGCTGACCAGCAGCACACGCCGCCCCGCCTCCGCCAGGTGGACCGCCGTGGCACAGGCCAGGGAGGTCTTGCCCACCCCGCCCTTGCCGGTGAAGAACAGGAAGCGGGGGGCGTCCGCCAGGAAGCGCATGGCAGGAGCGCAGGCCATCTCAGCCACAGGCCCCGCCGGCGCAGCAGCCCCCTGCCGCGGCAGCGGGCTCGGCAGGCAGGGACGCACCGATCCAGCGCGCCAGCTCCGCACGCTGGGGGTAACGGCCCGCCAACGCGATCTGCCCGTCCACCAGGATCAGGGGCAAGGCCTGCGGACCGGAGCGGGTCAGGAAGTCCTTGACCACCGCGTTGTCAGCGAAGGCCATGGGCGTCTGCGCAAGGTTGAACCGCTCGATGCGGGCGCCCTGCGCCGAGGCCCATGCCACGTCCGCCGAGAAATCCACCAAGGTCTGATCGACCTCCACGCCACACACGCCGGTGCTGCAGCACAGCGCCGGATCGAACACCTGGATCTGGGTCATGTCAAAGCTCCTTCCTTGGTCATGATGCACCGATCCTGGCCAGCGCGTCTTGCACCAGCTCAGGCTCCGCGTGGGTGAACAGCTCCGGCACCTCGATCAGATCGAGCAGCTGCAGCATCCGGTAGCCGAGGGCCTGGCGGGTCAGCTCGAAGGCCCTGCGCTTGCCCTCATCCCCGCCTTCGGCATTCGACGGATCGGGGTAGCCCCAGTGCACCCGCACAGGCTGGCGGTCCGAGCCGCTCCAGAAGACCGGGCAAGGCTCCGCGGCAGCGCTGTCGCACACGGTGATCACCAGCGACAGGGGCGGCGCATCCGGCGACGTGAACTCGTCCCAGCCCTTGCTTCTCACCTCGCGGGTGTCGATGCCCGCCTTCTGCAGGGCCTCCAGCGCGAAGGGGTTGACGCGGCCGCTGGGAGCGCTGCCGGCGCTGAAGGCTCGCACATCGCGTCCCAGGCGTCGGGCCCAGTGGTTCAGCATGCATTCGGCCAGGACACTGCGTGCCGAGTTGTGCGTGCACAGGATCAGCACATTCATCGCCGCACTGGACGAATCCCGCGTGCCAATGCGCTCGATCTGCCTTTGCAGCGACAGGCGCGCCAGGCTGGCCATGGGCAAGGCGATCATGAGTTCGATGCGGCGCTTCACCGTCACGAAGGTGTTGAGGAAGGCCTTGGCCTGCGCGTCCACGCTGCCGTCCACCGCGGCCGGATCGGGCATGCCCCAGTGCGCCGTCATGGGCTGCCCCGGCCAGACCGGGCAGACTTCGCCCGCGGCCTGGTCGCAGACGGTGAAGACGAAGTCCATCTCCGGCGCGCCGGGTCGGGCGAATTCGTCCCAGCTCTTGCTGCGCAGGCCGTCGACCGGGATGCCATGGTCAGACAGCGTCCGGAGTGCCATGGGATGGACCTCGCCCCGTGGCTGGCTGCCCGCCGAGTAGGCCCTGAAGCCCTTGCTGGCGCCAATGCTGTTCATCAGCGCTTCGGCCAGGATGGAGCGCGATGAGTTTCCCGTGCAGATGAACAGCACGTTGTAGATCTTGTCCGGCATGGGGCGTCCTTTCCTTTCAAAGGTGGGTGCATGGGCGGTGTCCGGATGGCGCGCCAAGGGGCTGACAGCCTCCAAGGTTTCCATATTTCGATGATAGTTGAATTATTGGGCGTGGCGCAAGCCTGCCGATGCCCTCGCACAGGACGCAGGCCCGTGCTCCGCGGGACAATGGGGGCCTTGCGTCCCTGCCCGCGCCACCGCCGCTTTGCCGTCCGCCATGAGCACCCCGCCCCGCCGTCCCGTCGTCATCCCCATCCGCGTGGCCTCGGCCCCTGCCGCCAGGCCTTCCACCGCGCCGGCCCCGGCCTCCGGCCAGGGACACAGCCACGACCACGGGCATGGCGACTGCTGCACCCCCGAGCTGCACAGCGCCCCGCCACCCGCCCAGGCCGATGCGCCCGCGGGCACCCAGGCCGCGCGTTTCCGCATCGAGCAGATGGACTGCCCGACGGAAGAGCGCCTGATCCGCCAGAAGCTCGAACCCATGGCCGGCGTGGCCCGGCTGGACTTCAACCTGCTGGCGCGCGAGCTGACGGTGCACCACCGCCTGGACGCCGTCGCGCCGCTGGCAAGCGCACTGGCGCAGATCGGCATGGTGCCGCGCCTGCTGGGCGCCGACCAGGCCCCGCACGCCTTGCCGCCGGCCGTGCCCACCCGCCAGCGCTGGCTGCTGGCCGCCGCCGGGCTGTGTGCCGTGGGCGCCGAGGCCGTGGCCTGGGCCAGCGGCGAGGAAGCCAGCCTGCCGGTGATGGCGCTGGCGGCGCTGTCCATGGGCCTGGTGGGCGGGCCCACGGCGAAAAAGGGCTGGATCGCGCTGCGCCACGTCACGCTCAACATCCACTTCCTGATGACGCTGGCGGTGCTGGGCGCCTTGCTGATCGGCAAATGGTCGGAGGCCGCGATGGTGCTGTGCCTGTTCGCCCTGGCCGAGGCCATCGAGGCCTTGTCGCTGGAGCGCGCCCGCGAGGCCGTGCAGTCGCTGTCGGCCCTGGCGCCCGAGGTGGCCTGGGTCTGGCAGCCGGCAGGCCGCGACTGGGTCAACCTGCCGGTGGCCGAGGTGCCCGTGGGCAGCCGCATCCGCGTGCGCGCCGGTGAACGCGTGCCGCTGGACGCCGAGGTCACGCAGGGCCGCGGCGCCCTGGACGAAAGCGCCATCACCGGCGAGGGCCTGCCGGTGGACAAGGAGGTGGGCGCCACGCTCTACGCCGGCAGCATCCTCGCGGACGGTCTGCTGGAAGCGCGCAGCACGGCCACGGCCAGCGGCGGCACCCTGGCGCGCATGGCCCAGGCCATCCAGCAAGCCCAGTCGCAGCGCGCACCGACCCAGCGTTTCGTCGACCAGTTCGCGCGCTGGTACACCCCCGTGGTGGTGGTGGTGGCGCTGCTGGTGGCGGCCTTCGGCCCCTGGCTGGGTGCGGCGCTGGGCGGGGCACCGGGCGGGTTCTCTCTGCCCGCCCAAGACCTGGGCTGGGCACAAGCCTGGACGCTGTGGCAGCCCTGGGTCTACCAGGCCCTGGTGCTGCTGGTGATCGCCTGCCCCTGCGCGCTGGTGGTGTCCACGCCGGTGACGGTGGTCAGCGGCCTGGCCGCGGGCGCCCACCACGGCATCCTCATCAAGGGCGGCGCCTTCCTGGAGGCCGGCCGTCAGCTGCGCGCCATCGCCCTGGACAAGACCGGCACCCTCACCGAGGGCCGCCCGGCGCTGACCGACTGCGAGGCCCTGCCCGGTGCCACGGTCAGCCAGGCCGAGGCCCTGCGCCTGGCCGCCAGCGTGGACGCGGCCAGCACCCACCCCGTGGCCCAGGCCGTGGTGGCCGGCTGGCGGGCACGTGGCAAGGGCCACCTCAGCCCGGCCTCGGCCTTCACCTTGTTGCCGGGGCGCGGCGTGTCCGCCCATGTGGACGGCCAGACCTGGTGGCTAGGCCAGGGCCGCCTGCTGCAGGAGCTGGGCCCGCGCGGCGAGGCCAGCGACGCGGCCCTGGCCCGCCTGGCCGCGCTGGAGGCACAAGGCCGCACCGCCTTCGTGCTCTTCCACGCCCTCGGCCCGGTGGCCGTGCTGGGCGTGGCCGACACGGTGCGCCCGCACGCGGCCCAGGCCGTCGCCGACCTGCATGCCCTGGGGCTGCGCACCGTGATGCTCAGCGGGGACAACGCCCAGGCGGTCCGGCACGTGAGCCAGCAACTGGGCGTGGACGACGCCCGCGGCGGCCTGCTGCCGCAGGACAAGCTCGCCGCCATCGAAGCCCTGAAGGCCGCGCACGGCCAGGTGGCCATGGTGGGCGATGGCGTCAACGATGCGCCGGCCCTGGCGCGCGCCGACATCGGCCTGGCCATGGGCGCGGCCGGCACGGCCACGGCGCTGGAGACGGCCGACGTGGCCATCATGGACGACGACCCGCGCAAGCTGGCCGACTTCGTCCGCCTGAGCCGGGCCACCGCCCGGGTGCTGTGGCAGAACATCGCGCTGGCGCTGGGCATCAAGGCCGTGTTCTTCGCCCTGGCCTTCGCCGGCGTGGCCACGCTGTGGATGGCGGTGTTCGCCGACATGGGCGCCAGCCTGCTGGTCGTCTTCAACGGGCTGCGGCTGCTGCGCTGGCGCGCGACCTGATTCCCGCCCTGCCGTGCGCCCCATGGCCCGCTTCACGGGCATGACATCCGGCACGGCTGGGAGCACGCTGCCATCTGGACCAAGAACGGCGTCGTCACCCACGGCGGCTACAGCGCCCACGGCAAGCTCTACAACGCCGAGGTCGCCACGCTCGACCAGCAAGGCGGCCACGTCAAGATCGTCTACCACAAGGACGGCGTGGGCACCCACGCCATGCGCTTCGCCAAGAGCGGCTACCCCAGCTTCACGGCGGCGAGCCTGGACGCTGCCAACTGAGGTCCGGCTGCTGCCCGGCCTCCAGCGCGCGCACCCGGGCGCGCAGGGCCTCGTTGTCCGCCTGGAGCTCGGCCACGCGTTGACGCAGGGCCTGGACTTCGCTGGCTTCGCCATCCGCCCCTTCCCAGGGGGCCGCGGCGACCGGCTCCGCGCCACCGTCGGCGGGCTTGCGTTTCACCTCGCGCACGCGCTTGGCCACCTGGCGCAGCTCGTCCTTGCCGCCCAGCACCGCGGCCTTCTGGTCTTGCGCGGGCAGGCCCGCGACCGTGGCCGCCGCGTTGATGCTGATCTCGCCGGCCTTCACGGCGGCCACCAGCTCGGGCACGGCCTGGTTCTGGATCTTCTCGATCAGCTGGACCTGGCTGTTGCTCAACCGCGCCGCCCGGGCGATGTCGGCGCGCGTCTTCAAAGGCGTGGCCGAGGCGCTGCCCGTGCCGCTGCCCGTACCGGTGTCCGCGTTCGAGGCATCTGCCCGCGCGTCCGCCGTGGCCAGCGGGGCCGATGCCGTCGGGGCATCCGATGCCGCAGTCGACGCTGCGCCCTGGGTGTCGAGGGCCTGCACAGCGCGCCGCTGCGCCAGGATCTCCCGCTTGCGCAAGGCCAGCACGCCGCGCTGGAAGTCCGACACGCTGCGGCGCCCCAGGTGCTGGTCGATCATCCACAGGTGCACGTCCTCGACGGACTTGAAATGCGGGTGCTGCACCGTCTGGAAGGGCAGGCCGTGCTTGACGCAGATGCCGTGCCGGTTGTGCCCGTCCACGAGCAGATCACCCCACAGCACCAGGGCATCGCGGCAGCCTTCGGCCAGGATGCTGCGCTCCAGAGCGGCGTGCTCATCGGGCGTCAGGGGGTCGATGTAGGCCTGGAGTTCTTCGCTGACGACGATGTTCATGGGCGCGCATTCTAGGCGCCGCCCGATTCCTGAACGAAAATACGCGGTTTTGCCCAGCCCCTCCCCGGGAATGAACCTGCACAGCCCCCTCCCCCGCTCGACGCTCGCGCGCCTGCTCCATGACTGGGCGCAGGTCGATGGCGAGCCGCCGCGTCAGGACGTGGCCGAGCGCCTGGGCCAGTGGCTGGGCGCCGCCGATGCCGTCCAGCTCGACGGGGCCTTGCAGGCCATCGAGGCCTACCCCGCCCAGGCCCGCCAGCGCGGCTTGCGCACCGAGCCCCTGGATGCCCCCGCACTGCAAGCCGCCTTGCAACGCACCCGCACCGAGCTGGAGGAGATGCTCACCGCCGGTGCCTCGGTGACGGCCGAAGGGCCCCAGGCGCTGCAAACCGGCTACAGCCTCCACCACCAGCGCTACCTGACGCTGCAAAAGCGCATGGAACTGGCGGTGGCCAAGTTGCGCGGCCAGGTGCGCCAGACGCTGTCGAGGGGGCCTGTGCCGCTGCGGCAGCTGGCGGCCCTCGACGGCGTGCTGGAGCAGGTGCTGGGCGCGCGCGAGCAGAAATTGCTGACCAGCGTGCCCGTCTACCTGGAGCGGCGCCACACCCATTGGCTGGCGGCCCACCGGCAGCAACGCGCCGCCAGCGGCCCCGCCACCGCCCCCGACGACCCCGAAGCCTGGACGCAGCCCGGCGGCTGGCTGCACAGCTTCCGCCAGGACCTGCGCGAGCTGCTGCTGGCCGAATTGCAGCTGCGCCTGCAGCCCGTCGCGGGGCTGATCGAAGCGGCCACCGAGGCCGCCGCCCAGGACCGCCCCCCAGAACAACCAGAAGTCAGAGAAGCAACATGAACAAGCGCGTGATCGCCGTCCTCTTCAGCATCGGCCTGCTGGCCGTGGCCTGGGTGGCCTGGGGCTTTGTCGGATCGAGCTGGACGGCGCTGGCCATGAGCGCCCTGATCGCCGTCGTCTACCTGCTGGGCGCCCACGAGCTGCGCCTGTTCCGCAGCGCCACGGAGGCCCTGCGCACCGCGCTGAACGACATCCCCCAGCCCCTCGCCGGACCGGACGAGCTCGGCGCCTGGCTGCAGCGCCTGCCCGAGTCCCTGCACAACCCGGTGCGCCTGCGCATCGAGGGTGAACGTGCCGCCCTGCCCGGCCCGGCGCTGACGCCCTACCTGGTGGGCCTGCTGGTGATGCTGGGCATGCTGGGCACCTTCCTGGGCATGGTCGTGACCTTCAAGGGCGCGGTCTTCGCGCTGGAGGGTGCGGCCGACCTGGCCACCATCCGCGGGGCGCTGGCCGAGCCCATCAAGGGCCTGGGCATGTCGTTTGGCACCTCGGTGGCCGGCGTGGCGGCCTCGGCCATGCTGGGCCTGATCTCCGCGCTCAGCCGCCGCGAGCGCGTCGAAGCCATGCGCCTGCTCGACGGCCGCATCGCCACCGTCTTCAAGCCCTTCACCCCTGGCCACCAGCGCCAGGCCACCTTCCAGGCGCTGCAGGTGCAGGCCCAGGCCATGCCGCAAGTCGTCGACCGGCTGCAGGCCCTGGCCGAGGGCCTGGAGCGCCGCAGCGAGCAACTGGCGCAGCAACTCGGCGAGCGCCTGCAGGCGCAGCAGCAGCAGTTCCACCACGAGGTGTCCCTGGCCTACACGGCCCTGGCCGGCGCCGTCAGCCAGTCGCTGCGAGACAGCCTGGTGGCCAGCGCGCGCACCGCCAGCGACACCCTGCGCCCCGTGGTCGAGCAGGCCATGGCCGGCATCGCCCAGGCCGCTCAGCTCAGCCACCAGCGCCTCATCGACACCACCCAGGCCCAACTCGACGGCCTGGGCACACGCTGGCAATCCATGGCCCAGGAGACCTCGCAGGCCTGGACGCAAGCCCAGCAAGCGCAGGGCGAGGCCCATGCCAAGCTGCTGGCGGGGCTGGACCGCGCGCTGTCGGCCTTCCAGCACAGCCTGGGCCAGGGGGCCGGGGCGCTGCTCGACGCCCAGGGCCAGGCCCTGTCGCAGGCCCAGGCCGCGCAGGCCCAGGCCGACGCCCAGCGCCTGGAGGGCTGGACGCGCCTGCTGGCCGACTCCGAAGCCCTGGTGCGCAGCCGCATGGACAGCGAAACCCGATGGCAACAGGCCCAGGGTGAGCGCATGGCGCAACTCGCCGAACTCTGGCGTCAGGAGCTCGGTGCCCTGCACGCGCAACAGGCCGAGCAAGGCCAGGCCGCCATCGCGCGGCTGGACGCGCTGCAGGCCACGGCCGCCCGCCACCTGGCCGACCTGGGCGCCACGCTGGAGGCGCCCATGGGACGCCTGCTGCAGACCGCCGCCGAAGTGCCCCAGGCCGCCAGCGAGCTCATCGCCCAGCTGCGCCGCGAGATGGGCCAGATCGGCGAACGCGACAACGCCTTGCTGTCCGAGCGCACGGCCATGATGGCCCAGCTCGGCAGCCTGCTGAGCGGCCTGGAGCACAGCGCCGGCCAGCAACGCGCCGCCACCGAGGCGCTGGTGGCCTCCGCCACCGAGGTGCTGTCGCAGGCCGGTGGCCGCTTCGCCCAGGCGCTGGATGCGCAGGCCCACCAGGTCGATGCGGCGGTGGCGCCGCTGGCCACCCACATGGCCGCCAGCGCCGTCGAGCTGGCCAGCCTGGGCGAGGCCTTTGGCCGCGGCGTCGACCTGTTCAGCGCCAGCAACGAACGCCTGGTCGAGAGCCTGCAAGGCATCGAGGCGGCGCTCGGCCAATCGATGGCGCGCAGCGACGAGCAACTGGCCTACTACGTCGCCCAGGCCCGCGAGGTGATCGACCTGAGCATCGCCTCCCAGCAAGGCATCGTCGAGGACCTGCGCCGCCTGCATGGCAAGGCCAAGGAAGGGGCCACCCCATGATGGACCTGGACGACAGCGACGGCGCCGTCGAGCAGACCGCGCCCGTCTGGGCGGTGTTCGGCGACCTGATGTCGGGCCTGCTGGGCGCCTTCGTGCTCATCTTGCTGGGCGTGCTGGTGGTGCAGATGGACCTGGTCAACAGCCTGCAGCAGGAAGTCGCCAAGCGCCAGCAGGAAGAGCAGCGCCGCATGGCGCTGGAGCATGCCCTGGCCGTGCCCCTGGCCAGCGGCCGCGTCACCCTGGACAACGGCCGCATCGGCATCAGCGGCAGCGTGCTGTTCGCCGCAGGCTCCGACGAGCTGCGCCCCGACGGCCGCCAGCTCCTGCGCAGCCTGGTGCACCCGCTGCGCGTCTACCTGGGCGAGCGCCACGAGATGCTGATGGTCAGCGGCTTCACCGACGACAAGCGCCTCATCCAGGGCAGCAGGCAGCGCTTTTCCGACAACCTGGAGCTGTCGGCCCAGCGCGCGCTCACCGTCACCCGCGCCCTGATCGAAGAAGGCATGCCCTCGGCCCAGGTCTTCGCCGCGGCATTTGGTGCCGAACAGCCCGTGGCGTCGAACACCGACGAGGCCGGGCGCGCCCGCAACCGGCGCGTGGAGATGGCCCCGGTGCCGCGCGCCGCCCCACCGGCCGCGGTGCCTGCGCCGGCCACGACACCCATCCCGGCCCGGCATGACTGAGCCCACGCTCGCGTCCCTGCGCGCTCAGGGCGTCCACCTGCGCGAGCCGCTGCGCTTTGGCTACCTGGAGGCGCTGTCACAGCGCATCCCCGCCCAGCCCCCGGAGGTGCAGCGCATCTTGCAGCAACGGCTGCAGCAGGCCATCGGCGACTGCCTGAACCCGCCCGCACCACTTGCGCAGGCCGGACCAGCGGGCGACGAGGCGGCGGCCTCGCCGCGTCCCGGCACGCCCTCCCCCTTGGCGATGCTGAACCGCCACATCCGGGAGCGCCAGGGCCAAGGCCACCCGCCCCCGGGCGGCATCGATGCGGCGCTGGGCCAGACCAGCGATGCGCGCGCCCCCCAGGCGCTCAAGAGCGTGCAGGCCTTCGGCGCGCTGTGGTCGAAGATGGCCACGCAACAGCAGGTGCAGCAGGCCCTGCAGCGCGGGCCGGACAACGCCGGGCCGCTGAACTCGCACCGCCTCATCCTGCGCGCCCTGAGCCTGATGCAGGCCCTCTCTGGCGAGCACCTGCACCGCTACCTGGCGCAGATGGAGACCCTGCTGTGGCTGGACCAGGTCAACCGCCTCAACGCGCTGACGCAGCCCAGACGCGTCAAGGGGCCGACGCGGGCTTCGGCAGTGGCGGCAGCACCTCGTGGCCAAAAAGGAAAGGCGTGAGGCGGATGTCCAGCAGCAGGCCGCCTTGCTCGGGCGTGGCGCTCAAACGGTTGTAGTCGGCGGGCGTCAGGGGCTGGGCGCGGGCGGCATCGCGGGAGCGGCTGAACACGCCGTGGCGCCACTGGTAGACCTCGTCGAGCTTTTCTTCGTAGGTGTAGCTGTGGCGGTTGTCGTCGTAGAAATCGACGAACTGGCCCCGCCCGATGTAGATCGCGTTCGAGCCCTCGTAGCCGGTTTCCTGGCTGCTGACGGGATCGGTGTTGAGCAGGTAGGCCCAATCGCCCGGCACGAAGTTGTTGGCCGGCACGCCGTGCCTCAGGCTGAGCAGCTTGCCCGCGTGCTCGCGGGTGGCGGGGTCGAAGTCCGCCTCGAAGGCCCACGTCGCCGCGGGCTCGATGCCCACCAGCGGGTCGGCATCGTGGAGCAGGCGCTCGCGCACCAGCGCAGCCTGGGCGGGTGACTTCAGCACGCGCTGGTAGAAGTCCAGCACGCCCTGCGCAAAGCCCAGCTTGGCCGCCGTGTAGCAACCGATCGCATACCGGGACTGGTGGCTCATGGCGTCCAGCAAGGCCGCATCCAGGCGGTCCAGGCGCCTGGGCGTGCCCTTGTCCCACAGCGCGGTGTTCCACGTCGCGCTGCCGCCATTGGGCCAGATCCAATGCAGCTCATCCACCCAGGCCACGATGTTCTGGCGCAAGGCCACGTGCTCGCGCAGGGCCGCGATGTTGCAGGCCGCGCCACTGAAACGGGTCTGGCGGCCATGCTGCATCAACGCCAGCAGGATCTCCTGTCTGGACACCGTCTTCACGTGACGCACCTTGCCTTGCGACGTGGGCAAGGCCACGCGCGCCTCGCGGATCTGCAGCCGCGCGCGGCGGGCCAGCGTCAGCGTGTCGGTGTCGGACGCCGCCGTGTCCAGCGTGAAGGCCAGCACGCCATCGGCCGACCGCGTCTGCACGACCAGGCTGCGGTCGATGCCCAGCTCGCGCAGGTAGGACGCCATCGCGCGGGGCAATTCAGCCGCTTGCGCCGGACGGCAATCGAAGACCAGGCCATCGGCTGCCAGGGCCCCGACAGGCAGGCCCACCCAGCCCAGGCACAGCATCAGCCATGCGCGCACGCCGCCCCGCACGCCGCCGCCCGCGCGCGCTGTCTGGCATGGCGAGCGGCTCACCTCGGGCCTCAACGTTTGAGCTTGGCGAACGCCGCGGCCATCGCCGACTGCGCCGGGCTGGCCGTGCCGGAGGGGGCTGGTGCGCCGCGGCCCCCTCCGCCGCCCATGCGCTCGTTGCGCGCGGCCGGGCGGAAGCTGTTGTCGCGGCCCGCACCCTGCCCTGTCCCCTTGCCGGCAGGCGCGTCCAGCTTCATCGTCAGCGAGATGCGCTGGCGCGAGAGGTCCACCTCCAGCACACGCACCTTGACGATGTCGCCGGTCTTGACCACCTCGCGCGCGTCGTTGACGAACTTGTGGGCCAGTTGGCTCACGTGGACCAGGCCGTCCTGGTGCACGCCCAGGTCGACGAAGGCGCCGAACTGCGCGACGTTGGACACCGTGCCTTCCAGCACCATGCCTTCCTTCAGGTCCTTGATGTCTTCGACGCCATCGTTGAAACGCGCCACCTTGAAGTCGGGGCGCGGGTCGCGGCCAGGCTTTTCCAGCTCGACGAGGATGTCGCGCACGGTGATGACGCCGAACTTCTCGTCGGCGAACAGCTCGGGCTTGAGCGTGCGCAGCACGTCGCTCTTGCCGACCAGCTCCTGTGCCGTCTTGCCCGTGTGGGCCAGCATCTTCTGCACCACGGGGTAGGTCTCGGGGTGCACGCCCGACACATCGAGCGGGTTGTCGCCGTCGCGGATGCGCAGGAAGCCCGCGGCCTGCTCGAAGGTCTTGGCGCCGAGGCCGGCCACGTCCATCAGCTGCTTGCGGTTCTTGAAAGCGCCATTGGCATCGCGCCAGCGCACGATGCTGTTGGCCACCGCCGTGCTCAGGCCCGAGACGCGCGCCAGCAGCGGCGCAGACGCCGTGTTGAGGTCCACGCCCACCCCGTTCACGCAGTCTTCCACCACGGCGTCCAGCGTCTTGGCCAGCTCGCTCTGGTTGACGTCGTGCTGGTACTGGCCCACGCCGATGCTCTTGGGGTCGATCTTCACGAGCTCGGCCAGGGGGTCTTGCAGACGGCGGGCGATGGACACCGCACCGCGCAGGCTCACGTCCAGCTCGGGCAGCTCCTTGCTGGCGAACTCGGAGGCCGAGTACACCGACGCACCGGCCTCGGACACCACCACCTTGTCGATGACGGCACCGGGCGCCAGCTGCAGCAGGCGCTTGATGAGGTCGGCGGCCAGCTTGTCGGTTTCGCGGCTGGCCGTGCCGTTGCCGATGGCGATCAGGTTGACGCCGTGCGCGGCGCAGAGCCTGGCCAGGGTGTGGATGGAGCCTTCCCAGTCCTTGCGCGGCTCGTGCGGGTAGACCGTGCTGGTGTCGAGCACCTTGCCGGTGTCGGACACCACGGCCACCTTCACGCCAGTGCGGATGCCCGGGTCCAGGCCCATGACGACGCGCTTGCCCGCGGGGGCGGCCAGCAGCAGGTCGCGCAGGTTCTCGGCGAAGACCTTGATGGCGGTGGCTTCGGCCGACTCGCGCAGGCGGGTGAAGAGGTCGCGCTCCAGGCTCAGCGAAAGCTTGACCTTCCAGGTCCAGGCCACGGTCTTGCGCAGCAGGTCGTCGCCCGGGCGCTTCTTGTGCGACCAGCCCAGGTGCATGGCGATGCGGGCCTCGGCGGCGGACACGGGGCGCGGCGCCTTCGGGTCTTTCACAACGTCGGCGGCCTGTGCCTGCGCGGCTTCCAGGTCTTCGGCCAGCACCAGCTTGGCGTCCAGGATCTCGTTGGCGCGGCCACGGAACACGGCCAGGGCGCGGTGGGAGGGCACGCTGCGGATGGGCTCGTCGTAGTCGAAGTAGTCGCGGAACTTGGCCACGTCGGCGTTGAGCTCGTCCTTGCCCGACATCAGCCTGGACTGGAACAGGCCCTCGTCCCACAGCCAGTCGCGCAGCTTGCCGATGAGCTCGGCGTCTTCGGCCCAGCGCTCGGAGAGGATGTCGCGCACGCCGTCGAGCACGGCGAAGGCGTCGGCGAACGCGTCGGTGAAGGTGGCGCCGGCCTCGGCAGACTGCGCCGCGTGGAAGGCGGTGGCCTCGGCCAGCGGGTCCAGCGTCGGGTCGGCGAAGAGCTTGTCGGCCAGGGGCTCGATGCCGGCTTCGCGGGCGATCATGCCCTTGGTGCGGCGCTTTTGCTTGTAGGGCAGGTAGAGGTCTTCGAGCTCCTGCTTCGTGGGCGCGGCCTCGATGGCGGCGCGCAGCTCGGGCGTGAGCTTGCCTTGCTCCTCGATGCTTTTGAGCACGGCGGTGCGGCGGTCTTCGAGCTCGCGCAGGTAGGCCAGGCGGGCTTCCAGCTCGCGCAGCTGGATGTCGTCCAGGCCGTCGGTGGCCTCTTTGCGGTAGCGGGCGATGAAGGGCACGGTGGCGCCGCCATCCAGCAGCTGCACTGCGGCGCTGACCTGGGCGGGGCGGACCTTCAGTTCCGCCGCCAGTTGCATCAGGATCTTGTCCAAGGTCGGGCTCGGGAAGTCTTCACAGGGCGGGCAGTGTGCCACACCCCCTGGCCCCGGGGGTGCGCTGACAGAGGGCGCCAATCGGCGACAATCACACCCCATGGCCCTCATTCCCTATTTTTTCCCGAAGTCGGTCCTCTTCCAGATGGACCCTGAAGCCGCCCACGACCTGACCCTCGGTGCGCTGGCACGTTTTCAGAACACGCCCCTGGCCTGCCTGTGGGCCGACCGCCGGACCGATGACCCGGTCGAGATCGCCGGCATCCGCTTTCCCAACCGCGTCGGCATGGCCGCCGGTCTGGACAAGAACGGCCGCGTCATCGACGGCCTGGGCGCCATGGGCTTCGGATTCGTGGAAGTGGGCACCGTGACGCCCAAGGCCCAGCCGGGCAACCCCAAGCCGCGCATGTTCCGCCTGCCCGAGGCCCGCGCGCTCATCAACCGCCTGGGCTTCAACAACGAGGGCCTCGACAGCTTCCTGGCCAACGTCAGGCAGGCGCGCTTCCGCCAGAACGGCGGCATCCTGGGCCTGAACATCGGCAAGAACGCCGCCACGCCCATCGAGCGCGCGGTCGACGACTACCTGATCTGCCTGGACGGCGTCTTCCCCCACGCCGACTACGTCACCGTCAACATCTCCAGCCCGAACACCCAGAACCTGCGCGCGCTGCAAAGCGACGAGGCCCTGGATGCGCTGCTGGGCCGCCTGCAGGAGCGCCGCCAGCAACTGGTCCAGCAGCACGGCCGCAGCGTGCCGATGTTCGTGAAGATCGCGCCCGATCTGGACGAGACCCAGGTGGGCGTGATCGCCGCGACGCTGCAAAAGAACGGCATCGACGGCGTCATCGCCACCAACACCACCATCTCGCGCGAGGCCGTCCAGGGCCTGGCCCATGCCGAAGAAACCGGCGGCCTGAGCGGTGCCCCCGTGCTGGAAGCCAGCAACCAGGTGATCCGCCAGTTGCGTGCCGCGCTGGGCCCGCGCTTCCCCATCATCGGGGTGGGGGGGGTGATGAGCGCGGCCGACGCGCGTGCCAAGCGCGATGCCGGCGCCGACCTGGTGCAGATCTACACCGGGCTGATCTACGAAGGCCCGGCCCTGGTGAAGGCCTGCGCCGAGGCGCTGCGCCACGCCTGAGCCGCGCCGGGCCGACCGCCCCGGCTCGGTTCGGTGCTCAGTTCAGCGACATCATCCCGCTGACCGTGGCGTCCACGGGGCGCGGGTTGTCCACCAGCCGGATGGCGCGCTCCAGCGCCTGCTGGCAGTCCTTGGGGCCCAGGGCCAGGGCGCGCGCGTAACGCACGTGCGTCTGGTGCATGGCGGCGGCGCCCTTGGGGCCTTCCTTCAGCGTTGCGTTGACCACCTCGTTGGCCATGCTGGCCACGGCGCGCAGGGTGTCTTCCGCGCTCACCGGGTTGTGCACGGTGCGCTGCAGGCCCAGCGGGCGCGCCGCATGGACCAGGCGATCGTGCAGGCCCCAGTGCCGCATCACCGCCGCACCGAGGTCGTCGAGGTTGATGCCCAGCACGGCGCCGGCCGCGGCCTCCAGGCTCATGCCCGGAGACGGCGCCTCGTCGGGCGAGGAGGCGGGCGCGGGCTGCTGCAGCCGCTGGATCTGGCCGGCCTCTTCCGGGAAGTGGTAGAGCACCAGCAACCAGCTCAGGCGCTGCGACATGGCCGCCACGCTGGCCTCTTCGTCGTGGATGGAAAAGGGTGCCATCAGGCGCGCGATGGCGCCGACCAGGCAGGTGCGGCGCAACTCGTCTTCCAGCGCATGGACGGCCGCCTGCGCGCCTTCCGGTGACAGGCTCGACAAGGCCGACAGCGCCCCGGGCCAGGAACGCACGCTGGCCTGCACCTGGCGCATGCCCTGCTGCCCCAGCAGCAAGATCGCGCGCGACAGCGTGGTCACGCCATCGTCGGCGCTGTGGCTGGTGAAGGTGGCTGTGTTGACCGTGCGCAGCAGCTCCCACACCAGCGCCGGGTTGCGCACCACCACGTCGACGAAATCGTCCACGCGCAGGCTCTCGGCCGACAGCGCGGCGATCAGGCCGCGCTCGGTGTGCGGGCGGCCCGGCAGGGAGCCGACGCTGTTGAGGCGGTCCAGCAGCAGGGCCAGCGGCCCGCCGGCGTCCAGCGAGTTGGTCTTGACCCAGCCTTGCAAGGCGCTGAGCAGCGTGCGCGCATTCAGGTAGCGCTGGCGTTGCTGGCGGTCGGTGGCACGGTTGACGATGGCACGCAGCGTCTCGGGCACCGGGTGCGGCGTGGTCCAGGGCAGGCGCACGATCTCCGGGCCGACACGGCCGGCGGCGCTGTGGAGGTCGGCATCGTCCAGCGCCGGGTGGTTGGCCAGCAGGCGGTGCAGCAACAGACCGACCATGAGCACGTCGCGCTCGGCGGTGTCGCGGATTTCCTGTCGACCCCGCGGCGCGCGATGGGGCTGGCCCGGCTGCAGCGCCACCAGGCCGACGCCCAGCCCCGCCACGCAGGCATGGCCCGCCTTGTCGATGACGATGGTGTGCAGGCCGATGTCCTGGTGGGCCACCCCGGCCTCGTGGGCGTAGGCCAGGCCTTCGAGCAACTCGCAAGCCCAGTGGGCCACCTCCAGCGGCGTGGGCGGCGGGTTGCCTTGCAGGCGCTCGGCCAGGGTCTGTCCGCCCTGGCGCGCGGCGGTCAGGAAGGGCCAGCCGTCGTGGCTGCCGACTTCCAGCACCTCGGCCAGCCGGGGGTGCTTCAGCCGCGCGGCCGACAGCACGTCCTGGATCCACTCCTCGCGCTCGGCCTGGGAGCTCGGCTGCGCGCGGGGCACGCACAGCAGCACTTCCTGCTGGATGCGCGGGTCCCAGCCCAGCCAGGTGCTCGACGCCGAGCTGCGCCCCAGCATGTCACGCAACTCGAAACGCCCGAACAGCTTCGGCGCCGCCTTGGGCGTTGCCGAAGCGGGCGCCGGAGGCGGCGCAGAAACAGGCGCCGGGGGTGCGGAGGGCGAAGCTGCCATGGGTCGATCGGAGGGACGGGCGGACGCGAGGAGGCTGTGTCGCTTTGTTACCAGCGATTGCACTACAGCCCGGTGTCCGGCAAAGCCCTCTGAAAGACAGGAATCGCGGCGTTATTCACAGGCTCGTGCATTTCTCACAGGATGTCACGCATGGTCCCCCACGGCCGACAGCGGCAGCCACTGCCCATCGCCGGAAATGAAGGCGGCGTGCACGGCCTCGCCAGGCTGCAGGCGGGACACCGCCTCGGCATAGCGGCGCAGTTGCTGGCGGTAAGGCAGCAGCGCATCGGGATGCTGGTTCAGCTTGTAGTCGATGACCCACCACTCCCGCCCTGCGGGCGTCTGACGGGCCACCAGGCGGTCCAGGCGCAGGGTCTGGCCCTCGTGCGACAAGGCCACCTCGTTGCCCGCCCACAGCAGCTGCCGCGGGTCCAGCCAGGCCTGCAACTCCGGACGCCACAGCACCGCGCACGTGCGCTGCTCCGCCTCGGCCTGATCGGTCGCCGCCAGGCCGACGCCCTGCAGGGCCGCGGCCACCGCCTGGCGCACGCCCGCCGGGGTGCGGCGCTCGACGGGCGCGGCGGTGAGCACCTCCAGGGCACGGTGGACGGCCTGCCCCATCAGGCGAACCCGTTCGGCTTGGGCGTCGGCAGTCCCGTCGCTGCCATCCGGCGGCTCCCCTGACGACGCCTCCTGCGACGCCTCCTTCGCCCCCTCCTGCGACGCTTCCCGCGCCGGCTTGGCCGCCAGGGCCGGCAGCACAGGCAGGATCGCCGCGGGCCAGGGCTGGGCCGCCTCCCCTGAGGCACCAGGGCCGTCGGCCTGAAGCGCATCCGCCGCAGGCGCGTCTGCCGGAGCCCCGGGGCGCCAGACGGCGTCGGGCTGACCGGCATCGGCAGGGATGGCCTCGGACGCCACCAGGCGCTGCCACCAGCTCGGCGCCCCGTTGGCCGAAGCCCGGCTGGGCACGCAGCGGCTGAAGACCAGCTGCTCGCGCGCCCGCGTCAGCGCCACGTACAAGGCGTTGAGCTCCTCGCGCTGGGCCGCCACACGTTCGGCATCGAGCAGCTCGGCCAGGCTGGGCGGTGGCGCGCTTTCGGCCTGCACGAAGGCCACGCGGGCCGGGTGGGGCGCGTTGTCCGGCCAATCCACCAGCAGGGCGTAACTGGCACGGCGGGGCGGCAGCGGGTCGGTGTCCAGCATGCACACAACGCGGGCTTCCAGGCCCTTGGCCCCGTGGATGGTCAGCAACTGCACCGCCCCCGCCTGGGCCCGGGCCGGCAGGCTGGGCGCTTGCTGGCGCAGCGCGCGGATCCAGCGGTAAGGCGTGGCGTCACGGCCGGCGTCCATCTCCAGCGTGTGGGCCAGCAAGGCGTCGATGTGCCACAGCGCCTGCGCACGCTGGCTGGGCGGCACGCAGGCGGCCACGCGCTCGCGCACCTCGCCCTGGCTGACGATGCGGGCCAGCAGGTCATGCGGCGGCACCTGGGTGCCCAGCGTCCGCCAGGCCGACAGCAAGGCCGCCGCCCGGGCCAGCGGCGACGGGATGTCCTCGCCCGACCCCGCCCAGGCCTGCAAGGCGTCCCACCAGCACGCGGCGCCGGCCCGGCCGGCAGCCTCGCTGTGAGCTTGGGGCTGAGGCTGGGCTTTGCCTTGCGCATGGGCGGCCAGGGCCATCAGGCCCTCGTCGTCCACCCCGAACACCGGGCTCCTGAGCGCATGGGCCAGGGCCAGATCCTGCCGGGGCGACACCAGCGCCTCGACCACCGCCACCAGGTCGCGCACCTCGGGGGTGTCGGTCAGCGGGGTGTCGTTCGGCGCCACGTGGGGCACGCCCAGCGCGTCCAGCGACTCGGCCACCAGGGCCAGCGTGGCGCGGGTGCGGCTGAGCACGAAGATGTCGTCGGCGGCCACGCCCTCGTGCCCCACCAGGTGGGCCACGGCCTGTGCCAATTGCGCGGCCTCCACGGCCTTGGTCGTGGCGCGGGCCCGCTCGCGCGGCGTGCGCAGGCTGTCGCGCCAGCCGCTGTCCGCGTCCAGGGCGCTGCGCTGGCCTTCGCTCGGGTCCTGCCCGCCGTTGTCGGCATCGTCCTTGGTGATGCTGGGCAGCACGCGGATGCGCGCCTCGTCTTGCGAGGTCGTGGTGTGCGGCCGGAAGCCTGGGAACGCGCCCTCGCCGTGGGCCTGGCCCATGACGCGGTTGAGGCAGGCCAGCACGCCCGGCGCGTTGCGGCGCGTGTGGTCGCAGGCCAGCAAATGCCCGCCCAGCCCCTCGATGACGAAACCCTTGGCCGCCTCGAACACGCGCGGGTCGGCACGCCGGAAACGGTAGATGCTCTGCTTGGGGTCGCCCACCAGGAAGACCTGCAGGGGCTGGCGCCCGCTGCCTCCGCCGCCCGCGCCCGCATAGGCCGACAACCAGGCCCGCAGCGCCTGCCACTGCAACGGGCTGGTGTCCTGGAACTCGTCCATGAGCACCTGCCGCACCTGGCTGTCCAGGCGCTGCTGCACCCAGCCCGACAAGGCCTCGTCGCTCAGCAGGCGGGCCGCGGCCAGCTCCAGGTCGGCCATGTCGGCCAGGCCGCGTTCGCGCTTGAAGGCCGCGTACTCGTCCATGAGCAAGCGGGTCAGCGTGACCATCTGACCATGCAGCACGTGGGCGTCCTGCTGGGCACAGGCCAGCCGCAGGTCTGCCAGCCAGGCCTGGGCCCAGGCCAGCTCGGCGGCATCGCCCAGTTGCTTGCGCGGGTCGCCCTGGCCCTCTTTCGTGAACAGGGCTTGCAACAAGGCGTCCGCCCGCGCACCCAGGTCGGACAGCGCCAGGGCCTGGGCCACCGCTTCGCCGGCCTTGGCGGCCTTGCTGCCGGGCTTGGCCGCGCACAGGGCGCGCGCCAGGGCCCGCAGTTCCGCATCGACGGCGCTGCCCGCCAGGGCCTGGGTCGGGTGCGACAGCCCTTGCCAGCGGGCGTCTCCGCGCTGCGCCCCCCAATCGGCCGCCGAGGGCACACCCGCCGCCAGGGTGCCGCCCTGCTCGGCCAGCACGATTTCCAGCCGGTTGTGCAAGGCCTGCAGCAGCCAGGCCTGGGTGTTGTGCCGCCCGGCCTGGCGGATCACGGCATGGAACGCCGCCCAGGCTTCCCCGCCCTCGCCCTGCCCCTTGCCCGGCGGCGCCTGCGCATCGATGCGGCGCAGGCAACGCGCCCACAGCTCCGGCCAGACGGCCTCGGTGTCTTCCAGCAGCTGCAGCTCCGGCGGCAGGCCCAGCTCGGCCAGCAGGTCCAGCGGAGCGGCCTTGACCAGGCGGGAAAACCAGCCGTGGATGGTGTGGATCTCGACCCCGCGCCCGCTGTCCAGCCAGGCGTGGTGCAAGCCGCCCAGGCGGGGCGCCAGCTCGGGCAAGCGCGCTTCGGGGACGCCCCGCATGCGCAGCTCGTCCATGCGCTGCTCGGGGCTGGCCTGGGCAAACGCGGCCAGCCACTGGTGCAGGCGCTCGCGCATCTCGCCTGCGGCCTTGCGGGTGAAGGTGATGGCCAGCACCTGCTGGGGCGGCACCCCGTCGAGCAGCGCGCGCAAGATGCGCGACACCAGCATCCAGGTCTTGCCGGCACCGGCGCAGGCCTCGACCACCACGCTGCGCTGGGGGTCGCAGGCCACTTCGTAGAAACGGGCCGGCTCGACGAGTTGTCCATCGAGCTCGTAGGCCGCGTGCATGTCAGCGGCCATCGCCTGCCTCCTCATCGACCGCGGGGGCCAGCGCATCGTTCATCCAGTGGTCGCGGCGGCACAGGCCTCGGGCGTGGCAATGCCCGCACACGGTGCCTTCGCCCAGGGCCGGCAGGGGGCTGCCTTCGCGCAGGCGCTGCCAGTCGGCGGCCAGTCCGTGCAGCAAGGTGGCGGCGCTGTCGGCCACCTCCTCGTGCTCCAGCATCCGCACGGCCTTGGGGTCCAGGTGCAGGTAGCCGGCACGCACCCCGGACGAGGCCAGCTCGTCGGCGCCCAGGGCCGCGTAGAACGCCAGCTGGGTGTCCTCGCTGCCGGACTGGGCGCGCTGGCGCAGCGACTCCGCGTTGCCGGTCTTGTAGTCGAGCACCCAGCGCACCTCCCTCCGCGCCTGGCCCGCTTCGCCGTCCTGCGCGACCTCGTGGCGCACATCGATGCGGTCGAGCTGGCCGTGCAGCAGCACCTCGCTGCCATCGGCCAGGGGCAAGGCACGGGTCAAGGTCTGCTCGGTGGCCCGCACGTCCCAGCCCGCATCCTCGTGGGCACGCAACCAGGCCACGTAGGACCGGGCCAATGCCGGCAGGGCTGCGGCATAGGGCAGGAAATGCGCCCGAGCGCCCTCTCCCGCCATGCCCAGATCGACCGAGACCTCGCCGGCCACGGCCAGCCACTGCGCCACGTCCTCCTCGGCATGGCTCAAGGCCAGGGCCTGCTGGCGCGCCACATGGAAGCGCCGGAGCACTTCGTGCAACCAGATGCCGTAGTCCGAAGCCTCCAGGCCTTCTTCCAGCTCGTCAGCCTGCCTCAAGCCCAGCACCGATGCAGCGAAGAAGCGGTACGGACACTGCCGCAATTGCTCGTACGTCGTTGCCGACACCCTGGGCGGCAGCCCCACGGGCGCGTCGCGCAGGCTGGGGGCCGGGCGCGGCGTCGGTCGTGCCGCGAACGAACGGTCAGGACGCGGGTCACCGACCTGCACCATGGCATCGCCCTGCCCCTGCGCCTGCGCCCAGCGCGTCAACCAGGGGCTGGCCTCCAGTGGCTCGCTGCCTTGCGCGCGACGGTGCAGGCAGCGCACCTGTGGCTGGGTGAGCAGCAACTGCCATGCCTCCCACTGCGCCTCACGCAACTGGGCCGGGGTCGACAGGCCCATGGCCTCGCGCAGGCGCTGGCTCAGCCAGCCCGTCGCAGGCGGCAAAGCGCCCAGCTGCCGCTCGTCCGCCCCCGGCATCACCACCGCGGAGAAGGGCCGCAGCACCGACCGCGCCAAGGTGGTGATGACGACATCGGCCCCGCCTTCCGGGGCGGCGGGCCGGAAGGTCACGTCCTCCAGCACCTCGCGCACCCAGCGCTGCACCGCCGCGCCGTCCATGCGGGTGCGCTGGCACAGCGCCTGCCATGCCGTGAGCCCGCCTGCAGGCAGTCCCGCGCCAGGGAAGTCGTCCAGCCGCAAGGCCGTCCACGCCAGCTGGCCCGCCGCATCCTCCAGCAGGGACTGCCTGGCGCCGCAGGCCTGCAGCGCCGCGTTCAGACCGACCAGCCAGTCCGACAGGTGAGCCCGCCGATCGCGCCACACCACTTGCAGGGGCTGCACCGCATCCCGCGCCCAACGCCAGACCTGCGCGCCGGCCGGCGACAGGGAACGCCCCAGCCCCCTGCGCGCGGCCTCCGCGGCCTCGGCGGCCTCGGCGGCCTCCATGGCCTCCATGGCCTCGCCGGCCGCCGCGCGCCCGTCCGTCGCGGCGCGCCCGCCGGGTCCATCGGCATCGATGTGCACCGCCAGCCCCCAGGCGCTGACCAGGCCGTGGCGTCGGCACCACGCCTCCAGTTGCCCCACGGCATCGTCCAGCGACGGCATCGCGGCGGCTTCCTGCCCCCCGCTTCCATGCGCGACCTGCGCCACGCCCAGGCGCAACCAGCCCGACTTCAGCCAGTCCAGCAACTCGTCCGTCGACGCCCGCGGGTTGGCCGCCGCCAGCAGCCGCGAGCACACGGACGCCGCACGGGTGGTCGACAAGCGCCAGCCGGTCTCATCGGCCACCGACACGCCGGCGTCGTCCAGCAAGGCCCGCGCGTGCCGCACCACACCGCGGTCCAGGGCGATCAAGGCCACCGGAGGGCTCGCGCCATGCCCTCGGGCCTCGTTCACCGCCAGCACCACGCTGGCGGCCGCCTGTCGGGCCTCGTCCAGGGCGTCGTCGCACACCCGCACCGTGATGCCCGGCCGCCCCGACAGGGCTCCGCACGCCGCATCCGCCGGCCCGCTCGCGCGCGCCACCACCCGCCGCACCGGCAGCCCCTGCGCGGCGGCATGTGCCAGCACGGCCAGGGTCAGGGCGCCCTCGCTGCCGGGGGCCACCGTGTCGCCGGCATGCACCGCCACCCAGGCGGTGGGGCCCGCGGCCAGGGCGCCCGCTTCGCCCGCACCGGCCTGCGCCTGTGCGAACAAGGCATCCGACGCAAACCCCTGTTGCGCCGACGCCGCAGCCCACTCCAGGGCCCAGGCCAGCAGCAAAGCCTCTCGGTGGCCCGGCCCTGGGTTGCCCGGGCCCTGGCCCATGGCGCCCGGCAAAGCGTCGCGCCAGGCCGCAACCCGTGCCCCGCGCTGCCCGGGCGCACAGGCTTGCAAGGTCCTCAGCCAGGTCTGTGCCGCATCGACCACCTGGTCCACGGCAAAGTCAAAACCGCGGGGATCCCGGCGGGCCCACTGCCGCGCCCACGTCTGGCCACCCAGGCTGCGCCGCGCCTGCAGGCGGTCCACCATGCTGTCCAGCGTCACCGGCCCGGCAAACGCCTCCGCCAGCACGCCATCCCAGGCCGGCGTCTCGAAGGCCCACCCCTGCGCGTCCACCAGCCCCGCGATCGTGTCGATGCGCGGCAACCAGCCCCCCACCGCCTGCACCCAGGCCTGCCGCGCCTGCGCCAGCAGCGCCCCCACAGGCAACACGATCCAGGCCTCACGCGGGTCGACACTGTGGTGGTTCAGCCACGCCGCCGTCTCCAGGGCCCAACGACGCCAGGCCTCCTGCGGGCTCACCCCTGCGGGCCACAGCCAGGCCATCGGCTCGCCCTGCAGCAAGGCCTGCGGCCCTGCATCCGCCCCCCAGACAGGGGCTTCAAGAGACACCGTGGTGGCGGTTTCAATGGCCCCAGATCCACCGGGGGCGCTGACTATCGGCATGATTGAATTGGATGTCTTGCAGCGGGCCTGAGCGCCCGCACCTTCTGTGTCAGAATCACGACACCCCCGGCTGGCGTGGTTTCCGCAATCCCTGGATTCCCCCAGACCTCACGAGGACAGTTTCATGAGCAGCGACCTGATCAAACACATCACCGATGCATCTTTCGATGCCGACGTCCTGAAGGCAAACCAGCCCGTGCTGGTGGATTATTGGGCCGAATGGTGCGGCCCTTGCAAAATGATCGCCCCGATTCTCGATGAAGTGGCCAAGGACTACGACGGCCGCCTGAACGTCGCCAAGATGAACGTGGATCAGAACCGCGAAGTGCCCGCCAAGTTCGGCATCCGCGGCATCCCCACGCTGATGATCTTCAAGGGTGGCCAGCTGGCCGCCACCAAGGTCGGCGCCCTCTCCAAAGCCCAGCTGACCGCCTTCATCGACAGCAACCTCTGAGCCGCAGGCCACAGGCGGCGCACACGGAATTCTCCCGTCCCGCGCGCCGCCTGGTTTCCCGCCGCGCTTCCGTGCCTATAATGGCCGCGACGGTGACTGCTGTTGTGCAGCGCCGCCGCCCACCTCGCAGCGCCTGACGACCCCGTCCGACGCGCCGGCTTCCAGGGCCTGCCCATCTGCAGGCCTCGCGCCACCCCCCTTTTTGACCACGACTTTCCTGTCCGCCTGAGGGCACGCTTGCGAGCGTGTATCGCCCCAGACGGCCTTGTTCAGGGTCCCCATCCATGCACCTTTCCGAATTGAAGGCACTGCACATCTCCAAACTCGTGGAGATGGCCGAAGGCCTCGAAATCGAGAACGTCTCTCGCATGCGCAAGCAGGAGTTGATGTTCGCCATCATGAAGAAGCGCGCCAAGGCCGGCGAGCAGGTCTTCGGCGACGGCGTCCTCGAAGTGCTGCCCGACGGCTTCGGCTTCCTGCGCGCCCTCGACATGAGCTTCCTGGCCAGCACGGACGACATCTACCTGTCGCCCAGCCAGGTGCGCCGCTTCAACCTGCACACCGGCGACCTGGTCGAAGGCGAAGTGCGCGTGCCCAAGGACGGCGAGCGCTATTTCGCCCTGGTCAAGGTCGACCGCGTCAACGGCCTGTCGCCCGAGGTGAACAAGAACAAGCTGATGTTCGAGAACCTCACGCCGCTGTTCCCTGACGAGCAATTCAAGCTCGAAAGCGACGGCGTGCGCAGCGACGACAACGTCACCAGCCGCATCATCGACCTCATCGCCCCCATCGGCAAAGGCCAGCGCGCCTTGCTGGTCGCCCCGCCCAAGAGCGGCAAGACGGTGATGATGAAGAACCTGGCGCACGCCCTGGTCGCCAACCACCCGGATGTGCACCTCATCGTGCTGCTGGTCGACGAGCGCCCCGAGGAAGTGACCGAAATGCAGCGCACCGTGCGCGGCGAGGTCATCAGCTCGACCTTCGACGAACCCGCCCAGCGCCACGTGCAGGTCGCCGAGATGGTGATCGAGCGCGCCAAGCGCCTGGTCGAACTCAAGAAGGACGTGGTCATCCTGCTGGACTCCATCACCCGCCTGGCGCGCGCCTACAACAACGTGCTGCCCAGCTCCGGCAAGGTGCTGACCGGCGGCGTGGACGCCAACGCCCTGCAACGCCCCAAGCGCTTCTTCGGCGCGGCCCGCAACGTCGAGGAAGGCGGTTCGCTGACCATCATCGGCACCGCCCTGGTCGACACCGGCAGCCGCATGGACGAAGTGATCTACGAAGAGTTCGAGGG
>JADFIG010000026.1 GCA_022566735.1 Pseudomonadota bacterium
GCAGTGGCTCGAGCTCGCTCTCCTCCTTGTCTTGGGTGGTATCCCGTGGCAGGTCTACTTCCAGCGAGTGTTGGCTTGCCGGGACGAGAAGACGGCGGTCAATTTGTCATTGATCGCAGCGGTTGGATGTGTGCTGATGGCGGTTCCAGCTGTTGTTATCGGTGCCATCGGCGCCGCGGCCTGGCCTGATTCCGGCCCAGGGTCGCCGCCGGCGGCCGCCCTCGTATTGCCCTATGTATTGCGCTACCTCACACCTCCCCCAGTGGCGATTCTTGGTCTGGCTGCCGTCGCTGCAGCGGTGATGTCATCGGTGGACTCATCCGTTCTATCAGCGTCTTCGATGTTCGCCTGGAACGTCTATCGTCCGCTCGCCCGACCTTCGGCTGACGACCGTGAGCTTCGCCGCGTGGTGCGCGGCGGTGTGTTGTTGGTCGGCGCCGCAGCGACCTGGCTCGCACTCAAGGCGCAGAGCGTCTACGTCCTGTGGGTGCTATGCGCGGACCTCGTCTACGTGGTCCTCTTCCCGCAGCTGGTGATGGTCTTGTTTCTACGCCAGGCCAACCGCAGCGGTGCCATCGCCGGAGCCGCCGTAGCGCTGGCTCTACGGCTAGGCGGCGGTGAGCCCGAGCTCGGGCTGCCGGCACTGATCCCCTACGAACAAGTCGGCACGTACCTGCCCACCTTCGGTAGCCACTTTCCCTTCCGGACCTTCGCCATGCTCACCAGCCTCGGCACGATATGGCTCGTCTCGAAGGTGACGGGGCGCTGGGACCCGGCACGGCCGCTGCGGCTGTCTGAGCGCTGAAGCAGCTGCGGAATGTGGCGTCTCTGCGGCACCCAACAGCATGCGAGTGAAGGGCATGGCATCTGCCATGCCCGGAACGAGCGGGCTGGGAGTCATGCTGGAGTCGGTGGTGCAGAGATCTGGTGGTGGAAGCTGAGAGCGACGTAGTAAACCACGTAGAACAGCGAGCCCCACACCAGGCTTGCGGACGAGTCGGGGTGTTGCCAGACGATCGTTATCACCATCCCCCCCCACAGAGCGGTGAGCGCGAGAGTCAGCCGCCTGTGGCGCCGGGTGCGGGACGGATAGACGTACTTGATCGGCACGAACGATCCTATGCCCAGCAGGACGAGGACCACCAGATTGAGCCATACATCGAGGCCGATGAAGAACAGGTAGAAGACCGCCACATTCCAGTAGGACGGAAAGCACTTGAAATAGTGGTCGGGTGTCTTGGCTCCTTTCTGACAAAACTGATAGGAGGACGAGAGGCAAAGGATCACGACTCCGATCAGATGCTGGTTGGCAGGTAAGAGCGCCGCGTGATAGAGGAAGACGGCGGGCACAAAGACGTAGTTCAAGAAATCCACGATGTTGTCCAGAAGCGCGCCATCGAAGTCGGGGAAGACTTGTTCTACGTTGCCAAGGCGAGCCAGCGAGCCATCCACCATGTCGATGGCAAGACTCAAGCCCATCCAGCCAAAGGCGGATCGCCACTGCCCCTCGACAATGGCCGCGATGGCCAATAGCCCCCAAATGGCACTGCTGGCCGTGAGCAGGTGAACGCCAGCTGCGAACGCCCTTGCTGTGACCGTGACCTGGGATTGTCTAGCTGTCGGCACGTGCCCTGCAGCGCGCCAGGGTGCTACGGGGTCGGCAACGACCGCCGCTTGTAGTCTGCCGGCGGCTCGAAGACTGCGCGGTCGAGGCTTTTTCGGCTAGCCGAGCGGAGAATGGTTTCGTTCTTCAGATCACCATGGTCAAATCTTCGCGTGAGCACTGGGAAACCATCGACGCGGGCGAAGGCTTCGAAAGAGTTATTGGTGCTGAGGAAACTGGCGCCACCGAGGCCCCCGGCCATCTTCTCCACGGAGGCCATGAGCTCGGCAGCGAAGGCAGCCATCTCTGCGAAAGCATCCATCACTTCACTGCCACCCGAGATGTTGCTCCAGTTGGTCACCCACATCTCGAGCGTTTTTTCGCCGTCGCGAAAAGCGTCCCAGCGGACGCAGGGATAGCCCTGCTTGGTGGCTCTTTCGCTGGTCTTTCTGTAATCGGTGGAAGGCCGCTGCGGTGCGCTGAGTGGTTGTCCCAGGCGGCCCTTCATCATCTTCTCGATCAGTGCTCGCCGCTCCTCGGATACGTTCTCCAACGCTTTCTCGAGCTGGCGCTGCATCTGAGTGCCTACATTCTCGAAGAGCTCGCTAGTCATCACCATATAGGCCTTGTTGTTGTGGTCGATGACGACCATTTCCCGCCGGTCGCCGTGGAAGATCATGTGGCCTGCGGCCGCGGCGCTGCGACCATCGCTGGCAGGCAAGGCCTCCATCATGAACGACCGTCCCTCGACCGATATCTGCATTCTCTCGACCTGCGGCGTTGAGCCCGAGTGGTCGGTGACTTCGAGCTCGAAGACCACGCCGCCGAGGAGAGGGGATGCGAGAGCGAAGGATATCGCCGGCAAGGCCGATATCGCCAGCAAGGCCTTTGTAGCCGTGGCTAGAAGTGAGCGAGACATGGCGTATCTTCTCCTCGTGCGGTCACAGACGACTGTAGCAGACAAACGCCGAGCCCGAGCTCGGCAGGAGGCTACAGACTCAGCGCTGCGCCACGGAGAGCTGCGCCGTCCTTCCAGACGAGGACTAGACGGTCCATAGCCTTCACCAGGGTCGGGAAACCGGCAGCCCTCGTCGCACTGGTCTTGGCGATTCTCCGTCTGGGGCCAAGGGTGCCAGCTGGGTCGACGCTCTGCAGCTGAATCTCACCGCCTCTTCCCATCCACAGGACCTGGGCGGTGCCCTGTGAGTCGAGTGCGATGTCGACTCTTCCGACTGGTCGCTCCGCATCCAGGAGAAGAGGTGTATCAAACAAAGTACCGCCGGCGAGTGCGAAGGCGACCTGAACTCGAGGCCTTGCATCCGAGCCTGTGAACCAGGCGACGGCAATGATGTCTCCGTCGGCGGCGACAGCGGGTCCGTTGACCGGGCAGCCGTGAATCTGCCAGTTATCGGCAGAGACAAGACTGGGGCTACTCCACCCTGAAGTCGTCTTGCGGACAAGGGCTATGTCTCGGATCTCGGCATCGCTACGATCGCGGTAGACCACGACTGGACCGGCAGCCGTAAGCGCCGCGTCCGTCGAGCAGCACTCGCACACCTTGCGGTCGAGAACCAAGCTCGGCGGCGTCCCTTTGCCACTGGCGAGGAGTCCGGTTCGCAGCTCCATCGCACCGCCCTCAAGCTCCCCCATCGCCCGACCGTCGAGCCAGAAAGCCTGGACACCCGCGGCAAGCGGCACATAGGAGACGAAGCCATGCTCCGACGGGGAATCGTCGTCGTGAAGAAGCCCCAAGGGTGTCCAAGTCCTGCCGTCGTCGTCGGACTGCAGCGTGTTGACGTCCACCCCGAAGGCCAGGCCGGCGATGGCGTCCACCGTGAAGCGCATCAGCTCGGCCTGCAGGTCGATGGCCTCGGTGCGTTCGGCCGCGCCCTGCCAGCGCCCGCGCAGGCGCTGCGCCACCTTGAGCAGCGCCGGGAAGTAGCTGCGCACCTGCTGGGGCGCGAAGCTGGCCATGACCATGCGGCGCTGGCGGGCCCAGTGCTCGCCCTCGGCCACGAAGACGCCGTCGGGGATGCCCATCTCCCGCATGATGGCCTGCATGCGCGAGGGCCGCCGGAAGGTCTCGGGACGCTCGCGCAGCAAGTGGCCGATGAGCTCGGTGTCGGCCACCACCATGAGGTGGAAGCCGGCCAGGCGCACCTGCATCAGCGGGCCGTAGGCCTTGACCCAGTCCTCCATGTTCTGGTGCATGCGGTGCAGGCTGACCTGCAAGGCGTTGCCCACCACGGGCCAGGGCGGCGGGCCGGGCAGGTCGGCAAAGCGGCGAACCCGGGCGGGGCAGGCCGTGGCAGGGCCCTCGGGGTGGGTGAGCGTGGCGTCAGGCTTCATGCCCCGCACTGTGCCCAGCGGCCGCCCGCCTGTCATTGGCGTCAGCTGCCGGGGCATTGGCCGCAGCCGCCAGCGCCCGCACACCCCAGCGCCGCCACGCCGTAACATCGCCCCCGTGAGCCCGCCGTTCTCCCCCTCACCGCCACCCACGCCGCCCGACGCGGCCCTGGGCTTTGCCGCCAGCTACGCCCGCCTGGTGGCCGACCACGTGCGCGCCCGCGACCTCGACCCGCGGCCCGTGCTCGACGCGCTGGGCCTGCCGGCCGAGGCCTCCGACGGCCCCGCCTGGGTCAGCGCCCAGCGCCTGGCCCAGGCCCTGCAGATCGCCACCGCGCTGTGCGGCGACGCCCTCACTCCGCTGCACATCGCCCAGCAGGTGCGCCCGGCCAACATGGGCACGCTGGGCTACACCCTCATCAGCTGCGCCGCCTTCGACAGCGGCCTGGCCCTGTTCGAGCGCCTGCAAAGCCTCATCTGCACGCAACTGCGCGCCGTGCACCAGCTGCAGGGCGACCGCCTGCGCAGCCGCCTGGAGACGCTGGGCGAGGTGCCCCGCGACACCGCGCTGTGGACCTTCACCCTGGTCTCGCGCCTGGCCTTTGCACGCTGGGTTTCGGGCCGCCACCTGGTGCTCGACGCCGTCTGGCTGCCCTGCCCCGCCCCCGCCGACCCGCGCGCCCGCCAGGCCCTGCTGGACTGCTACGGCTGCCCAGTGCACTTCGACGCCGAGCAGGCCGGCGAGCTGGCCCCCGCGGCCTGGCTGGCCCTGCCCAACCCCCATGCCGACGCGCACCTGCACCGCCTCATGAGCGCCGAAACCGACCAGCAATGGGCCCGCCTGGCGCAGCGCGGCGACAGCCTCGCGGCCGTGCTGCGCCAGCACATCGCCAGCCGCCTGCAGGCCGGCCAGCTGCCCCTGCTGGACGACCTCGCCCCCGAGCTGGAGGCCGACCTGGGCGTCTCGGCCCGCCAGTTGCAACGCCGCCTGGCCGAGCAGGCCCTGAGCTTCAAGGACCTGGTCGAGCAGGTGCGCCGCGAGCAGGTGCTGCACGAGCTGCGCCACACCACCCTGCCGCTGAGCGACATCGCCCAGCGCGCGGCCTACGCCGAACCCAGCTCCCTGCACCGCGCCGTGCGCCGCTGGACCGGGCTGACGCCGCTGGCGGTGCGGCAGGGGCGGTGAGCGCCGCCCTGCCGCTCAGGCCCGCCCCGGCAGCTCGACGGTGAAGCGCGTGCCCTGGCCCACCACGCTGTCCACGGTGATGCGGCCCTGGTGCGCCCGGACGATGCGCTCGACCAGGTACAGCCCCAGGCCCGCCCCCGGCGAACCCTGGGCCGCCTTGCCGCGGAAGAACTTCTGGAACAGGCGCGGCAATTCCTCGGCGGGAATGCCCTCGCCCTGATCCGCCACGGTGATGCGCAGCGCGTTGTCCGCGGCACGGCGCACCGTCAGCGCCACGGCCCGGCCGGCAGGTGAATGCCGCACCGCGTTCTCCAGCAGGTTGCGCAGCACGATGCGCATCATGTCCGGGTCGCAGACCACCGGCTCGGGCAGCTCGTCCACCTGCAGGCGCACCTGCTCCAGCGGCCAGTCCGACACCGCCTCCTCGATGACCTCGAAGAAATCGGTGGCCTCCCGGCGCAAGGGCTGGTGGGCTGCGTCCAGCCGCTCCACCGACAGGTACTCGTCGAGCAGGCGGTCCATGCGGCGCACCGCGTTGCGGATGTTGTCCGCGCGCTGCTGGTTCTTCTCGTGCGGGGCATCCAGGTTGGCCGACAGCTGCTGGATGCTGGTGTGAATGATCGCCAGCGGCGTCTTGAACTCGTGCGACACCATGCCCACGAACTCCCGTTGCTCCGTGCGCGCCTGCTGCTCGATGTGCAGGGCCTGCGCCATGTTGCGGAAGCGGACGATGAAGTACACGCTCATCGCCACCAGGTGGATGGACATGCCGATGAAGACCGCGTGGTCGGTGAAGAAATTGATGGGCAGCGCGCCGGTGTTGCGGGCGAAGCGGGCCGTCACCCCCGCTTCCAGCAAGCCGAAGATGAGGAGGTAGGGCCCGGCCTGCGCCGACCCCCGGCGCCACAGGTACAGGCTCAGGCCAAACGCCAGCGACGACGTCAGCACGAAAGCCCACTGCACCACCTGCACCCCGATGCGCCCCCCCTCGATGACGGTCAGGGCCATCGCCCCCAGCGCCATCGCGCCCACGACGCGCTGGTACCAGCGGCTGAACCGGGGCAGCAGCTGGTCCAGCTCCAGCCAGACCGCCGACATCCGCGTCAGGATCCACCACGCCAGGCACAGGTTCAACGCCAGCCACAGGGTCGGCACCGGCACCTCGGTGATCAGCAGCGACTGCAGGTAGCCGGAGGCGACCATGGCCATGAAGGCCAGCGCCAGGGTGTACAGCAGGTACCAGCCCCTCAGGGTCTGCCAAAGCGCAGGGCCGAACAGCAGCAGCAGCGCCAGCGCCACCCCCTGCACCCCGAACAAGGCGCCGAACAGCAGCGCCTGCTGCCGCTCCGCCACCCGGAAGGCATCCACCGTGCGCAAGGAAACGTCGTTGGACAGGGTGTGCTCGCTGCGCATGCGCAGGTAGAGCTGGTGCTCCCCAGGCGGCAGCCTGAGCCGGAACGCCGGGGTGCGGCTGTCCATCGGCCATCGCGCGTGCGCCACCAGGCGGCCTGCGCGCTGCGGCGGCGCGGACGCACCCTCGGCCCCGTGCAGCTGCACCTCGTCCACCTGGGTGCCATCGACGGAGAGCACCCACTCCGCGGGCGCCTGCGCAGGCTGCAGCACCGTCAGGCGCAGCCAGATGGTCGATGGGGTGAAACCGAAATCCGGCTTGCCCGGCAAACGCTGCCACGCACCGGAGGCGCGGACCTCGGCCAGCGTGGCCTGCCCCCCCGGGTCGGCCAGCCACGCCATCTGGCCCGCCAGCGGCACGCTGCCGCGGGCCTCGTCCAGCCGCAGCGGGCCAGGCGCCGCGGCGTGCGCAGCAGCGGCTGCCAAGCCGAGGGCCAGCCCCAGGCCCCAGGCACGACACAACAGGCACCAAGGCCACAGCAGCTTCCACATCCGGCGAAACTACCACGCCCTCCCACCGGGCCAGCGCGGGATGCCGCACCTCGCTCAGATTTGCTCAGCTTCCAGGCCCGCCGGGCCCGCCCGCATCTTCTAGACTCGGCAGATGGCCGAGGTGATCCTGCTCGAAGACGAACCCGTGCTGCGCGAAGAACTCTCCGAGTACCTGCGCACGCAAGGGCATGGCGTCACCACGGCGGCCAGCCTGGCCGAGTTCATGCGGCTGTTCGAGCCCCAGCGCCACCAGATCGCCGTGCTCGACCTGGGCCTGCCCGATGGCGACGGCCTCGACCTCGTGCTGCGCATGCGCCGTGGGGGCCTGGGGCTGGGCATCGTCATCCTCACCGCCCGCGACGGCGGCGACAGCAAGGTCCGGGGGCTGCTCGAAGGCGCCGACCACTTCATCTCCAAGACCGCCGACCTGCGCGAACTGGCCGCCTCGATCACCGCCATCGAACGGCGGGTGAGCACCCGGGAAGCCCCGCGCTGGCTGCTGCAGTCTTCGCCGCGCCAGCTGGTGGCCCCGGGCAAGGTGCCCGTGCCCCTGTCCGCCCAGGACTTCCTCGTGCTCAAGGCCCTGGCGCTGGGGGGCGAGTGCGTGACCCGGCAGGCCATCGTCGAAGCCCTGGGCGGCGACTACTTCGAGTACGACCAGCGGCGCCTGGACACGCAAATGCGCCGCCTGCGCCGCAAGGTCAAGGAGCTCACGGGCGAGGACCTGCCGGTCAGCACCCTGCGGGCCGTGGGCTACAGCTTCCACGCCCCCATCGAGCTGCGCACCTGAGCACGGCTTGCTCAGAATCGCTCAGCCAGGCGACGGCCCACCCCTCCTATCGTTGCGTCATGACATGGGGCGCCATGGGGTTCTCGGACACAAGGCCGAGCGCCACCTGAAGGTCTGCGCGCTCCAGAGGAGCACACATGACACAAGGGAAAGCCCACCTGCACAACCGCGAGGTGGCCATCTGGAGCAGCGCCGCCGCGGTGGTGGCCCTGGTGGCCGGGCTGTCGGTGCCGCGCTTCGCGCTGTTTGGCGATGACCACGGCAGCATGCTGGCCGTGCACCTGCTGCTGGAGATGTTTTCGGCCATGGTGGCCGCGCTGGTGGTGGTCATTGCCTGGCACAGCTTCAAGCGCGAGGGCCAGGCCCTGGCGCGGCCGCTGATCTTCACCTTCACCGTGACCGCCGGCATGGACCTCGTCCATGCCTTGAGCTATGCGGGCATGCCCGAGCTGATCACGCCCAGCAGCACCGCCAAAGCCATCTTCTTCTGGTTCATGGGCCGATGGGTGGAACTCCTGGGCGTGTGGATGGTGCTGCTGCAAGTGCGGCTGCCCGGCAAGCGCTGGCAGTGGCAACTGGCCGCGCTGCTGTGCGTCGCGTTGCTGGTCTACCTGGGCGCGCGGCACCTGGACGCCATGCCGCTGCTGTTCGTGCCGGGCCAGGGCGTGACCGATCTCAAGGTGGGCGTGGGCTGGGCCATCACCGCGGGCAACCTGCTGGCCGCGCTGCACTTGTGGCGCCGGGCCCAGGCCGAAGGGAGGGCCTCGCGCTACCACTGCTTCGCGGCCTCGTGCGTGCTGGTCAGCCTGGGCGAGGTGAACTTCTCTTCCTACGTGAGCGCCGGCGACTTCCAGGTCATCTTCGGGCACCTCTTCAAGGTGGGGGCCTACATCCTGATCTACATGGGTGCGTTCCGTGACGGCCTGCAGGAACCCTACCGCCTGCTCCAGCGTTCCGAGCGGGCGCTCAGCGAGAGGCAGACCGAGCTCAACGCCATCTTCAGCCACATCCACGCCGGCGTGGCCCGGCTCGACAGGGCGGGTCGCTACGTGCACGTCAACGGCTACCTCGCACGCCACCTGGGCAAGTCACGCGAAGACATCGTCGGCCAGCCCTTCGAGGCCTTCCTGTCCGCGCAGCGCCAAGCCCAGTTCTGCTACCACTGGGCCAAGGCCATGTCCGGCTACCCCGCGGCCTTCGACACGCAGGACCTCGGGCCCGATGGCGACACCCGCCACGTCTCGGCCTGGATCACCCCTGAACGCGATGCCGACGGCGTCATCGTCGGTGCCGTGCTCGTGGCCATCGACGTCACCGAGCAGACGCAGATGCGCCAGCAGCTCGACGAATCGATGGCGCAGGTCAGCGACCTGCAGACGGCGCTGGACGCGCACGCCATCGTGGCCGTCACCGATGCGCGCGGCGTCATCCTCAGCGTCAACGACAAGTTCTGCGCGATCTCGAAGTTCACGCGCGAGGAACTGATCGGCCACACCCACGGCATCATCAACTCGCGCTACCACCCCAAGGCCTTCTTCGTGGAGTTGTGGCGCACCATCGCCAGCGGCCAGGTGTGGAGCGGCGAGGTCTGCAACCGCGCCAAGGACGGCGAGCTCTACTGGGTCAACACCACCATCGTCCCCTTCTTCGACGCGAGCGGCAAGCCCGAACGCTACGTCGCCATCCGGGCCGACATCACCGAGCGCAAGCGCATCGAGCAGCAAGTCCAGAAGATGGCTTACCACGATGCCCTCACCGGCCTGCCCAACCGCCGCATGCTGATGGACCGGCTGGAGTGGGGTCTGGCCAGCTCGGAGCGCAGCGGCAAGCACGGCGCCTTGCTGCTGCTGGACCTGGACCACTTCAAGAACATCAACGACACGCTGGGCCACGACCAGGGCGACCGGCTGCTGCAGGAAGTCTCGGAGCGGCTGGTGCGCCGCATGCGCCAGCGCGACACCGTGGCCCGGCTGGGTGGCGACGAATTCGTCGTGCTGCTGATGGACGTCGGGCAGACCGAGGCGGAGGCCTCGCTGAGCACCGGGCGCATCTGCGAGGAAGTGCTGCAGCACCTGTGCGAGCCCTTCATGCTCAACCACTCTGCCGTGAGCACCTCGCCCAGCATCGGGGCCGTGCTGTTCCAGGGCCAGGCGGTGCAGCCGGCCGAGCTGATGAAGCGCGCGGACATCTCGCTGTACGAAGCCAAGGGCGACGGCCGCAAGCGCGTGCGCTTCTTCGACCCGGCCATCCAGAGTGCCTTCCGCGAGCAACTCGCCATGGAAGAAGACCTGCGCAAGGCCCTGGCCCTGCACCAGTTCGAGCTGTTCTGCCAGCCCATCGTCGACACCGCCGGGCGGATCGTCGCCCAGGAGGCCCTGCTGCGCTGGCGACACCCCGGGCGCGGGCTGGTGCCGCCGACGGCCTTCATCGCCACCCTGGAGCGCAACGGCCTGATCCTTCCCGTGGGCCAGTGGGTGATCGAGCAGGCCTGCGCCCTGCTGGAGGCGTGGGCCGGCGACGCCGAGCGCGCCCTCTGGCAGATCGCCGTCAACGTCAGCCCCAAGCAGCTCCAGCAACCCGGCTTCGTCGCCCAGGTCGCCACGGCCATGCAGCGCCACGGCGTCGGCCCGAACAAGCTCAAGCTGGAGATCACCGAAAGCTCCCTGCAGGACAACGTCGACGAGACCATCGAGAAGATGCACAAGCTGCGCCAGGCGGGCGCCTGCCTGGCCATCGACGACTTCGGCACCGGCTATTCCTCGCTGTCCTACCTGCGCCACCTGCCGATCCAGGTGGTGAAGATCGACCGATCTTTCGTGCGCCACATCGACAGCGATGAGCGCGACGCCGCCATCGCGCGAACCATCATGAACCTGGCCGCCAACCTGGGGCTGGAGGTGGTGGCCGAAGGCGTCGAGACCGAGGCGCAGTTCCAGGTCCTCAAAGCCCTGGGATGCCAGTTCTACCAGGGCTACCTGTTCGGTCGCCCGCAAGCGATCGGCCCCTCGATCGAAGCTGCGCGGGCCGTCGCCTGACAGCCCACCCCCACCACAACCCGAGAGGAACCATGAACCGACTGAAGAACCTGAGCATCGGCACCCGGCTGTTTGCCGGCTTCGCCCTGATCATCGCCGCCGCCCTGGCCATTGCCCTGGTGGGGCGCGTGCAACTCGGTGAGCTGAGCGATGAAATGCGCTTCCTGACCAGCGACCGCATGGTCAAGGTCGAGCAACTCAGCGAAGTCAAGGACAACCTCAACGTCATCGCACGGGGTGTCCGCAACATGGCCCTGACGGACGACCCCAAGGTGCTGGCGCAGGAGAAGGCACGCTTCGATGCCATGCGCGCGAAGAACTCCGAGCTGCTGAAGACCCTGGACGCCACGATCAAGCTGGAGCGCGGACGGGTGCTGCTCGGCCAGCTCAACGCGGCCCGCACGCCCTACAACGCCGCGGTCGGCAAGGTGGCGGATCTGGCCATGGCCGGCCAGACCGCTGCGGTGCGCGAGACGCTCTTCAAGGAGGTGCGCCCGCTGCAGACCGCGTACATGAAATCCCTGGACGACATGGTGGACCTGCAAAAGGAGCTGATGCGCCGCAGCGCCGATGATGCCGCCCGCAAGGCCGCTTCGGCCGGCCTGTGGATGCTGGTGATGGCCGCGGCGGCCGGCGTGGCCGGCTCCTGCTTTGCGCTCTGGCTGGTGCGCTCGATCACCCAGCCCATCCGCCAGGCCGTGCAGGTGGCGCAGACCGTGGCCGCGGGCGACCTGAGCTCGCGGATCGCCGTGCGCAGCCGCGATGAGACCGGGCAGTTGCTCGACGCGCTCAAGGCCATGAACGACAGCCTGGTGGGCATCGTCGCCAGCGTGCGCCTCAGCAGCGACTCCATCGCCACGGGCAGCGCGCAGATCGCCACCGGCAACGCCGACCTGAGCCAGCGCACCGAGGAGCAGGCCGCCAACCTGGAAGAAACCGCCGCCTCGATGGAGCAGCTGTCCTCGACGGTCAGGCAGAACTCCGACACCGCCCGCCAGGCCAACCAGCTGGCCCGCAGCGCCAGCGAGGCCGCGGTGCGCGGCGGCGAGGTCGTGGCCCAGGTGGTGGGCACCATGGGGCGGATCACCGAGAGCTCGCGCAAGATCGCCGACATCATCGGCGTGATCGACGGCATCGCCTTCCAGACCAACATCCTGGCACTGAACGCCGCCGTGGAAGCCGCCCGTGCCGGCGAGCAGGGCCGCGGCTTCGCCGTGGTGGCCGCCGAGGTGCGCAGCCTGGCGCAACGCTCCGCCGGCGCGGCCAAGGAGATCAAGACCCTGATCGGGGAAAGCGTGGAGACGGTGGCCACCGGCTCGCGCCTGGTCACCGACGCGGGCCAATCCATGGACGACATCGTCCACCAGGTCCAGCGCGTCACCGACCTGATGGCCGAGATCAGCGCAGCCAGCGAGGAACAGACCCAGGGCATCGGCCAGGTGGGCGATGCGGTCAACCAGCTCGACCAGGTCACCCAGCAGAACGCCGCCCTGGTCGAGGAGTCCGCCGCCGCAGCGGCCAGCCTGAGCCAGCAGGCCGCCCAGTTGGCCTCCGCCGTGGCCGTGTTCAAGCTGGCCGCCAGGCCTTGAGCGCCACACGCCGCGCCCGCCGACCCGCTTGCCGGGTTCCTGCGCACCGCGCCTCGCGCGTTCCGCCCTGGCCCTCGGGCAGGAAGGGCGGCGTGCCGCGCACCGAGCCCCATGCGCCAGGCCCCAAGCCTCGGCGACACCGAGCTTTCCGGCCGGCACGCGGGGCTTCGGGCTCGGCACCCCGGCCAGCCACCGCCCACGGCGGCCCCGGGAAGGCGGCTTGCCGCTGCGAAAACCCGACACGCCGCTCAAACCACGCGGCAGGCCGGGCACCCCAGGGCTTTCCCGCGGAAACACATTACATGCGTTGACCACATTGGTCGTCGCATGTCATATTTTTGGCAACCTCTGACCTCCCACCGCCCCCCGGAGAGCCGCCCATGGACACCGCCGCACTGCTCAGCCCCGCCGACACCGCCCTGGCCGAGACCCACCAGGTTCACAACGTCGGCCGCGAGCTGGTGGACTTCGACATGTACCGCCAGGACACCGCGCTCGTCGAGGCGGTGCACCGCGAAGGCGCGGCCTGGGCCGACGGCGCCCTGGGCGACTTCGGCCGCCTCACCGGCTCGGCCGAGTACCTCGACCTGGGTGTGCAGGCCAACAAGCACCCGCCCGAGCTCGACACCCACGACCGCTTCGGCCACCGCGTGGACCTGGTGAAATTCCACCCGGCCTACCACCAGCTCATGCGCACGGCCATCGCGCACGGCCTGCACGCCTCGCCCCACACCGAGCCGCGCGCCGGCGCCCACGTGGCCCGCGCCGCCCACTTCTACCTGCAGGCCCAGGTCGAGGCCGGCCACGGCTGCCCCATCACCATGACCTTCTCGGCCGTGCCCGCCCTGCTGGCCACGCCGTCCCTGGCCGAGGCCTGGGTGCCCAAGGTCACCGCCCGCGTCTACGACCCGCGCAACGTGCCCGACGCCCAGAAGGCCGGCCTGACCATCGGCATGGCCATGACCGAAAAGCAGGGCGGCTCCGACGTGCGCGCCAACACCACGCGGGCCCACCCCGTGAGCGCGGCCACCGGCCCGGGTGCCGCCTACGAGCTGGTCGGCCACAAGTTCTTCGTCTCGGCGCCCATGTGCGACGCCTTCCTGGTGCTGGCGCAGACGCCGGGGGGCTTGAGCTGCTTCCTGCTGCCGCGCTGGCGCCCCGACGGCAGCAAGAACCCGCTGCAGGTGCTGCGCCTCAAGCGCAAGATGGGCAACGTCTCCAACGCCAGCAGCGAGACCGAGCTGCGTGGCGCCCTGGCCTGGATGGTCGGCGAAGAGGGCCGCGGCGTGCGCACCATCATCGAGATGGTCTCCCACACCCGCTTCGACTGCATGATCGGCTCGGCCGCCGGCCAGCGTGCCGCCGTGGCCCAGGCCCTGCACCACTGCGGCATCCGCTCGGCGTTTGGCCGCGTGCTCAACCAGCAGCCGCTGATGCAGAACGTGCTGGCCGACCTGGTGCTGGAACACGAAGGCTCGCTGGCCCTGACCATGCGCGTGGCGCGCGCCATGGACCAGCGCAGTCGGAACCCGCACGAAGACGCCATCGCCCGCCTGGTCACCGCCGTGGGCAAGTACTGGATCTGCAAGCGCACGCCCCAGCACGCCTATGAGGCCATGGAGTGCATCGGCGGCAGCGGCGTCATGGAAGACAGCCCCTTCCCGCGCCTCTACCGCGAAGCGCCGGTCAACGCCATCTGGGAAGGCAGCGGCAATGTGCAGTGCCTGGACGTGCTGCGCGCCATGCAGAAAACGCCCGCCGTGGTCGGCGCCTTCTTCGACGAGCTGGCCCGGGCCCGCGGCGGCAACGCCCTGCTGGACCGCTGGGTGACGGCGCTGCAAGGCGAGTTCGCTGACCTGGGTGAGCTGGAATACCGCGCCCGCCACGTCGTCGACCACATGGCCCTGGCCCTGCAGGCCGCCTTGCTGGTGCAGCACGCCCCCGCCGCCGTGGCCGACGCCTTCTGCGCCTCCCGCCTGGGCCAGCTGGGCGAGCGCCAGTACGGCACCCTGCCGCGCGGCCTGGACTGCGCCGCCCTCATCGCGCGGGCCACACCACACGCTTTGTCACCGGCCTGACACCGAGGGCCCCTACAACGCTGCCACCGCGTTCCGCGGCCCCCAGCTTTCCATGCACCTGCCGGCCCTCTTTTCCCGCCTCTCCCTCTGTGGCCACATCGGCCTGGCTGGCGCATGGCTGGCCAGCCTGCCCGCCGGGGCCGCCGCGCCGACAGCGCCCACAGTGCCGACAGCGCCGGAGATCACCCTGAAGGAGATCACCGAGCTCAGCGAGACCCTGCAACGCCAGCGCGCCGCCGAGCATGCCGTGCAGGCGGCCCTGACGAGCTGGAACGCCACGGCCGCCCAGCGGGTGCAGACCTACAAGGACGGCCCGGGCCGCAAGCGCTGGCAGGACGCCGCACAGCAAGTCGCCCGCGTGCGCAGCAACCCGCCCAGCCCCGAAGCGGGCCAGCTGTGGCAGGCGCTGGACGCCGGGGTCGATGCCGCCTCGGGCCGCAACCCGCTGGCGCGCGCCACCGACCCGCGGTCCGGCGACGAGCTGGCCTGGAGCAGCGCCTGGCTGCGCCACCAGGTGCTGCAGCAGCACGCCGACGGCCGCTACAGCTACGCCTACGCGCTCAACCTGAGCCGCCTGGGCCGCCCGGGCGAGTACCTGATGGAAGTGGCCATCTTCCTGGCCCACGCCCGCCTGGCCCTGCAGATCGACGCCGACCGCTGCGCCGACACCACCCTGGCCATGGACGTGATGGCGGGCTACGAGTCCCAGGCCCACCTGCGCGAACTGGACCGCGCGGTCAAGGCCCTGCCACCCCGCCAGCGCGCCACCGCGGTGCTGGAAGCCATCGTCATCGAAGAAACCCTGGGCGAGCGCCCGCCGCTGCCCTGGCTGTGCCAGGCGCCCAAGGCGCCGCACTGGGTGGACGAGGCCGCCTGGCAGGCCGCGCGCCGCCAGCGCCTGCAGCAGGCCACGGCCAGCCTGCTGCGCGACCTGTGATGTGACGCCGGCAGCCAGGCGAGGCCAGGTGGACAATGGCCGCACTGCAACCCGGGAGCGTCCCATGAACACCGACCGCGACAGCAGCCACCGCAGCTTGCGCACCTCGCGGACCTTCGCCGCCCCGCCTGCCGACGTTTTCGCCGCCATCCAGGCCCCCGAGCGGCTGGCCGCCGAGCTGGCAGGCCAGGCCATGCCCTGACCATGCGGCTGGCCCACTGGCTGCTGCTGTGCGCCACGGCCCTGGCCGCGGTGGCCAGCCTGCGCATCCGCTGCGAGGGCTTCGGCTGCATGGGCGTGGGGGTGCTCTGGCTGGCCTGGACGGGCCTGTACCTGCTCACCTTCGTGGTCGGCCTGCTGGCGCTGCTGCGCCGCCCGCCCGGCTCGGCCAGGGGACCCATCCTGTGGCCGCTGCTGGGACAAGGGCTCGGTGGCCTGGTGCTCGCGGCATACTGGCTGCGCCAGCCCTGAAACCCGCCATGCAAGCCCTGCCCGACCTCCCCACCGCCGCCTTCGAGCCCACCGACCACCGCGGCGTGCTGGCGCCCCAAGCCACCACGCTGGCCGGGCCGCGCGTGCGCCTGGAGCCGCTGGCCGAACAGCACCTGCCCGGCCTGGCCGAGGCCATCGGCGACGGGCAGCTGTGGGCCCTGCCCTTCACCTTCATCCCCCACCCGCAGGACCTGCCGGCCTTCCTGAGCCAGGCCCGGGCGGCGTCCAGCGCGGGGCGGGAGCTGGCCTTCGCCACCGTCGACGCCGCCTCCGGCCAGGTGCTGGGCAGCACGCGCTTTCGCAACATCGAGGCCGGGCACCGCCGCGTCGAGATCGGCGCCACCTTCGTGGCCGCCTCGTGGCAGCGCACCCACGTCAACACCGAGGCCAAGTTCCTCATGCTGTGCCACGCCTTCGAGGCCTGGCACTGCCACCGGGTGGAGCTGCTCACCGACGAGCGCAACACCCGCTCGCGTCAGGCCATCGTGCGCATCGGCGCCCGCGAAGAAGGCTTGCTGCGCGACCACATGGTCATGCGCGACGGCTTCGTGCGCACCTCGGTCATGCACAGCCTCCTGGCCCGCGAGTGGCCGCAGGCCAAGGCCGCGCTGGCAGCGCGGATGGCCACCCACAGCATCGCGACCGACTGACCGCCCTGTCCCCCACCACCATGTCCCGACTGCAAGCCGAATGGCAGCGCCTCCACGGGCCCGGCACGCCCGCCGCCCCCCGATCCCCGGACCCCCTCTCCCGCGATGCCCGCGATCCCCCGGGCCAGCCTGAGGCGGGTGCCCTCGCGGGTGAGCCCGTGCGCAGCCTGGTGCTCGCCCTCGGCCGGCCCCCCGACTGGGCCGCCTTGTCGGCGGTCTGGCGTGCGGTGCAGGACGACTGGGGCCTGCCCGCCCCCGGCATCGCCGTCGATGGCAAGGGCGCGTTCCAACTGTGGTTCTCGCTGGCCCAGCCCGTGCCGGCGACCGAGGCGCACGCCTTCCTGAGCGCGCTGTGCCAGCAGCACCTGGGCCACCTCCCGCCACAGCGCCTGGCCCTGTGGCCCGACCTGGACGGCCACCACACCCCGCCCCCGGTGGGCACCCAGGTCCAGGCCGATCAGTGGTCGGCCTTCGTGGCCCCGGACCTCGCCCCCGTGTTCGCCGACACGCCCTGGCTGGACATCGCGCCCAACCCCGAGGGCCAGGCCGAGTTGCTCGCCCGCCTGCGCAGCATCACGCCCGCAGCCTGGCGCGCGGTGCAGGCGCGGGTGCAGGCGCAGGTGCAGGCGCGGGTGCAGGCGCGGGTGCAGCAGGTGCAGCCTGCGCCGACCCAGGCCGCCGATGGCACGCCACAGGACAGCGACCCGCGCCGCTTCCTGCAGGGGGTGATGGACGACGCCAGCGCGCCGCTGGCCCTGCGCATCGAGGCGGCCAAGGCCTTGCTGCACGCGCCACGGTGATGCCACCCAGGCCGCGGCAGCCACCGGCCCGACCGGCCCGACCGGCGCTCAGGCCCGCGGCGCGGCGCTGAGGCGGAAGGCCGCGATGGCCTCCAGCAGCGACTCGGCCTGCACGCTGAGTTGCGCGGCCGTGCTCGCGCCCTCCTGCACCAGGGCGGCGTTCTGCTGGGTGGCATGGTCCATCTGCGAGACGGCCTGCCCGACCTGGCCCACGCCCTCGGTCTGCTGCACGCTGGACGTGGTGATGCCCCGCACGATGTCGGCCACGTGCTGGATGGCCGAGACGGTGTCGGACATGGCGCGGCCGGCCTCGTCGACCAGCCGGGTGCCGCGCTCGACCTGCTCGCCGCTGCTGGTGATCAGGCCCTTGATCTCGCGTGCCGCCTCGGCGGAGCGCTGCGCCAGGCTGCGCACCTCGGCGGCCACCACGGCGAAGCCGCGGCCCTGCTCACCGGCGCGGGCGGCTTCCACCGCCGCGTTCAGCGCCAGGATGTTGGTCTGGAAGGCGATGCTGTCGATCACCCCGATGATGTCGCCGATCTGGCGGCTGCTGGACTGGATGCCGCGGATGCTGTCGACCACCTGGCCCATGACCGAGCCGCTGTGGCTGGCCGCCTCGGAAGCGCCTCCGGCCAGGACACTGGCTTCGCGCGACTGCTCGGCGTTGTGGCCCATGGCCTCGCTGAGCTGGCCCATGGTGGCGGCCGTCTGCTCCAGGGCCGCGGCCTGGCGCTGGGTGCGGTCGCTGAGGTCGCGGTTGCCATGGGCGATGTGGCGGCTGGTGGCGGCCACCACCTCGGCGTTGTGCTGCACCGCCTGCACCGTCCGGGTCAGCGATCGCTGCAGCTGCAACAGGGCGCTGGACAGCGTCGTCATCTCGTCGCGGCCCTGGGGGCGGATGTCCTCGCACAGGTCGCCATCGGCCATGCGGTGCACCGAAGCCACCGACTGCTGCAGCGGCCCGAGGATGGAGCGGATGGTCACCCCGAACAGCACGACGGACAGCAGCGCCGTGACGCCGAACACCAGCGCCAGCCCCCACTGGCTGCGCGCCACCACGGCGGTGAAGTCCTGGGTGCGGCGCTCGGCCAGGGCCGCGGCCACCTTCACGGTCTTGTCGACCTCCTGGCGTTGCGACAGGTAGAGGGCATTGAGCTCGGGCACCTCCAGGCGCAGATCCTCCGAGCCCATGCGCCCGGCCATCTCGGCCACCTGCCGAGCCTTGGCGATGAAGGCCAGCGCGCGCTGGTGCTGTGCCCCCAGCATGGCGGCCCGCACGGGCTCAGGCACGTTCGGCTGCTGCTGCCAGAAGGCCACGCGCTCGCCGTACTCCTTGGCCAGCCGGGCGATCTCGGCCTGGCCCTGCACTGCCGACAGGCTGCCCTCGACCAGCTGCGAGAGCACCAGCCGCATCTCGATGAGGTACATGGGCGGCGGCAGGATGTCGGCCACCGCGTCCTTGCTGAGCCCCACGTCTTCGCTGATGCGCGTCAGCTGCGAGGCACAGAAGAAGCCCGCCGCCACGCACAGGAAGACGGACAGGAGGTTGAACGCCGCCAGGCCCTGCAGGCGGCGAAGGAAGCTGACATGTCTGAGCCACATCGTTGTGTCTTTCGGAAAGGCGCTTTCTCCGTTGAAAGCGTCCCCCGAGCTTGGCGCAATCCGCCCAAGCCATCACACCGAACAGCGGGGATTTTTCCGCACTGCAGCAACAAATGCACACCGCTGCGGCGGCCCCGCCACAAGCCCTGCCACCCGCCGCGCCAGACCGGCCCTGAGGCCTGACGCACTGAGGCCCTGACGGGATGAGCGCCTCAGTCCTTGAACTCCGGCGTCTGCTTGGCCATGGAGGCCATCATCGCCGTCATCAGGTCCTTGGACATCAGCATGGCCGCGTTCCAGCTGGCCATGTACTGCAGGCCATCGGCCACGCTGTGGTCGCGGGTGTGGTTGAGGATTTCCTTGGTGCCGCGGATGGACAGCGGCGACTTGGCCGCGATCTGCAGCGCGATCTCGCGCACGCCGGCGTGCAGGTCTTCGCGCGTGGCGAACACGCGGTTGACCAGGCCGATGCGCAGCGCTTCCTCGGCCTCGACCTTGCGGCCGGTGTAGGCCAGCTCGCGCACCAGGCCCTGGCTGCCGATGAGTTTGGGCAAGCGCTGCAGCGTGCCCACGTCGGCCACCATGCCGATGTCGATTTCCTTGATGGTGAAGTAGGCGTCGGCGCTGCAATAGCGCATGTCGGCGCAGCTCACCAGGTCCACGCCACCGCCCACGCAGCCCGTGTGGATGGCGGCCAGCACGGGCTTGCGGCAACGCTCCAGGCTGGTCAGGGTGTCTTGCAGCTCCAGGATGAGCGCACGCAGCTTCTCGCGCATGCGGCCATCGCAATCGTCCTGGATCTGGCCTTGCAGGCCCATCATCATCGTCAGGTCGATGCCCGAGGTGAAGTGCTTGCCCTCGCCTTGCAGCACCACGGCGCGGACCTCGGGCGTGCGGTCGGCCCACTGCATGGCGCTGCGGATGTCCTGCCACATCTGCCAGTTCATGGCATTGGCCTTGTCCGGCCGGTTCAGGGTGACGGTGGCGACCTTGTCGGCCAGGGACAGGCGGAGGGTGTCGAGCGTGGGGATGGCGTTGGGCATGTCTTGTGTCTCCTGGGTCTTCAACCCTTGTAAGCCGGCAGGAAGGCGGCCAGGCGGGCGCCCATCTCGGCGCCCAGGGCCTGCAGGCCGTTGAAGGGGCGCACCATGACCTCGAAATCGACGATGCGGCCCTGCGCGTCGAAAGCGATCATGTCGATGCCCTTGAGCGACTTGTCGCCCACCGTCGCGCTGAACTCCAGCACCACGTTGAGGCCGTCGTCGCTGGCGAAGCTGCGGTGGTAGGTGAAGTCCTGGAACACCGTCAGCACGGTGCCCAGGATCAGGTGGACGGCCGCGGCGCTCTTGTACGGCTTGAAGGCCATGGGCGAGCGGAAGCAGGCCTCGTCGTGGAGGATGCCGGGCAGGGCCGAGAGGTCGCGCGCAGCGACCATCTCGTGCCACTGGCGCAGCGAGGCCTGCACGGCCGGTGTAAGCGAAGTCGGGATGTGCGCGTGCATGGTCGCCCTCTCGCGGAGTGTGGTGTCACGTGGTGTGTTGTCGTGTCAAACGGCCGCGGCCAGCTCGGTGCCTTGTTTGATGGCGCGCTTGGCGTCCAGCTCGGCGGCCACGTCGGCGCCACCGATCAGGTGCACCTTCAGGCCCTTGGCCTCCAGGCCGGCCTGCAGGGCGCGGAACGGCTCCTGGCCGGCGCACAGCACCACGTTGTCCACGGGCAGCACCATCTCCTGCGCGCCCACGGTGATGTGCAGGCCCGCGTCGTCGATCTTGCGGTAGCTGGCACCGGCGATCATCTCGACGTTGCGGTTCTTGAGGGACGTGCGGTGGATCCAGCCCGTCGTCTTGCCCAGGCCGTCACCGACCTTGCTGGTCTTGCGCTGCAGCAGGTAGATCTGGCGCGGCGGGGTGTCCAGGTGCGGGGCCTTGACGCCACCGCGCTCGGCGTAGCTGGTGTCGATGCCCCACTCGGCGTAGAACTTGGCCGCGTCCAGGCTGGGGCTGGTGCCCTCGTGCGTCAGGTACTCCGAGACGTCGAAGCCGATGCCGCCGGCACCGATCACGGCCACGCGCTTGCCCACGGGCTTCTTGTCGCGCAGCACGTCGAGGTAGCTCATCACCTTGGGGTGGTCCACGCCCTCGATGTCCGGGGTGCGCGGCGCCACGCCGGTGGCCAGCACGACCTCGTCGAAGCCGCCTGCGGCCAGCTCATCGACGCCCACGCGGGTGTTGAGCTTGAGCTGCACGCCGGTGAGTTCGATCTGCTTGCCGAAGTAGCGCAGGGTCTCAAAGAACTCTTCCTTGCCCGGGATCTGCTTGGCGATGTTGAACTGGCCACCGATCTCCTTGTCGGCATCGAACAGGGTGACCTCGTGGCCCCGTTGCGCGGCGGTGGTGGCGAAGGCCAGGCCGGCAGGGCCCGCACCGACGACGGCGATGCGCTTCTTCTGCGCCTGGCTCGATGCCAGCGGCTCGATCTTCAGGATCGTCTCGTGGCAGGCACGCGGGTTGACCAGGCAGGAGGTGATCTTGCCGCTGAAGGTGTGGTCGAGGCAGGCCTGGTTGCAGCCGATGCAGGTGTTGATCTGGTCGGCCTGGCCGGCGGCGGCCTTGTTGACGAAGTCCGGGTCGGCCAGCAGCGGGCGCGCCATCGAGACCATGTCGGCCTGGCCCTTGGCCAGGATGGCCTCGCCCACTTCCGGCGTGTTGATGCGGTTGGTGGTGATCAGCGGCAGCTTGACCTTGCCCTGGAGCTTCTCGGTCACCCAGGCGAAGGCCGCGCGCGGCACGCTGGTGGCGATGGTCGGGATGCGGGCCTCGTGCCAGCCGATGCCGGTGTTGATGATCGTGGCGCCAGCGGCCTCCACGGCCTGGGCCAGCTCGACCACCTCGTCGAAGGAGGAGCCGCCATCGACCAGGTCCAGCATGGACAGGCGGTAGATGATGATGAAGTTCGGGCCCACGGCCTCGCGCACCTTGCGCACGATCTCCACGGGAAAGCGCATGCGGTTGGCGTAGGAGCCACCGAATTCGTCGGTGCGCTGGTTGGTGCGCGCGGCGATGAATTCGTTGATCAGGTAGCCCTCGGAGCCCATCACCTCGACGCCGTCGTAGCCAGCGATCTGGGCCATCCTGGCGCAGTTGGCGAAGTCGTCGATGGTGCGCTTGACCTCGTCGGTGGTGAGCTCGCGCGGGGCCATGGGCGCGATCGGCGCCTTGATGGGGCTGGGGCCGACCAGGCCGGGGTGGTAAGCGTAGCGGCCGAAGTGCAGGATCTGCAGGGCGATCTTGCCGCCGGCCGCGTGCACGGCCTGCGTCACCACCTTGTGCTGCTCGGCCTCTTCCAGCGTGGCCAGGCGGGCGCCACCGGGGTAGGGACGGCCGTCGTCGTTGGGGGCGATGCCACCCGTCACCATCAGGGCCACGCCACCGCGGGCGCGCTCGGCGTAGAAGGCGGCCATGCGGTTGAAGCCGTCATTGGCTTCTTCCAGGCCCACGTGCATGGAGCCCATCAGCACGCGGTTTTTCAGCGTGGTGAAGCCCAGGTCCAGGGGGGCAAGCAGGTGCGGGTAGGCGCTCATGGGTGTCTCTCTCGGTGTGGGTGTCGGTGTGGCTGTCGGTGTGGGATCGGCATCGGTTCAGGGATGGCCGCGAGGCAGCAAAGCAACTATGCAACCAGTTGCATTTCCGCCGATCAGCAATGTAGGGGATTCGGCGCGAACATGCAACTGGTTGCATGGTTGCACGCGGGCCGTTTAGACTGGGCGCCATGTCCCTGGCCCACGCACTGCTGACCTCCCTGCTGGAGAAGTCTTCTTCCGGCTACGAGCTGGCCCGCCGCTTCGACAAGTCCATCGGCTTTTTCTGGCGCGCCACCCACCAGCAGATCTACCGCGAGCTGGCCCGCATGGAAGCCGCGGGCTGGATCAGCTCCGAGGCCGCCCCCGACGGCGGGCGCACCCGCAAGAAGCTCTACCAGGTCCGCCCGGCCGGCCGCAAGGAGCTCAAGCGCTGGGCGCGCGAGCCCGCCCCCATGGTCGAGATGCGCGACGAACTCATGGTGCGCCTGCGTGCCGACGCCGTCATCGGGCCGCTGGGCCTGGACCACGAAATCGAGCGCCGCGCCGCCCTGCACGCCGACAAGCTCGCCGCCTACGAAGCCATCGAGGCACGTGACTTCCCGCCCGGCGTCGAACTCTCGCGCGAGGCCCGCCTGCAGCACCTCATCCTCAAGACCGGCATCATGTACGAAGCCAGTTGGGTGGCCTGGTCCCGCGAGGCCTTGGGCGTGTTGCGAGAAACCGATCGCTGAACTGATCGCTGCCCCGGTCGCTGCCCCAGCCCACCGCCTCCAGCCCCTGACAGGCGGCCCGCTCGCGGCCCCACCGCCCAGGCAACTTCGGCCTCAATCCGGCGCGGCCGCCCGCGCCTCGCGCTGCCGCAAGCTCGGCTGGCTGAAGGGCAGACGCAAGCGCGCCTGCTCGATGCGCAGGGGCATGGGCACCATCGGGCCCAGCAGTCGGAAAGCCATCTGCCGGCTCACCGCCACGGCCAGGTCGGCATGGACCTCGGGCCGCAGGTCCAGCACCACGTCCAGCGGCACCTGCAGCGGCGCCCGCAAGGCCCCGCTCACGTGGGCGTCGAGGTCCAGCGGCACATCGAGGCGGACGGGCACATCCAGCCGGATCGGCACCGCCACGGTCAGCGGCACCGTCACCTCGAAGCGCGGCAGCCAGCTGAGCACCGGCACGCTGAGCTGCAGCGAGGTGCGCACCGGCACGGTCTGTTCGACGCGCACCCGCGTCGCCACCGGCACCACGGTGTGCAGCCGCACCTGGGCCTCCAGGCTGTCAGACACCTCGGCAGAGAGGGTCTGGCGCAGGGGCACCCGCACATGGGGCGCGATGTCCAGCCGCGTGCGCAAAGGCCCCTGCACCTCGGCCAGCGCGTTCAAGCCAGCCGGCAGACGCAGCCGCACCGGCTGCTCGCGCAGGTCGATGAGCGCATCCCAGCGCGCATGGACATACCACGTCGCCGCCAGCATCAGCGCCAGCCACAGCAGCAGCACCGCGCCGCCCACCAGGAGCAGCGCCACAGGCCGCACCGGACGATGCCAGCCGCGCGGCGCCCCGCCGTGCGCCACCGCCATCGCCCCGACCCTCACGGCGCGGCGCCGGACGGTCGGCGCAGGGTCATGGTGACGGCCTCGAAGGGCACGGTCAGGTCCATCAGGTCCAGCCCAGCCTGCACCTGCTGCTGCGGGAAGGTCAGGCGCGCCTCCACCGGCTCGGTCACCGGCAGGCGCATGGCCTCGCGGATCGGCACCTGGGTCTGCACCACGGTGTCGATGCGGGTGCGCAGCGGCTCGGTGACCCGGACCTCGGCCTGGGTGCTCAGGGCGATGGGCAGGTCCTGGCGCACCGGGATCACCACGTCCACCGGCACATCGGCCTTCACCGGCACCCGCCCCTGGATGGGCAAGGTCAGACCGATGCCCAGCACCCGGGTGCGCACCTGCGTGTCGATGTCCACCGTCTGGTCGATGTGGATGGTCTGGCGCACCGGCACCTCCAGGCGCACGGGCACGATGGTGTCGATGCTCACCTGCACGGGGATGGGGTCTTTCAGCGGGATGAGCAACTCCTGCTGGATCGGCACCCTGACCGGCAGGGTCTGGTCGATGCGCACCGCCACCTGGCGGCTGAGCTCGGCGCGCACGGCCAGGGACTCGGGCAGGCGCACCAGGGCCTGCTGCTCCCGCAACACCACCTGCGCGGCCAGATGGTGCCAGGCCCACCACCCCGCGGCCACCGCCAGGGCCGACATCAGCACCAGCAGCAAGGCTGCCGTCAGGATGAGGTGGCGCCAGGTGATGGTGTGGCCATACACCGCCAGCATGGGCGAGGCGGCGTCGTGGGGGGCGGGGCTGTCTGCGGGAGGGAGGTCGGCGGGAGGGAGGCTCACGCGGCGACTATGCCACGAGGCCACCCAGCCCCCGCTAAGATGCCCACCTGCTGACGCCGCAACGCCCCTGGCTCGGCCGGCGCCTCAGTCCGCGACATGCGCCCCCCCCGCGGGTTCTGCCTTGCCCAGCATCCCCTCGTCCCCTACCCCCGACCGTGCCAGACCAGCCGCCCCCGACCTCGCTGCTCACCCAGCCCCTGTTCGAACTCGCCACCGCCCAGGCCGTCTTCGCCGCCCTGCAGGCGCGCGCCAGGGCGCAAGGAGTTGCGCTGCGCGCGCCGCCGCCTGAGCCCACCAGCTGCTGCGGCCGCGGCTGCCATGGCTGCGTCTGGGAGGGCTTCTACGCCGCCGCCACCTGCTGGCGCGACGAGGCCCTGCTCCTGCTGGCAGACTGAAGCCCGCCGGCCGGAGGCCTCGGCACACCGACGCACCGGCGCATCGCCGCAGCGCCCTCACGCCACGTCCAGGGCGAAATCCCCCTGCGGCGTCACCCCGACGTGCACCCGCCGCAAGGCCATGCCCTGCGCCATGGCGGACAGCACCTGGTCCGCCATTTGCGGCAGGAGCTGCCCGTGGAGGATGTGGTCGACCGCGCGGGCACCGGTGTCCACCTCGGTGCAGCGCGCCAGCACGCTGTCGATCAAGGCCTCGTCGTAGGAGAAGCTCGCCTGGTGGCGATCCCGCACACGCTCTGCGATGCGCGCCAGCTTGAGGCGGATGACCTCGGCCAGCACGTCGTCGTGCAGGGGGTGGTAGGGCACCACCTTCGTGCGCCCCACGAAGGCCGGCTTGAAGGCCTGGTAGAGCACCGGCCGCAAGGCCTCGGCCAGCGCCTCCGCGTCCGGCATGGCATGCGGCGGCAGCATCACCGGCCCACCCGCCTCGTCGTCCTGCACCAGGCAGGACCGCATGATCTGCTGCGAGCCCACGTTCGACGTCAGGATGATCAAGGTGTGCCGGAAGTCGATCTCGCGGCCCTCCGCATCGTCCATGCGCCCCTTGTCGAACACCTGGAAGAACAGCTCCAGCACGTCCGGGTGCGCCTTCTCGACCTCGTCCAGCAGAAGCACGCTGTAGGGCTTGCGCCGCACCGCCTCGGTCAGCACGCCCCCCTGCCCATGCCCCACGTAACCGGGTGGCGAGCCCTTGAGGCCGCTGACACTGTGCGCCTCCTGGTACTCGCTCATGTTGATGGTGATGAGGTTGCGCTCGCCGCCATAGAGGCTGTCGGCCAGGGCCAGCGCGGTTTCGGTCTTGCCCACGCCGCTGGGGCCCACGAAGAGGAAGACACCGCGCGGCCTGCTCGGATCCTCCAGCCCCGCGAAAGCCGTCCGCACCCGCTGCACCACCGCGTCCAGCGCATGACCTTGTCCGATGACGCGCGCCGCCAAGGTCGCCGGGAGCTCGCGCACGGCCTGGACCTCGTCTTGCAACATGCGCCCCAGGGGCACCCCGGTCCAGGACGACACGATGTCGGCCACCACCTGGGCATCGACCTGCAAGGGCACCAGCGGCCCCTCGCCTGGCACGCGCTGCTGCTGTGCGGCCAGCACCTGCTGGAGGCGCTGCAACTCGGCACGCCACGCTGCCGGACCGGTGCACCCGGCATCACGGACCTCATCACCGCCCCGCGCACCGTCTCCCTGCCCCTCGGCACCCCGGATCTGACGGCGCAGGCGCAGGATGTCTTCCACCAGTTGCTGCTCGCGCAACCAACGGTCTTCGTCACGCGACAGACGCGCCTGCACGTCCAGGCGCTGCATGCCCAGGGCATCGAGGCGCGCACCATGGCTGGCCACGTGCCGGGCCGGGTCCGCGGCGGGCAACCCCGCGTCCAGCTCCGCTTGCAGGGCCCGCGATTCGGCATCGATCTGCGCCAGCCAGCGGTGCCCATCCTCGATGCGGGCCGGCGTGCTGCCTTGCCCCAGCGCCACCCGCGCGCACGCGGTGTCCAGCAGGCTGACGGCCTTGTCGGGCAACTGCCGCTCCGCGATGTAGCGCGCCGACAGGCGCACCGCCTCGGTGATGGCCTCATCGAGCAAAGACACCCCGAAGTGCTGCGCCATCACCGGCGCCATGGCACGCAACATGGCCACGGCCACCGGCTCGCTGGGCTCATCCACCCTGATCGTCTGGAAGCGTCGCGCCAAGGCCCCATCTTTGTCGATGTGCAGCTTGTACTCGCTCCAGGTCGTCGCCGCGATCGTCCGCAACTCGCCGCGGGCCAGGGCCGGCTTGAGCAGGTTGGCCGCGTCATGCCCCCCCGCCGCGCCCCCGGCACCGAGGAGTGTGTGCGCCTCGTCGATGAACAGCACGATGGGGTGCGGGCTGCGCAGCACCTCGGCCATCACGCCCTGGAGGCGCGCTTCGAACTCCCCCTTGACCGACGCACCCGCCTGCAGCAGGCCGATGTCCAGCGCGTGGATGGCCACGCCTTGCAAAGCCGGCGGCACATCCCCCCCGGCCATGCGCAAGGCCAGCCCCTCGACAACGGCGGTCTTGCCCACGCCAGGCTCACCCACCAGCAGCGGGTTGTTCTGGCGTCGACGCAACAGGATGTCCATGGTCTGGCGGATTTCGGCATCTCGCCCGATGACCGGGTCGAGTGCGCCGCTGCGAGCCCGCTCCGTGAGGTTGAGGGTGAACTGGTCCAGGGCCGGCGTGGGGGCGCCCTGCCGACCAGACCAGCCGCTGCGGCCACCGTCCCCACGGCCATCCCCGCGACCATCCCCGAGCCCGCCCCCCAGGCCACCCCCATCTCCGCGTGCCGCCCCAGCCGTCGCCATCACCACCGGCACGACCGCCTCCGGTGACGCCTGTGTGAGCGCCTCCCATCGGTGCTTGAACTCATCCAGGGGCAGGCCGCGCAAGCGCGCCGAAGTCTGCGCCGCCAGCTGCGCCAGCGTGGGCTCGGTCAGCCAGGCGAGCAGCAGGTGAGCGCTGCGGATGCGCCCCGGCGGCGACGCCAGCGAGGCCAGCAACCAGGCCTGCTCCAGCAGCAGCGGCACATGCACGGAGAACACCGGCGGACGCGGACTGCGACGCGTCTCCCGCCGCAACTCGGCTTCCAGGTCCTCGCACAACCCGTCGATCGGCACCTCGGCGTGCCGGCACAGCAAGGTGACGTCATTGACCGGCTGCCTCAGCAAGGCCAGAAACAGGTGCTCCAGGTCGACTTCGTGGTGGCCACGCTGTTGACACTGGGCCACGGCCTGTTCGGCTGCACGCCGCGCGGTGTCGTTGAGTTTGGAGATCAGCAGTTCGAGGGAGTGGGACATGGTGCGCAGGCCAAGGCCAGGTCGTTGATGGGCGAAGGGGGTGCGGTGGTGAAAGGCATGGCAGGAGCGCCCAAGGACCCAGGGAACGGGGATGAGGCAGGGGTCGCAGCGGGCTCAGGCTCTCCGAGGCGGATGTCGTGGTGCACGTCCAGGCGGTCAGCCCGGGACTCGCCCGTCAGCACGAAGGTGTCCCAGCCCAGGCGCCCCACCCGCGGCGAGCGGTCCGACCGCAGCGCCAGCCCCTGCACGGCACCTTGGTGCAAGCCCACCCGGACTTCGACCTCCAGCGCCGTGCCCAGCAACAAGGTCAACCAGTGGCGCAAGGCGCGCACCCCCGTGCCGCCCGGCAGGAAGCGCAGAAAGGCCTGGTGCGCCAGGGGCCCGATCACCAGCCGAACGCAAAGGTTGCGCTGCCAGACGCGCGCGCCCAGCAGGGCCGACCGACCGAGGATGCCGCGCCCTGCGCTTCGGCCCGTACCGCTCCCACCGTCCACGCCACCCAGCGCCGTCTGTCCCGCCCGGGGCACCGGATACCAACGCCCCACGAAAGGCTCGATGCGCAAAGGCACCCCCAACTGGTGCGCCAGCAAGCGCTGCAGCTGAACCACCGACAGCGTGCGCTGCTGCAGGGCACCGGCGAAGTAGGCCAGCGCTTCGTCGGCCACCCCACCTTGCGCTGCGCCAAGGCGGTGACGCAAGCCTGTCGGCCCCAGCCCCGCCAGGGCCAGCACTTCCGGTGCCATCGCCTGCATCCCGGACACCCGCTGCTCGTGACGCACGCCCATCCGGTGCTTGCACCAGGCTTGATAGAACAGGCTCACCGAGCGGTGGCTGAAGACCTCCAGGAAAGCACGCGCACCATCGTGGGAGCCCCCGTGACGCCCCGTGGCCTCGGCCTGAGACAGCCACTCCGTGTAAAACAGCGGCAAGGCGCCCGACACCCCCAGCAGCCCCATGCACGCTGGCGTCAGGTCGATGCCTTGCACCCGCTCTGCAGACAGCTGGCCCGCCCCCACCGTCGCCCCCCCGGTCTCGGATGAACGCCAGCGCACCTGCAACGCCTCGATCTCGCTGCCAGGAAAACTCAAGGACAGGGAGCTGCGGAACTGCAGGCGCTCCAGCCCCACCCATTGCTCCAGCAAACGCAGCGCCTGAAAGAAGCCGAACTGCTGTGGCGCGCTCAGCAAGCGCGCGATCACAGCAGGGGGCGCGCGCCATGTCGTGGTGGACATGCGATCAACTCCTGCTGGCTGCGGGCCGACACCACGGTCAGGCGCACATGGCTGTTGAGGTGGACATACAAACCGAAGAAACGATCCAGCACGGACACGAACAGGCTCCAGCCGGTACCGACCAGGCTGTCTTCGTCCACCATCAGACGCACCTCGGTGCCCCTGACAAAGGTGGCAAACGGCGCTCCGGGCAACCAGGCCACGTCCGGCCTGAAATCGACCGACACCAGGCCCTCGATCTGGCGCCGGTTGCTGGTGCTGTGCGGGAGCTCGTACAGGCGCAGCACCTCCTTGAGCGCATCGATGCCCCCGCCAGACAAGGACAGGTGGTTGAGCGACAGATGCGACACCAGGCGCCACAACATGCCCCGCCCCCTCGCCACGCGGTGGCTGCGCGTGGGTTTGCGCAGCAGCACGATCTCGCGGGCCGGGCCGCCCCCCGCCATGAACAGGTCGCCGCCCGAGGTGCCCGGCGCAAGCAGGTGGGGCAGGTCCCGGTTGGTGGCCAGCACGTCCAGCGACAGCGTCTCCACCGCGGGCGTCACCAGGTTCTGGTCGGCATCGACCAGGGACAGCCGGAGCTCGTGTCCCGGACTGCGCTCGGCCAGCGCCTCGTCGCGGTGCTGCGTCCAGTACACCGGCACACCGCCCCCCACACCCGCCTGGGAGGGCAGGCCTGCGTCGGCCAGCCAGGCATCGTGCCGCAGCGAAAACAGCGGACGGACCTCGTCGATCGCATCCCCGTGCGGTGTCTGTCGCACGCGGTAGACCCGCTGGATGGCATGCACCTCGTGCGCGTGGGCGCGCCGCCCATCCACCACCACGCCATGGCTGTCCTGCTGCCGGCTGACGCGGATCGGGTCGGCCGCCTGCGTAAACAGGTTGATGACCGGCGAGGCGCCCAGCACGATGTTGTGCGCAGCCACCGCTTGCAGCAGGCGGCTGGTGTCGCCATCCGCGGGCACCCCGTCGATGAGCACCTGCAAGGTCAGACGATCCCCCATGGGGGGAGCGTCCTCGGCCTGCCACGCCGCCGGGGACACCCGTTCAGGCCGCGCCGACGCCCCGGTCTCCTGCCTGCCAAACAGCGCCGGCAGGTCGACGAACTGGAACTTGTCCGGGAATGCGAAGTACTCCAGCAGCAGGCGATAGGCGGGATGCGAGCGCTCGTCCCAGTCGACCAGAGCCTCATCCTCGGCAAAACCCACGCCCTGCGGCAGCGTGGCCTCCCCCGCCGCCCCCTGTGGCACAGACCAGGGCTGCCCGGCCCCGGCCTGCCACACCACCCCCACGGCCAAGCGGCACAGCGCATCCCGCAAGGCGCTGACCTGCGAGGCCTCGCCATCGAGGTAGATCCGCAGAGGCCGACCCAAAGCCGTCTGCCAGGACATGGCAGGCGACAGCTTCTCGAAGGTGATCGACAGCGACGAGGTCGCCCGAGATCGCAAGGGCGCCCCCGCAGGCGCACCCACGGCATGCTGGAAGCGGACCTCGGCCACCCGCAAGGGCAGCAGACAGGTCGGCTGGGTCGTGCGGAACTGGCAGCGCACTCCCTTGACCAGGCGGGAGCCGAGTTCGGTCCCTCGCGCCAGCAGGGTCGGCTGGTTCATCTGCAAGGCCTGTGCACCCAGGTCGAAGCGCGCCACCGCACACGCGGGGAAAGGCCTCAGGTAGTGGGGATACAGCACCTCCAGCAAAGACTCCGTGAACAGCGGGAAGTCATCGTCGAGGCGCTTGTGGATCCGGGCCGCCAGCAAGGCAAAGGACTCCATGAGCCGCTCGACATGGGGGTCGTCGCCGACATCCCCGGTGAGTTGCAAGCGACCTGCGATCTTGGGATAGCGCTGCGCGAAGTCCGCCGCACGGGTTCGCAGGAAGGTCAACTCGCGTTCGTAATGGGGAAGGAGGTCGTCCATGGCTCGGTCGGCGTGAAATCCATCAAATTCAGAGCACCAGCCCAGTGCACTCACGCGCCCATGGCACGCGATCGGGTGACCTCATAGCGCGAGGCCACCGGCATCAACAGCGCATCGAAGCTCACGCCTTCCACCAGAGGCATCGCCACCAGCGTGGCGCGGATGGTGAACTGGAATGCCCCACCCTGGCCGGCCTCGGGCTGGAAGGCCACGCTCACCCGCTGCAGCCTCGGCTCGTGGGCCTCGATGGCCTGGGCCAGTCCGCGGGCGATGTGCCGCTGGTCTTCCGAGCTGGCCAGCACCCGGGCCGCGACATCCGGCACCCCGAAGCTCAGCATGGATCGCTTCGAGTGCGGCCCGAGCGCTGGCGCATCCAGCGGCAGGGCCGTGCGCGTGTTGAGCAGCCGCTCCAGGTCGGCGGCAACGGCATCTCGCAGTTGCTCGAGGGTGCACGTCGGCGTCAGTCCGTCGGCCTCACCATGAGGGTGGGCCAACAGGCGGTCAAAAATGCTGCGGCGCGCTCGCGTGTGAGACGGCATGTGAGCTCCCAAGGCTGGCCTGACCGCAGGAGGCATCGCCATCCAGCGACCCTCGTCGTCGGATGCGAACCTGGCCATCCGCCCGGAGCGCCGTCAGACGCCCCGGGGGAAGGCCCCCCGCGGGTGCCAGAAAGGCGGATCAGTTCGGCGCGTCGAAAGCGGCCTTGTTGGTGGCCAGGCTCCAGGACGCCACTTGCCCCGGCTTGGACTTGCCGTCCATGGTCTGCTGGGTGTACGTCCACTCGACCGCGGAGTAGCGCAGCCCGAACGCTTCGGTGGGCAAGCCCTCGGACTCGACCGAAGGCACCACCTGCGAGACCAGCACCTTCTTCAGACGGATCTTCAGGTAGAGCACGCGGTCGTTGGTGCCGTTGGCGCGCATGAAGTGGATCTCCACGTCGTCGTACAGCGTGCCGGCCGAGCAGGCCTCCCACAGCTGCGGGCTGACCAGGTCCAGGTCCTTGGTGAAGATCATTTCGCCATGCTCGCAGCGCTCGGCCGTGTGCCCGCCTGCGGTGGAAGCCGTCGCCGACTTGGGCTGGCGGATGATGTGGTTCCAGCTGATCGCCTCGAACCACGGGGCTGCGTGCTGCGTGCCCGCCCCGGCGTCGCGGGACTCTCCCTTGATTTCCTTGCCATTCAAGGGCTTGCCAAACTTGATGTAAATGTCTTTCATGTTTCACTCCTGGGTTGATGTGCTGCCGCAGGTGGTCTCACCGGCGGTCAGGCGTTGAACAGGTCACTTCGCGCCTTGCGGCAGCTCGGCAACCAGCCGCAGCGACACCGACAGTTCGTCCAGCTGGTAGTGCGGGCGCACAAATGCCACCGCCCGGTAGGAGCCGGGACGCCCCGGGATTTCGCTGACTTCGACACTGGCCTCGCGCAGCGGCTTCTGCGCACGGATCTCTTGCGAGGCATCCTGCGCGTCCACCACGTACTGCATCAGCCAGTTGTGCAGATAGCGCTCGACGTCCAGCGTGTTGGCAAAGCTGCCAACCTTGTCGCGCATCATGGCCTTCATGTAGTGCGCAATGCGGCAGACCGCGAACATGTACTGGAGTTGCGCCGACAGCGCCGCGTTGGCATTCGCCACATTGCTGTCGTAGCGCTTGACCTTCTGGGTGGACTGCGCCCCGAAGAAGGCTGCGTAGTCGGTGTGCTTGCAATGCACCAGGGGGATGAAGCCGAGGTCGCTGAGCTCCTTCTCCCGCCGGTCGGTGATCGCCACCTCGGTGGGACACTTCAAGGCGAGCTCCCCCTCGTCGGTCTTGAAGGTGTGGGTGGGCAGGTCCTCGACCAAGCCACCGCCTTCGACCCCGCGGATGGCCGCGCACCAACCGTGTTGCTCGAACGCCGCGGTCAGGCGGGCGCCCATGGCATAAGCGGTGTTGACCCACAGGTAGCGGCTGTGGTCCCTGCCGTCGACCTCCTCGACAAAGTTGAAACCCTCTGTGCTGGTGCCCTCCCGGGGGTCGTAGGGGAGGCGCCCCAGGAAGCGGGGCACGGTCAGGCCCACATAGCGGGCGTCCTCGGACTCCCGGAACGACTTCCACTTGGCGTAGTCGACCGTGTCGAACACCTTGGCCAGATCGCGCGGCCGCCCCAGCTCGGTGAAGGTTTCCAGGCCGAAGAGCTCTGCCGAGGCCGAGGCGATGAATGGCGCGTGCGCTGCCGCAGCCACATGGGCCATCTGTTCGACAAAGAACATGTCTTCCGCGCCGCGGCCGATCTCATGGTCTCCGATCAGCGCACCGAACGGTGCCCCGCCGAACGTGCCGAACTCCTCTTCGTAGATCTTCTTGAACAGCGCGGACTGGTCAAAATCGATGGCGGTCCTGAAGTCCTTGACCATGTCCTTCTGCGTCGCGTTCAGCAACTTGATCTTGAGCCGGTCCCCCGTGGACGTCTGCTTGCAAAGGTAGTGCAGCCCCGTCCAGGTGGCTTCGAGCTTCTGGAACTCGGGGGCATGCATGACCGCGCTGAGCTGGGCCGAGATCAGGCGGTCCAGTTCGGCGATGCGGGCGTCGATGCTGGCCGACAGGTTGTCCGAGACCGTGACCGTCCCGGCCATCACCTCGCGCACGAGCTCACCGATGATGTCGCGGGCGCGGGCGTGCTCGACATCGGTCTTGGCGACCTTGCTGCGTGCCACGATGTCATCGAGCAGGCTGCCTTCCAGCGTGGCAGCGGTCTGGGCGGGGCTTGGCAGCCCGGGTTGCAGTTGGGCGCTCATCGCTCACTCCTTGTCGACGGAACGGCCGCCTGCCTGGGTTTCGGCATCCAGCCGACGGAGTTGCTCGGTGTTGCCCAGCACCTCGCCCAGGGCATCCTCCAGCTTCTCGTTGCCCGCCAGCTTGTTGCGCAAGTCGGAGAGCTTGGTGCGAGCCTCCAGCAACTGGCGCAGGGGCTCGACCTGGCTCACCACGGATTCGGGGCGGAAGTCGTCCATGCCCTGGAACGCCAGGTTGACGGCGAACTCACCGCCCTCCGGGGTCAGCAGGTTGGGGACCCGGTAGCTGGCGCGGGGCGCCATGCCCGACATGACCTCGTCGAAGTTGTCCATGTCGACCTGAACAAACTTGCGGTCCTTGAGCTTGGGCAAGGGCTTGTCAGGGTCCGGCTGCCCCGTGAAATCGGCCAGCACCCCGACCACGAAGGGGACCTCTTTTTGCTCGATGGCATCGCCGACCTCGACGTCGTAGGTGAGCTGGACACGGGGTGGGCGGATGCGCCCCAGGCGCTGTTGAACGCTGTCTTGTTTGGCCATGGCTGGGCTCCTGGTTGGATGGGATTCACTGCAAGGCCCCGAAGGGGTTGTTGCGTGGAGAGGGGAACGCTGGCGCGGTCGAAGGTGCTCTGGGCGGGCTGGGCGACACCCCGGCCGCGGGCGAGGCGGTGGATGCAGATGCGGCGGCACCGGGCGCTCCCGCCGTCTTCGGTCGCACCGCGTTGCGAGCTCGGCCCGAAGGCAGGGTGAGCCTGGGCGTCACGGTCGATGCCCCTCCCTGGGGGCCAGGCGCAGAAGCCGAGGGAGAAGCGGACAGCAAGATGGGCTCGCCCAGGGCCTCATGGATGATGCGAGCGACGCTTTCGGCTTCGCTGCGGGTGGAGCCATTGACCTCGTTGACCTTGCGCAACTGCCCCAGCGCCTGGGCACTCACGCGCAGACCACTGACAGCCAGGATGCTCTGCGCCGTGAGGTCGCGCACATCGCGTTGCAGCACCTCCTGGGCCTCGGTGATGGCCTGCCCGTACTGGCGCGCCTCGAAGTGGATCTGGGCCATCTTCAACCAGGGTTGCTTGGCGGCCGGATCCAGCCGTGCGGCCGCATCAAGCAGCGCCAGGGCCTGGCCGGCCTGCCCCTGCTGAAGCGCCTGGTCCGCGGCGGCCAGGCGCTCGTCCAGCCGCTCCTGCAAGGCCTGCTTGTCGATGCTGGCGGCTTTGTGGGACAAGCTCGCGCAGCCCGTGAGCAAGAACAGCCCCACCAGCGCCACCGCACCGCCCCTCGACAGCCGGCGCGACACCGGGTAGGCCCACAGGGTGTGTTCGTGGCGCGGGTCGCCAGGGGATCTGGCGGGCCTCGCGGACATGGCTCCGCCACCGTGCGCGCGGCACTCGTTCTTCGACTTCACTCGAACACTCCCTGATGGATTGAATGAGGCGCTGACTTCCTGTCGAGCCAACTGCCAATGCGGCGGATTAGAGCTGAATTCACTCTGTGTGCCTGCCCCCATTGGAGGGTGGTTTACAGACTCTTGCATCCCGTTGCATGTACCTCCCCCCTCTTGTGAGGGAAGCGCCCACCACCGCCCCCCTGCCGTGCCTACACTGGGCCTCAGCGAAGGGCGCACAAGCGTCCCGCACACACACATGAACACAGGGATGAAAACAAGCTCGCTGGCATGGCTGTCGGCATTGAGTCTGGCTTCGTGCGCCTCCGCCCCCCAGCTGAGCGGCATCACGGCCCCGGGCACCTCCGCTGACGCCTCTGCCGGCACGCCCGGCAGTGCTGGCACCGATGCCGCGACAAGCAGCGGCCTGGGCCCCATGCTGGATGCGCTGGGTGGGCTGGGCACCGTGGCCGGCAAAGCCCTGGAAACCGCCGGACTCAAGCCCCTCACCCCGGAAGGCCATGCCACGCCCGGACAGGCATGGCCGGAACGGCGCATCCGCTGGGCCCTGCATGCCAGCAACGCGCTCAACGTGACAGCCAACGGACAGTCGCTGGCCCTGGTGGCACGCATCTACCGCCTGCGCCAGGTCGACGGTTTCCTGCGCGCCCAGTTCGATGCTTTCGGCGACCCCGTCCACGAGCGGCAGGTCCTGGGCGACGACCTCCTGTCCGTGCGCGAAGTCCAGCTGCTTCCCGGGCAACGCCACGAATCGACCGACAAGGTGGCGCGTGACGTGCCCTACCTGGGCATCGTCGCGCTGTACCACCAGCCGGCATCAGGGCATTGGCGTTACGCCTTCGAGGCCGACCAGGCCGAGTTCACCCTCCTGACGCTGGGCGCCCATGCCTGCGCCTTGACCGTCCAGTCGGGCGCGCCCATCGGTCAGAGCCGCGCCAGCGCCCGCACAGCCGCCGTGCCCTGCCCCTGAACCGTCGGCCCCCCTTCCCGCCACCGCCATCCCCCCCGCCACGCACGCCATCGAACCAGCCGCCATGATCCAGTCTGCCAAGATCCTCTGGGGCGAAGGCCTCTTCCTGCGCCCGCAGCACTTCCAGCAACAGGACGCCTACCATGAGTGGCGCCTGGCCCAGACCGCCCAACTGCTGCACCCCTACGCCTGGGGTGTGCGGCACATCCAGGTCGACACCGATGCACTGCAGTCCGGCCTGTTGCGCCTGCAAGCCTTGCAGGTGGCCTTCCCCGACGGGGAGCTCCTCCATGCCCCCGGCGATGACGCGCTGCCGCCGCCGGTGTCACTCACATCGCTGAATGCGCAGGGACACTCCTCCGCCGAGGCCGGCCACGAGGACAGCCACCTGACCTTCCACCTGGCCATCGCGCCGGTGCATCCGCAAGGTGGCAACCTCGCAGGCACCGCAGACGATGCCCACACCGGCGTGCGCTACCACCGCATGGCCCGGCAAGTGGCCGATGGCTACACCGATGCGGTCACCGCCGAAGTGGTGACCTTGCACAAGTCGGTCCGGCTGCTGCCTGAGACGGTGCCGAGAGAACACCTCCTGAGCCTGCCCCTGCTGCGCCTGAAACGCACCGCCACCGGCGGGTTCGAGCTGGACGGCCGGTTCATGCCACCGTGCACGCGCATCCAGGCCTCGGCGACCTTGCTGCTGCACCTGCGCCGCCTGATGGACGTGCTGCAGGCCAAGGTCGATGCGCTGTACGGCATGCACCGGGAACCTGCGCGCAACGTCATCGAATTCCGCTCCGGCGATGTCGCATCGTTCTGGCTGCTGCACACCGCCAGCACGGCACTGGCCGGCTTGTCGCACCTGGCCCGGCATCCCGCACTGCACCCCGAACGGCTCTTCGACAAGCTCCTGACCCTGGCAGGCGCCCTCATGACATTCTCCAAGACCCGCACCCTGGCCGACTTGCCAAGCTATGACCACCTGCACCCCGGCCCGGGCTTCCAGCGCCTGGACCAGATCGTGCGGGAACTGCTGGAAACCGTCATCTCGACGCGCTGCTTCGCCGTCGCCCTGGAAGAACGCGTCCCCTCCTTCCACCTGGGACGGCTGGACGCCGAGCAGATCGCCGCTGGCACCCAGCTCTTCCTGGGGGTGTCGGCGGCCCTGCCACCCGCCGAACTGGTCGAGGTGGTGCCACAGCGGTTCAAGCTGGGCGCACCCGACGACGTCGACAAGCTCGTGCTGTCGGCCATGCCAGGGGTGCGTCTGGTGCATGCGCCCCAGGTGCCCGCGGCCGTGCCGGTTCGCCCAGGCAGCTACTACTTCAGCCTGGAGCCGCGCGGCAGCCTGTACGAGCGCATGCTGCAAGCGCAAGCCGTGACGATCTACGCACCGGCCGGCCTGCAGGACCTGCGGCTGGAGCTGGTCGCGGTGAACGCCTGAGCCGCTTAGCCCCTCCCGGAACGCCCATGACAAGCGCCCCGCCCCAGACCGCCCGACCGACAGGGGGCGCCCCCCTTGTCGGCTCCGCCCATCCGCGCAGCCACCTCGTCGACCTGATGTACGACGGCTTCTACCTGCTCTTCCTCATCCGCGGCCGGCACGCGCCCCAGGATGCCGACGTGTTCCGTGAACGCATCCAGCAGTTCCTGGCGCAGTTCGAGCGGAGTGCCGGCAAGCTGGGTGCGAGCGCCGAAGACATCCACGACTGCAAGTACGCCTTCTGCGCCATGGTGGACGAAGCCATCCTCACCTCGGGGTTCAAGGTGCGGGAGTCCTGGCAGCGCCTGCCCTTGCAGGTGCAGCTGTTCGGCGAGCAACTGGCCGGGGAGCAGTTCTTCCAGCGGCTGGAGATGCTCCGACAGCAAGGCCTGCCCCGCCTGCAGGCCCTGGAGGTGTTCCAGATGTGCCTGCTGCTGGGGTTCCAGGGCAAGTACCTCCTCGACGGGTCGGAGAAGCTGGGCTACCTGACCGCCCGCCTGGGCGACGAGATCGCGCGGATGAAGGGGCACAGCACCGGCTTCGCGCCGCACTGGGCGGCCCCCGACCGCATCGAGCACCGCCTGCGCCACCATGTGCCGCTGTGGGTCATGGGGGCGGTGTTCGGTCTGCTGGCGCTCCTGGCCCTCACCGGGCTGCGCTGGCAGCTGGGGCAGCACACACAGGGGGCGCTGGGGGCCCACCACCACCTGGTGCAACTGGTGCCCCGGGTGGCAAACATCACGGTCACACTGCCCTGACATTGCATGAACTCTGCAACCGTCATGGACTTTCAGGGACAATGGTGGCATGCCCGCCCTGACCCCACCCCGCGCCCTGTCCCGTGCCCTGCCGCACACCTCCGAGCCGCACCGCCGGTCAGCGTGGCGCCATGCCGCCCTGGCCTGGATGCTGTCCTGCCTGGGGACGTCGGCGTGGGCGCAGTCTTCGCCCGCAGGAGAGTGGCAGACGATCGACGACCACTCCGGCAAGGCGGTGTCGCACGTCGTGGTCAAGGAGGTGGGCGGGGTCCTGCAAGGCAGCATCACCCGCATCCTCGACCCCCAGAAGGCCACCCTGAAGTGCGAGGCCTGCGAAGGCCCGCTGCACGATGCCCCCGTCCTCGGCCTGGCCATCATCCAGGGCGTCGGCACCCAGCCGACCGAGCCGCAGACCTGGGAGGGCGGCCGCATCCTGGACCCCAAGAGCGGACGCAATTACCGCGTGCGGCTGCGCCTGAAGGACGATGGCCAGACCATGGAAGTGCGCGGCTACATCGGCTCGCCCTACTTCGGCCGCACCCAGACCTGGCACCGCGTGCCGGCCTCCTGAATCGCCCCGGAGGCGGACGGAGGCCGTCCGCCGTCAGCCGGCATCGCCCCCGCGGCCATCCCCGGCCAGCGCACGCAACTGCGCCAGGCGGTCGGCGATCTTGATTTCCAGCCCGCGCGGCACCGGTTCGTAGAACGCCTGCGGCGCCATGCCCTCGGGGAAGTAACGCTCGCCCGCAGCCACGGCATCGGGCTCGTCGTGCGCATACCGGTAGCCCTCGCCATGGCCCAGTTGCTTCATCAGCCTGGTGGGCGCATTGCGCAGGTGCATGGGCACGGGGCGCGTGGTGTCTTGCTTGACCCAGGCCCGCACCGCCTTGTAGGCCGTGTAAGCCGCGTTGCTCTTGGGCGCGATGGCCAGGTAGAGCACGCACTGCGCCAGCGTCAGCTCGCCTTCAGGTGAGCCCAGGCGCTCGTAGGTTTCGGCGGCATCGAGGGCCATGCGCAGGGCGCGCGGGTCGGCCAGGCCGATGTCTTCGCTGGCCATGCGGATGAGCCGGCGCACGATGTAGCGCGGGTCCACGCCGCCATCGAGCATGCGCACCAGCCAGTACAGCGCCGCGTCCGGGTCGGAGCCGCGCACCGATTTGTGCAGGGCCGAGATGGTGTCGTAGAACTGGTCGCCGCCCTTGTCGTAGCGACGCAGTTGCTCGCCGAGGGCGCGCTGCAACAGGGCTTCGTCGATGAGGCTGTGGCCCTTGAGCATGCCGCACAGCGTCTCGTAGGTGTTGAGCACGCGGCGGGCATCGCCATCGGCGTAGGCGATCAGGCGGTCGCGGGCCTCGGGCGTCAACTCGGGACCGGACAGGGCCTGCTGTCCGCGCGACAGCAGCTGGACCATGGCGGCATCGTCCATGGCGCGCAGCACGTGCACGGTGGCGCGCGACAGCAAGGCGGCGTTGACCTCGAAGGAGGGGTTCTCGGTGGTCGCGCCGATGAAGGTGAACAGGCCGGACTCGACGTGCGGCAGAAAGGCGTCCTGCTGGGCCTTGTTGAAGCGGTGCACTTCGTCGACGAAGACGATGGTGCGGCGCCCGGCACGGCGCGCGGCCTGGGCCTGCTCGACGGCTTCGCGGATGTCCTTGACGCCGCCCAGCACGGCCGAAATCGCCAGGAACTGGGCGTCGAAGGCATGGGCCATCAGGCGCGCCAGCGTGGTCTTGCCCACGCCCGGCGGCCCCCACAGGATCATGGAGTGCGGCTGGCCGGACTCGAAGGCCACGCGCAAGGGCTGGCCGGGGCCAAGCAAGTGGTCCTGGCCCACCACCTCGTCCAGGGTGCTCGGGCGCAGGCGCTCGGCCAAGGGCGCGTGGGCAGACGGCCCCGCGCTGGCTCGCGAGTGCAGGGAGGAGGGGTCCGGCAACTCCCGATCGGGCTCAGGCAGGTCCAGGGACAGGTTGTCTTGCATGGGGAGATTGTCGCCGCGTGGCGCACGGGCATCGAAATCCCAGGATATGACAGTTCGATGAAGGAAAACACCGATTTGAACGCATCGCGACAAGCGCATGCTGGGGGCTCCTCCGGCGCTCTTTCACGGTCGGCTTCCCCACAACATCAAGGAAAGCTGAGGTTCCCCATGCTCACACTGGCCATCCTCTGCCTGGTGACCATCCCCGTGCTGATCGACCTGGGCCTGCGCGGCCGCCACCAGACGATCGAGTTGTCCATGCTCCACGCAGGCCCACTGCTGGACAAATCCCCAAAAACGTAAGAGAATGCGCAGCTTCGTTTGCAAGACAGACGAAGTTTTTCGTTCATCCCCTCTGACCTTTTTCAAGCCAGGCCACCCCGGCGCCCCAGCGCGCATCGGCCTGAAGCGACAGCGCCACGCGGGCTTTTCGCAAGCCCGCAACGCATGGATCGTGTCTTGAGTTCCGGTTGGCGGCGATGCCGTCGCTTTCACCGACTCAACGTGGTCATCCGCCGCACGGGCTTGCCAGCCAGCGGCCGTCACGAGGTCCGGACACGAATCCCAGCGACCCCACCTGGCAGCGGCCAGCGTGGCACACCCGTGCCGCAGCCGCGCCATGGCGCTTCGAGCCTGCAAGGTGCAGGCCGGCAGCGCTTTGCTTTGCTTGAAAGAAGTCACATGACCGACGCTACCCGCGCCCCCCAAACCGCTGCGGCCGACACCCCTGCGGACACCGACACCCGCATTGACGCCCACAGCGCCTCGCTGATCGACGCACTGGCCCGCCGCATCCAGGCCGAATCCGAACCTGATGCCGACACCCCGATCGACGCCCAAGACCCGGAGGCCCATGCCGACGAGGCACCCCAGGCCGAAGGCCCCGGCTTTGCCTCGCTGGGCCTGAGCCCCGCCCTCTGCCATGCCTTGTCCGATGCCGGCTACACCCAGCCCACCGGCGTGCAGGTGCAGGCCATCCCCGCCGCCCTGAATGGCACCGACCTGCTGGTCGCCTCCAGCACCGGCTCCGGCAAGACCGCAGCCTTCATGCTGCCCGCGCTGGAGCGCATCATCGCCGCCCGCGGCGACGGCAAGCGCCGCGACAACCAGAGCACCAAGGGCAAGGTCCACGGCCCCCGCGTGCTGGTGCTGGCACCGACGCGCGAACTCGCCATGCAGGTGGCCAAGGCCGCCACGACCTACGGCAAGCACCTGCAAGGCCTGCGCGTGGCCACCGTGGTCGGTGGCGTGCCCTATGGCTACCAGCTCAAGGCCCTGAAGGGCCCGCTGGACGTGCTGATCGCCACGCCCGGCCGCCTGCTGGACCACATCGGCACCGGCGCCGCCGTGCTGAGCAACGTCGAAGTGCTGGTGCTGGACGAAGCCGACCGCATGCTGGACATGGGCTTCATCGATGACATCGAGCAGATCGCCGAGGCCATCCCGGCCGAGCGCCAGACGCTGATGTTCTCGGCCACCTTCGCCGGCCACGTCGGCGCCCTGGCCCAGCGACTGACCCGCGATGCAGAGAGCATCGCTGTCGCCTCGCACACCGACAGCCACGACAACATCGAGCAGCGCCTGCACCTGGCCGACTCGCTGGCGCACAAGAACGACCTGCTGGACCACCTGCTGACCGACAACGCCGTGGACCAGGCCGTGATCTTCACCAGCACGCAGCGCGACGCCGACATCCTGGCCGACCGCCTGGCCGACATGGGCCACGCCGTCGCCGCACTGCATGGCGGCATGCCGCAAGGCCGTCGCAACCGCGTGCTGCAAGCCCTGCGTTCGCGCCAGCTGCGCGTGCTGGTGGCCACCGACGTGGCTGCCCGCGGCATCGACGTGCCGACCATCACCCACGTCATCAACTACGGCATGCCGATGAAGGCCGAGGACTACGTGCACCGCATCGGCCGCACGGGCCGCGCCGGCCGCTCCGGCCTGGCCCTGACGCTGGCCGAGCGCCGCGACATCCCGATGGTGCGCCGCATCGAGCGTTTCACCACGCAGCGCATCCCCGAAGCCGTGATCGCCGGCCTGGAGCCCAAGACCAAGCTGCTGGCCGACAAGGGCCCGCGCCGCGACAAGCCGATGCCCGGCCACGGTCGCCGCGATAACCGCGGTCCGCGCTTCGGCGGCCACGGCAGCGGCCATGGCAATTTCGGTGGCGGCAAGCGCGAAGGCGGCTGGGGCGAACCCCGCGGCTTCGCCCCGCGCGAAGACCGTGGTTTCACGCCCCGTGAAGACCGCCCCTCGTTCAAGCCGCAGCACGACCCGCGCTTCGAAGGCGCATCGGGCGACCGGGGCTTCGCGCCCCGCGAGGACCGCGGCTTCGGCGGCAAGCGCTTCGAGGAGCGCGGCCCGGGCAAGTCGTTCGGCGACCGCCCCTTCGGTGACCGCGGCGGCTTCGGTGACCGCCCGCAGGGTGATCGTCCGTTTGGCGACCGCGGCGGGTTTGGCGACAAGCCCCACGGCAAGTCCTTTGGCAAGCCCTTCGGTGACAAGCCTTTCGGTGGCAAGCCGGCCGGCAAGTCCTTTGGTGGCAAGCCTTTCGGTGACCGCAGCGGCTTCGGCGACCGTCCGCAGGGTGATCGCCCGTTCGGCGACCGTCCCCAAGGCGATCGCGCCTTCGGCGACAAGCCCTTCGGCAAGCCCGCTGGCAAGTCCTTCGGCGACAGGCCCTTTGGTGACAAGCCTGCCTTCAAGTCGGCCGGCTTCAAGTCGGGTGGCCCCAAGCCGGGCTTCGGCGGCAAGCGCCCCGGCTTCGGCAAGCGCGAGGGCTGATGCCCCAGGCCGGGTGCGCCGTCCCACGCGGGCGGCGGCCCCGGCCCCGTTCAGCCCTGCAAGCTCACACGCTCAGGGCTGATCGAGCACGTCCACCCCCTGGGGCGGCGTGAAATGGAAACGGTCCGCCGCCAGCCTGGCGCGCGGCTCGAACTGCGTGAACGTCAGGCGCGAACGCTGCCCGAAGCTGTCGAGGATCTCCAGCTCGGCCAGTTGCCCCTGACGGAAGCCCACGCGCACCCACTGGAACTGCCCGTCCTTGTTGCGAGGACGGGCTTGCGCCCAATGCAGCCCCGCCGTCGCCTGCGACGCCGCGGGAACCGCTTGGGTGGCCTGTTTTGTGGCCTGTTTTGTTGCCTGTTGAACCATCGGGGTCGCGGACGCCGCACCCGATGAGGACGCAGCCGCACCGGCAGCCCCCTCCCCCGGCGCATTGCTCAACACGAAGTCCTTGTCCAGCGCACCGCCCGACAGCAGCGCGGCCGGCGTGGCGCCCAGCGCCTGGCCCATCGGTCGCACCGTCACCTGGTTGAGGTCGGCGTCGTACAGCCAGACCTTCTGCCCGTCGCCCACGATGAGCTGCTCGGTCGGCTTGCTGTAGGCGAAACGGAACCGGTTGGGCCGCAGGAACTCCAGCGTGCCTTCGGATTTGCGCGTGCGCTTGCCGTCCGGCGAAGTCACGGTCTGCGTGAACGCCCCCCGCCCCGATTGCACATCCCTGACGAAGGCCCGCAGTTGCGCCACGGCATCGCCCGCGGCCGGCTGGGCCGACACGGTGGCCGGCGCCACCAGGGCAGCCATGGCCATGCAGGCGGTCACCCCCGCCCAAGCCCAAGGTCTTTGCATCCACGGTCCTTGCATCACACGTCCCACGGTGCCGCGGTGGCACCGCCTTCTCCGCCGCGTTGCGGCACGATGAGTTCACGGTTGCCGTTGGTGGCCATGCTGGACACCAGCCCCGACTTTTCCATCTGCTCCAGCAGGCGCGCGGCCCGGTTGTAGCCGATGCGCAGGTGGCGCTGCACCAGCGAAATCGACGCCTTCTTGTGCTGCAGCACCACGGCCACGGCGTTGTCGTACATCGGGTCCTGCTCGCCGTCGCCCCCGCCCGCGGGCGAGCCATCGAGGTTGCTGCCCTCGTCCGACAGGTTGCCGCCCTCGAGGATGCCCTCGATGTAGTTGGGCTCGCCCTGCGTCTTGAGGTACTCGACCACGCGGTGGACTTCGTCGTCGCTGACGAAGGCGCCGTGCACCCGCATCGGCAGGCCGGTGCCGGGCGCGAGGTACAGCATGTCGCCCTGGCCCAGCAGCGCTTCGGCGCCCATCTGGTCGAGGATGGTGCGGCTGTCGATCTTGCTGCTGACCTGGAAGGAGATGCGCGTCGGGATGTTGGCCTTGATGAGGCCGGTGATGACGTCCACCGAAGGCCGCTGCGTGGCCAGGATCAGGTGGATGCCGGCCGCGCGGGCCTTCTGCGCCAGGCGGGCGATCAGCTCTTCGATCTTCTTGCCCACCACCATCATCAGGTCGGCGAGTTCGTCGATCACGATGACGATGTGCGGCAGGCGGTCCAGCGGTTCGGGCTCTTCGGGCGTGAGGCTGAAGGGGTTGGGGATGAGCTCGCCGCGCGACTTGGCCTCGTCCATCTTCTTGTTGTAGCCGGCCAGGTTGCGCACGCCCATCTTGGACATGAGCTTGTAGCGGCGCTCCATCTCGCCCACCGCCCAGTTCAGCGCATTGCCGGCCTGCTTCATGTCGGTCACGACCGGGCACAGCAGGTGCGGGATGCCCTCGTAGACGCTCATTTCCAGCATCTTGGGGTCGATGAGGATGAGGCGCACATCGCGGGCCTCGGCCTTGTAGAGCAGGCTCAGGATGGTGGCGTTGATGCCCACCGATTTGCCCGAACCGGTGGTGCCGGCCACCAGGCAGTGCGGCATCTTGGCGAGGTCGGCCACAACCGGCAGGCCGACGATGTCCTTGCCCAGGCCCATGGTCAGCTGCGAGGCGGCATCGGCATAGACCTGCGAGCCGAGGATCTCGGACAGGCGGATGGTCTGGCGGCGTGCGTTGGGCAGCTCCAGCGCCATGTAGTTCTTGCCCGGGATGGTCTCGACGACGCGGATGGACACGAGGCTCAGGGAGCGCGCCAGGTCCTTGGCCAGGTTGACGACCTGCGAGCCCTTCACGCCGGTGGCCGGCTCGATCTCGTAGCGCGTGATGACCGGGCCGGGCGACGCGGCGACCACATGCACCTCGACGCCGAAGTCGCGCAGCTTCTTTTCGATCAGGCGGCTGGTCATTTCCAGCGACTCGGGCGTCACGGTTTCCTGGCGGCCCGGCGCGGCATCCAGCAGATCGACCTGCGGCAGCTTGGCGTCGCCGACATCGGCAAACAGCGTCTGCTGCCTCTCCTTGGCGACGCGGGTGGACTGAGGCACTTCGATCACCGGCGTTTCGATGACGAGCGGCACATGCTCGATGCCGAGGTCGCGCTCCAACTGGCGCTCGGCCTCGCGCTCGACCTCGACCTCCTGCTCGCGCGCCTTGACGGCCTGCTGACCGGCCTTCTGGTCGGCCTTGATCTCGCGCTGCTCGATGCGCTTCTCGCGCAACAGCTCGATGCGCTCGCCGATGCGCTCGGCCAGCTGTCCCCAAGAAAAACGCAATGCCCAGGACATGCCGACCAGCAGCAGCACGATCCACACCACGCCCGAGCCGGCGAAACCCAGCGCCTTCATGCCCCAGGGACCAAGGACATAGCCGATCAAACCGCCGGCATGGCCGCCCGGCCGTATCTCCGCCCATCGCCGTTGAGTGCGTTCTCGGCGGCGATCTTGGCGCCGTAGGCGGCCATGTAGACGTGCATGTCCCGCCCGGTGACGTCGCCGGCGGCATAGACGCCCGATTTGGTGGTCCGCATGCGGTCATCGACCTTGACCCCGCCCTCGGGCGTAAGTTCGACGCCCGCTTGCTCGAGCCCCAGCCCGCCGGTATTCGGCCGGCGGCCGGTGGCGATCAGTATCTGCTCGGCCTCGATCTCCCGGCCCACCCCGTCGACGGAAAGCGAGAGAGTAACGCCTACTCCCTCGCCCCGGACGGCCTCGTAGGTCACGCCGGTGAGCACGCTTATGCCTTCATCCCCGAAATATCCCGTGAGCGCGGCGCTGATCTCCGGCTCGGCCTCCGGCAGCAGGCGGCTCCGGCAGAGGATCGACACCTTGACGCCGGCGCGGGCAAACATCTGGGCGAGCTCGCAGCCGATATAGCCGCCGCCTAGAACCAGCATGGATTCGGGTAGCCGTTTAAGCGCCATCGCCGTGGTGCTGGTGAGATAGGGGACATCCTCGATGCCGGGGATCGGCGGCGCGGCCGGGGACGATCCGGTGGCAAGCACGATCTTCTTCGGGCGCAACAGGGCGCCGTTGACCGTCACGCCCCCATCGGCGAATTGCGCCGGCCCTTCCATATAGGCGATCCCGTTATAGGCCGGTAAAAGGTCGCGGTACTTGCTCTGACGCATGTCCGCCACCAGCGCGTCCTTCTGGGCGACGGTGGCGCCCCAGTCCGCCAAGCTGGTCCCGCCCCTTATGCCGGCGAAGCGGGACGCGGCCTCGCCCTGGTGCAGGGCTTCGGCGGCGCGGATGAGGGCCTTGGAGGGGACGCAACCGGTATTCACGCAGGTGCCGCCGATGGTGCCGTGACCGATGAGCGCGACCCGCGCCCCCAGTTGCGCCCCATGGATCGCGGCGGAAAAGCCGGCCGACCCCGCGCCGATCACCGCCAGGTCGAAGGTACCGCCATTGCCTGCGCCGCTCCCGTTGCAGCAATCCTGTCCTGCGGCGCTCATGAAACTTCCTGCGACTCGTCCGCAGCCTTCGGCTTCCGCCTGCCCATGGTGAGCGCGTAGACGGTTATGGCTATGAAAACCGCCAGGGCCGGGAACAGCACGTAGTCGATCCAGCCGAGCCAGGCCGTGAGGCCGAGGGCGCCGAGCAGCACCGCGAGCACCGGCGTGAAACAGCAGATCGCCGTGATCACGGTGCCCGTGGCGCCGGTACACAAAAGCTTCTTATTCGTCATCGCGGCATCCCCATTGCAATCATGCGGCCAGCGAAGCCGGGGCCAGCAGCGGCGTGAATATGGCCTTGCCGACCTGCAACCCCTCGTCCATCGAAAGGCGCACGCCTTTGCCGCCGGGGTGCTTGGCGTTACGCCAGGTCACGAGATGTTCGTCGGAACAGAAGAAGGCGATGACCGTACACAAGGACTCGGCGGCGCAGCTGTCGAAGTACTGGATACCCGACCACACCACGGCGGTGGAGGGCGAGAAGCCCGCAAGGGCGGCGCCGTTGTCCTCGGTCTCGACATGGATCGCCCCGCCGCAGGCCGGACAGGTCGCGTCTATCGTGGCGTCCGTATGGTACATGGCGCCGGCGCCAAGCGCGTCGATGGCGCACATGGCGTTGAGGAGCCGGTCGCCGAGGCGGACCCGGTGTCCGGTGTCGCGCTCGGTGAACGGGTAAGCGCCGGTAATCGTACCGCCCGGGTCGAGAACGACCATGTCCCGGCTCTCGAGTTTGCCGATGAGCTCGCCAAGCACGTCCCGCGCCATGCCGGTCGATTGGGTAAGCGCCGCCATCGAAGGCGCCTCGCCGCTCTCGCCGTAGTGCTCCAGGATGGCGCGGCGCACGCGATCCTCCCCGTCCCCGAGCCCCGACCAGCGCGTCTCGGCCCCGAACGCCTCCAGGATCGATTGGAGCGCCTCGGCCGCCGTCTCGGAGGTGACAACCGACCAGTCGGGGAAAGCAACGCCGGGCCTCAATGATATCTCCAGGCGCGTGCCGGTCGCCGGGGCGGTGGTCTCGAAGGTTTCGGCGGTGGTCATCACCGTCCCCTAATTCGTTGCCAACAGGGTGGAGGAAAAGCCGACGTTGGTGGTGGCCGCCGTCAGCGCCGCGACGCTCGCCTTGCCGTCATCGAAGGTGACGAGGGCCGTTTTGTTCTTGAAGGAGACCTTGACGGTGCGCACGCCCGGCACCTCGGCGAGGACCTGCTTGACGATATAGGGACAGCTGGCACAGAACAGGTTGTCGATCTTGAGCGTCACCGTCCGCTCGGCGGCGAGAGCATCACCGGCGGCCAGAATTGCCATGGCGAGCGCCGTGATGGCGAGTATGGGTTTCATGGGTCTTGTCCTTCTCGCTCACACGCCGAGGATGACCGGGGCGGCGTAAGGGAACGCCAACGCCGCCGCGGTCAACGCGACCGAGCTCCACAGGACGGCCTTGACAATGCGCGCCCGTATCGGGCGGGCGCAGGGGGCGCCTTGGACGCTGGCCGCCTTCGGCCCGCGGTAGACCATGTAAAAGCCGGTGCCAAGGAAGCCCGCGGTGACGGTCACGAAGACGGGCTGGTACGGCGCCAGAGCCGTCAGGTTGCCGATCCACGCCCCGGTCGCACCGAGGCTGAACAGGACCACCGGAACGATGCAGCATGACGATGCCGCCAGGGCGCCCAACACGCCACCGGCCGCCACCAGACCTTGGCCCATCGGACCGTCCCGCGGCACCCGGTCCGAGCGCGGCCCGGCCGGCGTGGTTTCGCGCCCCGGCGTTCTTTCCGAATCTTCGCTCACCACTCTCCGTGCTCCTTAATTCGACGTTGCGCTGCTAATATAGGACCTGTAGTAACTACAGGTTCAAGGCCTGTTTTTTCCAGATCGAGGAGGGAGAGATCATGGCAGGAGCGGACGCGCCCGACCTCGCCATCGGCACCCTGGCCCGGCTGACCGGGTGCAAGGTGGAGACCATCCGTTATTACGAGCGGATCGGGATTTTGCCCGAGCCGCCGCGCAATTCCGGTGGCCAGCGGCGGTACAGGGCCTGGCACCTGAAGCGGCTCAACTTCGTGCGCCGGGCGCGCGATCTCGGGTTTACGCTCGCCGACGTGCGCGGGCTGCTGCGGCTGGTCGACGAGCAGGACCACAGTTGCGAGGAAGTCCGGACGATGGCGCTCGGTCACCTCGAAGCGGTGCGCGCGCGCCTTGCCGACCTCGAGGCCATGGAAGCCGTCCTGGGGGAGATGGTGGCGCGCTGCGAGGGCGGCAAGGTGCCGGACTGCCCGATCATCGACGCCCTCTATCGCGAACCGGCTTGACCCGGTTCCGGCGGGCTCCTCAGGACGGAAGGGCGGGCGCCGGGCTTAGACGGTGAAGGATTCGCCGCAGCCGCAGCGGCCCTTCTCGTTGGGGTTGGCGAAGACGAAGCCCGAATGGAGCTTGCCCTCGACATAGTCGATCTCGGTGCCGATGAGGACCAGGGTCGCGCCCGGGTCGATGACGATGGTGACGCCCTTGGTCTCGATCACCTCGTCATGGGGGCCGATCTCCTCGGCGTAATCGATGATGTAGGAATTGCCGGAGCAACCCTTCGGCGCGATGCCGATCCGCAAGCCGACGGCGGGCTCATCGCGCGCCGCCAGGATCGCTTTGACGCGCTCGGCCGCCGCGTCGGTCAGGGATATCGGTTTAAGCGTTGGCTCCATTGATTTCCTCCTTGCACTCGACCTTACATGAACCCGCACTCGAGACGGGCCGCCTCGGACATCTTCTCCATCGACCACGGAGGGTCCCAGACCAGATTGACCTTGACGCTCTTGACCCCGTCGATCCCCGAGATGGCCCCCTCGACCTCGCCGGGCAGGCTCTCGGCCACCGGGCAGGCGGGGGAGGTCAAGGTCATGGCGATCACGACATCGCCCTGGTCATTGGTATCGATATCGTAGATGAGGCCGAGCTCATAGATATTGACCGGGATTTCCGGGTCGTAAACGGTGCTGAGCCCCTGGATGATCGCCTCCTCGAGCGAGGGCTTGGCGGCATCGCCGGGGGCAGGGCCTAAATCTTGCGACTCTTTCATCTCTTCACCTTTTCACCGTGGCGGGCGAGGGGCGTCATTCGGTCACCACCGTCTCGTGGCTCTCATCGAGGGCGGACTTGAAGGTGTGCCACGCGAGCGTCGCGCATTTGACCCGCACCGGGAACTCCTTGACGCCCGATAGCACCGTCAGTTTGTCGAGATCCTCGAGCGAATCGACGCCGTCATTGGCGCCGGTCATGGCGCCCTGGAAGCGCTCGAACAGCGCCCGCGCGTCGGCCACCGACAAGCCCTTGAGCATTTCCGTCATCAGCGAGGCCGACGCCACCGAGATGGCGCAACCCGCCCCTTCGAACGTCACCTCCTCGACCCTGCCGTCCTCGACCCGGAGATAGACCGTCAGCTTGTCGCCGCAAAGCGGATTGTGGCCATTGGCCTGGCGGTTGCTGAGCGGGGACTTGCCGAAGTTCCTCGGCCGCCGGTAATGGTCGAGGATGACTTCCTGATAGAGATCGCGCAACTCCGACATCAGCCGAAAATTTCCCTGACTTTTCCCAGCCCGTCGATCAGCGCGTCGACGTCGTCCCGGGTGTTGTAGAGGCCGAACGAGGCGCGCACCGTCGCCGGCACGCCGAAACGGTCCATGACCGGAAGCGCGCAGTGGTGGCCGGTGCGAACGGCGATCCCCTCCCGGTCGAGCACGGTGCCGATGTCGTGGGCGTGCACGTCCGCCAGGGTGAAGGAGAGGACGCTCGCCTTATCCCTGGCGGTGCCGATGAGACGCAAGCCGTCGATCTCCTTGAGCCTGGCGGTGGCGTAGTGGAGCAGGTCTTGCTCGTGGGCCGCGATGCCGGGCAATCCGAGGGCGCTGACATAGTCGATGGCGGCGCCGAGCCCGATGGTGCCGGCGATGTTCGGCGTGCCGGCCTCGAACTTGTAGGGAATGGCGTTGTACTCGGTCTTGTCGAAGGTCACCGACAGGATCATGTCGCCGCCGCCCTGGTAAGGCGGCATGGTCTCGAGGAGTTCGGCCTTGGCGTACAGGACGCCGATGGCATTCGGACCGTAAAGCTTGTGGCCGGAGAAGGCGTAGAAGTCGCAATCGAGTTCCTGGACGTCTACGCCGAGGTGCGGCACCGCCTGGGCGCCGTCGATCAGTACCCGTGCCCCGACCTCATGGGCGAGGCGGACGATCTCGCGCACATCGACGATGGAGCCCAAGGCGTTGGAGACATGGGTGATGGCGACGAGCTTGGTGCGCGGTCCCAGAAGCTTCGCGAACGCCTCCATCATCAACTCGCCGTCGTCGTCGATCGGCGCGATTATAAGCTTGACCCCCATCTCGTCCCTGAGGATCTGCCAGGGGACGATGTTGGAGTGATGCTCCATCGCCGAGATGACGATCTCGTCGCCGGCCTCGAGGGAATAGCGGCCGAAACTGTGGGCGACGAGGTTGATGGCCTCGGTGGTGCCGCGCACGAAGACGATCTCGCGTTCCTCGGCGGCGTTGATGAATTGGGCGACGGTCTTCCTCACGCCCTCGAAGGCTTCCGTCGCCCGCTCGCTCAGCCAGTAGATGCCGCGGTGGACGTTGGCGTATTCCGCTTCGTAGCAGTGGCGAACCGCGTCGATCACGGCGCCGGGCTTCTGGGCGCTGGCGGCGCTGTCGAGGAACACCAGGGGCCGGCCGTGGACCCGGCGCGATAAGATGGGGAAGTCCCCGCG
>JADFIG010000043.1 GCA_022566735.1 Pseudomonadota bacterium
GAGGAGGGCGCGGCACTGTCGGAGAACTGTGAAGTTGCCTTTTTCCCTCCCGTGACTGGAGGCTGACATGGGCAGCCGTGTCTCCATCCAGACCCAGGACTTCGATGTCAATGCCGAGATCGCGGACCTGCGGGCGCAGGACAAGCGCGTTGGTGCCGTTTGCACCTTCATCGGCACCGTGCGGGACCGCAACGATGGCCAGAGCGTCAGCGCCATGGAACTGGAGCACTACCCGGGCATGACCGAGAAGGCCATCGAGGCCATGATCGACGAGGCCATCCAGCGCTTCGACATCTACGGCGCTCGCGTCATCCACCGCGTCGGTCCCTTGCAGCCGCTGGACCAGATCGTGCTGGTGATCGTCACCTCGGCGCACCGCGGTGAGAGCTTCCAGGCCTGCGAGTTCCTGATGGACTACCTCAAGACCCAGGCGCCGTTCTGGAAGAAGGAGGCCGCGCAGGGCGAGTCCCGCTGGGTCGAGGCCCGCGACAGCGACGGGCAGGCCGCGGCGCGCTGGCAGGCGGGCAGCGAGGCCGGCTCGACCGCCGGAGGCCGCCCATGAGCATGTCCATGAGCACGTCCATCGGTGGGTGGGCCTCGGCCCTGGCCGTGGCCGGTGGCGCGGCCGTCGGCGCCCTGGCGCGCTGGCAGGCGGGCGTCTGGGTCAACCCCGTGTGGGCGGGCTTCCCGCTGGGCACCCTGTTCGTCAACGCCCTGGGCGGCCTGCTCATCGGCCTGGCCTTCGTCTGGCTGGACCGCCACCCCTCCGAGGGCCTGCGCCTGCTGCTGGTCACCGGCGTGCTGGGCGGCTTCACCACCTTCTCGGCCTTCTCGGCCGAATCCCTGGCCTTGCTGGAGCGCGGGCGCTTCGAGCTGGCCGTGGCCCACACCCTGGCCCACGTGCTGGGGGCCCTGGCCTGCGCGGCCCTGGGGGCGCGGCTGATGCGCCTGTGGCTGACCTGACCCCACTTGAAATCCTGCACAGACGCTCCAAACTGGTTGGGCAGTCGGCCCCCGCCCTCCGGCGCGGGCCCCAGCCCTCCGACCAGAACCCCCACCGGGAGCGTCCATGCGACTCGACAAACTCACCTCCACCTTCCAGGAAGCCCTGACCGAGGCCCAGAGCCTGGCGGTCACGCGCGACAACCCCTACATCGAGCCGGCCCACATCCTGCTGGCCATGCTGCGTCAGGACGACGGCCCCAAGGCCCTGCTGGAGAAGGCCGGCGTCAAGGTGGCCGCCCTGGCCGCCGCCGTGGAAAAGGGCCTGGACAAGCTGCCCCAGGTGCAGGGCGCCGAGCAGGTGCAGGCCGGCCGTGACACCGTCAGCCTGCTGCAGGGTGCCGAGAAGGAAGCCCACAAGGCCGGTGACGCCTACATCGCCGCCGAGATGTTCCTGCTGGCCCTGTGCGACCACAAGGGCGACACGGCGGTGACGGCCCGCGACTTCGGCCTGACCCGCAAGGCGCTCGAAGCCGCCATCAAGGCCGTCCGCGGTGACCAGAAGGTCGACAACCCGGAAGCCGAAGGCCAGCGCGAAGCCCTCAAGAAGTACACGCTCGACCTCACCGAGCGCGCCCGCGCCGGCAAGCTCGACCCGGTCATCGGCCGCGACGAGGAAATCCGCCGCGCCATCCAGGTGCTGCAGCGCCGCTCCAAGAACAACCCCGTGCTCATCGGTGAGCCCGGTGTGGGCAAGACCGCCATCGTCGAGGGCCTGGCCCAGCGCATCGTCGCCGGCGAAGTGCCCGACAGCCTGAAGAACAAGCGCGTGCTCGTGCTCGACATGGCCCTGCTGCTGGCCGGCGCCAAGTACCGCGGTGACTTCGAAGAGCGCCTGAAGAACGTGCTCAAGGAAGTGGCCAAGGACGAAGGCCAGACCATCATGTTCATCGACGAGATCCACACCATGGTCGGTGCCGGCAAGGCCGATGGCGCCATGGACGCGGGCAACATGCTCAAGCCCGCGCTGGCCCGTGGCGAGTTGCATTGCATCGGCGCGACCACGCTGGACGAGTACCGCAAGTACATCGAGAAGGACGCCGCCCTGGAGCGCCGCTTCCAGAAGATCCTGGTGGGCGAGCCCACCGTGGAGGCCACCATCGCCATCCTGCGCGGCCTGCAGGAGAAGTACGAAGTCCACCATGGCGTCGAGATCACCGACCCGGCCATCGTGGCCGCGGCCGAACTCTCCAACCGCTACATCACCGACCGCTTCCTGCCCGACAAGGCCATCGACCTGATCGACGAGGCCGCCGCCAAGATCAAGATCGAGATCGACTCCAAGCCCGAGGCCCTGGACCGCCTGGACCGCCGCCTCATCCAGCTCAAGATCGAGCGCGAGGCCGTCAAGCGCGAGAAGGACGAAGCCTCCATCAAGCGCCTGGGCCTGATCGAAGAAGAGATCACCAAGCTGGAGCGTGAATACGCCGACCTGGAAGAAATCTGGAAGGCCGAGAAGGCCCAGGCCCAGGGCTCGGCCACGGTCAAGGAAGAGATCGACAAGATCCGCTTCCAGATCGAGGAACTCAAGCGCAAGGGGGACTTCAACAAGGTCGCCGAGCTGCAGTACGGCAAGCTGCCCGAGTTGGAGAAGACGCTCAAGGCCGCGCAGGACAAGGAAAACGCCCGCAACGCCAAGGGCAAGGCCGAGGGCCGCCCGACGCTGCTGCGCACCCAGGTGGGCGCCGAGGAAATCGCCGAGGTCGTGGCGCGCGCCACCGGCATCCCCGTCTCCAAGCTGATGCAGGGCGAGCGCGACAAGCTGCTGGCCATGGAAGACAAGCTGCACGAGCGCGTGGTCGGCCAGCAAGAGGCCATCGTGGCCGTGTCGGACGCCATCCGCCGTTCGCGCGCCGGCCTGTCCGACCCGAACCGGCCGTATGGCTCCTTCCTCTTCCTGGGCCCCACCGGCGTGGGCAAGACCGAGCTGTGCAAGGCCTTGGCCGGCTTCCTGTTCGACAGCGAAGACCACCTCATCCGCATCGACATGAGCGAGTTCATGGAGAAGCACTCGGTCAGCCGCATGATCGGCGCGCCCCCGGGCTATGTGGGCTACGAGGAGGGTGGGGCGCTGACCGAGGCCGTGCGCCGCAAGCCCTACAGCGTCGTGCTGCTCGACGAGGTCGAAAAGGCCCACCCGGACGTCTTCAACGTGCTGCTGCAGGTGCTCGACGACGGCCGCCTGACCGACGGCCAGGGCCGCACCGTGGACTTCAAGAACACCGTCATCGTCATGACGTCCAACCTCGGCTCGCACAACATCATGCAGATGGCGGGTGAGCCCTACGAGGACATCAAGGAGGCCGTCTGGGTGGACGTGAAACAGCACTTCCGCCCCGAGTTCCTCAACCGCATCGACGAGGTGGTGGTCTTCCACGCCCTGGACCAGGCCAACATCGCTGCCATCGCGAAGATCCAGCTCAAGGGCCTGGAAGGGCGGCTGGCGCAGATGGACATGGAGCTCGACGTCTCGCCCGAGGCGCTCGCCGAGCTGGCCAAGGTCGGCTTCGACCCGGTCTTCGGCGCCCGGCCGCTCAAGCGCGCCATCCAGCAGCGCATCGAGAACCCGGTGGCCAAGCTCATCCTGCAAGGCAAGTTCGGCCCGAAGGACGTGGTGCCGGTGCAGGTGGACGCGGAAGGCAACTTCCAGTTCGGCCGCACGGTGCACTGAGCGACCGCGAGGCGCCCCGACGCCTTCCCTGTGGCGCCCCGCGCCCGTCCGCCCTTCAGAGGGATGGATGGGCGCGGGGCGCTTGTCTATGGTGCTGGCTCCATCCATCACCCACAAGGGAACGACATGAGCCAGAACCTGATTTCACTCGACCTGAGCGAGGCCGACCTCGCCGACATTGACGCGGCGCTGAGCACGCTGGAGACCCGGCTTGCGGGCCTGATCGACCTGGATGCCGAGCAACGCCGCTCGCTGCCCAAGATGGGCGACAAGTCCGAGGCGTTTTGCCGCCAGACCCTGAGCCTGCTGGTGCAGAACCCCCAGCTCGTGCCCTCCGGCCTGGGTCTGGAGGACGCACAGCGTGATCTCGCCGCCCTCGACGTGCTTCGCCGCCGCACCCACCGCCTGCGGCAGTTGCTGGGCCGGGCGGATGACTCGGAAATCGCCCTGGGCAGCGACGTCATGCGCGTGGCGCTGGAGGGCTACGCCCTGTTGAAGCTCATGGGCAAGGGTTCCGGCCTGGAGACCCTGCGCCAGGACATCGGCGCCCGCTTCGTGCGCCGCACGTCCCGAGCCAAAGTCTCGGCCAGCGGAGCATGAAGCCTGGCCAGCGCAGCGCGATGGTGCGCTGGCCGAGCGCAGAACTCGGCCGCCCGAGCGCAGAACTCGGTGCATGCACCTCGAAGCCCCGCAAGCGGGGCTTTTTTCTTGGCCGCCCGAGATTTTTGCTCGGACTTTGCACCTTTGAGGTGCATGCACCGAGCCCCGAGCTCGGAGCGCCGAGGTCAAAGCTCGGTGTGTTGGGAGGTTTGGGGCGTGGCCACACCCCCCTGCGTCGCAGAAACTCCTCATCCATTCAGATGAGCTGACGTGATCTGGCAGGGTTTGTCCTGTGCCTGGTGTGCGCAGGCTGTCACACTTTGACGCCAGGATTCAAAGCAAACACGGCCAAACAGGGCCACCACCCAGGGAGAACCTCTTGAAGCACGTCCAACGCGCGGTCACGTCTGCAGCCATCGTCGCCCTCTCGGCCGGGGCCTTGTTCTCGCCGCTGTCGGCCCAGGCCGGCTCCTACGCGACGGCCACCATCGGTGACCTGCAGTTCCGCCTGATCGATCTCGATGCCAGCGACGCTTACCTGCCGTCCTACGCGCTCAACCCCAGTTCGGGCAACCGCAGCAGCGTGAGCACCTCGACCTCCGACGCCTCGTTGGGCTGGTCCGACAGCGCGAGCAAGACGCGTGACCAGGTGTTCTACGACCTCTCTCTGGAGAGCAGCACGGGCCAAGCCCAGGCGCACGCCGAAGTCAACGCGCAAGGTGTGACGGCGGAAGGTTCGGCGGCAGGCCGGGGCACCACGTTCAACGCCTCGGCCGCGACCGGCAGCAGCAGCAACTACTACAGCAGCATTTTTGCCATCGATCTGTCGCCTCGCACGGTGCTGATCGTCACGGCCGGTGCCAGCGTGACGGCCTGGGCCGGCAACGCCGGCTGCAACGTCGACACCCTCTACGGCGGTTATGCCTGTGGCTACGAGAGCGCTTCCGGCAACGTCAACATGGCCCTGAGCTACAACTACTACGGCTCCGGCGTGTCGGCCAGCTACTCGTTCAACGATGGGCTCAGTGCCTCGGCCAATGCCAGCGGGTATTACAGCAACCAATACGACCACACGACGGGCACCTGGCGCAGTGCCTACAGCGGCTCGCCTGACCAGCGCAACCAATCCAGCCGCCAACTGGCCGCCGTGTTCACCAACAGCAGCGACAGCGTGCAGCGCGCCTCGCTGAACCTGTCGGCCTCGGTGCAGGGCTACGCATCCACCCCCATCCCCGAAGCCAGCACCACGGCCATGTTCGCCCTGGGCCTGCTGGGCCTGGCGGGCGTGGTGCGTCGCCGCGCCGCCGCAGCTTCAGCGTCTCGCCGACCGCAGCCACGCTGAACTGCCGGCGGTCCATGCCGCGGGCCTGCAGGGCACGGTCCAGCGCCCGCATCGGGCCTTCGTCCAGGTGGTCATGGTGGTTGTGCGACAGCAGCACCACGTCGATGCGTGGCAGTTGCGTCAGCGTCAGGCCGGGCAGGCCTGGCCATGCAGGATCTCGTGCCACCGCTTGCCGCGGAACGACTGGCTGGTGTTCTGGAAGCCATCGGGGCGGTGGTGCTTGCGCGACGGGGCGAAGTGTGGATTTTTCATGCCCGGCCACTTTAGCGCGCCACGGATGGCGCTTTCCGGGGGGCTGGCGGACACGCGGGAACAGGGTTTGCATGGCTCAAGGCCCAGCCACGCTCCCGCTGCACCATGACCGTCCTTGCCCTGTCCCCCGGCACCACAGCCACCGCCACCGCCACCACCGCTGCGACCAACGCGGCGGCCGCCACGGCCAACGCCTCGCGTCCGGGCGCCGACACGCTCTCGCGCCTCATCAACCTGGCGGGTCGCCAACGCATGCTCTCGCAGCGCCTGGCCTTGTTCGCGGTGCTGTCGGCCCTGGCGCACCCCGAGGCGCTGGCCCAGGCCGGCGAGGTGCACCGCCAGCTCGCGCAGGCGCAAAAGCACCTGCAGGACGGCGGGGACGGCTGGCCCGGCTTGTTCAGCCCGGCCTTGTGGCAGCTGTTCGACGGGCCGGGGCAGGCGAGGGCGCGCGCGCAGGCCTACATCGAGCTCACCGGCCGTTTGCTGGCCGCCTTGCAGCAAGGCCAGGGCCTGAGCCTGGCACAGCAAAGCGAGCTGGTGGCGGCCTCGCAGGTCGCGCTGGCCGTGTTCCAGCAGATCACGCAGGCCTTCGAGGAAGAGGCCCGCATCCTGGCGCGCGAGCAGCAACGCCAGCGCGACCGCCTCAACGAGGAGATCCGCAGCGTGGCGCGCGAGGCGAGGGTGGTGGCCTTCAACGCCCAGGTGTCGGCGCATCGGGCCGGCCCGGGCGGGGCCGAATTCGCGGTGGTGGCAGCCCGCATGGCCACCATCACCGAGGAGATGGACCACCTGGCTCAGACGGCCCAGTCTGCCCAAAGCGTCAGGCCACGCTGACCGGGGGGGGCGGTTCGTCATGGGCCGAATGGCGCATCCCCCCTAACTCGAACAGCTGACACAACGTCAAGGTCTTTGGTAGAACCTCGGACATGTTTGAAAAAGCCGTGACATCGGCGCAACCCAGGAGAAACAAGATGCCTCTCTTTCGCATGACGTCACCGGGCGTCGCACCTTCCATGCTGGTCGCGTTGGCCCTGGTGGCTGGTGCCCCCCAGGTTCAGGCGGCGGCTGTGGCCGGGCAGGGCACGTGGGAAACCACGTTGCAAGGGCGCGACCTGGATGGCAACGCGGCCAATGGGTTCGAGGCTTACTACGACACGGCGCTCGACATCACCTGGCTGGCCGATGCCAATCAAGCGTTCACCAGTGGATTCGACGAGATCGGAGCGATGAATTGGAGCCAGGCCCGCGCCTGGGCTGCGAATTTGAACGTGCATGGCACGACCGGCTGGCGTCTGCCCACGCTGGTGGACACCGGCACGCCGGGCTGCAACATGGGTGTCAACGGCACCGACTGTGGCTACAACGTGGACACCAGCGCTTCCGAGATGGCGCACATGTACTACGTGACCCTGGGCAACAAGGGCTACTACAACACCTCAGGCGCTTTCGCAGGGAACTCGCTGACCAACACCGGCCCGTTCAGCAATGTGGTGGGCGGCGTGTACTGGTCCGGCGTGGAGTACGCCCTGGATGTCGACAAGGCCTGGGAGTTCATCATCCTGGTGGGCAACCAGGGCTACAACATCAAGGGGGCTGCTTACTACGCCTGGGCTGTCCATTCGGGCGATGTGGCCGCCGTGCCTGAGCCCCAAACCTTTGCGCTGGCGATGGCCGGCATCGCCGCACTGGGCTTCGTCGCGCGGCGAAACAAAAAAGCCCAGGTCGGCTGAACCTGGGCTGGGGTCTTCGGCGGGCGGTGATCCTCGATCACCTTGCCCGCGTCAGGCGACGCTGACGGGGATCTTGCCGATCTTGGCCTGCCAGGTCTTGGGCCCTTCGATGTGGGCGCTGGTGCCGCCCGAATCGACGGCCACCGTCACCGGCATGTCGACCACGTCGAACTCGTAGATGGCTTCCATGCCCAGGTCCTCGAAGCCCACGACCTTGGCGGCCTTGATGGCCTTGGAGACCAGGTAGGCCGAGCCGCCCACGGCCATCAGGTAGGCCGACTTGTGGCGCTTGATGGACTCGATGGCGACGGGGCCGCGTTCGGCCTTGCCGATCATGGAGATCAGGCCCGTCTTTTCCAGCATCATGTCGGTGAACTTGTCCATGCGGGTGGCGGTGGTGGGGCCGGCCGGGCCGACCACCTCGTCACGCACCGGGTCCACCGGGCCGACGTAATAGATCACGCGGTTGGTGAAGTCCACGGGCAGCTTCTCACCCTTGGCCAGCATGTCCTGGATGCGCTTGTGGGCGGCATCGCGGCCGGTCAGCATCTTGCCGTTGAGCAGCAGGGTCTGGCCGGGCTTCCAGCTGGCGACTTCGTCCTTGGTCAGCGTGTTCAGGTCGACGCGCTTGGACTTGTTGTAGTCCGGCGCCCAGTGCACGTCGGGCCACAGGTCCAGGCTGGGCGGGTCGAGGTAGACCGGGCCGGAGCCATCCAGCACGAAGTGGGCGTGGCGGGTGGCCGCGCAGTTCGGGATCATGGCGATCGGCTTGGAGGCCGCGTGCGTCGGGTAGGTCTTGATCTTGACGTCCAGCACGGTGGTCAGGCCACCCAGGCCCTGCGCGCCGATGCCCAGGGCGTTGACCTTCTCGTACAGCTCGATGCGCAGTTCTTCGAGCTTGTTCTGCGGGCCGCGGGCCAGCAGTTCGTACATGTCGATGTCGTCCATCAGGGACTCTTTGGCCAGCAGGGCGGCCTTCTCGGCCGTGCCGCCGACGCCGATGCCCAGCATGCCGGGCGGGCACCAGCCGGCACCCATGGTCGGCACGGTCTTGAGCACCCAGTCCACGATGTTGTCGGACGGGTTGAGCATGTAGACCTTGGACTTGTTCTCCGAGCCACCGCCCTTGGCGGCCACGGTCACGTCGACCTTGTCGCCCGGCACCAGCTCCATGAAGACCACGGCCGGGGTGTTGTCCTTGGTGTTCTTGCGCTCGAAGATGGGGTCGGAGAGCACCGAGGCGCGCAGCTTGTTGTCCGGGTTGTTGTAGCCGCGGCGCACGCCTTCATCGACGGCGTCCTGGATGCTCTTGTTGCCGAAGCCTTCCCACTTCACGCCCATCCCGATCTTCAGGAAGACGTTGACGATGCCGGTGTCCTGGCAGATGGGGCGGTGGCCTTCCGCGCACATGCGCGAGTTGGTCAGGATCTGCGCGATCGCGTCCTTGGCCGCTGCCGACTCTTCGCGCTCGTAGGCGCGCGCCAGGTGGGCGATGTAGTCGGTGGGGTGGTAGTAGCTGATGTACTGCAGGGCAGCGGCGACGGATTCGACGAGGTCGTCGTGGCGGATGGTCGTCATGGTGGGGGCAGCGTGGGGAGTTGCGGGTGAGCGGCGCATGTCGACGCTCCGGGATCGGACCGGGCACCGTGCTGCATGCGCCAGGGTGCGAGTGTATGCCTGTGCGGGCCGGGCGGCGCGGTGCCGCCTGCCCGCCAAGGGGGCTCAGTGTGACTTGTCGCCCTTGTTGTCGTGGCCGCCGTGGTCGTGCGGCGGGTGGATCAGGCGATCCGTGAAGGCGATGGCCATGGCCGACAGCAGGAAGGCGATGTGGATGACCGTCTGCGCGATCAAGGCCTTGTCGGAGTAGTTTTCCGCGTTGATGAAGGTCTTGAGCAGGTGGATCGAGGAGATGCCGATGATGGCCGTGCCCAGCTTGACCTTGAGCACCGAGGCGTTGACCTGGTCCAGCCACTCCGGCTGGTCGGGGTGGCCCTCCAGGCCCATGCGCGAGACGAAGGTTTCATACCCGCCCACGATGACCATGATCAGCAGGTTGGAGATCATCACCACGTCGATCAGGCCCAGCACGACCAGCATGATCGTCGTCTCGGTCAGGTGGGTCGGGGGATGGGCGCTGTTCTGTCCGGAGGCCTCGAAGATGGCGCGCAACGCTTCGGGTTGACCAAACGCAGCTTCCACCAAATGGACCAGCTCCACCCAGAAGTGAAAGACATAAACGGCTTGCGCCAGGATCAGACCGAGATACAGCGGCAACTGCAGCCATCTGCTCGCAAAAATGAATGCAGACAGGGCGCTGGGCTTTTGGGGAGGTTTGGATTCGTTCATGGGTGTTCGGGATAGTCCGTAGTAACAAATTCTAGAGTTGGGAGCATGGTCTTGGGTTGGCAAGGTTTCCATGCATGATGTGACGGCCTTGCCTGTTAGACACCCCGGCGCCACAAGCGCTGGCTTCCAGGAGCATGGCCATGACTGGCACCCAACAAACGACGCAGACCTCCAACCTCTACCCCGTTCCCGCAGCGTTCGCACAGTCCGCACACATCGGCAGCCGCGAAGCGTATGACAAGCTGTGCCAGGAGGCCCAGCAAGACCACACCGCCTACTGGGGTCGCCTGGCGCGCGAATTCCTCAGCTGGCACCAACCCTTCACCAAGACCCTCGACGAGAGCCAGGCACCGTTCTACAAATGGTTCGAGGACGGCCTCCTCAACGCCTCCTACAACTGCCTGGATCGCCAGATCGAGGCCGGCCTGGCCGACAAGACCGCCATCATCTTCGAAGCGGATGACGGCAAGGTCAGCCACATCAGCTACAAGGAACTGCTGGCCCGCGTCAGCCGCCTGGCCAACGCCCTGAAGGCGCAAGGCGTCAAGAAGGGCGACCGCGTCGTCCTGTACCTGCCCATGTCCGTCGAAGGCGTGGTGGCCATGCAGGCCTGCGCCCGCATCGGTGCCACCCACTCCGTCGTGTTCGGCGGCTTCTCGGCCCAGAGCCTGCGCGACCGCATCGAGGACGCCGGCGCCGTCATGGTCATCACCGCCGACGAGCAGGTGCGTGGCGGCAAGACCCTGCCGCTCAAGGCCATCGTCGACGAGGCCTTCACCCTGGGCGGCTGCGACAGCGTGCGCCAGGTCATCGTGTTCCAGCGCACCGGCGGCAAGGTCGCCTTCCACGCCGGCCGCGACCTGTGGATGCACGAGCTGATGGCGGCCCAGTCCGAGGTCTGCGCCCCCGAGTGGGTCAGCGCCGAGCACCCCCTGTTCCTGCTCTACACCTCCGGCTCCACCGGCAAGCCCAAGGGCGTGCAGCACAGCACGGGCGGCTACCTGCTGCACGCGGCCGTGACCATGAAGTGGACCTTCGACTACAAGCCCGACGATGTGTTCTGGTGCACGGCCGACATCGGCTGGGTCACCGGTCACACCTACGTGGCCTACGGCCCGCTGGCCAATGGCGGCACCCAGGTCATCTTCGAAGGCGTGCCCACCTACCCCGACGCCGCCCGCTTCTGGCGCATGATCCAGGCCCACAAGGTCACGATCTTCTACACCGCGCCGACCGCCATCCGCGCCTTGATCAAGGCCGCCGAGTCCGACGAGAAGGTGCACCCGCGCAACTTCGACCTGAGCAGCCTGCGCCTGCTGGGCACGGTGGGCGAGCCCATCAACCCCGCGGCCTGGGAGTGGTACCACCGTGAAATCGGTGCCGGCAAGTGCCCCATCGTGGACACCTTCTGGCAGACCGAGACCGGCGGCCACATGATCACCCCGCTGCCCGGCGCCCACGCGCTGACCCCGGGTTCGTGCACGCTGCCCTTCCCGGGCATCGACGCCGCCGTGGTCGACGAGGCCGGCAAGGAAGTGCCCTGGGGCCAAGGCGGCGTGCTGGTGGTGCGCAAGCCCTGGCCGTCCATGATCCGCACCATCTGGGGTGACCCGGAGCGCTTCAAGAAGAGCTACTACCCCGCCGACTTCGGTGGCAAGTACTACCTGGCGGGCGACGGTGCCATCCGCGACGAGAAGACCGGCTACTTCACCATCACCGGCCGCATCGACGACGTGCTCAACGTCTCGGGCCACCGCATGGGCACGATGGAAATCGAGTCTGCGCTGGTGTCGCACCCCCTGGTGGCCGAAGCCGCCGTGGTGGGCCGCCCGGACGACCTGACGGGCGAGGCCATCTGCGCCTTCGTGGTGCTCAAGCGGCCCCGCCCCGAGGGCGACGAGGCCAAGCAACTGGCCGCCGAGCTGCGCAACCACGTCGGCCAGGAGATCGGCCCGATCGCCAAGCCCAAGGACATCCGCTTCGGTGACAACCTGCCCAAGACCCGCTCCGGCAAGATCATGCGCCGCCTGCTGCGCGTGATTGCCAAGGGCGAGGACGTCACGCAGGACACCTCCACGCTGGAGAACCCCGCGATCCTGGAGCAGCTGGCCAAGAGCAATTGACCGGCAGTCCGAGGCAATAACCCGAAGGGATTTTCAGGCGACATATTCCTGAAATAATCCCAGCCGGGATGCACATTGCCCTGTGTCCGCGAAAACCCGCCGCTTGCCCCGGCGGGTTTTCTTTTTTCCGTGGCTGCTGGATATGCGTCAGAACGGGACAGTGGGTCAGTGTCATGTTGACAACGGATATTTCCCAATATCGTGTCGATCGGGGTTAACCATGGGTGGGCCGCAGACTTTTCGCGCCACCTTGGCGTTCCCCCTCATTACAAACGTTCTCTGTCCCCCTTAGATTCACGGGGTGACTGCGCCACAAGTGCGGTCCGACATCGCAATGACGAGGAGCTTTTAGAAATGGCTAGTCCGCCCTGAACAACTCGCAAGCCATTGATCTGCAAAGCGATTTCGGCTGAAGTGTGGTGCGATATTTGCAAGGAAACAAATACCGGCCCCACGCTTTCTTGCAAATTCTGCAGCCCATGAAGCC
>JADFIG010000027.1 GCA_022566735.1 Pseudomonadota bacterium
ATGCGAGGACTATCTGGCCATCGCGCCCAAGAGCAATGCGGTCTACATGGCCTACAACCAGGCCAAGGCCTTCGTGAAGAAGGATGGCACGAGGCCGGTGCCCATGCACCTGCGCAACGCGCCGACGAAGCTCATGAAGGAACTGGACTACGGCAAGAACTACCGATATGCCCACGACGAAGAGGGGGCATTCGCGGCCGGCGAGAGCTATCTGCCCGAGGGCATGGCCGAACCGGGTTTCTACCGACCTGTGGAGCGCGGCCTGGAGATCAAAATCGCCGAAAAGATGCGTACACTGCGCGCGCTGAACGACAAGAGCCGGAACAAGCATTAATCGCGACAACCTGCCACCCATGGCATGAAGCTTGCAACAAGCAAACGAGTGACAGGTCACACATGGACATCTTCCTCCAACAGATCATCAACGGCCTGGTGCTGGGCAGCATGTACGCCCTGGTGGCCCTGGGCTACACCATGGTCTACGGCATCATCGGCCTGATCAACTTCGCCCATGGCGAAGTGCTCATGGTCGGCGCCCTCGTGAGCTGGACGGTCATCGGCATCCTGCAGCCCCTGCTGCCGCCCTGGCTGGTGCTGATCATCGCCCTGCTCATCGCCTGCGCGCTGGCCGCGGCCCTGAACTACAGCATCGAAAAAGTGGCCTACCGGCCGCTGCGCAACAGCCCGCGCCTCGCCCCCCTGATCACGGCCATCGGCATGTCCATCCTGCTGCAGACCCTGGCCATGATCATCTGGAAGCCCAACTACAAGGCCTATCCCACGCTGCTGCCGAGCACGCCCTTCGAGATCGGCACGGCGGTGATCACGCCCACCCAGATCCTGGTGCTGGTGGTCACGGCGATTGCGCTGGCTGCGCTGACCTACCTGGTCAACTACACCAAGCTCGGCCGCGCCATGCGGGCCACGGCCGAGAACCCGCGCGTGGCGGCCTTGATGGGCGTCAAGCCTGACATGGTGATCTCTGCCACCTTCATCATCGGCGCCGTGCTGGCGGCCATCGCGGGCATCATGTATGCCTCCAACTACGGCACGGCCCAGCACACCATGGGCTTCCTGCCGGGGCTCAAGGCCTTCACGGCGGCCGTGTTCGGCGGCATCGGCAACCTCGCCGGTGCGGTGGTCGGCGGCATGCTGCTGGGCCTGATCGAGGCCATCGGCTCGGGCTACATCGGCACGCTCACGGGCGGCCTGCTGGGCAGCCACTACACCGACATCTTTGCCTTCATCGTGCTGATCATCGTGCTCACGCTGCGTCCTTCGGGCCTGCTGGGCGAACGTGTGGCCGACCGCGCCTGAGGAGCTTTCCATGAAGAACAACAAAATCCAGTGGGTCCTGGGCGCGATCGCGCTGCTGGTGCTTCCGCTGATCCTGCAGTCCTTCGGCAACGCCTGGGTGCGCATTGCCGACCTGGCCCTGCTGTACGTGATGCTGGCGCTGGGCCTGAACATCGTGGTGGGCTTTGCCGGCCTGCTGGACCTGGGCTACATCGCCTTCTACGCGGTCGGGGCCTACCTGTTCGCGCTGCTGGCGTCGCCGCACCTGGTGGACAACCTGCCTGCGGTGGCAGCCCTGTTCCCGCAGGGCCTGCACCTGCCCATCTGGGCGGCCATCCCGCTGGCCGCGGGCGTGGCGGGGCTGGCCGGCGTGCTGCTGGGCGCGCCCACGCTGAAGCTGCGCGGCGACTACCTGGCCATCGTCACCCTGGGCTTCGGCGAGATCATCCGCGTGTTCATGAACAACCTGGACGCGCCCGTCAACCTCACCAATGGCCCGAAGGGCATCAACAGCATCGACCCGATCCGCATCGGCACGCTCAACCTGGGCGAGCCCTGGCACCTCGGTGGGTTCACCCTGCCGCCCGTGACCTTGCACTACTACCTCTTCCTGTTGATCGTGGTGGGCGCGGTGGTGCTGACCCAGCGCCTGCACGACTCGCGCCTGGGCCGCGCCTGGATGGCCATCCGCGAAGACGAGATCGCGGCCAAGGCCATGGGCCTGAATGTGCGCAACCTCAAGCTGCTGGCCTTCGGCCTGGGCGCGATGTTCGGGGGCGTGTCGGGCGTGCTGTTCGCCAGCTTCCAGGGCTTTGTCTCGCCGGAATCCTTCAGCCTGCAGGAGTCGGTGCTGGTGGTGGCCATGGTGGTGCTGGGCGGCCTGGGCCACATCCCGGGCGTCATCCTGGGCGCCTTCCTGCTGGCCGCGCTGCCCGAGGTGCTGCGCCAGGTGGCCGGCCCGCTGCAGGCCATGACCGATGGGCGCCTGGACGCGGCCATCCTGCGCCAGCTGCTGATCGCGCTGGCCATGATCGGCATCATGCTGGCGAGGCCGCGCGGGCTGTGGCCCTCGCCGCGCCACGAAGACCGGCTGATCCCCGACGAGGGCGCGCCATGAGCCAGCACGCTTCCCCCTCGGTGCTGCTGCAGGTCGGCGGCGTCAGCAAGCGCTTTGGCGGCGTGCAGGCCCTCAGCGAGGTCGGCCTGCGCATCCCGCCGGGCCAGGTGCATGGCCTGATCGGGCCCAATGGCGCCGGCAAGACCACCTTCTTCAACACCATCACCGGCCTGGTGTCGGCCGACCGCGGCCAGTTCGAGCTGGACGGCCGCGCCTACCGGCCCACTGCGGTCCACGAGGTGGCGCGCGCCGGCATCGCCCGCACCTTCCAGAACATCCGCCTGTTCGCCGACATGAGCGCGCTCGACAACGTCCGCGTGGGCCGCCATGTGCGCACCCGCGTGGGCTGGTGGCAGGCCGTGCTGCGCACCCGCGCCTTCGTGCAGGAAGAAGCCCTGATCGAGCGCGATGCCCGCGCGCTGCTGGGCTTCGTGGGCCTGAGCGGCCAGGCCGATCAGACGGCGCGCACGCTGAGCTATGGCGACCAGCGCCGCCTGGAAATCGCGCGCGCCCTGGCCACCGAGCCCAAGCTGCTGGCCCTGGACGAGCCCGCCGCCGGCATGAACGCCACCGAGAAGCTGGCCTTGCGCGAGCTCATCGAGCGCATCCGCCAGCAGGGCCGCGCGGTGCTGCTGATCGAGCACGACGTGAAGCTGGTGATGGGCCTGTGCGACCACGTCACCGTGCTGGACCAGGGCCGGGTGATCGCCAGCGGCACACCCGCCGAGGTGCAGCGCGACCCCGCCGTGATCGCGGCCTACCTGGGCACGGGAGCCCACGCATGAGCGCTTCTTCCCCTTCGATGCCAGCCCCTCTGCTGGCGCTGCGCGACCTGCGCGTGGCCTACGGCGGCATCCAGGCCGTCAAGGGCCTGAACCTGCACCTCGGCGAGGGCGAGCTGGTCAGCCTGATCGGCGCCAATGGCGCGGGCAAGAGCACCACGCTCAAGGCCATCTGCGGCCTGCTGACGCCCAGCGGCGGCGAGGTGCGCTACCTCGGCCAGGCGGTGCACGCCCAAGGCCCGTGGGAGCTGGTGGCCCAAGGCCTGGTGATGGTGCCCGAGGGCCGCGGCATCTTCGCGCGCATGAGCATCGACGAGAACCTGCGCATGGGCGCCCACCTGCGCCGTGACGATGCGGTCGACGCCGACATCGAAGCCGTCTACCAACGCTTCCCGCGCCTGAAGGAGCGCCACCGCCAGCTGGCGGGCACGCTGTCGGGCGGCGAGCAGCAGATGCTGGCCATGGGCCGCGCCCTGCTGGCCCGCCCCAGGCTGCTGCTGCTGGACGAGCCCACCATGGGCCTGGCGCCCATCATCGTCGACCAGATCTTCGCGGTGGTGCGCGACGTCCACCGCCAGGGCGTGACGGTGCTGCTGGTCGAGCAGAACGCCCAGCGTGCGCTGGAGATGGCCGACCGCGCGTATGTGCTCGACTCCGGCGAGCTGGTCTTGCAAGGCCCGGCGCGCGAGCTGCTGGCCGACCCGCGGGTGCAGGCGGCCTACCTGGGGGCCTGAGGCCGGCCGGGCGCGGCCATGGCGTTGACCCGGCCGGCCTGCCTCGGGTAGGCTGATGCGAGCCCACCCACTGCAGGAGCCGCCCCATGCCTGGCCACACCGTCCGCTTCCACCGCGTGTTGCGCGCGCCGCCCGAGCGCGTGTACCGTGCCTTCCTCGATCCGCAGGCCATGGCCAAGTGGCTGCCGCCGCACGGCTTCACGGGCCAGGTCCATGAGCTGGACGCGCGGGTGGGCGGGCGCTTCCGCATGTCCTTCACCCACTTCGGCAGCGGGCACAGCCACAGCTTTGGCGGCGAGTACCTGGAGCTGGTGCCGCACCAGCGCATCCGCCACACCGACGCCTTCGACGACCCGAACCTGCCCGGCACCCTGCAGGTCACCGTGACCTTCACGCCGGTGTCCTGCGGCACGGCCCTGGACATCGTGCAGGAGGGCATCCCCGAGGTGATCCCGCCCGAGGCCTGCCACCTGGGCTGGCAGGAGTCGCTGGCCTTGCTGGCCCTGCTGGTCGAGGCCGACATCCCGGCGGGCTGAGCCATGCGCCTGGCCCTGGTGTCGGACATCCACGGCAACCTGGCGGCGCTGGAGGCCGTGCGCGCCGACATCCGCCGCCGTGGCGTGGACGCCGTGCTCAACCTGGGCGACAGCCTCTCGGGGCCCTTGCTGCCGCTGGAGACGGCGCAGTGCCTGATGGCCGAAGGCTGGTTCAGCCTGGCTGGCAACCACGAGCGGCAGATGCAGGCACCGCTGGCCGAGCAGGGCGCCTCGGACGCCCACGCCAGCGCGCAGCTGGGCGAGGCCGAGCGCGCCTGGATGGCCGCGCTGCGGCCCTGGCAGGCCTGGTCGGACGAGGTCTTCCTCTGCCACGGCACCCCTGCGAGCGACGCGGCCTACCTGATGGAAACGGTGCAGCCCGTGGCGCCGGCCCAGGGCGTGCTGCGCATGGCCACGCAGGCAGAGCTGGACGAGCGCCTGGGCACGCAGGGCGCCGTCCTGAAGGCCAGCCTGATCGCCTGCGGCCACACGCACGTGCCGCGGGTGATGCGCTCTGCCCGTGGCGCCTGCGTGGTCAACCCGGGCAGCGTGGGCCGGCCGGCCTACGACGACACCCGCCCGCTCTGCCACCGCGTGGAGATGGGCTCGCCCGATGCGCGCTACGCCATCGTCGAGCGGCATCGCCAGGGCTGGACGGTGTCCTTGCTGGCCGTGCCTTGCGACCACAGGGCCATGGCCGAGCTGGCGCGCCAGCGGGGCCGCGCGGAGTGGGCCCACGCCCTGCTGACCGGCTTCATGCCGCTGTCGGCCGGCTGACCCCATGCCGCACCCTCGGTCCGTCGACGCCTTGCTGGCGCAGGTGCGGGCCTGCACCCTGTGCGCGCCCCACCTGCCCCTGGGGCCTCGGCCCGTGCTGCAGTGGCACCCGGACGCTCGCATCCTGATCGCCGGCCAGGCGCCCTTGCTCGCAGGCCTGCAGCGCGTGCAACTGACGCTGCTGCTGGGACAGTACGCGCAGGCCTGGCACCTGCCTGCGCCGCCGGGGGAGGTGCCCCAGAGCGTCACCGGGCTGGTGCAGGGCTGGCACGAGCGCCTCCTGGGCCCGGGGCCGCAGGTGCTGCCGCGCGACTGAGCCCGCCGAGCGCTCAGGCCAGCGCGGCCGTGATCTTCTCGGCCAGGCCCAGCAGGTGGGCCTTGTCGGCCATCACCGCGGCGTGCGGGCGGCGCAGGTCGGCAATCGAGCCGGGGATGACGTGGATGTGGAAGTGCGGCACGGTCTGGCCGGCCTCGGCACCGTTGAGCTGCATCAGCACGATGCCCTCCGCGCCCAGGCCCTTCTTCTGCGCGTTGCCGATGCGGCGCACGGTGGCCATGCAGGCCGCGGCGGCTTCGTCGGAGAGCTCGAAAATCGTCGTGGCCGGCTCCTTCGGGATCACCAGGGCGTGGCCTTCGGCCTGCGGCATGATGTCCATGAAGGCCAGGGTGTGGGCGTCTTCATGCAGCTTGATGCAGGGGATCTCGCCGCGCAGGATCTTGGCGAAGATGTTGTTGCTGTCGTAGGCCATGGGGTCTCCGGTGGATGGGGCGGATCGGTCGCGGATCGGTTGCTGATCAGTGGCCGTGCTTGTCCGCCTCGCTGGTGAAGGCGTCGGCGTAGAAGAACTCGTCGGGCAGGCCGGCCTGGGCGGTGAAGTCCTGGCGGGCGGATTGCACCATCACGGGCGCACCGCAAGCATAGACCTCGTGCCGTGACAGGTCCGGCAGGTCGGCCAGCACCGCCTGGTGCACGAAGCCGGTTCGGCCCGTCCAGGCGTCTTCCGGCTTCGGCTCCGAGAGCACCGGCACGTAGCTGAGCCAGTCGCACTCGGCGGCCTGTTGCTCGGCCCAGCCGTGCAGGTAGAGGTCGGCGCGGCTGCGGCAACCCCAGTACAGCACGGTGGGGCGGGTGAGGCCCTGGAAGCGCATGTGCTCGACGATGGCCTTGATCGGTGCGAAGCCCGTGCCCGAGGCCAGCAGCACGACCGGGCGCTCGGAGTCCTCGCGCAGGAAGAAGGTGCCTTGCGGGCCTTCGACGCGCAGGATGTCCTTCTCCTTCATGCCCCCGAAGACGTGGTCGGTGAACAGGCCGCCGGGCATGTGGCGGATGTGCAGCTCCAGCCCGTTGACGCCGGCTTCCTTGACCAGGTGCGGCGCATTGGCCATGGAGTAGCTGCGGCGCACGCCGTCTTTCAGGATGAATTCGATGTACTGGCCGGCGCGGAAGCCGAACTGGTGCGTGGCCGGCAGCTGCAGGCGCAGCACCATGACGTCGGGGGCGACGCGCGTCAGGCTGGTCACGCGGGTGGGCATCTTCACCACCGGGTGGTCGCCCAGGCCCACCACCTGGCGGGCTTCGATGACCAGGTCGGTCTGCGGGGTGGCGCAGCAACTCAGCATCCAGCCTGCGGCTTCTTCCGCGGCGCTCAGGGCCTTGGCCTGGTGCGCGCCATGGATGACGCGGCCTTCGAGCAGCTTGCACTTGCAGGAGCCACAGGCGCCGTCCTTGCAACCATAGGGCAGGCCGATGCTGGCGTGGAGCGCGGCGCTCAGGACGGTCTCGTCGCGCGGCATGTCGAAGGTGCGGCCGCTGGGCTGGAGGGTGACCTGGAAACTCATTCGCAAAACCTTGGAGGAAGCCTCGGGGAAACTCGGGACAGGTGCAGACAGGCGGCGCAAGCGCCGACAATCCAGCCTGTCGATTTTCCCCCATCCCGCGCGCCGCCTGCGTCACTTCCCCCATCTGCCTGACATGACACCCGCCCGCACCGCCTTGCCCTCGCGCTTTCGCCGCAGCCGCGTGCTCATCGTCGGCTGTGGCGACGTGGGGCTGCGGGCCGCGCGCCTGCTGCGGCCGCGCTGCCGCGTGCTGGCCCTGACCTCGTCGGCCGCGCGCGTGGCGGAGTTGCGTGCGCAGGGCCTCACACCCTTGCTGGGCAACCTCGACGAGGCCCGCACCCTGGCTCGCTTGGCCGGCCTGGCGCCGCGCGTGCTGCACCTGGCGCCGCCGCCATCGCAGGGGCGGCACGACCCGCGCACCGCCCGCTTGCTGCAGGCCCTCGCCCGGCGCGGGCATGGCGCTGGCCGCTGGCGCGCCCTGGTCTACGGCAGCACCAGCGGCGTCTACGGCGATGCCCAGGGTGCCTGGCTGGACGAAACCCGCGCCCCCGCCCCGCAGACCGAGCGCGGCCACCGCCGCGTCGACGCCGAGCAGCGCGTGCGGCGCTGGGGGGGCACCATCCTGCGCATCCCCGGCATCTACGCGCTCGACCGCGTCGGCGGCGACCCGCGCGAGCGTGTGCGCAAGGGCACGCCGGTGCTGGCTGCGGCCGACGACGTCTTCACCAACCACATCCATGCCGACGACCTGGCGCGGGCCTGCGTGCTGGCGCTGTGGCGCGGTCTGCCCGGCCGCGTGCTCCATGTCTGCGACGACAGCGTGCTGCGCATGGGCGATCACTTCGACCTCGTGGCCGACCGCTGCGGCCTGCCGCGTCCGCCCCGGCTGTCGCGCGCCGAAGCGGCGGCCGTGCTCAGCCCGGTGCAGATGTCCTTCCTGAGCGAGTCCCGCCGGCTGCGCAACGCGCGCATGAAGGCCGAGCTGGGCCTGGCGCTGCGCTACCCCACCGTCAGCGAGGGGCTGGCGTCTTTGCCTTGAAGCGGCAGGCCTCGCTCACCGCGCATTCCCAGCAGCGCGGCTTGCGCGCCTGGCACACGTAGCGCCCGTGCAGGATCAGCCAATGGTGGGCGTGCTGCATGAACTCGGGCGGCACGCGCTTGAGCAGCTTGAGCTCGACTTCCAGCGGCGTCTTGCCCACGGCCAGGCCGGTGCGGTTGCCCAGGCGGAAGATGTGCGTGTCCACCGCCATGGTCGGCTCGCCAAAAGCCACGTTGAGCACCACGTTGGCCGTCTTGCGGCCCACGCCGGGCAAGGCCTCCAGCGCCTCGCGGGTGCGCGGCACCTCGCCGCCATGCTGGTCGATGAGGATGCGGCAGGTCTCCAGCAGGTGGCGCGCCTTGCTCTTGTACAGGCCGATGGTCTTGATGTGATCGCACAGGCCTTCTTCGCCCAGGTCGAGGATGGCCTGCGGCGTGTTGGCCACGGGGAAGAGCCGGGCCGTGGCCTTGTTGACACCCACGTCGGTGGCCTGGGCCGACAGCAGCACGGCGGTCAGCAACTCGAAGGGCGTGCTGTAGGCGAGCTCGGTTTCGGGGTGGGGGTTGGCGGCCTGCAGGGTCGCGAAGAACGCCTGGATCTGGTCGCGCGTCATCGCGGGGCTGGGCTTGTCGGTCATGCCCGGCACCTTAGCGCAAGAGTTGACGCAAGGCGGTGTCCAGGTCACACAGGGTCACACAGGGCCTCACAGCAACAGCACGGCGTCGGGCAGCTCGTTGGGGTGCGCCTCGGGATGGCGCAGGCCGTCCGGTGCCGGGTGGTGCTGGCGCAGCAGCTCGCCCACGCGCGCGATGGCGTCCAGCAGCCCCTGTTCGATGCGGCCCTGGTGCAGCAGCGCACCCAGGTCATCGGCCAGGGCCTGCCAGGTGGTTTGCGGCACGTGCGCGGACACCCCGCGGTCGGCCACCACCTCGATGCGCTGGTCGGCCAGCAGCAGGTAGATCAGCACGCCGTTGTTGTGCGCCGTGTCCCACACGCGCAACTGGCTGAACAGCCCGATGGCGCGCTGGCGGGCGTCCAGACCGGCCCGCAAGGCACCCCAGGGCAGGCCGCCTTCCACGCACAGGCGCAACTCGCCCAGGTGGCGCGCTTCACAGCCTTGCACCGCCGCTTCCAGCCGGGCCAGGGCCTCGGGCGGCAAGGCACGGCGCGCATCGGCCGCATCCAGCCAGAGGTGGCGCAACTCGCGCGGCAGGCGCCGCCACAGGGGGGACTTCATCGTGCGGGCTCCTTTTGTGGCGCCATGTCGGGGTCCGTGGGCGGCGCCACGTGCTCAGGGTGCGGGGTGTGGGTCATGGCCTGCGCCTGCTGCCTGGGTCACCAGCGCCCGGAGGCACCGCCACCGCCGAAATCACCGCCCCCGCCGGACGACCAGCCGCCACCGCCACCTCCGCCCCAGCCACCCCCCGGTGGCCCCCAGCCGCCGAAGCCGCCCGGGCCGCCGCGGCCGCCCTTGCCCATGGCCAGCGCCAGCACCACGGCCATGACGCCGCCGGCCAGGCCCAGCAGCAGGCTCGCGGTGATCACCCAGACGATGCCGCCGCCAACGGCCCCCGTCAACAGGGCACCCGCCTTGCGTCCGAAGATGGCACCGAGCACGCCCGAGACGATGGGGATGCCGATGAGACCGAACACGAAGAGCTGGTCCAGGCCGAAGCCGGGCCTGCGCGCACCGTTCGAGCCGGTGGCCTGCGGCGCCGGCAGGTTCTCCCCGGTGATCAGGGCCATGAGCCGATCCACCCCGGCGTTGAGGCCGGCGGCGATGTCACCGCGTCGGAAGGCCGGCGTGATGGCCTGCTCGATCACGCGGCTGGCCGCCAGGTCGGGCACGGCACCCTCCAGCGCCTTGGCCACCTCGATGCGCACGCGCCGGTCCTGCAAGGCCACCACCAGCAGCAGGCCATCGCCGACCTCGCGCCGCCCGATCTTCCAGGTGTCGCCCACACGCTGCGCATAGGCCGCGATGTCTTCGGGCTGGGTCGTGGGCACCAGCAGCACGACCATCTGCGTGCCGCGCTCGGCCTCGAAGCGGCTGAGCTTGTCGTCCAGCGCACGGGCCGCGTCCGACGACAGCGCCTGGGCCTGGTCGACGACGTGGCCGGTGAGCGCAGGCACCGGCAGCACGCCGCCGTCGGTGCGGGCCTGCGCCCAGGCCTGGGGCAGCACCAGCAGCATCGCCCAGGCGGTCAGCGCGACGATCCGCGAGAGGCGGCGCACGGCCATCTGCGTCACCCGCCAGACCAGGACGGTGGGCATCACTTCTTGCCGAAGTCCACCGTGGGCGGCTGGGAGATCTGCGCTTCGTTCTGCACCGTGAAGCTGGGCTTGGTGCCGTAGCTGAACACCATCGCCGTCAGGTTGGTCGGGAAGCTGCGCACCTTGACGTTGTAGTCCTGCACCGACTGGATGTAGCGGTTGCGCGCCACGGTGATGCGGTTCTCGGTGCCTTCGAGTTGCACGCGCAGGTCCTGGAAGCCCTGGTTGGCCTTCAGGTTGGGGTAGTTTTCGCTGACGACCAGCAGGCGCGACAGCGCGCTGGACAGCTCACCCTGGGCCTGCTGGAACTTGTTGAAGGCTTCGGGGTTGTTGATGAGCTCGGGCGTGGCCTGGATGCTGGTGGCCTTGGCGCGGGCCTCCACCACCTTGGTCAGGGTGTCCTGCTCGAAACCGGCCTCGCCCTTGACGGTGGCCACCAGGTTGGGCACCAGGTCGGCGCGGCGCTGGTATTGGTTGAGCACCTCGGCCCAGGAGGCCTTGGTCTGTTCGTCCAGGCGCTGGAAGTCGTTGTAGCCGCAGCCGCTCAGCGAGGCCGTCAGCGGTGCGCCCAGGGCCAGGGCCAGTGCGAGGGCCGCAGCGCGGCGGGAGGGAAGGGACATCGTCAGGACCTTTCAGTGCGCACCCACGCGCAAACCATGCAGGATGATCACGCAGGATAAATGAGGACGCGCACGTCCGCTTCAAGCCCGCAGGGTTGGCCCAGGCGCGGCGTTCAGGGATGTTCAGATCGCTTGCGGTGCATCCAGCACGCGGCACGACAGGATCTGGTGCGCGCGCGAGCGCGGGTAGCGGTCCCGCACGATGGAGATGGCGCCCATCGGGGTGTCGGCCATCACCTTGAGCACGCGTTTGACGGCCTGGCTGGACGGCGAAATCACCACCAGGGCCGACACTTCAAACAGACGCAGGGCAGGTTCGATGGCCAGGTTCATCAGGGCACGCATGATGCTCTCCAGGATGCGGGCAGCGCGTTCGCGTCTGCCTGCCACTTGATCATGCATTTTGCGGACCAGGCGTGACACCGAAGTGACCCCCGGGATGGGGGTTTCCCACCCTGGGGATGACACCCGGGCGCGTGCGTCTTGTCACACACCGGGCCCCGGGTGCGCGCTCAGCTGCGGCGGCGCAGGCTGCTCAGGCCGAACAGGCCGAACAGGCCCAGGGCGGCGAACAGCAGGGCGATCGAGGCGGGCTCCGGCACGGCGGTCTGCACGCTCACGTTCCGGATGGCCAGCAGCGTGGTGCCGGCGCCGTCGACCATGTCGTTCACGCCCCAGCCCAGGCGGGCGGTGCCACCGGTGCTTGCGGTGAAGCTGAAGGTCTGGAGGCCCGACACGCGCCAGCCGGCGGTGTCGGCATCCGACAGGGCCAGCGTGCCGATGTTGCCCAGCTGGGTCTGGGTGAGGGTGGCGGCCTGCTGCGGATCGGCGGCCAGGCTGAAGGCCAGCCAGGCGCTGTCGTTGACTGCATCGCCATTGCCGGCGTAGGCGTCGCGGGTCAGCACCTGCCAGGTGAAGCTGATGGTGTCACCGGCGTTCAGGAAGAAGCTCTGCGCGGCCGAGGAGGCCTCGACGGCATCGTCGGCCCCCACGGAGGAGGCGAAGGCGCCGGTGGACAGGCCCAGGTTGGCTTCGGCGCCACCGGTCTGGCCGGCCATCGCGGCCGAGGTGCCCGAGACGTTGTAGGTGCCGGCGGCGGCGGGGGCGTCGTCCTGGGTGCCCAGTCGGGCCGTGCCCAGCACCAGGGTGGCGGTGTTGCCGAAGTCGTGGCCTGCGGCGGTGCCGGTGACCACAGCGACGTCACCGACGGCGTTCCAGGCCGACAGGCCGGCGTTGAAGCTGCCGTTTTGCAGCGGGGCGGCTTGGGCGCTGGCGGCGGCCAGGGTGGCGCAGGCCAGGGCGGCGCGGGAGATGAGGGAGAACTTCATGATGGGCATTCCGTTGAATCAGTCAGGGTGGCGGGGCCTCACAGCAGCAGGTCGCGGCTGGCCACGATCTGTGCGGCGCTCACGCCCTTGAGCAGGACCAGGGCGATCGGCGAAGAAGCGCCGGCCGTGCCGTCGGTGTCGATGCGGACTTCCACGCCGTTGGCGGTGTTCACCAGGCGGACGTAACCACCGGCCACCAGGTCGCCCGCGGCGCCGTAGCTGGTGCGCAGGGTGCTGGCGATGGCCGTCAGGTCCAGCTTGTCGGTGCCCGGGGCGAAGTCGTTGATGGTGTCGCGGCCGTCGCGGATGTCGGTGTAGACGAACACGTCGGCACCAGCGCCGCCCGTCAGGGTGTCGGCGCCCAGCAGGCCGTTGATGCGGTCATCGCCAGCGGTGCCCGTCAGCGTGTCGCGGCCGGCGGTGCCGTTGATGGCCTTGACCAGGCTCAGGCCGACCACCACGGGGTCGTGGTCCGACGAGCGGTACGGCGAGGCGGTGTAGTAGTCCGGGCTGCAGGCGCTGTAGCCGCAGGTGCCGTTGGCCGACAGCTTGAACTCGACGTTGTAGTCGATCACGCTGGGTTCGTCGGCGTTGATGTGCCAGTGCACGGTGTTGGCAGCCACGGCGCGCAGGCCGGCGGTGGCCAGGGCGTGGTCGAGGTAGCCTGCCTCGCCGTCGAAGACGTAGGAGTAGTCGCTGCTGCCGCTGAAGATCTCGATCAGGTCGCTCAGGCCGTTGCCGGTCAGCGTGCGGATCGGGTCTTCCTTGCCGTAGGCGTTCAGGTCACCGATGACCAGGCTGCCGCGCGCAGCGGTGCTGGCCTGCAGGTCCTGGATGAAGGTCAGCAGGCGGCTGGCCTGTTCGGTGCGGCGACCGTTCCAGCAGCCTTGGCCATCGCCGCTGTCGAAGTTGCCGGCGTAGTCGGCATCGCCCGAGGCGGGGCAGCTGCCCTTGGACTTGAAGTGGTTGACGACGACGGTGAACTTCTCGTTGTTGGGCAGCGAGAAGGTCTGGGCCAGGGGCGGGCGGTTGTGGATGGCGTCGGTGTCGGACACGGCATTGCCGTTGAGCGTCACCGAGCCGGGCTTGTAGATCATGGCCACGCGGATGGCGTCGGTGCCGGTGGCCGCACCGCCGATGGCGGGGTAGAAGGCCGTGGGCACGTTGACGGCAGCGTAGGTGCCGGCGCCCAGCTTGGCGTTGAGCGCGTCCACCAGGTTCTGCAAGGCGGTGTTGCCGTTGTTCTGCATCTCCATCAGGCCCACCACGTCGGCGTTGATGGACGAAATGGCTTCCACGATCTTGGCGCGCTGGCGGGTGAACTCGGCCAGGCTGTCGGCACCGCGGCAGTTGCTTGCGGACACCGCACCACCCAGCGAGCAGCCCTGGCCCGTGGCACCGGAGGCAGTGGCACCGTTGGTGAAGGTGGTGAAGAAGTTCAGCACGTTGAAGCTGGCCACCTTGACGTTGCCGCCAGCGGCGTCCGGAGCTGCCGTGCGCGCATTGGCGCGCGTGAAGGCCACGGGCTGCGTCGGATGGAGCTTGTAGCTGGCCAGGCCGGTGTTGGAGCTGGTGCTCAGGCCGTAGTCGATCACGCCGGTGATGCTGTCGACGGTGTCGCCGGCGCGCAGGGTGTTGTCAGCGGCGAAGTAGGGCGTCGGGTTGGTGTTCTGGGCCGAGGTGCCATCGTCCAGCAGGATCTGGCGCTGGGCGTTGCTGGCGGCCATGCCGATGGCGTCAGCCGAGCCGGCGGGGAAGACGTTGGTCGGCTTGACCAGGCGGCCCCCCGACGACAGCGTGACCTGGCCGTAGCGGCCCTGGAAGTAGTTCTGCGACGCGGTCAGCTGGGTGTTGATGGTCACCACCATGCCTTCGACGGCTTCGAGCTGGGCTTCCGTGGCCGGCAGGGTGATCACGGTGGGGTTGACCGTGTTGCCGCTGCTGAGCACGTTGATGGCCGTGGGGCTGGTCAGCTCGGTGACCGTGTGGGCCAGGGTCAGGTTGTTGGTGGCCGCGCCGGTGTTGAACTCGGCGACGGTGGCGGTCAGGGTGATGGCCTGGCCGACCTGCACGGTGGGTGCCGTGCTGGTGTAGACGAGGATGCCCTCGGAAGTGGCCGGGTTGCCATCCCCCACGGGGTCTTGCAGGAAGAAGCCGTTGTTGGTCACCTTGGTGACCACGCCGGAGGTGGTGACGCTCTGGCCCAGCAGAGGGCTGGTGTGGCCGCTGCCCTGGATCTGGGAGATCGGCGTGGTGCTGGGGGCCGGGGCAGGCGTGGGGCTGGGCGAGGGGCTCGGCGTCGGCGAGGGGCTGGGGGCCGGCGAGCCGGAGCAGACGTTGAAGGCGCTCAGGCTGTTGCGCGGGGCAGGCGCACCCACCGCAAAGTCGGCGACGTTGCTGTCGGTGTCCGTGCAGCCGTTGCTGGCGCGCAGGGCGGCGGTGGTGGACGACAGCGTGCCCACGGCAGTGCCTTCGCTCAGCGAGGCCGAGCCATAGCCCACCAGGTCGATGATCTGGGCCAGCTGGCTGACCGTGCAGGTGGTGGTGCTGCTGCCGCAGCCCAGGGCGGTGGTGCCCGAGACCAGGGCGAACTTGCCGGCCGAGGCCGAGGCCGAGATCCCGCCGGTGATGTCGGCGGTGGGCAGGGCTGGGCCCAGGCTGCCGGCGGCCAGCGCCACCAGGGCGTACTGGCCGGGGGCCAGGGAGGTCAGCGCGCCCGTGCCGAGGTTGGTGGGCGAGCCCAGGTTGCCGCTGGCCGAGCCGTACTGCAGGCTGAGGCCCGCCAGGCTGACGCTGGCGCTGCCGGCGTTGAACAGCTCGACGTAATCCTGCTTGTAGGAGGGGCTGCCGGTGGTGGCCTGGCCGCCGCCGTACACCTGGCTGATCACCAGGCCGCTGCTGGACGCCTGGGCGACGCCTGCCAGGCTCAGTGCCAGCGCCACACAGACGGGGCGCAGGCGGAAGGACGGGGACGTGTGGCGGGACAGGGTGGACAGGCGCATGGGGGACCTCGGTGTTCTTGAATCCACCGAGTGTGATCAGACGCCGTGTCATGGCGACGAGAGGGCCGTCGCGCGCAGTGGGTTGCACGGCTCATGCGGCGTGTCACTGTCCTGTTTCATCGTGATCGTGCACACGGCTCATGCCATGCGGCCCCGGCGCACAGGGGGCGGCACGGTGCGCGGTGCGTTCGCTCAGTCCTTCTGGCGGCGCGCACGGGCCCGCGCCAGCGCCGCCTCGATCACGGCGCGCTTGGCGTCGAGCTCGGCCGGCTCGGTCAGCCTGGACACTTCGGGCAGGTGGGCCAGCTTGTGCTCCGCCTTGGCCTGCAGGCGGGCTTCGTGTTCGGCCTGGCTGCGCACCAGCCGCTCGGCGCGCCACTGGTGGCGTTCGCGGGCGGCATCGGCCTGCGCCTGCGACCAGGCCGCCCAGCCGGTGGGCGGGGCGACGCCTTCATGGGCCGGCACCAGCGCGATGCAGTCCACCGGGCACACCGGCACGCACAGCTCGCAGCCCGTGCAGTCCGCCTCGATGACGGTGTGCATGTGCTTGTTGGTGCCGATGATGGCGTCCACCGGGCAGGCCTGGATGCACAGGGTGCAGCCGATGCACCAGGCCTCGTCGATCACGGCCAGCGTGCGCGGGCCCTCCTGGCCATGCTCAGGGCTCAGCGGCTGCTCGGGCAGGCCGGTCAGCGCGGCCAGGCGGCGCACACCTTCGGCACCACCGGGCGGGCATTGGTGGATGCCGGCCTCGCCTGCCGCGATGGCGCGGGCGTACGACGCGCAATCCGGGTAGCCGCAGCGCGTGCATTGCGTTTGCGGCAGCAGGGCGTTGATCTGGTCGGCATCAGGCATGGTGGCGCGCAAGTGTACAAGCCCCGTCACCGCACGCAGGGACGTGGGTGGCGGGGCCTGGGATGCGGGCGGCGCAGGTGTGCCGAGCTGGCCCACCTGGCCGGGGCGTCACTTGTTGTGCGACAGGATGAAGGCGCGGATTTCCGGGTAGGCCTTCTCGCGCCAGCGGCGGCCCGAGAAGATGCCGTAGTGGCCGGCGCCGATCACGTCGTAGTGCTTCTGGCGGGTCTTGGGGATGCCGGTGCACAGCTCGTGGGCCGCGCGGGTCTGGCCGGCGCCCGAGATGTCGTCGAGCTCGCCCTCGACCGTCAGCAGGGCCGTGGTCTTGATGTCGGCCGGCTTGACCAGCTCTTCCTTGCCCTTGGGGTTGCGGACCTTCCAGGTGCCGTTGACCAGGGCGAAGTCCTGGAACACCGTCTTGATGGTGTCCAGGTAGTACTCGGCCGGCATGTCCAGCACGGCGTTGTACTCGTCGTAGAACTGGCGGTGGGCTTCGGCGCTGTCACCGTCGCCGCGCACCAGGTCCAGGAAATAGTCGTAATGCGAGTTGGCGTGGCGGTCCGGGTTCATGGCCACGAAGCCCGTGTGCTGCAGGAAGCCCGGGTACACGGGGCGGCCGGCGCCCGGGTAGTTGGGCGGCACGCGGTAGATCACATTGTTCTCGAACCACTCGAAGGACTTGTTCATCGCCAGGTTGTTCACCGCGGTCGGCGACTTGCGGGCGTCGATGGGGCCGCCCATCATGACCATGGTGCGCGGGGTGGTCTCACCGCGGCTGGCCATCAGGGAGACGGCGGCCAGCACGGGCACCGTGGGCTGGCACACCGAGATCACGTGCACGTCCGGTCCGACCTTGCGGATGAAGTCCTGCACGTAGTTGATGTAGTCGTCGAGGTGGAAGGCGCCGTCTTCCAGCGGCACCATGCGCGCATCGATCCAGTCGGTGATGTAGACCTTGTGGTCCTGCAGCAGGGTGCGCACCGTGTCGCGCAGCAGGGTCGAGTGGTGGCCCGACAGCGGCGCGACCACCAGCACCGAAGGCTGGGCGCGCATCTTCTCCAGCAGGGGGGCGTTGTCGGTGAAGCGCTTGAAGCGCAGCAGGCGGCAGAAGGGCTTGGCCTCGACCACCTGTTCCTGGATCACGACCTCGGTGCCGTCCACGGTCACCTTGTTGATGCCGAACTCGGGCTTCTCGTATTCCTTGGTCAGCCGGTGCATCAGGTCGAAGCCCGCCGAGACGCGGTGCGCAGACGGGATCTGGGCCAGCAGCGACAGGGGGTTGCTGTAGAGCTTGGACGCGGCGCTGGCGAACTCGGAGAAGGGACTGATCCAGGCGCGGTGGGTTTCGTAGATTTGGTAAAGCATGGGCGGTGACCTTTGTTCGCGAGGGAGCCACGGGAGCCACATGGGGCCTTGATGGAGCGACATCAAGGGCCATGGTGCAGTGCAGCATAGAGCACTTTCACCATCTTTGCACGCTCGGGGGCATCGCAAGACCTGCAACAGATGCTTTCGCACGGTGCAATTTGCCGCCTCTAACCGGGTGCCGTGCAATGGATTTCATTCCTGCGCGGGGAATGGCGTTGGATGCCCCCTGGCCTTGGGTGAAAACCCTTGGACGGCTGCGGCGAGCTGGGCGTGCAGGCAAAGAAAAAGGCCCCCGAAGGGGCCTTGGGTGGCGCGGCCGCGAGGCGGCTGCGCGCGGAGCGCGAAGGCGCTGGCGATCAGGCCTGGCGGCGACGGGCGGCGAAGCCGACCACGCCCAGGGCGGCGCCCAGCAGGGCCAGCGAGCTGGGCTCGGGCACGGCGCTGATGTTGTCGATGGCGCCGGCGCCGTTCAGGGCGCTCAGGTCGAAGGACTTGGCCTGGCCGTTGAACGAGAAGGTCGCGACTTGCCAGTTGGAGAAGTCGGCGGTGTTGGCGGCCAGGGTGATCGAGCCCAGCAGGGTGCCGGTGCCGTTCAGGCCGGAGTAGGCCGAGATGACGACGTCAGACAGAGCCGAGTATTCGAAGTTCAGGACGTAGTCGACAGCGGCGTCCACGTTCATGTAGGCGGCGGTGTTGACGGTGCCGTCCAGTTGGGCGGTGGCCACGCCCTGGGCCGAGGTCGGCTTGCTGAAGTACAGCATGCCGTTGGCTTCGTCGTTGGACAGGCCGAGGATGTTGGAGAAGGACACGCCTTGGGCGGCGTAGGTGTTGTCCACGGCTTCGCCGTAGCTCCAGGTCTTTTCGAAGTCGATCGAGAAGGCCGAAGTGGCGGAGGCGAAGGTGGGAGCGGCGGCGAGAACCACCAGAGACAGGGCGGAAGCCAGTTTCATTTGAAACTCCAGGAGATTTTGGGTTGCATGGGCGTGGCGGCATCAGGCAACGAATTCCTGGCGGACTCTACGCAGGGATGGCGACAGCGATGTGACGGGGAGGGGCACCTTTGGTCGGGGGTGCAAACGCTTGCATGTGGGGTGCTGAGCGCATCCGGCGGTCTGTTTTTCCGGACGGACGGCACCGTGAACCCGCAAGATTTCAGCAGTGTGAAATTCCGGTGAGCGTTTCGCCCGGAAACCTGGGGCTTGTCGCTCCGGCTGTGGTGCGGGTGCCGCGGGGCGACCCGTGGTCCGGCGTCTGTGAGTTTTGTAACCACGGCGTCACTTGCCCCTCCTAAGCTGTTTCCACCGTGGCTGTGCACGTGCCGGCGCCCTCTGGGGTCACCGATGCGACACCGGCTCGCGTGCTTTGTTTGGCGGCAGGCACTTGTTCTCGTTCCGATTTCGACCCACTACACAAACTGCAAACTGGAGCAATCCATGCAACTTTTCAGCAAGCACCAGATCGCGCTGGCCGCGATCTCCTTCCTGGGCGCCGCCACCACCGTGGTCGCCCCCACCGTGGCCAACGCCGCCAAGGTCCCCGGCCAGTACGTCGCCGGTGACTTCCACAACCACACCACCTGCTCGGATGGCTCCATCTCGATGCAGAAGCTGATCAAGAAGTCCACCGAGAAGACCCAGGGCAACTGGGGCCTGGACTGGTTCGTGCAAGCCGGTCACGGCGGCAGCGGCAACCGCAACTGCACCCTGATCGAAGACGCTTCCCTGGCCACCCCGGCTTACCCCGTGGTGACCGACGCCGCCACCGGCGCCGTCAAGGGCCCGACCACGACCTGGGCGAACTCCGGCGTGGCCGTCAAGGGCAATGCCACCACCAACATGTGGCGCTGGCAGTCCATCAAGGAAGTCCAGTATCCCGTCACCGAATACCTGACCGCCCTGAAGGGCGTGCCCGTGTTCATGGGCCTGGAATCCGTCGTTGCCGGCCACGAGCACACCTCGCTGTCCGTGATCACCGGCCAGCTGCCCACCGAGCTGGACACCGCTGCCCTGCCCACCACCGCCGGCTACGCCCCTGTGGGCAATGCCACCGCCCTGGCCCAGTGGAGCTACTGCTTTGACCGTGGCGACACCGACACCAGCCGCGGCGCCGAGAACCAGTGGTCCTGCGAAGTGACCGGCAGCGACTACTCCGACACCACCAAGTACAACTGGAACGCCACCGGCATGAAGCTGATCCCCACGGGCAGCGGCGTCGGCAGCGGCGTCGGCACCAAGGGTCACCTCAAGACTCTGGAAGCCCTGAAGTGGATGAAGGAAAAGCACGCCACCGGCAGCTACTACATCCCCGCTCACCTGGAGCGCGCCGGCCCCTTCAACCCGGACGGCAACAACGGCTTCAACGTCGAGCACCTGCGCAACTTCAACAACGTCGCTCCCGACATCGCCTTCGGCTTCGAGACCCAGCCGGGTCACGGCGCTTCGGCCGAGCGTGGTGAGTACCGTCAGCTGCGCAACAGCTTCGTCGGCAGCGCCACCAACGTGGACTCCGTCGGTGGCTCCACCTACGGCGGCACCGGCGTGTACGGCGCCCAGGTCGGCGGCGTGTGGGATGCCCTGCTGGGCGAAGGTCGCAACTGGTGGTTCTTCGCCAGCTCCGACTGGCACAACCGTGGCATGTTCGGCCCTGATGACCGCCGCTCGACCCAGGACTTCTACCCTGGCGAATACCAGCGCAACTACACCATGGTGCGCAACGGCTCCGACAAGCTGCGTCCGCAAACCATCGTTGACGGTCTGCGCACCGGCAACAACTGGGCTTCGTCGGGTCAGATCATCGACCGCCTGGCTTTCGTGGCCTGCTCGTCCTACGCTGGCATCACCGCCCGCAGCAACGCCTCGGTGGAAGCCCTGGCTCTGAAGGCCGCTACCAACAACACCGACATCGACGCCACCGGTTGCGTGACGATGGGCCAGAAGCTGGTCGTTCGTCCGGGTGCCGACATCGTCGTGTCGATCGTGGTGCGCGATCCCGAAGGCGCGAACAACTCGCCTTACACCTTCCCCAACCCCTCGCTGCAGCAAATCGGCGTGACCCAGCCCCTGAACCAACCGGTGCTGGACCACGTGGACGTGATCCGCGGCCTGGTGACGGGCTTCCGTCAGCCTGGCGCTGCCGACTACTCGGGTGAATGGCCTCGCAACAACAACTGGCTGAAGTCCGACGGTTCGACCGCCGACCTGTCGGTGGTGCCTGCCGGTGCCAAGAACACCTCGGCCGCTCTGCTGAAGACCTTCAGCGCTTCTTCCTCGACCCCCTGGACGTCCGCCACGTCCAGCGTCGATGGCACGAAGTTCCTGAAGATGACCTTCCGCATCCCCGCGGTTCAGGCTTCCCAGTACGTGCGTCTGCGTGGCACCAACCTGCCGGCTGCCGTGCCGTTCGAAACCGATGCCAACGGCAACCCGCTGGCTGACTTCTTCACGAACGCCACCAACACCGCCAACCTGCGCATCCCCTGCACGACCCGCACCGCCGCTGCCGACGCTCTGACCACCGGCGCCACCGTGACCGGCCTGGTCGACGGCTGCCCGGCTCACCTGGCCGCTGCACCTGCCAACCTGCTGAACGCCGATGGCAGCGTGCGCGTCGCCGCCGGCACCAAGATGGTGTCGTACGACGTGGCCGCCTGGTCCGACCTGTGGTTCTACAGCAACCCGATCTACGTCGAAGTTGCTGGCTCCAGCCTGGTCGCTGGTGTGAAGTGATCTTTGAAGAGATCCTTCGCTTGATCCCCAAGGGTTGTTGAGCAACCCAGGACACCGCGTGTGGTTCAGCGCGGTGTCCTTTTTGCTTGTGGCGCCAGCCTGCTCCTCGGGGCAGGCTGCGTCCCTTCGATGAGACCATTGAACCCGCACCGCTTTGAGGCGCGTGCCGTGTCCTGTCCATCCCAAGATGTCCTCACCCTTGTCTGCCGCCGTGACCGCCTCCTCGACCCCTTCGAACACCCCCTCGGCCGCTGCCGACCAGCCTGTTGCCAAAGTCGGCTGGTTGCGCGAGCCCCTGTTGCATTTCCTGGTCCTGGGCGGCCTGCTGTTCGGTGTCGACCATTACCTCGTCACCCGTGCCGACGACCCCAGCACCATCGTGGTGGGCAAGGAAGTCGATGAGGAAGCCAGGCGCCTGTTCCAGGCTTCGCGCGGGCGCCTGCCCGATGCCAAGGAGCTGGACGCCCTGCGCCGCGTCTGGCTGGACAACGAGGTGCTGTACCGCGAGGGCCTGGCCCTGCAGGTGGACAAGGGCGACTCTGCCATCCGCGAGCGGGTCATCTTCAAGGCCCTGAGCGTGGTGGACGCCAACACCAAGCTGCCGCCGGCGACCGACGAGGCGCTGCGCAAGTGGTTCGCTGAACACCACAGCAAGTACGACGAGCCCGCGCGGTTCGACTTCCAGGAGGCCGTGCTCTCCGGCGAGCAGACCGAGGCCCGCGTGCGTGCCCTGGTGGAGGCGCTGAATGCGGGTTCGCAGACGGATGTCGAGGCCGGCTTGCGCGTGTTCAAGGCGCGCCCCAGGACCAACGTCGAACAGAGCTACGGTGCCGATTTCGCCAAGGCCCTGGAGGCGGCCGATCCCAAGATGTGGCTGGCCCTCCGCGGCAAGGACGGCTGGCGCGCCATCCGCCTGGAGGCCATCTCGCAGCCCAAGCCCGCCGTGTTCGAGGCGCTGCGCAACGTCGTGCAGCAGGACTGGACCGATGCCACCCTGGCCGAGCAGCGCAGCGCGGCGGTGCGCAACCTGATGCAGAAGTACAAGATCCGCCATGAAGGGGGCGCCCAATGATGCTGCGAGCGCTGCACATGCTGGCGTGCGTGGTGGCCTTGCTGGGAGGCCTGTCGGGCGGCACGGCCCAGGCCCACGAGATGAGCATGGCCGAGATGAACGTGCGCGAGACCACGCCGGGCGAGTTCTTCTGGCAGTGGGCGCCGGCCGAGAAGCGTGCCGTCGCCGACGACCTCACCCCGGTGTGGCCCGAGAACTGCACCACCGAGGGCAACCTGCTGCACTGTGGCGAAGATGGCCTGGAGGGCACGCTGTCCGTCAAGGGCGTGGGCAAGGCCTATTCGGCGGCCCTCATCAAGGTCACCTGGCGCAACGGCGAGTCGCGGGTGTTCACCATCACCGGCAGCCAGCCCACGGCCCACATCCACCACGGCGGCGATGACCGCCGCGGCATGGGCGAGGTCGCCTCGGCCTACACCATGCTGGGGGTGGAGCACATCCTCGCGGGTGTCGACCACCTGCTGTTCGTCATCAGCCTGCTCTTCCTGGTGGGCTTCAACCGCCGCCTGCTGTGGACGATCACGGCCTTCACCGCGGCGCACAGCCTGACGCTGGCGCTCAGCGCCCTGGGCTGGCTGGTGCTGCGTCCGCCGCCGGTCGAGGCGTCCATCGCCCTGTCCATCGTGCTGGTGGCCGGGGAGGCCTTGCACCGCGAGCAGACCCTGGCGCGCCGCTGGCCGGCCATGGTGGCCTTCCTCTTCGGCCTGGTCCACGGCCTGGGCTTTGCGGGCGCGCTCAAGGAGATCGGCCTGCCGGAGAACCACATGCTGGTGGCCTTGCTGACCTTCAACGTCGGTGTCGAGATCGGCCAGCTCATGACCGTGCTGGCCGCCTGGGCGCTGTGGCGCGTGGCCTCGCGCTGGCCGCTGTTCGTGGCGGCGCGCACGCCGGCGCTCTATGGCATCGGCGCCTTGGCGTCCTTCTGGGCCTGGTCGCGCGTGGTGGCGATCTTCGGCTGAACGACCGCCGCACCGCCTTCGCACCGTCAACCTCTGCTGGAGTCCCCTCATGGACGAAGTCATCCCCCTCTTTCCCATGCCCTTCATGCGTTCGACGGGCGTTCTGCCGAGCGCGATGGTCGATGGCCTGACGCAGCACTTCAGCGGCATGGCCCTGCAGGACAACAACGCCTCGGCCAACCTGTCGCACACGCAGATGCTCAAGCCCGGCGACAGCCCGCTGCTGGTCGAGGCGGCCGGCCTGATCACGCCCAAGCTGGCGGAGTTCGGCGCGCTGCTGTTCGGCGAGCGCCTGGGTTGGGCCATCAAGGAGATGTGGGTCAATGTGCTGGACCGCGGCGGTCGCCAGGCCATGCACAACCATGCCAACAGCTTCATCTCCGGCGTGGTCTACCTCACGCCCACGCACAATTCCTCGCGCACGGTGTTCATGAAGGCGCCGGGCGGGCACGAGTTCTCGTTCAAGAACGACCACGCCGGCGTGGTGACCGGCCCCTTCAATGCCGAGAAGTGGGTCAGCCCCATGCCCGAGCCCGGTGACCTGGCGCTGTTCCCCAGTTACATGATGCACGCCGTGCCGCCCAACGAGGGCGAGCGCCGCATCACCCTGGCCTTCAACGCCATCCCGGCCCGGCTGGACTCCTGGGGCTATGCGGTGAACTTCAGCGGCTGACCGCGATGTCTTCTGTGCTGGATGCCGGCTTGCCGGTTGCGCGCGGGCAGCACCGCCTGTCGCTGTGCTTGATGGTGGCCTCCGGCTTTGCCGGTCTGGGCTACCAGGTGGTGTGGACGCAGCAGTGCGCGCTGTGGCTGGGCCACGAGTCGGCCTCGGTGCTGGCGGTGGTGGCGGCCTTCTTTGGCGGACTGGCCCTCGGGGCCCTGGGGCTGGGCGGGCGCATCGAGCGCAGCGCACGGCCGATGCGCTGGTACGCGGCCTGCGAAGCGGGCATCGCCCTGTGGGGCCTGGCGCTGATGTGGCTGATGTCACCGGTCAGCGACTGGCTGCTGACACGCATCGGCGCACAACCTGCGCCGCTGTGGCAGTGGGCGATGGCGTTTTGCGGCACCTTCCTGCTGTTGCTGCCCGCCACCGTGGCCATGGGCGCGACGCTGCCGGCCATGGAGCGCGTGGTGGCGGAGTTGGCCGGGCAGGGCGCGGGCCCCGGCAAGCTGGTCGCCATGCGGACCTTGACGTTTCGCCGTTCCATCGCGGCGCTGTACGCCAGCAACACCTTCGGCGCGGTGCTGGGGGTCCTCGGCACGGCTTTCTGGCTGGTGCCGGCGTTCGGTCTGACGCGCACGACCGCGGTGTGTGTGGCGCTCAACCTGATGTGTGCGGCGCTGGCATGGTGGTTGTTGCCTGCGCACAGCCCGGTGCCCGCCACGGTGGTGCGGCTGGGGCCGGGGCGTGACCCGCAGGCCGGGCGCGGCCTGTTGTGGCGCCTGGCCCTGACCGGCCTGCTGGGCATTGGCTACGAGGTGATGGTGGTGCGGGTGCTCAGCCAGGTCGCCGAGGACACCGTCTACACCTTCGCCATGCTGCTGGCGGTCTACCTGGTGGGCACGGCCCTGGGGGCTGCGGCCTACCAGCGCTGGCGCGACCGTGCGCCCGACCCCGAGGCCCTGGGGGACCACTTGTTGAGCGCCCTGGCCGTGGCCTGCCTGCTGGGCACGGCCAGCCTGTGGGGGGCCGATGGGTTGCGCGCGCTGTTGCAACAGGCCTGGGGTCAGGACATGACCGCCGCCGTGCTGGCCGAGGGTGCGCTGGCCCTGGCCGCCTTCGGCCTGCCCACCTTCGTGATGGGGGCTTTGTTCAGCCACCTCAGCGCTTGTGCCAGCGTCGAAGGCATCGGATTTGGCCGTGCCCTGGGTGTCAACACCCTCGGGGCCGCCGCCGCCGCGCCCTTGTTCGGGGTGTGGTTGACGCCCATGCTGGGCCCCAAGCGGGTGCTGCTGCTCATCGCCCTGGCTTACCTGGCCTTGATCCGCTTCCAGGCGCGCCGGGCCTGGACGGCCTCCTGGGTGTGGGCCCCGCTCATCGCTGGCGTCGCCCTGGCCCTGCTGGCACCGCCGCTGGCCTTCGTCGATCTGCCCGAAGGCGGCCGCATCGTGGCCTACCGCGATGGCGTCATGGCCGCGGTCAGCGTGGTCGAAGACGCGCAGGGTGTGGCGCGCCTGCGCATCAACAACCGTCAGCAGGAAGGCAGCTCGGCCACCTTGCTGGTCGATGGACGCCAGGCCTTGTTGCCGCTGTTGCTGCACCCGCAGCCGCAACGCGCTTTGTTCCTGGGCCTGGGCACGGGCGTGACCTCGGGCTCCGCCGCCGAGGACCCGAGCCTGCAGGTCGATGCCGTCGAGTTGCTGCCCGAGGTCATCGAGGCGTCCCAGCACTTCTGGCGGGTGTTTGACCGGGATGCGCCCAACCCGCGGCTGAACGTGATGGCCGCCGATGCCCGCCGCTACGTGCGTGCCAGCACGCAAACCTACGACGTCATCGTCGCGGACAACTTCCAGCCGGCACGCAGCGGCTCGGGGGCGCTCTACACGGTGGAGCACTTCCGCGCCGTCAAGGCCCGCCTGGCGCCGGGCGGCCTGTTCTGCCAGTGGTTGCCGCTGCACCAACTGGACATCGCCAGCCTGCGCAGCATCGTGCAATCCTTCATGGCGGCTTACCCGGGGGGCATGGCCATCCTGGCCAGCAACAGCCTGAGCACCCCGGTGGTCGGGCTGCTGGGCCGCCCCGACGGTGCCCCGCAGGGGGGGCGCTTCGATCCCGGCGTGTTGCGCCAGCGCCTGGCCACCCACCGCTTCCCGCGTGACCCCGCGGCCTTCGGCATCACCGATGAGCTGGCGCTGTTGGGCAACGTCATTGCAGGGCCCCAGGCCCTGCTGCGCTTTGCCGCCCAGGCGCCTGCGAACACCGATGACCTGCCGGTGGTGGCCTACGCCGCACCGCGCATCACCTATGCCCCGGACTCGTTCCCCGCAGAGCGGCTGGCCATGCTGATGCAGGCCGTGTCGCTCAGCCCTGCGGATGTCCTGGTCAGCCGGACCTCGCCCGAGTGGTCGCGCCGCATGGCCGCGTACTGGCAGGCGCGCCAGCGCTTCATCGAGGTGGGCCAGAACGTCCGCGTCAGCGGTGATGTGCGGGCCATGCTGGCCCAGGTGCGCGAGCCGCTGCTGTCGGTGCTGCGCCAGAGCCCCGACTTCCGCCCGGCCTATGAACCCCTGGTGGGCATGGCCGCCGCCTTGGCGCGGGTGGATGCCGCTTCGGCGCGCGAGTTGCTCACCGAACTCCAGCGCATCCAGCCCGACTGGCCCGAAGCCGGCCAGGTGTTGTTGTCCGTGTCGGGCACGAACTGAGCCCGGCCATGAAAAAGGCCCCTCTCGGGGCCTTCGTTCTGAACGCATCGCTGCCGAAGCAGCGCGCCATCACATCACGGCCTTGATGGACGAGGCCACGTACTGCAGGTTGCCACTGTTGAGCGCGGCCACGCAGATGCGGCCGGAGTCCACCCCGTAGACACCGAACTCGCTGCGCAGGCGCTGCATCTGGGCGGCGTTCAGGCCGGAGTAGCTGAACATGCCCTTCTGGCGGGTGATGTAGCTCAGGTCACCCTGCACGCCAGCGGCGCTCAGCTCCTTGACCAGGGCGGCGCGCATCAGCTTGATGCGGTCGCGCATCTCGGCCAGCTCGTCTTCCCACATTTTGCGCAGCTCGGGCGAGCTCAGCACCGTGGCCACCACCTGGGCGCCGTGGGTGGGCGGGTTGGAGTAGTTGGTGCGGATGACGCGCTTGAGCTGGCTGAGCACGCGGGCCGACTCTTCGGCGGTTTCGCTCACGATGCTCAGGGCGCCGACGCGCTCGCCGTACAGCGAGAAGCTCTTGGAGAACGAGGTCGAGACGAAGAAGCTCAGGCCCGACTCCAGGAACTTGATGACCACGGCGCCGTCCTCAAGAATGCCGTTGCCGAAGCCCTGGTAAGCCATGTCCAGGAAAGGCACGAGGCCCTGGGCCTGGATGACCGCGATGACCTCGTCCCACTGGGCGTCCGTCAGGTCGTAGCCGGTGGGGTTGTGGCAGCAGGCGTGCAGCAGCACGATGGTGCCGGCGGCCGAGGCCTTCAGCTTGGCGATCAGGCCGGCGAAGTTGATGCCGCGGTTGGCCGCGTCGTAGTACGGGTAGACGTCCACCGGGAAGCCGGCCGACTCGAACAGGGCGCGGTGGTTTTCCCAGCTCGGGTCCGAAATCAGCACCTGGGCGTTGGGGTTGAGGCGCTTGAGGAAGTCGGCGCCGAGTTTGAGGCCGCCGGTGCCGCCGATGGCCTGGGCCGTGGCGATGCGGCCGCCCTTGACGGCGGGGTGCTCGGCGCCGAACACCAGACCTTGCACGGCCTTGTCATAGGCCGCGATGCCGTCGATGGGCAGGTAGCCGCGGGCCTTGGGGGCTTCCAGCATCTGCTTTTCGGCAGCGGCCACGCACTTCAGCAGGGGCAGCTTGCCCTGGTCGTCGGTGTAGACACCCACGCCCAGGTTCACCTTCTTGGGGTTGGGGTCGGCATTGAATTGTTCGTTGAGGCCCAGGATGGGGTCGCGGGGGGCCATTTCAACGGAAGCGAACAATGAGGCCATTCGAGCAGTCTCCGGTCGGGTTGGGAGTGAGATGAGGATGCACCCTTCGGCACCCCCGCGTCGCTCGTGGCGCGCGGGTTTGCTGTCTCGGGCAAACCCTTTATTTTATCTGCCATCCGGGGCGGGCTGGGGTGACCGCCGGATCCCGACCTTGTCAGGACGTCGACATCGGCACGCTCGCGGGGCCTGCGGTGCGCGCAGGCCCCGGCGGACGGGACTCAGTCCCGGTGGCCGCCACCCAGGCGGATGCCGGTGTCCGTGGCGGTGAGGTAGCCCACGGCGGCCTGGAACTTGTTGCCGTAATTGACGTTCACGGCGGCGTTGAGTTCCGGGTGGCTCTTGACGTAGCTGCTGTCGCCCGCGTGCTGGAAGTTGCTCATGATGTAGGTCCAGCCGTGGATCTCGTCGACGGCATGCAGGCCGGTGGACTCGCCACCCGCGGGGATGGACATCAGGCGCGACAACTGCTTCGTGTCGACGTTGTAGGCCCACAGGAAGTTGTTGGTGTGCTGGCCGCTGTCTTCGCCGATGAACAGGGTGCGCAGCTTCTCCGAGAACTTCAGGTTGTCGGGGTTGGCCACCTTGTTCGGGTTGGCGGTGTTGCCCAGGGCATCTGCGGCGATGTCCTCACCCACGAGCATCACGCGGCTGCTGGCGGGCACCCACTCGCTGGCGATGGCATCGAAATCCGTGTCCTGCTGGCCGCCGGCCAGGGTGTGGGCCAAGATGCCACCGGCCTTCAGTGCCGCGTTCAGGCCGATGCGGCTTTCGGCGTTCCAGCCCTTGGCGGTGTTGTTGAGCACCATCGAGTCCTGCATGTTCTGCAGGGCCGAGTAGGCGATCTTGTCCTTGACGTTGACGGTGGTGCCTTCCATCTTGGAGAAGCCCATGCTGCCGCCCTTCAGGTAGGCGTAGCGGTGCGTTTCCAGGAAGGCCGCGGCCTTTTCCATGCCCGGCTTGAGCTTGACCCAGTTGGCCTTGCCGTTGACGAAGATCTTGGTGAAGTCCGGCTCGGCAGGGGCGCTGGTGCGCACGTCCATGATGTCGGTGGGGGCCAGCGTGTTGGCCAGGTTCTCGATCTCGTCGCTGGTGGCGTGGCCCAGCTTGATCCACTTCAGGCCGAGGCTCGCGGTGCCGGCGAGTGCGGCCGTGTTGAAGTCGTTCTGGAGCTGGGCAACGTACAGGGTGCCGGCCGACAGGTCGCGGGCACGGTCGGCCACGAACATGAACAGGCCGCTGTTGGTGGCGTCGTCACCCATCAGCACGGTGCGCTCGTCGGGCATGACCTGCACCAGCTCGTGCGAGATGCGGCCCAGGCAATAGTGCTTGCGGATGCTGGCGGTGCCGTCGCGGTGCACCGTCACTTCGGGCAGGTGGCCATAGTGGTAGGGGCGGGCCGTGGTGTCGCCCAGGTTGGCGATGAAGGCGTTGTAGTAGCCGGGCAGGGCGAAGGCGTCGGGCTCGTACTCTTCGCTCGACAGGTGGGTGCCCCAGGGCGACAGGCTGGCACCGCAGGTGATCCACAGGCCGTGCACGCCGGAAGTGTCGACGTTGTGGTACTTCACCAGGCTCAGCTTGCCGGTCTTGGGGTCCTGGTCCAGCGTCAGCACGGCGATGGGCGAGGGCAGCTTGCCGTACATGTCGGTGACGCCATCCTGGGCCCAGGTGGTGTACTCGAACTGCACCACGGCGAACACCGGCTGGCCTTTCACGCCAGGCACGCGGGCATGGGGCACGGTCAGCAGCGAGGTGCCGTCCGGGGCGTCGCTGAAGAAGTGGCGCGGTGCGCTCGGCACGGTCTGGTCGATGATCGGCGCGTTGCGGATGTCGTAGTAGGCGCCGGCCAGGGTGGTGCCGCCCTTGCCGTCGGGCACCTGGGTGCCGGTCAGGAAGAAGGGCTCGTAGGCCAGCGGCAGCGAGCGGCTGCTGCCGTCCTGGAAGGTCAGGTTGAGCGAGGAGGCCACGTGGGTGGTGGCCATGGCGGCGGTCGTGGTCGGCGCGGCCATGCCGGTGAACGAGGCCGACACGACGCGGTGGCCGCGGGCGTGCGAGTGCGGCGATGCGTGGTTGTGCTTGTCGTCGGCATCCTCGCGCGAGGCGAACACCAGGCCGCTCATGGGCAGCATGGGGACACCAGCGAGGAATTTCAGGGCTTGGCGGCGGGACGAGGGGGTGTGTTTGGACATGGCGTTGCTCACTGCTGAATAATGCGGAAGTCCTTGCAAGTTAGGCAGCCAGTGTGACGTCACCGTGACGGTCTGGGCGTTCTGGCAGTGATGGCCTGATCTGTACGGATCACGTGCAGCGTACTATGGGCGGTTCCGCCCGATTTTTCGATTTGGGACGTGATGTCTGCCCCTTCCTCTGATCCATCCGAAACAGCGCGCCCGGCCGGGGGCGCTGATGCCGTGACCGAATCGCAGCCTGCCGGCCAGTTCGTGCACTTCGACGGCTCGCCCTTCGAGCTGTTCCAGCCCTACCCGCCGGCGGGCGACCAGCCGACCGCCATCGCTCAGCTCTGCGAGGGCATCGAAGACGGCCTGAGCTACCAGACCCTGCTGGGCGTGACCGGCTCGGGCAAGACCTTCACCATGGCCAACGTGATCGCCCGTGAAGGCCGTCCGGCCATCGTCTTCGCACCCAACAAGACGCTGGCCGCGCAGCTCTACGCCGAGTTCCGCGAGTTCTTCCCGCACAACGCCGTCGAGTACTTCGTCAGCTACTACGACTACTACCAGCCCGAAGCCTACGTGCCCCAGCGCGACCTCTTCATCGAGAAGGACAGCGCCATCAACGAGGCCATCGAGCAGATGCGGCTGAGCGCCACCAAGAGCCTGCTGGAGCGCCGCGACGTGGTCATCGTGGCCACCGTCTCGGCCATCTACGGCATCGGCAAGCCGGAGGACTACATGCAGATGGTCCTGATCGCCCGCGTGGGCGACAAGCTGGGCCAGCGCGACGTCATCGCCCAGCTCATCCGCATGCAGTACCAGCGCAACGACATGGACTTCGGGCGCGGCACCTTCCGCGTCAGAGGCGACACCATCGACGTCTTTCCGGCCGAACACTCCGAGCTGGCCGTGCGCCTGGAGCTGTTCGACGACGAGATCGACAGCATCCAGCTGTTCGACCCGCTCACCGGCCGCATCCGCCAGAAGATCCCGCGCTTCACCATCTACCCCTCCAGCCACTACGTGACGCCGCGCGAGCGCGTGCTGGTGGCCATCGAGGGCATCAAGGAAGAGCTCAACCAGCGCGTCAAGCAACTGGTGGGCGACGGCAAGCTGGTCGAGGCGCAGCGCCTGGAGCAGCGCACCCGCTTCGACCTGGAGATGCTGCAGGAGGTCGGCCACTGCAAGGGCATCGAGAACTACACCCGCCACCTCTCGGGCGCCAACCCGGGCGACCCGCCGCCCACGCTGGTGGACTACCTGCCGCCCGACGCGCTGATGTTCCTGGACGAAAGCCACGTCATGATCGGCCAGCTCGGCGGCATGTACAACGGCGACCGCGCCCGCAAGACCACGCTGGTGGAGTACGGCTTTCGCCTGCCCTCGGCGCTGGACAACCGCCCGCTGAAGTTCGAGGAGTTCGAAGGCAAGATGCGCCAGGCGGTCTTCGTCACCGCCACGCCCGCGGCCTACGAGCAGCAGCACGCCGGCCAGGTGGTCGAGCAGGTGGTGCGCCCCACCGGCCTGGTCGACCCGGTGGTCGAGGTGCGCCCCGCCACCCACCAGGTCGACGACGTCTTGCAGGAGATCCGCATCCGCGTCGAGAAGGACGAGCGCGTGCTCATCACCACGCTGACCAAGCGCATGGCCGAGCAGCTCACAGACTACCTCACCGAGAACGGCGTCAAGGTGCGCTACCTGCACTCCGACATCGACACCGTCGAGCGCGTCGAGATCCTGCGCGACCTGCGCCTGGGCACTTTCGACGTGCTGGTGGGCATCAATCTGCTGCGCGAAGGCCTGGACATCCCCGAGGTCTCGCTGGTGGCCATCCTGGACGCCGACAAGGAAGGCTTCCTGCGTGCCGAGCGCAGCCTGATCCAGACCATCGGCCGCGCCGCGCGCAATGCCAATGGCCACGCCATCCTCTATGCCGACAAGGTGACGGAGTCGATGCGCAAGGCCATGGGCGAAACCGAACGCCGTCGCGCCAAGCAGATCGCCCACAACGAGGCGCACGGCATCACGCCGCGCACCGTCAACAAGAAGGTCAAGGAGCTGATCGACGGCGTCATGTCCAACGCCGCCAAGGACGACCTCAAAGCCGCCGAAGCCCTGGCCAAGTCCATGGAAGGCAGCGAGGCCCTGTCCGAGAAGGACCTGGGCAAGCGCATCAAGCAGCTCGAAAAGGAGATGCTGGAAGCCGCCCGCGCGCTGGAGTTCGAGAAGGCCGCCCGCCTGCGCGACCAACTGGCCATCCTCAAGGAGCAGGCCTTCGGGGCGCCCGGCCATGACCACCTGGTGCCCGCCCAGGCCGCGCGGAAGTGAACGCCATGTCCAGCATCCTGTCGCGCTGGCTGGGCCAGCCAGACCGCACAGGCTCGGATGACGCGGCCGCGGCCCCACCTCGCCTGCGCGTCCTCATGGTCTGCATGGGCAACATCTGCCGCAGCCCGACCGCCGAGGCCGTGCTGCGCGCGCACCTGGTGCAGGCCGGGCTCGACCAGGACGTGGCGGTGGACTCCGCCGGCACCCACGCCTACCACCTGGGCAGCCCGCCCGATGCGCGCTCGCGCGAAGCCGGGCAGCAGCGCGGCTATGCGCTCGGGCACCTGCGCGCCCGCAAGGTGCAGCCCCAGGACTACGCCGACTTCGACCTGCTGCTGGCCATGGACTGGGACAACCTGGCCTTGCTGGAAGAGGGGTGCCCCAGCGACCTGCGCCCGCGCCTGCGCCGCCTGACCGAGTTCATCCCCGCCGACCACGCCCTGGCCGGCGCGCCCGTTGTGCCTGACCCCTACTACGGCGGGCCGGCCGGCTTCGAGCACGTGCTCGACCTCATCGAGGCCGCCAGCCAGGGCCTGGTGCCGCACCTGCAGGCGCGCCTGGCCGGGCTGCCTCCGCGCGCGTCGAGCAGCGCGCCTGATTGAGGTCGCCTGCCACCGGCGTGGCCATGCCCTCGGGTTAGCCCTTACCTGAAGTTGACTGAAACAGTGGGTTTCCCTATAATTGAGTGAAAAGCTCGGGAATTGGGTCCGACCGGTCCACCCTTCCGGTCATCGGTCCACATTCTGGAAAACCCTCTGACCCGGAGGGCCTGAGCCTCACTTTGGAGAACGCCATGCGACTCACCACCAAAGGCCGTTTCGCCGTCACGGCGATGATCGATCTGGCCCTGCGCGAGCACACCGGCCCCGTGGCCCTGGCCGCGATCAGCCAGCGCCAACAGATCTCGCTGTCCTACCTGGAGCAGCTGTTCGGCAAGCTGCGTCGCCACGAACTGGTGGAGAGCACCCGTGGCCCCGGCGGCGGCTACTCCCTGGGCCGCAAGGCCGAGGACATCACCGTGGCCGACATCATCGTGGCCGTCGATGAGCCCATCGACGCCACCGGCTGCGGCGGCAAGGAAAACTGCATGGGCGACGACGGCGGCCGCTGCATGACGCACGACCTCTGGACCAGCCTGAACAACAAGATGATCGAGTACCTCGATTCGATCTCGCTGCGCAAGCTGGTGGAAGACCAACTGGCCAAGGGCGTGTCCATCGAGGCGCAGCCGGTCAAGCGGGCCATCTCCACCACCCCGGTGGTCAAGCCCATCAAGGTCACCGCGCCGAATTCGGTGTTCGCCCTGGGCGCGGCCCTGACGAAGTGAGGGTGATGCCCGGCGGGTTTGCCGCTGGGCCCACCAACCACGATAATGGAAGGTTTCCTGCCTGGCTGCAGGCGCGGGGGGTCGCCCCTGGCCGCGGCAGGGCAGGGGTGTCCGCACCCCGGACCCCGGGCATGGGGCGTTGCGCGGACGGCGTTTGAGCAAGAAGAGTCACGAAGAGTCCCCCCATCATGGACATGACCCCGCACTTCCCGATCTACATGGACTACGGCGCCACCACGCCGTGCGACCCCCGCGTCGTCGACGCCATGATCCCCTGGTTGCGTGAGCATTTCGGCAACCCGGCCTCGCGCACCCATGCCTACGGCTGGGAAGCCGAGGCGGCCGTCGAGAACGCCCGCCAGCAGGTCGCCGACCTGATCGGCGCGGACCCGCGCGAAATCGTCTGGACCTCGGGCGCCACCGAATCCAACAACCTGGCGCTGAAGGGCGCGGCGCACTTCTACCAGTCGCGCGGCAAGCACATCATCACCGTCAAGACCGAGCACAAGGCCGTGCTGGACACCGTGCGCGAGCTGGAACGCCAGGGCTTCGAGGCCACCTACCTCGACGTCAAGGACGACGGCCTGCTGGACCTGGACGTGCTCAAGGCCGCCATCCGCCCGGACACCATCCTGATCTCGGTCATGTTCGTGAACAACGAGATCGGCGTCATCCAGGACATCGCCACCATCGGTGCGCTGTGCCGCGAGAAGGGCATCGTCTTCCACGTGGACGCGGCCCAGGCCACCGGCAAGGTCGACATCGACATGAACACCCTGCCGGTCGACCTGATGAGCCTGGCCTCGCACAAGACCTACGGCCCCAAGGGCATCGGCGCGCTGTACGTGCGCCGCAAGCCGCGCGTGCGCCTGGAAGCGCAGATGCACGGTGGCGGCCACGAACGCGGCATGCGCTCGGGCACCTTGCCCACGCACCAGATCGTCGGCATGGGCGAGGCCTTCCGCATCGCCAAGGAAGAGATGCACACGGAGAACGCCCGCGTGAAGGCCCTGCGCGACCGCCTGCTGGCCGGCCTGCAGGGCATCGAGCAGATCTTCGTCAACGGCGACCTCGAACAGCGCGTGGCGCACAACCTCAACGTCTCGTTCAACTACGTCGAGGGCGAGTCGCTGATCATGGGCATCAAGGGCATCGCGGTGTCTTCGGGCTCGGCCTGCACCTCGGCCAGCCTGGAGCCCAGCTACGTGCTGCGCGCCCTGGGCCGCTCGGACGAGCTGGCACACAGCTCGCTGCGCATGACCATCGGCCGCTTCACCACCGAGGAAGAGGTCGATTTCGTGGTCGCCACCCTGAAGGAACGCGTGGCCAAGCTGCGCGAGTTGTCGCCGCTGTGGGAGATGTACCAGGACGGCATCGACATCAGCGCCATCCAGTGGGCGGCGCATTGAACAGTCTGGAGTATTGAAATGGCATACAGCGACAAGGTCATCGACCACTACGAACACCCCCGCAACGTCGGCTCTTTCGAAAAGGGCGACGAAACGGTCGGCACCGGCATGGTGGGCGCCCCCGCCTGCGGCGACGTGATGAAGCTGCAGATCAAGGTCAACCCGGCCACCGGCGTCATCGAGGACGCGCGCTTCAAGACCTACGGCTGCGGCTCGGCCATCGCCTCCAGCTCCCTGGTGACGGAGTGGGTGCGGGGCAAGACCCTGGACGAGGCGCTGGACATCAAGAACACCCAGATCGCCGAAGAGCTGGCCTTGCCCCCGGTCAAGATCCACTGCTCCATCCTGGCCGAAGATGCCATCAAGGCAGCTGTCAACGACTACAAGGCCAAGCATGCAAACTGACACCGCTTCCTGCACGGCTGGCCCCGGCAACGGGCCGCTGCCCGCCATCGGGGACACCACGGCGGGCATGCGCGTGTCGTTGACCGAGGCGGCCGCCCGCCACATCACCCGCTACCTGGGCCGCCGCGGCAAGGGCGTGGGCGTGCGTCTGGGTGTCAAGACCACCGGTTGCTCCGGCCTGGCCTACAAGATCGAGTTCGCCGACGAGATCGCGCCCGAGGACATCGTCTTCGAGCAACTGGGCGTGAAGATCCTGGTCGATCCCAAGAGCCTGCCCTACATCGACGGCACCGAGCTGGACTTCGTGCGCGAGGGCCTCAACGAAGGCTTCAAGTTCAACAACCCCAACGAGCGTGACCGCTGCGGTTGCGGGGAATCCTTCCGCATCTGAGCCGGCTCAACCGAGCCGAGCCCCGTGCCTGCCGAAGCCCCGCCCCTGGTGGGGTTTCGCACTTTGATCGAGCCATGAACATCGACGCCGACGACTTCACCCTGCTTGGCCTGCCGCGCACCTTCGCTCTGGACCGCAGCCAGCTCGACGCCGCCTGGAAGGCCTTGCAGGCCAAGGTTCACCCTGACCGCTTCGCGGCCGAGGGGGGAGCGGCCCAGCGCCTGGCCATGCAGTGGGCCGTGCGCGTCAACGAGGCCCACCAGCGCCTCAAGGACCCGCTCAAGCGCGCCGGCTACCTGTGCGAGCTGGGCGGCGCACCGGTGCGGTCCGAGAGCAACACCGCCATGCCCGGCGACTTCCTGATGCAGCAGATGCAGTGGCGCGAAGCCCTGGAAGACGCGGGCAGCGCCCCGGAGGTCGAGGCCCTGGAAGACGAAGTGAACGCGCAGCGGCGCGAGCGCATCCAGCGCCTGGGCGAGTTGCTGGACGTGCAGTCGGCCCACGCGGCGGCGGCGCAGGAGGTGCGGGCGCTGATGTTCATCGACCGCCTGCTGGAAGAAATCGAGGCGCGACTGCAGCGCTATGAAGATGCGACGTGACGCGACATGACGCGACCTGAAGTGAACTGAGCCATGGCCCTGCTGCAAATCTCCGAACCCGGACAATCTCCCGACCCCCACCAGCGTCGCATCGCGGTGGGCATCGACCTGGGCACCACGCACTCGCTGGTGGCCTCGGTGCGCAATGGTGTCGCGGAGTGCCTGCCCGACGCGCAAGGCCGCGTCATCCTGCCCTCCGCGGTGCGCTACGCGGTCGATGAGCAGGGCCGCACGCGCCGCGCCATCGGCTTCGACGCGCTGGCCGCGCAGGCCGAAGACCCGCTGAACACGGTGGTGTCGGTCAAGCGCTTCATGGGCCGCCGCCTGGCCGATCTGCCCGATGCCGGCAAGCTGCCTTACCAGTTCGAGGACCAGCCCGGCATGGTGGCGGTCAAGACCGTGGCGGGCGTGAAGTCGCCGGTCGAGGTTTCGGCGGAGATCCTGGCCAGCCTGCGCCAGCGCGCCGAAGACACCTTCAACGACGACCTGTTCGGTGCCGTCATCACGGTGCCGGCCTATTTCGACGACGCCCAGCGCCAGGCCACGAAAGACGCCGCGCAGATGGCCGGCCTGAACGTGCTGCGCCTGCTCAACGAGCCCACGGCCGCGGCCATCGCCTACGGCCTGGACAACGGCGCCGAAGGCCTTTATGCCATCTACGACCTGGGTGGCGGCACCTTCGACATCTCGCTGCTGCAGCTCAGCCGCGGCGTGTTCGAGGTGGTGGCCACGGGCGGCGATTCGGCCCTGGGTGGCGACGACCTGGACCATGTGCTGGCCGAGGCCGCGCTGGCCGAGGGCGGGCTGCAGGCGCAGATGGAGCACCTCTCGCCGCACGACAAGCGCGCCTTGCTGGTGGCCGCGCGCCGCGCCAAGGAGAAGCTCTCCACCGATGGCAGCGTGCACCTGTCGTGCGCCCTGTCCAGCGGCATGCTCTCGGTCAAGCTCACGCGCGAACGCCTCAACGAGCTGGCCAGGCCGCTCATCGACAAGACGCTGGCGGCCGTCAAGCGCGTGCTGCGCGATGCCAAGGTCAAGCCCGACGAGGTCAAGGGCGTGGTGATGGTGGGCGGTTCGACCCGCACGCCCGCCGTGCGCGATGCCGTGGGCGGCTTCTTTGGCCAGCCGCCGCTGACCGACCTCAACCCCGATGAAGTCGTGGCTCTGGGCGCGGCCATCCAGGCCAACCAGCTGGCCGGCAACAACGTGCAGGGCGAGTTGCTGCTGCTGGACGTGCTGCCGCTGTCGCTCGGTCTGGAGACCATGGGCGGCCTGGTGGAGCGCATCATCCCGCGCAACACGCCCATTCCCTCGGCCCGCGCGCAAGACTTCACCACCTTCAAGGACGGCCAGACCGCCCTGGCCGTGCACGTCGTGCAGGGCGAGCGCGAGCAGGTCGAGCACTGCCGCTCGCTGGCGCGCTTCGAGCTGCGCGGCATCCCGCCGATGGCCGCCGGCGCAGCGCGCATCCGCGTGAGCTTCCAGGTGGACGCCGACGGTTTGCTGAGCGTGTTCGCCAAGGAGCTGCTCTCGGGCGTCGAAGCCTCCGTCATCGTCAAGCCCAGCTATGGCCTGAGCGACGAGCAGGTGGCCACGATGCTGCGCGAAGGCTTCACCACCGCGGCCGAGGACATGAAGGACCGCGCCCTGCGCGAAGCCCGCGTCGAAGCCGAGCGCATGCTGGAAGCCACCCGCACCGCCCTGGCGGCCGATGGCGACCTGCTCAGCCCCGAGCAACGCGCCCACGTCGATGCCCTGATGGCCCAGATCGGCCAGCGCTGCGACCGGGGCGACCTCGAAGCCCTGGAGGCCGCCACCCAGGCCCTGGCCGATGGCACCGAAGCCTTCGCCGCCGAGCGCATGAACCGCAGCATCCGCCAGGCCCTGGCCGGCCGCCAACTCGACCAGCTCTGAACCATGCCCATCATCAAGATCCTGCCCCACGCCACCCTGTGCCCCCAGGGCGCCGACATCACCGCGGCGCCCGGCACCAGCATCTGCGAAGCGCTGTTGGACAACCACATCGAGATCGAGCACGCCTGCGACATGAGCGCGGCCTGCACGACCTGCCACGTCATCGTGCGCCAGGGCTTCAACAGCCTCAACGAGATCGAGGACACCGAAGAAGACCTGCTGGACCGCGCCTGGGGCCTGGAGGCCAACTCGCGCCTGAGCTGCCAGGCCATCGTCGCCGGGCAGGACCTGACCATCGAGATCCCGAAGTACACGATCAACCACGCGAGAGAGAATCACTGACACGATTCACGCCATGTCCAGACAAATCTTCCTCGACACCGAAACCACCGGCCTGAGCCCGGAGTCGGGCGACCGCGTCATCGAAATCGGTTGCGTGGAGATGGTCAACCGCCGCCTGACCGGCCGACACCTGCACTTCTACATCAACCCCGAGCGTCGCAACCACGAGGACGCCGTCAAGATCCACGGCCTGACCGACGAGTTCCTGGCGGACAAGCCGGTGTTCGCCAGCCTGGTCGACGAGATCCTCGATTACTGCCGCGGTTCGGAGGTGATCATCCACAACGCGGCCTTCGACATCGGGTTTCTGAATGCCGAGCTGGCCCGCTGCGGCAAGGGCAAGTTCACCGAACACGTGGATGGCGTGATCGACAGCCTGCTCATGGCCCGCGAGATGTTCCCGGGCAAGAGCAATTCGCTGGACGCGCTGTGCCGCCGCCTGGAGGTCGACAACACCCACCGCACGCTGCACGGCGCGCTGATGGACGCGGAGCTCCTGGCCGAGGTCTACATCAACATGACGCGGGGCCAGGATGCCCTGCTGATCGACAGCGAGGCGGGCGATGGCGATGCGCAGGGGCTGGGCGTGGAAGCCGCGGCGGTCGACTTCAGTGCTTTCGACCTGCCGGTGATCCAGCCCTCCGCCGAGGAGGCCGAGGCCTTCGAGAAGGCGTTGCAGGATCTCGACAAAGCCAGTGGCGGCAAAGTTGTTTGGAAAACGCTGGAGACTGTGTTATAGTCTTGGTCTTCGCTGATCGCAGAGATCAGGCGGAAAAACACTCGGTGGACCCAGTCCCGAACCAGTTTCGGGCGGTTAGCTCAGCGGTAGAGCACTGCCTTCACACGGCAGGGGTCGCAGGTTCGAACCCTGCACCGCCCACCAAGGAAATCAAGCACTTAGCAGCGATGCTAGGTGCTTTTTTCTTGTCCGTACGGACTTTGTACGGACAATGCCTTTTCTCAACGGCCTCGACCTCCGATGTAGGCGTTGATGATTTGAGTTCTCCCGTGCCCTAGTTTTTCCGCGATAGCCTGCCGTGCGGTCAGGTCCAACGTGCGTTCCACCGCATGCCCACCATTGACCGGTGCGGGCGATCCCGTCGCTTCCTGGTATTCATCCGCCGCGTACTGGTGTCGCAGACCATGTGGCACGACACCCAAGGCTTTCTTCGTCACGCCGAAGCGTTCCATCACATAGCGCAAGTGACGGATCGCCTGAACCAGCGTCAGCTGAGGATCACTGATGCTGTCGTTCTCCCCAAGGACCAAGTCCTGAGCCAGCTTGATGGCCTGCAGGCGTGCGTCGGTATCGATGGGCACGTAGCGTCGGCGCCCGCCCTTAGTTCCCCGATGCGTGAAGAGGTACAGCGCCGTGTCGCATCCTGCCTGACCAGCCTGCACGGCAGTCAGCACATCTGCATGGGGGCGCAGCATGCAGGCTTCCTTGAACCGCAATCCAAACGCCTGCATGAGTCGCAGCGAGGCCGCTGCATGCAGATCATGGCGTTCGACCTGCGACAGCACTTGATCAACATCCACGCCGCGCTCTCGCCAGGCTTTTGGCGAGGTCGCAATGTAGCTGCGCGTGATCAGCGCCTGGTTGTCGAAATAGGCACTCAGTGGTTTGACCAGCTTGGGCTTGCCGATCCATCCCGCAAAGGTCGTGAGGAAGCTGTGGTACTTCTGCAGCGTCGCCGCGCCAAGCTCGCCACGCTCAGCCCGCTGGCGCCAATCGGCCATCAACGGGTCAACATGCCGCCCGCTGAATGAGCGCGGATCAAGCTTGAAGCATTTGGCTGGGTTGTCTCGCAGGAACGAAAAGATGCGAAAGCAAAACTGCCTGCGCTCTTCCATCGTGGCGTGCGACACGCCTTTGCTTTTCGTGGAGTGACGCCAGTTGTGGCGCTCCAGGATCAGCGCCAGAACGTATTTCCAGCGCTGTGGTTGAAGGGGGATCTTGTCGAGATCGACAGGCGGCGTGTGAGTCTTGGTCATGATCAGTCCATTTCGTCCAGTCAAGGGTTGAAGAGGTTGAGAAAGGCGCGTGCATCCCATCGCACGCAAGGTCAGGATTCGGTTGCGAACAAAGCCGCAGCCAGGCCAGTCGTAAAAGTGAACGCCGTGCACACGGTGTCAGGCACACGTGGCTGCTCGCTCGGGGCGAACCGCAGATCAACCGGTCTGGCCGGAAGGCTGCGCAGCAAAGTTGCACGGGCGTCACCCGTACGGGATGCCAATCAAGGCACCCAATTCGAACGCCGCCGCCAGACCGTCTGATGGCACCGAAGCCAACGCGGTGCAGGATCTGTTCACGCCAATCCGCAAGCTGTCGGTCGGGCCGACATGACAAGGGATGCTCGAAGCAATGCGTGGGGCGGGGCGAAGGGGATCACGGGCGTCGCGAGAGCGCGCGCCGTTTGCCAGAGCCTCCAAGGGCGCAAGGCAAGCATCGTCGGTTCAAGACCGACGTGGATCCACGTTGACACGCAGGCATGCGTGCCGCAAACATGCTGGCCACCATCTTGCTGATGGCCAGTGGGGACACTTCGGACTCAAGGTCCAGCGTGACATGGCGTCACGACTCCAGGGCTTCCTTTGGCGACCGATGCGCCCGGTGTGGAAGCTACCGGCTTGACGCCATCCAAGCATGCGCTAGGCGGCACCTCAATGCAAGCGCAAAAAGTGCCGTTATCCCGCCATTACCCCTGATCGCCAATGGCTTGGTCTGCGCGCCCTTGGGGTTGACAAGTCTTCGCGATACCTCTCTCTCCGAAACCGGTTTGGCCAAGCGAAATGCGCCCGATTGCAGGCCGACCCCAAACAGACCATCCAGGCGCTTGACCCCGCCGTGGATGAGCGTGGTCCGTGCGCATTGGGGGCTGAGCCGGACTGGGTTCGAGGCCATTGATCCGGCTGATGTCGAAATCCACCCCTTTCAGCGCCCTTTGCCAGTGGCTGGCTGATCTGCCTTTGCGCACCCTCATGAGCATCTGCTCTTCTTTGGAGGCTCTCATGAGCATCGTGCGCGCTATTGATGTTGGATACGGCATCACCAAGTACATCCGCCGAGTTGACGGCGACTGCATCGAATGCGGCAGCTTTTTGTCGATGGCTGAGTTCTGCTCGAGCGACACCACCATGCAAGGGTTGGGTGGTCGGCGCGACACCGTCGCTGTGCCGATGGGCCCTCATTTCTACGAGGTTGGGCCAGACATTGAATTGGCCCTTGAGCCATGGCGGTCAACGTTGAAGGGCGAGGATTTCATCACCACGCCTGAGTACCTGGCCTTGATGCGCGGCGCGCTGTATTACATGAACGTCGAGGTCATCGACCTGCTCGTGGTGGGCCTGCCGGTGGCCTATTTCGCGGACAAGAAAGACAGCCTCGTCAAGCTGGCCGAAGGCGAGCACTCGGTTGGGCGGGGCCGCAAGGTTCTGGTCAAAAGGGCGCTTGCCGTGGCGCAGCCGCAAGGGGCACTGGTGACCTACGCAGCACAGCAAGGCGTGCTCGATCAAATTCAGCACCAGGACAGCCTGATCATTGACGTGGGTACCCGCACCTTTGACTGGGTATCCACACGCGGCATGAGGCTGTTGATCCGCAAGAGCCATTCGGTTGATCGGGGCATCAACAACATGCTGCGCATCATCGCGCGCGAGATATCGCGTGACATCGGTGCGGACTACCAGCATCTGGATGCCATCGACTTGGCGCTCCGCAAGGAACGTCCACTGACCTTGTATGGCAAGCCCTATTCCATCGAGAAGTTCAAGCCTTTGGCCATGACCGTGGCTCACCAAGCCGTGGGCGCGATGCTCAGTCAAATCGGAGATACCCAACGGTTTGACAACGTCGTGCTCACAGGCGGGGGCGCCCAGATATTCAAGAAGTACATCAAGGAGGCGCTCCCCCGGCACAGCTTGCTGGAGTTGGCCGAGCCCCTTTATGCGAACGTGCGCGGCTTCCAGCTTGCGGGACAGGGGCGGGTTGAGGCCGAGGCAGGACTTGATGCCGTGGCCCAGGTGGAGCAGCGGCGGTGACGCGCCGTGCCGATGAATCCGAGCTGGTGATCTACGTGGCGATTGACCAGGACAGTGCGCCGTTGCTGCACGCCGACCTGGTGCGCTTTCGCAAGGGCCCCAAGCGCGTCCAGCGGCTGCGCATGCTGGCGCTGCAAGGCCTGATCTTTGAAACTGGCGCACAGCCCAAGCCGCCGCGCCCGCAAGGCGGCACCTCCGCCGCTGGTGGCGTCTTCAGCGAGCCAACCGACGACTGATGTGTGCCCGGCATCGCTGCTGTTCTTGGGCAATAGAGTCTGCGACAAGCTAGCCCTGTGCACCCCTCGGGCGTTTCGCAGCGAACGGGTGCGACGGTGACCGTGGGTAAGCCCACCGAAGACCGAGCCAGGGCAACAAAGTGCGCGACATCAAGGGCGGCGCGTGACCGCTTCAGGCTGGGAGCTGCCGCTTACCACTCGTCGACCTCATTGCGATGCAAGCGCTGGGTCAGATGCCCATCAGCGGTCATTCACAAGGGCCAGCTATCGACCCAATCCAGTCTGTCGAGGAGTTGAGAAGCAGTCGCTGCCGACGGCGGCGACCGATGAAGATGCCCTGCGTTTCGGTGCCAGTCAGCGTCTTGCGGCCCGCGCGGACGAGCCTTTATCGGTGGGGATGCACCACAGATTCCACCCACCTGAAGTTTCACTTGGCACCCCCGCTGGCCTTCGACACGTAGAGCGCCAGCGCCGCAATCTCTGCTTCGGTGAGCTTGTCCTTGTACGAGGGCATCTGGCCCAGCCCGTTGCGCAGCGCCTTCGCCACGCGCGCAGCGTCGGGCTTCAACTCGTCGAGGACCGGGCCGACGGCGCCCTCGGCACCTGCGGCCTGCAAGGTGTGGCACACGGCGCACGACGGGACGACGCCCTGCAGGAAGAGCTTCTTCCCCAGGGCGAGTTGCGCGCTTTCGTCGGCCGCCAGCGCGGGCAGAGCGGGCAGTGCCAGGCCTGCGACGAGCACCGACGCGACTTTCAAGGCATGCACCACGAAGTGCTGGTGGATGGTGTTGCGCATGTTCAGGCCACCGTCACTTTCACGGCGTGGTCGGCCCAGCTCGTGTTGTTGTAGCCGCCGGCGTTTTCCATCCGCTGTTCGGGCTGCACGTTGCCGGCCGTGTCGGTGGCGCGGCTGGCCAGCGTGTGGCTGCCAGCGGGCAGCTTCGCGGCCAGCACGAACTGTCGCCAGGCATAGCGGCCCAGGTCGGGCCCGGTGAGCCGCGCGTCGTTCCAGGTCTTGCCGCCGTCCAGCGACACCTCGACGCGCTTGATGCCGTTCAGCCCGCCGAAGGCCACGCCTTGCACCTGCACCAGGCCGGCCTTGACGCTGGATGCATCAGGCGCCGGCGAGTTGATCCACGACTTGACCGACATCTCCTGCACCGACGGCTGGCTCGGGTCGCCCTTGCCGCCCGGCGGCGAGATGCGGTAGCCGTGCGACATGATCTTCGCCTCGGTTTCCTTGGCCGTGAAGGCCAGGCGCTTGATGTACTTGATGTTGTTCACGCCGGTGTAGCCGGGCACGATCAGGCGCAGCGGCCCGCCGTGGGCCAGCGAGATCGGCACGCCGTTCATCTCCCAGGCCAGCAGCGCGTCGGCCATCGCGGCGGCCGGCACCGAGCGCTCGACGATTAAGAGGTACCATGGCCAGTGTTGCATTTCAATTAGAGGGAAAGCTCTGTACGTAGAGGTATCCCCAACCGTTATCTCCAGTGCTCGTCCGTACTCAAGCAGTTCCTGAACATGTCATCGTTGACCCCGTGAGACACATGCCAAGACTATGGTCCACGGCGTGGTCCCTAGGCCTCACGAGTAGTTCTCAGGCGACCAGCACGCGAAAGCTGTACCTCCAGCATCTGGACAGCTTTTATCGGTACTGTGACGAACGCTTCGGTGCCGACGCCTTCGACGAGGGTATGAGCACTCGGGACGCTGAGGGCGTGATGCTCATGGTGGAGTCGTTCTATCTAACGACAACCTCAGACCCGGCCTACAACACGACTGATGTTCAGCGGTGGGGCGTAGTCAGAGCATTCGTGCAATCGCTGGCCAAACGCTTAGCGCCTAGTAACCCAGAGTGGGCCGCAGCTGCTTCTATGCTGGCAGCCATGGGCAGGATGCGCGCCCCCCGTCTCGGTGGCTTCCGCTTCATTCGTGCGCTGCCGAAAACAACGCTGCTGGACCTCCTTGAGGTAGCGCATCCCAGCTCGCCTCGAAATCCTTTCAAGGGGTATCAAACGCGCGTGCGGAACTGGCTCATCGTCAACCTAATGCTGCTGGCTGGGCTCCGTCGTGGCGAAGCACTGCTGTTGGCCTGTGACTCCTTGAAGGAAGACGTGGACCCGGAGTCAGGAGAGGTGGTTCGTTGGCTTGACATCACCACGGTGTTCGAGAACGATCCGAGGTCGACCACGCCACGCATCAAAACTCTGGAATCCCACAGGCAAATTCCGGTGTCAGAGGACTTAGCTCTGCTCTACCAGCACTTCGCCGCCGAGCATCGACCTACCGATGCCGGACATGGTTTCCTACTGACCACCAAGGCGGGGGCCCCGCTCTCTGCCGAGGCACTAAGTAAGGTCTTCAGGAAACTGACGGATGCCCTGGCACCCGAGGCAATCCAAAGCCTCTTCGATAGATCTGGCGGCAAGACGAACATTTCGCCTCACGACCTGCGACACACCTGCGCCACGGCCAGATACACGATGTTTATGGAGCTGAACCCCGACCGCGAGTTGGCAATCCAACGGATGCGGGCGTTCTTCGGATGGTCAGCGAGGTCAGCCATGCCTGAGCACTACGCACGTGCGGCGATTCAGGACGACTTGATGCAAGCATGGAACACACTGTTTGCTGAAAAGACTAGTCTTATGCGGGGGATTTCTGCGTGAACCACGCCATTGAAATCGCCCTCCCGCAACCTCAGTCCGAGCATGGTGGGAAATCTCCCTTGGACTGGAAGTGGCCCGCTGCCCCCGCGTTGATGACCCTTTTCGACAAGTATTCCGGACGGGAGTCGGTGGTGAGGTTGGCGGACCGTCACTGGGAGGTCTTTGCAGCTGGCAGCACGGTACGGCTGGAGTTCGCCGAGGGTCAAGTTGGCGAATTACAGCGAGCGCTTGTTCTGCTGACACGACGGGCGTCCTCCCCAGCACCATTCCGGACCTTCGCCAACGTCCTCATAGCCAAATGGCCAGCCATCTTGGAACTGCTCGCTACCCCTGCGGAAAAGCTGCGAGAGACCTGGACCACTGTGCTGAGCCACCCGCTGGAGACGAACGTCGCGAAGGCCGTGTTGAAGCTAGCTTGCAAGGCTGGCGCCGGCCACTGGCGAGCAGTTCACATGCCTCTCGTGAAGAGCTTGGACACCTTCGTGAAGGAAGGCTTACGGCAGAACAAGCGAAGCATCGGCAAGAGAGAGCGTGTGGCTTCCGTTGACGCCCAGGCAGCTATTGTTCGAGTTCTGGATGCGGCGGCGAGCGAGGACGACTTGACCGACAGACAGGTGGAGGGCGCTGTCGCACTGCTTATCACCTACCAACACGGTATGCGACCAGTTCAGGCGCTGTGCCTCGACGTGACGCATGTCCGCTTCTTCCGTGATGCAAGCGACGACCTTGCTTGCGTGCTCTCGTTCCATGCTGCAAAGCAAACACCAGGCAACGAATTCGAGTTGCTACGCCAAGTCAAACCGGAGTGGGTTCCGCTCGTCGCGAGGCTGCACGCGACGGCGCTCGCTCACGGGCGGCAGCGGCTATTCAACGCAACCGGACCAATTACCTTCTGGGACAGGGCAGTGGTTCTCTGTAAGCGGTTCTCCGTGCAACTGGACAGCACGGCGCGCTCGCTCCGTCACACCGGGGCGCAAACGCTCGCCGATGCGGGGCATGATAGGGCTAGCATCCAAGCGTTCCTCGGCCACAAGAGCGCAGAGGCCGCGTCGCACTACATCCGGGCAAGCTTCAAGCAAGCCGAGCTCATCAACACGGCGCTCGGTGCGTCGAAACTCTACAACAGCCTCTTGGACATATCGACCGGCAGTTTCGTCTCAGCCGACGAGATACAGCTGGCTCCTGAGGACCAGCAGATTGGCGCTGTGGTGGGGTATCGGCTGGTTGCTGGCGTGGGACTGTGCAAAGCGGGTCAGAGCAGCTGCGCCTACAACCCGGTGACGTCTTGCTATGGCTGTCCGAAGTTCATGCCATCCCTAGACCGGGAGTCCCACGTCGAAGCTATCGAAGGGATGCGCGACCAAGTCCGCCTGTACCTAAAGCAGGGAATCTCCGATGAGACGCCGGCCTACCGGCAACTCACGCGCGCGCTGGCGGGGGCGCAGCAGGCGTTAACCCTGATTGATGACCGACCCAAGAACCACGGATGACCATCCACATCCTCTCGCCTCAACTGACGCCACCGCCGCAGGCCTATCTGAGCTTCATCGACCGGATGCGTCGTGTCGCTTCATCGCACGGACTTGACTGGCACATCGAACTCGACAGCAACGGCGCCGCCACGTCTAACACGGACTGGGACTTACGCAAGTTGAACAAAAGCCATGACCTCCACGTCCCTGGAAGTTGTGGCTTTGCGGTGTCGCGCGACCTGACCGCGATGGCGGCCTCAACTGGATGGCACCCCAGCCAATTGCCGGAAGGCGCGGTGCTCGGTGAAGACGTGCAGGACTTCATCAAAGCCCTAATCGTCGAGCACTGCAGCCGTAAGCTCCCCTGTCAAGTAGACAGTTCAGAAGTAGAGACTTCCTGGTTGAACACCCTGGGTTTGAACACAGCCGGCGGCACGTTGCCCAGGGAGTCGTGCGGCCGGTATTCGTTGTAGTCGGTCA